>NZ_VDGH01000009.1 GCF_006861795.1 Psychrobacillus lasiicapitis | reverse complement strand
GCGTTCGTCCTGAGCCAGGATCAAACTCTCCATAATAGAGAACTTAAAAAGCTCATTTTGTTTTGCTGGCATCATCATTAAATGATGTCATAATTGTTTTGCTATCAGACTAACAAGTTAATCTGAATAGCTATATTTCTTAACGTTTTGCATGTTCAGTTTTCAATGTTCATGTTGTTTTTTTGTCGTTTTGTTTTGGCGACCTTTGTATCTTAACACCCTATTCCATACTTCGTCAACACTTTATTCGACAAAAAGTTGTAAAAAGATAATAACATTTTATTCAGATAAATGCAACTAATATCTTCAGAGAGTTTAAAGAGCCTTGGAACCCTTGCGGTATCTACTTCGAAGACATATACACCATTCACATTCTTTCCGCAGCATTCTCTTTCTATCTACATTTTCCAATAAAAAAAGAGAGACACATGGCCTCTCTTTTCATTACATTCATTTATAAGAAGATAAAGTAACAAATAAATATTACCCACAAACCATACATTATCGGATGAATTTCTTTAATTCGTCCTGCAACGATCATTGTAATTGGATAGAAGATAAATCCAATTGCGATACCAGTTGCAATCGAGTAAGTCAGCGGCATTGCAATAATTACAAAGAATGCTGGTACAGCGATTTCAAATTTAGTCCATTCAATATTTCCTAATGAAGATACCATTAATACGCCGACGATAATAAGTGCAGGTGCCGTAACGTATGAAGTAATTACACTTAATACCGGATAGAAGAATAAAGATAATAATAGTAGAACTCCTGTGACTACTGCTGCAAAGCCTGAACGTGCTCCCGCAGCAACACCTGCAGTAGATTCAACGTAAGATGTAGTAGTGGAAGTACCAGCGACTGCTCCTGCAGTTGTAGCTATTGCATCTGCTAGAAGAGCTTTCCCTGCACGCGGGAGCTTTCCTTCTTTCATCAGACCTGCTTGGTTCGCAACAGAAATTAACGTTCCAGCTGTATCAAAGAAATTTACAAATAAGAAAGTAAGAACAACGATCAAAAATTGATGATTTAAAAGAGATGATGGATCTTTTAAAATCGGATCAAGCGCTGCTCCGAAAGTTGGTGCTATGTCTGGAACACTACTTACAATTCCAGTTGGAGTTGGCACTAAGCTAAAAATCATACCGACAATAGCCGTGATCAACATACCGTAAAAAATTCCACCTTTAATACCTTTAACCATCATTATTACTGTAATCACTAATCCAAAAATAGTTAATAGTATATTAGGATCTGTTAAATCCCCTAAACCAACAATTACAGTATCACTGCTCACGATAATTTTTGAATTTTGTAATCCGACAAAAGTGATGAATAAACCTATACCTGCACCAACTGCATATTTTAACTCTGTCGGTATAGCGTTGATAATTGTTTCACGAATCCCTGTTAATGATAAAAGAATAAAAATAACTCCAGCTACAAATACCCCTGTTAAAGCCATTTGCCAAGGTATCCCGAATTCCAAAACAACTGTAAAAGCAAAGAAAGCATTTAGACCCATACCAGGTGCCAACGCGATAGGATACTTTGCAAGCACTCCCATCAAAATAGAACCAATACCTGCAGCGATTGCAGTTGCAGTAAATACCGCACCTTTATCCATATACATAAATTCTGGTAAACCTTCTACTGTTTCCAGCGACAGAATCATCGGGTTTACAACTAGGATGTACGCCATTGCAAGAAATGTCGTTAAACCACCGATAATTTCACTACGATAATTTGTTCCTAGTTCTTCGAATTGAAAATACTTTTTCATAATATCCTCCATTTATTGTCTGTATAACAGAAAAAGCATACGACTACATAAAAGTCGTATGCTTTAGTCTCTAACAAGCGAAAGAAAACACTTTTCACTCATCGTAGTCGAATCATTTACGGTGATTCGGTAGAGACTTTTGGGCCTTATTCCCAACGTTATACGACAACATAATTAAATTATGATAGTAATATAACACCATACTTTTAAAAAATCAATACAAAAACCGAACATTTTTATAAATTCTAATATAATAGTTCGTCATTGTGACACTTCCAATCTCTTTACTCTTGAAGAAAACGTTTCTTTACACTTCTTTGCATTCGTTATAATGATAGAAGAACTTAACGTTTTTAGTGAGAAGGAGTGCACTTAATGATCAAAGTTGAGAGATTGTTATCTATTTTAGTGATTTTATTAAATAAAGAGATAGTTCCAGCTGAGGAACTGGCTAATAAACTAGAAGTCAGTAAGAGAACTATTTATAGAGATGTTGATTCATTAGCTCTATCCGGGCTTCCTGTTGTCACAATTCATGGTCGAAATGGAGGCATAGGATTGATGCCTTCCTACAAAATGGATAGATATTTGTTTTCTGATAAGGAGAAGCAAACAATTATAGAAGCTTTAAAACTACAACATACTATTCTGCAAGAGGAGAACCAAATACTCATAGAGAAATTAGAAAAGCTAAAGGGAGAAGATGAATCTTATAGCAACTTTACTTTTTACTCCCCAACCATCCATAGAAAAGAAATTGAAATGGAAACAAATGAGAAACTAAAAACTTTAAGAAAGGCAATGTTTCAACAAAAAAAGGTGAAAGTTAAGTATGTTTCTTTAAACGGAGAGATTACCAATAGAGTTGTCTCTCCATCTAATATCAATTTAGCGGATGGTAGTTGGTATATCACTGGTTATTGTGAAAAAAGAGAAGATAATAGGATATTCAAGCTTACACGGATCAGGGAAATTTTACTCTTAGATGAAACAAGTCTAACAATAACTGAAAAAGAATTTCACCAAATGTTTAGTAATGTACAGATAGTGCTAGTATTCCAAAGAAATCAATTGGGCAAGCTATATGATTTTTTCTTGGAAGAGGAAATGGAGATACTTCCTAATACTATCAAGGTCACTTTCACATATGATGCAAATAAAAACCTCCTTCCTTTTCTACTAATGTTCGGCAGCTCGGTTGATGTTTTAAAACCAGACACGATAAAAAAAGCGTATTATCACGAGCTAAATAAAATCCATAAGAAAATTAATGATGACAACCAGTTGTCATATATACCATGATATATTCTCCTTAGAAAGGTGGAGATTTACAAATGACTGAAAATATCCCTGCAAAAGTGGTCTACGGGAATAAGGTTAGGGCAAACAATAACGATGTGAGTATATTCTCTAAAGCTTGGGAGGAATTTTTAAAGAAGCCAGTAAAAGGTGAAATTTATGCAGTTTATAGCAACTATGAAAGTGATTATACCGGAGACTTTGACTTTCTGATTGGAACGGAAGAAAAGAATGGCGAACATAGCATCACGATCAATAATGGAGAATATTATATTTGGAAAGTCGAATCAAACGATTTAGCCGGTGTAAGTAAGGCTTGGAGCGAGATTTGGGAAAGTGATTTACGAAGAGCTTATACCACGGATTTTGAGGTTTATAAAACGGATGGAAGTATAGCCATTTATTTATCTGTAGAAGCTAATTCCTAAAAAAATAGCCTAGAGTCCTTTTCACAAGGATTCCAGGCTATTTTCAATTAACTATTCCCACTCAATCGTTGCTGGTGGTTTACTCGTTACATCATACAGTACGCGGTTAATATGAGGAACTTCATTGACCAGACGTACGCTTATTTTTTCTAGAACATCCCATGGGATACGTGCCCAGTCGGATGTCATTCCATCGATAGAGGTAACTGCGCGAATTCCGATTGCGTAGTCGTACGTACGGGCATCGCCCATTACTCCAACGCTACGAATATCAGGTAGCACTGTGAAGTACTGCCAAATATCACGTTCTAAACCAGCTTTTGCGATTTCCTCGCGAAGAATTGCGTCTGATTCACGAACGATTTCTAGTTTTTCTTCTGTTACTTCTCCAAGCACACGAATTGCTAATCCAGGACCTGGGAAAGGTTGACGCCAAACGATTTCATCTGGTAAACCAAGCTCTGTCCCAAGCGCGCGAACTTCGTCTTTGAATAAAGTATTTAATGGCTCGATTAACTTAAATTGCATATCTTCTGGAAGTCCACCAACGTTATGGTGCGATTTAATCGTTTGGGCAGTGGCTGTACCGCTCTCGATAATGTCTGTGTAAAGTGTTCCTTGTGCAAGGAAATCCATACCTTCTAATTTAGATGCTTCATCGTCGAATACATAGATAAATTCATTTCCGATGATTTTACGTTTTTTCTCCGGATCAGAAACTCCAGCTAGTTTGCTCATAAAACGTTCGCGTGCATCAATTTTAATCACGTTCATATGGAAGCCTTCAGAGAAAGTTTTCATTACACCCTCTGCTTCATCTTTACGAAGTAGATTATGATCCACAAACATACATGTTAATTGGTCGCCAATTGCTTTATGGATTAAAACAGCAACTACAGAAGAATCTACTCCACCGCTAAGCGCACATAACACTTTTTTGTCGCCAACTTCTTCGCGAATTTTTTCAATTTCCATCTCAATGAAACTTTCCATTGTCCAATCGCCTTTAGCATGACAAACGTCGAATACGAATTGACGTAGTAAATCGATTCCGTAAATAGAATGTCTTACTTCTGGGTGGAATTGAACTGCGTATAAGTTCTTCGCTTCATTTGCCATTGCCGCAACTTCACAAGAAGGGCTTGTTGCAATTACTTCAAATCCTTCTGGAGCTACCGTTACATGGTCACCGTGGCTCATCCATACAACTTGGTTTGCAGGAAGTTGTCCAAATAAAGCAGTAGCATTTTTTACGTCAATTTCCGCTTTACCATATTCTCGATGAGAAGCTTTTTCTACTTTCCCACCAAAATGTTGTGACATTAATTGCATTCCATAACAAATACCTAAGATAGGAACACCAATTTCATAGATCGCAGGGTCAATATGAAAGGCATTTTCATCATATACAGAGTTCGGACCACCCGAGAAAATGATTCCAGTAGCATTCATCTTCTTTAAATCTTCTGCTGTTACTGTATGTGGGTGCAACTCACTGTACACTCCAAATTCACGAATACGACGTGTGATTAGTTGGTTATATTGACTACCAAAATCTAATACGACAATTTTTTCTTGTTCTTTCAACAATGGAGTTGAAGACATTAGCATCCACCTTTTCTCTATTTGTGATCCAAGTGCGCTATCTAGAATAAAAAAACGCGTAAGAAAGTAAACCTCTTTCTACGCGTTAATGTTCTCTACTTCAAAAAGGTGAATGCAAATGTCCCTAAAAAAGACATGACTGCATTCACCTTCATAGTCAAGTTATTATCGGTAACTTGGTAGAGACATCCGAACCATATTATCGGACATATACGAGGGCAACTTGGTCAATTTAATTTGACTTTAGTTTACAGCTTGTGGAGTGTAAAATCAACTGCTTAGCTGATTGATTAAATTTTCCCAACTTTCCCGCATTAACGGATAATCTATCTCTGCTTTGTTGCCACCGTAAAATCCTCTTTCATATGCACTTGTCAAGTGTTTCATATGGTTGCCACTAAAACAGCCATCAATCTGTGTAGCATACTCCGTTAATGTTTGTCCCTGTTCTTTTACATACCCATAAGCATGGAGCTGTTTGAGTAACTGATGATACATTTTTTCAAATGAATCCCAGTCATTTTTTCTTGCGCGATATAAAGGGATTAGCACTTTTGATAACCATTTGCGCCTAAATCGATAAGCAAGCAAACCGATAAAAACTAGTCCGATGATTATCCATATAAATATAGCTTTGCGGTCCAATACCCACTTTACAGCATTACTCATTACTTCTGTTAGCTTTTGGGAAACTTCTGTTCTCTCTTTCTCCGGCTTTGGTTTTGTAGGCGTTGGCGCTGGAGTTTCTTTTGGTGCTTCCAACTCATCCGTCTGAATATCTAAATCATAATTTAAGTTTGCACTATTGGTAAATCCGATTGTAGGCTCGAAAGTCATCCAACCTATATTTGGAAAATACGCCTCAACCCATGAATGGGCGTTATTATTCGTTATTTCATAAATAGGAATGCTGTCTTCTCTTTCTACAATCTCTCCTGGTGCAAAGCCTTTCACCCAACGTGCAGGGATTCCTTCTGAACGAAGTAAAACAACCATAGAAGTTGAAAAATTATCACAATATCCTACCTTCGTATCAAATAAAAACTGATCGACGTAATCCGTATCCCCTTCTGGAATTGCGGCTAATTTCTCATTATAACGAAAACCGTTTTGTTTAAAGTAGCGTTCAATGGATTTCGCTTTTTCATATAAATTTGCGTCCCCTTCTGTAATAGAAGTAGCTAACTCTCGTACTCTAGTCGGTAAGGTTTCTGGCAATTGTAAATAGCGATCAAATTCACTTGTCAGACTATCTAAACTTTCTATTTTCGTATTTCGAAGCGCCTTTAAACTATATACAGGCTCACTATAAGCAACATCATAATTTGTAATGGGCGCGGCGCTACCACCGTTGAACGTAGAAAGCTTTTGATTTGTTTCATTCCATGAAAGAGTGAAGGGTTCTAACGCATCTACTTCCTTAAGACCATAAGGTTGCATGACAAAAGAGTATTCCTGTGACATGGAAACACTTGCAGTAGCTGTTCTTTCTTCCTCTCCTGGAGTGATATCGGATTGAATTAATTCCCCTAGTTTATAGCTACTAATTTGTGCTTCTGTATCGGATAAAATCCACCCCTTGGACGTATACGTGTCCTTCGTTTCTATTTTCCAATATTGCCTGGTCGGTACAGCTGCTGTAAATACTGGAGTATCATCTGCGACAAATGCACCGCCTAAATTTTCATCATTCTCCCCATACCCTACTTTCTTATGTACTCCACTTCCATTTCCACCCTCTTCACTCGAAGCAGATGGTTTTGCAGCAGTGAAAAACGGTATAGGGTCTGGCCAGCTTGGTCCAGCTTTCGGTAGTACAAAAGCCAATGCTCCACTAATGACAAGTATTACAACTAGACTTCCTATACCGCCAAGCAAAAGAGGTGTTTTTGCTTGCTCTTTATTTTCCGTCCCAACCTTCTGAGCATATAACAATCCCATCGCGATAAAACCTGATATTAGTGCAATCATGATACTTTTTTCTCCATTATATGGACTAAATGTATCTAAGATTGTTATAAATAGAATCGTAAGGATAAAGAATAATAGGATATTTTTTCTGACACGTATCCAATAGTTTAATAAATACGTAGTCATCCATAACAGTAAAAAAAACAAAAAGGTCCGAAAAGGATTCGTTACTTCTAACCATTCACGTGAGATTAAAGCAGAGGTATTCACACGAATGGCTTCTATCAAATAAGCAAAAGCATCTAAAGAGATAAACGAAAAATCGGTATAGATTGAAATAATTACCCAGCAAATAAATACTATTTTTATCGGTGCTGCATAATACCATTTCAATCTTATGAAGTAAAATAAAAAAGAAATCAATAAGTATAAACTAAATAAATATAAATGATCTGTATCGGTTAACTCGATCACTGGTTTTAACCATTCAACCGTTAAAACAAATACAAAAAAATAAATAAAAAAAGATAACACTGCTTTTTTACTCATGAACGAGTCACCTCCATAAACGCTTGGGCAAAACGATCCTTCGTTATAGTGTGAACCCGAACTCCTCTACTCGCAGCAAACTGATGCATGACTTGTTCCTCTTTCAATAACTTTTCGTCTTTTTGTTTGACAACAAAGCATGTACAAACACGCAAATTACTTGCCGTTTTTTGAACGCTATCTATCCATTCATATGTAAGATTACTTGTAACATATAAAAGAGAAGTTGCTTGTGCCAATGCCCCGTCATGTAAAATCACTTGTTCAATTGATTTTGTTAAATCTGGTTGCACTTTCGTTAAATGATATAGTGCCTGCTGTAATTGACTTTCACTTTGAACAGAGGGGATAAAAAAACGATGTTCACCTAAAGACAAAAAAGCACTGGAAGCCTGATGACGCACAATTGCTTGTAAAATAGAGGCAGTTAAATCGACTATTTCTTCAAAACTATCAGCAGGTGTCCGGTCCATCAAGACGAATAAATCTTGGGATTGCCGGTCTTCAAACTCTTTCGTTTTAAGCGTTTGTGTTCTAGCAAAGGATTTCCAATGAATCCAAGAAACCCGGTCCCCTGGTTGATAAGATCTTAAACCTGTAGCCATGGAAGTATCTTTCATCGTTTGAATTCTCGATACGGCGGCACCTTGGTCATATCTGGTTTCAATAGGGACATATACCATTTCTGTTACATTAGGAAATACAAGGATTGTTTTAGGATTTGGAATAAACGCATCTTTCTTTACCCATCCAAATAAATCACTAACTTGAATAGTAAGCCCCTCTAGTACATGCTCCCCTCGAGGAATATGATCCATTTCATAAGTCCAAGTAAACTCTTTTTTCATTCCCCAAAAAATCATTCGTTTCCATGAAGTGATATTCGCTAATGTGGGACTAACTTTTTCTTCGAACTTTACATACATGAGCGGAAAATGATTATTTCTTCTGATGTGAACGGTTGCCGCGAACTTTCCGCCACTATAAACATTCCGAGTATCAATTGTCCTATTTACATCCAACTTCGAAAGCGGATAAAAAAATAAGAACAAAGAATAAATAGAAAGGGGAACCAACAAATAAAATAAAAACCAACTAACAAATCCACCTTGGAACATGGCATAAAAGAATGCTACGATTAAAAGAAATATTATACCAACAAGACCTTTTAACGGTCGTAACCGTTTCAATCGCTGTTTCATTGACTTACTTTCCTCTTATATGGGACCGGTGTTCGCTTAATAATCCGAGTTAATACTTCTTCCGTAGAAATCCCATCATATCGTGCTTCTGGTCTGAGAATGACACGATGACCAAAAACAAAGGGAGTTAAATATTGAATATCATCCGGTATGACGAAATCCCTTCCTTGAAGCATTGCATAACTTTGTGCAGCTCTCATTAAAGCTATGGAAGCTCTCGGACTAACTCCTAGGTAAATATACGTATCTTGTCTAGTTCGATTGGCAAGATCGACAATATACCCTTTCATCGTTTGGTCAACCTTCACCATTTTCACTTGCTTCTGTAAATTTAATAATTGTTCCAATGAAATAACAGAATCGATTTGTTCAATCGGAGTTAGTTTTTCAACACGATCGAGAATTTCAATTTCCTCACTTGGATTCGGATATCCCATTTTCAGTTTCAATAAAAAACGATCGAGTTGGGCTTCTGGCAGCGGATATGTTCCTTCATGCTCTATTGGATTTTGTGTAGCCATGACGAAAAATGGTTTAGGAATTGGCATGGTAATCCCATCAATTGTCACGGATGCTTCTTCCATTCCTTCTAAAAGTGCGGATTGTGTCTTAGGAGAAGTACGATTTATTTCATCTGCTAGCACGATATTCCCCATAATTGGTCCTGCTCTAAATTCAAATTCCATTTCTTTTGGGTTGTAAATAGAGACTCCTAATACATCCGATGGCAATAAATCCGGCGTAAACTGAATTCTTTTAAAATCCGCACCAATAGATTTGGCAAGAGCACGTACCATCATCGTTTTTCCAACACCCGGTACATCCTCCAGAAGTACATGTCCTTCTGCAAGGAGTGCTACTACTGCCAACTCTGCAATATGTTTCTTACCAATCATCACTTTTTCTATATTTGTAATAATAGATTGAATTTGCAATTGTTCCATCATCTTTTTTCCCCCGGTATCCTCTATTGAAAGATTAGTTTGAATATTAATATAGTATATAATTAGCATACCGAAAGTTACAATATAATACAAATAAGAAAATACTTAACCATCTCTCGCAGAAGAAGAATTGTACAGTCACTTCTCGCAAATAATAATATTGGTATGTCGCACATAATAGGGAAACTGCGCGGTAGTGAGTTGAATGAAGTGGACGCTGGGATTTCCGCTACAGGGCGGACGCTTTCCGCCGGCTTGGCTTCAGCCGCTTCCTTCTCTACGCTCAGTCCAGGGTCTTCAGCTCAAGCTATTCTGGCTGGAGTCGCCACCCTTTCGCTACAATCCAGTAGAGTCTGCTCATTACTAAGAAATGATGCACTAAATCTAGTGCTATATTGTTTTTCTATAGGAAAAACCTAAGATTAATGGAATAAGACTTACNGTGGGATTAGCGAGACAGGTGAGACCCCGCACGTAGCGTTAGCGGAGGAGGAGGCTCACCGCTCGCCCCACGGAAAGCGTCCGCCTGGAGCGGAAATCATGGCGGACATCTTAGTATCTTACCGCGCAGTTTCCCTATACTAGTTAACAAATCATAGGGCTTATAATTTCATAACCAATAAAAAAGTAGAGAGGGGAAGTTCAACATTTCCCACTCTCTACTATTTTTACATATCGGTTAACTATTTCCAGAAATCATCAAACACTGTAATTGGCATATGTCGCTTATGCATAGATCGAGTATAAAAGCCTTCAATTTTTTCTTGTGATGCTTGGGAAATTTTTTTACCCTCTAAGTAATCGTCAATTTCTTCGTACGTTACACCAAGCGCTACTTCGTCCGGAATAGCCGGGCGGTTTTCTTCTAAGTCTGCAGTCGGAACTTTCAAATATAAATGCTCCGGACATCCTAGTTGTTTAAGCAACTGCTTGCCTTGTCTTTTGTTCAAACGGAATATGGGAGTTAAATCTACACCGCCATCGCCGTATTTTGTATAAAATCCAGTAACAGCCTCCGCTGCATGATCTGTTCCAAGTACAACGCCATTATACATTGCGGCAATTGAATATTGCGCCTTCATACGTTCTCTAGCTTTTTCATTCCCTTTTGCAAAGTCCGATAATGTAACACCTGCTTCGCTTAGCGCTCGTGCACTTGCATCCACTGCCTCTTTAATATTGATCGTGACAGATTTAGACGGTTGGATAAAATCTAATGCATCTTGACGCTCATCTTCATCAAATTGAACACCGTACGGTAAACTTACCGCGATAAATGCATAGACTTCTTCGCCAGCTTCTTTATTTAGCTCGTCTACAGCGAGTTGGGCAAGCTTTCCAACTAATGTAGAGTCTTGTCCTCCTGAAATACCGAGCACCATACTTTTCATAAAGGAATGCTTCTTTAGATACGCCTTCATAAAATCAATACTAACTCGGATCTCTTCTTCCACATTAATGTTTGGTTTCACTTTCAAAGCTTCGATAATTTTCTGTTGCATAGTTGTCATTATGATCAGCCTCCATTTTGTGCAATAAGATTGTGCTCCATCTCTTTTACTTCTTGAATATTGCGCATTTTATTGTCCCAACATTTTTGGCTCAAATCGACCGGATATTCCTCTGGGTTCAGTGAACGTTTATATTCGTCCCATAGCAAATCTAAATTAGCATGCGCATAATCACGCACTTCTTGTAAATCCGGAATTTCGTACGTAACTTGTCCGTTTTCTATCACTTTTACATGCAAATCTTTCGCTTCAAAGTTTGTCACAAATTTGGATACAAACGTGTGTACCGGGTGGAACATCTTCAAACGTTTTTCATGCGTTGGATCTTCATCATGCATCGTAATATAATCGCCTTCTGCCTTTCCGTTTTCTTTATCAATAATTCGGAACAGCTTTTTCTGACCAGGTGTCGTTACTTTTTCAGTAGTAGAGGAAATTTTAATCGTGTCCTGCATCGTGCCTTCTTCATCTTCAATGGAGACAATTTTATATACCGCTCCAAGCGCCGGCTGGTCGTAACCTGTTATAAGCTTTGTACCAATACCCCAGCTATCCACTTTTGCTCCTTGAGATTTTAAATTTAAAATTGTATATTCATCTAAATCATTCGAAACGATAATTTTAGCATCCGTAAATCCAGCCGCATCTAGCATCTTTCTTGCTTCTTTTGAAAGAAAAGCAATATCACCAGAATCTAAGCGAATACCGATAAAATTGATTTTGTCCCCCAGTTCCTCGGCCACTTTTATAGCAGTAGGAACGCCTGTTTTTAAAGTGTTATACGTGTCCACTAAGAAAACACAGTCCTTATGTCGTTTTGCATATGAATGGAAGGCTTCGTATTCACTTTTATACGCTTGCACTAAAGAATGGGCATGTGTTCCAGAAACAGGAATACCAAACATTTTGCCCGCTCGCACGTTACTAGTAGATTCAATTCCACCAATATATGCAGCGCGAGTTCCCCAAATAGCTGCATCCATTTCTTGCGCTCGTCTTGAACCAAACTCCATCGCAATTTCATCTTTCACTACTTGTTTAATACGAGAACCTTTCGTTGCGATAAGCGTTTGATAATTAACAATATTTAAGAGTGCAGTTTCCACAAGCTGTGCTTCAACCAATGTCGATTCAATCCGCATAATTGGCTCATTCGGAAATACAAGTTCCCCTTCTAGCATTGAGTAAACATCACCCGTAAAACGAACCGTCCGCAAATAATCGATAAAATCTTCCTTGTAGCCGACTTCATGTTGTAAATATTCTAAATCGCTTTCGGTAAAATGAAAATTTCTTAAATAATCAAGGCATCTTTCTAGTCCCGCAAAAATGGCATAACCATTCCCGAACGGAAGCTTTCGGAAGAACAACTCGAATACTGCTTTTCTTTCGTGCATGTTATCCGCCCAATAGGATTCCGCCATATTAATTTGATATAAATCCGTATGTAAAGCTAAACCGTCGTCTGGATAATTCTTTTTCATCATGATCCCCTTCTCCATAACTTCTAACTAATAACGATTGAATCTAGTATACACTATTTCCCCTTTTTCTTGGATAATTAAACTGTACCCATCTTCATGAAATAGGGAAAGCGCGTTATACCAAGGGGCGGTAAATCCTCATCGCTCACCCAGCGGACTCTTATTCAACTCACTAAATCGTAGTATCTATATCTTGCACAAATCAACATAAAGAAACCAGCCATCGACATACAAAATGGCTGGTTTCTTTTCACTTCACTTATCCCTCACCCAATGGAGAAATAACCGTCACTATATAGTCTGCTACTGCTTCAATTTCTTCAGGAGTTAACGAATCTTTAAAGGATGGCATTGTTGCTCCTCCGTTTGTTATTCGATCGATCACATTTTCTCTACTTTCAGCAAACTTACTATTCTGTAGGTTTGGTCCATTATGTCCATTCGCCCCTTGATTGCCATGACAAGCAATACAACTATTTGCGTACACCTCTAGACCAGCATCTACACTACTTACTGTTTCGCCTTCTGTCTCTTCAGCGTTAGTAGACTCGTTAGTATCACCTTTTGCCGAGGCATCAATCACTTGCCCTTCAGGCAAGGTTCCTCCTAATTTAAAGGTGTACACTTTATCGCCATGTTTAGATCCTGCTAGTGCATTTCCTGCTGCGTAAATCGAAATATATTGTTCTCCATCAATTTCATACGTGACAGAAGGAGCATTGGCACCTGCATCCATCATATATTCCCACAATTGATCACCAGTTTTAGCGTCAAAAGCAATTAGACGACCATCGTTATGACCTACAAACACCAGATTTCCGGCCGTTGTTAGAACACCGCTGTATGCTTGAGCATCCCAGTTTTGTTGCCATACGATTTTATTTGTTTTAACATCGAGTGCAGTTACTGTACCGCGTGATGGTGCATTGGAAACTGGTTGCATAATGCTACCGATATACATAGAGCCTTCCTCAAATGCTTCCTCTTCTTGTCTAGCAAAAGAAAAATAGTTATCATTTCCTAAAACATAAAACAGCTCCGTATCAGGGTTATAAGCAGATGGTGGCCAGTTCGCACCACCGGCAGGCCCTGGTTTAAGTGTTATCGGTTCCTCCCAAAACGGTGTAAAGATATCGCCTATTTTCCCTTCAAATACATCTCCTAAATCGCGGTCAACATCTTCTTGAAAAACCCCTTGCGGCACAAATGCATCTCCTATTGGGAATGGCTGAGTTGCTGCTGTTTTTTGTTCAGCCAATTGGGGTACCGGCTTTTCTTCAATACCCACTAGCGGTGTTCCATCCGTACGATCTAAGAAATAAACCCATCCTGTTTTCCCCGCTTGCCCAAGACCCTTTCGCATCTCCCCATCTTTTTCTACATCAAATAAAACAACCGGGTTTGCTGGATCCATATCCCAAATATCATGATGCACTTCTTGAAAATGCCATACATAATCACCATTTTCCGCATTTACAGCAACGACAGAGTTTGCATATAAATTATCGCCCTCTCGATTGCTACCATCTAAGTCAGGAGCCGTATTTCCAGTTGCAAAGTAAATATACCCAAGTTCCGGGTCAACTGCTGGTGTATTCCAAACCGGTCCCCCTCCAGTTAACCAAGCATCATTATCTGAAGGCCAAGTATCTCCATTGATATCTGCCGGTCCAGGAATAGTATAAAAACGCCATACTTCATATCCTAAATCGGAATCGTATGCCATTACGCGTCCGCGAATACCATATTCTCCTCCAGCCACACCCGTATACACTTTTCCATTATAGTAAAGTGGTGCGCTTGTAACGGTATATCCTTCTTCCCATTCCGCCACTTTCGTTTCCCATACTTCTTCACCTGTTTTTTGATCAAGGGCCACTAGCCTTGCATCCAATAATCCTACATATACCTTTCCATCACCTACTGCTACTCCCCGTGTCGTCCAGCCACAGCATACCGTGTCCATTTCTTGTGGAATATCCGGAGTATATGCCCAAATCTGTTCACCTGTTTTGGCATCAATTGCAAATACGTCATTAGCACCGGTCGCAATATACATAATGCCATCCACCACAATAGGTGTAGCCTCTCCTGAATATTTATCTTCTGCTCCAGAGCCTAGACTACTAACCCAAGTTGGTTTTAAATCACCTATGTTTTCCGATGTGATTTGCTTCAAAGTGGAATAACGTCTGTTGTAATAATCGCCCCCGTGTATCGACCAATCTGTTGAAGCATATTCAACCTTCATGTCTGGGTTAGCTGGATTCGTTAATTCCTTATCCTCTTCTTCAACTTCCGGCTTAGTCTCCGCATTTGTCTCTTCTGTTACTGTAATGGTAGCGTATGGTGATCCTTCCTCTTGTTCTTTATCAACATATAGATAAAGAACAAAAATCGTTACTAAGGCAATAATAATTCCAATAAAAACTTTTGCCCACCCTGGTATACGTTCGCCTCTCATCTTCATCCCCCCTAAACTATTAAAATAACGTTTCAATAGTTTATGTCTCGGATTCCAGATAAATGTTAGCGTTTACATTTTACATCATAAAAAAACTGTTCATGAACACTAACTCACGAACAGTTTTTCAAAACAATTATTTAGTTAAGTCTTGGCATCCTTGATAAATCAAATCAAATAGCTCTTCAATATCTGACGCTTCTACGCATGAAAAGGCTACGCGGATATCTGTTTTATTGCTTGCAATAACCCCCACACCGTATTGGTCTAATAAGTGAAGACGAAGTGTTTCCGCATCTAAATTAGTTAACTTCAAGCACATAAAGTACCCAGAGTTAAATGGGTAGTACGTCCAGTAGGAAGCAAACTTTTCGTTCGCAAGTACTTCCTTCGTTTTAATCGCACGTGATTGCATAATTTGAAATTTCTCTTCTTTTTCTTTTAAAAACTCTTCTGACTGCAGAGATTCCAAAAGAATTGTTTGGGAAATATGAGAACCACTCGAAATCGTTCCGCGAATAATTCCTTTTGTTTTTTGTTCTAATGCATCCAAGACATCCGGAGTGGCAGCGTAAGTAATAAAACCAACGCGTAATCCCCATACATAGTTTTCTTTCGTAGCTCCGTCGATTTTCACCGGCAAAATATTTGGATGACTATCTGCCAATAATCCAAATAATGATTCCTTAATCGAATCTTCATAGAACAAGCCAAAGTAAGCATCATCCAATACGACAACTAATTTAGTACCAGAAGCGGCTACATCTTTTAATACTTGAACAATTGCTTCTGCTTCACTAATCGATGGTGTATAACCAGTTGGATTGTTCGGGAAGTTTAATAACACAATCGCTTTTTCTTTTTGCTTCGTTAACGTTTCACGGAAGGCTTCTACATGAAAACCATTCTGTTCATTGAATAAAGGGAACGTTTCTACACGGCCGCCTCTTCTAATCTGGAATACTGTATTATAGTTACCCCAATATTGCTCCGGCGAAATTAGGACATCACCTGGATTCATAAACAAATCGGCTACAATACTTAAACCATGTGTCAACGCACTAGTTACAATTGGCATGCCAATTGATTTATTTTGCATCGAAGGGTTATCTTTTAATAATTTTTCTTTCCAAATTGAACGTAATAATTCTTTTCCTTGTGGAGCTGCATATGGATAGATATCCTTTGGAGCGTATCCTAATTTCTCTTGTATGTGACGGAAATGCATCGGTTCTCCATTTTCGGTTGCGATTCCGATTGTGGCATTAAAGCGATGCGCTTTTTTCCCTGCTTCTGCACTTTGGCTTAATATACCTTTAGGATAGTATAAACTTTTTCCTAAGTCGGATAACATATCAAAAATGACAGGATTTTCTTTTTGCATTTTTTCATTTAATTGCACGGCTAAAGCATTCATCTATAGGTACCTCCAGAAAGTTGATATAGAAATATTGTACTCTATTTCATTAAAGTATTGTAGTTTTTCTCATAATATATTGAGTATTCAAGAATTATCTAATTCTAAAACGACCGGACAATGATCACTACCAAGTACTTGCGCATCAATAGAGGCATCCTTCAATACTGGTGTAAGTTTCTGTGAAGCGATGAAATAATCAATCCTCCACCCAATATTGCGCTCCCTTACTTTATTCATATATGACCACCAAGTATAAGCTCCCTCACGTTCCGGATAAAAATAACGGAAAGTATCCACGAAACCAGCAGTCAATAAATCCGTCATTTTTCCACGTTCCTCAAGCGTAAACCCAGAGTTTCCCCTATTGGATTTGGAATTTTTCAAATCGATTTCTGCATGCGCAACATTTAAATCACCACACAGAATAACCGGCTTCACTTCGTCTAGCTTTTTCAAATATGCCCGCATCTCATCTTCCCACTCTAATCGATAAGGAAGTCTAGTTAAATCTCGTTTTGCATTGGGTGTGTAGACATTCACTAAGAAAAAGTCTTCGAATTCTAGCGTAAGGATTCGCCCTTCATCTTCTGTCTCCATGTCGCCAACACCATATTTAACAGATAGCGGCTTCACTTTCGTAAATACAGCAGTTCCAGAGTACCCCTTTTTCAAAGCATAATTCCAATATTGTTCATATCCATCTAGCTGTAAATCTATTTGTGTTGCTTGCAATTTTGTCTCCTGCAAGCAAAATATATCTGCATTTACTTCTTTAAAATAATCTAAAAATCCTTTTTGCACACAAGCGCGCAATCCATTTACATTCCAAGATACTAATTTCATATGTATTTCCTCCTTACAAATAAAGCTGGCCATTCTGATTATGTTGTATTTACAACAAAAATAAATTCATTTAAACTAATATATACATATAAAAAGATTATGACTTGAGTCTACTTGCTTGTCTAATCAAAAGAAAAGGACTGAACATAAATGAGTTATAAAAGAATAACAGAAGATAGCGACTTACAAAAAGCGTTTCATATTAGAAAAGAAGTTTTTGTAAAAGAGCAAGGCGTACCATTAGAAGAAGAGTTTGATCAATTCGATACGCTAGAAGGACAATGCGAACATATTTTAGTCGATTATGAGAATCAACCTGTTGGAACTGGTCGATTAAGAATAGTGGATGGAATAGGTAAATTAGAGCGTATTTGTATTTTAGAGCCTTATCGTAAATTTGGCCTTGGAAAAGTAATTGTTAAGGCATTAGAAGAAATCGCTAATAGAAAAGGATTGGCCCAAGTAAAATTACATGGACAAACCCACGCAGAAGGTTTTTATGAAAAACTTGGCTACCAAACAGCCTCGGATGTATTTGACGAAGATGGCATTCCACATATCTTGATGAAAAAAACATTGGATACAAAATTAATTTAAGCAATCAACAATTATAGCGAAGAGCATGACTTCAAAGTTGATGCTCTTTCTAACTAGAAATTTCCCCAACCAAGCTATAGCTCTGACCCGCTAGTATGGAACGAATAACTCCATCCGCTATTTCCACATTTGTTAACCATCTTTGTCTATCATTTTCTCTAACAAAACCTAGTTGTATGATTTTATGTTCTAGATCTTTCTCGGGATAGTATTGTTTTTTCAAGTGTTCAGCGTTTGCTTGGCTACCTATTACTTGCCAAACGTTACTTTTCTCCTCTATCCATTCGAAAACAGTGGAAAGTGCATGTAAACCATCGGAATGTAGCCAAACAACCGCCTCAGTTAAAGGACCATATACCTCTATGCTTTTTCGTAGCGCATTATGCAAATCGGTAGCATCTCTATAATCAAGATAGATTGCTTTTATATTTTCTGGTTTCGAACAAGAATCTTTCATTCTATTCATTTTTTCTTCGTTCCGTGCAATAACGGAAACAAGATGGTTATTGTCGGCATACCACTTAGACACCTCTGCTAACATTCCCGTCCCGCCAATTATACAAATATGTTTCATTTGGTATCATTCCTCTCAAGTATAGATTGCTTATACTATTTAAAATTATTTCAGCACATCCACACCAAAATGATGGCTTTCTATTATCAGTACAATCTAACTTCATCTACTTAGCATTATCTTAACTTAATTGTGATACTTTCTATAAAATAAGGTGAAAAACTAATAAAGAAGCGGTAAGCAGCCAAAATTGTATCTTTGGCTGCTTTTTAATGAATAAGAAAGTAGCATTCCTTTATTAACCTAAAGGTTTTGTAATTTGTTTAAATACGTTTTGGGAGTAGGTCGGGCGAATGTTTGTAGTACGATTACCGAAAAAATACGAGTGGCGTTAGCAGTGCTAGCGCCACTCGTATTTAGAAAACTCGGTTATAGCATTACTAGACATTCAAGTCCAGAGCACTTCCAAAACCTTATTTTACAGTTTGCGAGAATTAATTTTATTCCTTTATATTACTTCGAATTATCGGTAATCCATTTTTCAATATAAGGATGTATTTCATTGATTGCTTTGCGACCTGTGACAACCGATACATGACCAGTTTCTACTATATGTAGTGTCTTGTTTTTGCTAGACACTTTATCATTAAGCGGTGCAATCTGTTGTGGTAAAGCAATGTTGTCACGTGTGGCAGAAATATTCAGTAGATTAGCTTTAATATTCGCCAGTTCTACTTTGCGTCCCCGTACTGATAGTTGATCATTAATGAGTTTGTTGTCCTGATAGAAATCTCTAATCCACTGTCTATAAGATTCGCCTGGGAAAGGAATACCATCGTTCAACCATTTTTGCATGAGCTTCCAATTTAGAACAAAGTCTTCGTTTTCCACACGGTCAGCTAAACTGATATATGGTCCGACAACATTTGAAATTGGATTAAGTAGCTTATTTCCAAAATCGATTAATTCGAAAGGAATATTACCAAGCGTATCGACCAGTTTATCTAGTTGGAAATAACGTTTATCCAACCAGTTTGAATAATGCCCTGCATCTTTAAAATCAATTGGGCTAGTCATTAATATAAGATTGCGAATTGGCAATTGTGGATAAAGTGCAGTGAAAATTGCCGTCATTGTGCCACCCATGCAGTATCCTAAAAGCGTGATATCTTTTGCTTTTGAAGTCTTTAACACTTTGCTTACTGCTCTGGGAATATAATCTACGATATAGTCATCTAGCTTCATATTGCGGTCCTCATAGCCAGGAGTACCCCAGTCCAACAAATAAACATCATGTCCTTTATTCGTTAAGTGCTCTATTAAGCTATTTCCTGGATACAGATCTAATATATACGGTTTATTTATTAATGCGTAAATCATTAAAATCGGTACTTTATTTGTTTTCTTAATCGCCGGCTGATAGCGATATAATTTTGATTTATTTTTCGTCCAAATGACTTCTTTAGGTGTCTGACCAACTTCTGGTTCAGCATCCGAAGAGATAACTTCTGTTAATCGTTTAATCTGTTGGATGTTCTTATCCTCCGATAAACGGTCGATCCAATTGTCAAATTGCTTCGTATCTAACGTAACCATAAAATCACTCCTACCAATATTTTTCAATATGGAAACTTTTTGTTACATATATAGACCGCCATTTACATTGATTTCTTGACCTGTAATATAGCTTGCTTGTGCTAAAAACAAGACAGCTTCTGCAATTTCACTTGTACGGCCCAATCTTTGTACTGGCACTTTAGCAACGATTGCATCTTTTACATTTTCCGGCATTGCTGCAACCATTTCTGTTTCGATGAATCCTGGGCAAATCGCATTTACTGTAATACCGTTTCTAGCAGTCTCTAGAGCCAGCGACTTTGTAAAGCCTAGTAATCCAGCTTTTGATGCAGAATAATTCGTCTGTCCAAAACCACCCGCTTGACCGATGATTGAACTGATATTAATAATACGGCCAGACTTTTGTTCTAACATATGGTTAATGACAGCAGATGTTGTGTTGAAAACACTGTTTAAGTTAATATTGATCACTTGATCCCATTCTTGCTTGGACATTTTACGGAAAGTACGATCTCTTGTCACACCTGCGTTATTAATGAGGATATCGATTTTCCCGAAACGGTTCAATACTTCCTCTATAAGCTTTTGTGAGTCCTCTTCTATAGATATGTCTGCTTGAATTGCAAACAAACTGCCACCTTCTTGCTCGATTTCTTGCATAACATTTTCCATATCTAAAGTGCTACTAAGATAATTACCTACAACTTGTGCGCCATTTTTTGCCAATGCTTTAGCTATTTCAGCTCCAATTCCTCGAGAAGCCCCTGTTACAACAGCTACTTTCCCTGCAAGAGGTTTTAATGGATTCGTTTGTTCCAATACGGTTGTTTGCAATTTTGTCATTTAATACACTCCCAATATATGTTTTTTTAAGAAATCATTTAATATAGTAGAGGATTACTTCTTAGTACTTGTAGCATTTAAAGCTGTTGTAGTTAAAGGTCCATCTGTTACTTTAGGGGTATTTTGTGCAACGATTGATTTATCAAGCAATTCAATCACTTTATCTAATTTCTTATCTAGATTATTTAGTCCTTTTCTAAGTTGTTCTATCTCTCTAGAAGTATCAATCTTGTACACATCCATTTGATCTTCTAAATCATCCACTTTAGATTCTACGTTTATTACAAGGGAAGCAACGTTTGCAATTTCATCCCTAGAAGGCATATTAGCTTGTTTCAAATAGGATTCGGTCATTTTATTTACAAATCCTTGATATTGTAAATATTGACTTTGAATCTGTCCTAAACTTTCTGCAAAGGATTCTTTTCCAAGTGTATCTTGGATGGCATCTCTCCATGTACTTTCTGTTTTCTCATACACGTTTTTCCACATTGTAAAAGCATCAAATGAAGTTGTCTGGGTCAATGGAAATCATCTCCTTTTCTTAAATTCACCATAACTTTATCACACTTTAACGTAGTAGTGTGTATTAAAATTGTAAAAATTGTGACTATTCGATATTTTTATAAAATATCCTTCATATTTCGACAAAGCTTGTCAAACTTTTTCAAAAATTAATCCCTTGACTTAACAAACATATAGGTGTAAATTACACTTATATGCAACAGATGAATAAGTAGGTGATTGATAATGGAATCAAAAGAAGAAGCTAAAAAAAATAAGAACACTAATATCGGTGCTCCTAAAAATTTCCTCATCCCAATCATGTTGCTGCATTTACGTGATTGGAATACACATGGATATGAACTTATGGAGAAAATTTCACAGTTTGGTATGGAATCCGTGGACCAAGGGAACTTTTACCGTCTCCTTCGGCAACTAGAAAAAGATGCATTGGTTACATCCGAATGGGATACGACATCAGGGGGGCCTGCTAAACGTATTTATTCCATTACAGATGCAGGAAAGCAATATTTAGATTTGTGGGCTGGTTCATTGAGTCAGTATCAAAAAATGTTGAATCAATTTTTCAATATTTATAACCCTTTCTTTAACCCGCTTCAACCTTCTTCTAATAAGAAGGAAGATGAGGAGCAGTATTAGGATGTAATGCGAATAGTAGCATTCATTATAAATAATAAATATGTTTTGCTAAATTAAAGGAGGAATTACAGATGGCTAGAGAACAACTAAGTAACGGTGTCGATTTATTATGGGACGGATGGTTAAATGGATTTAAAACACTACAAAGCTTACAAGATGATGTGCAGAAAAAAGCCTTTCAAGCATTTACGTACCAAAAAGAACTTCTGGATTCTACAGTAGCTACATTAAGTGCTATGGAAGAAGAAACAAAAAAAGCAACGCAAGAATGGCAAGATAAAGTTCAAACGAGTGTAAATGGAATCAGTGGAAACACACAATTGCAACAAGTTACTACATGGTTAAATAATATTCAAGAGATTAACGATAAAGCACAAGCTCTATCATGGAAACCAAGCTATGCAGTTCTGGATCTGTTCGTTCAATCACAAAATCACCTAGAATCCACTGTTAAAGCTGCATTAGAACAACAAAAGCAGGAACGCGAAGAAACACTTCACAAAATCGAAGAATTGACTGCGTTGCTTAAAGGAGCACATAAAGATTTGTTGGTATCTGTAGGTGTATAATTCCTAGCCTTTAGATATTAAAAATAAAGGAAGAGAGAGGTCTTCATTTTTGATGATGCCCCTCTCTTCCTTTATTTTTGGGTTAATCACAACCATACAAAAATGGCAATCGCCAGTACAAATACACCATTCTAAAGAAGACTTCTAGTTAATCGACTTTAGAAAACAAATCATTGAGTGATTCACTCATTGTTGGGTGTGTGAATATAGTATCCCGCAAAAATGTGTATGGCAATTTCGCTTCCATTGCTACCCGTACAATATTTATCATCTCACTGGATTCCGCACAAAATAACGTGCATCCTAAAACTTCTTTTGTTTTCGGATTCACCAGCGCTTTTAAATATCCTTCTGTCTGTTCTACTATACGCGCTCTAGGAATTCCAGCTGCTGGCATGGAAACAACTTGATACTCCAAGCCTTTTTCCTTTGCCATTTTTTCATTTAATCCAACATGTGATAATACAGGATCAATGAACACCGAGTATGGAACGTTCGTGCGTTCTTTTTTCGTGTAGGAGCCATCTCCGAACAATTGGTTTTTCACAATACGAAAATCATCTAGTGAAATATAAGTAAACTGAGGACCTCCATTTACATCACCAAGTGCCCATATATGATTTGCAGTAGTTTTTAAAAAGTCATCTACTACCACTGCTCCTTTATCATTTACTTCTACAGAAGTATTTTCCAAACCTAAGCCTTCTGTGTTTGGCTTTCTGCCTGTTGCAAGCAAGACTGCATGTCCACATACTTCTTCTATACTATTATTTTTATTATAAGTGACTACTACTCCACCTGATTGATCTTTTACTGATTCCACCTTGGCATTTACTTCAATGGTTATGTGCTTCTCCTCTAGTACTTTTTTTACTTCGTTCGCAATATCTTGATCTTCATTTGGTAAGAATATTTTATTTCCATCAAGTACAGTGACTTCAGAGCCAAAGTTTGCATACATCGACGCAAATTCAAGTCCTATATAGCCTCCACCTATAATGATTAGTTTTTCTGGAAGCACTTTTCGTTCCTGCAAAGTCGTTGAATCATATACGAATTCGGTATCTTTAACACCGTCAATTGGAGGAATAATTGGAGTGGCTCCTGTATTAATAAAGAAATGGTCCGCTGTTACTTCCAACTGGTCTCCCGCTGTTTTCACCTTTACTTTATCATTACTTATAAAAGTTGCTTCCCCCGTAATAACTGTAATTTTTTCTTGGTCATCTAGCATATGAAAGTTTTTATTTCGTAAGAAATCTGTTAACTCATCTTTTTGCTGAATGGCTTTTGTATAAAATTCCACTTTAGAAGTATTTACATATTTTCTTTTTTCGGCTGAATGAACAAGTGATTTCGTTGGGATACATGCAATATTAATACATGTTCCACCGTACATTTCGGGTGATTTTTCAATCACAGCAACGGTCTTACCGTTTTTAGCGAACTCAGAGGCAAGTGTTTTCCCACCTTTACCAAATCCAATAATTACCACATCAAATTTTTTCATCTTAAAACCTCCCCCCCTTCACTATTTCCTTCCAAATAACATGGTAAACATAAACCCCACGCTCTAAGACTTTAGAAAGTGGGGCGAGGTTATTAATATGGTTCTGCTTCATTGCTTTTTTGGATTGCATCATTAGGTGCTTCATCACCGTTGCGATTACCGAGTGGTTTTTGGCTAGAGTCGCCTGATTTGTCTTGTGCTAGACCTTCTCTTAAACGTCGACCATATTCTTCATCTGCTTCTTCTGCCAATGCAATCATCTTTTCTTGAATTCGTTTATCGCAGCTAGAAAGGTCATTGATAAGATTAGTAATGAGCTCATCTTTTTCCCATTGTTCAAAATTTCGATACGTTTCTCCTGCTTGTTTTGTATTACTTTGTCTATCGATGGATTGTCGCACTAAATTTCCTTTTACCATTGGCGTGTATTCTTTACCTAGTTGCTCTGCTTCCTTTAGGCCGTCTAATATAGAAGGCTCATAGTTAATATGTGGATTTTGAAAAGGTGCGCGGTCCAACTTATATTGCATCTGCCCACCACTTTGGTTAGTCGCTACTCGTTTTTTTGGTGCATTAATCGGTATCTGTAAATAGTTTGCACCTACACGATGACGTTGTGTGTCCGAATAAGAAAATGTTCGACCTTGCAACATTTTATCATCCGAGAAGTCTAGTCCGTCCACAAGTACTCCTGTACCAAATGCAACTTGCTCTACTTCCATGAAATAATCTTCTGGATTGCGATCTAATACCATTTTACCAATGGCCATCCAAGGGAATTTATCTTCCGGCCATAGTTTCGTATCGTCTAACGGATCGAAATCTAGTTCGGGATGTTCATCATCACTCATTATTTGAACAAGCAATTCCCATTCGGGAAAATCACCTTTTTCTATAGCATCATATAAATCTTGTGTCGCATGGTTAAAATTTTTCGCTTGTATTTCCTCTGCTTCTTTTTGCGTTAAGTTTCGAATGCCTTGCCTTGGCTCCCAATGGTATTTTACAAGTACTGCTTCGCCTTCGTTATTCACCCATTTATACGTATTTACTCCCGAACCTTGCATCATTCGGTAATTTGCCGGAATTCCCCATGGTGAATAGATGAAAGTAACCATATGAAATGATTCTGGCGAACTCGCACAGAAATCAAAAAATCGCTCAGAATCTTGAATATTCGTAATTGGATCTGGTTTAAATGCATGGATCATATCCGGGAATTTTATCGCATCTCTGATAAAGAAAATCTTTAAATTGTTCCCTACCAAATCCCAGTTACCATCTTCCGTATAAAACTTCACTGCAAATCCACGCGGATCACGCAACGTTTCCGGAGAATGACCGCCATGAATAACAGAAGAAAAACGAACAAAAACAGGGGTTCTTTTCCCTTTGTCCTGGAATAACTTTGCACGTGTATATTTGGAAACAGCTTCATCACCAACAGCTCCATACGCCTCAAAGTAACCATGTGCTCCTGCACCACGAGCATGTACAACTCGTTCTGGCACTCGTTCTCTGTCAAAGTGACTAATTTTCTCGATAAAATCATAGTTTTCAAGTGTGGCAGGACCACGGTTTCCAACTGTTCTCATGTTTTGATTGTTCGTTATAGGATGTCCTTGTCTATTGGTTAACGTGTCTTCGTCTTCTATATTTGTTTCAAAATCCGACTGCTCGTTTGTCACTTGTTATCCTCCTAAACATCATATAGATTCTACTTCTCCTATATACTGTCCAGTTTTTAATTAAATAAACAAAAAGGGAATAATTAAAAGCCTCCTACTACACCCTAGTAAGAAGCTTTTCTCGTTACAAAATAATTAATTGTTTATTGGATTTTGTAATGATTTCTATGCTATCTTTCCTCAACATACTATCATCCTCATTTCGAATTCCACCAAGAACAGGAATGTAAATGCCCGGTTCTACCGTCAAAACCATTCCTTCTTCAATGCGTTGCTCACATATAAATATGCTTCCTTTTTTGAAGTAAGCACTGTACCTGCACTACCGGTAAAGTCTGTTAAGTATCTTCTATTAATACCATCCGTTACTAACACCCCATATTCCTAATTCCTCAAACGATTCTCTTAGTTTTACTAGCTTCTCCATTGGTTAACCCCCTGATCTTACTTTTCAATTATTAATATGACAAAAGCAAGGAATTATTAAATAGTAGTTTTTAGTCATGATCAAGTAATCATTAAATCGGAAAAGCTAATCGTATCCAACTATTCTTTTGGACTCTCTCTTCTACTCCGCGTTTATTATAAACATATGTTTGTAATTTACCTTTATATAAAAGATTTAGGGAAGAGTGCTGTTCAAAATGATGTGGTTGCACTAAGTAAGGGGCAACCTGTAATTGCGTAGACCTGCATTCATTCATCATTGTTGCAACAAATTGGGAACAAAAGAAAGCATACTCTCTTTCAATTTTTATATTCATAGCTACTCCAAATAAACCGATTAAATTATACTTATATAATTCTTTATCCTGTTCCATAAGACGGATTTTGTTTCGCATTTGATTATATTCTTTATAGGTTACGTTACATTTATAAATCGCACATGTTGCCTGCGTGAAAAGCCCCTCTGTCGGTTCTTCCCTTATGAATCCTGCATTAAATGGGTTATGTTTATTTTTCCTACCAAAACTATACATCTCATTCAGTTCTTCATCAAAAGCGATGGATGCATGATTCATGTCTTTTCTCGTATACATTCCTATTGCTTTAGAAAACAGTGTCCCTGTATTAGTCAACACGATATAAATCGTCTTTTCCATCTTTTTCACCTCGTTCATAAGAAGCATTTTGCCCTCATCTCTGCTTTTCTAATCATCTCTTAAAAGCATCTTTTTCCAAACAGGCTCTGGGAGGAAAATTACTAAGACTTAAGACGTAGATAACTAGACAACGCCAAATAACACTTCTTTAACGAAGTATGTTATATTTGTATCGAGTCTAAAATGAAAAGGAGGAATTTCCATGCCAAATATAGGGATACCAGGTTTAATCCTCGTATTAATCATTGCTTTAGTTA
Source organism: Psychrobacillus lasiicapitis (assembly GCF_006861795.1). Classification (GTDB taxonomy): domain Bacteria; phylum Bacillota; class Bacilli; order Bacillales_A; family Planococcaceae; genus Psychrobacillus; species Psychrobacillus lasiicapitis. The sequence continues at coordinate 234,546 of NZ_VDGH01000009.1, read as the reverse complement.
TCTTTGGCCCATCAAAGCTTCCTCAACTAGGTAGAGCAGTTGGACAAACATTAAAAGAATTTAAAACCTCAACACGAGATATTATAAATGATGAAGAAAAAGAGGAAGTTAAATCCGAAGCAAAAGAAATCGAGCTTGAAAAGAAATAAATCATAGGAAGAGCCAGCTATTTATAGAAAATAGCTGGCTTTTAATTTGTTTTTTTACATATGAAAATTATTGCATCAAATATTTTTGTAAAATATATTTTTGATAAGAGCATTAGGAAAATAAATACTTTTACACTATTAAACCTTTCATTCTGTATAACCATTTAAAATTATTGTTAAAAAAACTGACTATAGTTAGTTTGTAGAAGCGAAAAGTATAAAAGAATTCGAATTAGTTAATAGTAAAAATGACTGCTAAAAGGAGGTAATACCTTGCCAAATATCGGTGTACCTGGTTTAATAATCGTGCTAGCTTTAGCTTTAATCATTTTCGGGCCTTCCAAACTACCTCAATTAGGTAGAGCTGTTGGGCAAACTTTAAAAGAATTCAAAACTTCCACGAAAGAAATAATGGATGATGTTACGGATGAATTTAAATTAGAAGACAATGATGCAGAAGCTAAGAGAAAAAAATAACGGAAGGAGCCAGCTATTTTTCACCTATAGCTGGCTTTTTGATATCGATTAATAGCAACTTGTAGGAAGCCGTTTCGTCTAGACTTTATAGATAAAATATAAAGAAAGTCGAGGTTAGGCTTACGATGAGGAACTTTCTTCGTTTTGGATATTTACAAGCACTTTCTTGCATCTTTCCTGTCATTATATTTGTAGCACTTGCCTTATCAAAATTTATAGCTATTCCATTTTTACCCCGTTATGATTTCATTCTAATCATTTGTATAGCGGCACAAATATTTATGATTGTATCCAAACTTGAAACATATGACGAGTTAAAGGTCATTTGTCTATTTCATATAATCGGCTTAGCACTTGAAATATTTAAGGTACATATGGGTTCTTGGGCATATCCAGAGGAAGCTTATAGCAAGTTTTTTGGGGTACCTTTATATAGTGGATTTATGTATGCGAGTGTTGCAAGCTATATTTGTCAAAGTTGGAGACGAATGGATTTACATATGTATAACTGGCCAAAACCATTTTTTGCTGTTAGTATTAGCGCTCTTATCTACTTAAACTTTTTTACGCATCATTTTAGTTATGATGTAAGATGGGCTTTAAAAGCTTTATTGGTCATTATTTTCTTCCGAACGTTTGTAACTTTTCGGGTCCATGAAAGTATTTATAAAATGCCTATGATTCTAGCTTTTCTCTTGATTGGTTTCTTTATATGGATTGCTGAAAATATCACCACGTTTTTAGGCGCTTGGCAATATCCTAATCAGGAAACTACATGGTCGATTGTGCATATCGGAAAAATTAGCTCTTGGTTTTTACTTGTGATTATCAGCGTTATTATTGTAGCTCAGTTGAAGCGAGTGAAGAGCGACATGAAGTCTCCTCAGTGATTGAGAGTTGATTGCTATTGTGCTTGAATTAGTTGCTTTCGTGAGGTAACTAGTTGCTTTGAAGATTGAATTGGTTGCTCTTGTTCGTGAAATGGTTGCTTTCCAATACAATTTGATTGCCCTTAGACATTTTATGTAATTTCTTCATCTGGATCCTCACCTTTTCTTCAGTGATACAGATTTGGTTGCTCTGACATCGTGACTAGTTGCTTTGAAGTATGAATTGGTTGCCCTTGTCGGTGGAAGGGTTGCTTTCCAATACAATTTGATTGCGCTTAAATATTTTCAGGAATTTCCCCCACAGAAACTAAAAACACAGGCAACAGAAGTAAAATCTGCTGCCTGTGTTTTTGGTTAATCTACAACAAAGTATCTCGCATCAGGATGTGCAAATACAATGGCTGACACGGATGCTTCTGGTTCCATCATAAACTCTTCGGTTAACTCTACACCGATATCTTCTGGTTTTAATAGCCCAAATAGTTTTGCTTGGTCTTCCAAATTAGGACATGCTGGGTAGCCAAATGAGAAACGTTGTCCTTGATACTTAGCGGCGAATCGCTCGCGCATTGTAAAGTCGGTTGCGTCTGGAAAGCCCCACTGGTCTCGGATTTCTTGGTGAATTCGTTCTGCAAATCCTTCTGCTAGCTCTAGAGCAGTTGCTTGCAATGCATGACTTTCTAGAAACTTTCCTTGTTCTTTTAATTTGTTTGCTGCCGTACGTACTCCGTGACCTGCCGTAACGAGCATGAGTGCGACGTAATCCATTTCGCCGCTTTCAACTGATTTTAAATAGTCCGCAAGACACAGATAAGGTTCAACAGTTTGCCGCGGGAACGTAAATCGTTCTATTTCCGTTTTAAAGTCACTTGGATCATAGATAATGACATCATCTCCATCTGATTGTGCAGGGAAAAACTGATACAATCCAGATGGTTTCAGTAGGTCTGCTCCTAAAAACGCTGTTACCAGTTCATGTAATTCCACAGCACGCTGGTCTTTTTGTTCAAGTAATTTATCGCTATATCCCTTTAAGCCTAAATGATGGCCAATAAGTGTCCGCATATTTACATAGGGATATAGATGCGATACGGAGTATTCTTTTAATACATGTCTGCGCAAATCCTTTGGTTTGTATACTTGTACATCCTCACGCACAGTCTTCACAGGCTTCGTTAAAACTGCAACTGCTTGTTTCGAAGCTCTGTTTGCTTCTGCTACTTTTCGCTTTTCTTGTTGAATCGTTAGTTCTTCTAATAGAGTTATTTTATCTCCTTTATTTTGCAATCGATTTGCCAATTCTAGCCCTTGCATCGCATCTTTTGCATAAAGTACCGGTCCTTCATATTCTGCAGAAATCTTTGTTTCCGTGAAGCGTCGGGAAAGGGCCGCTCCTCCCACAAGCATTGGAATATCGATTCCCGCTTCTTTAAAATCCTGTGCTGTAATGACCATTTGTTGAGCTGATTTAACAAGTAGCCCGGAAAGTCCGACAATATCCGGTTTTTCTTTTCGAATCACTTCTATAAGTTCCGCTGGTGTTACCTTTATTCCTATATCCAGCACTTTATATCCATTATTGCTTAGAATAATATCGACAAGGTTTTTTCCGATGTCATGCACATCGCCTTTTACAGTGGCAAGAACGATTTTTCCTTTCCCAGAGTCATTCTCATTTTTCTCCATAAATTGCTCCAAATAAGACACGGATGCTTTCATCACACCTGCACTTTGAAGCACTTCCGCAACGATTAATTGGTTGTCATTGAAGAGTCGCCCTACTTCTGCCATTCCATCCATAAGAGGTCCATTAATGACTTCAAGAGGGGTATCGTACATGTTGAGTGCTTGTTCTAAATCCGGAATTAAGCCTTCTTTCGTTCCTTCAATAATGTAATAGGCCAGACGCTCAGGTACCGTTTTTGGAATATCTGCTTCTGTTTTTTCCTTCTTTTTATCTCGATAAAAGTCTGTGAAATCTGCAAGTGTTTTGTCTGTTGTGGTAAATAATAATTCATTAGCCATCGCAATTTCTGGTTCTGGAATAGAAGCATAACGCTCTAGCTTCTCCGTGTTCACAATTGCGTAATCGAGACCAGCTTGCGTACAATGGTATAAATACACGGCATTAAGTACTTCGCGACCAACCGGTGGAAGACCAAATGATACATTACTTACTCCAAGGGTGGTTAGTGACCTTGGCAGTTTTTCTTTTATCAAGCGGATTCCCTCAATTGTTTCCACTGCAGAACCAATATATTGTTGATCACCTGTACCTACTGGGAATACGAGTGGGTCAAATATGATATCTTCTGGCGCAAGCCCCCATTTATTCACAAGTAAATCATACGATCTCTCTGCAATTTCTAATTTACGTTCACGTGTAACGGCCATCCCTATTTCGTCGATCGTTCCAACAACGACAGATGCACCGTATTTTTTTACAAGCGGTAGAACTGCATCGAAACGTTCTTCTCCATCTTCTAAATTGATCGAGTTAATAATTGTTTTCCCTTGAGAATACTTCATAGCTTCTTCAATAACTTTTTCATCCGTAGAATCTATTACAAGCGGAACCTTTACTTTTTTCACGACTTCCTTCATAAAGTTTGTCATATCCGTTAGCTCGTCACGGTCTGGATTTGCTAGGCAAATATCTATTACATGGGCACCCCCTTTTACTTGGGCACGTGCAATTTCAGATGCTTCTTCGAATTTTTCTTCTATTATAAGTCGCTTAAACTTTCGGGATCCAATCACATTTGTTCGCTCCCCTATTAACAACGGGCGCATTGAATCATCATAAAGGAGGGGCTCGATTCCAGATACGACATGGCCATGACTAGCCTCAGATGGTTTTCTTGGGGCAATTCCCTCCACCGCTTCTCGTACTGCTCGGATATGTGCAGGTGTAGTTCCACAGCATCCACCGACTAAATTTAACCATCCTTTTTCTGCAAAGCCTTTCAATTTTTTAGACAAGGAGTCTGGTGACTCATGATAATGACCTTCCTCGTCTGGCAGTCCAGCATTTGGATAACAGCTTACATACCCGTCTGACAGCTCTGAAAGTGATCTAATGTGGTCCGTCATAAATTCAGGTCCTGTCGCACAATTCAGCCCAACGGAAAGCGGTTTTATATGTTCAATGGAAATATAGAATGCTTCAATACTTTGCCCGGCAAGGGTAGTTCCCATTGGTTCAATTGTTCCAGATATCATAATAGGAATATTTTTCCCTGTTTCTGTGAATGCTTGTTTAATCCCTATCGTTGCGGCTTTAACATTTAGCATATCTTGACTTGTTTCAAGTAAAATCAAGTCAGAGCCACCTTCCACTAATGCTTTTGCCTGCACATAAAAATCATGTGTTAGCTCATCAAACGTAATTCCACCAGTAACAGATAACGTCTTCGTTGTCGGTCCAATAGCCCCTGCTACAAATCGTGGCCATTCCAATGTCGAGAATTCTTCCGTGCATTTCTTGGCAAATTGAGCAGCACGAAAGTTAATGTCGTATGCTTGGCTACCTAAATCATATTCGTTCAATACAACCGGCGTTCCTCCAAACGTGTTCGTACAAATAATATCCGCACCAGCTTCTAAATATTCACGATGAATTTGCTCAATAACGACTGGATTGACTATATTTAAATACTCATTGCATCCGTCATACTGCTCGCCTCCGAAATCTTCCGCCGTAAGATTCGCATTTTGAATCATCGTCCCCATAGCTCCATCGATGAGGAGAATTCTCTTTTCAAGTTGTTGCTCAATTAGATGTTTGGACATAGCTGCTCTCTCTCACTTTCTTACTATCAATTTCTTGAATATGCTTAATGAGTTCCAATGACATATCATAACGGAAGAACGGGGTAATAATGTAAATACCATTGAACAATTCAGCGGCAGTATCTATTAGTTCTTTAGCTATTTGAATACCTTCCACAGTTGAACGCTCTCTATCTTCCCCACATGCACGCATTCTTTCCAGCACTTCATCGGATAATTTGATACCCGGCACTTCATTGTGTAAAAACTCCGAGTTTCGAATATTTGTTAGCGGCATAATACCGATAAAAATAGGAGTTGCTAAATGTTTTGTCGCTTCATAAATTTCTTGAATTTTTTCTTTTGTATAAACCGGCTGCGTGATGAAATAATCCGCTCCACACTCAATTTTCTTCTCCAACCTTTTTACTGCGCGGTCAAGTACTCGAACGTTCGGGTTGAAAGCCGCCGCTATAGAGAATTTCGCTTTCTTTTTAAGGGATTTTCCGGAGAATGAAATTCCTTCATTTAGTTGTTTAATCAGTTGAATCAATTCCAAACTTGAAACGTCATATACGCTTGTAGCACCAGGGAAATCTCCAATTTTTGTTGGATCTCCTGTTACTGCTAATATGTCATGAATACCAAGCGCATCTAGCCCCATTAAATGAGATTGAAGCCCAATCAGATTACGATCGCGACAAGTAATATGTGCAAGTGGTCGAATATTATTTTGTAGCTTTAACATCGATCCCATCGCCATATTACTGATGCGTGGGGAAGCAAGTGAATTATCCGCCATTGTCACTGCGTCAACACCGACATCATAGAGCTTTGTGGCACCTTCCATAAAAGTTGTCGTATCTAAATGACGCGGAGTGTCTAGTTCCACAATAATAGTCCGTTCATTTTGTGCTTTTTCATGGAGTGGTTCATTGATATTCGGCTCTGCCTCACGGATAATAATCGGCTTTTTAGGCGCTACGACTTTCGTTGTTAACGGGGATAAATGACCAATTCTTTTTTTCGCAGCTTCGATATGCCTTGGTGTCGTCCCACAGCATCCGCCGATTAATCGAACCCCCTCTTCACGAAGAAGCAGCGCTGCCCTACCGAAATAATCTGCTTCCGATTCGTATACAATACGGCCGTCTTCAATATCTAGCAAACTTGCATTAGGAAAAGCGGATAGATACGCATTTTTCGGCAGTGTAACCTCCTCTAATGCCTGTATCGTATGAAAAGGACCTAGACGACAATTGACACCAACGACATCTGCTCCTAAAGTATCCAGCTGTTGCAATGCATCGTTCAGTGATAACCCATTTTGCAATATGCCAGGCTCATGCATCGATACTTGAGCTATAATTGGCGTAGTTGTTAATTTTCGTAAATGCGTAACCGTAGCAGCTAGCTCTTCAAAATCATAATACGTTTCAAGCAATAGTCCATCCGGATTACCAGTGAGCAAGTGATTCACTTGCTCGTCGACCTTTTGAATGATTTCCTCTAAGGTTGCCTCACTTTTACGAATACCACGAATCCCCCCGATTGTCCCTAGCACAAACTGTTCACCAGGTGCGGCTGCCTGTTTGGCAATGCTAATCGCCGCTTCATTGATTTCTTTTACACGATTCTCTAGTCCATATCTTGCTAATTTAATCGCATTCGCACCATATGTGTTCGTTTGAATAATATCTGCACCAGCTTTGATATATTCTTGGTGAATTTTTTGGATAATTTCAGGTCTTTGGATGTTTAATTCTTCATTACAATATTCAATTCCATATGCATACAGGAGCGTTCCCATCGCACCATCTGCCGTCAACATATTCGTTCGTAACTTATCTAACAATCCCACTTGCACCCATCCTTCCTTAAAATAAAAAAGCCTTCTTTTTTTTAAAAGAAGGCTTCATAAGCATACAAAATGCGTCCCTTCTCATCTTTCAGACTATTAGTTGTCTGCTGGATTTAGCACCTAACCTATTCGGCAGGTTGCTGAAGCTTCACAGGGCCAGTCCCTCAGCTTCTCTTGATAAGAATTCAATATTCAGTTTTCAACAATTAGTGATATCGTACCTTTAATAAACTAAAGCGTCAAGTTAATTTTGAATTTTCTTTATTATATAAATCCAACGATTCAGTTTATATACATGTGTAAAGGTGTCCGAAAAAGTCATTTTTTAAAAGACTTTCAGGACATCCTCATCATTTGCAGCTAAAAATTATTTACAACTAATTCAGCTGTTTCTTTTCCATTTTCAATACATGCACCTATGCCAACGCCGTAATAAGAGCATCCTGCAAGTATGACATTAGGCAGCTGAGAAGACATCTTATCTCGTAAGGATTTAACCGCTTTCCCATGTTCTAAATGATAATTTGGCATTAAATCATTCCATTTAGTCACTTCTACAACACTCGGTTTCCCATTTAGCTTCAAGCTTTTCTCAATATCTTGCAAGGCAACTTGAACTAGTCCTTCTTCATTCATATGTTTCATGTCCTCAAATGCAGGATTCGTGCTTTTATAAAACATGCGAACAAGCAAATGACTATTTTTCGATGTATGCTTCCATTTACGACTTGTCCATGTACATGCATTACATTTCACATCGCTATTATACGAAACGATAAAGCCAGTACCTTCAGCAGGAAGCTGTTCGTCTGGAATGTCAAAACCGAGATAAATGCTTATAAGCGATGAGTTTTTCAGCTTATTAAAATCAGCGTCCAAAGCATCGTTTTGTAATATTCTTTGTGCAACATCGTGCGGAGTTGTTAGAATAACGTAATCTGCTTCGATTGACTCATGATTCGCAAATAAAACTTCATATCGGTCGTCCATTTTCTTCACTTTCGTTGTATGTACTCCTTTTAGAATAGTAGCGTCACTAAGCTCTTTTTCTAAGCGGTCGATCAAAGCAGAAAGACCATTTTTAAAAGAAATAAACTTTTTATTGGAAGCGGCTTGGAATTTCTCTTTATTGGCTCCTAATCCTTTCATAATGCTACCGTAATCTTCTTTATAGTCTATTAAATATGGTAATGTGGAGGCCAACGTAAGCTTATCTAGATTTCCTGAATATACACCTGATAATACTGGTGCTATTTGCTTTTCGACCAACTCTTTTCCTAAGAAATACTCAAGAAACAATCCGATTGAGCTATCTTTTGTAAAGCTTTCATTTGATAAATTAAAATCCTTTAATGCCTCTTCTTTACCCTCATCAGACACTAATGTGCTGCTTTCTAACGATTCCTCACTCATCGGTATTCCAAACACTGTATCTGCTGGAATGGCATGTAGCTCGTTATTCGTATATATATAAGATATACCTGTAGCGTTATAGACAAGCTCATCTTCCAACTGTAGATCCTCTACTAAAGGGAGTACCCCTTCATGACGTGCAACAATCGAATCTGCCCCTGTTTCCATAATGAACTCTTTTTGCTTTACCGAGTGAATTTTCCCACCTAAGTATTGATTAGACTCTACCAATACCATTTCCATATCTAACGCTTTTTCTATTTTAAGTTTTTGCAAATAATGCATCGCAGAAAGTCCTGTAATGCCTCCGCCTATCACAACTACTTTTTTCAACATGCTCACTCCTCGTCTTAAATACGGTGTCACTCACTTCCTCTAGTATAAACACTAAATAAAAAATACGGTATGATTTACATCACTATTCTCCCCTGTTTCATTTAAATATCATCCGTAGTTTTCCATTTCGTCAAATTTGCAAAAAAAAGTCTTCTATCAGCAAACATCGCTAATAGAAGACTTTTCTCATATTGCTCGGATGACAGCTCTCACTGGACTACCATCCGCTCCTTGAATCTTTAATGGCAAAGCGATCATTTCATAATCCCCAGGTACTACGTCTTGTAGAAGTAAGTTTTCTAAAATATGCACCCCATGCAGATAAAGTGCATGATGCGCAGGCAATTCTTTATCATCTAAAGCATCAACAGAGGGATGGTCGACTCCTATTAAAAAAATACCTTTTTCCTGCAAGAAAGCACCGATATTTTCTTTTAATACGGGTATTTTTGTTGGAAATTGTTCCTCATTAACCCTTTTTGCAGTTTTCAAAAGTAATCGTTCCACTCCAGCAAGTTCAAATGCTTCCAGCTCTTCTCTTCCTATTAGATCTAGTCCTATGACATCTACTACTTTTGCGCGTCCAATATAAATATTAATGTCTAGCTGCTCTATTGTCGGTGCGTCACTGTCAAAGTGAAAGGGGGCATCGGCATGCGTTCCAGTATGCACACTTGTTGTGAAACGACCAATATTAACGGAGCCAGTCTCTTCTTTTGAGTAGGTTAGTTCAAATTGGAACGGCGTATCGCCCGGCCATGTTCCGATTTTTTTGGAAAAAGGCTGTGAAATATCGATCCATTGCTTTTCCATCGTCATCCTCCTAAGATCGGTAAAAGTGAGTATACCAATACAATAACAATCACGACCGGTACCATCCAGGTCATCAAAAAGCGCCAAGCTGTATAATATCCAGGAGCTAGTGTGCTGCTAAGCTTAAACTCTTCCTCGACTAATACTTTGTTCATCTTGTGAATAATAAAAATAGCTATTAACAAATTACCAAGTGGAAGCATCATATTACTCACTAAAAAATCCGTTGCATCAAATACGCTTTTTTGAAAGACTGTCACGTCCTTAAGTAAACTAGATGATAATGCGGATGGAACAGATGCAACAAAAATTATTCCTCCTATTATCCAAGTAATACCTTTACGTGCGTTCTTCCATTTCTCCATAAGCGCAGCAACAATAATTTCGTACATGCTAAAAGAAGATGTCAATGTCGCAAATAAAAACAAAATTAAAAATAGCGCTAAAAATACTTCTCCAAAGGGCATTTGGCCAAATACAGTTGGAAGAACGATAAAAAGTAATCCCGGTCCTTCAGTTGGCTCATAGCCAAAAGCATAAACGACCGGAAAGATAGCTAACCCTGCAAGCAACGATACGAAAATATTCATAATGACAACAGACCCGGCAGAATAAGGTAAACTCACATCTTTCTTTAAATAAGAGCTATATGTGACCATGCAGGAAAAACCGACCGCTAAGGCAAAAAAGGATTGCCCTAATGCATACAAAATAGATTCCCCTGTCGTCTTCGAAAAGTCGGGAGAAAGGAAAAACTTCACACCTTCCATGGCACCGTCCAGCGTTAAAGACCTAATGACAAGTATAAAGAAGAAAATAAATAATAAGGGCATCATCAATTTGTTCGCTTTCTCAATACCATTTTGTACACCTGAAGAAATAACCCATACGTTTAGTAACGTAAACACAAGCAATCCTACTAGCGTAATCCAAGGAGTACCGATAATGGTACCAAACAACACATCTGAGCTTGTATTATCCGTAATGACATTTCCCACAACCGACATACCGCTGTATACTAAAATCCATCCCCCGACCACACTATAAAAAGATAATAATAGGAAGCATCCAACGACACCAAGCCTCCCAATCCACACCCATGCACTTTGTGGTACTAACTTTTTATAAGCAGTGATTGCTTCTTCGCCAGATCCTCTACCAATAATAAACTCAGATATTAACATTGGAAGTCCAATTAGTAACGTTAAACAGACAAAGATTAAAAAGAATGCCCCCCCGCCACTTTGTCCAGTCACATATGGCATTTTCCAAATAGCCCCGAGTCCAATCGCTGCTCCAGCAGAAGAAAGGATAAAGCCTAATTTGGTAGACCATTGACCTCTATTCGAATTCATATACTTCCTTCTTTCCTCTTAAAGACTAGTTCTCAAATCCCACAGTTCAGGAAAAAATCGATGATCTAGCACTTTGCGTAAATAATTCACACCGGATGAACCACCTGTTCCAGTTTTAAACCCAATAATGCGTTCTACTGTTTTCATATGACGGAAGCGCCATTGCTGTAGCCAGTCCTCCACATCTACGAGCTTTTCTGCTAACTGATACAAATTCCAGTATTTATCTACATTTCGATATACTTCTTTCCAGGCATTAGCAACCGACTCATCTCCTCCGTAAGTCACGGAATAATCGCGGTTTAAAACAGTTGGGTTAATTTGAAATCCTGCTTTTGCTAATGCCTGAATCGACACATCATAAATACTTGGTGCATTGTACACTTTTTCTAGCTGCTCGAACAATGCAATATCCTGCTCGTAGATTTTAAGAATATGCTTTGTTTTATAGCCAAGGGCAAACTCGATTTGCCTATACTGAAAAGATTGAAATCCGGATGCTTTCCCTAGTTTATCACGAAACTCCAAATACTCAGCAGGTGTTAATGTCGAAAGTACATCCCACGCTTGAATAATCTGTGTTTGGATTTTCGTTACACGTGCAAGCATCTTAAAAGCCGCCTGCATTTTATCATCTTGAATCGCTCGAATAGCACTAGTTAATTCATGCAATATTAACTTCATCCAAAGCTCACTTACTTGATGAATGATGATAAATAGCATTTCATCGTGATGACCTGATAACCGTTTTTGGCTAGATAAAATGCTATCTAGCTGTAAATAATCACCGTACGTCATATCTTCACGAAAATTAGTATGAATTCCTGTCTCACTCTTCAACTTATCATGCAGTTTTGAAATATCCTCCGACATGGAGCCCCTCCTTTTACGCTATAACTTCTCGTTTGTTTTCATACTTTTTATATGACTCTTCTTTCATTATCTTCTTTAGAATTTGTACGGTTTTCCACACATCTAGAAATGAGTTATACAAGGCAACAGGCGCTAAACGTATGCCATTTGGAGAACGGAAATCTGGGATAACTTGATGTTCTTTTAATGCTTTACAAATGCGAGCTGCTTCTTCATGGACCAAATAAATATGTCCCCCACGACGTTCGTGTTCCATGGGACTTGCGATTGCAAATTGATAATCGCTCAGTTCCTCCTCTATTAACAATGTCATATAATCCGTTAATTTCAACGATTTTTCTCGGATTGCATCTATTCCTGCTTCCGCAAATATTTCCAATGAACCATATAATGGAGCTGCACTTAAAATATTCGGTGTTCCAATCTGATAAGCACCTGCATTCGAAGCTGGTGTCATTTGAATCGAAAGGTCAAATTGCTTTTCTTTATCAGAACCAAACCATCCTGCAAGTCCTGGTTTTTGTCCGAAATGTTTTTGATTTACATATAATCCTCCAACTGCTCCTGGTCCGCCGTTCAAATGTTTGTAATTACACCAAAAAGCAAAATCTACATCCCAATCACTTAGCTCATGTGGAACGGAACCAATTGAATGACATAGATCAAATCCAATCAAAATATTTCGTTCATGTGCAGCTTCCGTCAACTCTTTTATGTTTAAAATTTGTCCACTTCTATATAACACACTCGGCAATACGATAAGCGCAACATCCTCTTTCATTGCTTCTATAATATCTGCTTCATTTAACGTATTTCCATCATTACTTTTGACTAATACCATATGCTCCTTTGGATCGTACCCATGCAAAGATAACTGACTACTAATCGCGTATATATCAGAAGGAAAGTTCAACTCATCTGCTAAAATTTTCGTGCGTGCCCCTTTTGGATGATAAAAGCTTGCGACTAACTGATGTAAATTCGAAGTCGTTGATCCTGTAATCATTACTTCTTTTTTATCCGCTCCTACAAGTGGTGCGCACATTTCACTTAATCTATCAGAGAAATAAAACCATGGTTGCTCTCCTTTCATCCACCCATCAATCCCATGTTTCTTCCAAGAATCTAATAATGATAGCAATGACTGCTCTGCCCTTTTTGACAGCAATCCTAAAGAATTCCCATCCATATAAATAACATCTGGTTGCAAATAAAACTCAGCTCGTAACTTTTTCAAAGTATCTTGTTCATCTAATTCCCTTGCCTGACTCACCGTTGTATCTCTTTTCATTCCTAATATCACCATCCCTTTTTATTTTTCCTAATTTTCTTTCTATTTCATATAAATGATAGACTTTCAGTGATATAGTGTCAATTAAACTAAAATACCATCCGTTCAAGCTTATGACCGCTTTGTTAACAAAAAATGCAAAATTTCTTTGGGTGATTTTTTTCACATTCATAGCTTCCAGAACCTTCCCTTTAATAATTAGGTCATGTCAAACAAGTTTTGGTGATTTATAATAGATATATAGGGACTTATCCTTTTTGTAATATAGTATCCATTATTTATGATCATTAATATTAAAAGCTAAAAAGAGAACATTTAAAGTTCCAATAGCTTCAAGATAGGAGATTTCATATAATGTCCACTAACTTAGCGATACTTTTTCCATCTATCGAACTATTACCTGAATGCCCAATTTTAAATGAAACACATACATATATCTTTCACAATGAAAATTCGAACTGTTGGATGACCATCGACAAAAATGAAGTATCTGATCGTGAATATGCACTGCTTTGTTCTCTGTTTCGAGAAGTTAAACCAACTGGTCTCACCAATGAATCTCTATCAGAAAAATGGATTGAGTTCCTTCATGACAAAGGACCTGTCCCTCTTAAAGAGGATACCGAGATCCGCATTATTCAATTGCATTTTAAAGTGGAAGAAGAAATAGAATCCCATTTGGAAGAGGCAGTCAAACTATTTTTTGACGATGCCATGCGACTCGTTTTTATTTCTTCAGAAGATGCAGTCCTTATCGAAGAGAAGTCTTCCTATATACATACTCTAGATGACTTCTCTTCTTTTATCGTTGCGCTTGAAAGTGATTTTTTCATCAAGGTTAAAATGTATGTAGGGAAATTTCATCCAACAACTATGCCCTTTTATTCCCATTTTATAACAGAAAAAGAATGGTTCTTCAAAGGCCTGTCACGGAATCGAGCTGAACGAATATATTCGATGGAAAAGACTTTTCCTTTTACCCTGATAGACCAAATATCAGAAGAAATGAAACAGATGATCCACAAAGAAGTATTAGAACCAATTGAATACGATATAGAGTTATTACAATCAGTTCAATTCCTTTTCGAAAATGGCTTCAATGCTTCGGTGGCAGCAAAGAAATTGCATGTGCATCGAAACACACTTCAATATCGCCTTACTAAATTTCAAGATATGACGGAAATTAATGTACGTAATTTTGATGGGGCACTTGTTGCTTATTGCGCAAGTTTGATTGCAACCGAGAGGTAGACAAATCGCACATTTTAAAAAACAGAAAATTGTGCACATCTTACATATCATGATTTCTCTAGGATTGGTAACCTATCTATAGAAAGAGAAAATAGAGGAGTTGCTTACAATGGAGAAAATGGTTCTTGAAAATATATACAAAGTATACGATGATGGTGCAACAGCTGTTTCTAACTTTGATTTGCGTGTCCAAGATCAGGAGTTTATTGTTCTAGTTGGTCCTTCTGGCTGTGGAAAATCAACAACACTTCGTATGATTGCAGGGCTTGAAGAGATTTCTGAAGGTGATTTTCGTATCGATGGAAAATCGATGAATAATGTCCCACCAAAAGAACGAGATATCGCAATGGTATTTCAGAACTATGCACTTTATCCACATATGACTGTATATGACAATATGGCTTTCGGTTTGAAACTCAGAAAATTCTCTAAAGTGGAAATCGATAAACGTGTTAAAAATGCTGCTAGCATTCTTGATCTCGAAGCTCACTTAGATAGGAAGCCAAAAGCATTGTCAGGTGGTCAACGCCAGCGTGTCGCGCTTGGTCGTGCGATTGTTCGTGATGCAAAAGTATTTCTTATGGATGAACCACTATCGAATCTAGATGCAAAATTACGTGTTCAAATGCGTGCTGAAATAGCAAAGTTACATCAACGACTGAAAACAACAACGATTTATGTAACACACGACCAAACGGAGGCAATGACAATGGCATCACGCCTTGTCGTTATGAAAGACGGACTAATCCAGCAAATTGGGACACCTAAAGAGGTGTATGAGAATCCAGAAAACATATTTGTAGGTGGATTTATCGGCTCACCCGCGATGAACTTTTTCGAAGGTAAAATCACGGATGGCTATTTCAAAATTGGAAATGTT
Source organism: Psychrobacillus lasiicapitis (assembly GCF_006861795.1). Taxonomy (GTDB): domain Bacteria; phylum Bacillota; class Bacilli; order Bacillales_A; family Planococcaceae; genus Psychrobacillus; species Psychrobacillus lasiicapitis. Next base: position 219,186 of record NZ_VDGH01000009.1, on the reverse strand, counting down.
GCATTGAAGATTCCCCAAGAGAAACTTGCGATGCTAAATTCACAAGGATATAACAATAAAGAAATTCTTCTAGGAATAAGACCTGAACATATATCAGAAGACCCTGAGATAGTAGCTCAATCTTCCGAGTCAACTGTAAAAGCAAATATCGAAGTATCGGAATTAACTGGAGCAGAATTGATGATCTATTCTGCTCTCGAAGGACAACAGTACATTGCTCGTATAAGTTCAGATTCACATATTCAACCTGGTCAAAAAATTGAACTATCCTTTGATATATCAAGAAGCCATTTCTTCGATAAGGAAACAGAAAGTCGTATTAGATAAAAAGGGTGTAAGCGCACTTAAAAATTTCTTGAACTTTAAAATATAAACCCTCGTCCAACTTAGACGAGGGTTTATATTTATTTTATATTTATAACTCTGGAAGCTGCACCACGTATACCTGCTTCTCCCTTATAGATGCTTGCTTCTATACGTTCTTCTTTACCCTTTAATAAAGGATGGTGGAGATACTGTCCAACCTCTTTTCGGACCGCTTCAATAAGCGTTGGATGATGATTGAATACACCACCACCAAGTACAATACAATGTGGATCGGTGAAGACGAGAATTTGATAAACTTCTTTTGCAAGTGCAGTTACTGCTTCATTTATTATTCTTGCAATATGAACATTGCCTTGATAATAACCCACCATCATCTCTTTTAAAGATAGTTCGGGATTATTAAATTGTTTTCGTCCTTTTAATTCTAGTGCAGGACCAGAAACTAGAGTTTCAAGACTGGTATCTGAAGTTCCCGTTAAACTAAATCCAATTTCTCCCGCCATTCCACTTCCTCTTAAAAACAATCCCTGATGAATCAAGCAGCAAGAAATACCTGTACTCAGCGTCATGTAAACCATCGTTTCTGAAGAAAAGCCACGAGTTGTATACTCTCCCCAAGTGGCCATATAAACATCATTATCCATCATAATTTTGGATTGCGGAAACTCGCTTTCAAGTCTTTCTACCAACGGGAAATCCCTCCACGGTAAATTATTCTGAAAAACAGCTATACCTTTTTCAGCATCCACAATTCCTGGTATTCCTACTGCAATCCCATTTATATCATCAAAATTTACACCTTCATTTATACACAGAGAGCGGAATGAATTAACCAGGCACTGAAACAACAGTTCCTCGTCTTTTTTTTCACTTAATGATTCGTTCGTCTTCACAACAGTTCCGTCATTTTTAAATAGTGCTGTTGCAAGTTTTGTACCTCCGATATCCGCTGCGAGAATGTATCCCATCTATAATCACCTTCCGATTATGACAATTTAACAACTTGAGTAAGATTTCGAGGCTGATCTGGATCGAACCCTAAATGCATCGCTCGTTGATACGCTAGTAATTGAAGATAAGGAACATAAATAGCATGTCGGTTCAAATCACTTATTGTGTTTGTCAATTCAATAATGTGATCTGCAACAAACCCTTCAGCTACTGGTCCGATGGTAAGTACGTATCCACCAAGCTTTTGGATATCCATAACAAGTTGTTGATCGTAGTCTTTTGTCTCCAGTTGAGTTAATAGGATAACTACTGTTGAATCGTCTACTATTGAAATTGGACCGTGTCTAAACTCCAAGCTTGAGTAGCTTTCGCATTCTGTTTGTGTCATTTCTTTTAGCTTCAAAGTAGCTTCTTTTGCAATTCCATTATATGAACCTGATCCAAGGAAGATAAAGCGTTTCTTCGTTAAATCTTCCGCCACACCTTTTGTTAAATCTTCTAATGTTAATGCAGCCTCTACCAACTCTGGAACTTGTTTAAGTTCTGTCAAATTTTGAGTAGAACGTCCTTGCCTTGCCGCGAATACTTGAAGTGCAAACAGCATATTGGAAAATGATTGGGTCATCACAACGCTTTTTTCCGTAATATGATCAAGTGCAATAACTTGATCTGTTGCCGCTGCCATAGGTGTATCCCCGTTACACGTGACTGCTAATGTACGAATATCAGCATTGCCCTTTAAATGATCGAGCGCGATAAGAATTTCAGAAGTCGTTCCTGATCTAGATATTCCAACAACAAAATATTTCTTTCCAGGAACAATTGTCGTTGATGTGTGTAGAAATAGCTCAGACGCAGGAACTGCAGAAGCAAATTGACCCGTCACTGTTTGATAATATTTAGCCGCAGAAGCTGCCAAATAAAAAGATGTTCCACACCCCGTGAATAATACATGGTCTACATTCACTTGTTCCATTATTAGATTGTCTACAAGTTCTAGTGTCTTTTGTAATTGTTCCGCCTGTCCGACTATTTCATTATACGTATGCATAAAATTCATACCCCTATCTATCTTTTATTTTTTCGATAGTAATTTGCTCCATTAATACTTCCACTTGCCCCAAATCAATAAAACCGATTGCTCGATACATCGCGTTAACTGATCCACATGCTATTGCTCGTTTATAAGCTGTGCTAATTTCTTCATTTTGAGCTAACCCGTATAGCAGTCCCCCTACAAAAGCATCTCCACTTCCTACAGTATTGATGACGTCAATCGATGGTGCATTTGCTTTGAAATACCCATATTGGTTGACGAAAATTGCCCCTTCTTCGCCCAACGTAAGGCATACATGGTCAATTCCTTCACTAACAAAGCGCCCCCCTGCTTCGAGCAATTCAGTTTCAGTTATAGCAGTTTTACCTAGGATTGCTGCAATTTCATGCTCATTTGGTTTTATTGCAAATGGTTTTGCTTCGATTCCATTTCGTAATGCATCACCACTTGAATCGAGTACCGCTTTCGCACCATTGGCATGTATAATTTGTATCAGCTCTGCATATGCAGTGGTTGGTAGTCCTTTCGGCAAGCTACCTGACAATGCAAACCATTTGACGATTTTAGACTTCTGTTTTACCCATTCGAGCATGGATTGCCATTCCTCTACGGATATTTCTGGTCCACTCTCAAGAAGTTCTGTCACTTTACTATTCAATGAATCTAGCACTGTTAAACAAATTCGACTTTCACCACTAACTGATATTAATTCACTTGGAATAGCACGTTTTTTTAAAAGTTGTCGAATTTTCTTTCCGTTAGTCCCCCCCGCAAATCCACCAACATTCACTTCTGCACCTAAGTATTGGAGTACCTTTGCAACATTCATGCCCTTACCCCCGGCCTCCTGAGTAATAGCAGAAACTCGATTTGTCCCTCCAACATCCAATGACTCCACTTCATACACTTGATCAATTGCAGTATTCAATGTGATAGTTGTAATCATTTTTGTAACATCATGATCTTTCTTTTAACTAACTCAATTAATGCCTCTCTTGCAGGTATGAAATATTTACGCGGGTCATTTTCATTTGGATTATCTTGAAAAAAAGCTCGTACTTCTTCTGCAAATAAATCTTTCAATTCGGTTGAGAAATTCACTTTCGCTACTCCATAATCTAATGATTTACGCACACTTTCTTCCGGTACCCCTGATGCTCCATGCATAACGAGCGGAATATTGGTCAGTTTTTGAATTTTATCTAGCAGATCAAATTGAAGTTTAGGCTCCCTCTTATAGTTACCATGTGCAGTTCCAAATGCAGGAGCAAACGAATCAATACCAGTCTCTCGCACAAATCGTTCTGCCGCTTCTGGATCAGTAAAAAATGCTTCACTCTCCTCCACCACAAAATCATCTTCCACTCCACCGATTGTACCTAGTTCTGCTTCTACCGGAACACCGATAGGGCCAGCTGCATCCGTTACTTTACGTACAAGTGCAATATTGTCTTCTAATGAAAGCTTTGAACCATCAATCATGATAGATGTATAACCAGCTCGCAAACATTCCATTACGACGTCAAATGATTCACCATGATCAAGATGCAATGCTACTGGTATTTTTGCTTGTTCAGCAGCAGCTTTTGCCATAGCAATCATATAAGGCATCTCCACATACTTATACGTACTGGAAGTAGTTTGAAGGATGACTGGGGAACCTACTGATTCCGCACCAGCAATTACTGACTTAATAATTTCTAGATTATGCGCTCCGAATGCACCGATTGCATAGTGGTTTGTATGAGCGTCTTTTAACATTTCTTTCGTTGTAACTAGCGTCATAAAATGACCCCTTTCGTTAGTGGGTTGTTGGTACAACTAAATCTATTTTAAAACTCATAGAAATTTCTATGAGTTTAATGAAGATCTGTGTAAAATCTGCAGCGATCTCCTCTTACAATTGAAATACAAAACTCGACAGGTTGTTCATTCGTGTCATATGCAGTTCGCTCCAATAACAAAGCAGGTTTCCCTACTTTCGTCTGAAGAAGTATACTTTCCTCTTCTCGAATTAAAACCGGCTCGAATGCTTCTTTTGCACGAACTACAGTCACGTTATAACGTTCAGCCAATAAATCATATAGGGACGAGGTTCCTACTTCGTACAGAACCGACATATCCTGTATAACCGACTTTGGCATAAACGATGATTCAAGTATAATTGGCTCCCCGTCCGCACAGCGTAATCTCTTCATTTCAACTACATTTTCGCCTTTGGGAAGTTGCAATCCATCCCTCACAGTTGCAGAAGGTTCAACTTCTTTTACTTCAAGCACTTGGTCAGTTGGATGAAGGCCTTTTTCATGTAAAACTCGACTAAAACTATAAAATCCACCTAAGGACTGCTCAAATTTAGGTTTGGAGACGAAGGTTCCTTTCCCTTGAACCCTATAAAGTATCCTTTCTTGAACCAATTCTTCAATCGCTTTCTTAGCTGTATTTCTACTTACCTGAAACATTTCCATTAAACGATTTTCCGAATCAATTTTATCTCCCGGCTTCCATTCACCTGCACGAATCCGAGCATCTAACCGTTGCTTTAATTGATGATATAATGGAATAATACTTCCTTGGTCTAACGGCTTCATATCTTTTTCATCCTTCTTCTTACGTCTTCACAATTTCAATATATCATCAATTCAGAAAGATTTACATCATTTAAATGCATCTTTACATTGAAAAGCAATAACCCCTCTGCAAATCGTCAATTCGACTTCTCCATTTATACCAAGAATTACGATGTCAGCATCTTTCCCAGCTTGAATGGATCCTTTTCTATCAAAGAGACCTAAACGTTTAGCTTGGTTTATAGATGTAACCTGTATCTGTTCCAGAATCGTCAAACTAAGCCATGTGCGTAGATTCAGCCTTGCTTTGTTCATTGTCACTATACTACCCGCAAGAGATCCAGTTGACGTTAATAAACATTTCCCGTCACGAACTGTCACGTTCTGTCCGCCTAAATCGTAAATTCCATCAGGCATCCCCTTCGCTCGCATTCCGTCGGTTATAACCAAAATACGTTCAAGTCCTTTCATTCTTACTACTAGTTTCAATAAGTCTGCATGAAAATGAATACCATCTGGAATTACTTCAACATAAACCTCATCATGTAGAAGTGCACCGCCCACAACACCTGGATCACGGTGGTGCAATCCTTTCATACCATTGAATAGATGAGTCGCATGTGTTATTCCTTGACCTATAGCTTGAACTGTTTCATTGTAAGTTGCATTTGTATGTCCCATCGATGGAATAACTCCTGCTAGTCGAAGTTTCTTTAATAGCTCAAAATTGGCATCTAATTCAGGAGCAAATGTTACAATTTTAATAGCATCTCCAGATAGCTCCTGCCATTCTTCAAACAATTTACAATTAGGTGGCAGGATAGCATCTTCTGGTTGGGCTCCTTTTTGTTCTTTGTTGATAAAGGGTCCCTCCAAATGGATTCCTACCATTTCTGCGATACCCGCTCTACTACTATTTCTTTTGTAGCTAGCAAGATTCTTAAGTGTACTACTAATTCTCGAAAGCGGATTTGTCATCGTTGTCGCCAGATAAGAGGTAGTCCCTTCTTTGGCAAGCGCAAGAGCAATACCATCAATAGTCTCTTGCTCTGAATCCATAAAGTCATATCCCCCAGCCCCATGCACATGTATATCTATCATTCCAGGAATAACATATTGTTTATCCGTGCAATCAAACACTTCTTCCTTATTATTAATGGGGGGACAGTCTGCCATTTTTCCGACAGATTCGATTTTTTCACCCTTAATATGAACAAACCCATCTTGTATAACTGATTTTTCAAGCACAATAGTAGCATTGGTTAAATAGATATTTTTCATATTGCACCCTCTTTAAATGACTGTATTGAATTTTTCTCTTCCTCCAACTGTAATGTTCCATCGTATTCACCTTTCAACCGGAAAATTTGAGATGACATCCAAGTAAGAAACAATATTGTTAGACTCACTCCGAAAAACGGTAGAAGTCCAGGTATGAATAAGAAAATTCGATATAGTATGTAGAGCCCGATAAAGGACCCAAGAACTTGAAGAGGGAACGAAATACTTAGTAAAAGAGATGTTGAAAAATAACGTGCAAAAGGTAGGTCATAATGTGCATATACTTGGAATATATTCATCGACATTACAGCATACAAAATCGAAATCATAACAATTACTGTTAACATAAACAAAGCGTACGTCCCTTTCATCGTTAGTGCAATCTGCAAATTGATGATCAGAAAATAACCGATACCTATTAAAATAACTCCAATCTTATTAGAATTAACAAACTCCTTTTTATACGTAACCCAATAATTTTTTAATAGTGTTCGCAACTCATCTTGTCCTTGCATTCTTTTTCTCATTACTCCAAAGAGCCCCACTGTAGCAGGAGAAACTCCAAAAATTACTAGACCGAGTAGTGTCAACCCAATCCACATCAGTTGCAATACTGCAAGCATCGTCACAAATTCTACGAACCAGTATAGTTTTCCTTTCCATCCATTTAAATCCAATATTGCTACCTCCCTTAAAGGGTAAAACTCATACAAATGAGAATCTTTGTATGAGTATTATTATTTTACTTTTCTTTTGTTGATCGTTCGTAAGCTCCTTGAGCAAGTTCAAGATAATCTTGTAATCCCATTTTATCAAGCGTTTTCTTATACTCATCCCATTTGCTAAAGTCTTGTTTACCAGTGATGAAACTTGCAGTCATTTCATTGATGTACGTTTGGATATCTGTCATAATTGCACCGACTTGTTCACTTTCCTCCACTGTATAATTTAGACCTGGAAGAATGTCTTCATCCTTTATAGTATAAGGTAGAGTTTTCTCTGCATTTTGAATAGAGTTTTCTGTAGCTTCTGCACCTTGGAAGAATTTCTGTCTAACCATTCCAGGGTAATACCCACCAGGCCATGTTAAGTACTCACTAATTGCCTGGTCCATGTTCAAACCATTAGGATTATTTGTAATCGTATCCAAATATTTAAATTTCCCACTTTCATCTTCTTCATACGTGACTCCTTCAAATCCCATGAAGAACATCTTAGAACCTTCTTCTCCATAAAAGTAATCCATCCAACGAACCATTGCTTCTGGATTTTCAGCCTTATCCGTCAATACGAACATTCCTAGATTTCCAAGACCATTGGAAACGAAGTTGTAAGAACGTTCACCAGTTGGACCTTCGAGAACAGGAACACCAATGTAACCATCTAGTTTAAATAATTCTTTCGGGTCAACTTCACTCAACATACCATAGTTTCCTTTAGATGCTTCTGCAGCAAACACATGAGGTTCGGTTGTGAAAACATCTTGGTTAATTAAACCTTCCATATAAAGCTTGTTTAAGAATGTAAGTAATTCCTTGTATTCATCCGTCGCAGGAACAAAGCGGAATTCTTCAGTACCTTCTTTAAAGTCTAAGTTTATATTCATAGATCCTTGTTTGTTCAAGCCATAGGTCCCGCGCAAATAATGAATGAACTGATCAATACCATATCCACTTCCCCATCCAAGCTCATCTGCTTGTCCATTGCCATTTGGATCTTGTTCTTTAAACGCCTTCAATACTTTATACAATTCATCTGTCGTTTCAGGTTCCTCTAGCCCTAATTTGTTAAGCCAATCTTTATTTATCCATGGAGTACCAGCACGAAGTGATTCAAAATTCGGGTCATAAAAAGTTGGAAAGCCATAAATATTTCCGTCCGCCATCGTCACGCCTTGTTTCACAGAAGGATAATCTTCTAAAATCTTTTTAAAGTTTGGTGCGTATTCATCGATATAGTCATTTAGTGGCAAGAATACACCTTGTTGACCATATTTAAGCAGATCTGTCTTCGAAAATGCTGAAGCGAAAAATAAATCAGGGTAATCACCAGCTGCAAGTTTTAAGTTTTTCTTCTCCGCTAACCCCTCGATTTGTACAGTTTCCCATTCCACATCGATATTGGTCATTTTTTCATACTCTTCCCAAAGCATCAGATTATTCCAGTCCTGAGATGCGAAAAACTTCGCTGCAAAACCATCCACTTGAATTTTTTCTTCTACAATCGGCATACCCGTCGCTTTCACATTACCAGCATTTTCCCCTTTTTTAGCTGCCCCTTCCTCATCTGAACAAGCACCCAAAATACTAGCTGTCAGTAATAGAGTTGCGGTCATACCCACAAAATAGCTTTTCTTCAATACATTCTCCCCCTCATTTATCCTTTTTCCCTTGTTACCCTTTGAGTGATCCAATCATGACGCCCTTCACAAAATACCTCTGTAAAAACGGATAGAGCATAAGCATCGGTAAATTTGCAACTATAAGTACTGCATATTTCAACCCTTCCACGCTTAGTTGTTGGGCTAAAAAGCTTTCTGACGTTGCCTTGATCATGTCATCCGTTTGACCTTGAATAAGAATTTGTCGAAGAATCAGTTGAAGTGGAAACTTCTCTTGATCCTGTAAATATATCAGTGCCTGGAAGTATGAATTCCAGTGACCAACTGAATAGAAGAGAACCATAACTGCTATTACTGGGAATGATAGTGGCAAAACAATGCTCCATAAAATTCTGAAGTTCCCTGCTCCATCAATCATTGCCGACTCTTCTAATTCATGAGGAATAGATTGGAAAAACGTTCGCATAATAATGATATTCCAAACTGCAACTGCGTTTGGGATGATCATTACCCAAAATGTATTTAGCATCCCAAGGTCTCTGATAAGTAAGTACGTCGGAATAAGTCCTCCACTAAAAAATATAGTAAAGACGATAAATGCCATGATAAACCCCCGACCCTTTAGGTCTTTTCGAGATAGCGGATATGCTGCCAAAATAGTCATAACGACGTTTAGGATAGTGCCAAAAATTGTATACTTCAGTGTGTTAATAAACCCATTTATAATATCCTTGTTCTGGAACACCTTTTCATATGCATCTAATGTAAACTCCTTTGGCCATAACCACATATCACCTGATATTACGTTCTCAGGGTTACTAAGAGATGCACTAAGAACGAAAATCAATGGATAGATTACGAGTAAAGCCACAATTGCAAGAAAAACATAGTTGAATATATTAAACGCACGATCAGTCTTACTTTCTCTCAATCTAGCCACCCCTTACCATAGACTTGTCTCATTCACTTTTTTCGCAATCTGGTTTACCATAATAAGCATAATGAAGTTAATAAGCGAGTTGAAAAGTCCCACTGCAGCCGAGAAACTGTACTGTGCTTCTAAAATTCCACTTCGATAAACGAATGTTGAAATAACGTCTGACGTCGACATATTTAGATCGTTTTGCATAAGAAAGACTTTTTCAAAACCCACTGCCATGACAGATCCAGCATTCAAAATGAAAAGAATTACGATAGTAGGCATGATTGCCGGGATATTGATATGAATAATTCGTTGAAATTTTGACGCTCCATCTATCATTGCAGCTTCATGTTGCGCTGGGTCAACCGCTGCAAGTGCAGCAATATAAATAATAGAACTCCATCCCATCGTTTGCCAAACATCTGAAAACACATACAAGCTCTTAAACCAAGCTGGTTCTGTTATAAAGCTAATAGGTGTCCCTCCGAAAAGTTGAATTATTTGATTGACCAGTCCATCTGTTTTTAAGAACAGCAGTAGCATTCCAACAACAACGACTGTCGATAAGAAATGCGGTGCGTATATAACTGTCTGCACGAATTTTTTATAACGCAAGCTTTTAATTTCATTGAGCATAAGCGCTAGTATAATTGGAATTGGAAAAGAAACTACTAATGTGAAAATACCTATCCCTAAAGTATTTTTAATAAGTCTCCAAAAATAATAACTATCAAAGAAACGCTCAAAATGTTTAAAACCTACCCACGGGCTTCCTGTAATCCCTTTTGTTGCGATGAAATCTTTAAATGCAATTTGCAATCCATAGAGAGGAAAGTAGTGAAAAATTAGAAAGTATAAAATGACTGGTGTAAGTAATACGTATAGTTCCCAATTTTTTCGAAAAGCTTTTTTCCAGTCGACTAATACATTCTTCTTTTCCTTCTGGTGTTTTTTCAAAGACTTCCTTTTTTCATTTTCTTCTATTTTTTTAACATAACCTACATCTTCACTTAAATTTGTCACAATCACACCCCTTTTCTTACAAACCTACTTAATTGTGAACAATATTAGATTCTTGAGAAATATGAACAACTTTACCACCAGCACGTATAGATTCTGTTGCTGCACATCCAACCGCTACGCTCATTCTCCCAGCAAATGGAGTTGTAAGAGGTTGCTTATCATACAAAATTAGCTCAACAAAGTCTTGCGTAATTTTTGGATCTGCTCCGCCATGACTACCTTCTTCCGGTTTCATCTCGTAAGTAACATCACTAAGCTCTTTCCATGTATTTGTTTTACGCGTTTTCAAATAAATTTTCCCGTTGACGTCGTCATTCTCTATACGGCCCTCTGTCCCGATGAACGTATAGTTACGCGAATAATCTGGAGTAAAATGACATTGAAGATAAGATGCCTTAATACCTCCTTCTAGCTCCATAATGAGCATATTATTGTCTTCAACGTCGATTTCTTCTCTAAATGCACATTCCGTAAAGGTATGTGGCACATACTCAGGACAAGTATTTTTAAGGTCACATTCCGGACATGTTAAATTGTTTGGCTTGTCCCCACCATAATAATCAAGACCACCGAATGCAGACACCTTCGTCGCATACTTACCAGAGATCCAGTGAATTACATCCAGATCGTGGGAACCTTTTTGTAATAGAAGTGAAGTTGTATTTGCCGATTTTCCATGCCAATCGTGGTAGTAGAAATAACCACCAAAGCCGACGAAATGGCGAACCCAAATGGCTTTCAATTCTCCAATAGCCCCTGAGTCAATGAGTTCTTTCATCGTTTGGTACATGCTCATATAACGCATATTAAAACCAACCATCAAATGTTTTCCTGATCTCTGCCAAGTGTCAATGATTCGGTCACATCCTTCGACCGTAATAGCAAGTGGTTTTTCAGAATAGACATGTTTACCAGCCTCCAGAGCAGCAGTTACATGTTCTTCATGTAAATAATCGGGAGACAATACCGCAATTGCATCAATATCATCGCGTTTCAATAATTCTTTGTAGTCCTTAGTCAAAAACAATGGAGTATCAAACTTTTCCTGAAACTTATCCAATCGTTCCTGGGAAATATCTGCTAGCGCAACAACTTCCGATTCTCCATCTGGCTTGTGCCAGTAATGAGCAAGTCCGCCTCGTAAACCTGCTCCTATAATCCCAATTCTTACTTTTCTCATTCCTACACCTCATCTATATTTTTATTTGGGAAAAAGTATCCAAAATACCGGAAAACGTTTTCCTTAATGGGTTAACAAAACTAATCTGTAGTTTTACGTTGATTGACGTACTAATAATTCAAACGGTAATAAGGTTTTTAAAGCTATATTCACATTATCTTCTATTTGATTAATCAACGCTTTTGCTGCAATTACTCCCATTTCATATTGAGGTATCGATATAGTTGTTAATGATGGAACGACATATTGAGCCATTTCATTGTTATCAATACCAATAAAAGCAATATCCTCAGGGATTATTAGACCTAGTTCGTGTGCAGCACGCATTGCCGCTATCGCTAGTAAATCTCCAGCACATAAAATAGCAGTTGGACGATTACTTTGAGGAAGATTCAATAAATCCTTTGTTGATTTGTAGCTTTGTTCCAAACACCAATTAGAATTAATGATCCAATTTTCTTCTACAGTTATTCCGAACTCATTCATCGCTTTCTTAAAACCTTTGAATCGTTTTTCATTTGTCATTTCAATGTCGATACCACCGCCGATGAAACCAATCTGACGATGTCCTTTTGAAACTAAATGTTCTATAGCTTTGTACGCAGCTTCTTCTCTGTCATAATCTACTGTAGAGATTGCATGGTCACTATAGTTAAAGTCAACTCCTACAACGGGTATCATATCCTTGATCTCAAGAAGTATTTTTTCATCGACTTTATCAATCAGCAATACCCCATCGACTTCCTTTTCCCTAATCATCTGATGGAAAAAGGCTTCATCTTCCAAATCCTCATTACTTAATAGCAGTAGCGTGTAGCCTGCATTATTTAATGTTTCACTAATGCCTGAATAGATTTTTGAAAAGTACGGATTAGACTCTGCTAAACGCGGGCTAGCAAGCCATGCTATTCTCTTGGTCTGTTTCTTCTCTTGTACGGAAGATGCGACAAGATGTCTTGCGTATTCATTTGGTGTATAACCCAACTCTCTTACCGCCTGCCAGACTTTTTTCTTTGTTTCAGGATTTACATTCCTTGAAGAATCATTTTTAATAACGCGAGAAACTGTCGTAATTGAGACTCCAACATGTTCTGCAATATCTTTTAATGTAACCATTTTTCTACCTCTTTCCCTTGCAACCGTTTTCAATTTATATAATTGTACTACATGGTTCCAAGTAGTCTAGTACAATATTTTATCGAACACGACCAGTCAACAGGTTGTAGGTACAAGTTTGGGTAAAAAAAAGAAAATGCTCTTTTATTCAGAAAATTGGTATAAAAATAATATATATTCAGAAGACTCATGTGTCAATATATTTTTATATCAATATTTATATTAGTTAGTTGTATTGACTATTCCATCTTTGTTAGAAACAACTTTGGATGATCTTGTATAGCGACATTGTAATGCTTACACAAGTTTAGTTGTAAAAGCATCCCATAAGCCTGTCTCATAGTCAATTGACTAACTATGAGACAACTCAATTTGTATAATATTTTTATGTGGAAGAAATTTCACTGGATGTACTATCAAAGGTTGTGGAAATTTCATAAGCAACAAGTGTAATCCCAAGTCTATCTTCTAACTCGTTAATTTCTTCCAACTGCTCACGATCAAGATCCGCAAATTTATTATCTTTCATGATTACCCATCCTTTCTTTTAAGTTAGTCTCTCCTTGAAAAAATGGATTATACAAAAAAGAGAAAAGCATGATTTATGCTGTTCTCTTTTAATATTTATGGATTTGTCGACCACAATCCCGCAGATTTAAGCAAGATTCTCGGATTCATCTTGAGCTGAGCAACCATAAATTCTGCAAGATCTTCTGGTTGCATTACTTTTTCAGGATTGCCATCAGTTAAGTTTAACTCGACTGCCATATCCGTAGCGACTGTGCTTGGTGTTAGTGTAACGACACGTATGTTATGTTTTCTTACTTCTAGCATTAATGATTCACTTAATGCGATAACAGCTGCTTTTGATGCACTATAAGCGCTTGTTACTGGTGCACCTTTTTGTCCTGCAGTGGATGAGATATTAATAATGTCGCCTGTTTTTCTTTCAATCATTTCAGGTAATACTGCTCGTGTTACGTAGTAAGTCCCCATTACATTTACTTGAATTATTTTCATCCATTCAGCTGGATCTAGATCAAGGAAATTACCAAATTTACTAATGCCTGCGCTATTTACTAAAATGTCTATTGAACCAAGATCAGCTTTTATCTTCTCTACTGCTTGGTTAACAGAATCTATGTCAGCAACATCTGCGGTTGCAATGGAAACCTTTACTCCGAAATCTTTTAATTCGGTTGCTACTTGTTCTAAGTTTTCAATTGTACGAGCAAGCAACCCAACGTGAATACCTTCTTTTGCAAATGCGATTGCTGTTGCTTTTCCTATTCCCCGACCAGCTCCTGTGATTAGAGCGGTTTTACCATTAATAACTTGCATTTTTTTCTCTCCTTTTAAAAAGATATGTACATTCTATACCTAGAGTACCTTCACCTATGTAAAATGTATACTAATCTGCTTTTCCACAATATCCAGTAAAAGGTCAAGTATATGCCAAAGTTCCGCTACCTATTTCAGAGCGATACAATTCATTCGTGTTAGTAGCAGTTGATGGTGAAGGGGAATATGAAGCCAATTCTCAGTAAAGTATAAAGCAACGATACCTATTTATGCATCGTTGCTTTTCTTTACTCTTTTCTATAAACTCAAGCAAACTTAGTTCTGATTTATAGAAGAAATCCACGATAAACTTATTTAACACTATATCGTTTTTCTTTATACATTCCACTATCTGCTATTTGAATTAATTTTTGCAAATTATCTCCATCCCTTGGGTAAACTGCATATCCAATAGAAGCTCCTATAGAAGTAAACTCACTGGGATTATGTTCTTTTATATTTTTTAATAAGTTCTGTGTATAATCGGTACCGAATTCTTCTGTTATATTGGATACTAAAATAACAAATTCATCGCCTCCCCACCTTGCAACTAAATCATTTTTCTTTACAAAATTAGTTAATTTAGATGCAATTAGGATCAGTAATTCATCACCTTTTTGATGACCGTATTGATCATTTACTTCTTTAAAATTATTAAGATCCAACATAATAACCCCTAAAGAATATCCTTCTCCAACAAATTTTTTTGAGATTTTATTGAAATTTCGTTCTAATGTTCGCCGATTATATGTATTAGTTAATGGATCTCTTTCAGAATAATATTTTGCATAATCGAATTGTTTACCACACCACCAAGCTATCGTCAAAAAAATAAAAGTTAATAAAAAAAAGTTCCATCTAAAAGGTAACTCTAAATATTGATGATAGTAATAATAACGAATTATATTAAAAAGTATAACTACAGCAATTGAAAATATTCTTCCATGATATTGCATATAACTCACCTTCGATGTATTTTTATCCATAAAATCCATCTTACACTATGAGCTGAGCTTCATCAACTCACTCTTTCTTTCAATATCTATAACTCAATATAACTATCAAATTATGTATTATTCCTCTAAATAGTCAACCAACACTAAAATCAAGCCGACAATCACAAAACGTACTCCCAATCCCACTAATCCGCTACTTGAAGTTAGTATCGGCTATAATATCATTCCAATCCCAAATACACTCACAGCTATCGCTATCCCCATTGGTCTGCATATATTTTCCTTTTTTGTTCTTCCGATAATTTAGAATTAGCACGCCTAAAACGATAAAAATTACACCATAGGCATGCAAAAGAAAACTTCTACCGTATAAATAAAACACGGCAGAAGCCTTTCAAAATTGAACCTATTTGTTAATAATACAAGCCATTTCTTTTTTCGGACATTTCATGAGCTAAGCGTATCGTTGAGGCTGCTAGCTCCGCGTAGGTCACTTCCTGTTCAGGATTAAACTTGTCTTGATCAGTCTCTAATAATCCCAAAGAACTTGCTAGCGCTACATATCCAGCATATTCCTTGTTCACTTTATTTGCATCCGCAAAGTTTAGTTTATAAATGTCGCTATGTTTGCCTGCTTGCTCAAGTCCTAGCACACGTATATACCAAGCCGCTAGTTCTTCTCGGGTCACTTTAGCATCCATATCAAAGCTTTTCGCAGGTTTAATAACGCCCATCTCAACTGCCCGTTCTATGGATTGATATAGTGGATGCTTTGGATCTATATTATCAAATGTTTGGGGCATATTTTCTCTATTCCCATAATAACCCCCGGAATAAAAATAAGAAATGGAATTCATCACTACTTTTAGCGCTTCTCCTTTTGTAATAGAAGCATCTGCATTAAAATCTTTCTTGTTTTTGATATCCAATATTTTCGCGCTAATCAGATAGTTGAGCTCCTCTTCAGCCCAAGGATGTGAAATGACAGTTGTATTGTTTGCACCATAAATACTTTTCCATTCTCCTGTTTGTGCATCTAAATAACTCATTGGATCCTCATTGAAAGTTGGAGAATACACTAAATCATAATGATGATTGTCTACGTCGATACCTTGTTTCAAATAATTCAGTTTAAGGCTTAATGCCTCTTTTAATTTTGCTTTTGCATCTTCGGCAGAAATGACTTTATCTATCGCAGGCCAGTTTTCTACCTCTTGGAAACTAATATTTAAGCTACCTAAAGAACCATCTGCTGCTATCTGTACTCCTATTTGATCTCCCTGCACAACAATACCGTTTACAACTCTCGGGAAATTGAAATAATAATTACTCATTCCCTTTTCAAAAAACGGCTCATCCACAGGCATAGCGTAATTGTGTAGATAAGATGGAGCCCACTCCTTTAAGTATTTCACTGCTTGAGCTAGCGCTGCTTCTTTAGAAATTGGTTTTTCTGTTTTCTGTTTTTCTCCGATTTGTTCAAGAAGGTGACTTTTAACATCATAGTACTGAATAATTTCACCTGTATTTTTATTTATTTCTATACTTCCGCCCGTTCCACCGTTCGCATAGTTATACATATACTGGACACTAATAACAGGCTGTCCGTTATAATTTTCAATCTCATCTAGTGATGAAATAGTCAATTTAACTTTATCGGATTTTAGATTTAGGAACTGTTCTGCTATTTTTTTTGCGGACTCGACTGTAATACCCTTTTGTTTTGGAGGCAATGGATTAGCAGCTAATTTCTCGATTTTCGTTGTTTTAGGAACTTCTTCTACGTAACCATTGGAAGTAAGCCATTTACCTGTAGATGCATGTACACCTTGCCATTTCATGGTCGGTTGATAGATAAGCTGTACATTGCGTTCACCAGTTTGATAATCGTTATTTAGCTGATACTGCAAACTTGCAGATAGATTCTCTTTTACTTTTTCTAATATTTTTTGTTGATCTATTATTTGTTTTGCATCGTCAAATGTAGCTTTTTCCGACTTAATAGGATTTTTATAAAAGTTAACGATTTCCCCGTTTCCAAGCACTGTTACTTCTATTCTTTGATCAGCGATAGAGACTTTGTTTTCTGTACGTGCGAAAGAAAAGGAGTAGCGAATCGGTTCTGTTAAAATTTGTTGAGGATAATAGTTGTAATAGTTTGGCTCTAGCTCATATTCTTCTCCATTCAAAAATTGTCCTACAAAATCAACCGCTATTTTCTTCGCAGCTTCTTTAGAGACTTTTGCTGGAAATAACGAGTCTTTTTCAAGAGCTGGCTGATAGTAAAATTGCTCAATCTCTAATTTTTCTCCAACAAAACCAACACTTCCATACACTCGTTTTCCATCAATCGTTTTGTTGAAAGACAAATCATAACGTACAGTATTATCATCAGGGTAAATGTGAGCACCGCCCATATAAAAGTCACTACTCGTTAAAAAATCAAACTTCTTTGGAAATAACTCATGAAACTTTTTAATTAAATCATTCTTCGTAAAAACATTTTCTGTTGAAGCGACTTGAATTTGGATTCTTTCTTGTTGCCCCTCCTCATTGGGTGAAGCACTTGCAATAGAAGAAAACATGCCAAAAGATAAAGCTGATGAAGCTAATACAATTCCAAATTTCTTTAATTTCGCCAAAATAATCCTCCTAAACTTGTAATCTCTAAATTGTACAATATATTCAGTGAATTGTGAATAAGATATTATTTTATTGTTATTCTCTCCCTTTCTTGGCGCTCATGCACAATCCTTAAGATTCTATGACAAGTGAATGGAGAACATTCCTATAAAAAAAAGAAGAGCTTTAGTTAAGCCCTTCTTTTTTATAAAATCGTATCATCCTCTAATTTTGAAAATGCTGAAGATACTTTTTCAAATTCTTCATCTGTATCGATAAAAGATAACTCCTCATCTTCCACTCTGAAAAAGAATACATCAATATCCTCTTCCGATTCAGATTGAATATCTTCTACAAATCCTACTGCAGCGTATTCTGTTTCCTCAACAGTTAACAGCCCGAGCACTTCCATTTCTTGCTCTTGATCGTTTTCATCTAGCACTGTAAAGATTTGTCCTACCTTAATTTCATCTTGATTTTGTTCCATCTTAACTCCTCCTCACGTAAAATGTTTAACTCTCTATATAACGTACCTTTGGATTATCATATAATACAGGCTTTTTAGCAATACAAATATTGGCATTAATCATGGAGATACCACATTTAAATCCAATAGTAATAATATTGATCAAAATCATTTAGATATACTAGCCTAAATACAATGTGTGAGTAAAACTGTTCATCGCGGATATATTATTAAGGGATTCGATTATTATGTTAGGAGTGGTCTGAAATGCACCATAATGACACAAAAAAATTCTACTTTAAAATGGAAGATAGCAATGGAGAGTTAGTAGTAAGAGGAGAAATAGAGGGAGAATCTAAAATCCCATCTTCTGATGATTTAAAATGTAAAGGGATAATTGCATTGCTAAATTCTATTGATCAACAGAATTTTAACGAATCAGGAAATTATCCTCTATTTGAGCATTACATCAAAGAAATAGAGGTGACAATAAGCGAAGTGAAAAAATATAATACATTTCAAGGGAAATCAGACTGCCGAGAGGGATTGCTCTAAAAAAGAGAGGAAGTATCCTCCTCTCTTTTTTAGCCTTTTTTATTCCTCTTCTTCCGCTTCTTGAGCTTCTAAAAAAGCTGCAGATACTTTTTCAAATTCCGCGTCAGTCTCTATTTCCGCTAATTCCTCTCCGTCTATCACTTGGAAAAAGAACACATCTACCTCTTCTAATGTATCTTCTTGAGCATCATCTGCAAATGCTACCGCTGCATATTCCTTATCTTCAATCGTTAATAGACCAATCACTTCTATTTCTTGCTCTCGATTATCTTCATCCATCACAGTTAGAATTTCGCCAACTTCAATACCGCCCATCTTTTCATCCATCCCTATTTCCTCCTAACATTTTATAAAATAGAATTTCCTAATTTATTCTACCCTCTAAACCATCGATTAACCCATAATGGGCATGAATTTACCTAAAACTATTT
The DNA here is from genome assembly GCF_006861795.1 of Psychrobacillus lasiicapitis. Classification (GTDB taxonomy): domain Bacteria; phylum Bacillota; class Bacilli; order Bacillales_A; family Planococcaceae; genus Psychrobacillus; species Psychrobacillus lasiicapitis. The sequence goes on along the minus strand of NZ_VDGH01000009.1, from coordinate 200,047 downwards.
GGAGTAACTATTCATTGAGCCTTTTCTTTATTTCTTTTGAAACTTTTTTCAATGCCTTTTTAGAACCTCTTTCCATGTCATGTTGAAATTTCCGTTCTGCATAACTAACAAACAAAGAATTTAAGTCATATCCTTCTGGATATAAATCGGTTGCTTTTCCTTCCAGTTGCAATCTCTTTATATTTACTTTTACTATTTCATTTTTATAAAACACGGACACATTATTATGATTATCTTTTTTCTCATACACAATACCATAATCCTCAAGTTCAGTTAGTTTTACTCTGTCTCCTACTTCAAATTCATATGTTACCTCTTCCTGGTTCGCAACTAGAACTGGTTTTTTAATTTTATTGTCTCTTACTCGCTCAAGGTCATATGTTTTATTTTCTATATAACGCTGTGCTTTTTGTAGCACCTTTTCACGCAAATTCATTTTCTTAGAAATCCATAGTGCATTGCTATCACCTGATTTGCCGATTAAAAGCTTATACATAGGCTCTAATGCTTCGCTATTAAATTGCATCGCAGCATTCATAAAATCACTATGCATTTCCGAGTAACGTTTAATCTCTCCGTAGTGAGTCGTCGCAACTGTCATACAGCCCATTTGATAAAATTCCTCGAGTATGGCAATTGCTAGTGCTGCCCCTTCGTTCGGTTCTGTCCCACTTCCAATTTCATCAAAAAGGAGAAGCGTATTATTCGTCGACGCATTCATGATTTCAGATATGTTTTTCATATGAGATGAAAATGTACTCAGGGAATTTTCAATGCTTTGATTGTCCCCGATGTCTACAAAAATTTGATTGAAAACTGCTAGCTCCGTACCTTCAGCTGCTGCTATATGAAAGCCTGACATGATGGCCAATGTTAGGATTCCTATCGTTTTTAGCACGACTGTTTTTCCCCCAGCATTAGGCCCAGTAATGATTAAACTTCGATAATCTTTTCCAATTTCAAAATCTAAAGGCACAATATTTCCTGTTAAAAGTGGATGCTTACAGCTTATCAGCTTAATGTACCCGTGATTATTCAACTTTGGTTCTATACCATCCATCGTTTTACTAAACTTCGCTTTGGCAAAAATCATATCATACTGAGCAATAAGTTCGATATTGATGTTAATCTGGCTCGTTTGTTCAAGAATGCTTCCTGAAAGGGTAGCTAGAATCTGATATTCTTCCATTGACTCTTCAGCCTTTAAAGTAGCAAGTTCAGCATTCAATTTAGAAATAGCAGCTGGCTCTATAAATACTGTAGAACCTTTGGAAGAAGCTTCGATAATGGTGCCTTCCACTTGATTTTTATACGACGCTTTAATCGGAATCGTAAACCTATCATCTTTTTTGCTTATAAAAAATTCTTGAATATATTGTTTGTTCGCATTGCTTTTCAGAAATTTATTTAGACGTTCTTCTATTTTTTCTTCTGTTTTTGCCATTTGATTACGGATTCGCTTTAATTCTTTGCTAGCTTCCGAATCGACTCTATTCCCCCTAATAGAGTAATTAATATCCTCTTCAATACTTTGAAATTCCATCATGGAATATGAATAAGCATGTAAGACAGGAGCAAAGAATTCCTTCCCTAACATAAACTTCTTTATCACCCGACACCCTCTTAAAAAATCGGAAATAGCTACTAGCTCAGATGGACCAAGAATCATCCCTTTTTCAAGCTTTTCCATCAGATAATTTATATTGGAAATCCCCTTTAATGGGAGATGGTTTTCAGCATCCAATAGTTTTCGAGCCTCTGATGTCTCATTTAGTCTATTTTTTACAACCTTACTATTGGTGCTAGGCTGTAGCTTATCCAGTAATTCTTTCCCTAAACTACTTACACAATGGGATTTCACCATTTCCTTTAGTTCGTTATATTGTAATTTTTCAAAGGTCATCTTATTCATTTTTATTCCTCCTTATTTAATCAAATTCGCCTTGGCGTATTTGCGTCCAGATTTTGAATTGAGTTTGCTCAATTCACTCCTTTCAAAATCTGTGACATCCGCCGGAGGCTCTAATTTCATTCAGTAGGGTTTAAACCCCTACTGAATGAAATTAGAAAATGCCCGCAAGAACTCTCCTACCTCTCCATATTTACGGCTTAAACCGAAAAATGGATAGAAAGCTCCTGCGGGCATCAGCCTTGTGGTCGTCACAAGGCATTTTTGATCGTTAACTAATAATAGGATAGAAAAAAGAGCATAGCAGGACAAATCCCACCACGCTCTTCGTCTTAACATACCATTTATGTTAATCGATTATATGGAAAAGGAAGCAGTCTTAAGGTAGGTATCCACAATGTTGCTTAAACATTGTGAAACAAGGCACGCTTAATAAACTAGTACAAAACCAGTTATTAAAAGCCTTATTAAACTAAATTAGTTTATACCTACAACCGACATACTTCACCACACCTTTAAATTAGAATATTTTCAATATACCATCATTTCACACGCGAGTCAATTAGATATCGTGTAATAAAGTGAAACTTCAATCAGTGGGGGGTTCTTCATCCCCTACTGATTGTTAGTTAAACCAATCGGGCTTTTACGGGCAGTTGATCTCCCACTTATCTTTTCGCTTTTCTTACAACTTGAAGTGGGAGTCTTACTGCCCGTTAATGCGGGATAAACGTAACCGATATGAATTCATAGCTGTTTCTCCAAGTTGGTCTAGCAGTTTGTAGTTGGCAAACGCCCCAACAACCGCTCCGATACCAGGCAGTAACTGAAACAATTTAACCAAATCAATATGATCCCTATACTCCTGCTGGAACTCTCGCCAGTCCATATCCGCAATCAAATGCTTTTGGTGTTCCCAGTTTTCAATAATATACAATGCATCTTTTCGTTTTTCCTCACTTGAAAAAGCTAATAGGAAAATATGTAGTATGAAAAGTCGTTCCTCATAATCATCCGTATCAAATCCGTAGATCGCAGCAGCTTCAAAAAGGAATTTCATCTTTATCGATAATAGTAACGGGAAATCAGCAAGCCCTAGCAGTATTCCGCCTGCGCCTGTACCGGCTCCTTCAATAACAGCTGTTTTTCTGAAAGTAGAAAGCTTTTCTTTCAGCAACTCGTCTCGTTCATAAAGGCTTAGCTTTAATGGCAGCCGTTTTTTCGTTGTCATGTTGGAGCCTACAAGCGTTGCTTTCACCATATTTTTAATACTTTCTGTCATCACTTGATGGAACTTCTCCGGTATAAGACCATTAACCTTGTTCTGTACGTTTTTAGAAGCTCGACCTATAATACCAGACTTCCTTGTTATTCTAGACTTCCAGAAATGCAATTGTTGCTCTACTTCTTTTGAATAATCCACCATATACCCTCTCCTTTCTCCGTACTAACTTATACTTTCTAGTATAGACTAACTGCTATCAACATAAATGGACTAGAGCTTTATTTACATATACATCTAAAGACGTAATAGAAAAATAGTCGTTTAAAGTATTGTACTCTTTAGATCAAACTTATATAATAGCGGAAGAAACATCTAAAGATCTGATAGTTCAGCGGGAGAATACGTCCTTGACAGGGACGGGGTCGGGGGTTCGAATCCCTCTCAGATCATACTGTAGATAAGCCTTCAAGTGTTGAAATATCAACACTTACGGGCTTTTTCTTTTATAAACATTTACAACTATATACATCTACTTTTTTGGTTTGTCCGCAATTTGTCCGCAAGATCACTCTAAACCTTTTTCATTTTCTTTGTCTTTATTTTGAATAGCATCATGAAAAATGTCAGCAATATCATTGTCTTCATTCGGTAATAAATGCGCATAAAATTCTAATGTGATTTTGGGATTTGCATGACCTAATCGTTTAGAAATTTTAACAATATCTACCCCTTCTGAAATAAGAATGGATGCATGAGTGTGTCGAATATCATGAAACCGAATTTTTGGTATCTTGGTGTTACTTACAATGCGCTTCATTACCCGAAGTACGTTACGCGGATCTTGTGAGGTTCCTGTATTTGTACAAATTACTAGGTCCTGATCCTCAAACATTGGCCCAACCAATTCCTTCCACTTTTCTATACGTTTTTTTTGAATACGTAATTCATTGAGTACGAATTCCGGAATAGGAACTTGTCGTTTTGCATTTTTGGTTTTCAATGTTGTAAAAACATTTCCACTCTTTGGGACATAAGACAACGACCTGATTACATGAATAACTTTTTTGTCGAAGTCAATGTCACTCCACTGTAGGCCTAAAATTTCCCCTCTTCGCATGCCAGTATAGATGGCCAGTAAGAAAGTTAAATAATGTCTTTCACCTTTACAGTTATGAAGAAATGTTTGAATCGCATCAAATGACCAAATTGACATCTCTTCATACTTCACAGAGGGTGGGGCTGCATCCTCAACTGGATTAATCGCGATTTTTTTCCATTTAACCGCTTGACTTAATGCCTGCCTTAGCAGTTGATGCAGTTTTCGAATGTAACTTGTACCATAACCTTCTTTTAATTTAAGATTATAAAAATGGTCAATATCCATTGTAGTAATCTTTGCAATTTCTTTGTTAGCAAACGGATTCTCACATATGAGTTGTTTCTCTATAATGTACTTAAGGTTTATGGCAGACGCTTGTTTTATCCGAGTTTGATAATAGTTTTCAAACCAATATTGGATATACTCCGAAAAAACCTCTTTGCTCTGCACAATATAACGATTTTCGTCTAATAGCAATTCAATCTTCCGCGCAGCTGCCTCGGCATCTTTTTTTCGAATAAATCCGCCTTTATTTATTTGTTTACGCTTCCCCGTTAAGGGGTCTTTTCCAACGTCAATTGCATATGAATATGTTTTACCTCTTTTTCTGATGTGCGCCATTTATTACATACCTCCATTAATTTTTGCGCAACGAAAAAAGTAAATAAGTGGTCTAGTCAACAGTCTTACCATTCATTTAACCTTTTATAATTGCATTGAGATATTAATGGTTACTTAACCATAAAAAAAATTCATCCCTTAAAACCCTTTTACACCTTCCTATTTTAATTAGGGGAAAGTCATATCTATCCATTAATTCATATGCTGATGGTTTCGATATTTGTAAAATCTCACATATATCAACCGCAGTTAATACTATTGGATAAGATTCTTTTTCAGTTCTACTCATTTTTTCTGTCAAATTCACTTGTTTTTTTAAGCTTTAGCATCCATTCTTCAATCATGTCTAACGCTAACTTTCTTTTAACTAATTTTTCTTGGTCCATCTTCTTTACAACTTTTTTTGTGTACATCAAAAAACCTCCTTTATGATATAAGGAGGTTTTCCATGTCATTAATTAATTTACTTAAATCCCTAAAAAGGGACAACTTTTTCAAAATCATAATTATAAGGAAAAAGTACTGTACCATTATTAATTCTAATTAATTTCTCCGAGAAGTTTTTTGCATCTTCTTTTTGTTCCTCGATATATGTACAAATAAGCGAAAGCTTATATGTATCACGTAGTAGAGCTGTTGATATTATAATTCGAAAAATCTTGTAATCGAATTTTTCAACTATCCTATTTATAGAATATAAATCAACATCAAGTCGGGAGTGAAGGTAAAATTCTATTGAAAAGAAAGTTTTATGCAAATCAACTCTACAATTTATTTGACTCAAAGCTGATCCACAGTAGAAAGGGTTATCCTTGTTAATTTCTATTTTATATGCACTAATCTCTCTTTGAATTGGACGCACCAAAATATTATTTAGCTCCGAAAAAGTTATTGTTTTCGCTATCTCGTGATATTCCAAGTAATTATATTGTTCTCTTTGTATAAACGTAGGCTTATCTTTTAGAATATAGATTATTGGAATATCTAAGGTAATTGCAAGTCTAGCTCTCTGCTCCGTTAACATTTTATCCCCAGTGTAGCCTTGTTGGTTCTTAAAAAATTTATGAACCGATCCACCGAATTTCCCTAAACCTTTCAATTCCTTAAATGAGTATCCGTAAAGATCCTTTACCGCACGTAATCTTTGTTCAACATTAAGACTCGTTAAAAATGAGTGAAGAAAAAAAGGAGTAGATGCTATATATTTCATTTCTTCCCATTTTTCATTATTTCCCCATTTATGTTTTCTCTCAAATTCCGCAATATTAATTTTTCTTTCAGTGAAGGCTAAGTCTGTGTAGTAATCAGATTTTATTTTTAATTTGTTTACTTTTTTATCTGGCATATTTTATTCACCAGAATAAGAATAATAAAACTAATTTATTTATTCTTCAGAATCCCCAAAAAGGGACGCTTTTTTATAATTATACTTAATAAAGTTAATTCATTTCGTAAACACTTATATTTGTAGATAAAAGTTCCCCCTTTGATAATACAGACGAGTTTCTGATTGCCGCACTAGGCTTTTGAGTCTTTTAGTTGTAATCAGAAATCCGCGTATTATCCAAATAATACGCGGATTTCTTGAATAATTTATCTCCAGATTGCACAACACTTAATAAAATCATAAAAAGACCCCTGGACTGACTTGATGACACACTTGTAGTGTGAATCACAATCAGCCCAGAGGCCTGCATTTAATCGTCACCGCTGACCTTATTTACAAGGTAGCAAAAAAAATAAATAAAGTATCTTAATTTTAGAATAACAGAAACAAAAAACTTTGTAAATAGGTTCTAGGAGGAGAATTTATCAATGAAAAAACTGAATTATGATGAAACAATAAACAACGAAATTACTACAGTAAACATTAAAAAAAACAGTAAAAGGCGTATAAAAAGAATTGAGGAACCACCATATTTGAATGAATATAGTGATTATCTTAAGACTCGGAATTATTCGGCTTCAACGATTGGAACTTGTCTAACCAGAACCAAACAATTTAGTTCACAAATAAAAGAACTCTTTGAAAAAGATTTCAGTTCATTGGAGGGATTTGGTAATTTGGATTTAATTGACATTGATGTTTACGAAAATTTTCTAATTGAAAGAGTGAGGAAAAATGAAATAAAAAATGAAACAGCATATAACTGTATAAAAAATTTCAGGCTTTTTCTACAGTTTTTAAAATACAAAGAAATTATTGATTATAAATATTCAATACCTAAAAAGTTTATGGTAACTCCATCCCAAATCAATGTTGTAATACCGAAAGAGATAACGCTGAAAATGTGTGACTCGATTTTAAAAAATCCAAATATGTTTCATAGATATAGAAATCTTGCAGTATTATTAGTTTTGGTGAATACTGGTTGTCGCCCATTAGAAATCAGTAATCTAAAAATTAATGATTTGAATACTACAGAAAGAAAAATAACATTAAATTCTATTAAATCGAGTCAAAGAACCCTAAATCTAAATCAGACAGTAATATTGATCTTAAAGAAATATCTTATTGCCAGAGATTCACTAATGCCACAAACTGATGATTTATTTCTTAAAAGAAATGGTAAACCAATTTCCCCACAAAACATAACAAGTATACTGCATGCTATTAATACCAAAGTATTTGGAGAATCTATTGCAAACGCAAGATCTTATAGACACTCATATATCACTAATGCAATAGAAGATAGAAATGACTTCAAAGAGATTTCAGAAGCAGTAGGACACAAGCATTGGTTTTCAACCCAACATTATCTTCATCGAAGTAAACAAAGACTTCTAAACAATACGTTGCAATTTGATCCTACAGAAAATCTATTTAAGGAGTACGAGTATGGGAAAGAAAATTAGCCTAACTGCAGACTTAAAAAAATTGCTTAATGAAAGTGGAATTGATCATACTGATTTTCTAGCATATCTCACTAAAACACCAGTAGAAAATAAAAATCAAAGTGAAGAACAAACATTTACTGTCCTGCATATAATTGATGATTTTATTTCTATGTTAAATAGAAATGAATTTTTAAAAATTAAATCAAAAGATACAATGAAGTACTATTTAAGTTTTTTAAAAAGGTTTAAAAATTATATAGAAGATAAATATATTGATTTACCGTTCAAAGACTTGAACGAGATTATCTTTTATAATTTTATCAATGATACTAGCACAACTAACCTCAAACATAGTTCGATTAACACTTATATTAGAGTTATAAAAAAATTGTGTACTTTTGCTAATGAAAATGATTATTGCTCAAAAAATTTCGGTTATAAGTTTAAATTCATTTCATACTCTACTCTTCCACGATACTTCAGTAAAAGTCAATTAGAGTCCATATTTTCTGAAACTAAGAAGCATAAAAAACCAATTCTTTGGCAAACAATTTTCATTACCTTTGTTGGTTCAGGTCTAAGAATACATGAATTATCTAAATTAAGGATTAGTGACATTGATTTTGAAGGTAATTCAATTCATACGATTGGTAAGGGTAATAAAGAAAGATATATTCCACTCTATCCATTTGTAAAAAAAGCTCTATTAGAGTATTTAAAAATATCTGGAGTAACGGATTTTTTCTCCGCAAAAGATGGATATCTATTTAGTAGGCTTCATGGAAATAACAGAGATAAACCTGTATCAATAAGAAGTATCCAAGAAAATTTCCAAAAAATAATAGAACCAATTAATTTAGATAGTAGATTTACCGTTCATTCTTTCCGGCATACCTTTGCTGTTAATTGTCTAAAAGCAAATATGCAGCTTATTTATTTAACACAAATTCTCGGACATAGAAGTCCATCAACTACAATAATTTACACTAAATTAGTACCTAAAGATTTACAAAAAGTTGTCAATGAAAAATACCCGTTTCCATTAGAAAAATTAATTGAACATATTTTTTCTGTAAAGGATGGGATTTGATTGAATAATTTACTTAATGAAATTGACTGTTTTCTTAGTAACTCTAATTATTCAGAAGCCACCAAAACTGGTTATAAGAATAATCTAATCATCTTTGCAAAATCAATAGCAGATAAGATCGACTCTACACTAGAAAACATACATTTATTAAAAATTTACGATGTATATGATAGTGATGATAATTTCGTTTTTTTCAGACCCCTCAATGTAATACTATTGAACAGTTTTTTTAATTCTAACATTGATAAAGGTTATTACGTTCTAAAAGGATATAGAGATGCTTTAGCAGCCTTCTTCGCTTATTTGGAGAGAAACTATAACTTTCCAAATCTAATGAATGAAATTGACTTTGATCTTAGTGAATTGAAACCTAAAAATAAAAAAACAACTATTTTAAGCAATCACAATATTTTAAAACTAATTCACTATATAGTGTCGGAAAGTGAAAACTTAGAAAGAGATATACTATTATTTTCACTTTTTATTATGACGGGTTCTCGTTTATCAGAAATCGCAAATATTAAAGTAAAAGATATTAATTGGGAAGAGAACACAATATTAGTTCCCAAAACTAAGCATAATAAAAGTAAAATTATTACTCTTAAATCTGGTTTTGCAAAAGATATACAAAAATATTGTTTAACACACAATATTGATAGCGATAATAATCTATTCAACTTATCTAAGTGGCAAATAAGACAATTATTTTATAGTTATTTAGAGAAAGCCAATTTACCAAAAGTTACAGTTCACTCACTTAGGCACTCCTTTGCAACTACCATGGTCGAATCTGGAGCAAATATTACTGAGGTTCAGCAATTGTTGGGGCATGCTGATGTAATTACGACTAAAGGATATGTGCAATCTAATATCACAAGAAATAAGAACATTAAAATAAAAGAGAATGAGGATATATATAGTTACGTTAGAAAAAAAATGAAATAGAATAATACTTACAACAATTTAAAAACGATAACCCCCAAATGGACTTATCGTTTTTTATTTTGTCACCAATACATCAATAAGATGTATAGTGCAAAATAAAAAAGGAGCAACATACAAGTTAAATTTCCAACAGTGATGCTCCTATTTAAGAGCAAAAAATATCATTGTATGCCCCTTCAAATCTACTAACCTTCTAATTGGCATAAAAGTCAATTAGTGATTATTAAGGACAGTTTGAACCAGCAGCGCGGAGTTTTGAGCCACTAGCTAAGGAAGCTTGAGCCAGCTGTTGCGGGGAGAGTACCATTTTACCTTTTATATGGGTTTTGTTCATCTTTTAATGGGCTATCATTAGCTCGGATGGGTTGACATCGAGCCTCTCTGCGGGCATGAAACTTGCGCCAGAGAACCACCTTAATCTAGCTGGCTCTGTCAAACGAGACTATCATGCCCGCTGCTCGATATAAAGCCTGGCTTCGATGGCGTATACCTTAGTACACTCATTGTAAGTACGATTCTAACCGAATTTGAGTAGTCAGCTCTCATGTACGCAAAGGGTGGGTTTATTCTCCGCAATCGATGGCTTAATTTAGCGCACTACTGGCTCATCTGGGATGCAAGATTCAGTTGCCTTTAAAAATGATTTTTCCAATATGGATTATTCGTTTTTTAATTATACAAGTAATTATTATAAATTACTCACAAATTTGGAAACCACAATTTTTGGCACACATTTGTTAAGTAATCCTATTTCCAAAATGGGAAAATTATGTACTAAAGAATAAATAACAAAGTGTTAGACAATAAATATTGTATATTGGAGGTTGATCTTTATGTTAATAATAAAAAAAAGTGATGATAAAATAATTTATTGCTACTGCTGTCGCAAAAGGACCTTATTTATACGTAGAGATATGCACAATAATAGTGGTGTAGAGAGTCATTGTAGTGAATGTTCCATCGTTTGGTTTGAATGGCAAAATCGGGCAGTGGAGAGAGAAAAAGAAAAGTGGGTTGAATATAATGAAGGGATAGTAAATAACTTTAAAAGTTTCGATCAAATTTTTAAACAATAACAGCCTTTTCCCTTTTTAATTTCTTTTGTATCCCTTACGTTTGGAATACTTCAAAAATCATTGCAGCCTTATGGAAATCCCAACATATTTGCTATGATGTAATTGATTAAGGAATGTGAAAATATCAGTTGTAGGATGGGAGAACTTCTATGCAATACTTTGTAAATGAAAAAGTAAATTTTGAAGGTATCACGGAGAAACATATTATCCAAGTAATTTGTTTAGATGTAGACTTTTCTACAGCAACAACCAAAATTTTCAAATGTAAAACAATGTTCTTAATGGACGGTAAAATACAAGGTGTTTGGAATGGAAGGTGGGTTAGTAGGTATTTCAAAAAACCAGCAACACAAAGTGAAATTGAACTCTTCCATTCTTTTGAATAATAAAATTTGAATTATTAATATGTCGCAACTAGAACTAACCCTTAGAAAGTTAAACTAGTTTGATGAAATCATTTAAAAGGAAAGCAGCCTTGGTCGTACTTTCATAAAAAAGTTTTAAACCACCACTTCTCAAATTTGATGGAGTGGTTATTTTTACGTTTCGTTATATCCTTTAAAACCCAGTATATTAATATTTCTGTTTTTTTCTGTTAGGTTGTGTTATATCCTTTTTTGCTTGGTATCGCGTGTTTTTGCGACAAGTTTGCGACAAAGAATATTTATATAATCGGTACCTGTTATTTAAATAAGGAATTAATAATTAAGTGGTTACTTCCCCCTTTTCATTCCAGGTATCTGCACTTACAGTTGAAACGCACTCGTTTCTCATAACATGCCGCCCATTCAACTAACTATCAAGTATAGAATTTTATATTTCAAGATTTCTATTTAACAAGCTCCATTTCCTTAATTTTGCTTTTTAAATATTCACTTTCCGGCAATAGGTCCGAAGCTTTTTGATAATCAGCTAATGCTTGTTTATAGAGTGAAGCAGCTTCGTAATTTTCAGCTCTTTTAGTATAATTAATAGGATTTGGACTCTTAACAATTTCATCCGAGTATTGTAATATTCCTAAAAATGGATTTATAGACATATTACAGGCATTAATTCCCTTTGCCAATTAAGGATAGTATTTGTAAGTAACTTACGTTGTTCCTCATCTATCGCACCACTTTCTAAAAAAAGACTTTCCGCTATTGTAGTAGTTTCTTCAAGAACACTCAAAGAATCCAAATATTTTGAGTGAATAATTTTCAGCTCTCCAGTTGGATCAGAAAAGTCCATAGAATTAGCCTGATTAATTAACTCTTCAATTTTATTCATGGTGTTTGTTAAATCATTGCTATTATAATTGCCAATACTATTTGCAACCTCCTCTGTCGAGGTCCGAAGAATTGTTTCTGAATGGTTACGAAACCAATTTATATAATCTAAATTCACATCGTCCACTATATTTTCCTCTTGTTGGGGTAAATCATCTATGTTTTTCGAATGCCCAGAGAATTCGTTTTTGGAAGACGGATTATTCCCTTCACTACACCCAGTTAAATAGATAAGGGTTACTATTAAAATTAGTACCAATAAACAAAACCTTTTCACTTTTACTACCCCGTTCTAAATGAATTTTTCATATTTAGTTCCATCTGACTATTAAATCAATCGAGACAATTATACCATATTATCAATTTAATAATAGATGCTTGTAAAGCTTGTCTCTTTAAAACAGAGTGATACAATAATTTTCGCCTGTTCAGAAAAGTACACTTTTAAATAGATTATATTTACTTATTTATAATGTTTGTGTTCATACTTTGTTGTAAAAAAATACATGGAAATTTATTTACTATAACGGAAGTGGCTCCTGTAATAAGATTGTGGGTTACCGCTTACTTTGCAATGGTGTAAAATTTAATCAAGAGCTAGCTATTTATAAATGCTAATTTAAATAGGTTCTTACGTAATTTTGGTGAAAGGTATCGAGTTTATGTATTGATAAAATCTATCATTATTTTAATAAAGTAGTTAGAGGTGATAGAGTACACGTATTTCTAAGAGATCCAACTTTGCACGACCATACATCATACGCTTAATCATCTTTAGTCGATTAACGTGACCTTCTAGTAAGCCATTACTGAAAGGATACATAAAGGCATTTTTCAAAGCGGATAAATCCATCCGCCTTAGGTTCAACTACACCTAAATCTTTTTCTATAAAGACAAAAATATCTTATAACCCCCCTGCAAAAAAACGCATTCACCGCAAGTTTTGGTAAATGCGTTCTCTACATTCTTATATCAATGTTATAAATGGCCTATGAAGAAAATGCTTATTTTTTTAAATTCCACCATTTTTTCTGACTTTCTGGAGGCGGGTCCCCATCAGCAGCTTTAAGTGTTCCATCCATCCATCTAGAATTTACATCGTCCTCGGCACAATCTTTACATAAACGTTCTGATAGATCATTATCATAATTCCATTCAGCACTTCCACTATAATAATAATTAAACCATGATCTAGTTTCGCTTACATTAAAATGCTCTCCGCATCTTGGGCATATCATATTATTTTTCTCCTTTCAAGACGAGAAATTACCTCTAGTCATCATCTCCGCCAAAACCGTATTTAATATTCTCATGTCCACAGTGCGGGCATGTGACGTATGCATGAGCATTATCTCCATCTTCCCAAGGAAGAGTTAAAACGCCGCCAGACAACGATTGTTGACAGTTTTCACATATATCCATTATTTCACTCCTCACATCTTATTCTTTACTCAGGCAGATGCCTTTGTATAAGCGTTTACCCATGTTTGATGTCCTTCTAACGAATATCCATATTTTGATGCTAATTCCACTTTGTTAATCGACGGATTCCAGCCTTTAGGAAGATTTCGAATATGTTCTCTAACGTTGATCTTATTATCAATTGGAAATTTATTTATGATACTTTTTTCAATAGGCTCTAAAACTAATGGACTGACATTAGTTTTCGTTTCTATACTCTTTGTCAAGGCTTCTTCTACGAGCGATGACTTGATGGCTGATTTGATAACTGCTCTGTTTTTAACAACAAGGATCGCTCCCATCACCGAAAACACAATTGCTGTTCCAGTTACTATTTCCTTCTTATGTTCTTTAGCTTTTTCAAAAAAGCTTTTGTTCTTATTTTTTCTTACGTCCCCAGTTAATTTCTGATTGGGTATGAATTGGGTCTCCATGTTGGAACCTCCTCGACTTTCTGCTGTTCTTCTCGATTTCTCTAATATAATAGTAGCGCGAAGTTTCAAGTTGCACAAGACTTACACACGGGATATAATTTGTCTTAAATGGAGGATTGTTATAACATGAATGACTTATTAAAAGAAAAGGCGACGTACTGGAAAATTAGATTACAAAAGTGTATGGATGCAGGCAGATATACTCAAGCATCCTTTGCTGAAGCCTTAAACAATAAATATGGAACTAGTTATGGCCAAAAAGATGTTAGCCGATGGATGAATACAGGAGCCAAAATTAAAAATGGAGAAGTCGGCTTTCCAAAATACAATACTATGCTTTTAATTGCAGATTTCTTTCGTCTAGATGTTGGCTATCTCACTGGTGAAACTGATGAAGATTCATTTTCATTGGAGAAGGCGTGTTCTTATATGGGCTTGAATGGCGAAGCGATAAAAGCCATAAGAGAAATTACACATCCTGAAAATGAAGCCAGCTACATGAGGAAAGATATGAGAGAGTCTTTTAACAAGTTTCTTTCAGCAGAGGGTTTTCCTAATTTTTTTGATAGGCTAAATGATCTTCATCTTACATCTACATTACCAAAACAAGAGAATCGCGTATTCGATAACCAAGATAGTGCTATTAACTACATCCGTAATTTAGAGTACAAAGGGAAAATTGAACGATATGAATTGAACGAAGCTCTGGTACTACTAATTAATGAATTATACCCTAACCCGCCACAAGTAGATCTGAACATAAAAGAATGAATAATAATCGCACAGCACCAAAATACCACAATAGCGGATGCACAACTTTTTCTTATGAGAAGTTTAAAGATTTCTCTTGGATGAACTATGCTGGCATTAAATGAACCAAACAAAATAGTTTCATGATTTTTACTTTTTAAAAGAAGGCTCTGTTAAATAACTATGTTGATAATTAAAAAAATTTAACGCTTGAATCATGTAATCCAGGCGTTTACAATTGTGAATCAATTTATTTCCCCTTGTTTCACTATCCTGAATCGTTATTTTAAGTGAAAATTTTCACAATCTCACCAATCTTCATACTAAAATGATAACAGAAAATAACAATTTATTGTTCTAATTATTCATAAATATGAAATAATTACTCTAAAAAAGAAAGTACCATGTTTGGATATGGTACCTTTGAAGCAAATCCTCTTTTTTCGAACTCATTGTTACAAATGTACTAAGCAGTAACAGTGCCAAACTTAAAATTTGTTGCTGCGCAGTATAAGTCTACTACATAATACAAGAGTTAATCTGGACCGTTTGCAGAAGACTGGTCTTATTGAAAATCAATCAATTTTTTATAACATTTTTATTCTCAAAACTATGGTTTTATATCTTTTATCATCAGATAGATTGCAGTGGTAAACAGTCTGTCATTCTTTGTCATTCGGTGGTAAAAACTATGTCAGAGGTGGTACATTCCAATGGCCGTAATCACTTCTATAGCATAAAGAATTTGAAAGTGTGGAACCTTTGAGTACTATAACAAACGTATTGCAGAAACTTCTTTAGGCTTATCTACTCCGTTATATATTCAGAGATGATTATTCAATTATTATCTGAATTAAAATAAGAAGGAGAGGATTACCCTCTCCTTCTTTTATTAATAATTCTTAGCTCCTACTTGTTTTAATAGTTCAATAATATCACCATTCCCATAATATTCTGCTTCATTTAATGGTGAATAGCTATCGATTGAAGGATTGACATCAACTCCTTGGTTTATGAGTTCTTTAACAATCTCCGCACGCCCCTCTCTAATAGCCCAAATTAAAGCTGTATCACTCTCAATTTTGTTTACATCTGCTCCAGCTTCAATCAAAGTAATTAGAATTTCTTTATTACCATTTTGTGCAGCGTACATAAGAGGAGTAAAATCCGTACTCCCATCTGGATTAGAGTCAAAATTCGGGTCAGCACCTGCAGACAAGAGTAACTTTACAGCCTCTAAGTTTTGATAAAGTACACCTAAAATTAATAATGTTGTACCATCTTCATCCATGCTATTTGGATCTAGACCGCTTTCTAATCGCAATTTTATGTAGTCGTTCTCTCCATTATTTATAGCATTAACTAAATCTATAATTTGATCGTCATACTCGCCTTTTGCACCTGCTTCAGTTAACAAGTCCGCGATTTCATTATAACCATTGTATTTTGCTATTTTTAAAGCAGAAGGACTTTCATAAGCATCTATATTAGGGTCTACTCCTGCATTTAGTATTGATTTAACAAGCTCTATGTCTCCACTTTCTACAGCTTGTGTTAATCGTTCAGCTTGTTCTAAAACATCATCATAATCTTCATTTAAATTACTTTCATTAATGGTATTAACTGCGCGTGCCATTTCGTCTTTTAAAAATGTATTAAAAGGGAAAATGTCTTTATTCATAGGTACAGAAAGAATATATAGAGCAACCGCTATTAAAAAAACAGCTAAAATAATGTAAGGGGTAGCATTCTTTTGGTTATACGTTTTATTTAAATGATCTTTTTCAGTATCCTCATTGAAAATCGGCGTATCTATTAATATTGAAATCTCATTTGCTAGTTTTGTGACACTTCTGTTGAAAATAGTAGTCCTTATTTGATGATAAAAACTAGTTATTTTACTCATCTCTCCGTTTACAATTCGGTTTGCAATGTATAACTCATACTTTAGGTTTTTGGATTTTTTCTTAATTAATCGGATTAACTTATTTGACTTTTTTTGGATTTCTTTTAACCGAATTATGTTTGTGTCCATTTTATACATATTAATTTTCATCTTATATATTGCAGATTCTATTTCCGCAATTTTCTTTTTTGCGCTTAAATGGCTGAAAACTCCTAGTGCTACTAGAGCTGGAATTGCAACAATACCACCAAGTACTGCCGCACCTGCCGTAATTCCGCCACCACCAGCTGCTACTGATCCACCGCCAAGCAAAGCTAATGTTGCTTTTGTTGCCGCTGCACCAGATAAAGTTGATATAGCTGTGCCTGTAGATGCTGTTCCTAATGTCGAAGCTAGTCCCCAAGTAGCAAGAGCGGTTCCAACTCCAGCTGTTGCGCCAACAGCTGCACCAACCGATGCTGTCAAAGCCAGTTGACCTTTTTCCAAAGTTTGATTTATGTGTTTGAAGTCTGCTGATTTGAATTTATTTGACTTATATAACGTGTTTTCAATATTTCCTACTGAAAATTCCTTAAATGTATTAAGATTTTTTATCGCTTCAATTTTCACTCGTACTACTGTTTCTAGCACAGCATCCACTTCGCGGCTTTTTAATTTCATTTTATACAATCTAGAGTTATATCGCTTCTTAACTTTGTTATACTTTTCCACTGCTTCTTCGATTCGCCCATATGCACCAAAGGTCAATATGTTTTTTATAGTACTCATGATAGTCTCCATAACATAAGGTAATTATTTAATAATATGTTAATAAATTTAATTTCTTGTCTGTGTGGATTTACACCTTTTTACTTTTCATTATCTTGAGATCACAGGAGTTGAATAACTTAATTAGATGTTTATTTAGTAAAATTCTTCTGTTGAAATTCAATGTGGCGTCTTAGAGCTAGAATATAATGACCACTTGATTTTTCAAATTCCTTTTCAATGGTTGCTTCCATGCTAGGAGTAATTTGAGATTCCCCCTTATAAATCCCTCTTTCTAATATTCCGTTAAAACGACTTGCATAATCATCAGCCGATTTTTTTCCTAGTTTATATTCTTTCATTAGAAAATCTTTAAAATCCATCAGTACTCCCTCCTACTTTCTATTACTATTTCACTTCTTTTAATAAAGAATTTCATCGTACATATTTATTAATTCGCATAACTATGCCGATGCAATTCGTTCATCCCGCATATCTAATTAAGATCTACAAATTTTAACTGACGTAGGATTTCGTCTAATAATTTGGTAAAAAGTACTTCCGAATTATCCATATTGAATTCACTTCTCATCTAAAAAGTGCTTTGGTGTCAAATATTTATTTCGTTCGATAATAAACCTTCATATTTTTTTTTGTGTTTTTCCACAATCCCCATCATACTATTTCCATTCTTTTGATAGATACTGGAAGTGCCATACATATGTTGTAAATCAAATCCAATTTGATTATCTTTACCTTCAAATAACTGTACATCTTTATATCGATTAGTTTTTGCGCCTATTAACAGGTCAGGGGTAGCCACTACCGCCGCAATTCTGTTCTCTATGACTCTCAGCTTCAATAAAGCAATGGTTGTAGCTAAATCAACTTTATCACTAGTGATGTACACAAAAATTTGATGAGCATCTCTACTTTGCTTCACCTTATACAAATATGTTCTATCATATAAATCTTCATAGTTAACTATATGCACTTGTATATTTTCTTTCCCTTTTATAAGGATAAGTGAGTACTCTTCATCATCTGATCTATTTTGTAAAGTAGATTTGATCGTACAAGAAGTAATGTCAATTATACAATCGGAGAGTCTATTAGTACCTACTGTAAATTGGTCATACATCTTATCGCTATAATAAGGGGACATCTCATCTAAGTAAACTTGCTTATCTGCTATTGAAAAAATACTATAAGCATGTTCCTCTTCCCCGTTACCCTTTGTGTAGCATGCTCGTAATTTCTGTCCTTGGTAATAACCAATACGATCAGAAGGTTGATTCATGTTTATCCGATTGCCCATTGTACAAAAAACATACGAATTAAGTTCGATAGAGCGCCCTTTTAAGATGTTACACCATTTGGACATTTTTACATTGCCACCCGTTAGATTTATCAATATGTCTGCACCTTGTTTTTCTAAGCGTTCCGTTACTAATGGAAAAAACATATCATGACAAATATATGGTTGAATACGTTTACCATTTAGGATTACCGGTGTGTACATCATCTGCTGTTCTTCATTTGTTAGCTCAAAATCAAATAGTGTTTTTCTAGCCGTTGAATGTTTAATATAGAATTTCTCCTCCGTTTCCCCTTCTTTTGGTTCCCAATTCAAATAATAAGCTCTTTCTGAACCATCAGGCATAGAGAATCCTAGTAAGACTGGTTTGTTCAAAAAATCTGCTATATTTTCTATGAATGACCATGGATCTTCTTCATTTTCCAACTGAATAAAAGCTTCTGGAAAAACCACTAAGTCAACTTTTTGATGTTTAATGATATCCAACACTTCATCATAAAGATTTTGATAATTATATTGATAATCTTCATAGGGTTGTACTAATAAAATTTGCATTATTATAATTCCTCCAGCTTAATATGCTCTATATTTTGCATGCCTAGATGATGCTTATACGTTTCAATATATGGTCCCATCGATACTGGAGCTACCAACCAACCATATTGGTGAAAGTTTGTTAGATTCATTAGACCACCTAAAGCATGTTTAGACTCTTTCATTTCAATTTCAATACCAAGCAGTGGGAAATACATTTCCCTAATTTGTTTATCTAGCAGATACTTTAAAAGAGGAAAATGAATCGCATCACTTTTTAATCGTATGGCGATTTCCCTTAAGAAATCGATAAATCCTTCACCTATTTGAAAGCCAACCGCTATATCAATTTTAGGTTTATAGAAATACTGGCCATCTTGTTTCAAAGGTTTTTGTTCAAATGTAATGGGATCTAAAGTAAAATATTTAGATGGCATAAATTCTTTCTCTAGATGAAACGCCCATTTAAAATAGTCAGGGGTACGATCATATTCAATTTGTAAATTTGACTGTTGAAGTTTATTGAATAAACTTTTAGCTACTATAATTGAGTCTTTTTCTCCACCAGAACCCTTTAATCGTAATTTTTCATCTGATTTTCCAATAATCAAAGTTTTACTGAATGTTGGTAAATCCTTCAACATACATGCATCAAATAGAAATAAGGGACGCTCTCCCATTACCTTTTGAATCGTACGTACGATTTTTATAGCACGCCTATATGTATCATTTTCTTTTGCAGCTGCAGCATTATTGACAACCAAAAAGTTAAAATAGCAAGGAGAAAGTTTTAAATTTCCAATATTACCTAATTGATTTTTGGAAGACGTTGTTGAGCCTTCAATCTCAAATGCTGCAAATGGAATATATTTTTCATTAATTAATGGGATATCTGCAACCTTTTCCACATTAAGTTCTGAGACATTTAATAACCAAACAACATCATATCTTGGTGCATACATACCTGGTATATTTGTAAAGGAATATTCTCGAAAAGCTTGAAAACCAAGTTGACTACCAATTAAAACAATTTGTTCTTGGATTGTCCTGGTCGTTAATTTAACCATTCGTTGAGCACAACCTTTTTTCAATGATATTATTTTCATTTTACTAAAAGTACTTCTTTTAATTTTAAAAAAACTTTAAATTAGTAAGTCCTTTGTAAACAAGGTTGCCACTTTTATCTTCTCTTTTTCTACTTCTTTTAACTCTATTGCACCAACACAAAGTAAACCCTTAATTTGTACATTCGTATCAACTAAGTATTGACCTCGATCATTTTTTACCAGATACATATAATCAATTAGCTCGCTTAAACCTTTTGATACATAGTCCATTTTCTGTGTGTTTTTTATCTCCCCAATCACAAGGCTATCTAACCGGTTCATTTTGCGATCAACTTTTTCAATCAAAATATCTGGTCTACCACCCCAATAAATCGCAGACTTATCTACGTTAAAAAATGTTTTTGCTAATTCTCTATATTGATGAATCGATTGCATTTTATGGATCAAATATGGGTTGGCACTATCCGCTAATTCATCAATATGAATTTGAAATTTCACAAACTTGGAACCTGTAGAATTATGATACAAATGAACATCAAATTCACCATCTGCCCAGCTTGCAACCTTCGAGTTTGTTCCATCCATTAAATAATAAGTTACATTGTTTTGCTGTTTTAAAATTTGAACAATCCAGTACAGCTCGAACAAAACATCTTCATTTGTAGGTATGATAAAAAACTCATGCAGTACTTCAGTTAATTGTTCAGGAGTAAAATCTTCCTGTTCTATTTTCCGAATAAAAAACAAGAGATGAGCTGCCTCTCTATAAATCTTCTTTCGATGAGATTTCACTTTATTAATTGTTCTATCTGAAACGTTTTTTCGTACAATTCTGGATACATACACATTTTGGTATAACGCCTTCTCAACAAAGTCCCGATTATTCAGCACTTCTTCATACCAAGGTCGGGATGCAAAAATGTTTAGGAATTGATCATCGAAACAATAATTATACAACTTAACCAGTAGCTCTTTTAATACTAAGTTTTCATCGGTGTTAAACGTACGCTCCGTTTCACGAGTAATAAATCGAAAACTATCTTTCGGATTTGTTTGCAAACGTCTTTGGAGCGTTTCTTCCCATAATATTTCTCCACGTACCTCATGATAACTTTCCAGCGTATTCGAATCTGTTGATGATTTAATTGAACCTAATGCACCCTCTAATGAATTCATAAATATAAGTGTACGCTTGTTCTTAATGAACCTCAGTTTTAACAAATCTTGGAGTCGGTCGATGGAAAAATGCGCTTTATGAATAAAAGAGTCTATTTGAATGACCCCATCTTTTAAGTATCCATAGAGATAGCTACTTACTTCATCAATCATCCACTCATACTTCATCTACAACACCAATTTGGAAAAAGTCTTCGATAAAATCCTTTAAAAGGTCCTCTGCTATCAAGTCGCCTAACTTGACACTTAACTGAGCGACAAAGTCTTTAATCTTATAATCATTTAACCCTTCGAATTGAGGCAGCACATATAATATTATTGCTGACGTGAAATCTTCGCTTTCTGCAGTATAATTTGCAATATCACGGACAATTGCTGGCCCAATCTTACGGTATTGATTGATAAGCTCCCAGAGTGTAGTTAACGTTTCCGTATGAATATAATTTTGAATAGACCAAGCATCCAGATATTCATCTACTAAACGTGGTGAAATGTACTTCGGTACACCTACTGGTATAAAGGCAAAACGGCGCATAAATGCATAGCTCATTTCAAATAATGACGACTTATCAATGGTGTTCATTGTACCGATAATTCGCCAATCATTCGGAACAACGAACTCATTCTTTTGAATGTCACCATTCACTTTACTTTCAGGTTTTAATATAATTGGAGTCCCGTCTTTCATTTCGTAGGAAAGTGTTACCTCATCCCCTGATAGCACTGAAAATAAAGGTCCAAATGCTTTATCGATATCCGCTCGATTAATTTCATCAATAATTAACCACTCATTTAGATTGATAAATTCTTTGTTTTTGAAGCATTCTAGAAATATACCAGAATCAAAATATAGCTCTCCATTTTTAGTTGGTTTATAGCCACCTATGGTATCGTAGGTTGTCCAATTAGATGTCGCTGTTACAAGCTTGTTTGATATTCCAATTTGATTACAAATTTCAGTCGCTAGTTTTGATTTCCCTGTACCTGGGGGACCAGTTAAAATAATATGTTTACCACTCTTTAATGCCGTTTGAATTTGATTTAACAATATTCCCTCATTTTCAAATACGAGATTTCCCAAGGTTGAAATATTTAAGTCAAAATTATCATCTACAGGTTGTGGTAATGGTTGTGGTATTATTTTGGGATTTTTTTTCGGATTAGGTTTCCACATATCATAAATCATTTTATTATGATAAAAGTTCACAGGATTATACTGTCCATCAGCTTCTAAGGTTTCGCGAATTTCATACAATTTCTTATCTATATCTGGTTCATTTTCATTACGAATACTATCATAAAAACTTTTCACGATTAATGATTTATGAGTTGCACTTGCCATACATTCAAAATAATCGGGAGCAATTAGATGTGATATTATATGTTGTACTTGTACATTTTTCCCAATTATGTTTTTTGTGTCCGCAATAACTTTCTTTAACTCCCATGGATCGTCTAGCACGTTATGTCGCTCTTCAACAGACATGAGCTTAATCGTGGTTGCAAACTGAATAATATAGGAAATCTCCTCAAATTTTGCTGTATTATAATATGTACCTGTTGCACCAATCCCTAATTCTAAATCCTTTAATAATGGATGCTTGTTATCGTAAGGAACTTCTCCCCAGCTTGCAATATCTTTAAGTTTTAGCAGCTTAGTACGGTAACTCACGGTTTTTGAATATGGAAATAAATAATAAACATACATGATCTCCATGGCTAGTTGATAAATCACTTGAGGTGCACCTTGTAATTGCATTTCAAATTTTTTATCAAACGTCAATTGTCCAGAATACATTGGACTGTCATTAAATCTATTTTTTAATAATTTCAAATTTTCCAATGTCCATAGTGTATGATTTTCATTAAATAATGAACGATCTTGCAACAAGCAGTTTTCTTTCCATTCATTTGCTGCATTATATACATTATCGCGATCTCCGATAACGTCATAAAACACCTTTGCCATAATACATCCCCCATCATTCAATTTACAGCATCACTTCTTTTCTAAGTCGCAGATACTGTCCTTTCACAAATAAAAGAATAAAATAAGACTGTTAGTGCTTACTACAAGGCTTTCTCGCATCCTATTCTACGAATATATCTGAATTGTTCGAGAATAGGTACAAAAGACTATGAACAAAGCTTTTTAAGTATTTCCTTCGCCATTTCTACGGACTTCGGGTCTGCTTGATTCAATCTTTTTGACTGAATAATGTATTCCATTGCTTCAATAACCTTATTCATACGAACAACCTTCATTAAAGCACTTACTCTTGCCTGTGTACCTCCAATGGTTCGGTCTCTTTGTTCTTTTTCAAAAATAGTTTGAGTAAATTTTTTTTTAAAAGCACGATCCATTTCTAGACGAGGATAATTATCAAGTACCTCTGTAATATAATGTGCCACAAACCAACAACCTGCCGTTTCAATAGCCCTCTTTAATGTTTTATCTTCCATAATTAATCACCTCAAAGTGAGTATATCATAAAATTTGGTAATCTCATTTAGCAATTTTCTGACTAACAACCGTCTATAATCATCAATAATCAAGTGCGATTGCAAAACACATAAGGAAACCTAGTTAATAGTGGGTTATCACTCTTCTGAATTTACTTTACACACAATCTTTATGGCGTTCAAACTTAATTATCCAATAAAAAATCACCTCTAAAAAAAAAAATAGTGAGGTGACTTTTACTTGCTGTATTAGTTGAATACTTGGATATCTAAACTTTTAAAAATCATTTTATCTCAATTTGAAAAACCGCACTATAAATTATTTGTACTAGTTCGTAAGAGTACATTTTACGAACCGAGGGAGTTTAAATAGTATTGATTAGTTTTTTCGAGTCTGCTAAAAGCCCTATTAAGGGAATAAAATTAATAAGCATAAATGGGGCAATAAGAGTGTAAATAATAATTAATGAAGTTTTTTTCCTTAATAGTCCTGATAGCTTATAAGAAAAAAACGCAAACAAAATTGCAGATAATATCATTAGAACTTGAAATAGACCATATGGAAAAAAACTAACATAATAATATGGTTCATATTCTCTAAAAGCCAAAATTAAAAAGAGAAGAAAGTAAACAGCTATAAAAGAAATAAGGAGCGATTTCCTAGCTTTATTAATAGAAAGTAATTGATTGATATGTATTTGTTTTAAATCTTCCATCGAATCACTTTTATTTATTAATCCGTTTCCACATCTGGAACAAAAGTTAGATTTTTCAGGTTGTTTTTCTCCACAACTAGAACAATACATGCAATTTCCCTCTTTCCGCAATTTATTAATACTTTAGTTTAATATACCTATAAACTAACATATTCGCCATAGTTTCAAGTAATCCTTTTCTTTTGCACAAGTTGTTAACAAAAAAATATGTTAATTTTTCTTAAGTCACCCCCACTGTTAGGGCATGCAATTGAAGAAACAATAAACATTGGGATTAAAAGAAAGTGTGAAGTGATATTAAAAATTTGGGAGGACGGAAGAACTAATGTGAGAGGTGGGATGATAGAAAACGTAGATTTATATCGGCGCACATTACAATTAGATGATCCATTCGGATTGCATACATTTCAATTAGACGACATAATAGATGTAACCGCGACAGAATAAATGAGGTGTAGCTTAATGACTGACGAACAGAAGGAAAAATTAGACACTATAGTAGACGCATTAGAACACAAAGTACCACGTGAAGTATTAGTCAAAGCTATAGAAAAAATAAAAAGTATGAATGACGAGGAATTACGAGGATTACATTTTGTAATGGATTTAATGAATAAACACGACATCGACATAAATTTATATGAAGAAACCACCAACCTTTAAATTTGGGCTCTGGGGTGTTCAATTTGGACATCCGTTACTTTTTGGTTGTTCCTTTTTTTGCAGTCAACTCCAAAAAGGACTTCTTAAAATGAAGTCCTCGATTGGAGTATATTTATATATTTAAGTGGTTAAACGATAATTTAACAGCCTAGTTTTCAACTATAGCTTGCTCATTCATCAATATTGGTAGTAGCCAATCTCTGAGATTCATTAAATTTTGGTTTTCTCTTGTATTACTGGCAATTAAGTTGAACATTGGTTGTATTTTTTTGTTAAAGAATTTTATTTCCTGTTCGGATGGGATATAAATCTCTCTATATTTAAGAAGGGGCTTTTGCAAATGTTTTAGTCCTGTTCCCTGGAAGAACTTTATATTAAGTTCTGGGGTAATAGATTTTAACATGAGGAAAAGATAATCTTCCATCCCGTTTTTCGCAGTAATACACCAAGTATCAGTGGAATAGGCAGATTTCCCAACGTAAAACTTAACGTCAGCATTACCTCCAGTGTTTAAATAGCAGTTTCTACCGCTAACTAAATAATCGTCCCATTCAAGAATCGTATCACCACTTGTAAAAAATGGGTAATTCCCTTTTATACCTTTAGCATCGCCTACTTGAATTTTGGACTTACTATTTTCAACGAGAATATCGCTAACTTTACCATTTGGCTTCTTTCCAAAGTATAGGTGCATATATGTTTTATATGCCATCTTATCTAAATTATTATTTATTTCTCTGTTAGTTAGTATTTTTTTGCTAATTAGAGACATTGTTTTCACTATACGCTTTTGAATGTTTATATCTGGAAATTTAACAGGTACATTTTTTAGAATGTCAGTATTTAAATTAGGCATGTTAGAACCAACAGCGTTTTTTAAAATCCATTTTTTAATTTGAGGAGTATTCAAGTAATAGGAAATAAACTCTGGAATAACTTCCTCGCTTTCAAAGCGGACTAGAAAACAACCAGTTCCACAAAGCTCACCATCTTCTTTTTCCGATATAAAAGCATGTTTCTCAACGTCTCCTCTTCGAGCGTAGACAATATCGTTTTGATGAACAACATATCTTTTAAGTCTTTTGGCATCTTCCTCAGAAATAAAAGCTATTTTTTCGTAAGAAATTGTTCTGTCACCAATATTTTGCGGCATAATAACAGCGATTCCGGAACTTTTATAGTCAGATTTATGAAGTTGAGTTCCGAAGGGTCCAGTGATTATTTTTGAAATATCTCCTAGATTTTTTTCTGTCCAATTACTCATATTTCACCTTTTTCGACTGCTCCATAATTTCATTTTGTAATCGGTTTCCTTCTGCAAAAAGCGATTGTAGTTTTGTTGAGTAATCCTCCATTTGAGCATTAAATTCATCTTGAGTTAGTTCAATATACTCAATCTTAACATCGAAATACTGTCCAGCTGATAAGGAATATTTTTTTCCAATAATTTCATCATAAGTAACTGCAACGGAGAAATTATCAATAGCTTCCTTGTTTCTGAAAGTTGATACAATCTGCTCAATTTCATTCGGACGCAAACGACGTTTTTTGTTGTTACCATCTTGATATTCTTCGCCCATTTTAGATGAATCAATTAGGATAACTTTTTCGCTTTGTTTTGATTTATCAAAGAATAGTACAGAGACGTTTGTACCAGTTGTTGCGAATACATTTGAAGGCATACTGATGCATCCATAAACGATTTTTTCATCTACGATGTATTTTAGAATTTTATTCTCCACACCGCTTTTAGAAGTGATAAATCCAGTAGGAACAACGATTGCACCGCGTCCAGTATTTTTCAGAGAGTTAATAACGTGCTGGATAAAACATGTATAGATTGCCATACTATCTTTCTTTTTAGCTGGTACTTTTGGAACTCCGGCCCAGAAGCGTGCAGGCATAGCTGCCAATTTTTCACGAGTATCAGAGAAATCCATTTTGAATGGAGGATTTGATACGACAAAATCGAATTGACGTAGTGATTGCCCATCATTCGCTTTATGGTAAGGTGAAACTAAAGTATCTCCTTGAATCGCATGATCTAGAGAAGAGACAAGACCATTTAGAATTAAATTTAGTTTCAACATTTTGTTGCTTCGTTGAGAGATGTCTTGAGCAAAAATGGTACAACGATCTTCATGGACTTGGTGGGCAAGAGCCATTAATAGAGTCCCAGTTCCAGCTGATGGATCGTAACACTCAATGTTGTGCAAATCAGCATTATCTCCAACGAGTAATCTAGCCATAATTGTTGCGATAGCATGAGGAGTATAGTATTCTGCATACTTTCCACCACCCGCAGTATTGTAATCTTTGATTAGATATTCAAAAATAGCCGCAAAGAAGTCGTAGTTTTGTGCAAATGCACCTTCAAATGAAAAATTTACCAATTTATCAACTAAAGCACGTGCGAAAGGTGCTCGTTCTGCAGTATCTGTAATAAAAACAGTACTTGGCTCAAATAAAGGAATTCTGGTATCTTGTGTTGTTTGTGTTGCGAAGATATCGATATTTTTATCTGCAATATCAATCATCGTGCTATCAAAAATTAAATCAAAATCGCCTTTTTGCTGTTGATTCCAAAGAGAAGAAATCAAGTGTTCTGGATTGAGACGAGGAACATCTGGAGAAAGTTCATCTAGAATATCTAGACGGTCATCCTCAGACATGTTTGCATATACAATTTCCCATTTCTCTTCTTCAGCAAGAGCGGGGTTGATTTTTTTTACCTCAAATGCAAATTTGTCATTGATATACTTATATAGGAAAACTTGCGTAATTATTTTATACTCATTGCCGTCGTTACCCATTCCATAAGTTTGACAAGTTGATTTGAGTTCATCAATAAGTAATATTGTCTGTTCTTTAATATTCATGTGACTCTCCTAAGTTAATCTATACAGCGGGATAAGTTCCACTGTATTGATTTAGATATTGTTTTGTAATGCGAACTTGGATGAATAGGCGGTCTTCTCTTGAATTATCAAGGTTGAGCTTATTCATGCCTTCTTTAATTTGCTTCATGACTGTTTGCTCAAAATAAGCGTCTTTTTTAAGAATATCATTTCTGTCATAAACTTGCTGGTCTATATCATTTTTGATATAAAGCAATGTATTGATAACTGATTCATCGTACTCCGAAACCATTGGCTTTTTGTGTTCAATTTTACGCTTTACGTTTTCTTCACGAATTCTTTTGTGAACACGAGCAAATTTTACATCACCTTTGTATTTCTTTAATAGTATATTGTTTCGTTTTTTCAGCTCTTGCAATTTTTTTAGAACTTCATCTAATGCTTTTGAATGTTCTTTGAACTCATTAACACTATCAATAACAAATCCATGTTCTTTGAATCTTAAAATAAACGCTTCACGTAGAGTAATAAATTCTGGATCGTCAGGATCCATATTTTCTGTAAAATCATTAATGGCGCGCTTCCATTTTTTTTGCAATTCCATACCGCCTAAAATAATCTTCATTTCTTCTTCATCGATCTTACTGAAATTGAATGTTATATCTTTCATCGCTTCGTTAACAAGCATTTTGGTTGAATCATTTTGATAAAATGCTTCTTTTTGATTAATATTGTTAATATGATGTTGAACTTCAGAAATCATTGTTGGCAGTTTAGTTATTTCAAGATGAGAGAATGCTTCTTTTAAATCCTCATCTCCAAAAGTACGGACAATATTACAACAATCACGGGCAGAAACTAACACCTTCTTCAATTGCAGAAGTTCTTTTTTATCCTCAATAGTTGATATTTCAGAGCTGAAATCTTCAAGGTTATCTGTCGTGTAGTTAAACAATGTTTGACGTACCTCTCGCATCTGAGCGATTAATGCATCTTTATCTTCGAGGACTTGTTGAAATGTATCTGTAGCATTACCTTCACCTGTTTCATCAGTATCATTGAAGCGATTTAGTTCTTTCAAATATGCTTCATTCGTTTCCACGAAATTTTTTTTTATATCCGCAAAGTCAATAATGTATCCATAGCGGTTGTCTTTATAAGGACGATTCACACGAGTTAGAGCTTGAAGCAAATTATGATCTTTTAGTTTTCTTCCGAAGTAAACACGTTTCAAACGAGGCGCATCAAACCCAGTTAATAGCATATTAAAAACTATCAAAATATCAACTGTCATATTCTTTTTGAAATCCTTAACAATTTTTTTTCGGGTTTCTTTATCTTCACTATCGTGAAGAATTAACCCAACTTTAAAATTACTCTTTTCTGATGACTGGGAATTGATTTCATATTGAACATCGTCAAAAAAAGCATAAAGGTTTCGAGCTTGTTCACTCGATTCACATATTACCATACCACCAAGAGTGTTATCCCCGTGTATTAATCTAAAGCTCTTTAGATCTTTAATGATAAAGCGAACCAGCTCTTTTACGTAACTCTCATGTTCGATAATATGTTTTTTTTTGATGTCTTTCTTTTCAACAAGCTTTTCCAATTTTTCATAGATTGTAGAAAGACTTTCGCGATATGAAGTTTCAATATCTTCGCGGATAATTTTAAGAGTATAGCCATCCTGAATAGATTTATCATAGTAATACGTATGAATGTAATCGCCAAATACTTTCCAAGAAGCCCGTTCTTCTTTAAGAAGAGGCGTACCAGTTAAAGCAATTTTGATAGAGTTTTTGTCTGAATCAAATAGATTAGCCAAAAAACTGCCTGTTGGATTATATCCACGATGAGCTTCATCAATGATAAAAATACGTTGAAGGTTAGTGGCATAAGGTGGAATTTCAATTTTTTCTTTGTCTTCGGCAAAGCGTTGGATATTTACAACTGTAATTTCACTTTTACCACTACTACCTTCAAGTGCTTGGTTAGTTTTGAATTGTTCCATTAATTCAGCACGAGAATCGGCTGTTTTTACTTCTAGACCACGAGCTTCGAATTCTTGTGATGCTTGTTCAAGTAAATCTAATCTATCCACGATGAAATAGAATTTTGCAACTTTATTTTGTGCAGCAAAATAATCCGACAACACATGGTTTAAATAGAAGGAGAGGGCGGTTTTACCACTTCCTTGCGTATGCCAAATAACGCCAGATTTGACCCCTTCATCCAATTTACTACATATAGCCATTGATGCGAACATTTGTTGATAACGCATGATGTGCTTTTGATCTGTAGTCTCAATTGCACCATCGACTTCACGTTCCATCTTCACATATGCAATTCCGTACTTAACGATAAATAGCAATCGTTCAGGACTACACATCGAAGTGATGATACGATTTGTAGGTGTATTGAAATTTAAATTAGTTTGATATTCTGGAGCAGTATGAATGACCTGACAATTATAATCAGACAGTATTCGTCTCTCATCGTCGACATTGATAGCATTATAACAATAATTTTGGATATAAGGTGCTATCTCTTGATCTGCCGGATTTTCTTCTCTGAAACTATTGAAAGGAGCAGACTCACGAGCTGCTGTGCAGTAAAAAGCACCCTGGATAGGAACAATACCTCCCATAGTGTCGTATTCCATATTGTTAGAAAATATCATTAACTGTGTGATGTTGACGAATCGACGAAACTTTTTATTTGGGAAACGCTGACGATTCATACGGTTGCTTTCAGCCACCATGCCACCTTGATTATTTGGTTTTTTTACTTCGATAAACACAAGAGGAAGCCCATTCACAAAAAGTGAGATATCAGGACGAAATTCATCCTGATCACGTTTACAGGTGAACTCTGCTGTAAAATGAAAAATATTATTTTTTGGATTGTCGAAGTCGATTAATCTTGTGGGAGAAACAGAAGTTAGACGATTATAAAAACTACGCCCCAAATCATCATTATCCAATTCCTGGCAAATTTCACGCAAAACGTGTTCTGCATCTCCACCATTTTCGGGATTTAATTTTTCAAATTGTTCTTTAAAAACGTCCAAGAGAATATTGGTATCCGGATCATAGATTTGCCCGGCATTTTCTTCTGATATTTTGCCAAAGTAGTTAAAACCAAGTCTTGTAAGATGTACCATGGCTGGCATTTGTACACGAGTTGCTTCGTTAAATGTATTTCTCTGGCTCATTGTTTTTCCTCCAATAATATTTTTTAGTTATGAGTTTGCTTGCCATTTTGTTTCTTCACGTATCAGTTCTAATAAGATCGTTCGTCATGTAATTGAAGATGCTTCGCCACTGTCTCAAAAAGCCGTTTTTTTCATCAAATTCTCGAAATACGAGGCTACCTGTATACGAAGAAAAAGCCCCTCCGTCATTTGATAATTTAATAAGACAATTGTAATTTAGCGCGTTTAGCAATAATGTAACTATTATAAGAATCCTTTCTGCGGGTTGTATTATGATGATTTAACCTATCAGAAATGGATTCTTTTTTCATTTTCATTAATGGATGTAATAAAAGCTTATTAAATAGGGTCCAAAGGCTCCTTACGAAGTTTTTTGAATATTTTAGGATTAATGAATTTTTGATTTAAAAAATCAATTTATAAAACTGAATAAAAATCTAAAATAAACTTTTAACTCCTTCCTCACAAAACCATTCGCTATTTGATAGTCCCTCAAATAAAGCAACTTGCCAACAATTCAAATCTATCTTTCTTCTTGAATTTGACAATTCTATCAAATGCTGTTTTAAATCCAACGAATTCATTTCTCTCCATATATCTAAATTACCAATTATCTCATCAACCGCATGACTGATATACAACTCATTTAAATCCATGTCCTTAAAGTGAAACTGAACCCTATAGTAAAAATCCTCATCCCACATACTAGCTTTAGAAATATAAAAGCATATATTTAACTCTTTATCTTCTTTAATCTCCATATATAGAAATCTTTCATCACCTAAATCATCCAAGTATGGATGCAATGTTTCTTCTAGATGAGTACTTGGTTTTGAAGAAAGCTTCTTTTTATTACAATCAAAACAAGAGGGAACAAGGTTTATTGGTGCAACTACTAATGATGGATAGTGTGTTTGTGCTAAATAATGATCTAATGTAGTTACTTTCCTTTGCCCACATGTTGGACAAGTATTTTGTGGACTAGCACTTCTTATTTTTAAATAAGTATCTCTACCTGGTCCTTTTTCTGCTGAAAATTTTTGTTTGTATACGGATTTTAATTCTTTTTTTTCTATACTTAATTCGGAACATATCTCATCTGTAAGGCTATATAATAACTTTACACCTTTTAGTTCTAAATAAGCTTTCTCTTTACCCAAGATATAAGTTAAACAATCATTCAGTCTTTTCTTTTTTTCTTCATCAGTAAAATCATTAACACAGCTTGTATAAACTTCTTTTAATAAAAATTCTGGCTGAGGTAAATTACGCATCTGCATCTCTTTCCTTAATATTAATAAGATTTCTTAGAATGGCCTTTGCTTCTAATCCTAATTTTCCATCAAAATAGGCTAGTGCCTCTTCATAGGTGTTGAATTTATTTGCAACTTCTATTAATGCATTGTGGAAGCCTGAATTTGTAAGCTCAAAAGAAAAAACTTCCTTTGTTAAGGTATTTATATTTTCTCCATAAGTTTCTATAGTAGGTCTATGAGTATTAATTTCAAAACCCTGTCTATCCAAAATATAGACACATTCACTTGGTACTTCTTGCAAAATTACTGGGGAATGTGTTGCTATTATACCAATGCCATTTCTTTTGACAAGTAAATCAGATAATATTCTAATGAAAGTCGAAAGTAATGGGGGATGTAGATGACTTTCTGGTTCATCTAGAAGCACTAAAGTTTTTTCTTCTAATTCTTCTATTAATTTACAAATTGTCAATAAAACAATTGAATGCCCAGAACTAAACTTCTTACAAATAGGTCTTAATTCTGAATAAAAAGATTCTTTAAGTAACTTTTTCATATCTTCATTTTGCTTATTGAACTCTACTTCTTTTATTTTAAGTTTTTCAATGAGATCAGATTGATTAAATATTGGATCAATATTTAATTCTAATAAAGCTTGCTGTAGTCGAGCTCTTTTTGAAGGTATTTTTCTACATTTCCACATACTATTTATAAGTTCTTCAACTAACATTTCTGTATTTTTGTTAAAAACATTCCCTTTACTGTTCATAGCCTTTAATCCAATATACGAGTAAGAGGGTCTTTTTTTACTTTTTTTAGTGTTTTTGACAAAATCAGTCCCGTCAAATGCACTAAATGATATATACATAATGTTCTCGAATATTTTTTCATCATATCCAAACTTTTCATAATTTGATTTGATTTGTGATTTACTATCCTTATTCATAATAGAAAATAACAAATTGTTCATTAAATACGTTTTCCCAACACCATTTCTTCCTATAATTACTTGAACGTTAGTAGGTGGATGTGAATTTGGTTTTGAATAAAAAGTAAACTCTTTCGATAAATTAGTTTCATGGCTATGATAAAAGAAGCTAAAATTATATGGAGTTAAAATAGAGTTACCAAGAGCAAGATTCTGAAGCTTTTTTAACTTAGATATTTTATCTCGCAATAATGATCTAGTTGTGACCCTCAAATTTTTTACTTTGTTAAATAATTTTTTATCCAAAGCAATATCTTTTAAATTTTCTAATACGTTATCTCTTAATTCATCCCCTAATTTATTTAAATTTTCATAGTAATATATATCTTCGCCAATAGAAAAGAATCGATCGTCAAGTTTAGTGAAATATTCTTCTAAGTTTGGACTCCGTTGATCAGATTCCATTTCGATTTCACCAATTTTCACCCCACCAATATAAATTACTTCCCCATTATCTTCTTTATAATATAATTGATATAAAGTTTTAAATTCCCACCAATCATTCCAATTATCTTCTAATAAATAAAAAAATCCATTTTCACATTTTTCTATTTCTGAGTTTACTGGCAACTTTCTAAATTTCATAAATCCTCCTTTTTATAGCTCTACCCTTTTATAAAACTTAATAATATTAAAATATTCTTTCTTTTATTATATCGATAAAAACAAAAAATGGAATGAACATACAATCCATTCCATCACTTCTATCAAATTTTATTATAAGTGAGTTAATTTTTAAAAATATCGGTAAAGATGTAAATAAAATTGATGAAATTAGTTTCAATTTAATGGCAAGTGGTGCAGGTGAATTAGTAACAATACTGTCCTTAGCAGCCCTGATTTAGTTTTAGAATATATGGAGATGAATAAAAAGGATATTCCCAAAGAGAGATTGCTTATGAGTTTTTAGAAGGATTGGGTGAATATTAGTTACTATAAGGTAGGCAGGTAATTACTTTATTGTTTAATTAACTGGTGTTTTAGTTAAAGAATAGAAGCTTAAATTAAATGACTTTTATATTACATGCTGTTAGAATCAAAAAAAGTAATACAGACCACCTGTTTACTCTTTGTCCGCAAATTGTCCGCATAATTATTTTTTTGTATCGATCCGATTTTACGTAACTGATTTTCACAGTCTCGAAAACCTTATTAAATCAGACTTATTTAACTAAATCGAATTCAGTTTTACTAGGTTGATTTAGTGTTACAAATTTGACAGGGACGGGGTCGGGGGTTCGAATCCCTCTCAGATCATCACACGAAAAACCTTTCGCATCAAGGCGTTAGGTCTTTTTTATGTTTGAATTCAATCATTTTATTTGTTGATTTTATTTGCCATATGACCGTTGTGTGACGAATTTTAAAAAAACGTTTTTTTAGTTAATAAATTCGTCTCCATTTTACCTATCTTCTTGATGATTTCTTCATGGATAATGTTTTGATAAGAGATTGATTTTGTGCTACCTGGATAAACATAATTTTCGTATCCATTACCCCCGCCTGCATTTTCCCATAGCTGTCTTTAAAAGTTCATATAATTTTTCTGTTTGCTGTTCCGTTTGTTCACGCATTACTTCTCGTGTTTCATTGCTTGTTTTAAAAATAGTATTCTCTAATTTCATGGACTGTTCTTCCAGCTTTTGAATACGTTCATCATGCTTTTCATCAACTTTTTCTAATGCTTTTATTCTTTCTTCGTGGTTGTTCAATTGTACCGCATGTCCTTTCACTGTTTCGAACATTGACGGCCTACTCCCTTCCGTCATTCCCATTCCCCCTATCTCAATATAAAAAACACCCTCCACTTCAATCTGTGGAAGGCTAAAATTTATTTCCGGAACGCTCGTCTTTCTGCATATTCAACGCATAAGGGACAAACTTTTACTTTTAGATTTCTTTCATTCTTATAAGTTCGCATATCATTTGTTTTTCTTAAGCAAAAATGACATGACTTATTAGATGGTTTTTGAACGCTTTTGATTTTTGATATTAAATCTGTTAATACTTTCATTAGACTACCTTCCTTTCATCTTTCCTATTTCGGCAAAAGCAAGGTGTTTCCTTTAACAATATTTTGATATAAAAAATAAAGCTAGTTTATCCTGCGTTTACGAGTTTTTCAGACCAAAAAGAACGCCCGTGTGGACGTTCCTCATAAAGTTTATTCTTTTCTCTTAAGAATTCTATGTCCCAGATGTTGATTTTAAATCCATGGAGTCCCTTAAATCTCTTAATAGTATCGACAAGAGTTGCCGAATACTAGAATCAGAATCATTTGTAGCTAGCCCATATAAATAAAAGAATTTATCTGATACATTTGTCGCTGCCCCTGCAATATAAGAGGGATTAGTAACCTCAAATTCCGGGAAGACTTTAACAGCTTCTTCATTTGCAATTTCCACAACTCTCAACTTAGACATAATCTCCCTCTTTTCCTTAAATACTTATAATAAATATACTCATATTAAATAGTTTTTATTCCGTATATTAATTTTTATAATGTTTAAGATATAAAAAGAGATAAAAATATACATGCCAATATAAGAAAAAGAACGCCCAGTGACGTTCCCCCAAAGTTTATTCTTTTCACTTCTCTTACGACGCATTAGGTTCCCAAACTAACTACATCATTAATTAGTCTTTGTAAGCTGTATTTTCTAGAACAATAACTCGTTCCTCACTTGGAGTATGTCCCATTTGTTTCGTATTTTCTACCAATCGAAAAATATTATCACAGCATTGTTGGGCACCTAAAACTAATAATGGTACACCTATAAAATCAATTTTTAGTCCTCTTGAAAAAAAACCTCCAATTGACATTACCATTGGGACAGTTGGAGATGTATTGGAGAAAATTATCTTTTCATTGAATTGGTGTTTATTTTGAATCAATAAAATTAAATCTTTCATTGCTGGTACAACTAGCTTAGAGGATTTCCGGCCTATTGTATACACTGAGTCTCCATCTTCATCACTACCATGAAAAATGATTCGTCCAGCATCCTTTTTAGTTAATTTATTGAAATAGTTTACATTTAATATTTGTTCTTTTGTTAACTTTTTCTCTGATTGGGTAATTTCTTTTAAATGATAAGCGGCCGCCAAAGCCGTGGTATGCGTTCCGCCATAGTCATTATATATATAAATCATGTTATCATCCTTTATATTTTTATCTATGGCTATTATGCTCATATAGTCTAGTATCAATTCATTTGATGCCATTTACATTTGGATTTATACATCACTATTACCAATAAGCATAAAAAATAACACTAGCTTATACTGCGTTTCCGGTTTTTTTCGAACCAAAAAGAACGTCCTTATGGGGACGCTCTAAATTGGATTATTAAATTTTACTTACTGTACTGGATTATCTTTTCAACGGTGGCCTCTTCTTACCGTCTTCTAAATGTTTTACCCATTCATTTATATGTTGCATAATGGTGTTCTCAGGACGGACTGCTTGTAATCTTCCCTTAAAAGCAGGATCAAGCATAGCCTTTTTCACAATGCCATCATTGATTTTCATCCTTTCAGATGTCGTTTCTTTGTTTTTCCGATAAGCTCAGTATCAACAATATACTAAACAATTTTCATCTGTTCGTTTTCAGTCCAAAATAGCTTTCCCATTGTAAAACCTCTTTATAGAATGAAGGATTTCGCTTCAAAACCTATGACTTTATTTTGTGGTTTATGTTGTTTCTAGTACTTATAACTTAGTGGTAGTTCTGTAGTTACGCCAATCGACCAGAGTATTGTTTTTTTATAAAAATAACAAAAAAGCTTGCTAATAAACAGAAAATCCCTGCCATAAGGAATGACCCTGTGTAAGAATTAAAAAATTGATAAATGAGTCCCCCTCCATAAGCAGCAGCTGCTGCACCTACTTGGTGAGATGCAAAAATCCAACCATAAATGACGCCACTTTGTTTTATGCCAAAAATTTGCCTAGAGATACTAATTGTTGGTGGTACAGTAGCGATCCAATCTAATCCATAAAATATAGAAAAAACAAACAATAAAGTCATAGACCCTTCCTTTAACGCCCAAGGAAGAAAAACTAAAGAAGCCCCTCTCAAAGCATAGTAGGTAAATAGGAGCCAGCGATTATCAAAACGATCCGATAGCCAACCAGATAAAGTAGTACCAACCAAATTGAAGACTCCCATGAACGAAAGAAGGGAAGCTGCCGTAACTAAAGGAATTCCAAAGCTGATACAATAGGAAACAAAGTGCGTACCGATCAAACCATTCGTGGAAAACCCACAAACAAAGAAACTACCTGCTAATAACCAAAACGCCTTCACTTTCACCGCAGTTGCTAAACCTTCAAATGCAGTTACAATTGGATTTTCCTTTTGCCCTTCCTCGCCGTCTTCTACTTCCTCTTCCTGCCCATATCGAAGAAGTCCAATATCTTTTGGACTATTTTTCATAAATATTAAAATGATCATCAGCATTATCAAACTCAAAGTCACAATTAGTCCCATCGCGGGACGCCACGAATAGTTCTCAATAATCCCTGCCAATACAGGAAGCAAAATGAGCTGTCCCGTCGCTGTACTCGCGGTTAAAATCCCTACTGCAAGACCTCTTCTTTTCTCAAACCAATGATTCGCCACATACGGGCTTAATACCGTTAAAAAAAGACTAGATCCAAGCCCAATAATGACTCCCCAAATGATGATTAGCTGCCATGCTTGTTGCATAATAAAAGTGAAAAGCATCCCCGTTAGTAATGTGACCATCGATATCATCATCATTTTCCTTAAGCCTATCACGTTGAGTAATGCCGCCATAAACGGACCAGATATTCCATATAAGAACAAGCTAATCGCAAAAGCAATTGCAATAACCGATCGATCCCAGCCAAATTCGCTTTCGAAAGGAGTTATAAAAACTCCCGATGACGACATCGTAATTCCCGCTACTATAATGGAGAAAAATGTTACAGCAAGGATAAACCAACTATAATGTATACGTTTCAAAACAATTCCCTCCACCTAAGATACTTTCCTTAACATTAACCCATTTCAAATTATCAGTAAAATTGAAATTTATGAAGTTATCTATTGATATCTCTGATACTATTGTAGTAAACATAAAATCAGAGTAGGTGAAATAATGGAAATACGCCATTTTGTTACGTTTAAAAAAGTGATAGAAACGGGAAGCTTCACCCAGGCTGCAGAACATTTAGGATATACACAATCTACCGTAACTTCTCATATTCAAGCACTTGAAGAACATTTAGGTGCCCCTGTATTTGATCGAATGGGTCGGAAACTAAGATTGACCGATGTCGGCAAAAAGCTATTGCCTTATACGAAAGAAATTTTAGAAACCTATGGAAGAATAGAAACTATTACTAGCGATGAAGAGGAGATGAGTGGAGAGTTAAAGATTTCCGCTCCGGAGTCCTTAACCGTATACCGCCTAGAACCAATACTAAGAGAGTATAGAAAGAAGTTTCCACATGTAAGCATCAGTTTAAGTAACGCCACTTGCGGAGATAACAAAAGAGCAATACTTAGTGGTAATGCAGATATTGCATTTCTTATGTTGCCACAACTGCAGGATTCAGATTTAATCGTCCATCCCTTACTGGATGAACCTATTGTCCTTGTCGGAAGCCCTGATTGTTCGCTGAATATGTTAGATAATAGCTATGATAACCAAAAGCTAAGCGAATGTTTAATCGTGAATGAGGAAGATTGTAGTTACCGAAATATGTTTGAAGAATACCTAGGAGATAGAGGAATTACACCTTCTCACACCATGAAGCTTTGGAGTGTCGAAGCGATGAAACGTTGTGTCATGAGTGGTTTAGGTATTGCTTGTCTACCTTTAATGGCAGTAAATGAAGAAATCAAAGAAGGTAAATTAAAAGTGATTCCTTGTGATGGGGGCTTTTATCCGATTTTCTCTCAATTTGCTTATCATAAAAACAAGTGGGTTTCCCCGGCACTAGCAATGTTTATCGAAATTACATTGAAGCATGCGAGAGATTGGTCGAATATAGAAACATTTTCGTTGAATAAATAATAGGCTCACTTTAAGAAAAAAGTTGATTAATTCCATTAAATTCATTTAAACTAACACCGCAGTTTAGTCCAATAAGGAAGGTGGTAAGGTGAAGTTTCGTCTGTTAGGGGAGAAAACTAAAGTTGAAATAGAGATCTTAGGACGTGAACATCCGAATAGCTATGATTATTGGGATGGAAACTGGGTTGTTTCAAATGTAAAAGTTCAAATTCCAGGGTATTATGTTGATTTTAATGCAAGTTTAAGGACAGATGAAATTAGAGATTTTGTTGATGATTTGAAGTTAATGGATAGGCATTTATCGGGAAAGGCTATATTGAATAATTTAGATAGCTTTATACACTTTGAGGGAAAAATGGATAAGTTAGGTCATATAGAATGGTCTGGAGAGACTTGTTATCCAGTAGGAACTGGTGCAGTGCTGTCCTTTGAATTTATGTCAAATCAATCGTATTTAAAGGATTTGATTAAAGATTTAGAAGATATAACGGATGTATATCCCGTAATTGGTAAACCATAGTTGCTCAACTGAAAAGTAGAAATTTAAAGAGGGTTAAAAATGAATAAAGAAACAACCAAAAATATAAGAAAAGGGTTAATTGCTGATTGTACTAAATGCTTTGGACTCTGCTGCACAGCACTTAATATTATGCCATCTAGTGATTTTCCAATTATTAAACCCGCAGGTACTCCTTGCATGAATTTACAATCTGATTATAGTTGCCAAATTCATAGCCAGTTAAGAGAAAAAGGCTTTAAAGGCTGTACAGTATTTGACTGTTTAGGTGCTGGGCAAGTAGTTTCTCAGGTTACTTTTAACGGCCACAGTTGGCGAGATAATCCTGAAACTAGAGAAAAAATGTTCCAAGTGTTTCCTATAATGGAGCAAATCCATGAAATGATTGCGTATGCAGCAGAAGCCATTTCGTACGATATTCCAGCTACCTTATCTGATAAGTTGAGTCAGAAATTAATGGAGCTGCAGTGTTTAACCAAGTTGGATTCTGATGAACTATTATCTCTTGATCTAGTGATGTATCGATATACGTTGAATGAATTGCTTACAGCAACCAGTGATATTATTAGAGAGGATATTATTGCAAAGTTACCTGGTGCTAAAAAGGTGAAAGAATATGACCATGCAAGAGCCGATTGGATAGGAAAAAAATTAAAGGATAAAGATTTGAGGGGAACTGATTTCAGGGGAGCATATTTAATTGCTGCCGATATGGAAAATACAGATTTAAGAGCGGTGAGTTTTATTGGTACCGATTTGCGTGATGCTAATTTAAGTGGGGCGAACTTATCAACGAGTATGTTCTTAACTCAAATGCAAATTAATTCAGCTAAAGGTGATGTAAAGACAATATTACCCTCACATATACAACGCCCTTCCCATTGGATTAGCTAAGTTTGTGTATGGAAGGAGCTTTTGGAGATTATCTTCGTTCAATTGATACAGAATTTCTTACTTCATTAACGAACGCCTTAGGAAAAAGTTGTCCACTAACTTTAACAGACCCAAATAAAAAAAGAAATCGTTCATCGATAATATGAGTGGACGATTTCTACTATAGTAAAACTATATTATGTCTTTCTTTGTTCAGACGTCAATAAAAGATTATTAACCTTCTATTTAGTTGGCCTCCGCCTCTTCCTCCCACACTCGATAGTCAATTGTCATCGATTGTGTTTTCATATCATCCACTTGATCTTCGAAGGATTGAACCATCTTCGAAATATCTGAACTAACAAGTTGAAGTGCCGCCTCGTTTTTTTGATGTTGCTCAATCGCATTTTGATCAATGGCTTCTACAATTTTACCAGTACTTGCGTCGTCCGCCATGATGTCTTGCACTAATTTCAAAAATTTCCGATCCTCTTCGCGGATAGCATCCACATACTGTTGGAGTTTATCTTTCTTATCCAAATGACTCTCATATGGTAAAATTCTTGCCGTTAGATTTACTGAATAATAACGATACATTCCCTTTTTAACCTCCTGGAACATAGTCGAACAGCGCTGCAACAAATTCATCCTTATCAAACAGGGTTTCGATTGCTGTTCTCGACGTAGTTAGAAATGTTTTCGCATTCGTAATTTCTGTTTGTAAAATCGATTGAATGCCGTCGAACTGAATACCACTTAAAGGCGGTAAATATTCATGGACATTGGCCCCTACGACCTCTGCTTTATTTCCTGAAGGAGCAACACATGCATTGATATGGTCGGCATAGGAAGATGGATTACTTTCAATCTCATTGATCCGACTTACGACTTTTGTCCGCTCTAGCATAAACCCGTCTACCAATTCGGCATCCAATGCTGCTATAAGCGCCTCTACATGGCGGTTTTTTACTTCCAATGATTCGTTGCCCTGCTGATACATACGAACTGCTGCAGAAATATTTACCTTGATTTTATCAGCTCCGCTCCCTTTCACTAAAATAAGATCACTCCCTGAATAAGCACGACCGGATTGGAGTCCCAGTGCATTTAGCATTTCGAGAATGGAATGACTATCTCCGATTTCTGCAAGCATAGGTCCTAATATATGTTGTAGCTTTTCGAAGCTCTCCGTAAATGAATCTTTCAAATTCAATAGACGGATTAGCGAGCCGATATCTGCACCGAGGACCGTCATGAATGGATTACTACCCGAATAGTTCCCATCGTATTGGGATTCCCGGATGGAGTTATTCGTCTGGATGAGGGACTTCATTTCTTCCAAAAGCCCTTCAATATTCGTCAATTCCTTGACGACAATATCTTTATCAGCTTCACTCAAATATCCTGCATCGACAAAGTGACTAAAAATGACATCACTATTACTTGTCATTTTTTTGATGGAATCTATCAGCGGGGGAACTTTTGTATTCATGTCTGCGATCATCGCATTGATTTCATCGCCTTTTGTCATGTACAACTTTGCATAATCCCAGTTCCCCTTTGCCCCTTCAAATATCGATATGTCTAATCCTGTCAGTTCCTTAAGGCCATTTGCGCTGCCTGCTTTCTCTGCTACCGTATACGTGATGGCAAGCTGTT
The DNA here is from genome assembly GCF_006861795.1 of Psychrobacillus lasiicapitis. Taxonomy (GTDB): domain Bacteria; phylum Bacillota; class Bacilli; order Bacillales_A; family Planococcaceae; genus Psychrobacillus; species Psychrobacillus lasiicapitis. The sequence continues at coordinate 157,324 of NZ_VDGH01000009.1, read as the reverse complement.
GCAAATGTGCTACTTCTGAATCGGGTAGCTGATCGAATATGTCACGGATTCCTGGTCTTTCTGTATTTGTATCAATCATTTCAACAGTTCCTACAGGAAAGAAACCTCTTGCCCCACTGATGCCATATAAAGGATCATCTGTTGAAATGAGCTGGTAAATGCCTTTTGTATTTCCTTTCTTCTCATAATACTCTTCTGTGAAATTCCGCAATTGTGCTGGATCTAGTTTATAAATAGCTAAATAATCATTTCGATTTAAGGAAAATTGCTTATTCACTTCTTGACGAAACTCTGCGTTTGCTGAATAAAGCTGATAATAATTTGTCTGGGCTCCGTTCACACTGTAGACTCTATCAAACACATTGTAGATCAATTGTGTTGATGCATTATTATTGTGGGCAAGCGAATGGGACATTCCGATAATATCTGTCTGATTTGCTGTATCATTGACGTTAAAGTGCTCCTTTGCATCTTTGACGAAGTTATATGTGGCATAAGTCTGTGATGCATCTTGCCCTGCCAACATTGCATTCATATTGTACTCCCAATCCTTCGCCTGCTGACTGCCTTGGGAAAGGATATATAATTGGTCATTATCCTTGCCTTCCGTCTTGAAATAAACAGCAGTACCGTCATAGCCAGATTCATCGCCTTTTATGCTTTTCGCATCGCTCGATTTTAATATTTCGATATCCGCTTTCAATTCGTGACCAGTTTCTTCAAAATAAATCCTTCTGATTTCCTTTTCAAAGTCTTCATTTTTCAGACCTTTGTACTCTAGATCAATTAAACGTAGCCGGAGAATATCAGAATTTAAGATATCATTTTCCATTTGTCATCACCTCTTTCATTGGACTTCTTGATCTACGAACTCAAAGGACCTGGCCCAATGGATCATTTTCTCTATTTCTTCTTCTTTTATCTGCTGACACTCATTTTTATCGTTCTTACATTGCGTGTCATAAACGATTTGGACCGAACCTTCACCATTTAAACTTACGACCAATGCAGCTATACCGAACACATCGGGTTCGAATTCAATTGGCGCATAGTAGACTTCCGAAGATTCAGAAGTAATTTTTTCGAACTCTAGCTTCTGATCGACACGCCCTTCTAAGATTTCCAGGACTACTGGGGCGTTTTCAGTCGACTCATTAGTATAATAATTGATCTTAATCTGAGAATCAGTTCCATTGTCATTTAGAGTACTCATTAAAAAACCTTCAAATTGGTCGTCTCTTATTCCATACCCTTGGTGAATCACTCCTTCTTTTGGAAATAGCATCCGGTAACGCTTCGTCCCCGAAAGGAAAGAATAATATCCTTTTTCCACTTCTTCAGTAGACTCGATGAAACCTCGTGTAAATTCATCCTGTAGCGCTCGGACATCTGGCAAATCGAGCTCCTGCATTTTTGAAGTTTTTTTTTCCTTTGCTATTTGACAACCTCCCAGCACTAAACTAATGCCTACCATAAATAATAATGGTTTATGGTTTTTCCACATGTCAGCACTCCTTATTGAAGTAGATATTACACCATCAACTTACCTAGCTTTACTAGCAGACTACACTTGTAATCTGAAGTAAAGTGAAGCCCTTTTATCTGGTAAAATTAAGATAAAGTTTCCTTTCAATAAAGTTGGTTGCCCCGAAGATTATCGAAATGTCCTCAATTCAACTAGTCCATCAACGCTTTTATTTGATTTCTTTATCTACGAACTCAATCGATTCGGCCCAGTGGATCATCTTATCCACTTCTTCTTCTTTTATCTGCTTACACTCATTTTGATCCTTCTTACATTGCGTATCATATACAATTTGAATCACACCGTTCTCTTTTAGACTTGCGACCAATGCTGCTATGCCGAATGTATCTGAATCAAATTGGAATGGCGCATAGTATAGCTCTGAAGTTTCAGCTTTCACTTTTTCAAACTCCAGCTTTTGTCCAACACTCCCTTCCAACATTTCCAATCCACCTTCAACGCTTTCTATAGTCGCATAGGCATAATAGTTGATCTTAATTTGGGAATCGGTTCCATTGTCATTTATAGTACTCATTAAAAAGCCTTCAAATTGATCTTCTTTCACCCCATACCCTTGATGAATTACTCCTTCTTTTGGAAATAGCATTCGATACTGCTTCGTCCCCGAAAGGAAAGAATAATATCCTGGCTCCACCTCTTCAGTGGACTCGATGAAACTACGCGTAAATTCGTCTTGTAGTGCCCGGACATCCGGCAAATCCTCCGCCTTCATTTCTGAAGGTTTTATATCCCTTTCACTTCCCTTTCCCATTTGACAACCTCCCATTACTAAGCCAATGATTACGAGCCATACTATTAAACTATAATTTTTCCACATGACAGCACTCCTTAAAGAAATAAATGCATGAGTATATTCTATTTACTTCATATTCTAATAATTAGCATAATTCCTTGACCTGAACAATTGAAATCCAGCTAATATCTTACAATTGCTTCATAAGTCATTTTCTCCCTTTAATCTAAAGGTCTTTTGAAATGCATAGAAGCATCGGTTTTTGTTACCTTTTTCACTCTTAATCTACGAAAATAACCACCCCTCTAATTTCGAGAAGTGGTTATAGCTTGTTTATCTACTTACTTCTTTAAAGTTACTGTGCACATTATAGTAAGCATTCTCCAGAATCTTTAAATAATCAGCAGATGTAACGGAACGAACATTGCTTGGGGTCGAATTGTTCTGCATTGCTAACTCCACAATGCGTGGGAAATCTTTTTCCTGTACACCCGGTAAATCTTTTAACTTAGGGATTTTGAGTTGATCTGTAAAGGACGTAATCCCTTCTATTAGCTTTTCAACAGCCATATCCTCTGTGTCCGAATCATTTGCAAATTTCATATAACGTGCCAATGTTGCATGCATTTGCTTGTCTTCTTCTGCATTGAAACGTAATACATGTGGTAAGAACACTGCATTTGCAACACCATGAGGAGTATCGTAAAGCCCACCCAGTGCTTCTGCTAAACAATGAACTGCTGCGACATCCGCAGAACCAAAACATAAACCAGCAAGTAAGCTGCCTTCTAACATGTCATGACGAGCCTTTTCATTTTGTCCATCACGAAAAGCAATAGGCAACGCAGAAACAATCGTTTCCATCGCTTTAGCGCCTAGGGCTTGCGAAATGGGATTAGTTACTTTACATGTATACCCTTCAATAGCGTGAACTAATGCATCCACACCAGTTGCAGCGGTAACAGCTGATGGAACGCTGAATGTTAAGGAAGGATCAAGTACAGCTAGGATCGGTCTCAAGGAAGCATTTTTGAGTGTCATCTTTCGATGTGTTGATTTCTCGGTAATAACAGCCGATCGAGTCACTTCTGAGCCTGTTCCAGCTGTAGTTGGAATACAAATAATGGGAGCAATATTCGTGTAAGCACGTAAACCATCCGCATAATCAGATGGAGTTCCACCATTTGGTCCACATAGAGCAATAGTTTTCCCAGTATCCATCGCACTTCCACCGCCAATAGCTACTACAGCGTCTGCAGTAAAGTCGTGAAATATTTTGGCCCCTTCCAAACAATCTGTATCTCGAGGGTTTTGTTCAATGGAGTCAAATAATAATGTACGATAACCAGCCGTCTCTAGGGCAGTTTTTATAGGTGCAACCAAGCCTGCACGGACTACACCAGGATCACTTACTAATAAAATAGATGAGCCGATTTCAAGCGATTGCAGCATTTCTGGTAGTTGTTTAGCTTTTCCGATTCCCATTTCGATTTGAGTAGAGCAAAAATAGCTATAAGTTTTCACGCATATCCCTCCTATTATTCTTAAACTTATTTATTTGCTTGGGGAGTTTGTTGATGAATCTAACTCCATATTTACATGATACACATAATAGATTCATCATTATATAATAATTTTCAGATTATTTCACGTATTCTCTTATTCAAAAACCAATCTGACTATTCTATGTTCTTAAAAAACAGGTATACTAATAGAAGATTAGTCTTTCGATATAATGATACGGGGTGAGAATTTGCGACAAGGAAAACTAGCAGGAAAAACTCCAGACTTACATACTACGGACATATTAGAAATCATTTTAAACAGTGCCTACGAAGGAGTAACTGTTGTTGATAAGAACGGAATTATAGTAGAGTTTAATGATGCTTACAGTCGATTTATAAGTGTAGATAAAAAAGACGCAATTGGTCGTCCTGTTTCCGAAGTTATCGACAATACAAATCTTCATCATACAGTAAAGACTGGAATTTCTGAACGAGGTGTCATTCAATATATTCAAGGCCAACCAATGGTCGTTCACCGTATTCCATTATGGAAAGAAGGAGTGTTGGTTGGAGCTGTTGGTATGTTGATTTTTGAAGGGGTGACAGAACTTTATCGTATTTATGAACGTTTTCTCGAAAAGACGGCACAGACCGGAAAAATTAATAGTCAAAAGCTTGTTGAAAATACAAAAGTAAGTAACTCAACTTTAGATCGAATCATTGGTACAAGTGATGCTATTGCCAATCTCAAACGTATGACGAGAAAAGTGGCTAAAACAGAAGCAACCGTTTTAATTTCAGGGGAAAGCGGGACAGGGAAGGAAATGTTTGCACATAGTATTCATGATCTTAGTCACTATACCCAAGGTCCTTTTATAAGTGTAAATTGCGGGGCAATTCCTGACCATCTATTTGAATCAGAGTTATTTGGCTATGAAGAAGGTGCTTTTACCGGTGCAAAAAAAGGTGGTAAACCCGGTAAACTTGAATTAGCGGAATCTGGCACGATATTTTTAGATGAGATTGGTGAAATGCCCCAAATGATGCAAACAAAATTGCTTCGTGTCTTACAGGAAAAAGTGTTTGAACGAGTTGGAGGAATTAAACCAATCCAATTAAAGGCGAGAGTTGTTGCAGCAACGAATCGAAATTTAAAGGAAATGGTTCAGTCAGGTACTTTTCGAGAGGATTTATATTATCGAATAAATGTGATTGAACTTGCTATCCCACCACTCAGAAAGAGATCGGAGGATATTCCCATTCTAATCGCTCATTTCTTGACAGACATCTGTAAGAAATATGAGATGGCGGAAAAAGAAATTACAGAGAATGCAATTTCCTCTTTAATGAATTATGAGTGGTATGGAAACATACGAGAACTAGCTAATATTATTGAAAAGGTAGTCATCTTAACAGATGGAAATGTTATTGATTCACACCATCTCCCTAATTATATTAAAGGTCAGCATTTTTCCTCTATCCCTTCTCTTTCACCAATCAATCAATTGAAAGAGGAGGACGATAATAAAGAAAAGGAAATAATCATACAAGCAATGAAGGATTCGGGAGGAAATAAATCAAAAGCAGCCGATAGACTAGGAATCCATCGTACGACTTTATACAAAAAGTTGAAGAAACACGGCTTGCAGTAATCGATTATTGTAGTTTAAAAGCAACACCTTCTACAAAAGTGTAGCATACTAGCTACACTTTTTTTATTGGAGGACTTCTCATACTGGCGTTTATAACTTGGCATGGTTCTTGCATAGTTATATATGAAAAGAAAGGGAGGTAATTTAATTGGATCAACCTGTTGTTTTTCGTACCCCTCAAACAATTCATTATGGTCGAAAAGCCTTTGAAAAAGTCGGTGAGGAAACGTCAGCCAAAGGAAAAAAAGCTTTAATCATCAGTGATAAAGTGATGGAAAGTTTAGGCTATATAGAGGAATGTAGAAAATTGCTTTTAAATTGGAAAGTTGAAAGTGCTTTTTACACTGGAGTTGATTCCGAACCAACCGATGTGTATGTAGCAGAATCACTTGAAATATTTGATAAGGAAAACTGCGATGTAATCATTTCCCTTGGCGGAGGAAGCTGTATTGATACTGCAAAGGCAATTTCAGTGTTAGCAACTAATGGTGGTTACATAGGAGACTATATGGGTGGAAAAAAACTTGCTGATAAGCAGCCAATCCCTCATATTTCTATTCCGACAACTGCCGGAACTGGTTCAGAAGCAACAGATGCAACCATTATTACGAACACGTCCAATGATGTAAAGATGATGATTAAACAACCAGCATTTATGCCGGAAGTTGCGATTGTCGATCCATTATTGACACTTTCTTCACCAAAGGGTGTTACAGCAGCCACAGGTGTGGATGCACTAAGTCATGCAATAGAGGCATACTTATCTATAAAAGCACAGCCAATGACAGATATGCTTGCCCTCTCCGCTATAGAAAAAATAGTACAAAGCTTAAAAATTGCTTATGAGGATGGAAAAAACATCGATGCAAGAGAAGCAATGTCGCTAGGATCGCTACAAGCTGGTATGGCTTTTACCAATGCATCCGTTTGTCTTGTTCATGGGATGTCTAGACCAATCGGTGCATTATTTCATGTCCCGCACGGTATATCTAATGCAATGCTACTGCCTGCTGTTCTTGAATTCAGTTTAGATGCCTGTATTGAACGCTTAGCTGATTTAGCTAGATTGTTTAAGCCTGACTGTGGTAATCTTTCCACTAAAGAGGCTGCTGAACTAACTGTATATGAAGTCAAAAAGCTTTGCCAAGAATTAGAGATTCCTAATTTAAAAGGATGGGGAATCCAACCAGAGGCATTTAAAAATGCAATTAGCAAAATGGCAGAAGATGCACTTACAAGTGGGAGTCCAAATAACAATCCAAAAGTACCTACGAAACAAGAAATAGAAGAACTTTATGAAGTGTGCTTTGACTATCAATTCAGCTCAGAAAGTATGGTAACAAAATAAAAATAAGAGATTCATCAGGAGGTTTTTTCATTGACACAAACAACATTAAAAACACTAAAAAACTATGTAGGTGGTAAATGGATAGAGGCAGATACAGATCAATCACTTGAAGTCTATAATCCAGCGACAGGTGAAATAATCGCACATGTTCCAATTTCAACTACAAAAGATACAGACCATGCAATTGAGGTTGCCGCAGAAGCATTTGAAACTTGGAAAGACGTCCCTGTTCCAAAACGGGCTCGTATTCTATTTAAGTATCAGCAATTATTGGTAGACAATCATGATGAACTGGCAAAATTGATCACTATAGAGAACGGTAAAAACTTTACAGAAGCATACGGAGAAGTGCAACGCGGAATTGAAAATGTGGAATTTGCTGCAGGTGCCCCAACACTAATGATGGGTGAATCACTTCCATCGATTGCCACAGATTTAGAATCGGGCGTATACCGCTATCCAATTGGCGTTATTGCAGGAATTACACCATTTAACTTTCCAATGATGGTACCTTGCTGGATGTTCCCAATGGCTATTGCTACTGGAAATACATTTGTTATGAAGCCCTCAGAGCGCACACCATTACTTGCAAATCGCTTGGCAGAGCTACTGGAAGAAGCAGGTTTACCAGCTGGCGTATTTAATATTGTGCACGGAGCACATGATGTTGTAAATAGTTTATTGGATCACAAACAAACAGCAGCCATTTCTTTTGTTGGTTCTCAACCTGTTGCCGATTATGTCTACAAACGAGGCACAAGTAACCTAAAACGTGTTCAGGCCCTAGCAGGAGCGAAAAATCATTCCATCGTTTTAAGCGATGCAAATTTGGAAAATGCGACAACACAAATTATGAATGCTGCATTTGGGTCTGCTGGAGAACGTTGCATGGCTGCTTCTGTAGTTGCGGTAGAAGATTCAATAGCCGATGAGTTTATTACATTACTTACAGAAAAAGCGAACCAAATTCAAATTGGAAACGGATTAGATGAAGGGATTTTCCTTGGTCCTGTCATCCGTGATAATCATAAAACGCGTACACTTGACTTTATCGAAAGTGGCGAAAAAGAAGGAGCTAAACTTGTCCGTGATGGTCGTCTAGACGAAGCTGCCAAACAAGAGGGATATTTTGTAGGACCTACTATCTTTGATAATGTAACTTCAGAAATGAAAATATGGCAGGAGGAAATTTTCGCGCCAGTATTGTCGATTTCCAGAGTAAAAAACCTGGAAGAGGCAATTGACTTAAGTAACCAATCACGTTTTGCGAATGGTGCTTGTATCTTTACAAAAGATGGTGGAAGTGTTCGCAAGTTCCGCGAAACAATCGATGCAGGTATGTTAGGTGTAAATATTGGCGTTCCCGCTCCGATGGCTTTCTTCCCATTCTCTGGATGGAAGGATTCCTTCTACGGAGATCTACATGCCAACGGAAAAGATGGATTACAATTTTACACAAGAAAAAAAGTGATCACTACAAAATGGGTTTAATACTTTCAAAAAAAAGAAGTCATGACATTCAGTCATGACTTCTTTTTTAATAATTAATGTACATCTACTGGTTTTTTCATAAACAATGACAATATAAAATTGATCACTGCAAATACTAAACCTATCGTAAATACAAAGGATGAGCCAGATGCTACAGCCTCCGGTAAACGATCGTTAACTATTGCTAGATAACTATTTTGTTTAGCAGATAACAGTGAAACCATTACTGCAATCCCAACCGCACCTGCTACTTGTTGGATGGTTTGCGTGATAGCGATCCCATCTGGATAGTATCGTTTCGGCAAAGAATTTAGTGTATTTGTTTGTGTAGAAGCAAGTACAGCACCGATCCCTAGCATCATGATAATATGGATAACGATAACAACCCATAGAGCCGCATCTGTCCCTAATTGTGCATAAAGTGCATAAGCAATAATTACTAAAATTGTACCAGGAGTGATAATTGCTCTTGGACCATATTTGTCAAATAACCCACCTATTATAGGTGCTAAAATACAGTTAAGTAAGCTACCAGGCAGAAGTACGAGCCCAGTTGTAAATGCCGCAATTAATAAAGCCATCTGCATATACATCGGTAAAATTACTAGCATAGAAAGCATATTAAAAAATGTTATAAAACTCATAAATACACCAAGAACAAAAAGAGGATACTTAAACGCTCTTAAATTCATCATTGGCTGCTCCATTTTCATTTGACGCATAGAGAATAAAATAACTCCTATTAAACCAATAACAATTGATCCGATAACTATTGAACTAGTCCATCCATTATCACCGGATACACTGAATCCGTACACGATCCCACCAAATCCAATCGTTGAAAGAATGACGGATAATAGGTCAATGGAAATTTTACGTACTTCATTCACATTCGGTACATAAAAGACTCCGATAATAAGTGACAGTAATAGGAACGGTACTTGAGCCCAGAAAATCCAATCCCACGATAATGTATCTAATATAAGTCCAGCTATTGTCGGACCTAAAGCTGGTCCAGCTAACATAACTAATCCCATAATCCCCATAGCCGCTCCACGTCGATTTGGAGGGAAAATAGTGAAAATGACATTTTGCGTTAACGGTAAGTTAATAGCTAGCCCTGCCGCTTGGATAATACGGCCCGCCAATAAAAAACCAAATGAAGGCGCTAATGCAGCTAAAACTGTACCTAAAATAGTTAGGATAATAGAAGTTAAAAACATTTGCCTTGTTGTGAACTTTTGCATAAGAATACCTGTAACTGGTATTAAAATACCTAGCGTTAAAAAGTAACCTGTTGCCAACCATTGAACTGTTGTTGGTCCAACTTCGAAAATATTACCCAAGTCCCCCAAAGCAATATTTAGTGCCGTTTCACTAAAAAGTCCTACAAAGCCAGCAACTAATAGAGCTGTCATTATAGGGCCAGTTTTTATTTCTTTCTTCACTTAATAAATCTCCTCTAAAGCATTTTGGGTAATAACTGTGAAATAATCTTAAGCGGTTCTGCCTCTTTTTGAGTCAGGCAAAGAAGCATGGCCCCTTCAATGGAAGCTGTCATCATAAGTGCAATAGCATTAGCTTTATCCTTTGTAAATCCATCTGCTAATAACTTTTCCATATAAATAGCTTGTATCTTTTGATACAACTGAGCACATGCATTTCGTACTGGCTCACTTAACGAAGCCATTTCACTCACAATACTGCTAAATGTATATCCAGTAAGGGTTCCCTCCGCCTCAAAATTTTCCACTAATTTTGAAATCATTGCTTCTGCGGCTTCACGTGTAGTCGGATATCGTTCGAAAATCTCTACAATATCCTTTGTAATCTCTTCATTCAACAATTGAAGACAAGCAATGAGTAATTCTTCTTTTCCATTTGGAAAGTGATGATAAAGCGAACCTTTTGAAATATTACACGCTTTAATAATTTCATTTAGTCCCACTCCTTTATATCCTTTTTGTTGAAAAAGATTTGTCGCGACGTCTATTATCAGCGATTTTGTATCCATTCCCGTAGCACACCTCCACCATACCAACCGGTCTGTTTTTAACTATAACAAAAAAAATTGCTATAATTCAAGTTTTTTTTACACTCTACCAGTATCCTAATACATAATTTAGACACAAAATCAGCTCAGCTGATAAAAGTTCCACTTTGACTGTTTGGGTATATTTGGAAAGAACACAAAAAGTCTCCATCAGCTTGTAAATAGAATGGAGAAACGCAGAATTACCACCATCTTCTCCTTATTTGACGTATACATGAATAGATTTTGCGGATGATAAGATAAGCTATAAAATGCTCTGAAAAAATCTGCTGAAGCAATAAATAAAGGGGAAACTAGATGAAGATTCGGTTCGGCTATGTAGCAAATGCTTTAGGCTTATGGGATGCAAGTCCTTCAAAAACTGTAACTTTTGCTCGGTATTCTACGCTTCCTAAAAATGAACGAATGGAAAAGTTGAAATCTATAACTGCACAAAATTTACAGCATACAAAAAGAATTTTGTATTACAATATCGCGCATGAAATAGAATTGTACCGACTTTCCAGCTCACTTGTTCCGTTAGCAACCCACCCCGAAGTATGTTGGGATTTCTTAACTCCATTCAAAACGGAATGGGAAGAGCTCGGAAGTATTATCCAACAGTCTAAACTAAGAGTAAGTTTTCATCCCAATCAATTTACACTTTTCACGAGCCCAAAAGAAGAAGTAACTATAAATGCAGTAAAAGATATGGAATATCATTATAAGATGCTTGAAGCGATGAATGCTCTTGATACGGGGTTGATAAATATTCATATCGGTGGTGCCTATGGGGATAAAAATAATGCCATAAATAGATTCCATCAAAATCTAAAAAAACTACCAAAGAAAATTAAGAAGCATATGACACTGGAGAATGATGATAAAACGTATGATGTGAAGGAAACACTCATGACTTGTGAAAAAGAAAACATTCCAATGGTACTCGATTATCATCACCACATGGCAAATACCGGCGAGAATGACCTACCTCTTTACCTACAACGTATTTATAACACATGGAATAACTTTAATACAATACCGAAAGTCCACATTTCTTCTCCAAAATCGGATCAAACCTATCGTTCCCATGCAGATTTTGTTTCCTTAGACTTTATCCTTCCCTTCTTAAAAATGGCAAAGGAGCTTAATCAGGATTTTGACATAATGATAGAAGCCAAACAAAAGAACCTTGCAATGCAAAGACTAGTAGAGGAGATAGCTGCACTTCGAGGAGTTAAACGGATTACAAGTTCATCTGTGGAATGGTAACGCTGGAGAATAGAATAAATAAAATCGACGAGGTGGAATAAATGACAATCGTACGTCTTGGTTATGTCGCAATGAGTATGGAACTAAAAAACGCATCTCCATCACAAACAATGACTTTTACCCAATTCACAAAAATTGATGATCGGGAAGCCGCGATTCGTAAATTAGAACGCATCGCACTTTCGAATTTACAAAACACATTAAGACTGTTAAAACATAACGTAGCATCTGATATCCATTTTTATCGTTTAACCTCTCACCTAATCCCTTTAGCAAACCACGAAGAGCTTCTTGATTGGAATTATTTAAAGCCATTAAAAGAAACACTTCGGGAGATTGGGAATTTCGCAAAAAAACATAACATGAGAATTGATTTTCATCCGGATCACTTTGTGCTCATTAACTCGAAAGAAAAGCATATCTTGAAAAATTCTATCAATACTTTAAAGCTACATTACTTATTATTAAAGGCAATGGGGATTGATCCAACTCATCGCTGCGTTATGCATGTTGGTGGAAATTACAAAGAAACCGAAATGTCACTAGAACGTTTTGTCGATAATTGGATGGACGTTCCAAAAGTGCTTCAAAATATGATTATGCTCGAAAATGATGATACTTCCTTTACTCTAGAAGATACACTTTACTTATGTGAAAAACTAGATATACCACTAGTTTTCGATTATCATCATCATCTTGCGTATCATCAAAATGCAAATTGGGAGGTCCACTGGAATAGAGTGATACAGACATGGAAGCATTCTCCGCTCCCCATAAAAATGCACATATCGAGCCCAAAGAATGAAAAAGCCTTTCGCCATCATGCAGATTATGTGGACATCGATATGTTTTTTCAATTCCTTCACGTAACTAAAGGCAGTATACCCCAAATTGATTGTATGATTGAGGCAAAGAAGAAAGATGAGGCGCTTTTTAGATTAATGGAGGAAGTAAAAACAAGAAAAGATATTGAAATAATCGATGGCTCTTCTTTCTCTTTAAAGTAAATGAAAAGAAGAGCCAAATAAGAAACATTCATCTATATTTCAAACGCAGTAAAACTCCCATCTTCATTAAGATCATTAACTTGAATCACTTTATCGGCAAATTGTTGAACCGCATCCATACTACTTCCTATTACAAGAGATAGCACATGAAAATCTTTTTCCTTTTTCTTTATATTGAATACTTCCATGAACGAACTCGGTACCTCATCTTCTCCGTCCGTAACAAACACAATGTCTGCTAGTTTAAACCGGCTTTCATTAATTACATTTAATGCGCTATCAAGAGGAAGCTCAAAGTTTGTGCCTCCACCTAAGAATGTTTGGGCTAACTGGATTATGTCGGAGCTTTTTATGTGCCCTTTTTCAAATGTTAAAACTTGCGTAGTGGAAGAGAACAAAATTAAACAAAAATCCCTTCTTTGCCTCCTTGCAATGGAGATAAGAGCTAACGCAAAACCTTTGGATTGGGTATCCAGCCTTTGCATACTTCCCGATTGATCTAGACATAGGATGATTGGTCCTTTCCCCAATACCTCGTGTCCTTTTTGCTCATATTGCATCGTCTGTCCTTCTACAAAACGACGGAGAAAGTCTTTCCTTGTTATAAGGTGCATAAATAAGCTCCACTCTATCGGTAATAATTTCTCCACATCGTTGCCTAATATAACTCCACTTCTTCCTATTGAATCACATTTCTTAGGCTTTTGCTTATTGCTAGCTATTTGTTTGAATCTTCCAGCCCACTCTGCAATTTCTTTCATTTTTCTATTAGATGCAATTTTTTCAGCTAATGAGATTTGGTCACGCAAAGGAATCTTTTTCAGTTCTGCATCAGCATTTCCTGCACTATAACCTCCCAATAACGATTTCAACCCCTCTTTCACTTGTTTTGTTTCTTGCATCGCTTGCGCCATGGATTGGGAAAAGGTGTCACTGTTGCTATGAAGCAGCCATTGCAATTTTTCATTAAAATTATGCATCGCTTCTTTAAGCTTCTCTTCTATCACTTTCTCATTTGCTGAACTTTCTTGCCGTTTTTGCTTTTGAAATTCCCTATGAATAGTGTGAAGTTCTTTTAGCTGTTTCTGAAAACTTCCTTCTTGTTCAGCTAGCCATTGGTTTGTTTTCTCCCCGAATTTCACCGTGGCAATAGCTGACGACAAATCATCTAATCGAGTGAAGTTCCGGTATTCTACAAAATATTGTTCCTTCATAATTCTTTCCATGAGTGATTTATTGACCATCAGAACATTATCTACATCACTTTCCGTAATTTCAGGTTTCATCTTATATAACGAAGCCCAAATGTCCCCTAATAATGGTTCAAACAACGGCAATACACCTTCTCCTCTAACCTTTTGTAGACCTGGTGATATCCCCAAAACTTCTTTGAAACGCCTTTTATCGAATGAGTCCGTGTTTAATACTGAGAGATTATCTCGGTAACCTATAGAAGAATTCATAGATGTCTCCCCTTTTCACATTTTAAAAAAGATACTCGTGGACCATCTTTTTTCCTCTAGATTATCCAAATAAGAAGGTTCTAAAATTCTATTTAAAATTTCATGTTGCATCAAGGTTACTTTATTCAGTAAGACATCGATATCAGCTTCTCGACTTGAATGGTGACTTTTAAGCTTATTTAAATCGGCCACTAGGTCCTTCATTTTTTGAGTCGCTTCCATTGCAGCCTCTGGCGACTGATCGTGGAGGATGGAGTAGAACACTTCATCTGCTTCATTTTGCAAGGAATAAAGAGTTTGTGTTAAAACATCGTGTGCATTGTTTCGAATAACGTGTGATACAACCTCTTTTTGATCCACCTTTTCCCAAAGAACATTTTCAAGAATCTTAATATCATCCACCTGAACGACTTGCCTTTGGTTAATCAATGCTTTCGCTTGCAGAATGCTTAAGGACTGCTTGAACCTCCGATCTGACGGATGAATTCCTTCATCTCTTAATCCCACACGAATCTTGGATAGGGCTTTATATACCTCGTCGGGAATAACTACTTTATCGGTCAAGAACTGGAGATGCATCAACTCTTCCATTGTCATACACGGCATATGCATAACTTCCCCCTCTGCTTTTAGCATCGAGATAAAATTCTTTTCATCAACTATAGGGTTAATCTCAAATCGCAAGAGAAAACGATCAAAAAGTGCTTCAAGTCCTTCCTCCTCCTCAGGGTACTCATTGGAAGCACCTATTACAGACATCAAGGGAACTCGATCCGGTAACCCGTTATTATAGAAAAGTCTTTCGTTAATAAGCGTCAGCAAGCTATTCAAAATAGCTGAGTTCGCTTTAAATATTTCATCCAAGAAAACAATATTCGCTTCCGGCATTTTAGTTTTAGTAATTCGCTTATATATGCCCTGTTCTAAATCTTTTAACGACAATGGACCAAATACTTCCTCGGGTGTACTAAACTTTGTCAGCAACCATTGAAAATAGGAAGTTCCTTCGATGATTTTAGATAATTCACTCGACAAAGCAGATTTAGCAGTTCCTGCAGGCCCGATCATGAGCATATGCTGCCTAGAGAGTAATGCCACTAGTATTCCTTCCACCTCATTTTCTCGTTCAAGAAACTTGAAATTGAGCGCCTGTCTGATTTCCTCTAATTTATGGTGAGCAGTAAATATCATGTTATTTAACTCCTTGCTTAGTAGGATGACTAATAAATTGAACGCATCTTGTTTTCTCACAGAGAATCTAAGATAAAACCTTTTTATACAGTTTGATTCAAACTTAGTTATTTTACTCTTTGCATTTCAATATTTAACCGAAAGATAGTTCTTCCCCTTTATAAAAAGTTTTTCTGTCGCACTCAATATGTCAAGAAAACAAGAAGAAAAGGACTCCCAACAGTTTTGCAAACTGTTGGGAGTCCTTCTGATAATGAGTCATATGCATTTTTTCCACAAACAATTGGTTACATATAGTCATGTAATCAGCCTGAAAGTGTATCGTACCTTTAACCTGTTGTTAGAATCATATTTTTATTACTACTCGTTTTCAGAAAGAATGCTAGATGTTCTTTTAGAAATCCTACGTAACGGTCTACCTCTTCTATTGTGGAGTATGGCGAGATTGCAAAAAATTTATGCGCGTATACGGATATCGGTTTGTTTGAGTTTGCAGCTTTTACGAGACACTGTTTTTTCGTATTTCCATAGAAGACGGTATCTCGTTCGGCACCAATTACCTCTGCAAAATCGTCATTGAATTGATTGATTTCCGTCATTTCTTCTATTGTTAAAATTCCTTTCATTTCCTCGTTCCATCTTGTTTTTTCGGGATAAAAACGGAATGTTGTAATCGGAGAAACCTCATTCGTAATCACTACGTTCGAAATTTCTTTTGTCAACGTCTCTCTAAATGCAATATTGACACGAATATAGTTGGCTAAAAGCTCTTGATAACCTTCTATTCCAAATGCTAACAAAGAAGCATATATTGTCAGAGCACTTCCCATCCGCGAGCATTCGAGCGTATATCCTGTATGATAACTACCATAACCGCGATTTCCAACATACGGCGTTTCTGCTGTATCTAAATCAACATACTTAAGATACTCTCTGTTTTTGATTATAAATAAACTCGTAATATATGGTGTTTGGCCAAGCTTATGGAAATCAAAGACCATACTATCGGCAAGTTTGATATGTTCAAACTTCTGTTGATAGCATTTTAATACTTCCTTAACGTTGTCTTTAAATAGGAGAGGATTGCTCTCAAAGTCGTAATTATTAAAGAAAGTATACATGCCTCCCATCGCAGAGTCTGCATGGATGTAGATTGGACATATACCGTATGTGCATTCCAATTCTTCTGCTATCCTCTTTATTCCTTTAATGTCATCAACCCCAAAAGTATCAGTAGTTCCCATTGTGGCAAGGACATACAGAGGAATACCGCCTTTTGCAATAACATGCTCCATTTTTTCTTTTAAATCTTCTAGATTCATCGAATGATCAACATTGGCTTTCACGCGAATCATGTTTTCAACGCCAATTCCTGTTGCTTCTACAGATTTATACAGACTATAGTGTGAAAGCTCTGAACAGAAACAATAGAGATTTTGCGGTACTCCATTTTGATTAGACGACGGGGCGTAACGAGCGATGGCAAGACGTAAAGAGTTAAAAACAGCCCCTTGTCCACCCCAAGTTGTGTATCCTGCACTAGTGCTTTCATCGTATCCGATAAGTTTGGATAGCATACTAGTTATCTCGATTTCTGCTGTTGCCGCTGCTGGACCTTCCACATCCCAAAGATTGTTCCCATTGACTAGCACCATTACTAAATTTCCGATAATACTAGCAATATTCGGAAGGGGCGCTGCATTGGCTACATAATTTCGATTGACGTAGCGGTGTCCTTCTACTAACTTTAGAAGTTCTTGGATTACTTCCTCCATTGGCAATCCCTTTTTCGGAACATCTGCCTTTTGAATGACACGATTATAGTAATCCTCTGTGTATTCGGGCATTTCTCCTAGCGTTAATTTATTAGGATCCTTTAATTCATCTATTTTCGTTAAAATCGACCTAAAATAGGATAATATTTCTTCTCTTTGAAAGTCATTCCCATCCATACTAGGAAACAGCTTTTGTATTTTCTTCATCTTTTTACCTCCTTGATGTTTTTACTAGAAGTAGTTTTATGCATAAAAAAGATGCTTCCCACAAGTTGGATCAACCTATAAGAAGCACTCTTATATTTATCAGCTTAAGTTTTATACTGTTATCCTAAGCCTTAGTGTGCAGCACTTTGACCTTCTTTAGCTTCTTCTGTATATACACCATCATTCCATGCATATACCAATTTGTTAACATCATTTTTTAACTCCACAAGATTCTCTGCTTCTTGAACAAGCTTTTGCATTGTTTGCAGTTCATCATCACTAATCTCTATTAGTTCCTCAAACATTTCAACAGATTCTCGAGAGATAGAAGCTATTTCAACAATTGTTGTCATTATCTGGTGAGAGGCAGAAGATAGTTCTTCTGTACTTGCAGAGGAGTTTTCATTGTTTTCAGCAATAATTTTTGTAGTAGATAGAATTGTATCAAACATAGTTCCAACTTCTACAATAGTCGTATTTGTATCTTTAAATTCTTCTGTTCCCTGTCGCATTGACTTAACAACTATATCCGTTTCTTCTTGTATATTCTTTACTATATTTGATACTTCAGAAGAAGACTGGCGTGATTGTTCGGCCAATTTCCTTACCTCATCGGCAACAACCGCAAATCCTTTCCCATGTTCCCCCGCACGGGCAGCTTCTATTGCCGCATTCAATGCCAATAAATTAATTTGTTCAGATATCCCTGTAATTACTTTTACAATAGTACCGATTTCGTGAGACTTTTCTCCAAGTTTGTTTATGGCATCAAATGTGGTATTGATCGTTTGGTTAAACTGCTCCATTTTTTCTAAGGAATTCTTTAACTTCCCGTTTCCTTCTTCGGTCAATTCTAAAGTAGTAATCGATTGCTCTGAGATTTGATTGGATCTTACAGATAAATCTTCAATAGCCTGAGCCATTTCTTCCATTGATTCGGCACTTTCTTCGGTAGCTATTAATTGTTTTTGTAATCCTCTACCTACTTCATCAATTGCAGCTCTAACAATATCCGCTTTCTCAGAAGCATATTCACCGATCTCCGCTAGATTTTCTCCCTTTTCTTGGACGTTTTTTGAAAATGAAAAAAACTTTTCCCTTACAAGGTTGAAAAACCCAATTAGCTGATTAAAAATAGCATAATCAGCACTTTTTTCATCCACTGGGCTTGTGATATTACCTGCTGATAATTCTTTCATTCCATTTATTATTTCTTTATTAATATGAGGATGATGTTTTAGCGAATAATAACGGTAAGCAAAATACACCGAGACCCCTATTAAGATAACAATTATACCTAGCATAATAGCTTCCATGATAAATAAATCTCCTAACTCCTATTTTTAGTATTGAATTAGTAATGTTATGAACAGTTTAAAGCTCCTTCAAAAGGATATACGTTCCATCTGCTATATTTGCAGGAATACCATTTAACTTATTATTATCCTGATATTTATGAACAATATAATTTCCATCTAAATCTTTATATTTTTTCATATTATGATATTTTTCCATTACACGTATCGACTTCGGGTTTGTTGCTTCCCCTAAAACAGCCTTCACTCCTTGTGACGATGCCTTTGTCATTAATCTACTTCCTAATTGCTGAATAATCTCGTGGCGGCCATGTTCAGCTGTCACTCCTAACATGAATAGGTGTAATAACTCTCCGTCTTTAATATCTTCACCGTTTCGCTTTTTGTAATCTTCCATGAAACGTTTATCTACATCTTCCAGTACACGCAGAATTACATTCATATCATAAAAAGAACCTTCAAATACATCTTCCCCAATAATCTCTGGTGCATTTGTATCCCCAGCAAGCACACCAACAACATTTTGATGAATATCTTGAGCTACTGCACAATAACCTTGCTCTACAGTAGATTCTAAATAACCTAAGGTAAACTGATAGAAGTCATCATAATCTAAATTTAATTGACCTACCATTGGTTCTTGAACCCATTTCCCTGAAACATTTACTCCAATAAATGAACGAGCTAAACACGCAGCTGCTTTCGGAATTACATCTGTTTGTTCCTTCGTTATAATCTCATATGTATACAACTCTTGTGTTATTTGCACTTATTGATCTTCCTTCCAGATTATAAAATTAAAATCTCTTTCTATTGAACCTAACATTACATGGAATGACGTACTTTATCGATAAATGTACCTGTGAACTCAATTCTTTCAAGTACATTTCTAATTTGCACTTGAGCAATTTTAGAGGCAGGCTTTACTACAAGGATATCCTTAAAACCTAAGCTAGAATAAAATTGCATCGTTTGCTCCAACTGCGGTACAACTTTTGATGGGACAGGAGTTTGGTGAGTCCCGTCGATAACAAACGTATAATCTTGTCTTGAGACTTTATTAATCGTATCCTGTAAATCTACCAAATAACCTTCTGCATCTTCCGCTCTCATTAATCCATGCACCTGTACTTGAACTTCCTTCGCGACCTCATTAATAGCCATTTTATATTTCCTTTTATCTACTACTATCATCTCTAATCTCCTTTTTCCTATAGACTGCTACATTTCTTAGGTTACTTTTATTTGCTTATGGGGGAATCCTAAAATATAAGCTATCCCAATCCTAGATAGGGATAGCCAAAGAATCATTCATTATATTCTTGGCAACCCGACTATCATTATCCAAGAGGATTTTAGACTCGTAGCTTTGCGTCCTTACCTTTCAATAAGTTTGCCTTTTTCAATTTTAGGTATAATAGTACTAATATCATGATTTCATATCACTCTAATAGTATAAAGAACTTATCATTTCTTGTCGACACTAGTATTTTTTATTTATAAATGACAGAAAATTATAATAGGTCTATTATCACTTTTATTGAATTTTCTAGAAATTACATCTCATACATTACTTGCAAATACTTTAGGAGTTGGATAATTAAAGACATATACTAACTAGGGATAATACGTCTTAAAAAACTCTATTAGTTGACCGCTAAAATTTAATCCACATACATTATCCTATAATTTTCAAAAGCAAAAAAATAACCACCCCTCTGATTTTGAGAAGTGGTTATATCTATATTTATGAGGTGAAAATTATTTACTTACTTACTCGCTCACTTATTTCCCTAAATGTTCGATTCCATTTTAGCATAATGTATGACAGTTTTCTCTAACACATCAATACCTATTAATATATCATCATGGTCGGTATACTCATCTGGATGGTGGCTAAGACCATTTACAGATGGAACAAAGATAAGTCCGGTAGGGCATAGCTTTACCATGTTCATAGCATCATGTCCTGCTCCACTTGGCATCATTTTATAAGAAATAGCCTGTTCCTTACAAATTGTTTCCATTGTTTCTGTAATTTCAGTAGAGAGTAGTACTGGTTCCTCCGAAATGATTTCCTGACTAATGATTTCTAACTGCCTGTTTCTTTTTACTAATTCGATCGTTTGATTTAGATGATCCAACACGCGCTGTCGTGATTCTAATGAAGTTCCTCGGATATCAACTTTGATCTCTACTTCACCCGGCACTACGTTCATCGCACTGGCTGGGATATCTAAAACACCAACCGTAGCAACCGTTCCATAGCTTTGTTCATTTAATGCTATTTTTTCAAGTTCCAATGCTATTTGGGATGCTCCAAGAAGCGCATCGTTTCGCATATTCATTGGTGTTGTACCAGAATGAGAAGGAGTTCCTATTATTCTTATCGAAAATCTAACCGGAGCTGCTATTCCGGTAACGATCCCAATCTTTATATTTTCATTCTCTAATACTGGGCCTTGCTCTACATGTAATTCAAAAAAGGCCTTTATCTTCTCATCTTTCCTACTCGCATGTTCAATACTATCAATTTCAAGTGCACATAAAGCAAGTGCCTCTTCCAATGTAACCCCATTGCGGTCTTTTAAATATCTAACTTTATCCTTATCGAATGTACCGGCCATCGCTTTACTTCCTAGTGTGGAAACACCGAACCTAGAAGACTCCTCACAAGCAAATGAAATAATCTCAATTGGATGATCTGTTTCAATTCCCTTTTCGTTCAGTCGTTTAATAACTTCCAATGCAGCAGTAACACCTACAACCCCGTCATACTTACCGCCTTGATAAACCGTATCCAAATGAGAACCCATTAACACAGGTGGAAGCCCCTTTATTCTACCTTCTCTTCTCCCAATTGCATTTCCACATGGATCGATCCGGATTTCTAGTCCTTCGTCTTTACACGCTCGCATAAATGCTTGTGTACATGCCTGCTCTTCATTTGTATATGCAACTCTGGTAATTCCTTTATTCCCTGAATTATATTGATTGATTTTATTAAAAAGTATTTGATATCTTTGCTTAGTATCCATATAGATATCTCCTGTCTTATCATCGTAGTTTCTACTTATTATAAATCTTCGGAATATTTTAGTCGTTAATAATCTAAGTATAAAAAAAGTGAACATAGTTAGCTAGTCTTTTCTGACAGTTCATAACCATTATGTAGATTTAAAGTTTTGCGGGGGTGATGAAGAAAAAAATTAAATAAATAAAAAAGCACTGTCTACCCCTTCATTCTTATAGAAAGTAGGGGTAGACAGAACAACTTTATATATTACATTACAATACGTGTACCAGTTTTTCCTTCAATTGCATCTTGAAGTTTATCAATTGACGTAATGATAACGTTCTTTCCGCCTTTTTGTAGGAACAGAATCGCAGCTTCAATTTTTGGTCCCATGCTTCCTTTAGGGAATTGACCTTCATCTAAATAACGAAGTGCGTCATCAATTGTCATTTCTAATAAATTTTCTTGGTTTGGTTTACCGAAGTTGATAGCAACTTGTTCAACACCAGTTAAGATGAATAAATAATCAGCGTTAATATCAGCTGCAAGTAATGCACTTGCGAAGTCTTTATCGATTACAGCTTCAATACCTTCGATTTTTCCGTTATTTTCAATTACAGGAATTCCACCGCCACCAGTGGAAATAACAGAAATACCATTGTTAAGCAAAGTTTCAATTGCTTCTTTTTCAACAATTCTAACTGGCTTTGGAGATGCAACAACACGTCTATATCCACGTCCAGCATCTTCAACAAATGTTAAGTTACGCTCAGCTACAATTTTCTCCATATCTTCTTTAGAATAGAATGGGCCAATTGGTTTTGTAGGGTTTTCAAATGCAGAATCATCTTTTGAAACAACTGATTGAGTTACAACTGTTGCAATTGTTTTATTGATATTGCGTTCCGCCATTTTATTTTTAAATGTTTGTTGGATCAAATATCCTAAGTTACCTTGCGTTTCTGCGCCATATACATCTAAAGGATACTCGGGGATTACTGATTTAGCCATTTCCCCTCTGATTAACGTATTCCCAACTTGTGGACCATTTCCGTGAGTGATCACAACTGTATGTCCTTGTTCCATTAAATCAAGAACAGGTGCAGAACTCTCAACTAAGTTTTCTCGTTGTTCTTCAATTGTTCCTTTTTGGCCTTCTTTAATGATAGCGTTACCGCCAATCGCTAAAACGACTTTACTCATATAAACACTCTCCAACCTTTTAATTTGTATCTATTTTTGTTTTTCTAAAAGCTAACATTCCAATAAGAATACCTAATACCGTATCCAAACCGGAACTATGTCCAACTCCAATCAAGTCATATAAGACTTTCTCAAAATTAGGGTCATTACCGTCAGCAAAAGCATTGACCAGATTTGAAACAGTTGAGCTAAATTCCTGTTTAAGTGCATAACGTAAATATTCTCTTGCCACATCAGTAGTAATCGATTCTCCCTCAATTAGCTCTGAAACTTTTTCATAAAAGCTCGTGGAAAGAGTTGGGGAAACGGCATCAAAGGCAAGCATCCCAACAATCATATCATCGCCTGATGGAGTCAAGCCTTGTCCTCTTCCAAGAAAATATCTAAGGACTTTCTCCATTAAATCTTCGTCACTTGACATAGCAGCTTCCATCAACATTATCAAATAGGCTTCAGCACCAAGCCAACTTTGTTCGTCAGCTGCATGAAGCTTGTTTAAAAATTCGTTGAACGAAACATCCAGTCCAGTGCGGTCTTCTATTTTCATTAATTGCAAACAAAATTGTTCAAAACTTGCTTTAAAAATAGCCGTACTATTTAAAGTAGTTAATTCATTTTTAAAGCTATTGCCTTTTTCAATACTAATTGTTACCCTTGGTAATTCAATGGAGTTCGTATTTTTATTCCAAGTAACTGGATCTCCATTATTCACAGAGGAAACAGCTCTTAACGTATCTTCTTCTCGAAGATGAATTCCAAATGGCAGAAGTCCGTTTTTATTATTTCCTATAAATACAAGAGAATCTTCCATTTTAATATTAAAGCCATTGGCAAAACGACTATGAACGTATCCATTTTCACTTTTATAAAGAAGGAGAGGAACTAGATAACTATAGTCCTCTCCAAAAAGAGTGCAATTATTCATTTATTGCGGGTCAATTAGACCAAGTTTTACAGCATATGCATCAATTGCTTTTTCAAAGCAAGCTAATGGAGCACGAACTGTACCTGCACCAATTTGGCCTACTCCAGCTTCTTTATGTGCAATTCCTGTGTTGATTACTGGCTCAATACCTGTTTCAACAACTTTTCTTGCATCGATTCCAAGACAAGAACCTTTGAAGTCCCATGTTGGAATAGAGAAGTTAGGGTTATGATCAATACAAATTTCCATCATGTCATTACTTGTGCTAACTGCGTCGTCCATACCACCAGCACCGACGAAGCGTGTAACACCAGGAGCAGCGATCATTGCCATACCACCGACGCCGTATGTTTCAGTGATTGCACTGTCTCCCATATCAGGACAAGCCATGTCTTGATCGTAGCCAGTAAAGAATAGACCTTGAGGTGTATTAACTGGTGCTGTAAACCATTGGTCACCCATACCAGCAATACGGATTCCGAATTCATGACCGTTACGGCACATTGCTGTTACAACAGTACCATGTTGGATTTCACGTGCTGTGTCCATTACTGCTTTAGTAGTTGCCATCGCAACATTCAAGAAGAATTGGTCAGTATCAGCCAAGAATTGAATAACATCTTGTTTTTCTTGATCAGTTGCATCTGTTTGTAAGATATACGGTACAAGATCTTTTAAGAAGATAAGTGACCCTGCAATATTACGTTGGTGGAACTCATCTCCCATTGTAATTGCTTTCGCGATCATAACGTTAACGTTTAATCCGTCACCTTTAACTTTAATAGCTTTAGATAATGTTGGTCCAAGTACATCTCTGAACCAACCTAAACGGTTGATTACTTCTTCTGAATAAGCACCAAAACGTAGAACTGCACCAATACCTTCGTTCATTGTGCAATATGCTTGATTTCCGCCATCGCGATTTTCTACAACAAGAACTGGCATGCTTCCAGATGTAATTCCACCCATTGGGCCAACTGCGTTCACATGGTGACATGGAATGAATTCAATTTCTCCATTTTCAAGCATTTTAAATGCTTCATCAGCGTTAGCTGCCCAACCTTCAAATAATGTAGCTCCTACACAAGATCCTTGCATTGGGCTTGTCATGTTTTCCCATTTAATAGGTGGTCCTGCATGAAGTAATACTTTTCCATTTAATTCTTTAATAACAGATTTAGCTGGAACAACATCCACTAAAAATGGTGCGCCTGATACAATTTTATCAATAACGGCTCTGTTTGCTTCATCAATTGTTTTAAATTGTCCGTACATTATGCTTTCCTCCCGAAAATTCATTGGTCTTATAATTGGATGACCTAAATTTTGTATAAATTCTATTGATTAACGAAGTACGCTTAAAACTTTACGTAGTCTTGCGTTACCGCCAGCAACTGGACGCCAGTCATACTGAACAACTCTTCCACCATTAGCAGTAATCGCTTCTGTAAATTTCTTTAATCCAACGTTAACAACGTTTGGTTTTTCAGTTAATAGTTTTTGGATAGCTTCTGAAACAGTAATTTCAACAGGTGCAGTTTCTTTTGCAGGAACTACTTCTTTTTGTACTTCTTCGATTTGAATATCAAGCATAGCTAATGCAGTAAGAACCGCTTGGTTATTGCTATCACGTAAAATAACTCCAGCTTTTTCTAATTTCGCTTTTTGCTCGTCAATGCCTTGTGGATCCTGGTCAGTACCACATACAGATGCTACGAAGTAAATTTCTTTACCTTTTGCTTGTGCATCTTTTTGAATTTTTTCGATACCAGGGATAAGTGCGCCCGCCATATCTTCATGAGAACCATATCCAAGAACTAGGTCAAATAGGATAATTGCAGTTGACTCATCTTGTGCTGCTTTTTGGAAGTATTGAATTCTTGTATCTGGGTCGATCATTGGGTGTGGTTTACCTTGTGTATAAATGTCATCACCAAGGTCGATTACTTCAAATCCATTTGCATTTAGAAGGTATCCTTCCTCGTGAGCACCACTATTATCATAATTAAGACCACTACTAATTAAAGTAGCTGCTTCGTAACCTAATGTACCACCTGAGTATAGACCTTTGATTGTTTTTTGCTCTGGTTTTAAGTTTACAGCAGGTACTTCATCTTGTAAGCTGTTGTAATTTGACTTAATTGGGTTACCTTTTGCAAGATCCACAGCAATCGCAGCTGTTTCTTCAAGTGTGTTAGCATAATACACATTACCTTCGTGGTTATGTGGTTCTTCACCAAGGAAAATCGCAACCACTGGTTTAGAAATGCTTTGAAGTAATTGAACAACCTCGTCACGTACTTCTTTTGCAGGTGGTTTTGAAATTAATGTAATGACTTCTGTTTGGCTATGTTGTGCTAATGCTTTAATACCATCTAACATTGTAATCGCACCGATTTTATCATTTAGGTCACGACCACCAGTACCGATTGCATGACTAACTCCAGCACCTAAACGATCAATTTCAGTTGTAACTTCTTGAATACCTGTACCAGAAGCTCCAATTACACCAATTTTACCAGTTTTCATAACGTTTGCGAATGCAAGAGGCACGCCAGAAACTACTGCTGTACCACAGTCAGGTCCCATTACAAGAAGACCTTTTTCATGTGCTTTTTCTTTAATACGACGTTCATCTTCCACTGTTACGTTATCACTGAAAATAAGAACGTGCATATCTCTATCAAGTGCTTTTTCAGCTTCTTCAGCTGCATATTGACCTGGCGTAGAAATAATCGCTAGATTTGCACCTGGTAATGCATTTGTTGCTTTATCCCAAGAACGAACAGTTTCGAAAGCTTCCTTACCGCTTGCGATTGCTTGGTTATTTAAATAGTTGTCTGTTTCATCAAGAACTTCTTGGATTTTCTCTTCTGAGTCAGTATCAACAACGATACACATATCATTAGATGCAGCACCTTCAAGTTCATCTGTGTATAGTCCAGCTGCCTTTAAAATATCTTTATTGGCTGGAGTTCCCATCATAATTTGAACTTTGTTAATGCCTTCCATTGTAGATATTTTATTTGTAAGAAGCATTAAATTAACTGAATCCTGATAAGAATTCTGTTTAACAATTGTATAAAGCATGTTTGAATGCACCTCTTTATTATTATTTTTACTTAAAATCTGTAAACCGAATATGCCCGAGTAAAATAAGCACAGAAAATGGGGTGGTCACAGTTGACCACCCTTTATCTTTTACTTAGCAAAAGGGCTTTTGTTATCATAAGCATTGTTGTGAACTACTTCTGAAACTAAATACTCATAAATATGATCAACAATTTCGATTCCGTTTTCTTCGTATTTCTTTTCCCTTTCAGCACTTCTTTGTCCAGGGTAAGAAACATGATCAAAACCAGGAGCCGGTTTAATGTTATTCAGGTCTTGCATGGTTGTCGCGATGCTTTCCTGGAATAGATTCAACGCTGTGAAATATTCCGGATTTATCACAATGTGAAGTTGGCCAAGATTTCGATGCTCGGTAAGATCATGGTACATGGATGATACTTTGTTTCCAAATGGAAGTCCAAGAAGTATTCCAGATAAAACGTCTACCATCATCATGAGACCGTAACCCTTTGGCCCAGCAATTGGTACTAAAGCATTTACCTTAAATGGATCGGTTGTAGGGTTTCCATCAACATCAACCGCCCATGTGTCAGGAATGGAGTCGTTTTTGGAACGAGCGTGAAGAATTTTCCCCCATGCTTGAACGGTAGTCGCCATATCAAATGTAATGTTCTGCCCGTTTTTGCCTGGTGCTGCAAAAGCAATAGGATTTGTTCCATAATAAGGCTCCGATCCACCAAAAGGAACGACCATCGGATCCGATTGACAAACAGAAATACCAATCAAGTTCTCGTTCGCAGCTTGTTGAACAAAGTAAGAAAGCGCCCCACTATGACTGATTCTTCTTACACCAACAACAGCTACACCGTTTTCTTTTGCTATTTGAATCGCTTCGTCCATTGCTAACTTAGCTGCAACATGCCCTGCTCCATTATCACCATCAAAGACAGCTGTTGCAGGACCAGTTTTTTCAAATTTGAAATCGGGATTTGCATTAATTCCGCCTTTAGCAATTCTTTCAGCATAATACTCCACTCTCATTGCTCCATGAGAATGGACTCCTCTAGCATCTGCATGGACTAGAACGTCAGCAACACCACGCGCATGATCCTCAGTTAATCCTGCCTTATGCAGCTTTGTAGTAATCAACTCATTCAATTGCTCGCTACTTAATCTCATTCCACTCGTCCCTCCTATTTTTCAACCGATTATCTATATTCGAATCATAAATTATTCTGCAAATGGGTTTTTATGATCATATTGATTATTATGGATAACATCTGATTTTAAATACTCATAAATGTCTTCCACAATTTCAATACCATTTTCCTTATAATCCTCAATGACAATATCATTATTTTGACCAGGATAAAGGACTTTTGAGAAGCCAGGTGCAGGTTTGATTTGGTTTAAATCACTCATTGTTTCGGTAATGCTATTTTTAAAATTAGCTATCCCAGTAAAGAATGCTGGGTTGATAACAATATGAAGCTGACCTAATTTTCGATATTCAGATAAATCTTCGTACATAGAAGAAACTTTGTTACCGAATGGAAGTCCAAGAAGAATCCCAGATAATACATCGACCATCATCGCAAGACCATATCCCTTTGGACCTGCAATCGGTAATAATGCATTTACATTTAAAGGATCTGTTGTTGGTTCCCCATTGCTGTCAACTGCCCATGTATCAGGAATAGATTCTTTTTTGGAACGAGCATGAAGAATTTTCCCCCAAGCTTGGACAGTAGTTGCCATATCTAATGTAATCATTCTGCCATCACTGCTCGGTGCAGCAAAAGCGATTGGATTAGTCCCGTAATAAGGCTCAGCTCCGCCAAAAGGAACAACCATAGGATCAGATTGACACATAGAAATACCAATTAGACCTTCACTTGCAGCTTGTTCAGTGAAATAGGAAATTGCACCGCTATGAGAGATATCTCTCACACCAATAATGGCAACGCCACTTTCTTTAGCCATTTTGATTGCCTCATCCATGGCTAATTTCGCAGCTATATGGCCATTACCGCCATCACCATGAAATACGCCAGATGCAGGGCCTGTTTTCTCGAATTTAAAGTCTGGGTTCGTATTGATCCCGCCCTTTGCAATTCGTTCTGCATAATACTCCACGCGAACAGCACCGTGGGAGTGAATGCCTCTTGCGTCGGCAAACGTTAATACGTCTGCCGCGACATCAGCATGCTCTTCGTTTAGACCGGCCTTGTGAAGCTTTGTTTTGATTAGACTTTTTAAGTCTTCGCTTTTCAATCTCATCGTGACACCTCTTTTTTTAATGTATTATAATGATGCATCCCGATTGCAATCTTTAGAATAAACGTATGTTAATGGCTCTCTACCAACTGCATACGCTGCTTGATGCACATATGGAGCCATAAAGATGTAATCATCTTTTTTGACTGGAATCCATTCATTATCTAGGTTATACATACCCTCACCAGATAATAGGTAAGCACCATGTCCTTGGTAATGTGTTTCAACAAATGGGTGGCTAGCTGCCGGGTCAAATGAAAGAATGTGGAAATTCATATCAAAAGCAAGATCTAATGGTAAAAGATCTTTAAGATGTACGTTGTGCATATCATCATAATCCATATACTCAATCTCATTCGCATGACCTGAAACAACCCAAGGCTTCTGTCCTTCTAGTGGGTTGTGTTTTTGTTTGTATAGGAATAGACGAGAATCTCCTGATTCCATGTTTTCCAAATACATTGTTACGCCTGGTGGGCAATATAAATAGCCACTTTCTTCTAGAATGAACTCTTGGTCATCCGCTTTTGCTTTCACTTTTCCGCTAAGAACATAAACAAAGCATTGTACATCTTCTTCACCGCAGTAACCTTTGCTATTCTTTCCGCCTTCGTGCATTGTTACTACGTAGTCAACAAAGCTAGCACCAAGTTTTGGTGAACCTAAGATGGAAATTCTGCAATTTTCAAATCCAGGGATAACATTATTTACTAATCCCTCTGGAGCGATAAGCGCATATTGACCTGGTTTAATAATTGATCTGCTTGAAAGTAAATCCTTTGGATAACCCATTATTACATTCTCCTCTGTTTGCTTATATTTTTATCTGTATATTAAATTCACAGTGTTATTCTTTATAACCCAATTCATAAAGTGCACCAATAAGTGCTTTTACACCTTCTGCTAAATCTGCTGGTTCTGTAAACTCAGCCGGATTATGGCTGATCCCTTTTAAACTTGGAACAAACAGCATAGCTGTTGGTACAACTGGAGCAAAGATTTGAGAATCATGTCCCGCACCACTGTGCATTAATTTATAATTTAAACCATTTTGTTTAAATTGGTTTTCAATCAGTTGAACAATGGTTGCATCCATTGGAACTGGATCTGCATCCATCCACATATCAATAACTGTTTCAACACCATGTTCTTTTGAAATTTCTTTCATTCTTTCAGTCATCTTTTCTGTGAAGTTCACCAATATTTCTTTATTTGTATGACGAACATCTATCGTGAAAATCGCTTTTCCAGGAACAACGTTTACAATGTTCGGCTCCGCTTCAATCTTGCCGACTGTTGCAACAAGTGGATCTCCTTCTTCTCTAGCCATCGAAATAAGTTCAAATATCATTTGGCTAGCCGCATAAACTGTATCTTTTCGGTAGCCCATCGGCGTCGTGCCTGCGTGATTTGCTTCTCCTGTAATTTCAACAGTGAAACGTCTTTGTCCCACAATGCTGTAGACAACCGCTACTGGAATTTGTTCCGTTTCCAGAACGCTACCTTGTTCCACATGAATTTCTACAAATGCTTTGAGATCTTCACGCTTTGCAGTATCATCCGCTTTAAATTTAAATCCAGCTTTTGACATCGCTTCCACAAAAGGAATACCATCAAAATCTGTGATATCTTTTACATCTTCTCTTTTTGCTAATCCGACTATATTTTTAGAACCCCAGAAGGCATACGGAAAACGACTTCCTTCTTCCTCAGCCATCGAAACAACTTCGATATTTCTTAGTGGTTGACCAAAATGTTTTTTCAAATATTTCAATGCAATAATTCCCGCAACTATTCCATATGCACCGTCAAAACGGCCGCCATTTTTTACAGTATCCACATGTGAACCAGTCAAAACAGTTTCGTTTGTGTTTTTTCCTGTTAAAGTCCCGTATAAATTCCCAATATCATCAAATCGAGCTTCCAGGCCTTCGTTCTCCATCCATTCTTTTAATGCATGTTGACCTTCAACCCACTCATTTGTATAAAGTAAACGAGAAACTCCGCCTTCTGGATCTTTTCCGAATTCGGCTAACCATTCAAGCTTGCCAGCTGTTTCTTCAGCTAAATTGTCAAGCTTTTGTATAATGTCTTTCATATCGTCCACCTATTTCACCATCCTTCTCTGCGCTATGTAATTTCTATAATTGTTTTGGTAACGCTTCTATTGTTTGTAATACTTGCGGATAGTATGCACTGAATTGTCTTTCATCAACTTATTGTCTTTCGCTACACTCTCCATTGTAATCATTGCCACAAAAATAGTCTTTAGCATAAATGGACAAATTTCTATATTTTATTTATCCATTTATGATATCTCACTTTTCTTGCCAAATTCCTGTTCTCGTCATTTACTTTGGAGCGGTTTAATCATTAACCGGACTTGTTGTATCCTTTTGCTTGCCATTATCTTCATTCCCGTAATTATCCCATTTAAACAAGTTCTCTAATAGTAGAGCTAGGATGATTCCCACTAGCAATCCACTGCTAAGAACTGGACGGATTACACTTGGAATAGTAACAAAATAAGATGCAGGAAGGGTCATAATTACAACTCCTACAAACAACGGAACAGCCGAACGATAGACATTTACCGTATTGAATTCAACCTGTTTGAAGAAATTCAAGGAAGAATTTAAAAGAAGCAAAT
This sequence comes from Psychrobacillus lasiicapitis, assembly GCF_006861795.1. Classification (GTDB taxonomy): domain Bacteria; phylum Bacillota; class Bacilli; order Bacillales_A; family Planococcaceae; genus Psychrobacillus; species Psychrobacillus lasiicapitis. The sequence goes on along the minus strand of NZ_VDGH01000009.1, from coordinate 125,643 downwards.
AAGAAACAAATAATGCTGCACTACCAATACTTAATGGAAGCTGTGAGAAAAAGTGACCGATTGGCGGTATTAGACCCATTACAAGAAACATTAATCCACCAAGAACAAAAGGAATTCTTTTTATAATTCCCGTCTGACTTAAGAAGCCGATCGAAGATACGTAAGGTGAATTTGGAACTAGCCCAAAAAATCCGGCGATAAGCGTAAAAATACCTGTAATCGTAAAGGAAGCTCTGTATTCAGATTTAGTCGTTTCCACCTTATACATACTTTCCGTTCCCTTTAGTGCGCCTATCGTATTTGCAGAGTTTAATAATCCGGCGATAACAGTCGTCATGATAATTCCGATATCCCATGCAGGCTTTCCTAGTGGAAATAGCTCAAGGCCAAACGATGTGGCTTCACTGACAGGACTTTCTGGCTTAAAAATAAGCGCATAAACAATCCAACCACCGATAATTCCGATAAGTAGACCATAGCGTCGTACACTTAAAGGTGCCTTTACACTAATCACGATTACAATAATCGCAACTATGATCGATAATAAAGAAATGGATACGTCGATATGAGCACCCGCTGCCTGGTTACCAAATGGAATGCCTAGCATTCCCTTTAAAAAGATTCCAATTAATTGACAACCGAACAAAAACATAAACACACCCATTACGGCAGGTTTAAATAAATTGGCCAGACGAGGTCCTAGCCCTGTTACACCAATCAAAAAAGTCAAAATTGAGGTAATGATAATTCCAACGGTTAAACTGCCCCCTAAAATAGGTAATGGCATCCCTTGTGCCGCAGCTGTACTACATAGCGTTAAAATTACACCCCACCATAGGCCCGATTGCCCTTCCATAATGGCTCTTTTATGCCCCAAAAACGCTTGCACGATACATGCCAATCCTGTCACGATAAAGGAAAGCTGAAGCATATTGACAATTGTGCCAGGGGAAAGTTCAAAAGCCGCTCCGACAGTGATCGGTATGACAACAATGTTCGTAAAAATAAAAAAGAGCCACTGTAAGCCCGAAATCCAGTTGCTTGATTTTAATAATTCGTTAATAACAATCACCTTTCTTTTTATGAATAACAACAGTCTTAATGCTCCGTAGAATTATAACTACTAATGCATCTGTACTGGATGTATGACCAATTTAGTATTCCCTAGTTTTTAGCCTTTATCTATTCTAGTCTACAGCTATTGTTTGAAATTGTCATTGTTTACTATGACCAATTTGAGCTTTGATTTTTGTTTACTTTTAACGTAAAATGGATAGTATAGGAACTAGAGTAATATTTCTTATGGAAACTTTAGTAGAGAGGGTATTCGCATGAAAACCATAAATGACTTATTTATATTGGAAGGCATGAAAGAAGGTATTGTACTTGCAGGCCACCGCGGTCTAACAAGAAATGTACAATCTGTAAATATATCTGATACACCTGACGTGATTAACTTTTTAGCCGAAAATCATCTTCTCCTTTCAACGGGATATGCTTTTAAGGATGACACAGAGAAGTTCTGCGAGCTAATAAAACAAATGCACGACTTAAATTGTTCTGGTCTTGTTATCAAGATTAGCCGATTCTTTCATCAATTACCTCCTGAAGTAAAATTACTGGCTGATAATCTTGCATTTCCAATTATTGATCTGCCGACAAAACATACTTTAGGGGAAGTTTCTCGTCACATATTGAATTATTTGAATGATCATGAGGCAGAGCAACTGTACTATGCGTTACATGTGCAAAAAGAGTTCTCCAATATGCTTATCAAGGGATATAGTTTAAGTGCTCTATTAGAACAATTAGGCTACCTTTTGGCACGTCCAACACTCTTATTGAATCATAGAGGCGAAATGATTGCTCAAAGCCACGATTTTGTGAAGGAATCAATGAAGGAGATAAAACAAGAGATTCTTCAAAAGATAAAAGAAGACATACTTGTTGCACGAGAAGGAACAACATTTTCCATTCCATCAAGGGAACATCAAAATGTTTCCACTTTCCCTGTTCATACAAAACGGCAATATCCTAGCATGCTAGTCATTTTCGATTCACTCACCTTGCCATATCCATCTTCGCAAATGGCAATCGAACAGGCAGGCAATGTCATTTCATTTACTATCGTAAAAGAGCAAGCAATCGAAGAAAACTCGCGATTGTTAAAAAATAACTTCTTTGCAGACTTAATCGAAATGAAAATCCAGTCTGACGAAGAAATATATAGCCGCTCTAACTATTATGGACTTCAAAAAGGGATGGAGAATGTCTGTGTAGTATGTACAATTGACGCCCAAGGAGAAGTATATGAAACGTTGCAACTTTATGAGAAAAAGGTTGGAGAGCTTCACAATAGTGTTTACGACCAGTTGGAAGATGAAATTATACATCAAAATTTAGAAGCAACTTTATTTACAAAAGGGAAGTACTTCGCAATGATGTTACAATTCCCTAAATATGGCGACGAAGAAATTAATACAATTACACAATTCGTAGAAAATGTCCAAGCAAGCTTTAATGGCGATTTCACTCTTTCCTTTGGAGTAAGCCACTCAGTGCCTTCTCTCAAAGAGATACCGACTGCTTATTATGAAGCTGTGGAAGCGATATTAACCGGGTATGAGCAAAATTTAAAAGGGTTTATAAAATATTACAAAACAAGGGATTTAGAGGAATTGTTAAAATCTCTTCCTCGTAAAGACTTAAAAGCCCTATATGAAAATACATTAAAATCTTTGGCCTATCCAAAAACAAAGGAAGATCAGGAACTAGTAAAAACGATTCAAGTTTACTTAGATGCCCAATGTGAGTTTTCAGAAACATCTCGAAAATTATTTGTCCATCGAAATACAGTGAAATATCGAATAGAAAAAGCTGAGGAACTGTTAAACTGTTCTCTTCGCGATCCATCAGATTCTTTACGTATACGCGTAGCCCTCGTCATCGGCTCTATTCTGTTAGATGAGGAAGAAGCATTTAGTTAAGAAAGTTTAAGCATCTCAAGCTAGACAGTAAAAAATCCCAAACCTGAAGAGGTTTGGGATTTTCACTATTTATGCATTCACTTTTTTGGAAGCAGTGATTTCTCCATTTTCAAATACAACTTCACCAGCTACAATTGTGGATTTAACTTTTCCTTTAAACGTCATACCTACATAAGGTGAATGTTGGTGACGATAGAATAAATCTTCGTTCTTAAGTTCAAAGCTTTCTTCTAAATTTACAAGCGTTATATCCGCATCGTATCCTTTAGCAATTGTCCCTTTGCCATCAAGTTCAAATAATTTAGCAGGGTTTGTCGCTGTTAAAGCTACAATTTTCTCTAAAGGCAGGTTACGTTTGAAATATCCTTCAGTTAACATAACATTTAATGTTGATTGAGCACCGGAGATACCGCCCCAACCTTCGAAATAGTTATCTGTTATTGTTTTCATAGAAGCAGGAGCTGGTGAATGGTCTGAGGCAATTACATTAATCTCTCCATTTGCAACTGCAGCCCATAAATCTTCAACCTCATCTTCATCGCGTAGTGGAGGACAGCATTTCGCCAATCCACCTTTTTCTTCAAGATCTTTTACAGTTAAAGCTAAATAATGCGCGCAAGTTTCAACTGTGATATCGACGCCTCGCTCTTGCGCTGCTCGAATGACTTCAACGACCTTTCTACTACTTGCATGGACAACATGTACTTTACAGCCAGTTGCTTCTGCGTAAGAGATGATTCTTCTTACAGCTTCAATTTCTGAAATAATCGGTCTCGATTCAACAAAATCTCTTGCAGTCGTTTTACCTTGTTTTTGCTTTTCTTCCGCAAGCTGATCACAAATAACTGTACTTTCAGCGTGAACTGCTAAACGAGATCCAAGAGAAGCGATTTCTTTCATCCCTTTGAAAATCGTTTCATCGTCCACATGATTGAAATCAGCGATACCACTCGGTGACATGAATGCTTTGAATCCGATAACACCATTCTCATGTAGTTCTTTTAAATCCGCAATATTTTCAGGAACAAGTCCGCCCCAGTAACGAGGATTTACAATCGATTTTTCATCCGCACAAGCCTTTTTTAAGTCTAAGTTTTTTTTGTTGATTGTTGGCGGTGTACTATTTAAAGGCATATCGAAAAAGGTTGTAACTCCACCAGCAGCTAAGCTTCGGCTTCCTGTTTCAAGTCCTTCCCATTCAGTTCTTCCAGGCTCATTGAAGTGAACATGCGTATCAATTAACCCTGGCAAAACATGAAGTCCTTCTGCATCGATTACTCGATCCGCAGTGCCTTCAAGAGATTGACCAACCTCTTGGATTTTCCCGTCTTTAATCGCAATATCCCCTTGAACAGTGGATTCTGCTGTAACAATTTTCCCATTTTTAATAATTAAATCGTATGTAGTCATCTTTCATTCCTCCAAGTATATATCCCTTTGCCATAATCGTATTCGAGAATGACAAAGGGATTGAATAAACCATTTATTTAGCAGAGATTAATTTTCCAACTGGTTCTCCTACGATTCCATTTTCTAAATCAAATACCACATTTCCGCGAACAATTGTTTTTGTTACGCGACAATCAATTTTTCTACCTTCATATGCACTATGTTTGTTTTTGTAGTAAAGGTTTTCTCTTTTAACTGTATACGACTGGTTAGGATCCACTAAAATAATATCCGCATCTTTGGAAACTGCAATTTCACCTTTATGAGGAATATTGAAACGTTCAGCTGGAGTTGTTGCAATTAAGTCAACAAATTTATTAACGGCTAATCCGCGCTGTTTAACAGCTAAGTCAAACATAAGATCGACATTGTTTTGCGCACCGCTAATTCCACCCCAAGCTTCCCAAATATTACCTTGTTTTAAGTCCTCTGTACAAGGTGAATGGTCAGACGTTAACCAGTCAATATTCCCATTTAGAAGCTCATCCCATAATCTTGCTTGGTCTTCAGCTTTTCTGATTGGAGGTTGACATTTTGCTCTTGGTCCAATTTCATCCACTTGATCGGCAGTGAAAGCAAAATAATGAGGGCATGATTCAACTGTTACATCTACACCTTCTGCACGTGCTTTCAAGATAGTCTGTATTGCCTCTGAAGTGCTGATATGAACAAGATGCAATTTACAACCAGTTTCTTTCGCAAAAAGTATTGCGCGTGAAACAGCTTCCACTTCTGTAAAAATAGGACGTGATTCCGCATATTCTACTCCAGAGTTTTTGCCTTCTCTTTCATATTCTTTGGCAAGCCCAGATGTAACGGACGCGTTTTCCGCATGGATACAGAGGATTTGATCCAATTCAGCTAACTTTTGCATCCCTTTGTATAATGTGTAATCATCTACATTTACAAAATCTTCCGGAATATCACTTGTGATATCAGATAAGAAGCATTTAAAAGCTAGAACACCGGCATCAGATAACTCTTTAAGTTTGTCCAGGTTCTCAGGTACAAGTCCACCGTAAAAGGCGTAGTCTACATAGTTTTGATTGACTGCTGCTTCCAACTTAAGATCTAACGCCTCTTTATTGATTGTCGCCGGAAGTGCATTAAGCGGCATTTCCACATAACTAGTCGTCCCTCCAGCAGCTAACGATTTAGATCCTGTTTCAAAACCTTCCCATTCTGTACGTCCAGGTTCGCTAATATGAACATGCGTATCGATCATTCCTGGCATAACATATTGACCAGCTGCATCAATTACTTCTTTCGCATCATCTGTGATATGTTCAGCAATACAAGAAATCTTTTCGTCTTTAATCCCGATATCCAATTTGTAAACACCATCACGCAGTACAACATTTCCGCCTTTAATAACTAAATCAAAATTCATTTGAATTCCCCTCTCAGCTTTCATATTATAATCACCATTTTTTACTAACCATTCGATTAGTTACTTCTTTTATTAACTATTCTCCTTATGTAACTCCGGAGCTGTTTCTAACAAATTTCCTTTTAAATGCCTAAATTCAAGCACTGTGTAAAGAACAAAAGCTGTAAGAATCCCTACAAACCACGACATATCGTAAAGTGGTTTTAAAAAGGGAACGAAATTGCCAATCAAACAAACGACTCCTGCAATGACCGTTGTTAAAATCGCATTTACATTAAAACCCTTTGTATAATGGTACCTTCCCTTTTTGGCATCATATAATGCATCCAAATCAATATTTCTTTTGGATAAGATGAAATATTGAGCTAACATAATACCGGTAACCGGAGCTAATATCCCACCAACAATATTTAAGAAAGTAAACACACTTGTTGCACTTTCCATCAGTTTCCACGGCATTGTAAGAATCCCAATGACCGCTGCAATGATTGCTCCTGATTTGAAAGTAAGTCGTTTAGGAAATAAAGAAGCTAACTGATAACCAGCAGGAACGATATTTCCAGTAACGTTAACCGACAATGTTGTTAAACATAGAGTAAGAACGGAAATAGCGATTGCAAACGTCCCATCAAATCTAGCAACAACATCAAGTACGTTCCATATCGGTGTTCCAAAAGCGATTTCTGATCCAACAATAATCGCGATACTCGCAATCGCAAACAAAAGATATGTCACAACAACTCCAACTGTTTGTCCGACAGCTTGGATTTTTGTAGATTTCGCTAATTTCGTGAAATCGGAAACATTTACAATCGGCGCTGCCCATGCTGCAACTATTGCTGTTAGGGCAGCAAAAAAGATAATAAATTTATTTCCTTCGATCCCTGAGCCAGTATGAGCCATAATAGGGCCAATTCCACCCGCTAAGTTAATAGCCCAAATCGCCATTCCTCCAAAAACAATGTAAACAAGCGGAGAAAGAATATTGGTAAATCTACCCAAGAACCCCATTCCTCCATATATCAAAGCAACGTTTAATAACCAAAAGATTAAAAACGAAAGCAATCCTGGCAATGATAATCCTAAAAAGCTCCAATCTCCACCCAACGTTAAATATGTCGGCCAAAGCTTTCCGATTAAAATTGATAGTGCTTGGCTTCCAGCGAACGTTTGAAATCCGAACCACATAATCGCTGAAATAACTCCCCTTAATACTCCAGGGATCATTGCTCCTTTTGGTCCATATGATAAACGCAACAGCATAGCAAACGCTATTCCATATTTTGATCCTGCATGACCGTTAAGGACTAGCATCAATGCAATGATGACAGAAGCAACCATAATAGCTACAAAAACTTGACCTACCGACATCCCTAAAGCAAAAAGACCACCAATGGCAATATAGTTTGGAATGTTATGAACAGAACCCATCCAAACAGTGAAAAAATTTCCTATGCCCCAATTTCGATCCACTTCTTTAGTGGGTAAAACATCATTACTATAGCCGGCAGCTATCGCTTTCTCTCTATTAAAATGTTTCAAAAAGACTTCCTCCTTATTACAATGCCACTAGTGCTCATCAGCTATGAATAAAACTGTATTAATCCTCTAAGATTAATTACTATAACAGTGAACTACATTAGTATACAAAAAAATTAGTTATACTTCTTTAGGTCAGTTAACCAAAAGCACCAACTTTTATTATTCATTGTAAATAAGGAAGGAAAGTATTATGTTCATCTTAAACAAACCATTATACAAAATGAACAACAAAAATACCCTGTGGAAATAAATTTCCCACAAGGTATTTTCAGAAAAAAGTTATTTCTCGAAAATTGTTCCTTTTTTGAAACTTGAACCTTTAAAGGCATATTTCGATAGAAGATAGTATGCTATTCCTGCTACCACAACACCAATTATCCATGCAAGCTCCACTTCAACAAACGCTGCGGCAGCTCCGATAAACATCGCAAGCAAACCTGCTGGATTGTATCCAGCATAAGAACCTGTTTCATTGTACAACTCACCAGTATCTACTCTCTGTTTTCTTAAAATATAATATTCAACCAACAGGATTGAGATAACAGGCCCTAAAAATGCAGAGTAGATAAGAACGAACATATTTAGACCTGCTGCTGATGACTCTTGAATTAGTAACCAAGGGAATGCGCATAGAGCAAGCAATCCTGTAATCGTTACAGAAATTTTGTATTTTAATTTTGTTAGTAATGTAATTACATACGCTGGTGGAACAACGTTCGCTACCATATTTGTCGCAATTACAGTAATAACGATAAATAGTGATACACCTGCAGAAATATATGGATTATCGATTACCATTGGAAGTGCTATCGCAGGATTTGTTACACCTGTCGCAGAAGCTAACATAGCACCAATAACAATAACAAAACCATATGAAATAGTGATTGGAACAAAGTATAATGCTCCACGTTTTTTATCGCTTATACCCGTTTTCAACTCTCTAGAATAGTCTGCAGCACTTACAAAAATCCCTGCATAATTTCCTAAAAAGACCATAATTAGTGCAAAGAAATGTATTCCCCATGACCCTTCTGCTTGTACCCAAGTTTGAGTAATCTCAGTGCCGTATGATGTTACAAGGATTCCAAAAACATAAATAAGTCCTATCATGAAAATGATTGACGCAACCGTCTCTACCCATTTAATCGCATGGAAGCCAAATAGTGATATAACAATCTGGAATAATTGAAGACCTACAAAACAAATAACAATATTATTAAAAGATCCATTCGTAATAATCTTTAAAAATTCATTAAGTGCAGTACCGCCAATCCAGCTTTGAATACCATACCAAACAATAGCAGGTATACCGCGTAGTAATGACGAAATAACTGTTCCCTTTGTACCGAAAGACATTCTAAGCTGTACAACGTATGGTATACCTGTTTTATAGCCTAGTCGGTCATTTAATGCGAAAATAGTGGATATGATCCCAATGGAGATTAGAGCTGCCAACATTGTTTGGAAGATGTTTAGCGTTGCTACACCCGCTATAATTACACTGGCTCCTAACGTCATATTCCCTATGTTAACCCCATCGCCCATCCACATGAAAATATAGTCTCTCGGCTTAACGGTTCTATCCTTTTCGGAATTTGGATGTAGTGATTTATCTAATCCTGTGGCATGTTCAATTTGTGTTTCTTTTGCATCGAAACTTTCATTTGCTGTAGACATTTGTCATACTCCTTTTTTTATCGACTGATGTATTTAAAGCTACGTTTATTTTTGACGATAAATAATAGTTTAACCTGTTGCTATATAATTATTACACTATACGTAGTGTTTGCATTTGGAATGGTAATTTTCTCTCCATAAAAAGCAGTTCACTTTAATTAGTAAAATAATTCCGAGTCACATTAGATTAACTTTACTATCCTCTCGAAAACGGTTTCACGATGAACAAGATTTATTATACATAGCTTTAGCCCAGAGGTCTTTATGTCTATTAAACAAAATGTACAAACCCTCACTATATACACTGCATAACATTTATGGATATAGTAGCTCCTTTGTATAGTCATTTGTACACAATGAACAAAAAAATTCTATGATTAAATAGACAATAAAACATAATTATTGAAATTGAGGGTTTTATAACCAATTACATTTTTATGAAAGTTTAATGACAATTTTCCGACAATAATTAGAACTAATGACTCATTCTAATCCTAGCAGATATAAAAAGGTAAACTTACTACGTAGTATGTTTATACCCCACAGTTAACATACAAAACACTACTTCTCACATTAGTTGTAAATATTATGTGGCTATCTAAGTGTTTTATGTTATTAAGTAAAGAAAAAGCACTGGAATTTTTTCCAGTGCTTTGGGATAGGAAGCTAGGCTCGCTTTCTCTTAAATCATTATACGTTTCTCTTAGCAACCATTTCAATTTCTACTTCCGCTCCTAGTGGTAATGCTAAAACTGCCACACAAGTTCTGGCTGGGTATGGTTCCTGGAAGTATGTTTTATAAACCTCATTCATAGCGGAAAAATTATTCATATCCGTTAGATATACATTTACTTTCACTACATTATCAAATGTCAGATTTGCCGCTTCTAACACTTCAGATAAATTCGTGAAGCATTGTTTGGTTTGTTCTGCTATATTTCCTTGTAAATTTTCTACTGTCTCCGCATTCATTGCCGTCTGGCCAGATAAAAAGAGGAAATTATCCGCTTCTACTGCATGTGAATATGGTCCTGATGCTGTTACATTTTTTGCACGATATGTCTTTCTCATAATTCTCTAACACTCCTACTCTTTTCTTTGGTAAAACTTAATATTTTTGGATCTTTTCTCGTTCAAGAAGTTCAATAATCTTTAATCCAATTTGAACTAACAACATTTCTTCGGCATCTTCAAAATTCATCCCCGTTATTTCTTTGATGCGTTCAATACGATAGACAGCTGTTTTATGGTGGATAAAAAGAAGCTGGGATGCTTTTGTTGCATTTTGATTGCATTGTAAAAAAACTTTTAATGTAGTTAGCAAATCTGTTTTGTTTGCCTGTTGATAGTTTAGCAACATTTGTAAAGATGGGGGTATAAATGTCTTTAACTCTTCAGAATTAGTAAACTTACCTAACATCCTAAAGACCCCAAGTTCAGAATAAGAAGTTACGAATTCCCTACCATTTAAAACCTCTCCAAATTCCAAGGCATCCTGGGCCTTTATGTAACTTTCAGAAATGCTATTTATATTTTCTGATAGCGTCCCTATCCCCACTTGAATAATTATTTCGTTAGCTTGCTTTTTTACCAAATCTAATATACTTGTTACTTTTACTTTAATTTTGACCAACCACTCTGGGTCTTCAATATTAACTTTCCAAAGCACTACTTTTAAACCGCTTTTACTGCCCATAATCATATTTGGTAAATACTGATGAATAGCCTCATGAAGCAATATCTCTTCATTGCCATTGGAAATTCCTCGTTTCACTTGCTTCGAGGAGATCAGTTCATTCTTTTTGCTTATCTTGAATAAAACAACTGCAAATGCTCCTTCTATATCCCAACCAATTAAATTGGCATCTTGATAAAGAATATTAGAAGGTAGTTTTCCTTCGATTAGTTGTTCCAGTAAGTCATTTTTAAATCGTTTATCAACTTCTGCTACAGCAAATTTTTTAACTAGTTCTAGCGAAAGGGAGGTTGCAGCATTTTCAATCGCAATAAAATCAAGCTCTTCTAAAGGTTTATTCATTTCACCTATTAATAGATAAGTTTTTATATGGTTTATCGTTTCAATTGGAACGACTATTTGATGTCCAATTTTCTCTTTTTGTTCCGTATATCTAACGATTTGACGGTAATGTGGAAATTTCATCTTTTCTGTTTCGTCAAAGTAATAATTTTTTTCTACAATTTTGAAATCAGTTAAACCAGGGAGTGTGGTAGCTATGCAAAAGAAATTTCGATCAAATAAGGCAACAGGATTTCCTATTAAGTTCTCTAATGTCTCAATTATTTTTTCTTGGCTTTCATCTGCCAATGATAAAGCTGTAAATTGGTCATGGATTTCTTTATAGTACTGTAGCTTTTTTACTTGCGTATTCAAAATTTCTTCCATTACAGGATACAGAACATCTACATAAGGAACTTCTTTAGGAATTTGAATGATTGGTAGTTTACACTTTTCCGCTTCATCAATGATGGACTGGGGAATTTCTTTTACAAATCGATGATTTTTAATCACTAATGCACTAACTTCTTTTTCAGCTAACTTCGCAATAAACTGCTTTTGCTCCTGCTCGTTAAAAAAACGGATTGGGTACAAACTGGTCAATATGAGTTCTCCACCTTTTAACCAGTCAGTAATATCTGGAGCTTCCATTATAGTAGAACCTTTTACAACTTTATGCAAATATTGCTCCCCGCTTAAAACAACTGACTCTTTGAGGGATGATAAATTCAAAACATCTTTCACACGAAATTCCACATAACTCCCTCCTTTCTACTCGAACAAAAGGGCAGAGAAATGCCTCAGCCCTTTTGTAATCCGTTATTGCTTTTTTCTTATATTATATAAGTTATATTACACTTTTGGAAAGTTACCGTTTTCAAAAACTACCTCACCGTTTACAATAGTCTTCTTAACTTTCCCTTTAAACGTCATTCCCACGTATGGCGAATGCTTATGACGATAGAACAAATCTTCGTTTTCTAATCTAAAGCTCTCCTCTAGATTAACAATCGCAAAATCCGCGTCATAACCAACTGCAATATCACCTTTATTGGTTAGACCAAAGATTTTCGCAGGATTGGTTCCCATTAACTCTACGATCTTTTCTAAAGGTAAGTTCCGCTTTGCATAGCCTTCTGTCAGCATAATATTAAATGTAGATTGTGCCCCAGAGATGCCTCCCCAGCCTTCGAAATAATTATCCGTAATTGTCTTCATGGAAGCAGGCGCTGGAGAATGGTCAGAGGAAATCACATCAATCTCCCCATTAGCAACCGCTACCCATAAATCCTCTAGCTCCTCTTCATCTCGCAAAGGAGGAGCGCATTTTGCCAAGCCTCCTTTTTCTTCTAAGTCTTTCACAGTTAATGATAAATAATGTCCACATGTTTCTACTGTCACATCTACGCCTCTACGTTTTGCTTCTTCGACAACTTGAACTACTTTTCTGCTACTTGCATGGACGATATGGAGTTTACATCCCGTTGCTTCAGCATAAGAAATAATTCTTCGCACAGCTTCTATCTCTGAAATAATTGGTCTTGATTCAACAAAGTCACGTGCAGATGTTTTTCCTTCTTGAAGCTTCTTTGTAGCCAGCTGTTCACAAATTACTGTACTTTCCGCATGAACACCAAGTAGTGAACCAATAGAGGCGATTTCCTCCATTCCTTTATAGAGCGTTTCATCGTCTGCATGATGGAAATCATTTATACCACTTGGCGACATAAATGCTTTAAAGGCAACGACACCATTGTCATAAAGCTCCCTTAAATTATCAATATTTTCCGGTACTAGCCCGCCCCAGTAATTCGGATTGATAACCGATTTTTCTTCGGAAAGCTTTCTTTTTAACTCTAAATTTTCTTTGTTAATTGTTGGTGGGGTACTGTTTAAAGGCATATCACAATAGGACGTTACTCCGCCTACGGCCAAGCTTTTACTGCCTGTTTCGACACCTTCCCATTCCGTTCTTCCAGGTTCATTGAAATGTACATGAGAATCTATAAGACCCGGGAATACATGAAGACCTTCTGCGTTTATTTCATTGGCACCCTTTGCACTAATTTCTTCATTTATCGCTACTTCGGCAATCTTGCCGTCCTTAATCGCAATATCCCCTTTGGCAACTGACTCCGAGGTGACAATATGCCCGTTTCTTATGATTAAATCGTAATTTGCCATGATTATCGCTCCCTTTATTAAAAGTCCAAAAGACAATTTTACTTTACAGCAGACAATAATTTTCCGATTGGTTCCCCTACTATTCCTTTTTGTAAATCGAAAACAACATTTCCGCGAACAATCGTTTTTGTTATACGACAGTTAATTTTTCTGCCCACATAGGCACTGTGTTTGTTTTTGTAATATAGTTCTTCTCTTTTCACAACATAGGATTGATTGGGATCTAATAAAATAATGTCTGCGTCTTTATAAATAGCTATTTCCCCTTTATAGGGCAAATTAAAACGTTTGGCAGGGTTAAATGCGATCAAATCGACAAACTTTTCTATTGCTAAACCACGTTGTTTTACAGCTAAATCAAACATTAAATCCACATTATTTTGAACGCCACTAATACCGCCCCATGCTTCAAAAATGTTCCCTTGCTTTAAATCTTCCGTACACGGTGAATGGTCAGAGGTTATCCAGTCAATGTTACCATTCAATAACTCGTCCCATAACTTCGCTTGGTCTTTTGCCTTTCGGATCGGCGGCTGGCATTTTGCTTCTGAACCAATTTCCGCTACTTGTTCAGCAGTCATAGCAAAATAATGAGGGCAAGATTCCAGCGTTACATCTAACCCTTCCGAACGCGCTCTTAATATTACTTGAACAGCTTCTGATGTACTAATGTGTACTAAGTGTAATTTACATCCTGTTTCTTTTGCAAACAAAACGGCACGCTGAACCGCATCCACTTCCGTGAAAATTGGTCGTGAATCAACATATTCGGCTGCAGAGGTTCGCCCTTCTCTAATCATTTCTGCCGTAAGCTTAGATGTAACTGATGGGTTTTCAGCATGGATACATAGAATCCCACCTAATTCTGCTATTTTTTGCATTCCCTTGTACATCGTATAATCATCGACATTCGTAAAATCCCCAGGAATATCACTTGTAATATCGGAAAGGAAGCATTTAAACGCCAGAACACCTGCATCTGCTAATTCTTCTAGCTTATCTAGATTTTCGGGTACAAGTCCGCCGTAGAAGCCATAGTCAACATAGTTCTGATCGAGCGCAGCATCCAGTTTAAGATCGAGCGCTTCTTTATTAATAGTTGCCGGTAATGCATTTAGTGGCATTTCTACATAGCTCGTCGTACCTCCAGCAGCCATCGCTTTTGATCCTGTTTCAAATCCTTCCCACTCAGTTCGACCAGGTTCACTAATATGAACGTGCGTGTCGACCATACCAGGCATCACATATTGCCCACTCGCATCAATAACTTCTTTTGTTTCATCTGTAATTTCTTCAGCTATACAAGAAATTTTTTCATTCTTCACTCCGATATCCACTTGGCGGACACCATCTCGAAAAACAACATTGCCATTTTTAATAATTAGATCATACGTCATTACAGTTCCTCCCTCGATTAGGACATTTCATCATCTATTTTAATTGGACATAAACTAAATTTGTTTCTCCCGATGTTTGGATCTATTTTAAATAATTCCGTTTACTACATAACGGGGAATCCTCGTTATTTAATAAAATCCACATCATTAAGCCCAAACCATAATTTGCGATAATTTTTAAGTTTGGAGCTAAATCGATAATATCTTTTGTAATAGGTGTTGATAATAAACTTAAGAGGGCATCTTTATCATAAATATGTTCAGAAATTAACGTTTCACTCGGGTGCACCTCTACCTCATGCTTTTCTACTAGTAAGTCCAATCCCTTTTGCGGAATTTCTCCTGCAACTAAAATTTTGGCCATTCTAAAAAACACCTCTTTAAAATTTCGCAATATGTGAACGATCATTTCCTAACAATTAGTTATTCCCTAATACACTCTTTTTATAGATGGGGAAGCATCTAGCAAGCGTTTTTCAACGAGGATAATTTACTTTTATGATATAATTTCATATTGAATCATTAAATTGACTAACAAAAACTATTCTATAGAAAGTGTGTGTTACTACAATGAAAACAACTGTCGTTTATAAAAAAGAAGAACAATTTGAAATAAAAGCAGATTTTTATCCCGCTTCTATACAGTTTGCACCTATCATTGTTTATATTCATGGTGGTGGTCTATTTTGGGGATCCAAAGAAGATATGAAAGAAGAACAAGTTGAATTTTATTTGCAGGCAGGATTTAATGTATTTTCGATCGATTATCGTCTTGCACCTGAAACAAAAGTTCCTGATATAGCAACAGATATTGCAGATGCACTTTCCTGGCTAAAAAATGAAGGGACAAAACAGTTTGACTATAACCCAGAAAAAATTGCGGTGATTGGCGGTTCAGCAGGTGGCTATCTTGCCCTTTTATCTGGAACGTTTGATATAAAACCACAAGCAATTGTCTCGTTCTATGGTTACGGTGATATTACTGCAGATTGGGCTCTAAAACCTAGCCCTCATTATCAAAAAATGACAGCTGTACCGAAAGAACTTGCCGACATGCTCGTATCCAATGAAGTGATTACCGTTGGACCGATCCAAAAACGTTATGCTATCTATATGTATGCAAGACAAAACGGCGATTGGATTAAAAAAATAAGCGACATGGACATAAATGAGCTTCGATCATTTTGTCCATTATATACTTTAGATTCGGATTATCCACCAACCCTTTTATTACACGGAACAATAGATGAAGACGTTCCATACGAACAATCGGTATCCATGTCGGAAGCATTAACGAAAGCGGGAGTAGAAAACCAATTGATCACTATTCCAAACGGCAAACATGTATTTGATGATGATTGGCAAAATGGGACTGTACAAAATGCTTTTGATGATGTTATTCAGTTTCTCAAAAAGCATCTTCAAAAAGACAATTGACCCAAAATCAGAGAGGATGCTCCACTCAATTAGAGCGGAGCATCCTCTTTCGTTGTTCACAAATTTCGAAAGCATAAAAAATAACCACCTCTCTAATATGGAGAAGTGGTTATATCTTTACTAATCCTTTGTAAATACCCTATTTATAAAATCCAGCTAATTACATGCTTGGAATGATTATTTTATCTGCTTCTACAGTTTCAAAGCCTGTCTTTTTGTATTCATCATATACGTTTAATGCAGCTTGTAAACTTTCGCCTCTATTCACATTAAAGCCTTTACGTATAAGCGTCCCTTCTAAGGCTGAAAGAACATGAAGAATATTTTTCTTACGAGAACTATATCCCATCGCTCCTATTCTCCAAATCTTACCGTGAAGAGGACCAAAAGAACTGGCAATTTCCACTTCAAAATCTTCTAACATCATAGCACGTACCTCTTCGCCATCAATCCCTACTGGTATTTCAATTGCAGTAACAACAGGCAGTTTGTGCTTTTCATCACCAAATATATCTAATCCCATCGCTTTAATACCCGCAACTAACGCTTGTTCATTTAACTTATGACGAGCAAATCGGTTTTCAAGTCCTTCTTCCAGAATAATACGAAGCCCTTCTCGTAAAGCATATTGCATACTTGTCGCTTCCGTGTGATGGTTAAGACGGACAGGACTCCAATAATCCTGAAGCTGTGCTAAATCAAAATAATTACTCATAATTCGATTATTCGAAAACTCGCTCTGAGATGTTTTTAAGCCTAACTCAATACTCTTTCTTTTATTGATCACTTCTTCAACCCGTTTGTTATAAGTAACCGGGGCTAATCCAGATGGAACAGATAAACATTTTTGTGTACCGCCAATAACTGCATCAAGTTTGAGTTCGTCCACTTTTAGGTCAACTCCACCTAAAGATGCTACGGCATCAACAACTAACAGAACATCTGCATTTCTGCAAGCCTCACCGATTTCCTTTAATGGCTGCATGCAGCTAGTGGAAGTTTCAGCATGAACAATGGCAACAATCTTTGGAGAGACTTCGTGAATTTTTTTGATGACTACTTCAGGATCAAAAACCTCACCCCAAGGAACTTCCATTGTCGTAACCTCTGCTCCATAGCGCTGGCAGATTTCAGTTAACAAATAACCAAATCGTCCGTATATTGGAACCAAAACCTTATCGCCAGGTTCAATCATACTACACAAGACAGCTTCCAGACCTGCTCTGGAAGTGCCATCAACTGGGAAAGCCCATTGATTGTCTGTTTGAAACACAGCCCGGAGCATTTCCATTGTTTCATTCATGATATTTGTAAATGCAGGATCAAATTGTCCCAAGATCGGGGTAGTCATCGCCCTCAATACTCTTGGATCAACCTCTACTGGTCCAGGTGTCATTATAGTCCTAAGTGGTACATTTAGATCTGTGTACTTTACCATATATCTTAACTCCTATTGTGAATGTATTTTTATATCAAATGAATAATTATTAAAGAAAGTTCATTCAAACAATATGTTTGAAAAAAATAATAATTTGATTTTAACAGGGTGAAACTTTACAATCAAGGGTTTATTCAAAAAGTTAAATATAAAACGCTTTCAATTTCAATAGATATTTATACACTGGATATTATTAATATGCCCACAAATTACCCCATTCACTTTGTTTTTTCGGCAGATTTTAAAGGAAGAAGACAATATTAAGTGGACCCAGCCCTCTTTTAATATGAAGGCTGGGTTAATGATAGAAATTAAACTAAAATAATCAGTTACTCAACTTTCACACCGTCGATTCCATCGGCCACTCTCAGCTTAGTTCCATCAATGCCATTGAGGGAATTTTTCAGCAATTTGAGATTCTCTCCCGCATCAATCCTGATGCCGTTAGTAGCTTGTCGAATAACATTGAACTCGATCCTGATATCAGAAGGGATTCCTTTTCCACGCCCCTCAGAACCGCGATCCTCAGTGAGTTGAATGGCCCAGAACCCGTCAGTCCCTCCAGTGATGTGGTTTCCGTACAGTTCCGTGCCAGGACCATTATGGACCTCGATTCCAACCTTAGAATTCTCCCCGGCGGTGATCCAGTTGTTCTTTATGAGAGTATCGGGAGTTCCTAATATAACGAGGACGCCTTGACGGTTTCCGATCAAGTTGTTGGAGTGCACCCAGTTCCCAGACCCGGAGGCGTCGTGTTTGTTCTTGGCCCCTCCAGAATTGCCCAGCGCAATGCCTGCCCGCTGACTGCCAACGACGGTGTTATGACGAACTTCATTCAGGTATTCGCCTTCCCCGTGCAGGTCAATAGCGTCGAGGTGACTGCCGACGATGGTGTTATCCGCTACAAGATTGTTATGCGTGGGAAACTGAAGCAGAATGGAGTGCCTTAGATGCTTGCCATCGAAGGTATTACCGATCACCACATTGTGCCGAGAATCGTTGGCGGCATCTGGGTCATGTTGGTCTCTTGAGCCCTCGATAGCGATGCCGTAGCCCTGTCCGCCTGGACCGATAGCAGTTGCCTCACTAATGTGATTTCCAGAAATAGTCACTTCACGGCTGGCCTTGACCGAAATACCATGGCGCTCGAACCTGCGAATGCTCAGATTCTCCACCATGATTTGAGTGCTGGCTTGCCCTTCTTTTGCTCCTAAGTGAATCCCGTACATCGGACCTCCACCCGAATTGCCGTCATCGGGATCGTCACCAAGTGGCCCCTCATAACGGGAGGTGATAGTAAAATCAGCGACGAGAATATCGTGAACGCCCGAACCCCGGATCACTCGGCTATCCTCCTCTCCGTCAAGCGAGGTCAGCAGTATGGTCTTCTCCTGGCCCTCGCCGCGTAAATCTACGCCACTACGCAACACAATGTTCGCAGACTCGTCATTCGGGTCAGTTGAGCGTAAATCATACGTGCCTGCTGGTAGCAAGACTTCGTCACCGGGTTCCGCTGCGTCTAAGGCCTTCCGGATGGCTGCGGCGTCGTCATGTGAGTCCGGATTTGGGTCTGCCCCGAAATCCGTAACATCAAGGTGCTTACCCGTTACTGGACCTGGCGTCTCCACCTCAATTGGCTTTCCAGACCGATCCACTAGGCCAGGAAGCTGCCAGTCACCTTTCTTGATCGGTGTAGGCTTCACCGCTTCATCACTCTCTGACGGTACTGGTTCTACAGCTTCCTCGCTCTTATTCGGCCCGTTGGATTCCTCAACTGTGCATGCAGTCAAAAGAAACACCAGACTAAGGACCATCCACCATGTATGCACCAGTACCCGCCGGCCATTTCGAACAATTTCCTTCATCAGATTTCTCACGTCCTTTCTGAACACTTTTCATCCCTCTTTTCAGGGAATGCGACGAGAAAAGCGGTGAGCGCTAGCGCTCACCGCTTTTGGAATCCTCTAACATAATCCCATAGCCAAGGGTCTACTTCTTAGAGTTCCCCTTACCATTGTTACCTTTGTTGCCGTTGTCTTTGTTAAGTTTGAAGTTCAACGGGATGTCTTTTACCAAAGGAGTATCTGCCGAAGAACCACCGACATGCACGCGATATTTGCCATCAACAGTTGTCCACTCGCCATCAGCCCAGTTCGCTAGATTGTCCGGTTCTTCCGGAATAAAGTAAGAGAACGGGTGGTTGGAGTCAGTCTGGTTAATGCGCACAGTAACACGTTTGCTCTCACCAGGCTCAAGATCAACTTTCTCGAAGTTAACTAGACGTTTGGTTGGCTGTCCTGCCTCGTCTGGCAGTGTCAGATAAACCTGTGTCGCTTCTTTTCCGGCAACATCACCAGTGTTCTTGATAGTGAAGGATACGTCAATACCGGACAATGAGCTGTTATTTCCTTTGTCTTTTGAATTTGCTTTACTACGAATCTTCTTAACCTTCAAGTCATCATACTCGAAAGTCGTATACGATAAACCGTACCCGAATGGGAAGACTGGCTTCACATCGTTTGCTTCATACCAACGGTAGCCCATTTCTAGACCTTCCGTATACTTGGCGATTAATTGGTCGGAACCATCACCATATGGGCCTGGTCCACCTACCTTGCCAGTATCTTGACGCGTTCCAGGGAATTGTTCCTCTGTTGCGAAGGCAGCTTCACGCTCAGTTGCACCGAATGTCATAGGCAGCTTACCGGAAGGATTGACTTTTCCGTAAAGCAAGTTGGCCACAGCATTGCCATCCTCCATTCCTGGGAACCAAGCCTCTAGGACAGCAGGCACTTTATCCAACCACGGCATTAGAACCGTACCAGAAGTCTTCAATACCACAGCCGTATTCTCCGCATTTGCCTCCAAGACTGCATCAATTAGTGGCTCCTGTTCCACCCAATCCTCTTTATCCTTGTTTGCATCAAGGTCGATAGCTGGGAATCCTAGGGTATCACGGTCTACAGTCTCATGAGGGTTGTCGCCTACCATAAGAAGCACAACGTCAGACTCAGCAGCAAGCTTAGCTGCAGCCTTCGGGTCACGGCCATCATTGTATGTTACTTCAGTGTCATAGCCTAGTTCCTCTATAACATTTTCTAGTCCTTCTTGCGGAGTGACCGTATAAGGAGCATTTACGTTCTCATTATTGTCTCGAATAGAGCGCGGGGACATCTTTGCCTCACCAGCAAACCATTCAACACCGATTAGTGCAATAGACTTCGGTTCACCGTTAAGTGGTAGGAAGTCGTTATCATTCTTTAAAAGCACTGCGCCTTCCTCGGCCATCTTTCGTGCGCTAGCACCATTAGCAATTGGATCGACGATCTCAGGCAGGAACTCGTCGTAAGGCTCATCCATATGGCCGAATTCAATCATTTTGATGTAGCGTGGACGAAGAAGATTGTCGATTTCTTCCTCTGTCACTTTCCCTGAATCAAGAGCATCCTGAATGATCTCCTCCGTGTAGTACTGAGGTGCCCAGTCTAACTCAACATTCGTGCCCGCCTTAATGGCAGCAACCGTGTCATGAATTGCACGACGGTCACTCATGACATACCCGTCAAAGCCCCAGTTATCACGTAGTGCATCTTGTAGCAATTCAGAGCTATCACAAGCATAAGTACCGTTAACGTCTGGGAATGAACACATCACGGAGGCTGGGTTAGCATCCTTGACAGTCATTTCAAAAGGCAGCATATAAAGCTCGTTCATAGCCTGTGAAGGAACTTGGACACCCATCGTCCATCTCTCTGTTTCTTGCTCGTTGCCGGCCAAGTGCTTAAGTTGCGCTTGGACCCCTTGATCCTGGATGCCTTTTACTTGTTCAGCAGCCAGTATACCCGTCAAATATGGGTCCTCACTGAAGTATTCATAGTTCCGACCACCGTACGGGTGACGTATTAAGTTCATGCCTGGTCCAAGCAGCACGTGATGTGCGAAAGCACGGGTCTCTTCACCGAGAATCCGTCCAGCATCATAGTTCAGCTCGCGGTCGAAAGTCGCAGCCAGAGCTGGGGTAGACGGTAGTCCCGTCGCTTCTGGGTCATTGCCACATGATCCACCTTTTACACCCGTACCACCGTTAGTCATACGGACTGTTGGAATGCCTAATTCCTCAATCCCATGAATCTGACGGCCGGTGTCCTGCCATTCACAACCAGGCAAGGTACCCTCGGGCGCGAATTCACCGTTCTGATACTTACTAGTACCACCCTTTTTAATCACAACCGTCTCTCCAGTGTCGTTTTCATTGAAGCGCGATATGGCGATTTGTTGGATTTTCTGTTCCATCGTCATCTCATCCAAAAGCAGCTCGGTACGCTCTTCAGCAGACAACTTGGTGTTCATCCAAGGGTTGACTCCTCCTTCTGATTCTCCATTCATTGCATTAGCAGGATTCACTAACGAAGACATAGAAATCGTTGCTGTTAAAATAATTGCACTAATTCGTTTTATCATCCTAAATTCTCCCTTACAATCTACTCTTCAATTATTATTCTATTAATAATTATTTTTTCAACTTTTTCTCTCCCTTGCTAACTATTCCGCGTCTCAGTATAGAGGAAAACTATTACACTAGCATTAACAGTAAATTACAGATTCATAACAAAAAACACTATATTAGTAACGATTCTAAAGTCCTGAAAACGCTATAAAAACACTGATAAAAGCATTGAATTGCAAAATAAATGATTAAAATGAATCTAAATAATTATTATTATAAATATAATAATAATTAGGTAGAAGAACTTCTGTTTAAGAAATATGCGTTGTTACTAAAGATAAATAGGTGTTTTATGGAAGTTGATAGGCAATCTATGAAATAAATATCGTCTCTTAATTGCATAGTCTTATGGTAAGTGGCTTTAAATATAAACCAAGGGAAGTAGTAGAAGCTTTAGGGTAATGGAGGATTGGCTATAATATAATAGGCATCTTTTCAAAGGTTCCACTTTTCTAGAAAATTCAGTTGGTATTCGGACTAGTTCTAGACGGACAAGGCATTACAATGAATCACTAAGAATGTTCATCTCCAATTGAACAAATAAATGAAAAAACATCTCAAAAGAATACACAACAAATGAGAAGCCTTTAGATTATCCTATTGTTTCATTAAATCGGCAATTCACTTTTACCATACATAAACCCTTTTTTATATAAAAAAGAGGGAAATGAATATTCTTCTTTATTCATTCCCCTCCCTTTTATTCAGTTCGAATTCATTAGATTGCGATCAATGATGCTAGAGTCATTCTTATTTTAAGAAGTTCATAAAGTTAGAAAATGAAGCTACTAGGTCTTGATAGTACACGACCATTTTATCCTTTAAAGAGGTTTGGTCGGACTCTTTTTCTACTTCACTTTGACTCACTTGTTCTGTTTCAGTAGCCACATTTTCTTCTTCATTTATTGCTTGTACCGGATTTTCAACATCTGATACTATATTCTCCACTGATTCTACAGTTTCTTGCTCTTGTGTTTCTACATCAGATGCTTGCTCTTCATTTTCTACACTTACTGGGTTTTCTAGATTAACGTCAGCATCATTTGTTAAGTCTGTGTTTTCAATATCAACAGAGACGTCTTGAGATGTATCTGCCTCTAAAGTTGGTGTATCTGTTTCACCTACATCAGATACTACATCAATAGCTTCCACGTTTTCGGATTCTTCACCTGTTTGAGCTAATTTTTGTTCAATAAGAGTTTGATAATATCCAATGACACTGTGGTAGCCATCACCGATAAATTGGTAAGCTTTATCTACCCAGGCACTAGAATCATCTACTTGCTCTTCTTCAGCATTTGGAGCTTCAGGCTCTTCAGTTGCTTGATCCCCATCGGCTGTCGGTGCTTCTGATTCTTCCGTTGCTTTGTCTTCTTCTACCGCTTCTTTTTCATCTGTTACTTGATCTTCTTCAGCTGTTGGTGCTTCCGATTCTTCAGCTGCTTCGCCTTCTTCTACCGCTTCTTTTTCATCTGTTATTTGATCTTCTTCAGCTGTTGACGCTTCCGATTCTTCCGTTGCTTTGTCTTCTTCTACCGCTTCTTTTTCATCTGCTTCTTGACCTTCTTCAGCTGTTGGTGCTTCCGATTCTTCCGTTGCTTCGTCTTCTTCTACCGCTTCTTTTTCATCTGTTACTTGATCTTCTTCAGCTGTTGGTGCTTCCGATTCTTCCGTTGCTTTGTCTTCTTCTACTGCTTCTTTTTCATCTGCTTCCTGACCTTCTTCAGCTGTCGCTTCTTCCGATTCTTCCGTTGCTGTTTCTTCTTCTACCGCTTCTTTTTCATCTGCTTCTTGACCTTCTTCAGCTGTTGGTGCTTCCGATTCTTCCGTTGCTTTGTCTTCCTCTACTGCTTCTGTTTCATCTGTTACTTGACCTTCTTCAGCTGTTGGTTCTTCCGATTCTTCCGTTGCTTTGTCTTCTTCTACTGCTTCTTGACCTTCCTCAGCTGTCGGTGCTTCTGTTTCTTCTGCTGTTGCATCATCATTTAATTCGCCTTCTTGTGTTGCATCGTTATTTGTATCATCTATATTGTCTTTATTATCTGGATTATCATTAGTTGTTTGGGAATGAAGTCGAGCTAGTTTGCTAACTAGTTCACCTTTTTCAGGAGATCCTGATAAACTTTTCGCTAATGCAGATACTTCCTGACCATGATTTTTCACATGTTCAATAACTTCTGGATTAACGTCTTTTGTATCAAGCTCTGCTGCAGAAATAGGAGCACCAGCTGCTAAAAAAGTTGCTGCCATCATAGATGTTGACATCACCAGTGGAGCTACTTTCTTCGATAAATTTTTATTAGCTTTCTTCGATTCCATTTGTTTTTTATTCATTACTTGATCTCTCCTAATTCGTATTTTTTCTACTGATAGGATGGATTTTTCATAAATTCCGTTATCTATCATTTCACCTCTTCTCAGCCCGAGTAAGATTATTACTCAAATTTTCCGGCAGCACCATCATCTGCCTGCATTGAATATACCAAAGCTTTGTTACCACTTTGTGTTTCTCCGATTAAAAAAAATGTCGCTTCGATTACTTATTTATAGAATTTTGCAATATATGAAATAATGTATATCACTTAAATAACTCTATTCTAAAGAGATTAATTATGCTTGCGTATTTGTTCTCACTGATACTTTAAGTGTTTTTCCACATTGAATAATTTGAAAAAACTTGTCCATTTTAACTTTACAAATAAAACTAGAAAGTAAAAATTATCAAAAGAATATAACAATTATTAATGAATATTTTATAATTTATCATCTGATAGATTACTTATAGTTTTTAAAAAGACACCCTTCTCTCCTACCCTATGGGCATTAAATTAAAAAACAGACACATTATTTTATGTGTCTGTTTCATTAATTCACTCGTTATTATTCAGTAATATTTGTAGCATTAGGATAAAGTGAAACTTCAATCAAGGGGGATTTTCCGATGCACAGGACGTGCTAGTGCGGACGTTTCGACATGGACGTCGCGCATTTAGTCTGCTTTCCTCCACTGATTGTTAGTTGAGGCCCACACGATGTGGGTTACACAGACGTTGCAAAGGCTCTTTTATTTTGCAACGAGCTTTGCGCAGGAGCAACACGATGTTGCGTACTTAGTCTGCGATCATTCAATCGGGCTTTTACGGGCAGTTGATCTCCCACTTATCTTTTCGTTTTTCTTACAGCTTGAAGTGGGAGTCTTACTGCCCGTTAACGCGGGATAAAACCCATTGTTTATAACTTAAAATGCCTTACTAAATCATTTAGTTCTTCAGCTAACTTTGCTAGTTGACCCGATCCTCCGGCCACTTCTTCCATAATGCTGCTTATTTGCTGGGAAGATGCAGATGTTTGTTCAACACCAGCAGCGGATTCTTCCGAAACAGAAGCAATTTCTTCAATTGCTCCATTCATCTCCTGTGCATTTGCTGCAATTTCAGTTAAGTTCTCAGCAATAGTTGTAATACTATTAACCATCTCTGTTACAGCTTCACTTATTCCACTGAAAGTCTCGCCAGTGGACTCAACCTGTGCTTTTCCTTTTTCTACTTCTTCATACCCACCTTGTAGCGATTCCGATACAAGACCAGATT
This sequence comes from Psychrobacillus lasiicapitis, assembly GCF_006861795.1. Lineage (GTDB taxonomy): Bacteria > Bacillota > Bacilli > Bacillales_A > Planococcaceae > Psychrobacillus > Psychrobacillus lasiicapitis. The sequence continues at coordinate 100,028 of NZ_VDGH01000009.1, read as the reverse complement.
CTTTTTGAATATTGCCTACTATATCTGTTATATTCGTTACAGAATCAGATACTTGTTCAGCAAGTTTTCTTACTTCATCGGCTACTACTGCAAATCCTTTTCCATGTTCTCCAGCCCTTGCAGCTTCGATGGCAGCATTTAAAGCTAGAAGATTCGTTTGATTAGAAACATCCTTAATCACGGTTACTAAATTCGAAATTTCCTGTGATTGCTTGTCCAGTCCTTGAACCTTCTGGACTGAGTCTCGCACTATTTTATCTATTTTGTCCATTTGAGCAATTGAATTCTTCATTAACTCAGATCCATCTTTTGTCATATTTAAAACTACTTTTGAATTTGTTTCAATGCGATAACTATTTTCATTTGCTTCTTGAACCTTTTCTGCAAAACTATTCATACCAAATGATAAATCACTCGCACTATTAGCTTGCGTTTCAGAACCGGACGCTAATTCTTGCATGGTAATCGCCACTTGTTCTGCTCCCATTTTCACTTCGTTTGCCGATTGAGTCAACTCTTCACTTTGACTACTCACTGTTTCAGAAACGGTATTAATTTGACTTACTATAGCTCGCAAGTTTTGATTCAATTGGTTTGTAGATGTAACTAACTGACCTATTTCATCTTTAGATTTTGATTGTATCTCTTGCTGGCTTAAATTACCTGCAGCTAGTTGCTCCATTACCTTAGTAACAAGTGGAATTCCTTTTAACATACCTTTTAATAGGAAGAATACTAAGACAATAAGAATGAGACAAGCAATACCAAAATATAAACCCATCATTAATGTAAAAGTTTTAAGACTACTTAATGCTTCTTCTTGTGGTATTGATGTTCCAACTGACCAATCGGTTGTTGGGACTGGTGAAAAACCGATATATTCTAAGCCTTCATTTACTTGCGTTAATTTTAGTCCCTTTTCACCGCTCACCATTTTCTTACCGACATTTCCTATTTCCCCAGAAAGTGATTGAAGTTTTTGTTCCAGTATTAACTCACTGTTTGGATGATATAAAATAGTCCCATCGTTCGATAGTAAAAATGAATATCCATTTTCCCCCATCTTATAGGATTGCATTAATTGGGGTAATTCATCTAAAAATAAGTCTATCGCAATGATACCAACCGTGTTATTACCTTCCTTAATTGGTTTCATAGCACTTAAGATCATTTTTCCAAAGACTTCATCCATATATGGCTCCGTAAAATATACATCCTCTTCCTCTACGGCTTTTTCATACCAAGGTCTGCTTTTTATATCAAAGCTTGGATCTGATACTACATTATTACTTCCAACTAGAAAATTAGACTTATTACTGGCAATCCAAGCCATTGCAACAGCATCATCTGTTTTAACAATCTCATCAAGTGATTTTAAAACGCCATCGTAATAAACATTGGTTGTGGCTTCCTCTCTTGAGCCGGCTGTATTTAAGTATTTTAATATCTCCTGGTTTGTCGCAATTTGCCTTACAATCGTTCCTTTATCAGCAAACATATTATTTACTTGATCCGCAATTGCCTCACTTTTCGTCGATACGTTTTCTTCTACATTTTGAACTAATATGGATTTCGTATAGGAATTTATCAAAAACCCTGTAATTGAAAATACAATGATGATAGCTATAAAGAGCACAAAAGCTACTTTTGTTGAAATACTATTTTTTATCCAAGAAAACAAGTTTAACTTCGTTTTATTATTTTTCTTTACCATGAATATATTCCTTCCTATCTATACAGACTACAGCCTTCCAAGTCATACTTCGCTATCCCACTGCTTAACACATAATAACTTTACTTTTGAGATTCATCTATAAACTTTTTAACGCATCGTCACTATTTTCCCCTTCCCTCTAATCAAGAGATACTTTGAAAAATCACCATTGTTTGAATAGATTCCAATGACAGTGATTTTTTATCTTTAGGTAAGACTCCTTCAATAAATATATACCTATAGTAAATCTTCCTTATAAATTATAATCGATTTCAGGAGCCTTAAGTATCATTAAAACATAGTACTTTAAAACTATATTTTAATAATAATTAAAAAGAATACATCGAAAATATCAATTTACACTTAATATAAAAAGAAAATTGATTAAATTCTTATAATTAGTGACATGTTTTTTTCATAGTCTTTTGCAATACTTGAAAAGATTCTCTTAAATCTTAAAGTGGGAGACTTACCGTTAAAGCGAGATAAAAAAGCATCAAGATTTCCGCCATAATCGGTTAAAATCTTGATGCTTCTCTATTATGCTGATAAAGAAAAAGGCTATCTCAATTTAATTGAGATAGCCTCTAATTGTTCCTGTATTTACAAACAAATGCTAATTATGCTTTTGGAGGTGTTCCTTCAGCGTTTGATACAATTGCATCGATTTGGATTAAAGCATCTTGAGGTAAAGCTGATACGCCAACTGTTCTTCGTGCAGGTACACCACCTGGGAAGAATGTTTTGTAAGCTTCATCTACAGCATCCATATCCTCAATATTTTTAACGAAGATATTTACTTTAACCACATCATCCATAACATGGTCAATACTTTCTACAATCGCCTTAATGTTTTTCAAGCACTGTTCAGCTTGCTCTTTTACACCACCAGCTACCATTTCACCAGTTTTTGGATCCAAAGGTAATTGTGCAGAAAGGTGATTGTAATGAGAGAATGCTACAGTTTGTGTAGATAGAGAATTCTTTGGTGCATTTTCAGTGTTGTTTGCCCATATAACAATTCCATGTCTGTCTTCAATAGCTTGTGGAGGTGTACCGTCTCCGTGGGAAACCACTGCCTCAATTTGTACTAAAGCATCCATAGGTAAAGCCGCAGCTGCAACTACTGTACGTGCAGGGACATAGGCTACAGCTCTAGCAATAGCTGAATCCGGGAAGAATGTTGAATAAACTTCATTTACAGCTTCAGTATCGGAAAGATCTTTAAGGAAGATGTTAATTTTAACAATATCGTCAAAAGGAACGTCGATACTTTCTAAAATTGCCTTGATATTTTTCAAGCACTGTCCAGCTTGCTCTTTTACACCACCAGTTACTAATCTACCAGTTTTTGGATCGATAGGTAATTGAGCTGAAAGGTTATTGTAATGAGAGAAAGACACGGTTTGTGTAGATAGTGGGCTTGTTGGTGCATTTGCCGTATTATTTGTAAGTTTGATGAGGTCGCCTGCTTGTGGGGCGTTTGGAATTGTACCTTCACCGTGTGAAACAAGTGCTTCAATTTGTACTAAAGCATCCATAGGTAAAGCTGCAACTGCAACTGTTGTTCGTGAAGGAACATACGTTGGGAAGAATGTTTTATAAACTTCGTCTACAGCGTCAACATCTTTGATATCTTTAACGAATACTGTGATTCTAACAATATCGCTCATAACGTGATCGATGCTGTCTACAATTGCCTTAATATTTTTAAAGCATTGTTCAGCTTGCTCTTTTATACCACCAGCTACCAATTTACCCGTTTGTGGTTCGATAGGTAATTGTGCTGAAAGATTGTTGTAATGAGAGAATGCTACAGTTTGTGAATATAGACCGTTACCGTTTGGGGCATTTTCTGTATTTTTTGCTGTTACTGCGTTGTAGTTACTCATGATACGATTTCCCTTCTTGATAAATATTTACTAATCTAAGTATGCACCGAAAAAGATGGTTTAAACCGCTCCGAAGGCACTACAAAATTATAGCAGGGTTTGTTCATTTCGTCTAACGTTTTGTGAGAAATGAACAAAAAATAAAAAACTGAAACAAAAAACTTCCCACAAGTCCATTGAACTTTTGGGAAGCTTCGTTTTTTGTATGGGAATGTATGATTACATCATTCCGCCCATAAGGTGAAAGTGTGTAATATATTGAACGATGTGTTCCAAAGCGAGAAATCAAGGCTTTATCTTTTATATTTATGTTACTAGGTAAATTCTTATAAGCTATTGATAAATTTCTTCAATACGTTGTTTGTGTCAGACCAAAGTAGATACCCAAGCCAAATGAAAACTACTCCCATCGGTAATGCTAATATTCGATCATAAGGGTGAGGAATAATTGCAGTAGCCAAAGTAACTACAGCAGCAAGCGAAAGTAATATACCCGCAAAGCGTGGAAAGACTTTAGCACGAAATGTCGCAATCCCTAGAAATAAGCCGCCAAGCATATACAGTACTCCAGCAATAGGGGCCAATATAGTAAAAACACCTAGATCAACCTCACTCTTGTTCTCGCCAAATAGTCCTAACATACCTTCTACAAACCTCGGTGCCTCGTTTATAATCAGCGGATAAACAAATGCTTCAATGAAACTAAAAGTCAATGAAATTAACCAAAACAGATTAAATATTATAAATCCTATTAAACCAATCCAGCCTACCTCTTCAAGTTGTTTCATGTAAATTCCAATAATCCCTATAATAAAGGAAAGGGACATAGCGATGCTTAAACATGCAACTATCTTCCAGGAACTTGAAGTAACAGAAGTTAAAATTTCAGGTGGGTGGATGAATTGAATGACTGTGTATAAAACCCCTGCCAAAATTGCAAATAAGCCTGCAACTTTTTTGAAATTCCTTCTGGCTATTTTCAAGTTATCTTCCCTCATTTCAAACTTTTTGTCCATACGTTATCCTCCTTGATAAAGCGAATTATTACTTTTTAAATTTCATATACTAAACTTAAGAAATATAGAAAGAAGTGGTGTCGTGGAACATTATGAATTAGTTGAAAATGCACTAGTATATATTGAGGATAATATAGAAGAATCTTTATCATTAGAATCTGTATCAAATCACTTCAATATTTCGAAATTCTATTTTCATAGACTTTTTTCCGCAATGACTGGTTACTCATTTAACAACTACTTACTTTCCAGAAGATTAAATACGTCCGTTAGTCTAATTCAAAACAAGAAGTTATCCTTAACAGACGTTGCATATCGGCTTAACTTTGGAACCCCATCCTCTTTCACTCGCGCCTTCAAAAGACAATATGGGATAGCTCCTAGCAAACTGAAAGAAAATATGGCGAAGATCAATCTATCACCGATTCCTTTAGTTGTAAAGAAACAGATTAAAAACATAAATGGCGATATAGTAACCGATTTTACCCTAGAAGAATTTAATGCTCTACGAATTTGTGGGATTGCATTTGAAGTTGATTTAGCAACTGAAAATTATAAATTAAAAATACGAACGCATTCTAAAATGCTTTTAGATAATATTAATCAAACTATTAACGGTCCTTGCTATGTCATTTACTCAAATTGTCAGCCGAATTCAACACGATTTAATGTTTTATTCGGGATTCCATACGATATCCAGATTAACAAACCTTATTACTTTACCGATGATGTACCTTCAATATTTTGTGCTAAGTTTAAATATTTTGGTGACATCCTTGACATAGGGGATGTTCTTACTACTGACTTTGCAAGGTTTTTAAAGATTTCCAAACTAGAAGAAGAGGAATCCAACATCGAAATGATTCAAGCTTTTGAGAACGTTCATCAGCTTGATTCCTCATATCATCTTTACGTACCAATAAAAAAACATCCAATTGATTCAGAATGCTAGTTAATACTTAATTATATTAGCCTCCAGTTTATGATTTTTTTATTACTGTTAATTTAAGATAACATCAAAAGAGCATGAAGACTTTCCACATCTTGCTGTAATTTTAATTAGAGGATAAAGGCTTATTCGTCAACATAATTTTTGGGTCAAGTTTGGCTAAGTACGCCGTCCCTTCTAAAAGTGGCTGAGAGATGCATTTTAAGAATACTTTATCGTCATAAGAACTAAACAAAAAAGCTTCTACCTTTAATTACTAAGTAATAAAAGATAGAAGCTTTTTTAATTTGGCCGTTTTCTCAAAGATCGTTGCTATGGATATAAGAGAGGGTTACTAGACAATAGCGCCCGATTGTTGAACACGAGTTAAACAACACTCTTCAACTAATCGTTATCTATAGCGAAGCAAAAGATGTGAAACCTGGAACAATCCAAGTCCATCTTCTCGAAATCAATAAGTTGTTGCCCTACTTTGCACAACTGAAATTGAAAGACATCACGAGAAAGGGATATCAAGATGCTCTAAACCAACTAAAAGAAAGAGGATATTCTGATAGTACAAGGGAGGGAATTCATCGAACTGGAAGAATGATTTTTCGGAAAGCATCAGAGTTGAAAGATCCTACTGAGTTTGCCTATCTAAAATCCGATTGTTATCAAAATGGTATAACTGAGAATGCAAGACTGCTAACAATGGAAAATTTAAATATTGAATTAACCCCACACTCTTTACAACATACACATACATCACTTGAACAAATAATGGATAGACTTGGTCATTTGGATAATCAAATCACCAAGAAGATCTACCTCCACTTTACAAAAGAAATGAAAAAAGAAGCTTCCCAAAAGTTTTCACAACTCATGAGAAGCCTCTAAATTAACCTCAATGTGAGCAAAATGTTAGCATTTCACACTCACCTTACATACTAACCCATACATATCAAGGGTTCAGCCGGCTTATTACATCATGCCGCCCATGCCACCCATATCAGGCATACCCATTCCACCAGCTGCTGGTTCTGGGATATCTGCTACTACTGCTTCTGTCGTTAAGAACAATGCAGCTACAGATGCAGCGTTTTGAAGTGCTGAACGAGTTACTTTTGTTGGGTCTACGATACCAGCGTCGATCATGTTAACCCATTCGCCGTTTGCTGCGTTGAAACCTGTACCGATTTCTTCGCGTTTTAGACGGTCTACTACGATTGAACCTTCTAAACCAGCGTTGTTTGCAATTTGACGAACTGGCTCTTCAAGTGCACGAAGTACAATTTTCAGACCAGTTGCTACGTCGCCTTCTTGTGCTTCTGCAACTTCAGCCACTTTGTTGTATACGTTTACTAGCGCAGTACCACCACCAGATACGATACCTTCTTCTACAGCTGCGCGAGTTGCGTTTAGTGCATCTTCAATACGAAGTTTGCGTTCTTTTAGTTCTGTTTCTGTTGCTGCTCCGACTTTTACTACTGCAACACCACCAGCAAGTTTAGCTAGGCGCTCTTGTAGTTTTTCTTTGTCGAATTCAGAAGTTGTCTCTTCTAATTGCGCACGGATTTGACCTACACGGCTAGCGATGCGATCAGATTCTCCGTTACCTTCTACAACTGTCGTGTTGTCTTTTGTTACAACTACTTTAGAAGCACGTCCAAGTTGTGTAATGTCAGTAGATTTTAAATCTAGTCCTAAATCTTCTGTAATTACTTCAGCGCCAGTTAGGATTGCGATATCTTCTAGCATTGCTTTACGACGGTCACCGAATCCTGGAGCTTTAACTGCTACAGCATTAAATGTTCCGCGTAATTTGTTTACAACTAGAGTAGCTAATGCTTCTCCTTCTACGTCTTCAGCGATTAGTAAAAGTGGTTTCCCTTGTTGTACAACTTGCTCAAGCACTGGAAGGATTTCTTGAATGCTAGAGATTTTTTTATCTGTAATTAAGATATATGGATTATCCAAAATTGCTTCCATTTTATCTGAGTCTGTTACCATATAAGGAGATGCGTATCCACGGTCGAATTGCATACCTTCTACTACATCAAGCTCAGTAGTAAATCCTTTAGATTCTTCAATTGTAATAACTCCGTCGTTTCCAACGCGTTCCATAGCTTCTGCAATTAATTCGCCAACTTCAGAATCTCCAGAAGAGATTGCTGCAACTTGTGCGATAGACTCTTTGCCTTCGATTTGTTTAGAAATTGCTTTTAACTCTGTAACCGCTGCAGCAACAGCAAGGTCGATACCTTTACGAATTCCCACTGGGTTTGCTCCAGCTGTTACGTTTTTCAATCCTTCACGAATCATAGATTGAGCTAAAACAGTAGCAGTTGTCGTTCCATCACCTGCGATATCGTTTGTTTTAGAAGCAACTTCTGCAACTAATTTTGCACCCATGTTTTCGAATGCATCATCTAATTCGATATCTTTAGCAATTGTTACACCATCATTTGTAATAAGTGGTGAACCGAATTTTTTTTCAAGAACGACATTACGTCCTTTTGGTCCAAGCGTTACTTTTACAGCATCTGCAAGTTTATCTACCCCACGTAGCATTGCACTACGAGCGTCTTCACTGAACTTAATTTCTTTAGCCATGATTTAAGTACCTCCCAAATTTTATCTCTTTTTTTTAAATAAGAAAGTATAAGCTTTTTTACCCAGTATTGAGCCAGAGCCATCTCTAACCCCGTTTTTATATTTAGCCGATTACTGCTAGAACATCGCTTTCGCGTAATATTAAATATTCAGTGCCTTCATATTTTACTTCTGTACCTGCATATTTAGAGAAGATAATGCGGTCTCCTTCTTTTACGTCCAATTCTACGCGAGTGCCGTTATCAAGTACTCGTCCAGAACTTACAGCAACAACTTTCCCTTCCTGTGGTTTCTCTTTAGCAGAGTCTGGAAGAACGATGCCGAATGCTGTTTTTTCTTCTACTTCGATTAATTCGATTACGATACGATCACCTAATGGTCTTAACAAGTGAAACAACCTCCCTAAATTTGTCGAATTTTATATTATTAGCACTCTTACTCTTTGAGTGCTAACACACTTATAATAATAATTAATAACAGAACATTTTGCAAGTAAGAAGGCTAATTTTTTCTTTAATCCCTCCTTAACGGTAAATCAATACCCCCCTTCAGATTTCGATGATATTAATAAAGGATAAGAGGAGCCCCCCTAGTAGGAAGTTTCACTTTATCTCTTGTTTCCTTTACAATAAAAGAAGATTGTTAATATAGAAAGGAATCATTTCACATGAAACAACAAAAAACCGGATTATATGTTTTAATCATCTACTGTGTTATGCAACTTTCAGGAATAGTTTTTATACCCCTCCTTTATAAATTAATTCAGGCTATGAACGTGCAAGAGTCAGAGCTCACTACTTACGGCTTGTGGTTATTCATAAGTATGGGAATTGCCACCTTCTTCACCCTGTACATTATTCGCAAAGATAATACGTTTCTCCGCCCATTAAAAGGGCAGCAAGCAAATCTAGTAGGAACAATCGGCTTTGGCATACTTGGTTTTTTTCTTGTGTTTTTAGGTCAAATGTTTGCAGCGAATTTGGAGATCAAGCTTGGAGTTGAACCAGGTTCCGCAAATACGGAGCAATTTATAGAGATTGCGCATAGCGTCCCTCTTGCCATTTTCTCAATCGTTATTTTTGCACCTATATTAGAGGAGATTATTTTCCGCCGGATCATTTTCGGTTCTTTATTGCCTAAAACAAACTTTTTTGTAGCGGCGCTTGTGAGTGCAATTGCTTTCGCCATCATACACTTTGAGTTTACGCACATCCTACTATATGCCGTGTCTGGCTTTATATTCGCCTTTATTTATTACAAGACAAAACGTATTCTGGCTTCGATTATTTCTCATATGTTACTAAATGGATTTGTGGTACTTGTTCAGTTTTACGGCGAAGAGATCAAAAAGTTTCTAGAAACATATTCAAACATGCCATAAAAAAAGGAGCTTAGATAGGTGTCTGAGCTCCTTTTCTTTGTGGTATGAATGACACTTCATTGCGCGTATATTGCTTCGGATTGCTCGTTTTCTCTCTCTTTACGCTTGCATAATCCTTTGTATTGCTCGAAGGACCTTTCATTGCGTGGATACCGCACTCTTTTGCTCAAATGGTATTATTCACACACTCCTTTTCCCATACAAAAAGCCTTCCATCAGCTGGAAGGCTTTTCTCTTAATCTTCAATATGCTCATTTCGTATTAAATAAATTAGTGTTTGTACCTCAACAGACAAATCAATCGTATGTACGCGAATTGTATCAGGGACAGTTAATCTCACTGGTGTAAAGTTTAAAATCCCTTTTATTTTAGTTTTCGCCAAACGGTCTGCAACTTCCTGTGCAGAGCGACTTGGAACAGTACATATCACTAACTCAATTCCATACTCGGCAAGCTTCGTTTCCATCACGCTTGGATGAAAAACAGGAATTTCACTTTTCATCATTCCTTCTACTGGTGCTTTCGTGTCAAACGCAACGACAATTTTTGTATTATGATTTTTCTGAAAATTATATTTAAGGAATGCAGTTCCTAAGCTACCGACACCTATTAACGCTACATGTGCCGCTTCGTCTTGATCGAGTGTTTTTCGGAAAAATTCTAGAAGCGTCGGAACATCGTAGCCATATCCTTTTTTGCCGAGTGCACCGAAATGCGAGAAGTCTCTTCGAATTGTAGCAGAATCTATTTTCATAGCTTCACTTAGCTCTTGGGAAGAAACACGTTTATGCCCTGCATTATGAAAGCTTTGTAGAAATCTATAATATAACGGAAGTCTTTTCGTTGTTGCTTGAGGAATTTTTGGAAGTTCAGGTCTCATGAAAAACCCTCCTATTTCATTGTTACAAATCGTTTTTATATTACTAGACATTTCCCTTATTGTAAAGCTAGGGCGTTGCAACGCTCGCCCCTATCCATTACACTTAGGATAGAATTGAGGTGCGAATTATCGTGATTGTTTTACAAGTCAATCAAGTAACTAAATCCTTTAATGGTGAAGATATATTAACAAATGTAAAGTTGGAAGTTCAAGACCGAGATCGTGTCGCACTTGTCGGCCGAAATGGTGCAGGAAAGTCTACTTTACTTAAAATAATAGCTGGAGAAATGTCCTATGATTCCGGCGATATAATTATGCCCAAGACTGTTCGCTTAGGCTATTTAGAGCAACATGCCGGGCTCGAATCAAAGCTCTCTATCTGGGATGAGATGAAATCTATTTTCAGTCATTTGATCGACTCCGAAAAAGAGCTTCGTTCACTAGAGGCGCAGATGGCTGATCCTTCCGTATATGAGGATCCAGAAGCCTATGCTCGTGTAACTGCAGCCTATGATGAATTACAGCTCGCTTTCAATGAAGCTGGGGGTTACCGATTCGAATCAGATATCCGTTCCATACTACATGGTATGCAGTTCTTCCCAGAAGACTATGATAAACCGGTACAAGCATTATCTGGTGGGCAAAAAACGAGACTGGCGCTAGCCAAAATGTTACTTAGCAAGCCTGACCTGCTTATCCTAGATGAGCCAACGAACCATTTAGATATACAAACACTTAGCTTTTTAGAAAACTATTTAAAAAATTACAACGGCGCCATCTTAATCGTTTCGCATGATCGATACTTTTTAGATCAAGTCGTTAACTTTGTTTATGAGGTTTCTCGTCATAATGTAACTAGATACGTTGGAAATTATAGTGCTTATTTAGATGAAAAAGCGAAAAACTATGAGCTCGACAAAAAGAAATACGAGAAACAACAGGAAGAAAAAGCGAAATTAGAAGATTTTGTGAGTAAAAATCTAGCACGTGCTTCTACGACAAAAATGGCACAATCGAGACGTAAAGTTCTTGAAAAAACAGACTGGATGGATGCTCCGGATGGCGACGAAAAATCGGCTAATTTTGGATTTACAATCGACCGTCCAAGTGGGAATGATGTCTTGCGATTAGAGGAAGTTTCTGTTGGTTATCCAAACAAAACCGTCTCCTCAAATATCTCTTTTTCCGTTTACAAGCAAGATCGAATTGCACTCGTTGGACCAAATGGTGTTGGAAAATCCACCCTACTAAAAACACTGATGAAGCAATTAGATCATAATGCCGGCAAAATTCAATATGGGACAAACGTCCAATTTGGTTATTATGATCAAGAACAAGCAGCACTTACGGGCAATAAATCCGCATTGCAAGAACTATGGGATGAATGGCCGCTGATGAATGAAAAAGATGTACGCAACGTATTGGGACGCTTCCTCTTTAGCGGGGATGATGTCCAAAAAACGATTGCTACCTTATCCGGCGGAGAAAAAGCAAGACTTGCACTAGCAAAATTAATGCTATTAAAAGCAAATACACTTGTACTCGATGAGCCGACCAACCATTTGGATTTAGATAGCAAAGAGGTACTTGAAAATGCATTGCTCGATTTCCCAGGAACGATTATTTTTGTATCACATGATCGATACTTTATTAATCGAATAGCTACAAAAGTGATTGAGCTATCTAGTGATCAAGCGACCCTTTACTTAGGAGATTATGATTATTACCTAGAAAAGAAAGAAGAACTAGAAGAGCTTGCACAAGAAAACGCTGTTGTTGAGAAAACAGTTGTTGTGAAGGCGAATACTTCCACCATCGATAAAGAAGCTAAGAAGAAAGAACGTCAATTACGTCGACAACTAGAAGAGCTAGAAGCACAAATTCCAACAGTGGATTTGGAGATTGCTTCTATTGAAGAAAAGCTTTGCGATCCAGCTATATTCCAAGACCATGAAGCAGTGCAACAATTACAAGTAGAGTTAGATGGTTGGAAAGAGAAACAGGATGAATTGTCGAATGAATGGCTAGAGTTACAAGAACTATTAGAAGAAATAGCTTCAAACTAAGGGATTCCTATAAAGGGAGTCTCTTTTTTTGTATGGGTAGTGGCGATTTGTCGGCTTTTTTACGTTCGGCTGATCATTTGTCGTGTCCCCCGCAAGTTTGTCGCATACAACTATTTTTTTCTTTCGTTTGTCTCCTCATTTGTCACGGTCAACCATTTACTGTAAAATCACTTGTCGTATTTTGTCTATATATGTTGGTCAAGTACTTTTTTTCTCGAACTCATTTTCCACAATTTTATTCACAAGAAAAAACTAGTAACACCAACATATCAACAGACTTATACACATTATCCACAGATTTCAAAGTTACTTTTCCACATAATTGTGTGTAAATGAGACACAATATATAGAAAATACCAAACTTATGCACAAGTTGTCCCCAAACTGTGCATAAGTACGAATGTTCTCTATTGACAAGTTGAATAATACCTGTTAAAAAATCCCCTTTTCTTGTCGAAGAAAAGAGGATTTCGTTTATTTCCAACTATTTAATTCCATACCGGGACGACCATTCATCGACATATCACTTGTCTTTCCAGCAGAAAACTTAGAATTTCCTGCAGCAGCAATCATAGCTGCATTATCCGTGCACAATGAAATTGGAGGTACATAGAATGGTATGTTTTCTTTTGCAAACGTTTCTTCCAGAGATTTGCGAAGTCCTTTGTTCGCAGCCACTCCACCTGCAGCAATTACTTGTTTCACCTTAAATTCTCGGGCTGCTCTTAATGTTTTTGCCGTCAGCACTTCAACCACACTTTCTTGAAAGCCCGCTGCTAGATGATTAGGATTAATCTCTTCTCCGCGTTGCTCTGCATTATGTTGGTAATTGATTACTGCGGACTTTAATCCACTAAAGCTAAAGTCATAAGACCCTTCTTCTAACCATGCTCTTGGGAAAGGCACCGCACTGTCACTTTCACTTGCAAGTCGGTCAATATGTGGACCACCCGGATAAGGCAAGTTTAATACTCGCGCTACCTTATCATACGCTTCACCAGCTGCATCGTCTCTTGTTTCCCCAATTAGTTCGAACTGACCGTCTTCTTTCATCAATACTAATTCTGTATGACCACCCGACACGACTAATGCTAAAAGCGGAAACTCCATCGGTTGAACAAGTGCGTTTGCATATATATGACCAGCAATATGGTGGACACCTACTAGTGGAAGGCTGTTAGCAAAGGCAAATGCTTTTGCAGCGTTTATACCTATCAAAAGTGCACCTACTAAACCTGGACCTTCTGTTACTGCTACTGCATCCAAATCTTCAGGTAACATATTAGCTTGCTTCAGCGCTTCTTCGATGACCATCGTTATTTGCTCGACATGATGTCTTGAAGCAATTTCTGGTACTACTCCTCCGAAACGTTTATGACTTTCGATTTGCGAAGCGACAACATTTGAAATGATTTCTTGACCGTTTTTCACAATGGATGCCGCCGTTTCATCACAACTTGTTTCTATTCCTAATATATATTGATCTTTTATCATTTAAACTCCACCCACATGACAAGAGCATCCTCTTGTGTATCTGTATAATAATTTTTTCGTATACCGCCATCTTGGAAACCTAGCTTGTAATATAGATTTTTGGCGATATCGTTTGTCACACGCACTTCTAGTGTCATTAGTACAACGTCTTGCTCGAGTACTACACGAATTGCTTCGCGCATTAAGCCCTCTCCAATTTTCTTCCCGCGCATACGCTCCGAGACTGCTACATTTGTAATATGACTTTCATCCATGACAATCCACATACCACAGTATCCAACGATTTCTTTTGTTTCCGTCTCTGCTATAATATAATGCGAATACAAATTCGTCGTCATTTCATGTTCAAATGCTTCTCTTGTCCATGGTGTCGCAAAAGCTTCTTCTTCTATTAAAAGTATTTGATCGATATCGTCCAATGTCATTTTTCGATACGTAATTATTTCATTTGTTATCATTTTTCTTCTGCTCTTTCATCCAGTTTGCTTCCGCCTCTGTTATGCGCAAGTACTCAGGCACAGTCGTATGTACTTCTGTTGGTTGTAGTTTTTTGGCAAGCTCAACTAAGACAGCGGCATTTGGTAAAGAGAATGCTGCACTCGCGCGCTCAACTCGATCTCCAAGTACTTCTTTAATCTGCTCCCAATGGATACTTACATCCATTCCAACAAATAAAACCGGCTGTCCCATTTCATCCACTGTTTTTAATAATTCTACAAGTGGCATATGGGCTTCTTTCACAACTTCCCCGTTCGTATAAATACCAGCGAATACATTGCCACGTCTAGCATCCATTATGGCACACACAATTCCAGGGAAGTACGGTGCATTACTAGCTAACACTTGCAAACTCGACACGGAAAAAATCGGTTTCTTCAATGTCCAAGCAAGAGTTTTTCCTATCGTTACTCCGATTCGCACACCTGTATAGGAACCCGGTCCTATCGCAACAGCAATTGCATCAATTTCGCCTGGCTTTATGTCTGCTTTTTTTAATAACGCTTCAATTGCAGGCATCGCTCCAATAGAATGCGTAATTTTAAGGGATGACTGGTACGAAGCAAGTACTCGGTCATCCTCCACGACAGCTACCGCAAGTGGTGTATGGGATGTATCTATTCCTAACCAAATCATTCAAAAAGCTCCTCACATAATCGTTCATATCTTTGTCCAATTGGAGTAAATGTAAATTTTCGCTTATCATCTTCCAACCTTTGTATTTGTATCGCCAAACGCTCCGGTGGCAAGTCTTCTTTTATCAAATGAGCCCATTCGATAATGCTCACTGCATCTCCGTAAAACAATTCGTCCCATCCTAAATCCTCATCACTGTCCGCTAGACGATAAACATCGAGGTGATTCAAAGGAACACGACCTTCATATTGCTTTAATATCGTAAATGTAGGGCTATTGACAGTTCTTGTAATTCCTAGACCCTTCGCTATACTTTTTGTAAAAGTTGTCTTACCGGCTCCTAAATCTCCCTCTAAAGTGAGCACATCACTAGGCTCTAGCTTATCAGCAAGCTGGTACGCAAGTTTCTCTGTTTCTTGCTCCGAATTAATTATTTGCTCGTATATCATCGGTCGCTATCCTTTCAAATACTTGTCTATTTGCTTCTATTATAAAGAAATAGCAGAAGGAATGTAAGTAGACTGCCTTTGAATATAAAAAAATCACTTCGCGAAATGGCGAAATGATTTTACTTTCTTTAGTGCACTAGACGTACAATTTGTTCTACAGCCCGTTCTCCAGCATGCATCCATCTATTTTTATCTTCAATTTTACCGTCTTTATCGAGAGGATCCTGGAACTGATTGAACCCTGTAGAAGTTAATAATGAATTTTCATCCCGATCTAAGCCAGCATTCACTACATGCTTTATCACATAAGGAGTTTGAAATCTTATATATGCTTCTTGATGATCTAAGTCGCCTTCAAGCACCTCGAATGGTAGTCTTAAATAGATTGTCTCTCCTGCTTCGCGCCATAAGACATTATCAAAGCTTCCTTTGTGATAATCCCAGTTTCCTCCAATACTATATCCCAAACCTTGAATGCTGTTTCGCACTTGTCCAAAATAAGCTTGCTTTCCTTCTAAATCTGTTTTAAGCTGCAACATAATCCATTCACTCCTAATTTGTATAATCCGTTCTATCTTTTCCCAAAAAGCACGATTAATACAAACGAAATGCAAAAAGACCGATAATAAGGAGCGGTAACTCCCTTTATCGGACTTTTATAGTAATCTAATATTTTCTTAATGACAAAGGTTTTTTCGCAAACCATTCATGTCGTATAAATGAAGTACAAACAGCAAGTATCTCTTCAATTTGTTGTGTAGAAGAAGCAAGAACTCTAATCGTAAATCCCGATTCGTGGAGCATGGACATGCCTATTTTACAAGTAGGAATGTAACTTTCCAGCTCCTCATACAACTGATTTAAAAATCCAGTCGTACATCTCTCATCAACTACAATCATCGAACCTAAATGTGTGTAACTTTCCATAAATCCAATATCTTCTACTTGCGAATCATCAGGTTGTAGCTTTAAATGATCAAAGGCGATTAACTGGTCATCTAAGTAAATTTCATTTTTTAATCTTAGTAGATCATATTTAAACCATTTACCATCTGGAGACCAGCCGGGCGTTAATATATCCGTATATAGAAGTGTAGATCCTTTTTCCATTCTTATTACAGTATTTTGATCGTACCTTGCATCCCGATAAGCAATAAGTGGATCCGGAATATATTCGAGGACGCTCCCTTTTTTTAATATAAATTCCGTTTCCTGTAGTACTGGTGCTGTCGGTGTTCGATACACTTTAGTGGCAGATTGAGTTGTTAATATTAACTCTGCCTGTTCTTCAAGGAGCACTTCTATTCGATAACGGTCCCCGCCGACATAACCACCACCAGGATTCACGATAAAAAAGCAAGCCTGTCCTGTATTATCCAAGTAATTTGGGCGAAGCACTTTTAACGCACCTTGGAAGTACACCGTTTTTGTGACGGTTTTTTCTTTCTTTTTCTCCATCACAAGTTGTAGGATCCCCGTCCAATTTTCCATCTTACTTCAATCCTGCAAGTAACACATTTTTACGAATCCAATCCATTACTTCCTCTAATCCAGTATTATCTTTTAGATTTGTAAAGATGAACGGTTTATTTCCACGAAACACTCTTGTATCCGAAGCCATCACATCTAAGTTTGCACCTACATATGGAGCAAGGTCAGTTTTATTGATAATGAACAAATCAGATTTAATCATCCCTTGTCCACCTTTACGTGGGATTTTCTCCCCTTGCGCAACATCAATAATATAAATAGAGAAGTCGACAAGCTCTGGACTAAATGTCGCTGCTAAGTTATCTCCACCACTTTCAACAAAGATCAAATCTAGATCAGGGTGACGCTTTTTCAAATCTTCAATTGCAGCAGAGTTCATCGACGTGTCCTCACGGATTGCAGTATGTGGACACCCTCCTGTTTCCACTCCGATAATACGGTCCTCTGGTAAAACCCCATTATTCATTAGAAATTTAGCATCTTCTTTTGTATAAATATCATTTGTAATAGCAGCCATGCTGATTTCATCTGCCATATGACGAGTTAATTTTTCTACTAACATTGTTTTCCCAGCACCTACTGGTCCACCTATTCCTATTTTAATTGGTTCCATATATAAATAATCTTCCTTTCATTAAGACATGAATATGCGTATATTCACGCGCTCATGTTTCATCTGGGATATTTCTAATCCTGGCGCCACAGCACCAAAATCACCTTCGTCGAGAAGCGCAATCTTATCAACGGCTTCCTCGATATATGTTTGAAACTCTCTTAATAATTGTTGTCCGGCCGTTTGACCTAGTGGTATGCCTCTAACTGCATTTTGAACTAATCCTGAAATGGAGGAATAAAGAAACGCTGAAATCCCCAACCTTTGCGGGACATCCAACTGAAAAGCGATGATGGAGAATACAATAGCAGGATGTGCAAATGACACACCTTCTGTTACACGTTGTCTATATGTTTGTAAGAGAGGGCTTGGATATAAATCTAAGCCTAGTGTCAACATTCTCTCACCCATTTTGTTCGTGCCTTCCCGCGTTTCACGAGGTAGGTTTTGAACAGTAATAAGCCGATCCAATCGCCATATTTTCTCATAGTCTTCCACCGCTAGCGCTTCGTAAATAAGCCTACTGGCAAGCCCATCTGAATAGACCAACTGCTCGTTTAAGTACATTTTAAGCCATTTGGAAAAACTCGTTTTATCATGTACTTTATTTTCTTGAATGTACGTTTCCAAGCCAAACGAATGACTAAATCCTCCGGTTGGCAAATTGGAATCGCATAATTGAAACAAAGACAACAAATAATTAGTCATGACTATGCCCGATATGGCGGAAGGCTTGTCTCACTTTTCGCTTTTCACGCACATAAGGAATTTCAAGCTGCTCTAGTAACTCTTCTACCAAATAATCATACTGAACGAGCATTTGGTCTTTTTCAAACTGCGCAGGCAAATGTCTATTCCCTAGTTGATGGGCGATTGTTCCCATTTCATGCATGCTACGCGGCGAGATAATGAGTAAGTCATCCGGAAAAACCTCAATGATGATCATATTTTTCTCATCCATATACAGTACGTCACCAGCCTGCAAATCCTTTGCTTCCTTTAAGCGAATTCCGATTTCTTTCCCATGGTCCGTTTTAACTCTTTGAATACGTTTTACAAGGTCGCTACTTTCCAAATATACTTTTTCTTTATGTGTACTTTCCAAAACCTTTGGATCTATTTGATCAACATGTGTTACTACTTCTTCAATTATCATTTCGTCACCTCAGAATAAGAAATATCGTTGTCCCATTGGAACAGTGTCCACTGGGTCACAAGTTAGAAGCTCTCCATTTACACGTACTTCATATGTTTCTGGATCAACGTCAATTTCAGGCGTTTCTCCATTTAGTTTCATATCTTTTTTCGTTAAATTACGAATACCATGTACAGGAAGAACTGTTTTTTGTAAGCCAAGTTTTTCGTGTACACCCGCTTCATATGCAGCTGTCGAAACAAATGTAATCGATGCTTTATATTTCGCTTTCCCCATCGTTCCGTACATAGGTCGATAAAGAATCGGTTGTGGAGTTGGAATAGACGCGTTTGCATCTCCCATTAAGCTTTGTACCGCAATTCCACCTTTAAGAATCATGCTTGGTTTTACGCCAAAAAATCTAGGCTCCCATAGAACTAAATCTGCAAATTTCCCTACTTCAATTGATCCTACATAGTCGGAAATTCCGTGTGCGATTGCAGGATTGATCGTATATTTTGCAACGTATCTCTTTACACGATTGTTGTCGCCGATTCCTTTATCATTTTCAAACTTTCCGCGTTGCTTTTTCATTTTGTCCGCTGTTTGCCATGTACGAATCAGTACCTCTCCGATACGTCCCATTGCTTGAGAGTCGGAACTAGTTATACTAAATACTCCCAAATCTTGTAGAATATCTTCAGCAGCTATTGTTTCCGCACGAATACGTGAATCTGCAAAAGCTACATCCTCTGGAATATCAGGGCTTAAATGATGACAAACCATGAGCATATCTAAATGCTCATCTATTGTATTTACAGTAAAAGGAAGTGTTGGGTTAGTAGATGCCGGTAGTACATTCATCTGACTCGCTACTTTAATAATATCAGGTGCATGTCCACCACCCGCTCCTTCTGTATGAAACGTATGAATAACACGATCCTTGAAAGCGGAGACTGTATTTTCAACAAATCCACCTTCGTTTAGTGTATCTGTATGAATCGCTACTTGCACATCGTATTCGTCTGCAACTTTTAACGACATGTCGATAGAAGAGTAAGTTGCGCCCCAGTCTTCATGTACTTTTAAGCCAATTGCTCCTGCACGAATCTGCTCAGCAAGTGGTTCTTCGGCAGCCGCATGACCTTTTCCTAAAAAGCCAACATTGATTGGCATATCTTCTGCAGCTTCCAGCATACGATGCATATGCCACTCTCCTGGAGTTACCGTCGTTGCTTTTGAACCTTCAGCAGGACCAGTGCCGCCTCCGATTAATGTCGTAAGTCCAGCTGTGAGTGCTGTCTCAATTTGTGCCGGGTTGATGAAATGCACATGTGTATCAATACCGCCAGCTGTCAAAATTTTATGTTCACCAGCAATTATTTCTGTAGATGCACCAATGACGATATCTACATTATCCATTAATAATGGATTGCCCGCTTTCCCTATCGCAACAATTTTACCATCACGAATCGCTACATCCGCTTTGTAAATTCCTGTATAGTCTAAAACAATAACATTCGTAATAACTACATCGGGAATATTCTCATCACGTGTTGCAAGCGGATGACTCCCCATTCCATCACGAATTACTTTTCCTCCACCGAATACAACTTCTTCACCATAAGTCGTATAATCTTTTTCAATTTCGATAAAAAGATCAGTATCCGCTAGACGTACAGCATCACCGGTTGTCGGACCGTACATGGAAGCGTACTGTTGTCTTGACATTTTGAAACTCATCGTATTACCCCCGATCTAATGATCCTTCAGTTTTATTGTTCAATCCATAAACGCGTCTTTCTCCACCGAAAGCTACAAGTTCTATTTCTTTCGGATCGCCGGGTTCAAAGCGAACAGCCGAACCTGCTGGGATATTCAAACGAAAACCAAATGCCGCTTCTCGGTCAAATTCGATCCAAGAATTAATTTCAAAAAAGTGGAAATGCGAGCCCACTTGAATAGGACGGTCCCCATTATTAACGACAGAGATAATTTTCGTCTCTTTCCCTTCATTACAAATAATATCTTCTTCTTTTAAAATGTATTCTCCAGGTATCATGTCGGAACCCTCCTTTTTAACGAATTGGCGAATGTACGGTTACAAGCTTTACACCATCTGGGAATGTGGCTTCTACTTGAACATCGTCGATCATTTCTGGAACACCGTCCATCACATCTTCTGCCGATAAAATAGTAGCACCATACGCCATTAGTTCAGCTACCGTTTTACCATCACGAGCACCCTCTAATATTTCGTACGTAATGAGTGATACTGCTTCTGGATGATTGAGCTTTAAACCTCTTTCTTTTCGACGTCTTGCTAAATCTGCTGCAACGACGATTAATAGTTTCTCTTGTTCGCGTGGTAACAAGTGCACGGCATTTCCTCCAATCGTAAAATGAGATCGTTTTATCTCATTTTTTAGTTCATCTAGTAGACTGAAATCAGTATTTTCTGCTAATATTCATATATTTTTGATAACCTGAAAGTTCTCCTTTTCGCATGAAAAGCACGATTAATAATTCCTAAAATAGGAAGCGTCTTTCAGAGGTAAGTCTAGGTTAATAAATAATAATTTATACAACAAAAAGACCCTATAAATTAGAACGCACTGAAACAGTGGTATTCTTATAGTTTACCTGTTAAATAACTATTCAGAGAATTTAACAATTTTGCATTTTTCTTTGAGTTAATGCCTTTTGCATTGTGCTAAATTCTCTTTCAATGGTATGCAGCAACTAGTGCTTTTGAAAATTAAAAGTTCTTTTTGATAAATTTAGTGGATTTAGAAGAAGCCTGCCTAAAATAAGCAAGCGGGGGAAGGTAATGTTACTTTTCATCTTTACAGATTATCTACTCGTATATGTATATCTGAAAACAAATTTCAATCACTATTTTTTATTATAGTAACAGTTGACAAATATGTCTATTTAATAATGCAATAATAGGTACAAAAGTGCTAAATCAATGACTGCGGTCCAATTTAGCTCATGGGTACAGCTGCTATGCTTAAAAGAATAACGCCATAATTGGGAAACTGTGAAGTAAGAAATTTTAGTAGATAACCACTAGAATTTTCGCTACAGGGTGGACGCTTTCCGCGGGCACGGCTTCAATCCAATAGAGTTTGTTATTTACTTCAATGAGACACTAAATTTAGTATTACGTTGCATTGTCTATTGGTGAAAACCTTTGATTAGTTGAATAAGATATACTATCTAGCGATTGTTATTGGGAGCTGCCATTGCTTGAATGGCTAATAGCAACCTTTCCTCTAATTTATGCTGTACATAAAATGATTCTAAATATGAAACTGCTCGACAGTTGTAAATAAATTAAATAACTTTTTTGCCTTTAATTATGGATTAGTCAGAAAGTTCTATTGATTGAAGCGCAAGGCGGCGACACCTGCGGGATCAGCGGGACAGGTGAGACCCCGCCGGAGCGTGCGACGAGGAGGCTCACCGCCCGCCCCGCGGTAAGCGTTCGCCTGGAGCGAAAATCAATTGCCTTTGACGTATCTCTTTACGACGCAGTTTCCCAATATCACGATTAAAATAGAAACATGCTATTCCTTATGCTACTTGGAAATAGTTATTCACATGTCTAGATCTTCTATAGTTTCCTAATCAAAAATAAAGACAGCACATCGGCTGTCTTTACGATATATATGGTCCTAGTTTTTTTAATACTGCTGCTTCTACTTCATCTGAAAGGATTTCCTCTTTAAGATGGCCTGGTTTTGGATGAAACCAGCTAATTTCCCCATCTTTAAAGTGACCTTTGTATATACTATCATTCATATTGAAACTAAATTGAATAACCTCATGGGGCAAGCCCTCGAAAATTCTTTCAATTTGAAAATTGTCCATCATAATAAAAATCCCTAGCTCTTGTTCTATTTTCTTTAGTACTGCTTCCTCTATTTCATGAGGAAGTACATCCTCTACAAGTCGCTCCGGTTTTGGATGAAACCAATTAATTTCTCCATCTTTATAATGCCCCTTGAAAGTGTTGTCCTGAAAAGAGAAGCTGAATTGGATTATATTATGAGGCAAGCCTCCAAAGATTTCTTTTTCGTATTGAAAATTTTCTATCATAAAAAAACCTCCTCTCGCCATTTTCCTAACTTACTTATTTCAATTATACCCTTTTTTTATATATCAAATCCTCCTTATAATATTTTATCAGTTAATTTGCCTAATTAAATTGCCAGGTTTTCACAAATAGTTTCATAGTTATTAAGACTCGCAACTAATTCTGATTTAAAATCTTTGCTTAATTTTATATAAGTTTGAATAATTTAGTGCTGCTTAGTATATTTAACCATTTTTTTAGCATTCTTTTTCTCTTAAAAAGACAATTTAATCAAAATGTAATTGAATTGAAACATACTCTAGGTTTATATTCACTTAATATAGGTTAAATACAACTTAGAATAATGCTCTGGAGGAAGTTTTATGACGCAAAAAAGATTAACATGGGTGGATGTAACGAAAGGATTCTTGATGATTCTTGTAGTAATCGGTCATTATCCTGGAGAACTAAATTTTCCATTCATCAAATATATTTACTGGTTTCATATGCCAGCTTTTTTCTTATTAAGTGGCATATTTTTTAAAGAAATAAAAGATGATCAAAACACTAAAGGAACGATTAAGAAAAGATTTATGCAGCTAATGGTACCTTATCTATTCTTCCTATTTATTATTACAGCTGTTCGCTATAGCATGGAACTAGCATTAGGAAACTTTGAATTATCCTGGTACTTGCAAGATCTATGGAAGTTAGTTATTGCAGGACGTTTTGCAAGAGGTGCTTATGGAGTCTTTTGGTTTATTACAACATTGTTTTTTACATACTTACTATTCATGTGGATGACTAAATACTTAAGTCGTATAAAACAAGTCATGCTACTTGTAATCTTCTATTTAGTAGCCCATTTAGAAAGTATTTTTGCTATGCATGTTATTAGTGGAGGTCCAGCTGAAGCAGCTCAATCAATTCCCATGCTATGGAATTTAGATGTAGTGTTAATGGCAATCGTCTATTTTTCCCTTGGATATTATGCTAAATCTATTTGGATGAATATCAAGCTTCACTGGTTACTAGGTGCTCTATTAGTAGTAGTTGGTGCAGTTGTATCAGATTATGTAGGAATAATCGATTATCATCTTAGTATGAAGTTTTTACGCTATGACCATTTGGTACTCGATTTAGTAATCCCAATAGCTTTTATTATTGTCATTCTTGGTATTTTCCAAAGGCTGACAACCATTCTACCATTAGAGTGGTTGGCTAAAGTGGAAAAACATTCGATCGCTATAATGTATTTGCATATTTTTACAGATATTATTATGAACGACTACTTCCAATATGGATTAATAGGATTTACGACTTTAGGTTTGGCGGTTCCTATTCTTATTTCCATTGTTATTCAAAAAATAATTCCATACGGAAAGTTCTTTCTTGGAGATATTCGAGCTAAAAAACCAATACACCTATAAAGTGAAACTTCCATCAGTGGAGGTTTTTCGACGCACAGGAAGTGCTAGTGGGGACGTTGCGACATGGACGTCGCACTTTTAGTCCCCGTCATCCCCACTGATTGTTAGTTGTGTCCCACACGATGAGGGTCACACAGACGTTGCAAACGCTCTTTTATTTTGCGACGAGCTTTGCGCAGGAGCAACACGATGTTGCGTACTTAGTCTGGGATCATTACATCGGGCGCATGCCGGCAGTTGATCTCCCACTTATCTTTTTGCTTTTCTTCAATCTTGAAGTGGGAGTCTTACTGCCCGTTAATGCGGGATAAAATTGACCTCTTCCTTTTCTCCGGAAGAGGTCATGTTTTTTATAATGAATGATATTTTTTTACCCGCTGTTCAAATCCAACCAGCTTTTGTATTCCTAAGTTTTTTAGCATAGCTGCATTCATTTCCGTGAATTTCCCTAAATCATCGGGATAATGAGAATCGGAAGACACTGTAAACTCTACACCATGGTCTACTAAAACTTTCACAAAATCAGGTCCAGGACACATTTCCTTCACTGGATAACGATAATAGAGACCAGCATTCACTTCCGTAGCAGTTCCCTTTTCCACAAGTGCTTCCGCAATGCGTTTATACCAATTCACAAAATCCATATTATCAACTTTAAAATTGAACACCTTCAAATTATCTAGATGCGCTACAAAATCAAATAATTCCGAGCGAATTGCTTTTTCCACTGTTGTAAAAAAACGTTCATACAATGTTTTCAAGTCTATTCCTTCAAACTTATCGACAGTTTGCGGATTATCGAATCCCCACCCATCTACAAAATGAACGGAACCAATTATGTAATCCCATGGATATCCGCGAAGCAGTTCCTTAAGTTCCCTTTCATATCCAACAAAGTAATCCGCTTCGATGCCTAACTTTAACTCTACGCCTTCGCTTCGCCATTTCTCTTTTGCTTGCAAAATGTTTTCTACGAAATCATTCATCGTTTCCGTCATTACACTATCCAGCCAATATCGTTGTACCTTTCCTAAATCTGACTCATCGAGTACCATATTTTTTTCAAAATAAGCTTTCGTCTCCTTGAAACGATACAAATGATCCACCATGCCAACTTCTCTTAATCCGAGCTGCTTTGCTTGAATTAAATAATAATCCAACCACTCTTCACTGTAACAGCCTTTATCTAATCTATTTTTCAACGCATTTATTTGCCAGTTTATATATTCCTTTGAGCCTTTTTCCAATCCATGTGGCAAGTGAAAAGCATTAATTGCCTGAGAAGTTCGGTCCAACCAACGAAATGAGTATGGACCTTCCTCTAAATGTACATGATAATCTATTTTCATTTGCACTTACCTCCATTGGCCACTGTCCATTTTCCTTCAAAAGCCGTCCACGTAGACGGACGTGCTTCTTCACAGATCACTTCCGAAATTTCATGTAAATTACAGATCGTATAAAAGGATTTTTGATTGATCTTTGTGGTATCCGCTAATAATATGCGGTAGTAACTATTTTCCAGCATTTTTGCAGAAACAAGCGATTCATCCAAATCGTAGTCATACACGATTCCATCGTCAATCCCTCCGCATGACAAAAATGCTTTATCCAAATTCATACGACTTAGCCATTCTAATGTCATCGCACCAGAAACAGAAGATTGTTCTGGATTTGTTGTTCCGCCAAGCAAAATCACTTTCCCTGTCATTCTTTTTTCTTCTAATGCCATATTGAATCTAACCGCAGCAGAAATAGAATTTGTCACGACCGTTACATTATTCACTTCCACAAGAAAATCCGCAATATGGACAGTAGTCGTCCCAACATCTACCGCAATGGTATCCCCGTCTTTAATCCGGGTGGCTGCAACTCGCGCAATTTCTCTTTTTGCTTCTTTTTGCATATTTATCTTTCGTAAATACTCTGGCTCTTTTCTTAAGTTAATGAACTTTACTGCACCACCATGTACTCTTGTTAACAAATGCTGTTCCTCTAGCTCATCAAAATCTCGACGAATCGTTTCTGGTGCAACATTCAACTCTTCCGCAATAACGGAGACAACAATTTTTCGTTCGAACTCTAGCTTACTTAAAATATGTTCAAAACGTTCTAATTTGGAAAAGGTCATAATAACGCCACTACATCTTCTTGTGACACATAGCATTCATACGCATTGCCAAGCACTAACGAAGCTTGTCTTTCATGTAATTGCTCTACAGCAAAAGATCGATCCCCTACTTGGAAAACAGTACGAATGACATTTCCGCTCATCATAGCTTCTTTTGCAGTCCCCTTGAAACGATAGTCTCCCTCGCTTGCTTTTAGATGAATCGCTTCTGGACGAATGGCAAACTTCTCTCGTTCACCGGATAATTTTTTACCAATCATTTGCTCCAATTCTTCACGTGTAAATACGTTATAATGCCCAATGAAATTTGCTACGAATTCACTTTCTGGCTTCGTATAAATCTCTGTTGGAGTTCCTTCTTGAGCGATTATCCCTTTATTCATGACGAATATTTTATCTGAAACTGCCATTGCTTCTTCTTGGTCGTGCGTAACTAAAACCATTGTCATACCAAGCTCTGTTTGAATCGAGCGTAAATCTGCTTGAAGCTTTTTACGAATTTGCGCATCTAATGCACTTAGTGGTTCATCTAGCAGCAATACTTTCGGTCGTACAATCAAAGCTCTTGCAAGTGCCACTCGTTGCTGCTGTCCTCCGGATAATTCATGTGGAAATGCATGCTCTTTGTCCGATAAATGCACTATTGCTAACGCATCTTTTACTTTTTGCTCTATTTCACTCTCGTTCATTTTTTTCATTTTCAGGCCGAATGCGACGTTTTCTTTTACCGTCATATTCGGAAATAATGCATAGGACTGAAACACCATTCCTACTTCACGATTTTTCGGTTGGATGTTGCTCATATTTTTTCCTTCGATTTTCACCACCCCAGAAGTCGGGTCCGTCAAACCAGCAATAATACGTAAGATGGTACTTTTCCCGCAACCACTCGGACCGAGTAATGTAACAAACTCTCCTTCCTCAATCGTCATATCAATATTAGCTAACACAGCATTTGTGCCATACGTTTTATGAAGACCTTCTATTACAACATAACTCATACTTTTTGTGCCCCTTTTGATCGTTTCGTTAACATGGATATGATAAACGTTAAAATACCCATCAGTACTAAGTAAACAAACACAACACTACTTGCAATATGGCCGCTCGTACTCAACTTTTTCATCAAGTAGATTTGAACCGTTTCAAATCGAGAACCAACTACTAGGTTGATCAAAACAAATTCACCGAATAACACGGAAAATGATAATAACGCGCCAGCAAACAGTCCTGGGTACACAGCTGGCAGTAACACTTTTGAAAAAGCTTGTGCTTTCGATGCACCCGACAACTCAGCAGCATCCAATAACTGTCTTGCATTCACGTTGCGGAGACTATTGCGCGTTCCTTGATAAATATAAGGTAAAATACTGATCACATATGCTCCTAAAACCGCTGCTATCATCGGGACTCCAATATGCGCATACGCGCGGATCAATCCCACTGCTAGTATTACTCCTGGAAATGCATATACCATCACAACTGCAGCTTGAATCCATTTCTCATACTTTGGAAAATAAAGCACGATAACAAAAATTGCTGGAACGATGAAAAGCAAAGCAAGTAGCACCGCTCCTCCAGAAAGTAATACGGATCGTCCAAATGCCTCGATAAAACGACTATCCTGAAACAATGTAGCAATCCATTTAAATGTTAGTCCTTCTGGTAACACTGTTTTGTTCCAATTAGTTGCAAATGCATAAAACATCGTCGCTAAAATCGGGAGGAATAAATATAAAAGAAGGAAGACAAAGAATAGATCTACAAAGCCTTTCTTTTTCACTACAAATTCCTCCTTGTTTTCTTAATACTCCACTCACTTAATAGCATTGCAATAATCATTGTTACACCAAGTAACACTGCAATGGCGCTTGCTAGCTCTGGCTGCGCAAAAATATCACCGCTTATTAATGCTCCAATTCGAATAGCAACTAGATTATAATTACTTCCTGTCAGCGCGTAAGCCGATGCATAGGCTCCCATCGCATTCGCAAATAGCACACTAAACGTTCCAACAATCCCTGGAAGCATAATCGGAACACCAATTTTACGCCAAAAATGAAACGTCGATGCCCCTAGCAATGCGGCTGCATCCTTCCATTGCTGCTGGATTCCGTAGTAGATAGGATACAAAAGCATCAGGGAAAGTGGTAATTGGAAGTAAATATACACGAGCAGTAATCCACCCCAACTATATAAAGAGAACGAGGTTAACGAATCGATTCCCCATTTTTCGAATAACAGTGTAAACAAACCGCTGTTCCCTAATAAAACGATAAATGCAAACGCCAGTGGTATACCCGAGAAATTCGAAGTCAAATTTGAAATCATTAAAATACGTTCGCGCACAGGTTCTGAAAAACGCATCATCGCATATACCGCAAACAACGTTACAATGAGTGCAATAACTGCTGAAACCGCAGACAAAGTAATGCTATTTTTAAATCCTTGTAAAATATAACTACTCGTTAATACCTCTTGATAATGATCAAGCGTAAACCCATGGCCATTACTAAAGCTTGAAATGACCATATATAGCAATGGTACGATGAAAAACAACAAAATCAGGACTAAAAACGGCAATATCCAAACGAACAATTGCTTTTTAGAAGTCAAAACAAAATCACTACTTCCTTTATCAAATTCGACTCGGCGAATTTGCGTCCAGATTTTTTTCTAGCTAACTCGAGAAATTCCTTTAAAAAATCTGTGACATCCGCCGGAGGCTTTAACTTCATTTATAGGAGTTCACAAACTTCTGATGAAAGAAGTTAAATAGAAAAGAGGCACTAGGCCTCTTTTTTTGTACGTACTCCGTTCAGAAGAAGAGGAACCATTTCTTCTGAACGCTCTATTTCTAGTAACTGACAAACCAAAGGCGCCACCTGCAATTGTGAAACAATGCCTTCCTTAATACCTGGCTTCACTTGCTTCGATAATACAAACATTGGGACATGACGATCTTCTATCGTATTACCACCATGGTTTCCATCACTCGTCATGCCGTGATCCGCCGTCACAATAACATCGTATCCTTGCTCCAAACAATTAGGGATGAACAACGAAAGAATCCCATCTACCGCTAATACACGATTACGATATTCCTTGGAATCTGCCGTAAACTTATGTCCATCATCATCCACATTCATTGGATGAATATATAAAAAGTCCGGCTGCTTTTCAGCCATTAACCAAGCTGCTTCTGCAAATAAATGACTATCTGGATAATGATCTTCAAAATAGAATAAGCCATTTTCAATCGGGTGATCAGTGTCCAATTGAATACGATCCGCAAAATGATTAAAAGGAGCGCTATTATAGAGTTCACTTACCCAGTAGTAAGCAGCAGCAGCAGTAGTTTTCCCACTCTCTTGCGCTAGATGGAATAAGCTTGTTTGATTGGATAAACGTACCACGGCATTACTTGTGACACCATGGATAATTGGAGGTGTCCCGGTTAAAATCGTCTCATATAATGGGCGTGATAAGGAGGGTACTTCTGAGCGCACTTCATAACGCGCAGCAGCACCTCTTTCCACTAAATGTTGCATAAAACCCATATGCGTACATGCCGTATCGTATCTAAGTGCGTCTATCACTATAAGAACTACACGATTATTTGACATGGATTAATACCTGTTCTTGGTACATTTGTGGAATTTGTTTTGTTGTTTCTTCCCATGCTTTTTGATCGCCAACTGGTTGTGCATTTTCATACATTTCCGCCGGCAATAACAAATCTTCTACTTCTGCAGAAAGCTCTACGTTCTCACGAATTGGACGTGCGTATCCTTTTGCCAAATTTTCTTGTCCAGCGTCCGATAATATATACTCACGTGTTAACATTGCAGCATGTGGATTTTTTGCGTATTTATTAATAACCGTTGCATAACCAGAAATAACAGAGCCTTCTTCTGGAATTACTACTTCAAAACGTGACTCATCAATTTGGTTGCGATAGCCTAACGAATTGAAATCCCACATAATTGCTACATCAATTTCCCCTTTTTCCAGGTTCGCAACTGTTGCGTCCCCTTGTAGTCGACCTTGTTTAGCAAGCTCTGCGAAGAAATCAATTCCAGGTTGTAAATTCTTCTCATCTCCACCATAAGCCATAGCTGCTGCTAAAATAGCAAACTGTGCTTGGTTTGCAGTTAAGGCATCTCCAATACTTACATTAAAATCACCATTTTTAATATCGTCCCATGATTTAGGCGGATTTTTCACATTGTTTGTATCTGTTAAAAAGGACATGGTTCCTGTATATCCAACAACCCAGTGACCTTCTTCATCTTTAGCCCAATCCGGAATATCATCCCAGTAAGAAGTTTTATAGGCTAATGTTAAACCTTTGTCTTTTGCGATTGGTCCAAATGCAATACCAACGTCTCCGATATCAGCCGTTGCATCTTCCTTCTCCGCTTCAAACTTTGCAAGTTCCTCTGCACTCGACATATCGGTATCTGCATGGTTTAAGTTATACTCCGCTCCAAGCTCTTCCCAAGTTTCCACCCAGTTCGCCCAAGTATCCGGCATACCTACCGAGTTTACTGTACCTTCTTCTTTTGCTTTTGTTATAATTTCATCTACCGATAAATCGTTGCCATTAACGGTTGTTTTAGCTGAACTATCCGAACAAGCCGCCAAAATAGATACTGCTAATACACCGATTATGCTTTTCTTCCAAACACGCTTAAAAGACATTGCCGAAAACCTCCGTTTGTTTATGTTTGTTTTAATTTGCTTACAAGAATCATGTTACAAAACAAACATTAAGCGGGTATGGAGGAGTTAATAATGTTAAGTAAAAATTGTTGAGCTTTTGTTAAGGTTAGTTTGTGCCTAGGGGGAATATGCGTGGTATACGGTGTCTACTGTGTACGTGAGTGAGTGAGCGATGAATATAATGAAAAGAACGAAGAGAAATTTGCTGTCTTCAACCAGAAGAGACCACTTGATGAATCTGAGAAAAATGAAGAAATAGGAAAAGTTCATAACTAGTAGCAATCGTTCACTTGAGACTAATCGCTTTTTTGTGGGAAAGTTATCCTTTTACAACTAACCACACGATTATTCCAACTAAACTTAACAAAATTCCAACTAAACCAGTGAAATTTCCAACTAACCCCCTCAAAGTTCCAACTAAACACATTTTCCAAGAAAAATATTCAAAAAAAAGTTAGAGCCAAGACAGTTTTAGACCTTTTTCATATGTATAAATGCTGATTTATGGAAGTAGTGACCATTTTGAAACTAGACTAGTATGAAAGATAGATAGATCATCAATTAGTATGCAATGTGATTGTGATGATTGATTTCTCACATTTCTTACTCAGAGGAAATACTAGCAGACATTGCTTAGACGCATTATTCCTTGAAAAATGCCATACTTTGTTGTTAAGTGAAATTCCATCTATTTGATAACTTCTTATAGTACAAAAAAATCCAGATTAGAAACGTATAAAAATCGTCTCCAACCTGGATTTATTTATTAATGAAACACAATCGTTTTATTTCCCTCTACAATGATGCGATTCTCTAAATGCCATTTCACCGCTTTAGCAAGTACCCGTCGCTCAATTTGACGTCCAATTTTCTTTAAATTGATGACATCATCTCGATGATCAACTCGTTCAACGTCCTGCTCGATTATCGGTCCTTCATCAAGATTATTCGTTACATAATGCGATGTCGCACCGATTAACTTTACACCACGCTCGTATGCACGCTCATATGGTCCCGCTCCTATAAACGCAGGCAAAAAGGAATGGTGAATATTAATGATTCGGCTCTCAAAGTGGCGAACAAAGTCTGGAGTTAGAATTTGCATATACCGTGCTAGAATTAACAAGTCGACTTCATACTTGTCCAACAAGCGTATTTGTTCTTCTTCCACCTGTTTCCGAATATCTTTGTTTGCCGGTATGTAATGAAACGGTATTCCTAACGACTCTACGATTGGACGGGCATCTTCGTGATTACTAATAACTACGACGATATCAGTATCTAAATCTCCATTTTGCCATTCCCACAATAGCTCCATCAAGCAGTGGATTTCTTTGGAGACAAATATCGCAGATCGTTTTCGCTCAATCCGATAGGAAAAGTTGTAATCCATATTATGTGCTGCCGCAATCTCGCGGAAATCATTTTCCATTCTTTTCTTCTCTTTTAGCAAATTCTCACGATGGTACTCGATTCGTATAAAAAAGATTCCATTCTCTGGATCGCTTGAATATTGGCTTGACTCAATAATATTAGATTCATGATTATGTAAAAATGTAGATAGAATAGAGACTATCCCTGGTTTATCTGGACATTTCACTAACAAACAGCCTCTGTTTTCTAATTGTTTATGTTGTTGCTTCGACCTTACTTGGACTTCCGTATTAATAGACATTAAAGTACATCTCCTCACTAACTCATTAATTGTCTCATTATGCACTATAATTGAAATATTCTCAATGCAATTTCCATATAAAAAAACCTATGCAAACACTCTGCATAGGTTTTCCTTATTAATTGAGTACTTTCAGTTTGACCTTTTTAACTCCCCATTCCATCGCACTATCATAAGATGGAATGAATACATCAATTTTGTGACCTTTAATAGCTCCACCTGTATCACCGGCAATAGCCTCTCCGTAACCTTCCACCCATACTTTTGTGCCGAGTGGAATAATTCTTGGATCTACAGCAATCACTTTCTGGTTTGGATTGGAACGTAAGTCAATTCCATATGCAGTCGTTCCGGAACAGCCTGGACAGTATGCCGTATAAGCAGTTGCTGTAACAGTCATTTCATCCACTACTTGTTCCTCTGCCACTTCTACTTTTTCTTCCTTTACTTCTACTGCTTCCGTTTTTTCGACTGGTGGGGGTGTAACAATTGGGGTGGAAACAGCCGCCACCTTCCTATCTGGCTTCTGATGAACGGTTTCCGCTTCCACACCACCCCCGCTCACAATCAATTCATCACCTGGATGTATTTTATCTCCCGCCAAATTATTCCACTCAACTAGGGACTCTAATGGAATATTATGCTTTAGTGCAATTCGAAATAAATTATCTCCTTGCATCACCTTATATACTTCAGGCTCTACTTGCAGATCCACTGGTGGATAATTAACTAATCCAAGATCTAAAGCATATTGAAATGGTACATCATTTTCTATCGGAAAATTATAGGAAACTTCAATATTGTCTCCTCCTACGCCTATAGGCATAAGTTCCGCCGCTTGTGCTACTGTATTCATTGAAAATAGGATAAGCACAATGAACAAAAATGTTCTAAACATCAAAATAAAACTCCTCCTTTGCAAGTAAACTGTTAAACATTTTAATTCGTCACAGTCTTGCCCAAAAACTTCGAAAAACAAACATTCTAATTAAATAAAAAGAAGCCACCTTCCAAAACAATTAAAATCTGTTTTGAAAAATGGCTTTATTTTTGAAACAATTCCAATATAAGAATGTAGAAATTTAATAGAAATTAATGGCTAAGGGAAACCAATTCTCTTACGAGAGCAATCAATTTTATGGCGAAAGCAACCAAATGTGCGAGAAAGCAACCAAGCTCTCCAATTAACAAGTAAACTCATGCAGAGATAGCTTTTATGAATATTGTATTGGAATTATTTGCTTTTATAAGTTACAAAATGGCTAAGGGAAACCAATTAATTCACGAAAGCAACCAATTCTCTTCCAAAACAAAAGAGCTGCCTAAGCAGCCCCCTTAAACTTGCATATTCTCAATAATCGTTGCGATACCCATACCGCCAGCGATACAGAGCGTCACCGCACCATATTTCTTGCCAGTACGTTCTAATTCATGCACTAACTTCGTCAACAGTATTGCACCAGTTGCGCCAATAGGATGACCCATTGCGATGGCTCCCCCATTTGGATTCACCTTACCGTAATCTAGTCCCAACTCATTCACACATGCAACTGCTTGTGCTGCAAAAGCTTCATTCAACTCTACTACATCTAAATCTGCCATCGATAAACTAGTTTGCTGCAATGCTTTTTGCATAGCATATACAGGTCCCATTCCCATTAACTCAGGTGCACATCCTACAGAAGCTTGTGCGATAATGCGTGCTTTTGGTTTATAGCCCCGTTTCAACGCTTCTTCTTCAGACATTACTAGCAAAGCTGCTGCTCCATCATTACGACCACTAGCATTACCTGCTGTTACCGTCCCACCTTCTTTAAACACTGGCTTAAGTGTAGCTAGCTTCTCCAAGGATGTTTCCCTTGGATGCTCATCGACTTTAAACTCTACAATTCCTTTACGTGTTTTCACCGGGTAAGGTGCTATCTCTTTTTCAAAATAGCCTTTTTCTATGGCGTTTTTTGTTTTTTCTTGGCTGCTTAATGCAAATTCATCTTGTGCTTCTCTAGAGATACCGTACTTTTCTGCTACATTTTCTGCTGTGATACCCATATTCAAATCCCCATAAATCTCTCTTGGCTGAGAACCTGGTTGACTTGCGGTATTCGGATCTTTCAATGAAACATCTCCAGATTTTGTACCAAAGCGTACACTATTCACATAATAAGGTGCAGTACTCATCGACTCTGCTCCACCAGCAATGATAATATCGCTTAATCCTGTTTGAATCTGTTGTGCCGCAGAGTTAACCGCTTGCACACCCGATCCACATTGACGATGGATTGTATATCCAGGAATTTCTACAGGAAGTCCAGCTCGAAGCATCGCTACTCTTGCTAGGTTGGATACATCTGCACTTTGTTTTGCTTGACCTAAAATCACTTCTTCTACAGCAGTCTTATCTAATTCTGTACGACGAATTAATTCCTCTATTACGTATGATCCTAAGAAATCTACTGTTTCATTGCCAATACTACCGCCAAGTTTTCCTATTGCCGTACGAACTGCATCTACGATTACCACATTCTTCATATAATCCTCTCCACCTTAAAGACTTCTCGCATAATGTTTTACTTTTTCGCGATCAATTTCTACTCCAAATCCAGGTCCATTCGGTATAATGACTTCAAAGTTTTCAAACTTAATAGGCTCTAACGTAAGGTCATCTTGAAATAATAAAGGACCGAATATTTCTGTACCAAATTTCATCTCTGGAATTGTTGCATAAAGTTGTGCGCAAATTGCTGTTCCTAAACTAGACTCGATCATCGTGCCACCATATAATCCAATTCCTGCAGCTTCCGCTATCCCCGCAACTTTCTTTGTTTGCGTTAGCCCACCTGCTTTACAAGGCTTCAACGCGATGCAATTACCTGCACGGTGCTTCGAAATTTGGAACACATCTTGTATGCTATTTGCAGCTTCATCAGCCATAATCGGTACTTTAAAACGAGCTGTCAATCTTGCCATTCCTTCATAATTCCACGTTGGCAGCGGCTGTTCCACCATCGATACACCGCCGTCTTCTAAAGCAGCGATACAATAATTTGCCGTATCCTCATCCCAAGCTTGATTGACGTCGACCGTAATTCGTGCCTCGTCCCCTACCGCTTGTTTAATCTTTCGAACATGCTCCACATTTTTAAACGGATCGCCTTTTCCTATTTTCAACTTGAAAATTTTATGACGCTTTTGATGTAAAAATTCTTTCGCTTCTTCAATATCTTTTGCGGTGTCCCCACTTGCTAGCGTCCAAGCAATTGGCAAGGAAGTATGGATTTGGCCACCGAATAATTCAAAAGCTGCTACACCTTTACTACGGGCCGCTAAGTCGATAATTGCTGTTTCTACAACCGTTTTGGCAAAATTATTGCCTCTTACTTCCTGTGAAACTTCATACATAATCTTGTCAAAATGAACTGGGTCCTTCCCAATTACTAGTGGCGCTATATATGTGTCAATATTTGCTTTAATCGCTTCCGGTGTCGACTCTCCATATGAAGCTCCTCCAATAGTCGCCACTTCAGACCAGCCTTCACGGCCTTCCTCATCTGTAACGCGACCCACAACAATCGATTGGGAAACAATCGTATGCATTGCCAACTGGTGCGGACGAATTGTCGGTAAATCTACTATATAAACATCAAAAGAACGTATTTTCATTTACAACCAACCCTCTTCGATTTAATGTATAAAATCAGCTTCCGTTTTTGCTTGTACTTCTTCTATGGTGATACCTGGCATTAGCTCGACAAGCTTCAATTGCTTATTCACTACTTCAAATACCGCAAGTTCCGTAAAAATCATATCAACGCTTCTTGTCGAGGTGATTGGATATGTACACTCTTTTAACAGTTTGCTGCTACCATCTTTAGATGTATGGCTCATCGTTACAAACACTTTCTTTGCGCCGACCAATAAATCCATCGCACCCCCAACACCCATAATATTCTTTCCTGGAACCGCCCAGTTTGCAATAACACCCGTTTGATCGACTTGTAGTGCACCTAAAATTGCTACATCCACATGCCCCCCACGAATCATCGCAAAGGAATCGGAACTATTAAAGAAAGAAGAACCAATTGCTTCTCCAACCGGTAACTTTCCTGCATTTACAAGGTTTGGATCGATATCGGCTTCTTCCACGTCTGTTACTCCGAGCAGACCGTTTTCCGTATGCATATAAATATCTTCTGCGTCCATATATTCCGCGACTAGCGTAGGAATACCAATTCCTAAATTCACAACGCAAGGTCCTTCGAGTTCGGCCGCTACACGCTTTGCGATTAAATGCTGCATATCTGTTTTACTCCATGTAGTCATTTGTTCACAACCCCTTCCTTCGTCAATACTTGCTGAGCTTGGATGATTGTATCGACATACAAAAACGGTGTGACGATTTCTTCTGGATTTAATGCTCCAGGTTCTACAATTTCATCCACTTCCACAATTACTTTCTTCGCAGCAGTTGCCATTAGGGGATTAAAGTTACGGGCTGTTTTGTAATAAACGAGATTTCCAAGCGTATCTGCTTTATGCGCACGAATAAGTGCAACATCTGCTCGAATAGCCTTTTCGAATATATAGTTCACTCCATCAATCTCTCGTTCTTCTTTCCCTTTTGCTAGATCCGTTCCAACGCCTGTTGTTGTGTAGTATCCACCTAGACCAGCTCCACCTGCACGTAAAGATTCGGCCAATGTCCCTTGAGGCAGCAATTCTAACTCGATTTCTCCTTTTTGATACTTATCTCCGACATCTCTGTTACTCGTAAAATAAGAGCCAATTCCTTTTTTTATCTTGTTTTGATTTAGTAAAATACCAAGTCCCTTGCCGGATTCACCCAAGTTATTACTAACAATCGTTAAATTCGTTACATCTTTTTCTGTTAATCCTTCTATTAATGAAAGAGGTGCCCCCACTAAACCAAAACCGCCTACTAAAATTGTATGACCGCTTTCTACACAAGCTAAAGCATCCTGAATATCACTGATAACCTTTGACATATTGAATTCTCCTTACTTAGTAGCCAACTTTAATGAATCACTTATTTCAAACCATGCCGGGATACCTGCCGTTAACACACAAATATAACCAACATCCGCAAGCTCTGCTTCCGTTACGCCGACTGCTCTTGCTCTTTCTATCCAAGGAACTGCATCCGCTCCTCGTAACTGTGTAATATAATTCCCTACCATATTCAAGTGCTTCATTCGTGTAGACACATGACCATCTCCAAGAAGCTTTTCGTCTACTTTTTCTTTATCACCACTTTGAATGATCGCAAGAGAATCTACTATAAAGCTAGTATCCTCGCTACCTAACCACGTAATAATCGTTTCAAAGATCCCTTCGATCGATTCTGGTTCTTCTTGTGGTTGCGTTACCTTTACTCCTTTTAATTCCAGAGCATAGGCCAATCCCTCAAGTGATACTTTTAATGCAGCTGTTCCTCCATATAAGTAGGAAACTAAAAAGTATTCCACTAACTCTGGAATCGTCGAACCAAAATCGATCGCGCCTTTCGTGTGATACCCCATACTCCGTGCATACAATCTAGCTGCGTTCATACTTGCTAATAGAACATCCTTTTCCTTGCGAGATAATGCACCATCTTGCATGATTTCTCCACGTAATCCTGTATACTGATCCAGTACAACCGGGCTATAATCATGCATTTTTTGCACCCAGCCTGGAACTTCATCATATACTTCTTTAAAATAGGCCAATCCTTTACTCATTTTTTCACTCCTAAATTTCGAATTATTTTAAGGCATCCGGATATTCAAACTGATTGATACCGAATATGACGGGAAGTACAAAATATACAAACACGACAATCAGAACGAATGCTAATACCGTAAGTCCTGTCCCTTTTCTTAACATATCCATCATGGTGATTTTGCCAGTCGCAAAAATGATGGCATTTGATGGAGTACCGATCGGCAACATGAATGCGAATCCTGCTCCCATAGCGACTGCTGTCATAAGCGGAAGAGGATGAACATTCATTGCGAGCGCCAGCGCTGCAGTGATTGGAACTAGTATCGTTACTGTAGCTGTATTCGGCGTCATTTGAGTCATCCCGATACCTAGCAAAGTAGTAACTCCTAAAATCATCATGTAGGAAGCACCATCTAATAAAAGTAATTGGCTACCGATCCAGCTCGCCAGATCCGTTCCGTTAAAGCCAGCAGCAAGCGCTAATCCCCCGCCGACTAAGAGTAGAACATCCCATGGCATGTTCTTCAGTGAGTCTTTTCCGAGGATACGTTCGCCTGGTCTATTAGATGATGGAATAACATGTAGCAGAACCGCGGCTACCATAGCAATCATCGTATCGCTCAAACCAGGGATGATATCACTCCATAAGAATGTTCTCGTCATCCACATAAAGCCAGTTAGTATGAAAATGGATAGAACAATTTTTTCTTCATATGACATTTTGCCGAGTTCTATTTTCCGTTCACTTACAAACTGACGACCGTTCTTGATTTTTTTAACTTTCATAGGATAAGCAATTTTTGTGATATAGAAAATGGAAAAAAGCATCAACAACGCGGTCAACGGAAAGGCAAAGAGAAAAAATTGGGCAAAGGATATTTCAAACCCTAATAGTTCCTTGGAAAGTCCTGCGAGCACAAGGTTCGTCGGTGTTCCTATCAAAGTTGCGCTTCCTCCAATTGTTCCTCCAAAGCCTATTGCAAAAATAATTGATTTCGTGAATTTCATTTCTTCTTCTTTGGTATACACATTATCTTCTTTCATGAGGGTCACGACTTTTGCGATGATAGCCGTACCAATTGGAAGCATTAGCATAACTGTGGCCATATTCGATACCCACATTGAGATTAAACCGGTTGCTAGCATAAATCCTAGAACGAGTCCTGGCGTACTAGTCCCCACTGCACTGATAATCGTAATTGCAATTCGTTCATGTAGATTCCAACGCTCTAAAGCCAAAGCGAGTGCAAATCCCCCGATAAATAAGAAGATTAAAGGATTACCATAACTAGCAGCCGCAACACCCTCCCCAATTGTCCCCATCACTGGCAATAAAACTAGCGGCAAGAGCGAAGTAATGCCTAATGGGATAGATTCCAAGATCCACCAAACAGCAATCCATGCAGTGATTGCGAGGACAGATCGCCCTTCTTCACTCAATCCTGGAAGTGGCAAGAAAAACAGTATTAGAAAGAATAATAACGGTCCTAAAAAGAGACCGACAAATTGCGTTGTGCTATAAGAATTATTCCGTTTTATTTGTTCGTTCCTAGTGGTGTTCATTTTTCCAACTGGCAATTCTGCAGATGCCACCACCCCTGTACTGCTGTGATTTCGGAGGTTTGCCATTGTCACTAGATTTTTCGTTTTATTGTGGGATTCCCACAATTTATGATTAATACGTTTGATTGAAAATTTCATCTGTTTCTCCCCTTAACCCCTTTGTATTTCCCCGTTATAGTTTATGTAGAAAAACGTCTACAGCTTTTTCAATATCTTCCCGCTTTTCAAACACCATTGTGTAATGATTACAATCCGAGATAACTTTTTCGATTTCCTTTGCAAACTCCCTAGTTTCTTCATAATCTGTTATGTAAAATAGCGGTGGCATCGAACCAATGTTACCCTTTGCGTAAACGAGCAATACCGGACATTCAATTTGCGAAAATATTTCTTTAGGACTAAAGGTATAAAAGCTATTAAAATCAGCAACGATGCGTGCTTCTGTGGATTTATTTTCCCAATGATCATCTACTGGTCCCACTTCATATTCGACTGTATCTTGTAGCACATCATTCCACTCTACGCCTAAGTTTGTATATATTTTTTTAATTTCCTCTACGTAATGTTCTTTTGACGTAAACGCTCTGCTAATTCTTCCTAAAGATGGCTGTACGATTGCTCTCTGATGTTCCGTCGCTTTTGCAGCACCGTCCAGTAATATTAAACCTTGCACCGACTTTAGTCGGCTAGCAACTATTGCCGAAATAAAAGCACCCATTGAATATCCTAATAGAATAGGATTTTCAACCCTTAACTCATTTATTAAACCGACAATATCATCTGCATGTTTGAAAATGGAAGGTTCTATATCTGTCTCATCACTATTCCCACGACCACGTAAATCTACGGAAATAAAACGATACTCCCCTTTAAACTTTTCAGCGTAGTAATGCATATTTTTATGCGTACCTGTTAATCCGTGAATCGCAATAATCGGTCCCTTTTTTCCTGGATAATCAGCAACTTGAATAGCATTTCCATTGATATTTAATTTATAAAACTCCATTTCTCCACTCCTTTTTGTACGCTATACGTACACTTTTACCTTATTCGTACACTCTTATTTTTATCATACCAAAATATTTTAAAAAGTCTAATAAAAATAGCTATCAAGATATGCTCGATAGCTATAGAATTATTGATTTATTCAGTTCGCATAACAAAGTTCAAGCTAGCTTCTTTATGGTCACCTTTATCAATCAGTTTAGTTGTAAGGGTTGAACGAACACCACCAGCAACATCTGTTTCTAACCATTGATCTCCCTCAAAGAATACTTGCGTGATTAAAGTTTCATGCCCTTCATGCTCGAACTTAATATGAATATGCGCCGGGCGGTAAGCATGATATCCTGCAGCAAATGTAAATTCACCAGTAGGACCATTGGTTGGAATTTGATATGGAATCGGTACGATTGACTCTACTTCAAAATCTCCATTTTCATCTGTGAAGAACTGCCCTCTTAAATTGAAGTCTGGTGCAGTAGAGTCATAGTTAGAATATAATCCATCCGCATCGTCTTGCCACCACTCAACTTTCGTCTTTCCAATCGGTCCATTTACAGAGCTAACGTTTCCGAAAAATTTCAATTTGTCCCCTGGCTCATTTGGACGCTGCGGAATAACTACTTTAGATCCTTCTAGTACAGGTGAGTTTTCTTCATAGTAAGGTCCAAGTAACGATGGCTCTGTTCCTGGAGAGTTTTTATATTTTGCTTCCAATACATATGTCTCTACAAAAACATCTAAGAACAATGGAATTTCACCACTTCTACCTAAGCGATCCGCCCATTTTACGAAGTTTGTATATTCCTCATGATTAAACTGTTGCTCATCTAAAAAAGCTTTCATATGTTTTACGAATCCTTCATAAGCCTCTAATACTCTTGCATTTTTTACCGCTACTTCTGCCATTTTAATTTCCCCCTCAAATTTGATTAAATTCCCCATCTTCTTTGTAAGCGTATTCATTTTTACTAAAAAATAAAAAACTATGAAAAGAATACTTGCAAAATACGTTCAAATTATGTACGATATACGTACACTAATACATCATTCGTACAAATTCATTTTATCATAAGGGGTAATATACTTGTCAATAGAAGAATTAGATAATTTCAAACAATCAGGAGACTACATCCAATCGTTAGAACGTGGTCTTCAAGTAATACAGGCTTTTTCACAGGAGAACCAAGCACTTACAATAAGTGATGTTTCAAAACTAACAGGGCTTAGCAGACCTACTGCTCGTAGAATATTACTGACGCTCGAGCATCTTGGTTTTGCAGAATCCAACAACAGTATATTTACATTAACAGCTCGTACACTCTCTTTGGGTTATGCTTACTTATCCTCCAATAATAGCTGGAGTATTGCTCACTCGTTTATGCGTGACTTTGTCAATCAAACTGGTGAATCTTGCTCCATATCAATCTTGGATGGTACAGATATTATTTACGTGGCACGCGTTTCTACTAAACGAAT
Organism: Psychrobacillus lasiicapitis; assembly: GCF_006861795.1. Taxonomy (GTDB): domain Bacteria; phylum Bacillota; class Bacilli; order Bacillales_A; family Planococcaceae; genus Psychrobacillus; species Psychrobacillus lasiicapitis. The sequence goes on along the minus strand of NZ_VDGH01000009.1, from coordinate 57,412 downwards.
TATGTCCATTAATTTAGACGTCGGTTCGCGCCTTCCAGCTTACGCAACATCTATGGGCCATGTTCTTTTAGCATATTTACCAAAAGAGAAGCTAGAAAAGTACTTAGATTCCATTGACTTCGAGAAGTTTACGGACAAAACAATTGTAGATAAGGAACAATTACTAACTATATTAGAGGATGTACGGAAGCAAAGTTGGGGTGGTGTCGACCAACAACTAGAAGAGGGGCTACGTTCTATTGCCGTCCCTCTACGTGATGGAACTGGCAAAGTGTTCGCAGCCTTTAACTGTTCTGTTCACGCAGGGCGTGTTTCAAAAGAAGTTCTGCGTGATGAGTTTTTACCGCTTTTACAAGAAACTGGTGAGAAGATTAGCCAAGCCATGGCCATTACAAATAGTTCTAGATATGTGTAGGCTTTAGGTAATTACTTAAAATAGAAATCTAGGCAAACTAAATTGTTTCTACCTGGATTTCTATTTGACTGCTATTCGTATTCCAAACGTCACCAACATGAGTCCTACGATTACATTTAACCCTTTCAGAACAATTGGCTCCAAGAAAATAAATAGAAAATTCCCTAAAATAGAAATAATCGATAGAAAAAAGAAAGTGGATAACACCGCACCAAGGCCAAAGGAATACATATCCTTTTGCTTAAAATCTTCTTCTAATATTTTTGTAGACAAAACACCTGCCCAAAATAGAATCGTTAATGGATTGGAAAGTGTTAAAACAAGTGTTTGAACAAATATCGCTTCTACACTTTGTTCAGCTTGAAAATTTAAACTTGGGATAATCGAAAACCCAAAAACTCCTACTATATTACTTAAACCGAACAGAACAAGGACTGCTGCTCCAAAGTAACGAACCACCTCTTTCAGATTCGGATATTTATTTAGTATCTTTCCTATTCCAAAAATTGCTGCAAGTATATAGAAACCATCAACTATAGCTACCCCCAAAACACCTATTTCTGCTTCAACAAATCCAGAAATGGCTGCAGTTTGAAAAATAAACAAACAGATGGGTCCTACGGCTACTTGCAGAAACATTCCAAATTGAAACCCTTTCCAAATCATCTGCTATTCTCCTACCTATTTAATTTCTCAGTTAATGTAGATAACACGATTAATGTGTTGGAATTTTGAACTCCTCGAATTGATTTTAGTTTCTCACTTAGAAAAACTTCTAATTGGGCAGTATCTTCTACAAGCACCTTTAACATATAATCATATTCCCCCGCCATATGATGGCATTCCATCACTTCAGGAAACAGAATAATCTCTTCTCTAAATTGTTGGATATTCGCTGTATGATCGATATTCACAAAAACAATCGCTAACAATTTATAGCCCATTTTTTCACGGTTTATTTTCACTGTATATTGTTCAATTACATTTGCTTCTTCCAATTTTCTGATTCGCTCTGATACAGCAGGAATGGAGAGGTTCACTTTTTTGCTGATGTCAGATGCTGTGGACCTTCCATTTTGCTTTAACACTTCTAGAATTTTCGCATCGATTATATCCATGGCATTTCATCATCCTTCGAAATTTAATTAACTATATTATATAAAAAACTTATAATTAATAAATACAATCAATAAAAATCAATAATATATAAAGTATTTTCTATCAATACTTTAATTATTAATATTTTTTCAAATAAATTTGTTTACTAGCTTAATAATCTAAAGCATCTTTTTGTTATTTTTTTATTTTATAAGTTTGAATTTTCAAAAAATAATATTGTGCATATAAAGTTTAGGTGGTAAACTATTTTTTAATAACAGGGGTGCTGTTAGCTTGGGAGGTGTATAAACGAAATGAAATAGTACCTCACAGTCACTAAATATTAAATAAAGGAGGGCTTATGATGAAATTAAGTGAAACCGTTGCATCCATCGAACAATATGTAATTGATATCCGACGTGATTTACATCGACATCCTGAGATTGGCTTACAAGAAGTGCGGACTATGAATGTTGTCACACAAGAACTATCAGATTTGGGGATTCCTTTTGAAATTGTACAAGATGGTGGAATTATTGGTTTCATACATGGAGCACAGTCAGGTAGGACAATTATTTTACGTGCCGACCTAGACGCACTGCCTATGAAAGAAAGTGAATTAAACTTAAAACAAAAGAAAGCGGTTACATCCACTATCGCTAATGCTGCGCATACATGCGGACATGATGCACATACCGCTATGCTCCTTGGTGCTGCAAAAATACTATCATCGAAGCGAGAAGAATTAGCAGGTTCGATAATTCTTGCTTTTGAACAAGGCGAAGAAATGGGGGGCGGTATTAAAAATTTATTAAACAGGCTTCATCAAATTGGGGCAGATGGTATTTGGGGAATACATTTAAAATCAGATTTACAAGCAGGGAAAATTTCTGTTGATGCTGGCCCTCGAATGGCAGCGGCCTCTGGATTTAAAGTTGTACTGAAAGGTAAAGCCGGCCACGGTTCACGCCCCGATCTAGCTGTGTCACCTGTAGATTGTTTCGTTGATTTTTATCAGGCATTACGGAATATGCGTCATAGTCGATTAAGCCCATTTGAAACGATTACGTATTCCATTGGGATTGTTCAAGCAGGATCCGCACTCAATATTATTCCAGATACATTAGAGTTTGCAGGATCCTTTCGTTATTTAAATAAAGAACAAGGAGAGCAAGCTATTCATATTTTTAAGGATATATTAGCACATGTTAGTGAAATGCATAACTGCTCTTTTGAATATAAAATGGAGCCTGTCGTTTCTGATTTAGTTGTGATCAATGAAGCAACATGCGCTAAAATTGCAGCTGCTGCAGTAGAACAAGCACTTAGCAAGGAGGTATTAGCGACTATTCCTGCTTGGATGGCGTCAGAATCATTCAGTTTTTACTTAAAGTACTTTCCTGGTGTTTTTGCTTTTCTAGGAGTGCAAAATGAAGAACAGGGAATGGGTGCCGAACATCACAATGAGCATTTTGATATCGATGAATCTGCTTTAATAGTTGGCGTTACATCAACCGTACAATATGCGTTGGATTTCCTTGCTTATAAAGGGTCAATCGATTATACAGCTACAGACAAAGACGTGCCTGAATTGCTATCACAATATGGTTTTTAAATACGGGGAAGGTAACTGAAAGAAAAAATATGAAGGGGTGATCTTGATGAACGCTGTGGAAATACGAGAAGAAAAAGCGAAGAAAAGTTACTTAAGGAAGTTGCAGTTTAAATTGCCAAATGTATTAGTAATGATGCTGTTAATTATGATGTTTGCTTGTTTATTGACGTATATTGTGCCTGCTGGAGGGTTTGAATACACTGAAGATAAGAAACTAATCGCAGGATCCTATCATTCAGTAGATCAAACACCTGTCAATCCAATTTTAGCAATTACGCTCATTTTAGAAGGGGGTATTGCAGCAAGCCCTGTCGCTATATTACTTTTATTTATCGGTGGTTTTTTAGGTGGGATATTCATGTTAGATTCGGTCAATAACGTTATTTCCATGCTCATTAACAAGTTTGAAAAAGCCGGTGCCAATATTTTGGTTTTAGGTTTGTTCTTATTAATGTCGTTCATCGGGTTCTTCATAGGCGGCGATATGATGATTGTCTTCGTTACTCTAGGAGTCATTTTAACTCGAAAATTAAGGTTAGACCCTATCTCAGCACTAGCAGTAACCTTTTTACCGTTATTTTTAGCTTTTTCTATCGCTCCATCTGGAGAAGCACAGATCGCTCAATTGTTTGCTGGCATTCCTCTTTACTCTGGTTATCTGGAAAGAACAGCGATGTTCATCCTTTTCGCTATTGTCACTGCAGTATATGTGGTATTTTATACAAACCGTGTGAAAAATAATCCACTAAAGAGCGCGATGTCTGATACAAAATGGTTGACAGAATTAGATGAAGAGCAAAATGTCTCTATAGAGAAAAATGTGAAAATCGAATGGAAAGACTTTTTAGTAGTAGCTATTGTGATTATTGCACCCATTATTTTAGCATATGGGAACACTGTTCTTGGATGGCCAGCAAAGTATGGAAATGGCGCTGTTATTACTGTTTTTGGTATAGCATTTGTCACTTGTTTCCTGTTAAAAAGAAAGAATACAGAAGATATGATTCTCTCATTTTCGAAAGGCGTGCAAGATATTACGATTGTCGCAATAGTAATTGTACTTGCTCGAACAGTTAGCATCATTTTGGAAAAGGGAAATATCCTTGGTACGATTGTCAATAGTTTGACAGGCTCATTGAATGATTTTTCAAGTGGCATGACAGCTATTATCATTTTTATTGTGGCAACAATCTTTAACTTCCTCGTTCCATCTGGATCAGGTATGAGCGGTGTTATGATGCCGATTTTACAACCTGTTGCAGGTATGTTAGGTATGACAGACCAAGTACTCGTCACAGCTATCCAATTCGGTGGTGGTTTAGGGAACTTGATCATTCCAACATTAGGTGCAACAATGGGTGCGATTGCACTAGCAAAAGCAAACTTTGGTTCTTGGATAAAATTTATGATACCTCTGTTTGCACTATGGATAGTGCTTGGTTCCGTCATTTTATACTTTATCGCCTCTATTGGCTGGGTTGGTTACTAAAATAAATAAAGCTTGTCTTAAAAATCGGCGAATACCAATTTTTAGGACAAGCTTTTTTCTTATTTCACTAAACTCTTTAAAATGTTATCGATCATTTGACTATTTGCGATTGCACCTGTGTACAACCAACTTTCATCTGGCGAGAACTCATATACATTGCCAGCTTTTACAGCAGGTACACTATTCCATAAAGCCTCACTCAAAGCTGCCGAACCACTTTCCTTATCACTATCGATGAGGAATAAATGCTCCGCATCCAACTCTACCAGTTTCTCTAAAGAAATTTCACTCCAGTTCCCAGTAGCACTTGCTGATATTTCTTTTACCACATCAGGAACTTTTAATCCTAAATCACCATACATTACTGCTCCACTAGAAAGTTTCTCACTTACCATGAAGAACTTGCCACCTACTAACCAAACTGCGGCTACAGAAGGATTACCAACTTCTTTTTCAATCGTTTCTTTTGCTTCTGCCGCTTTTGTGTCATAGTTACCTAGTACTTTTTGTGCTTCCTCTTTTTTATCAAACACTTCTCCAACTCGTAGTAATTCATCACGCCAATCATTATTCACTTCTGTCCCAATTACATAGGTCGGTGCAATTTTACTATATTGCTCGTATTTTCCACCTTCCACCATGGTTGCAGAATCCATAATGATTAAGTCTGGTGCCACTTCTTGAACAGCTTCGAATGGTAAATCATGTGGAATTGTAGGTATACCATCCAATTCTCCTTGTAAATAACCTTGTATGCTAGCTCCATCTTTTACACTCCACTGTGCTATTGGTTTAATACCAAGTGCAACTAGGTTATCTTCCAAATATGTAGCAAGTACGCGTTCAGGTTGTGTTGGTATAACTACTTCGTTACCCATTGCATCCGTTACTGTCCGTGTAGACACTTCCGCTTCTCCTGTGACAGTTGACGATTGTTCTGTTTGCTCTGTTGAAGTCGGTTCTTCACTCGACTGTTCTTCCCCACAAGCAGCAAGTGTTAGCGCTAACATTCCTACTCCCACTAATTGTAAAGATCTCTTTTTATTTAATATACTGAACATATAAATCCTCCTAAAAATATGCTATACTATTAACATTGATAATGATTCTCGATTTCAATTAGAATACATATTTTATAATTTGTCAACTACTATTTATAAAACTGGAGATTAACGTACATATGAATACAAATGTAGAGAAGGAACCCTTCCAGAACAATAAACATCCTTATATAAGCATGATCATCATTATTAGTGGCATTGCTTTATTGATACTAAGTGTTTTTTTGTCGATAAATCTAGGCGCAACAAATCAAAGTGCACAGATTGTATGGGATGCCCTTTTTCATTTTGACAAGGAAAACTCATCGCATGTTATCATTCGAGAATTGAGGCTACCTCGGGCAATTGCAGCGATTTTCGTAGGTGCAGCGCTCGCTATATCAGGTGCTATTATGCAAGGAATGACTAGAAACCCACTTGCCTCCCCTTCTATCATGGGAGTAACAGCAGGATCTTCTTTCTTAATCGCAATTGCTTTGGCAGTTGTACCAAGTGTTACGTATTTGGGTTTAATGATGTTTTCATTTGTCGGGGCAGGTTTAGGGGCTGCTTTAGTATTTGGGATTACCGCAATGGCTAAAGGCGGAATGACGACCGTAAAACTGGCGTTAACAGGTTCTGCTATTACGTCACTGCTTAGTTCATTATCCACTGCCATTGGGATTAAATTTAATGTGTCAAAAGATATAAGTTATTGGTATGCCGGCGGAGTGTCTAGTGTTCAGCCACAGCATATTATGTTTGCACTCCCCTTTATCATTGCTGGTATTATATTGGCTTTAGTTCTTTCTCGATCTATTTCCGTTCTAAGTTTAGGGGAGGAAATTGCAAGAGGTCTTGGTCAACGTACCGGAGTTATTCGATTTTTAGGAACGATTGCTGTTTTACTATTAACAGGTGCCGCAGTGTCTATAGCCGGGATGATCGGATTTGTCGGGTTGGTAATACCTCATATTACGAGGTTCATTGTGGGAGTTGATTATAGGTGGATTATTCCTTGTTCTGCAGTTTTAGGGGGACTATTGCTGATCGTAGCAGACATGATTGGCAGGATGATCAATGCACCTTTTGAAACACCGGTTGGAGCCATTACTGCGATCATCGGGGTCCCATTCTTCCTCTACCTAGCACGTAAAGAAGGGAGAGGATTATAATGCAGAAATTTTTATCAACAAACGAGAAAAAATATAAGTCACTCCTTATTACGCTATTCATCTTAATAATAGTCTCTATTCTCATAAGTATAAATGCAGGTTATATTAAGATTCCTTTAAGTGAGGTTATCGCTACATTATTAGGAAATGGCACGCCTTCAAATGAACTAACAATATTTGATTTTCGTTTACCAAGAATTTTCATGGCTTTATTAGTAGGGATGGGAATTGCAATATCAGGAGCCATTTTACAAGGTATTTCACAAAACCCACTAGCGGATCCTGGAATATTAGGTATTAATGCTGGCGCAGGATTTGCCATTGTACTGTATATGTTTTTCTTTCAAGGAACAGCATTTTTTACAGGTTGGTTGTCTATATTCATAATGCCTCTTGCTGCATTATGTGGTGCATTTTTAGCTGCATTTCTTATTTATACATTGTCTTGGAAAAATGGGCGAGTAACACCTACACGGTTACTACTTGTTGGTATTGGTATTAATGCGGCATTTGGAGCTGGTCTAATCATATTTCAGATGAAGATGGAGCCTATCAATTTTATGAAAGCAATCATCTGGCTTTCCGGAACTATTTGGGGTACGAACTGGACTTTTGTGTGGACTTTACTATTATGGCTCGTCGTTCTTATACCTATAGCCATTTATAAATCTCGTGTGTTGGACGTATTGAAATTAGGAGAGTCCATTGCTATAGCAGTTGGAGCAAATATTGAAAAAGAGAGACGATTTCTTCTATTTATTTCTGTAGCATTGGCTGGTGCCTGTGTATCCGTCGGAGGAGGCATCACTTTTTTAGGATTGATTGCCCCGCATATCGCAAGACGCTTAGTTGGTGCTAGACATGCGAAGGTATTACCATTAACCGCTTTACTTGGTGCGCTATTATTGCTGTTAGCAGATACATTAGGTCGCGTCATTTTTGCTCCAATGGAATTACCAGTGGGGATTGTCGTTTCGATTTTAGGTGCACCTTATTTCATTTATTTACTTTTAAAAAGTGTGTAAATGGATGTAAAAAGAAGTGGTGAAAATTCAATCTAATTTTCCCACTTCTTTGCTATTTACTATTTTTTCAGCTTTTCGAGCACTTAACATGCTCACAACATTATAAACTTGTCCTTCAAAAGAAGAAACGGTAGCCGCCAGTAATTTGTTCTACGTCCCTGTGCACATAACTATTTGAACATAGCCAAAATCATTTCTGCAGGAACTGGACGACTAAACAAATATCCTTGGAACATATCGCAATTATAGGTTTTTAATAACTCTGCTTGCTCTTCTGTTTCTACTCCCTCTGCAATGACCGACATACTTAAGTTATGCCCAAGTGTGATAATTGTAGCTATAATACTACGGTCTTCCTCATCCTGTTGTATTCCTTGCACAAAGGCTTTATCAATTTTGAGATGATCGATCGGAAAGCGCCGAATATAATTCAATGAACTATATCCTGTACCGAAGTCATCCATTGCTATTAATACACCGATTGATTTGAGTTCATTTAGCACCCGAATAGCAATATCGGGTTGCAGCGCAATCGTTTCGGTAATTTCTAGTTCCAAATACTTGGGATCGAGTTTTGTTTCTTTTAAAATCAACTCTATCTTTTCCACTAGATCCGTTTGATAAAACTGACGTAAAGAAAGGTTTACCGATACAGGTACTGGAGGCAAACCTTGTCTTTGCCATTCTTTGTTTTGGTTGCATGCCTCTCGAATGACCCATTCACCAATCGGTACAATCATACCAGTTTCCTCTGCAAGGGGAATAAAGTCGATAGGTGAAACCATCCCTAAATCTTTGCTATTCCAGCGCAATAATGCTTCGAGCCCTGAAATCTTATGTGTAGTTGCATCGTATTGAGGCTGGTAGTAAAGAACAAATTCCTTTTTATCTATTGCTTTATGAAGTAGTGTCTCCATGCGAAGATCTGTCTTTGAAAGTCCTTCTATTTGAGTATTGTAGATTTGATAATTGTTGCGCCCGTGTCGCTTGGCGTAATACATAGCATGATCAGAAGCCCTCATCAGGCCTTTTATATCTATTGCATGTTTCGGAAACAAACTTATCCCTATACTCGCAGTTAAAATCGCTTCAAAACCGTCTATATCGAAAGGTGCTCCTATTTCTGAAACTAATGCTTGAGCTTTCCGATGTACTTTGCTTTCATCCATGCCTTGCATGATAATAGTAAATTCGTCCCCGGCATATCTATAAACTGTACCATCAGATCCCATTATTTTTACTAAACGCTCCGATACCTGACGTAATAAGGCATCACCCATTTCATGCCCAAGATAATCATTGATAAATTTAAAGCGATCAAGATCTATTAATATAACAGCTGAGGATAGCTTTTCTGAGGATTGACTTTCGATAATTCTTAGCAGGTCCTCTCGGAATAAGCGTTGGTTACCAATTCCAGTCAACATATCATGATATGCCATATAATTTGCTTGTTCCTCATTACGCTTAATGACCGTAATGTCTTTTCCGATGCAATGCACTGCAGTGAGTTTTCGTTCGGTGAATAAAGGAATTACTGTAATATGTAGCAAAACCTGTTCACCATTTTGTTTTTGCAAAGAGGTCTCATATTGATGGGGAAGTCCACTATAAACCTTTTGAAAATTTGCTATTGTTTCTTTTTGTTTATGTTCATCTATGAAAGGAAGAAAAGGTTTTCCGATCAATTCTTTAGCAGGAACACCAAGAATTTTCTCTGTAGCCTCATTTACAACAAGAAATTTCCCTTCCAAATCAAAGGTGATAACAGGATCGATGTTGTGATCAAATAATGCCCTATATCTTTGCTCACTTTCCTTCAAAAGAGACTCTATACGAATCTGTTCAGTAATATCACGAGCAATGCCTATAACCTCCACTACTTCACCATCTAATATTGTAGGGACCGCTGTAACATCAATCCGCAATACTGTACCTTCATTATCGTAGATCGATATTTGAAACTCTGCTGTCTTTCCTTTTAAAACTTCGTAAAAATAATTCTTTGTAAGTTGGAAGTCTTCAGGAATAATCAATTCCCGAAAGCCTATTCCAGTTATTTCCTCCAACGAATATTTGAGGATTTTTAATCCTGCTTCATTGAAGTTAGTGATATTTCCCTCGGGACTAATAGTAAAAACTAAATTAGGATTATAATAGAATAATGATTCAAACTCTTTCTTCGATTTTTTTAGCTTATTTCGTGTATCCTGATGTTCCGTTACATCAATAATGGTTAAAACTAGATATCGATCCCCACCTTCGAGTTCAATCGCATGTCCGTCCACTTTTAATGCTTTACCTTCTAGATTTTTTTTTAACGGCGTGGTGTTATCCGCCTTATGCGCCTTGGAAGAATCTTCATTTTCTAAAGCCTCAAATGCTGAATCACTAGGAAGCTCAAACATGTCCTCCCAACTATATGAACAGATATCTTCCATTTCCATACCCGTCAATTTAACAGCAGCCGTGTTAGCATATATAAAACGATCTGGATATTGCCGCTCTCTTAAAGTCAATATACATATCGGTTCAGGAAAGTTTTCAATAAAACGAATAAAATCATTTTTATTAAACTTTGAATTTAAAGTTTCACTTTCATCATAGTGAATTTCCACTACATTCACCTCTCATTTAGCTAATTAGTAATAAAATATATATAAAAATAGGCCCATCGTTGTTTTTACGAAAAAATTATACCAGTCAAAAGGACACGTTACAATAAGAATACAGGTATTTGAATAATTCGACTAGGCCTTAAGCAAAGAATTAATTGTATATAATGAGTTCGAAAACTAAAGAAAAAACGTTTCAATAATAAGTAGTGGAAAAGGGAACTTCCATTCAAGTGGTATTGCCTAAAAAAATTTTATTCTTCCTGTATGAACCTCACTTCATCATATCCACAATTATTACAAACCATTAAATGAGGGCAAATTTGATCTTTTGCTGTATTTGGATAACCATCCCCCATTTTCACCGTCTCTTCATCGTTATAATGCCCATATGGATCTAAAAAATCAGATACCTTCCCTGTGTCATCTAACTGATTATCACAATTGGGACAAGAAACTTCTAGTTTTTTCAATGAATTACATAAAGGACATATCGCCATACGTATCACTCCTTTTTGCTTACAAATATAGTATCCATTCTTTTCTCCATACTATGTAAAGGTTAATGGAAGCAGGGCATAAACGTCCTTTAAAAAATCCGCAACCCTACTCGGAGTCACGGATTTCATCCTATTAACTTTGTAAACTTAATTCCCACCACGTTCATCTACTTGATGGTTATTTTGTCCTTCTTTCACTTGAAGCTCTTCTTTCTGATGATCATTTAACTCAGTAGGCTGTCCTTGTTCAACTGTTTGATCTTTTGGATTAGAGGATTCTTTTTCATGATTCGACTCTTTTTTCATCACATCCACCTTCCTAATGTTCTATTCACTATTTCTTTTCCCCAAAATATTGATTTCTAACATATTTCTTTAAAACTACTGTCAGGCTATCAAATAAATATGTGAGAAGGATACTATGATTTAAGGAAAAAGATATGATGTGGGAGATAAGATAGGTTTTGTGAAAACGACCATTGAATTTGCCCTTCAGCAAGAGGATCTTCGAGATGAATTATCTGCCTATATTAAAGCATTAAGTATGACCGATCTGAAAGTGATGAACAGCTAGTTAGATCCCTCTTGAATTTATAAAAAAGCTGATAAAATAAATGCCCGAAGAGCATTCATTCTATCAGCTTTTATAATTGGATTAACATCCCAGACTCAGCTAAAACAATATTTTCGTTGCCTTGTCTTTTTGCACTAACTACTAACTCATTTAAATCGCCGTAGTGTGGAAGATGTGTTAATAACACCTTTTTTGCATTTGATTGATATGCTAGTATCCCTGCCTGCTCGGACGTCATATGTCCGGAAGCTATTCCGTCCATCCCTTCATACAAGCTACATTCTGTGATAAGAAGATCAGCGTTAGCTGCAAATGATATTAAGTCAGGCGTAAAGCTAGTATCCGATGTAAAGATAATACTTTTACTGTCACATTCAATTTTGATGCTATACGTTTCTACGGGATGAATATTTTTCATAAATGTACAGATGAACGGCCCGATTTCCAATCTACTCTTCTCGTTGAATGAAGCAAATCGAGAATATGCAACATCCTCTACCTGCTTTTTCATGTCTTCGTCCTCGGGCCCATAAACACATAATTCTTCATCTGCTCGACCTAAATGTGTATTCACCAGTCTAGAAAATAAATAGGCTCCAATATCACTGAAATGATCATAATGATAATGGGTTAGTATGACATGATTAATATTATTTAAATCAGCGTAATTTTGTAATTCCGTTAACACACCGCTTCCACAGTCAATTAACAATGAAAAGTCCTCATGCTGAATTAAGTATCCTGAACAAGGACCATTCTTTTTAGGAAATCCGCCCCACATACCAATCACTCTACACTCCATAGATTTTAGCCTCTTTCTTCAAATCTTCCTGATAATCTGTTGCCTCGATATTACCATGATAATTTAGATAGAGCTAAATTACGAGTCCCTTGCTTTTTTTAATCTTCTACCGGCAACCAGCCCTTTACATTCATCAGTCTGTCCCATAATGGATCTGGAATAACTAATTCTTCCTGAGCTTCTTTAGAAAGCGTTGTCCGTATTTGATCTTCCTCACCTGCTTGGACTTTCTCAATCCACTTCGGTTCCATTAGTAATTCTCGACCTAGCGCAATGAACGGGACACCAGTTTCAAGTGCATCTACTACTTCATCCGGTGTATGCAAAGAACCTACTCCAACTACAGGAACACGGTCTCCTATTTTTTCATGTATCTTAATAATTCTTGACTGAGTTTTATCTTTTTCTCGGAAGGAGCCATTCCAGAAATGATTAACAGACACATGTAAATAGTCTAATCCTTGATCTGCCAGCTTATCGACAAATTGAAGGGTGTCATCCAATTGAATCCCGGGGTTGCTACCTTCTTCTGGAGATATTCGGTAACCAACGATAAATGGTGTGCTTGCGTGTTCCTTAACTGCTTTTTGTACAGAATTTACAATAGCTAAAGGAAACTTCATTCGTTTTTCAAGGGATCCGCCCCACCCGTCTTCTCTTCTATTTGAATGGGGTGAAAAGAATTGCTGTAATAAATAAGTATTTGCCCCATGGATTTCAACTCCATCAAAACCTGCTTCAATAGCTCTTCTTGTAGCCTCACCAAAAGCATCGATTGTAAGATTTATTTCATCCTCTGTCATCTCTCTAGGCACGATTGCCCCTTCATTTTCCGCAGCAATAGCGCTCGCTGAAACAGGTTTCTGGTCTGGCAGTAATTGTGGTGGCGACTGTCTACCTCCATGATAAATCTGTATAATCGCTTTTGTGCCGTTCGACTGAATAGTCTGCGCTAGTTTTTTCAGTCCTGGAAGGAATTGATCATCATCTATACTAAATTGTCCCGGAAATCCTTTGCCGCCCTTACTTACATACGCACAGGCAGTGATGAATGTTCCGACCCCACCAGAGCGCTCTTTATAATAGGCTAGTTCTCTTTCTGAAACTTCCCCATTTTCTTCAGATGAATAGTTCGTCATCGGAGCGATCATTATTCGATTTTTTACTTCTACTCCTGATGTGAACGTAAATTTTTCAAAGATCTTTTGGTATTTTTGCTTCATTATTTTAACTCCTTTTTAGCCAATCCTGAGAAGGCCAATATGTTTTCTCTATTTAATACTACAGAAGTTAGCTGGAATCTTCCAATAATCTGCCACACAAAAAAAATCCCTATGCTACACACTATTCAACGATAGTATGATACATAGGGATTTATTTATCCCGCATTAACGGGCAGTAAGACTCCCACTTCAAGATGTAAGAAAAGCGAAGAGATAAGTTGGAGATCAACTGCCCGTAAAAGCCCGATTGGTTTAACTAACAATCAGTGGGGGATGACTGGGACTAAAAGCGCGACGTTCATGTCGCAACGTCCCCACTAATACGTCCTGTGCGTCGTCCCCCCCCTGATTGAAGTTTCACTTTATTGCTCTGCTCTAATTTTTTCTATTTCCTGCGCCCAAGCCTCAATGTTTTGATGTATACGTTCATACTCATCATCGACCTCTTTGTTTTTTTCATCTCTTAGTTGTGTGTTAATAGCCTTTAGTTGATCTGCATGCTGTTTGACCTTTTCGCTAAGCTCCTCTTCCTGCTCTGTTGTAATCAGCTCTTCCGAAAATAAAACTTTAATCATTTCCCTAAAACGGCTACTTTCTATGTTGACGGCATTACTAATTTTCATGGACACCTGTCCTATCGAATATTTTGCATTGGAAACTGTAAAACCATTTGGTCCTGATAACCGAATATAAAATGTATCTAACATACTTGGGATCACCCACTTTTCTGCAATACTATTATTTAGCTCTTCACTGTTATCAGCAGAAATATACTCTCCATTCCCTGCTTCAGCTACCGCCTTTAACTGGTCTTCTCCTTTTTGATCCACATTAAATCCGATAATATTGACTTTACGATTTTCGTTATCCTTTGCAAATTCTTCTGCCGCTTTAACCGGGTCCCCATCACAGGTTTCTGCTCCATCACTAACGATATAAACCGTTATTGGTCCCTCTACATCCTTGCTAGCTTCATGGGCCGTCTGAATAGCAGCAGCTAGTGGCGTCCAACCTTTAGCAGCTACCTCATCTACTGTAGCATCAAACTCTTTTTCGTTATATTTTTGTAATGGATAGACTTCATCTATTTTCGTACACGATAGCTCTTTATCCTTGTTTTCCTGGGTTCCAGCATGTCCATAGACATAGAGTGATACTTCGTTTTGCTCTCCAAGTGTTTTCGCAAATCGCTTCACCGCAATTTTAGCAATTCCCATTTTTTGTTTTCCGTCTACAGGAAGCAACATGCTTGAACTAGCATCTAACAATAGAAACGCTTTTGTCGGAACTGCCTCACCGTTCTCATTAGCACCAAACTCCTTTGTCGGCGTCGGTAAGTATGGCTCGTTCATAACTGCCGCATAGTTAATCTGCTGATCTAGCAAATCATTATATACTTTACTTCCAAAGTAATAACGTAACGCCTTGAATATGGTCTCCGTATCATCGGCTGCTGCTATTACACTTTCTAGCTCTTTCTTTTCCTCTGTTCTAAGCTCCCTAGTTTCCTGTGGCCAGCTAGAAGTTTCATGCTCTAAAGTATAGTCCAGTGCGAACACTCCAGGCTCCACGTTCTGCCACTCTTCTAACGTGGTAGGAATTACTAGTTGGTTGATTGTACTAAGGTCCGGACCAGTTTTCTCCACGGTTTGTTTTTCTTCTAACGCTTTCTCCTCACCCTGCTTTGTAACCTCTTTCTCTTCACTTCCACTACAACCCGAAACAAGTAATGCGAGTAATGTAAATGGGATAATTTTTTGAAACATTAATAGACCTCCTTTAATGCCATTAGTCTCTATACGTATATAAGCTATATTTGTTTCAATAAAAATGGAAAATGAATCTAATTTTGCTCTATAGTTTGCAGTAGGATAAAAAAGCGCGGGAAAAAAAAGAGGAGCAGCATGAAAGAATATAAAAAAGGAACAATCCTCCTTAGGCAAGGGGATGTTCCTAATAAATGTTATTCTATGTTAAAGGGATGCTTTAGGCAATATTTGATTGATGAATAGGAAAAGAAGTCACTTTCTATTTTTGGATGATTTGATTAATAATCCTCACAAAAAAAGAACGTCTATCTGTACTCGTGATATAATAAAGACACAATTGCATAGCAGGGTGGGCGGTTGGTCACTTCCGTTAAAGGAGGTGATCTATGGTGTCGACTTATGAAACTTTAAGTTTGCTAATACAGTTATGTGCTGTTATGTTAGCTGCTTTTACGATTGTGGTCACATTAATCATTTTCTTTGTAAAAAAGAAATAACCGTCCCCCGATGGTAGGCGTGGACGATTATTCTTTGTCAACCCGGACCAACCGCTCTTTCTGCGGTCAGCAGTTGTGAGGCTGGATATTAGCGTATCCAGCCTTTTTTTATTGTATGATTCTATTTTCATTATATACAGAATTCTAATGAAGTTCAACAAATAGACAGATTACTATACACTAAATACAAAAAGTAGCGAATCTAGTTAGATTAAACTTTTCACCACTTTAGACATAGTCGACCCGTCTGCTTTTCCAGTAAGTAAAGGTTTTGCAATTTTCATCGCATCTCCCATATTCATACCTTTTACAATTCCAGCCTCTGTTAATAAAGCCGCAACTTCTTCTTCGCTTAATTGTTTTGGCAAGAAGCTTTTTAGTAGGACTAGTTTTGCTTCTTCTTTTTCGATTAAGTCTTCTCGATTTGCATTTTGAGCTCCTTCTAAAGCTTGGTTCGTTTGTTTCACTTCGCGATTCACAATAGCAATTTCTTCTTCCGGTGAAAGACTCGAACCTTTTTCTTTTTCGGCGCTATCCAGTGCTGATTTTAAAAGTGTTAATACCCCTTTTGCTAGGACATCCTTCTCTTTCATCGCACGTTTTAATTGTTCAAATACAGTTGTTTTGATCATATCGATTAAATCTCCTTCCACACAATAATTGTATTACTAAGTTTACGCCAATAAAGTCATCACTGCAAAGAAATGCAATATAGATGCTGCTAGTACAAAAACATGCCACACCGCGTGATGATACGTAAATCCGCGCCACACATAAAAAACGGCCCCTACTGTATAGAGCACACCACCTATAGCAAGATAAATAAGCCCCTCAATCGAGACGTTTGCTAAAAGTGGTTTCCATGCAAATACCATTAACCAGCCCATTACCACATACAATAATGTCGATGTATGCAAAAAACGCTTCACAAAAAAGGCTTTAAACACCGTACCAGCAATCGCAAGCCCCCACACAATTCCCAACAAAGTCCAACCAAGTGTCCCCTTTACCGCAATAAATAAAAAAGGAGTGTAGGTCCCTGCGATAAAAAAGTAAATAGCGGAATGATCCATGATCTCAAAAATATCTTTCGCTCGCCCCGCTGGAAACCCATGAACAAGTGTGGATGAAGCATATAACAGCACCATCGTCGCTCCAAACAACGTAAAACTCACCACATGCCATGCCGTCCCTCTTGTCACAGAAGATACAATCAAAATGACAAGAGCTGCAATACTTAATAGGGCCCCAATTCCGTGAATGATTGCGTTCGCAATCTCCTCCTGCTTAGAAAATATATGTGTATTACTCATATGGATTCCTTCCAATCTGATAGATCTATTTATCCGTATGTTATCACTTTGTTTAAACAGGCGAAACTTTGTAGACTTTCATCTAGCCATAATTAGTGTAAATGGACAAAAGCGTCCCAATCATTCGCGTCTCATTTCAAGTAAACTTGTTATTTTAAGAAATAGGTTGCTTTCATGATCTATTTGGTTGCTCTCGCGCTAATTTAGTTGCTTTCGAAGTAGATTTGATTGCTTTCAATGAATAATCATTTAGAGTTTTGTTTTTAGCAGGTCGAAACTGAATAAGTAAGCATTTTCTAAAGCACCAAAAAGAGACACCCATAAAGAGTGTCTCTTTGTTGATTTAATTCTTAAGAATTAAAGTTTTACGATGTTTACTGCTTGTGGTCCGCGTTGACCGTCTTCGATATCAAATTCCACTTTTTGACCTTCGTCAAGTGATTTGAAACCTTCGCCTTGGATAGCTGAGAAGTGAGCGAATACGTCGTTTCCGCCTTCAACTTCGATAAATCCAAAACCTTTTTCTGCGTTAAACCATTTTACTGTACCTTGTGTCATTTAGATGACCTCCAAAAATTATATTGAATAAAAAAATTCACATATTACAAAAAGTACCGAACAAACACGATTACTTTTTGTAATATGTGAATTCATTGTTTCTGTAAGCAATTTAATTATTGTCCTAAGTATACAACAGCTTTTTATATTTGTCCACCATTTTATTCAACCTGCACAATTTGCAGACCAAGAATAAGGGAACATTCGAGTCTAAGATAGGGTCTATTAACTATACTAATAACTATTCGAAAGATGATTTATTTGCCTAACTACTAGTGCTATGCTTACACGGAATTTTTTAAAAAGAGACGACAATAAATCCCTTGTCCAACAATCGGAACAAGGGATTTTGTATCATTTATTGGAATAAGTTAATTGTCGTAATAATAATAGGCATTGCAAACACATCGATGAGGAATGCTCCGACAATTGGTACTACTAAATATGCTTTTTTCGATGGGCCGAATCTTTCTGTTACAGCAGCCATATTTGCCATTGCATTAGGTGTTGCACCTAAACCATGGCCAGTAAAACCAGCTACCATTATAGCCGCATCGTAATTTTTTCCTAAAAGACGGAACAGCACAAAGATGCCGAAAAGAACGATAAAAATTACTTGGACCACAACAATTGCGATTAATGGAAGCGCCAAATCCGCTATTTCCCAAAGCTTAATGCTCATTAGTGCCATGGATAAGAAGATACCTAAAGAAATGTCACTTACTAAACCGATACTTTTCATATCTACTGTTTTAGGATTAAATTTATCCACAATATTTCTCACGATGACTGCTACGAACATAGCCCCCACGTACCCTGGAAGAACAAATCCTGTTGCAGAGGAGAACAAACCTCCTAAGTAAGTACCCAGAGCCATACAGAAAGTTATAAGAAGTAGTTGAGTGAAAAAGCTATTCGTGGTAATTGCTTTCCCTTCCTCTTCCAGCTCAACCTCTGTAACTGCCTCTGTTTCCGTTGATTTCAAATCATACTTTGTTATTAAATATTTAACAACCGGCCCTCCAATAAGTCCCCCTGCAACAAGCCCAAACGTAGCAGCTGCTACACCAATAGATAGTGCCGAATTAATACCTAAATCTTCCACAGTTTGTCCAAAGGCAGTTGCTGCACCATGTCCACCTTCCATGGAAACGGCTCCAGCCATCATTCCTATTAAAGGATGAAGATCAAATAAATACGCCATGGATACACCAATCGTGTTTTGTGCAAGCGCTAAAAATCCACAAGCTAGCCAATAAATGACGAGTAGCTTACCCCCTAATTTTACAAGCTTGAAACTTGCGCCCAGGCCAACCGTAGTAAAAAAGGTAAGCATGAACAATCCCTGTAAAGAGGTATCTAATGTAATTTCAAACAAACCAAATGATTTGGCTATAGTAGCGAGGAGTGCAAATAATAATCCTCCTACTACTGGCGCGGGTATACAGAACTTATTTAAGAATCCAACCTTCTTCACTAGGTATGTACCTAGAACCAATAGTGCGATGGATAGAAAGATTGTGGTTGTTTGATCAAGTGCTAGCGTCATACTTTCTTCCTCCTAAAAATGATGTAATTGCTTCATTTGTCAAATATGCTCCAAGCTTTACAGTTCGGTTATTTTCATCCAAAGTTGGATTTACTTCCGAAATATCAAAAGACAATGCTTTTTCATGGGAAGCTACCGTTTTGATAATGGTACGAACAATGGAGGGATCCAAGCCAAATGGTGATGGAGCACTTACACCAGGTGCAAACGCAGCATTTAGCACGTCCGTACATAGCGTAAGCATGATCCAATCATGCTTTTGGATAAACTTTTCTATCTCTGTTTTCACTTTGGCCATCTGACCATCTTGCATATCCTCTTCTAAAATATATTGGACATTTAGTTCATCTGCCCTGTTGAATAATTCTTGGGTATTTCCGTAACGCTGGATACCAAGCACGAAATAATTACTATTCTCATCTTGTTCCAGTATTTGTCTGAACATCGTACCCGAAGAGGTTTGTTCATCGTATGGTCGCAAATCGAAGTGGGCATCTATATTGATAATTCCTAACTTCGCTTCTTTCCCAATATTTTCTCGAACCCCGAGATAATGTCCGTAAGCGGTTTCATGTCCGCCCCCAAGAATAATAGGAACCATTTTTTTACACAACACACTATTTACTGCTTTCCCTAGCTGCTGTTGAGCTTTTTCTAGGTCATTTCCAACGCACTCAATTGTCCCTATATCTGCAAGATGTTTTTCAGCAGCAAACCTACATGGGAGCTTTGCCAATTCAGATCGTAGTGCATCAGGCGCTTTTGCCGCTCCTAGCTGCCCTTTGTTTCTACGAACTCCTTCTTCACTTTCAAAACCTATAATTACACAAGTCTCTCCTTCAGATTGAAGCGCTTCCATTTTTTCAAACTCAACGATTTGGTGATAGCGGAAACTTGTTCTATCTTCCAGATGATCCGTGCGTCCCGACCAAATATCCTTCTTCACTTTTTTTAGCAAGTCTATCCATCCTTTCTTAAATTGAAGAATTTACATTTTTATCAATTATAAATTAACTAATTTATAAATTCTAATATATAATTACTATAAATATATAGTTTGAAGCTATAAACAATAGAGGTGGTCTAGATGGATTTAAAACAACTTAATTATTTTGTGACAATTGTCGACCATAGGAGCTTTTCTAAAGCAGCAGAAAAACTGCATATTTCTCAGCCATCACTAAGTAATGCAGTAAAAAGCTTAGAAAGTGAATTAGGTTTCCAAATTCTTGACCGTAATACAAGAAATATCGAGTTAACGGAAGCTGGAACTATTTTATATAAAAAGGCAGCCCGTCTTTTATTGGAGATGGAGAGCGTTAAAAAAGAGATGGAAGATGTTAAGAACATCGGAAGTGGAGAAATTCAGCTTGGCATGATTGAATCGGTAAAGCATTGGATTCCAAAGGTGATTCTTCAATACAATGATGATTTTCCGAATATGCGCATCAAACTAACCGAAGTACTCAGTGGAAATGATGTAAAAAATTCGTTACGGAATTACAAGACACATGCCATCATCACAAACCAATTTATACAAGAAGATGATATCGAAACAATACCTTTATATAATGAAAAACTAGTATTAGTACTTCATGAAAGCAATCCGTTAACGAATCATGCAACCATTACATTCAAGGACCTAGTAGGGGAGCCTTTTATTATAAGCAGTGAAGGGTTTCAAACAAGAGAGGATGTGTTGAATGCCTTTGAAATGGAAGGTGTAATTCCTACGATAAAATATGAGATTGAGCGTTTTGAAACAGCCTTAAGCTTAGTTCGAGAAGGAATCGGCATCTCGCTAATTCCTGAAAACTATCTACAGGCTCTACCAGATTATGCACTTGTAAAAAAGTGCATCGATTCACCTTCCCTGGATAGAACTGTCTATTTGACTTACTTGAAAAACCGCTATGTTTCACCGGCCATCCATGCATTTATAAATAAAACAAAGCTGTTTTTTAGTTGAACCGAATACAAAAAGCTGACAGAACAAATGCCTTAAACAGCATCCATTCTATCAGCTTTTATCATTCTATTAACTTATTAAAATTTTATTTAAATTCAATTACTCCCCGGTCCATCTCAAATAAGCCATCTGCAAAGAGCTCAGGAGAACGTTCGGAACCAGATTTTGAATATCTCTCTACATGACTGACACTAATATTATTAGCATCTGTAAAATCAATATGCGCAATCGCCACCCAGTAGGCAAAATGATTTTTCTCATATAACGGGCTAGTTATCCGTTGACCCATTTGATTGTCCACAACAGCCTGTGCCTTCATACTCTTAAAACTGCCAAAGCCATTGCTAACTGCACTATAAGAAGCAAACAATACATATTTTAGCTTGGAAGGATCATGAATCACAATCGTTTCTTTTCCCGCCGCCCTACTGTCTCCATCTAACGTAATATATGGCTCACTAGTAGCATTGCCCATCGAACGATAGTAAACTTTCCCCCTTTTACCATTCTTTAATACATAAAAGCAATATAAATCTAAGTCTTTTTTAGCTTTTGCCCACTCTAAAGTCGCCACAATTTTATTGGACTTAGCGATCGATACAGATTCCTTTTTCTTCAGATTTATATTCATTTTCTGAAGGTTTGGCTTTGGTTTTTCTTCGATCGGTGCCTCTACAGGAGGAATAGGATCACTTTGTATATCACTCGCTCCTTGTTCTATCTCTAAACCATAGTTTAAGCATAATGCCTCCAATCCCCCGTTAAATCCACTCCCGATCACACTAAATTTCCACTGTCCTTGATGCCTATACAGCTCACCAACAACGATCGCCGTCTCTTGTCGTAAATCATCACCAAAAGAGTAAGTGTATAGGGTAGCTCCTGTTACAGCATCTCTTAGAAGAAGCTCTAATTTGTCTACTTCCTGAAAACGTAAATTTTGTGTGTCCCCTTCATGAATAGACAAGGAAATAGCTATTTTTTCAACTGTTTCTGGCACTGCATTCAATTGAACAAAAATCGAACCATCTAAAGCTGTTTGTTTGGCATAGCTAACTGATTTATCCGGACTACTTGGTTGTCCATAAAAGATAAAGTGTTCATCTTTCTCACAGCGATTGCCGGCCTGCAATAAAAAAGAAGAAATATCGAGCTCCAATTGCTTTTTCGGTGTCGACCATCGTACAAAACATTCAAGTTGCGTTACATTTTCTAATTTAACTTTTTGCCCACGTTGGATCTGCATGAAAACACCCCTTTGGATTAGTACCTACATTATACAAGGTATGCAATATTTTCTGTATTAAATATAACAAACAGCTTGCACAGAGCTCTCCTTTCAAATAATCCTAATTTTCTCTATAATAATAGAAAAGGGAGGATACCCAATGCCAGTTTACAATAAACTAGTACGCGACCTAATACCACAAGTCATCGAAAAATCAGGTAGCAAATTCACTACCCGCACACTCGATCCTTCCGAACACTTAACGGAAATAAAGAAAAAGCTATATGAAGAAGTACAGGAATTCCAAGAAACGAAGAACAACCAAGATGCACTTGAAGAACTAGCCGATATTTTGGAGTTAATCCATGCTGCCCTTTCTATTCATGAGGCAACTTATGAAGATTTAGAGAGAATCCGCATTGCTAAGAAAGAAAAACGAGGTGGATTTGAGGAAGGAATTTATTTGATAGAGGTTGAGGATGAATAGGTTACGGCTTATTACGTATAGAAAACTTTTACTTTTCATACTTAACAATACTAATAGTAAAACTTTTAGTAAGCTTTTGAGAAAAATAACAATATTACACTGACACATAAATATACTTAAATTATAAGAGCCTGCAAAGGTGACATCATCACTTTCACAAGCTCCTAATTATGAATCTATTAGCCTCTTCTTTCAGAAGCTCTTTTCGCTTATTTCGCTGTAACCCCACCATCTACCGGTAACTCGATACCTGTAATATGGCTCGCTTCGTCTGATGCTAAAAACAATACCGCTGTTGCCACTTCTTCTGCTTTACCAAGGTTCGGTAGAGCAACTTGGGATAAGAAATAGTCTTTATATTGCGGGCTTTCCATATGTGGTGCGCTCATTGGTGTGACAATATAGCCAGGATATACAGCGTTCACACGGATGTTCTTCTTGCCGTAGTCAACAGCTGCTGCTTTTGTTATGGAACGTACTGCTCCTTTTGAAGCTGTGTAAGCTCCTGCTCCGGCCATCCCGGTTAAG
This sequence comes from Psychrobacillus lasiicapitis, assembly GCF_006861795.1. Classification (GTDB taxonomy): domain Bacteria; phylum Bacillota; class Bacilli; order Bacillales_A; family Planococcaceae; genus Psychrobacillus; species Psychrobacillus lasiicapitis. The sequence continues at coordinate 33,943 of NZ_VDGH01000009.1, read as the reverse complement.
GCAGAGATCGAAGCAATGTTCACAATTGAACCACCTTCATTTTTCTCCATAAGTGGAATTGCTAGCTGCATTCCGAACATCGTACCGTTGATGTTAATGGCATATGTTCGTGCCCAGTCCTCTTCTGTTTGCTCCATGAATCCCTTAGCCAATGATATTCCTGCATTGTTTACTAGAATGTCGAGTTTACCGAACGCTTCAATTGTTTGGTTATAAACGTTTTCCCAGTCTTCTTTTGATGCAACATTATGTTTGATGGCAATCGCTTCTCCGCCAGCTTCTTTGATTTTTGCAACTACTGCTTCAGTTGCTTCAAAATTGATGTCTGTTACGACAACCTTAGCTCCTTCTCTTGCAAATAAATGGGCTTCAGCTTCTCCCATTCCGCTTCCTGCTCCTGTAATTACTGCTACTTTGCCTGCTAATCTCATTTTTTTCACCTCATGATTAAATTTTGATAGTCTAACTATCACTTATTTTACTCCTAAAAATGGACAGGTGCAAACTTAAACGATGTATAATAAAAATAAAGGAGGTTATCCAATGCCAATAAGTGTTCGCGAACAAAATAAATCCACACGTTATCAACATATCGTTTCCGTAGCTGAGGGATTGTTTCTGGAGCGTGGATTAGATAGCGTCCAAATGCAGGATGTAGCCAATGAAGCAGAAGTTGGAATCGCCACCGTTTTTCGTTATTTTCCCAAAAAAGATAAACTAATTGTTGCAGTCGCTATCCAAAATTTGGAAAGAATACTTCCGGCTTTTGAACAGATTGCTGCTTCGCCTAAGACGGCGTATGAACGATTGGAAGATGTGTTAAATTACTTGCTCGAAGAAGATCAACACTCTTCACAAGGTAATTCCTCCAAATTTCGGGAAGCTTTTGAAAGCTATGCTTCTTTTACAAAAGAGCCATTACCAGACATTGATGACTATATCGAGATTCAGAAACAAATAAGTAATAGCCTTAACCCGATTATCGAAGATGGAAAAACAGATGGATCCATTCGAACGGATCTAGCCATCAAAGAAACAATCATAACAATCATTAATACATTTGGTACTTTCGTAAATAATGTCGTCTTGAAAGCACCTATTTCTTTTTTAGAGGAAGACATAGATCCGCGTATTCAGCAACGACTATTAAAAGATATTCTCTTATCTTATGTACGACCTGTTTAATACTCGGATCTTTAGAAACTAACTATATGGAGGTACATATGACGAACCAAAGAAAAGCCGTATTGTTTATTGCGACAAGCTTAGATGGGTATATCGCGACGGAAGACGACTCTTTGGAGTGGTTGTTTAAGGTCGAAGGCGAAGGAGATAATGGATATTCCGACTTCTACGACACAGTGGATACGGTAATTATGGGAAGACGCACGTACGACTGGCTGCTAGAACAGGAATTAGAAAGCTTCCCCTATGAAGGCAAGGAATGCTATGTTTTCTCCAGAACCGCAAGTCAGGATAATGAACACGTCCACTTCTTCAGTGGAGACGTGGTAGAATTTACAAATCAATTGAAAAACAAAGAAGGCAAAAATATTTGGGTTATGGGTGGCGGAGACCTCATCCACTCGTTTATCAAAGAAAAGTTAGTAGATGAGCTGATTATTACCGTATCTCCAGTATTAATTGGAAAAGGAATTCCTTTGTTCAAAGAAACCAATTTTGAAACAGAGCTTACCTTAAAGAGCGTCAATCGGTTTAATCAATTTGCAGAGCTGCATTATGAAGTGAAAAAATAATAACAAGGACAAGATAGGAGACTCATTCACTTATCTTGTCCTTTTGCTCTGTTCATTTAAAATTCTAAAACGAATATTATTTCAGTCTGGAAGTGGGAGTTTGAAGAAATACAAAAAGAAAGACAGTAAACGGCAAGAAGCAATAGAAATCTTTTTTGGATATTTTTTAGTGATAGATATCCCTTTGTTTCTTATTTCACTGATCCTTTCTATGATTATTAAAGATTTCTTATGGCAGCAAATCCTCATAAAACTAACTATAGGCTTTTTCGGACTTATCGTACTCTTTGGAACCGTTGCACTAATAGCCAATAGAGCAAAAAGCTTTCTCGGCAATATTTTTCAAAAATTGTTCGGTTCCTTTTTAGCACTACTATTTACGTTTGTGGTGCTATCCTCCTTTTTTACTGCTTTTTCACTCTATCAAGACAAAGATCTATACGCGAAAGGGAATTTTGAAAACGTTGTAGGTGTTGCCAAAAATGTTACTTTTCGTTCACCAAAGCATGATCCCAATGAGTATATATGGCAATTTGATTTGGAAGGGAAATCCTTCACACTGGAAAATAGGGCAATTACAGAAGAAGTATATGAAGAATTCTATAAAGGTAAAAAGATATCCGTTACCTATTTGCCGGAAAGTCGTTTTGTTGTCGATTTAACATTGATTGAGGGGGAATAAGACTACAGCCTATCCCATCTACCCATCCAAAAGGTCCCGCTACTCTTCTAAGAGAGGCGGGACCTTTTCGGAGGTTTCTATACTTCTTCCTCGAAATAAATTTTATAAAACTTACGGTTCGTCACTTCGTCATAACCGACTTCGATCAGCTCATTCACTTTCTCTATATCCCGTACATTTACTTGAATTTCGATATTGTCATCTAATTTTATTTTTCGTTTATAATTTTTCTCTGCCTTCACAATGGCGCTCTCCGAAATTTCTGTTTCGTATGGCTTTACTGTATTGATCAGGACGTCTTTTTGAACTTCATTTGCTTGTTCAAATACTGTTTCAATATAGTCTTCCACTTGAAATTCTTCTTCATTTCGAAAATATTCAAGCGTTTTGTTCAAAAAGCCCAGTTTATCGGTATTCGTGAACGTATCTTCTTTTAAAATATACTTTTTACATTCTGTTAATGCTAGATTCGTTTTATGATAGCTTTCATCCGCCACTTTAAGCTTTAAGAAGCGCTCCTGCCAGTACACAACATCTTCTTTTCTTTTTGTTTTCAAAAATACGGCTGGTTCTTCGTCTTGGCCCATATCGATAATGATGCACATATTATTAGCTTTCTTTACATTAATGCCATCAATCCCATTCACAATCACATTGTTTTGATCACTTTTCACATCTAGAAACATTTCTTTTTCTTCTATTTTCACAATAGCAATCGCTTGCCTGACTTCATCTTGGAATAAACAATTTTCAAAGAAGCCGGTGAATAATTCACCCTTTTTAATATTTGGATGCTGAGACACGCTGTGTAAGTGCTTCGCCATATTCTGTGACTGTTCGAGGAAACTAGTTGTATTATCAAAAATACTCTTCACATATGTATATACTTCATTTAAACCAATATTCGTTTCATGAAAAAATGTATATTGTTGGTCAAGGTCGAGTTTATGGAACGAAAGCTGTGTAAAGGCCGCTTCTAGCATAACCTCTGGCTGCGGAAATGCATCCTGTCCGAGCACTAACTCATCGCCCATATAATGCACGACATACTGTGTTAATTTACTATCGCTTACTTCAAGCATGGTGTTCACCTTCTAAAATAGTCTTTGTAGATAGTTTACCATATCATACTTTGCTTGAAAGATGGCAAGTTCTCTCGCAATAAGGAGGCGTTTTTTAACCGATCCATATCTTCCCTTCTAAATACCATGCAATGCTTCCAACGTTTCTAACACATGATCAAGAAAATCCGCAATCTCGCTCATATTCTCTTCATTTATTTTGTGGATAAAATCTACCTCTATTGTGTCCAGATAATCAGGAGCTTCCTTTTTATATATGTGGCTTACTGTTTGCGTTAACTCGATCTCATCTTCCCAAATCTCGTTTAATGCTTGTTCGATTTTACTACATTGTAGCTCTATATGTTGAACTTGCTTGTAAAATCGTAATAATAAAGAACAGCCTAGCTGCTTACCAGGTGTTTCTAGTATCTCCCCTGCTAAATCCTCTAAGGAAGCCTTTAATATAATTTCTGCTATAACTTCTTGTTTGGCAACTAGTGTAAATTGAATGGCAAATTCCCTAGCAAGAACGGAAAAATCCATCCGATCTGTACGATTCGTAATATGTATCTGGTGATCGATATTATCTAAATCATACACATGATTTTCAAATGCTACTTTTAAATTTTCAAAAATGGTTGGATCGTACATTTATATTCCTCCACATAATATTTTCCTTCATGAATAGGCACCCATGTAATGAAAATATCATCTATCCCTATTCCATAGAAATGGTACGGAGATACTTTACTTTTAATATTGGTCACGTATTGAATGGTTTCATGCAACCAGTTAAACGTCGCCCCAGCAGGTAATATCACTCGTCTCCAGACTGATGGCCCCAGGTATTCAAATGTTAGTTTTAGTATGTACGCTTTCATATGTCACCCGTTCTTTTTCTTTTATCATACGCCATCTTCTAGCCTGTTTCGAATATTTTATTGCGATTTTTAATCTTTTTGATGCATTTTGAGTTAATTGGCAAATTGTAGTCCATACTTTTACTATGTATTATATTTGCGGAAACAATTCAAAGGAGATCATTATCATGAAAAAAATGAAGGTTCAAGATTTGTTACAGTCTGGACATAGTCTGATGAATAATATAGTAATGGATACTGCAGGATTACTAGGTGAGGCTTACTTTGCTATTAAGATAGATGATCTATTAAAAGAAAGAGGAATCACGCAAAAGGATTTGGCGCAAATGACTGGCATGCGGGTCGGAACAATCTCAGAGCTTGTTAATGGCAAAGGGATTAGTATAAATAAGGTTCAGCTCTTTGCTCTAATGGCAGCCCTAAGAGTGAAGAGTATAGACGATCTATATGAAATGAAATTCCCCGAGGACTTGGAAATGACTTTTGAAAAAGAACAGGCGGAATGGAAATCTACGAAAGAAATGCCTGTAGCCGTCAAAGAAATGTATAAAAATAATGTCTTAAAATCATCTGGTCTGCTGTAGTAGCCATAAAGAGGAGCAGGGAATTTCTCTGCCCCTCTTCCCCGCCAAAAAAACCACAACAGTGTAATCGAAAACACTGGGATATTTGTAGAAATCATGAGTAATTTGAAGATGCAAGAATCACATCATTTTTTGAATGAATTTCGTATGGTTTATTTCAATTTGTATGATATGATTCATCTATTATTTTATTAATAGATACTATTTTCAAGGGGGTATACAGATGAAATTACGTGTATCTGCTGTACAATATCATCTTCATACAATTAATAATTGGGAGGAATTCGAGGCACAGGTGACACATTATGTGAAAACAGCTGCTGAGTTCAATACTGATTTTATTTTGTTTCCAGAATTTATAACGACACAATTACTTTCCATTTCGGATAATGGTCAAGGTCAACCAATCCAAAACCTGCCGAATTACACGGAATACTATTATCGACTTTTTTCATCCCTAGCTGTGGAGCACGGGGTTTATATTATTGGCGGGACTCACGTCATTCGCAAAGAGGAGCGTTTATACAATGTTGCGCACTTATTTTCACCTGATGGGCATATCGGTGAACAAGCGAAGCTTCATTTAACGCCGACTGAGATCTCTGAATGGGGAATTTCGCCGGGCGAGTCTCTTCGAATTTTTGAAACACCAAAAGGAAAAATAGCACTCTTAACATGTTACGATATTGAATTTCCGGAAGTAGTACGAATGGTTCGTGGTATGGGTGCTGACGTTATCTTCTCTCCTTCTTGTACCGACGACCGCCACGGCTTCAACCGTGTTCGTTACACAAGCCACGCACGCACAATTGAAAACCAAGTGTATGTGGTGACAACTGGAACCGTGGGATCACTTCCAACGGTAGACTTTATGCGCGGAAACTTTGGGCAAGCAGCGGTAATTACTCCAAATGATGTGCCTTTCCCGCAAGATGGCATTCTGGTAAAAGGTGAAATTAATAACGATATGGTCATTTCAGCTGATCTTGACTTGTCACTATTGTATGAGGTGCGGGAACACGGCTCTGTCACGACATGGAGGGACCGTCGATTCGATTTATATCCTGACCTAGGTTCAATGACAGTTGAAACATCCATGACAAAGGAAATGATCTTGCAAAAGACTTTAGAAATTAATTAAGGGGAGTGAGTGTAATGGAATACGTTCAAATAAAAAATATAGAAGATCCATTGTTTCCGAAAATGCATCGATTGATGCAAGAGGTGTTTCCTGCTGAAGAAGTACTAGAATATGAATTATGGAAAGAACCTTTACTCGATCCTACTATTCGTATGTTTGTGGCAGTGGAAGATGGTGAAGTTGTAGGTGCGACAGAATATCGCTTCTATGCAGACAAAAAATTATCCATGACGGACTTTACAATGATTGGAAAGGAAGGCATTGGAGTCGGACCGTTCCTTGCAAAGAAACGACATGAAGATTTATTGCAGCTTTCTAAAGAGCATAATGTCGAGTTGATCGGAGTGTTTGCCGAGATTTATGACCCTTACCGAATCGGAGATCATGCATTTGGTGGAATTAAGGCCATGAACCCATTTGTACGTCGTGAAGTATTGGCTCATCTTGGCTTCAAACGATTGAATTTCTCCTACGTGCATCCATCTTGGACAAATGAAGGCGATGCCGTAACAGATTTAGATTTCTGCTTCTTACCATATCAAGATGTACACACATTAGATGCTCGCTTTATCGCTGATTTTTTGAAATCATATTATGCGATTCTATCCCATAAACCGGAAGCATGGCACACGATGATTGCAGAATTGGAAACAAAAGACGAAATCGAACTATATCCTTTATAATTCATCTATTGATAAACGCCTCTCTATTGATATAGAGGGGCGTTTTCCGTTATATTTGTTTTAACTTGATTTAGCGATATTTCCCCCTTTCAATTAGTGTTGAGCTGAATGCAAAGGTTGTATACAATTTAGTAGGGGACACAAGCCCTGCTGAATAAAGTTAAAGCCTCCTGCGAATGCCACAGATTCTTTAGACGATTGAAGGAAGGCAGTCTAAGTTCACGACATCCTGTCGCAACGACTGCATGACCTACCTCATGTAGGCCTCAAGCTCGATAAAAATCTGGGCACAAATACACCGAGGCGTATGTGATCTGACAAAAGTGGAAGTAGGTGTGCCGAATTGAAACATATTCTTGAAGTATTGAAAAAAGAGAATCATGTTATGCTTGATAGTATTTCTTTTTCTTATTACCAAAACAAAACAAGCTCTGAGTTCAAGTCTTCAGAACCCCAAATCCTTTTTGTCCTAGAAGGAAGTTTGACTTATCAAATCGGTGAAGACGAATCTCGCCTGCTCAAAGTCGGAGAATATGTATTTTATCCCCAAGGTGTAAATGTTCGTTTTGAGATTGGAAAGATGAGCAGTACGCTTCTTTTTCCCCTATCCATCTCTATAACAGAGCAATTTGTTCACCTTTTGCAGCAACATAATCAATTTTCGCCGTCACTACTCGAAAATCCAAATCGAGTTTGTATATTACAAGAGCCATGGACCGTCGAGATCAATCGTCTACTTGAAAAGATCCTTGTCCATATTTCCAAAAATCAGCCTTATTTTGTTCATCTTGGCTTGCTAGAAATTATGGCTTACATCTTTCCCAATGAACATATGCTGTCCAAAATCACGTATGTCCTGGATCACTATTTGTTACCCGATCCAATTCGAAACGCAGAAAGCTATATACTACAAAATTATCACCAACCAATTCGAATGAAGCAGTTAACAGAAGTAACGAATGTCAGTGAGTCTCAATTGAACCGAATGTACCAAAGAGCTTTCCAATTAACCCCAATGGAACGTGTAGCAACGATTCGCATGGAACAAGCGGCACAATTGCTACGTAACCCTTCACAAAGTGTAACCAATGTGGCACTTCAGGTTGGGTATCAAAGCATGTCGGCTTTCTTGCAGCAGTTCAAGAAAAAATACGGCGTCTCACCGAAAGAGTATCAAATAAAAAACTTAAAATCCAAATAAGTGATTAAGCCAATCGGTGTATGATGCAATAAGAATGAAAACAAGGAGAACAAACGCGCCAAAAAGATGGATGATATATTCACCACGTTGAATCGCATATTTCCATTCCATAAAGGCACGAAATAATTGAAGGATTGTAAAAAAGAACGCAATCCATAAATAACTCCATCCAACTTCTAAATTGATTACCACAATATAACTTATAACGAATAAAACTATTAGAGAAATCTCGCCCCATTTATGCGTGTTGTTTACATATCTTGGTCGATTCTTTTCTCTTTTCCCTACATTAAAAACTTTTCGTAAAACTATTTCCATGACGGTCATAATGGCAACAACAACTAAAATTAACATGATTGCTTTAAATAAAAAAATACTCATTCAACTCCTTTTTACTTTCCATTTGCGAACAAGTGATAATTACTTTACTGTTCGATGTAGTAAAAAGTTTCAATTCCTTATACCTTTCATGAAAAACTAGTATTCAGTTATTTGAAAGGATTTTTCCATTCCATCAACAAAGCATTATTATGTGACTCCTCATCCTCCAAATAATCTGGCACAACACAAACTGGAGTACGTCCACATCTGAGCAAAAACGAAATTACTGGATCTTTCAAATTACCAACTAGAACATTTTCCACATACTGTTGAGGTGTCATTTGCGTCGCATAATGGTGATATCCTGGCATCCTTCCTCCTCCAAGCACCCGGTCCAAATCATCGTGAACTACCCGCTCATATACAGCTTGCATCAATAGCTTTCCTAAGTCGAGCTTGCGAAATGCAGGTTTGACAGAGATATCAACAATATACAATGTTTTTTCTTTAGGATCGTGATTTCTAATGTACCCATGATCTGTTACTTCCTCCCAAGTATGTATTGGGTTTTCTGGATCAAAAGGAACTAATAATCCAGTAATGGAACCAACAAGCTCACCATTTATCTCTACGCATAATGCACCTTCTGGATAAAGCTTTACATGGTTTGTAAGTTGCTCCTCACTCCACCACAATTCAGATGGAAAAGGGGGTGGAAAACATTCTTGCTGAATGGCGATCAAGTCTTTAAAATCTTCTTTTTTATAGTTTCTTACAATTGCTCGAATGGGCCTTCCTTCTTGGAATACAAATAATTCTTTACGGTACATCTTTCTACCCCCTTAGCCTTTTATAAAATAATTTCCTTTTTCAAAGGAAACAGGTATGCCAGAATACCTATTCTGATTATTCCTCTCAGCTTACACTAATTCTCCAATACAAATTTCTACACTCTTCTTCAAATCTGCATGTGACCAACTAGGAATTTTCCCGTGCTGAATCGCTAATTCATGAGATGCGGGAATATGGATAAACCCTGCTTTCATACTGGGATTCACTGTTTTGGCATAATGCAGCGCTTCATACATAACATTGTTGCATAGATAAGTTCCCGCCGTATTGGATATTTCTGCAGGAAACCCTTCTTCTACTAGTTTATTAACCATTTGGCGAATAGGTAATGTGGAAAAGTAGCCTGGCTCTCCTTCTATATTAATAGTTTCATCTACCGGAATATTCCCCTCATTGTCGGCTGCTCCATCTTTCACATTGATGGCGATTCGTTCTGGAGTGATTTTATATCTGCCCCCCGCTAACCCTAATGAAATTACCACATCGGGCTTAACATCTTCGATATGTGTTAAAATTTTAGCACCAGATACAGCAAAATCGACTGGTAGTACTCGACTTAACACTTGATAGCCTCCAATTTCCAGGCCATTGAGTTCCTCTACTATACGCATGGTAGGGTTAACTGTAAAAGATAAAAACGGTTCAAATCCTGTTAATAATAGCTTCTTCATCGTATTGCCTCCTCGTTTAGTCTTTAATCTTATTTTGTGTTTCTTTTACTCTTAAGTCAACACAATGAGCGCTTATAAATAATCATTGTAGAGCAAAACCTATGACTATCCGATATAGCATGTGGGAACATCAGTGAAAGCCAATCCGTAGCAAAACGAGTCACAAACCTTAAACTTGTTATTTTAAGAATTAGTTGCTTTTATAGTGATTTGGTTGCTCTCGCGCTAATTTAGTTGCTTTCCATTACTGGTTGGTCGCCCATAGCCATTTGCTGGATACCTCTAGTAGAGATTTAGCAAGCGAATATCTTAGTGCTATTAACACGCAGTATCCTTAGATAGGTTTTATATTGGTACACATGCCATATTTCTAACTTTTTATAACTTCCTCTACAGCATAAAAAAATACAGCCCCTCACCTAATAGAGAGTCTGCATTTCTTTAATTATTTCCGTCAAAGGTCAGCCTTCTAAGAACTGATTTACGAACTTGTTAAATTCCTTACTATGTTCCCAGAACATAAGGTGTCCACCAAGTACTTCTATACTCGACTGAGGAGAGATCTTTTGTGTAAAAGCAATTGCTTTATCTGCCCAATGGTTCGCCACAATCGTTAATGTCGGTACTGTTTCACTAGCTTCTCTCGCTTGTTCTCGATAATCAGAGAACATACCAGATGCAAATAAATTCGCAGCAATATAATGAGGAGTTTTTAAAGATTGCTCCACTAACCAATTTAACTCCTCTTCCATTACATCACGCTGCACCATGACACTTGTTGTATATGCCTTGATAAATTCTCGTTGACCTGCCGGATCGCGTAAGTACGTGTTATAAATTGCTCCAATATCATCTAGAGGACCTTCCACCCAATCTTCTACACCGTTTGTCGACAATGCCTTTGGTGACATATCAATGAAAATAAGAGAGTTTACATTGTCATAGCCGTGTTGTTTTAAATACTCCCAAATAGTTAAGCAACCGAATGACCAGCCTGCCAGTGTTACGTTCTTTAGTTGTAATATATCGAGTACCTTTGCCAAATCGGTACCATGCGTTACATAATCATTTCCCTGTAACGTAATCGATGAGCGCCCATGACTTCTTGGATCGATAACAATGACTCGATTTGTTTTCGAGAAATGCTCCACTTGATGAGTAAAAACTTCCGTTGTAAACGTAAAGCCAGGGATGAAAACGATTGGTTCCCCACTTCCTACATCTTGCACATATAATTCTACACCAGGGTCTACTTCCACATACTTTCCTTCCGACACTGTCATCAACTAGCCTCCTTATCGTAAGAGCAGCAATAATTGAATTCTTGTACACTCTTCGTTATATCAGCCTATTCGGATACTTTAATAAAAATTCCAACATTACTTATTTGATCGTCTCTACAAAATGTTTTAATATTCTAGCGGTCAAACCCCATATTGTATATTTTCCAAAATCATAAAACCACTCCTCGATCGCCCGTGGTCTCCATTGATATTTATCGCCATTCATAATCTTTTCAAAGGGAAAATCGGTCAAGGGCATCGGTTGAACAGATACTGTATGCATATAAGGCTGATAGTTCAACAACCAGTCGACCGGTATCGTGAATACCTCTTCGACCTCTTGCTTATTAAAGGAATGTATTGGATGCTGGTCAACCGTCGCTACAAACGGATACACAACGAAAGAGGGAGATGAAACATATGCACTCATTTGTCCCAATACGCTGATGGATGCTGGATGTATTCCTAGTTCTTCATGGGTTTCTCGTATGGCTGCTTCCATTGGCGATGCATCTGTTGCATCAATTCGACCACCCGGAAAACTAATATCCCCTGGTTGTTTTCTCATCGTTAGTGATCGTACTTCAAAAAGAACATGCCATTCATTATCTACTTGAACAAGTGGTATCATAACAGCTGAACGAAATGCTGTCTCCTCTCCGATAAACAGAGGCTGATTTTCATTTAACCTATTCTTCAGCTTATCCATGAACACAGAATCTACCCCCTTACAAAACTTTATATACTCCAATCGTATCATGAAAATTAGTGTTTGAGAAAAGAAGCGGTACGTTACACTATTACATAGGTTTAACAAAAAATGCAGACTCTCTACCTGAGTCTGCATTTCTATTAACCTTCTTCATTTATAATAACTTTTCGTCCTCTAAGCTTGAGCAGTAAAGGAACTAACAACCACGCTGCTGCCGCTACGATGAACACCAATGATAATGGTTTCGTAAAGAAAATGCTGAAGTCTCCATTTGAAATGGTTAATGCACGTCGCATATTATTTTCGATCATCGGTCCTAATACAAGGGCAAGTACTAAAGGAGCCACTGGGTAATCATTCTTAGACAATAAATAACCTAAAACACCGCAACCTAAAAGTAAAAACAAATCAAATGTTGTGTATTGGACTGCGTACACACCAAAGAAGGAAATTGCGACTATCATCGGTAGTAAATACTTTTTAGGTGTTTCAATAATTTTTGCAAAGACGCGAACTAATGGCATATTCAACACAAGTAACATTAAGTTTCCGATGAACATACTTGCGATTAGTCCCCATGCAACTTCTGGGTGCTCGTCAAACAGTAATGGACCTGGTTGAATATTGTACATGATTAGTGCGCCCATTAATATTGCAGTTGTACCTGATCCAGGAATTCCTAAAGTTAAAAGTGGAATCATTGCCCCACCAGAAGCAGCATTATTTGCTGACTCGGGACCAGCTACACCTGCAATATTTCCTTTACCAAACGTTTCTGGGTTTTTACTAAATTTTTTCTCTGTCATATACGAGAAGAAAGAGGCAAGTGTCGCACCCGCTCCTGGTAAAACTCCTATAAAGAATCCAAGAAGAGAGCCACGCGTAATTGGTATTGCACTGTCTTTCAGGTCTTGTTTAGTTGGCATTATACGATGAATTTTGGCAATTGCACCCGTCTCTTCATCTTTCTCTAAAATCGTTTTAAATACTTCTCCAAGTGCAAATAACCCTACAGCAACTGTTAAAAATTCAAGTCCGGAATACAAAATAGGCTGATCGTATGTAAATCGAGCAATACCAGAAACAGCATCGATTCCAATTGTTCCAAGCATTAGCCCTAAAACAGTCATGATCAACGCTTTTGTCATCGACTTTCCTGCAAGCCCACTAACTGCTGCTAATCCTAATAACATTAAAGAAAAGTATTCCGCTGGTCCAAACTTTACGGCAACATTTGATAACGGTTCTGCTAAAAGAACAAGGCCGATCAGTGCTACAATCCCAGCACAAAATGATCCAATTGCCGAAATTGCCAAAGCCACTCCTGCACGACCTTGTTGTGCCATTTGATAACCATCTAATGTCGTTACAACGGAAGAGGATTCCCCTGGTGTGTTCAATAAAATAGAAGTAGTTGATCCTCCGTACATCGCTCCATAATAAACCCCTGCTAATAAAATAATTGAACTCGCCGCAGCTGCACTAGTTGGCATACCTGAAGTAATCGTTGCTGTTACAGGAATTAGGAGAGCAACACCGCTCATCGGACCTATACCCGGTAACACTCCTACTGCTGTCCCAATGATAACGCCGACCAAAGCAAACAATAAATTTTGCCACTGAAAAGCGACACTAAAACCGTCTGCTAAAAATTGTAATGTATCCATAGCTTAACTCCTTCCTCTCTACAACAACGGAAATCCTGGCAATGAACCGCCGAGAAGCTCCGAAAACATATAATAGACACCAAATGAAAAAGCAGCTGAAATAAGAATGGAATAAACCATTTTTCCGCGCTCCACCGTTTGAAAAGCAATTAGTAAAAATAGAAAAGTAGATACGACATATCCAATCTTCTCTAAGAAAAAGGCATAAAGCACTGCACTTACAAAAATGATCAGGAACTTTTTATATTGCAGTCGCTCTTTCTTCGATTCTTCCGATTTGTATTTAAATGTTTCATATAAAAGACGAGCACTTAAAGCAATTAATATAATACCAAGCCACATCGGAAATATTTTTGGACCGACGGATGAGCCGTATGCACTGTCAGAAATTTTTTGACTCTCTACAAGAAACAAAATCCCGACTAACAAAAAGGCAAAACCGGCAAACCGATCGAATTTTTTATTCATATTTTTAATCGCTCCTAACTTAAAAAGGCGACTTTGCAGCCGCCTATATACTATTATTTTTGCATACCAAGTGCTGTTAAAAGTTCTAAAATCACTTTATCTTGTTCTTCTAAATAAGTAGTAAAGTCTGCTGAGTTACGGTATTCGCTTGCCCAGCCATTCTTTTCTAACTCTGCTTTCCACTCGTCTGTTTCAACCATTTCTGCTAGTTTGTCAGACCAATAGTTTTTTGCACCTTCAGACATTTCTTTCGGTCCAAAAATACCTCTCCAGATAGTAAACTCTGCATTGATACCTGATTCTTTATAAGTAGGTACATCTGCTAGTTCTCCTTCTAAACGTTCAGAAGAGCTAACTGCCAATACGCGTACATCTCCAGATTTTGCATATGTTGCGATCGTAGATGCATCTGTTGCGATAACGTCTGCATTACCGCCTAATAATGCAGCAACCGCTTCTCCACCACCATCATATGACACATACTTCACTGCTTTCGGATCAATTCCCGCTTCAAATGCAGGCAAGATTCCTACAAGATGATCCATTGAACCAGGTGCAGAACCACCTGCAAGTGTTACTGCTGTTGGATCAGCTTTAATCGCATCTAGCACATCTTGCAATGTTTCGAAAGATGAATCACTTTTCACAACAATCGCTCCGTAGTCACGAGTTAGTTGCGCAAGTGGTGTTGTATCTTTGTAACCGTAAGGGCTGTTCCCTTCCGCTTTATCATTGTTAATAAGAATTGGTGGAGACTTTACCATCAGTACATAGTCATTTTTCGCTTCTTTCGTTGCAAACTCTGCCATGTAAACTGCTCCGCCGCCCCCTGGTTTATTTTCAACGACGATTGGTTTTTCGATTAACTTTGTATCATTCATCGTTTTAGCGATTGATCGAGCAGTTAAATCCCATCCGCCTCCAGCACCTGATGGAGCTACAATCGTAATATTATTTTTCGGATAATCCGATGCACTAGCTCCTTCAACTTTACTTTCGCTTCCTTTTTCACTTGACGAACAAGCCGCTAACCCTACTGCTAAAACAGCTGTAAAAGCGATTGACGTGACCTTCTTCCAAGTTTTCATAAAATCCCCCTCATCCCCAAAGTAATGACAGCGTTTTCATTCGCTTGTTATTAATTTATCAGAACATTTTACTAATACAATGTTTCTGATGATAAGTTGGATAATGAAAATTGAAATCATTTTGTTCATATTGTTCACGACGAATGAATGAAGTATCTTCGTTCTGGTCTACCAACTGTCCCGTAAATAAGCTCAGCATAGACAAGCTTTTCAGATGCAAGATACTCTAAGTAACGTCTTGCAGTCGAACGACTTACTCCAACCTCTAACCCAAGTGCTTCTGCTGTAATGCCGTCATTTACTTTCTTAATATGATTGACCACTTTTTCTTTTGTAATGGGATCAATTCCTTTTGGCGGAGTATCTTCCGAATGAGGAATGGAAGAAGTGTTATTCCAAAGTGACTTGATCAATTCCTCCTGTACCCTCCCGCTGCCTGTAAGAATGTCTCTTTTCGTTTTATAGGATAGTAAACTTTCTTTAAACTTCTCGAATGTTAATGGCTTTAAAATATAATCCGCCACACCGCCTCGGAACGCTTTTTTTACTATTTCCGATTCTGCTGCTGCAGTGATAAAAATGATATCCGTGTCTGGACTATGTTCTTGAATAATTGTCAATAAATCCGTTCCAAGTGTATCTGGCAGATAAACGTCCAGTAAGATTAAATCTGGCATATATGAAATAATCCAATCCTTTGCTTCTTCTCCTGTATACGCTGAGCCGATAACTTTAAATCCTTCCAACTTTTCGATAAATCGTCGATGAATATCCGAAATTCGTTTATCATCCTCCACGATTAAAATCTCTATTTGCTTTGTCATGTAAATAACCCCCTTTTGGTATTGAAACGATAAACAATGCTCCGCCCAAATCTCCCTTTTCAAGCGCGATAGAACCACCTAAATCATTCACGTTTTCCTTTACCTTTACCAAACCAAATCCCCGATTCGTATCACTTTTCGTAGATACTTTCTCTTTCCAAACTATATCTAGCACTTCCGCAGGTACTCCTGCCCCGGAGTCTTCCACTTCTATTATGATTTCCTCTCCGTTGTCCACAATCAATATGCGGACATTGCGTAGCTCTTCTGGTAATTTCTCCACTGCTTCAAAGGCATTCGTCACTAAGTTACCAATGATAGAAACAAAGAGATGCTTCTGCAGATGCTTCGGTAACTTTTCTAAATAACTATCTTCATCCAATATAAACCGCACTTTTAATTCCTTTGCGCGATTAAGAAACCCAATGACAATCCCACCAAGAAACGGGTCCTGTAAACGCTTCGTCATAAATTGAATAAGGGATTGATGCTCTGCTGTTTCCACATGGATTAAGTTAATAGCTTCATCATAAGAGTTCAGTTGAATAAGACCAGAAATGGTATATAAAAAATTATTGTATTCATGGGTTTGAGCACGTAAAGCCTCTGTATATTGCTTCACTTGTGATAGTTCTTCTGCTAAACGGTCAATATCCGATTGGGAGCGAAAACTTGATACAGCTCCGATAATTTTCTCGCCGACACGAATGGGTATACGATTAACGATTGCCTTTTTTCCTCTTAACTCCATCGATCGATCTAAATGCTCTTCACCAGATTCTAATACTTGCGGAAGATAAGTATTTGGTATAACCTCCCAAATATTTCGCCCGACTAATTTGGTATGAGACGGTAATGATAATATTTCAAGTGCAGCTGAATTGGCCATTGTAATCATGCCTTTTGCATCCACCATTACAATCCCTTCACGAACGGATTCTATCAATGCATTACGCTCTGTGAACAGATTTGCAATTTCTACTGGCTCCAGATCAAACAACTCTTTCTTAATATTCCTTGCTAATATACTAGAACCTAGAATGCCTAGTAATATTGCAATTACAACGATATAGGCAATATTATCTACATAGCGAATGAATAACGTTGTCATATCCTCTTTTAAAAATCCAACAGATATAATTCCAATAATATGCCCATCCTTATCGAATACAGGAGCTTTTCCTCTAAGCGCGGTACCAAGCGTACCAGTAGCTTCTGAAATATAGGATTTTCCATATAGGAGGGCTTGTTCATTGTCATCCCCGACCATTTTTTTCCCGATTCTTTCTACTACTGGATGCGCATAGCGGATACCTTCTTTATCTCCAATAACGACATATTCTGCCCCTGTACTTGCCTGAACGGCCATCGCGATTGGCTGTAAGACTTCTGTTGGATTATCTGACGTAAAACCTGCTACAATATCTGGTCGTTCGGCTGTAGTTACGGCGATACTAAGCGCTCTTTCTCCGACTTGACCTTCAATCGCATGCGAAATGATAAAATAAAAAGAAATACCCGTCATAATTGCTACAACCGATACAAAAACGGCTCCAAATCCAAAAATCCTTGCTTGTAATGATCTCTTTTCCATCCTATCCACTCACTACCCCCACAAAATATTCGATAGATAAATAACGATTGTTACCGTAATACAACTAGCGACTGTCGAAAACAATACAATTTGTGCGGCTAAATTAGCTTCTATATCATACTCCAATGCTAGTGTAGAACTATTTCTAGACGTTGGAAAAGCACTAGCTATAAACAATGACTGTGCTACAACACCGTCGAGTCCCATTAATAAGATTAATCCAAATGCTATAACAGGACCGATTATTAAGCGTCCTAATGTGCTTGTTAAAATAACTTTATTCAATATTGTTTTAATATCTAACTGGGCTAATTGCGCGCCTAAAGTAATAAGAGCAATCGAAATAAAGGCATGCGCTAAGTAATCAAGTGGAATGCGCAAAAATATCGGAATACGAATATCGAATATATTCATAAGTGCACCAAGTATGAGCGCATGCACAATTGGCAGACGAAGTAAGCTGCGTAAAATATCCAGGCCAGATTTTGTAGAAGAGATTAAATTATAAAGACCATATGTATACGTAATAATATTTTGATAAATAACAATAATAATTTGAATAGACGTTCCAAGAGGATTCGTAGCAAAGAGCATTTGACTGACAGGAATCCCATAGTTTCCATTGTTAATGAGCACAATACTATTTTTATAAATAGCAGCTTGGCTTCTATTAAGCTTTAGTATTTTACTAACCATCGACCCAAGCAACATTAAACATCCGCTAAAAATTAATAAGTAGATAATGATTTGTCCTAATACCCCGGCATTTACCTTTGTTTCATATATATTGATAAAAACAGCTGCCGGCATTAAGCAATAAGTGATTAAGTTTGACAGCGCTTTTAAATTAAATTGAAACTTTATCTGAAGTGATGCTCCTATTCCAAGCATAATTAGAATCGGGGCAACTACTTGAAAAAATACCATACTCAAATAAACCATACATATAACCTCTTCCCCAATAAAATACATTTTACTAAAGTATTATCCCACTGTTTGCAATTTTCTGCTACCTCATTAATTAGATTGGTTGCTCATACCACCAACCTGGTTGCCCTACGCCATATATTTCCCCTTTGTAAGTGACCCTCTCTTTTATGCAAGTCACTCTCCTATTTCCCCCAGTCACCGAAAAACTGGTTACACAGTAAAGAATTCACCATACACTGGCATTACATAGAAATATAGCGGAGGGATAGCAAGTGAAGATAATTGAAGTAAACAATCTAACAAAATCATACGGAACGAACCATGTGTTACAAGGTGTAAACTTTCATGCTCAGTCTGGAGAAATCATCGGAGTTATTGGAAAAAATGGAGCTGGGAAATCGACGTTTTTGGAAATATTAATGACGATTAAACAATACGATGCCGGAACAGTTATTGTGTTGGACGAAAATATTGCATCACTACCCATGAATCGACTTGAACAAATACGGAAGCAGATTTCTGTTGTTTTGCAACCAACTCAGTTTTATAAAACATTGAAAGTAGAAGAATTACTAAAACTGTTCAAAGCGTATTACAACTCGAATCTGGATATTAAAAAAATTATCAAGGAATTTAAATTGGAGCCTCACCGAAAGAAGTATTTTGATAAGCTATCAGGTGGTTGGAAACAAATAGTAAGCTTAGCAATCGTTTTTTTATCTGAACCAAAACTGCTCATATTAGATGAACCGACAACTGGACTAGATCCGCATATGCGGAATATGCTTTGGACCTATATTACAGATTACAACGAACGGACAGGCGGAACGGTCATATTAACCACTCATAATATGGATGAGATTGAGCTATATTGCGACAAAGTAATGCTTATCAATAATGGCATGAATGAAGTATTCGATACAACGGAAAGTATTTTGGCAACTGGCTACAAATCCATCCATGAATTTTATCTGAAGAAAGTATCTATTTAAGGGGGAAAAATAATGATAGCGACACAGTTAAAATATGATTTATTAATGTTTTCAAGAGAATTATTTTATTTAGTCTTTACGGTCTTCGTACCACCTGCAACATATATTTTCATGGGACAGCTATATGGAGAGCAATCGTATGCTGGTAACTTAAGCTACGCACAAACATATACACCATCCTTTATTTTACTCATTACATTTACCGTTGTATTTTTTGCTTTCGGCTTCGATCAAGTCGCACAACGCACAACAGGCGTGGAGAAACGAATCTCTCTTTCCCCTGTTTCTAAAAACACATTATTACTTTCGAGTATTATCCGCGCCATTATTATTACGAGTTTAGGATATGGCTTTATTTTGATTATCGGCCTGTTCATGTTTGACTTGGAGTTTGGGCTTCTTAGCTTTTTAACTTCCTATGGATTTTTCATCTTGCTAAATGCTGTATTATTGATTATTGCATCTGCCGTCTACTCCTTTTTTCAACATATGAATAGTGCACTAGTATTCTCTATTGTTGTTTTTCAAGCTGTAATTTTCACGGGTGGATTTGCAATGCCAATTAGCATGATGCCAAAATTCATTCAAGTAATTGCAGAGGTTAATCCAATGTATCATATGAATAATTTATTTATAGCTGTGTGGAATGGGCAATTAACTTTTAACAATAATGTTTTTCTTTCAATTGGCTACATTGTTGCACTCGTGGCAGTTGCACTCGTCATTCATCGTATTCAGAATAAACGTAAAATAGGATAGCCCACTCACTTCTAAACGTTTACACTTAAGTGGAGAGGGGTGTAAAAAGTTGAAAGTATCATTAAATATAGATAGCGATTTTAAAGAAACAAAAGTGATGATTGAAACACCGCAGTTAGATGATTCCGTGCAAGACATCCTTGATTTTATAAAGGCGCGCGAAACGGAATTCCTCGTAGGAAAAGATGGAGAAATGCAGCATATTTTAAAACCGAGCGACATTCACTACTTTCATACCGAAAAAGAAGCTGTTGTTGCGGTAACCTCTTCCGGTTCTTACAAACTAAAAGAAAAATTATATGAATTGGAAGGAATACTTCCATCCAATAAATTTATCCGGCTCTCCAAATCGGTCATTGCGAATCTACATGAGTTAAGCCGATTTGAAGCATCGTTTAATGGCACATTATGTGTGTATTTTAAATCGGGAATGAAGGAATACGTTTCTCGGACATATGTGAACGCGATAAAAGAAGCTTTAAAAATGAATAGGAGGAAAAGCGAGTGAAAATCTTTTTATTTCGAAGTATGATTGGTATTTTCTTCGGTGCATTTCTCGCAGTTGTATTTACAAATTTGTATGTAATTTCGCATGATCATATTATGCTAGATGGAACTTTGTTTCTAAAGAATTCGCTTGGCTCTATTTTTTGCGGTTGGTTTTTCACGGTCAGCTCCCTCTATTTTGAAAATCCTAATTTACGGCTTTATCAGCAAACCGCTTTACATTTTGTCACGGTTATCCTTTTGTATTTCATTTTGGCTTTTGGTATTGGATGGGTTCCATTTAATATGGCCAGTTTTTCCTTCGCTATTGCTTCATTCCTCGGCTTCTACGTAGTTTTTTGGACATCCTTCTATCTTTATTTTAAAAGACAAATGAAGAAATTGAATGAAGAACTAGAGATGCTTTAATAGCAAAATGTGAGCCCTTCTGATGTCCGGTAAGAGCTCTTCTTTTTTTCAGTCTTCTTCTGTTTACTCCATCATTTTTAGGGAAGTAGATGGTTGATTATTATTTTTCCATATTAGTATTGCTAATATTGTATAAATATCGTTTAATTATCTAGTTATTAAAAAAACGAAAAGGAATGTGATAAATGAAAAAGCTTATTAGCTATGTAACTTTGACGATTTTAGTCGGAATGTTATTAGTAGCGTGTACACCAAAAAATGAAACATCCAAAGAAAAAGAAGAGACAGTTCAAGAGGGTAAAATGACCACTCGAGAAGATGTAAATAGCAATTATCTTTCTGCTGTAGATTTAGATTACGCTTATAATTTCACAAAAAGTTTGGAAGAATTTAAAACCAATGAAAAACTAGGTTATCGTACTGCTGGTTCTGAGGCAGAATTGAAAACTGGGGAAAAAATTGGCGAGGAAATGAAGAAGATTGGACTTACTGAAGTAACAAAAGATGAATTTACTTTAGACACTTGGACCTTTGAAAAAGCCGATTTAACTTTTACTGATGCAGATGGCAAAGAATACCTTGCTGTATTAGGTGGATATCAAACGAATTTCGATACGGATGGCGAAAAAGAATTCGATATTATCTATGCTGGTAAAGGAACAGAGGCGGATTTAGAAAGTTTAGATGTTGAAGGGAAGCTCGTTTTAATAGATATTAACCAACGTGAAGAGTGGTGGATCAACTATCCTGCTTATCAAGCACATTTGAAAGGTGCTGCTGCAGTAATCGCTGTACAAGAAGCTGGATATGCAGAAGTGGACCCAGACGCTTTGAACGCACAGGATATTATAGGACCCGCAGATGCACCTGCGTTCTCTATGTCACAAACAGATGCTAATAGTTTAAAAGAAGCACTGAAAGCACAAGAAAATGGCACGATGACGGTTAAGTTTGACGCAAAATCTACTGTAGAGTTTGACGGAAAAACATATAACTATTACGGAAAAATCATCGGTAAAGACCCAGATTCTTATATCATTTTATCTGCTCATTATGATTCTTATTTTACAGGCTTCCAAGATGACCATGCAGCTATAGGATTAATGATGGGGGTTGCCAAAGGATTAATCGATAGTGGCTACCAACCAGAAAAAACGATTATCTTCAACGCGCTAGCAGCAGAAGAGTGGGGAGTTTCCGATACTCGCTATGACTGGTCCACTGGTGCATACAATCAGATTTTCAATGTACATCCAGAATGGGTTGGAAAAGCTTTCGCCAATATGAACTTTGAACTTCCTGCTTATGAACATACGACACAGGATGAGATTCGTTCTGTTTATGAGTTAAATAACTATTTAACGAAGTTTGCTGAGAAAGTACCAACTGTAGAAGGCGTTTATAAAGATGGAATTTCTGTTGTATCCCCACTTCGTACGTGGTCGGATGACTTCTCATTTGCAATTGCTGGAGTTCCTGCACTTCGTAATGACTTTCAAGATAGTGATTTCATGCGTTCTCATTATCACTCGCAATTTGATAATGAAGACACGTACAATGAAGATGCATTAAAATTCCACTTGAATTTATATGGTCTACTTGCCATGCACTATGATGAAACTGCAGTTGTTCCACTTGATTTTACAACTCGTTTGAAAGCATTGAAGGAAGATGTTAATGGCGAAGTCTTTGAAAAAGCGGAAGTATCTTCAGATGAGCTTATAACCGAAATCGATCGCGTAATTGCAACAGCAGAAGAAGTAAATGCACGTGTTGCAAAAGTGAATGAAGACTATTTAGCTGCTCTAACAAAAGGCGATTCTGATGTGGCTAAGAAACTGTATGAAGAAAGTCGTGCTCTAAACAGTGGATTACTTGCTGCATTTAAATATGCTGAGAATCAATTTGTCCGCTTAACATGGGAAGATGAACCGATTTTCCCTCACAAACATGCACAAAATAATATTGATAATTTAGCATTATCCATTGATACATTAAACGAAGGCGAAATTTCTACTGCTTTAGATGAATATCTATGGGCAATCGATAACAACTGGTACGCATATGATTTTGATAAGGAAGTATTCGATTACTTCACAGACTACGTACTAGAAGCCCCAAAAGAAAAACTAATGTGGGGTAACGGTAGAATTGTAGGTCACGAAGATTTATTTGACACAATCAATTCTTTACAAGAAAAAAGCGAACAAGCTAATGCTGATGTAACGGCAGAGCTTGAGACGTTGAGTGGTGCTCTAGAAAGACAAAAAGAGCTACTGAAAACTACTGTTGCCGATGAAACTGCAAGTGTGAAAGAGCTTGGTTCGATGTTAACTGAGTTGAAATAATAGACGTAGAGCTCCTATTTGATTAGGAGCTCTATTTTTATGGCTTAATGACCTTTTTTTGTATTTAAAACCTTGATTACTATGGAAATGTATTTTGGGAAATATTGGAATTAGCTATAAGGATTTGTATCGAACATAAATTAAGCTCCCAACATTTAGTTAGAAGCTCTTGTCATGATTAGTTTAATTGTCGCAGCACGGACCTATTCAGAAATGCTTGAATATCCTCCACTGCTTCGCGGTAATAAGTACTGTAATTTCGTTCACTAACATAGCCTAGATGTGGTGTAGCTAGTACGTTTGGTAGTATACGGAATGGATGATTCTGTGGAAGTGGTTCCATTTCAAAAACGTCTATTCCTGCCCCTGCTATCCAGTTCTCACTTAGTGCTTTTATTAACGCCTCTTGATCGACAATAGCTGCACGTGATGTATTGATAAGATAAGCGGAAGTTTTCATAAGCTGCAATTCTTTTGCACTTACAAGCCCTTTTGTTCGATCACTTAGTACAAGATGAATAGAAACAAAATCGCTTGTTTCTAGCAGTTCTTCTTTAGATGCCGCTAATAATACCCCGTGTTTTTCAGTTTGTTCTTTCGTTAAGTTTTGGCTCCATGCAATAACTTCCATGCCAAATGCCTGCGCTATTAATGCCATGCGACTCCCTATTTTTCCGAGTCCTAGTAGTCCAATACGTTTACCATATAGATCTGCTCCAACAGTGCTTTGCCATTGCCCATTATTTCGTAATGATTTATTTTCTGTTGTGATTTGTCGTGCAAGATTCAATAACAGAGCCCAAGTCAGCTCGGTTGGTGGTTCCGACCTACTTGCCGTACCGCAAACCGTTACTCCGTGTTTTGTTGCTGCGACGAGGTCTATCGCTGCATTTCTCATACCAGATGTGATAAGTAATTTTAGTTTTGGAAGTTTCTCAAACAGAGAGGCTGTAAAAGGCGTTCTTTCCCGCATAATGACGACAATTTCAAAATCGCTAATAGCTTTTACTAAATGTTCTTCACCTTCAAAATGATTGCTGAATGATTGCACGTCTACCTTATCTGAAACACTGGACCAGTCAACCAACTCTAATGCTATATCTTGGTAATCATCTAGTATTGCACAACGAAGCTTCATCACATATTCTCCTCCTCATTATTTTAAGTAGTCAACCATTATTTGCACGATCAATAGTACTGTTACTATTCTCAGTAGCGGTTTAATATGCTCGGATTTTAATTTGCGTGCTAAACGTACGCCTAACTGTGCCCCCACGATTGCCCCGATCATTAATGCAATGGTCAGTGGCCAAATGATTTTACCGGTTGATATATACGTAATGGATGCTCCAAAGCAACTGGCAAAAACGCCTATTCTTGATAAGCCTACCGCTCGGATATACGCTATTTTTTGACTAGCATACATATACATTGCAAGGGTGCTGCTCCCCGGTCCAAACATCCCGTCATACATACCAATTCCAAGTAATGCTGGACCTATTTTTTTATTGATATGCAGTGATTCTGTCCCATCAAAGTTTCCGCTACTCATAAAAGATGTAACGAATGCAAAGCTGAGTAATAAAATTGCAATAATCGTTAGCACTTGCCCACTTAAAAAAGAGGCAATTAGCCCGCCTAAGACACCCCCACCTAAGCAAAATGTGATCACTGCCAAGGCTTCTTTTCCAGAAACCTCTTTTTGTTTAAAAATAACAAGGAAACTAGTTAAAGAACTAACTGTATTAGATACTTTGTTTGCTCCTATTGCTGAATGCACAGGTAAACCCATGAGTAACATTGTAGGTAAGCTGATAAGTCCTCCGCCTCCCACTAGTGTACCAACAACATTACCAGCAATTCCAACAATAAAAAAGAGGAATAATTCCATAAAAAAGCCTTCTTTCTTTTCGTACTATATGTAATTTCAGCATACCCCTCTTTAAGTAATAAGTAAATTCGATAGTAATTATGGTTTCCTATTTGAAATACTTATGATAACTGGAAGGTGAATTTACTAAAAAGCGAGAAGTACTTACATAGGAGGGATATGTATGAAAAGACTTTTATTTTTATCGTTAATATTATTTGGTTGCTCGGACAGAATTGGGTCAACGGAAGAGGTGATTACAGAAAAGGTGGCAACAAATTTAAATACTCCCTGGTCAATTAATCGACATGAAGATACCTTCTATATATCAGAGCGGGTAGGAACAATCGCAAAAATCAACAATGGAGAAGTAGAGCATGTAAACGTGGAGCTCTCAGATGATTTATCTCGTGCATCAGAAGCTGGACTACTAGGTTTCGTCTTGAAGGATAATTTCAAGGATTCACAAGAAGCATATGCTTATTACACGTACGATCAAAACGGAGAAGCGTTCAATAGAGTTGTAACGATTAAAAAGGAAAACGATGGCTGGTATGAAACGACTATCCATCTAGACGCGATACCTACAGGTAATATCCACCATGGTGGCCGACTGGAAATAGGTCCCGATGGTCTGCTTTATGTAACGATTGGTGATGCAGGAAATCCTGACTATGCACAAGATGCTAATTCTCTTAATGGAAAAATTTTGCGAATGAACGAAGATGGTTCCTTCGACATTTTCTCCAGTGGACATCGAAATCCACAAGGACTTGCTTGGGACGAAGATGGAATCCTTTATGAAGCAGAACATGGTCAATCTGCCAATGATGAGATTAATCGAATTGAACATGGAAACAACTATGGATACCCAATCATACAAGGAACAGAACAAAAAGAAGGGTTAGAAACACCTATCATAACTTCCGGAGATAATGAAACCTGGGCTCCTTCTGGTATTACATTTCATAAAGGAAAACTGTATGTTGCTACTCTACGCGGTGAAGCAATAAAAGTAATGAATGTATCTACAGGAAAAGTGGAACGTACCATTACCGGATTTGGAAGAGTACGGGATGTCTATTCAGACGGGCAGTCACTATATTTTATTACGAATAATACAGATGGTCGCGGGAAACCTAGCAACGAAGACGACGTATTGTACAGATTGAATGAATAACCCCCTCTTACAGGGGGCTATATCAATCGTTTGTAACGCAATGAGCTAACGTTGTCTACAACATTGCTATCATAAGCCTGTTTTTCCAGTTGAAAAATGAATCCTCGTGCTTCATAAAAAGGTATAGCGAGATTATTTCCTTTTGCAACAGACACCCATTGTTCTTTTGCTTTGTATTGTATACGCTGAATATCGGTAAAATAATGAAGTAACTTTGTACCGATACCTTGTCCCCGTTTTTTAGGATCTAAATAAAGTACATAAATCTCTCCTATACTTCCCTCGTCTACTCCCCCGCCTATTGCACCGACAATTTGATCGTTTAATAAAGCAACGTAATATCCATTCCACTCAAGACTTGTAGCTATGATTTCCTCTTGGATTCGTGCTGTTGTATAGTATTTTTCAATAATTCTTTCTATGTATTCTGTAGTGTACAGCTCTTTATATGTATTCCACTGAGCAGCCACACACACATTCACAATACCTTGTTCATCTCCAGGAAGTGCTTGTCGGATTATTAATTTATCTAGCTTTAAGCACATTGCAATCTGTATACCCGATCTTCCCATGAATCTTTTTCCTTCATCTATAAATCCTGCTTTTATATAGAGAGACTGTGCTGCTTTATTCGCTTCATTAACACCTAGTACGATTTGTTTTATTTGAGGAAAATGTTCATTTATATAGGGTGAAAGGAGACCCAACGATGACTTAGCAATGCCTCGACCTTGATATTCAGGATGAATCGAGTATCCTCTAAGTAAAATGCTATCTTGCTGATCGGTGTAATGGAATTTATCATCCCCCGTATCTAGTACAAAAAATCCTGCAACTTGTTCCTCTTCCAGTATAATTATAGGCGTATATGTGGAGATGTTAATGCAACGTTCTAATAGCTCAAGTGGATGCCCAGTAAATCCTAATTGTTCTTCAGTTAATGGATAATCTTCTAATGCAGTTCGAAATTTTTCATCATATGCTACAAGTTTTATCACCATAATTCCCCCAATTATTGGTTTTATATTAGCATAACACAAGTAGTCTTTATAATCTGATAAAGTGAAACTTCAATCAGTGGGGTTTTTCCAACGCATAGGACGTGCTAGTGCGGACGTTGCGACATAGACGTCGCGCATCTAGTCCGCTTTCCCCCATTTATCTTTTCGCTTTTCTTAAATCTTGTAGTGGGAGTCTTACTGCCCGTTAATGCGGGATAAAGTAATCATACAGAAGGAGCTGAGGGTTATGGAAATTGCAATTATCGGTGGTGGAATTGGAGGACTTTGCGCTGCCGTAACTTTACAAAAACAAGGGTTTTCCGTCAATGTATACGAAGCAGCATCCACATTTCAACCCGTTGGTGCAGGTATAGGAATTGGATCGAATGCCATGCAGGCACTTATGAATATTGGTGTCGGTGAAAAAGTTTTTACAAATGGAAACGTTTTGCACAATCAAGTTTTTCTGAATGATAAAGGCCGGATACTAAATTCCATTGACTTCTCTTTACTTAAAGAACGATTTGGACAAGAGAATATTACTATTCATCGAGCCGACTTGCATCGTACATTTCTAGAAGCACTCGAACCAAATACGGTTCATTACAATAAAAAATGCGTAAATGTGGTCCAAAATGGAGACCAGGTGACCACTTATTTTGAAGATGAAACAGAAGTTACTGTAGACTTACTTATTGCCGCGGATGGCATTCACTCGCCTATTCGTAAAAAACTTGTTCCGAATTCCGAACCGCGCTATTCCGGCTATACATGCTGGCGTGGGATCACAGAAAACAGAGGAAAAGTAGACGAGTTTACATCTACTGAAATTTGGTCCACGACCGGTCGATTCGGTATGGCTCCGATGAAGGATGAACGAGTCTATTGGTTCGCATGTATCAATGCCCGAGAAAAGGATTTGTTTTATCAACATATCGAAAGTAATGAAATCGCTAACCTATTTAAAGATTTTCCAAAAGTAGTACCAGAACTAATCAGAGAAACACAACCTGAACATGTTCTTCACCATGACATATACGATATCAAACCTTTGCGCCAATTTATCTTTGATCGTATTGTATTACTCGGGGACGCTGCTCATGCCACCACTCCAAATATGGGACAAGGCGCAGGACAAGCAATAGAGGATGCGATTGTACTCGGAAACGCATTTGGAGAGTTTACTGACGTAAAGAAAGCACTTGCCTTCTACGAAGAAAAGCGGGTAGCACGTACTGCAAAAGTGATTAATCTATCTCGGCAAATCGGTGTAGCAGCTCAGTTTCGTTCCCGCTCACTTGCCAGTACTCGTGATTTTTTATTCCCATTTATTCCCTCTAAATTGTTGTTATGGCGTTTGAAATTTTTATTTGATGTGAAACTAAAATAAAGTGAAACTTCAATCAGTGGGGGTTATCTTCATCCCCCACTGTTTGTTAGTTGAACCAATCGGGCTTTTACGGGCAGTTGATCTCCCACTTATCTTTTCGCTTTTCTTTAATCTTGAAATGGGAGTCTTACTGCCCGTTAATGCGGGATAAAAGTGCCTCGTTCCAGGAGGCACTTTTGTTTAGTAAAATTGTAATCCATCTTTATCAATCACATTTATATGTTTTGGGACTTTTAAGTAAATGTATGTGTGACCGATAACACGTCTCTGTTCCCATGAATCTAAGTTATTAACAGTTGAAAAGAAAGTTAGTTCATTTGTAAAACGATAGTATGTTCTTTCTTTCTGAGGAATGGCTGTCAATATTATTTGATTGTCTTTTACTTCAAGAGTGGGTAATGGAATTTCCTTTTCCATATTTATACCACCCATGTATGAATATGTTTTATACATTTTGGCTTCCACCAATTGTTCTTTTGAGTTCGTCCATTCGATGTTCATTCGTACATTAGAGCCGTTTAAAATTACTTCCAATGTATCTCCTTCTATTTGTTGTTTCCATTCTTCTATCAAAAATTTTGGATCAAATTTACTTTCCTCATTTTTTTCAAAAGCTTGCTGAAATACATTATTTTCATCTATAAAGGTTGCATATTCTTTTTGAGTATAAACTTTTTCCCCATCTGCTTGAATGGCTTCATACACAACAACTGCCAATAAAAGAACACCTACATAAATACAAAGTATCCACTTATTCGATCGCTGTGCCCAATTGATACGATTCGATGTGCTCTTTGTCAGCCGAAGTAACCGCCATATAATAAAAAGTAAACCGAGTATAGGCAAAATGGATAAAATACCAAAGTTACTCATCGTCTGACCTCCAATCGATTAGAGCAAAGCATCGCTAGTACAAAGAAAATAATGGCTAAACAAACAAATTTGACATTCAAAACGAATAAAGACATATTATCAGCAAATATAAATCGAAGAATCATTTGACCCGTCTTCGTAGCAGGTAATGCAATAATCAAAACGATTAACAAAAACATATACGCCCTATGAATATAAACGAGTGTTCCCCATAAATATCCTCCTGCAGAAATCATTAGGATCAGACTTACCATTAACCCCATACTGGTAATCGAACTAAGCGGATCATCTATAATGCTACCACTTCTCACATAACCTACATCGTTAAAAAAAGGTACCACGATACGTAAAATATAATGAGATAAAAAAGTTGTTATACCTGCAAATACACTCATTATAATAAGCACGATAATATTGGATAAATTATTGCTAATACCATTTGTGACAAACGAAAAATTGGTATTTCGATATCCTTTTGTTGTAATAACATTTCCCAAAAATAAGGCCCAAATCGAAACAAATATAATAACAGTATCTGCTGTAATCCAAACAAATTGAAAGTCTGTATTGTTAAAATTCGTACTCATAGAACTTGTTCCATTTATCGACAGCATAAGTCCAAGTATCTGCACTACAATAAGCGAAACAAGCGTACCCAAATACGCATTCATCTTAAACTTCACTTGCGTCCAAACCACTTCTCCTAATGTGCTATTACATAAAAACATCATCGATTCCCCCTTTCCGATCACTCGTCACATACATGCAAACCTCACTAGCAGCCACTGGATGAATCGTCACTCCCTCTAGTGCCGGTACGTCTTCCTTTCTAATCACTACATACTTCCGCTGACTGTCTAATTGCTTTGCATGAAGAATTTCCTTCCCATCAGTCAACTTTTCTACTAAATCAGTCGTTCCTTGAAGCTTAACTGCATACTCTTTAACTTCCTCTAGTGATTGATGAAGAACAACCTTTCCTTTATGAATTAATAAAATATCCTCCAATAAATGTTCCATCTCAGCTAGATGATGGCTAGAAATCAATATCGAGCGGGGATGCGCTATATAATCTTTCAGTAGCGCACGATAAAAATCTGTTCGAACCGCTTCATCCATCCCATTGGTGGGTTCATCAAACATCGTTAACTCACAACGTGTTGCCAACCCAAATATCATATTAAACGTTGCCCTATTACCTTTAGACAATCTAGAATGCAATTGTTTTGGATTCAATCTAAAATACTTAAATAAATTATTCGCAAGCTCCGTATCCCATCTTTTATAAAATTCCGGTGCTACTTCTAATATATCTGCCAACGTTAAGGAATCCGGAAAGCTCATTTGATCATCTACTAAAATACTGTTGGCTGATACACGCAAATTGTTAAATGGGTTGTTCGAAAACACTTGAACATCCCCAGCACTTTTTCTAATAAAACCAGCTAAGATTTTTAACAATGTCGTTTTTCCAGCACCATTACGCCCGATTAACCCGGTAATTTTTTTCTCTTCTAACTGAAATGTAATATCTTCAAGTGCATTCAATCGCTTATAACGCTTTTTTAGATTTTGGCAATCTATAACCGTCACTTTTGTTCCCCCTCACATTTCTTTATTAGCTGAATTAGTTCCTCTTCTGTCACAGAAAGCCGTCTTGCTTCTAAAACAAGCTCTCTTGCCATTCGTGTTAATGTTTCGCTCCGTCGCTTTTCAAGAACCATGTTTTTCGCTTCTGGGGCTACGAACATGCCTAATCCTCTTTTCTTATATAAAATTTGTTCTTCTACAAGTATCGTCAATCCCTTTGCTGCTGTAGCGGGGTTTATGTTAAAGAGCTCTGCTAATTGATATTGCGAGTATACTTTTTCATCGCTAAGAAATCGGTCGGCAATTATTTCATTTTCTATCCATTCCGCTATTTGAATATAGATGGGTTTCGTGCTATCTGTATTTAAATCCAATTAGCTGTCCTCCTTTTAATCTTAATCAGTGCATTAGTGTTGTAATGTAGTATATATTAAATTAATAAAAAAGTCTATTCTGTTTAATACAAAGAGCCACATTCATATGAATGCGGCAATTTTTAATAATATATAGTTAACCCTAAATGGCCTGGATCTTTACACATTTATAATGTTTAAAATATCTTTTATCCAAAGGTAAATCCTATTTCCTAAGAAAAATTTCAAAGCTATGATCAGCACAAAAATCATTACAGTAAGAGCTACTCCAACAATGCTTATTGTCCTGCTACTCATCTACATTTCAAACTCCAGCTCAAAATTCAAGTTAACTGGCTTATTTGGCATATTTTCTGGCATCATCATGTTGGTTGAAGGTGTTTTTTCATCTACTTCGAAGAAAGTAAATTCATCCATCCATACCTTTCCAGCCCCTTGAAGCATTACACCGAAATAGATTGCACCTGCATTTACTGGAACATCTAATACGACCCAATAATGATTCCAACCAGTCGTACCTATAATAGGACGATCTTGCATATTATCAAATTGTAAAGTGTCCCCGTCTTTTCCATCTACCCTCATCCATAATCCTGCAGAATTCTCCACATCCTTCGTTTGGATAAAACAGGACAACTTCACGCGCTTACCAAGCCATTCTTTTGCGTTGAACTGCTGCATAACGGTACCGAAATCTTCTTTTGAAATTTGTCCTTTAGAACGTAATTGCCCAGATGCATTACCCTTCAGAACATTTTCAAAATCTCTACTTATTTCATAACGTTCACTATTCGTACCACTTAAAAACCAACCTTCCATCTTCTCTACCTCCTGCTGATTTTCTTCTTCCAACAAGGTCCTCATGAGCCTTCGATACTTTCCTGGCGGTAATCCATATACCTTGCGAAAAGCTCTTGTAAAAGACTCCTGTGATTCAAACTGATAACTAAATGCAATGTCCAATATTCGAGTATCACTGTAAATAAGTTTGGTTGCTGCACTCGTTATCCTTCTTTGTCGTACATATTCATGAAGTGACATGCCAACATGCTCTTGAAACAAACGGTGAAAATGATAAAATGAATATCCTGTAAATTGAACAATTTCTTCATTTTTTATGGACTTGTCTATCTTTGTTTCTAACCAGTTCACTGTCTCTTGAATAATATTCACTGGCTCATGCACCTCCTCTATACTTATCTTAATTGTTCTATGTATTTTTATTTTGATATTTTTTGCGAAACTTTCAATTTATATAAGTAGTATAAAGGATTTTTCTAGCTTATAGAGAATTTGTATAAGGAAGTGGAGGTATTATAGATGAAGATTGGACAAATTGCAGTTAATGTAGAAAACGTGGAACGAGCTGTCGAGTTTTATCGAGATGTATTAGGATTACCTTTATTATTCAAAAAGAATGGATTAGCGTTTTTCCAGTGTGAAGATACAAGATTATTATTAAGTAAGCCGGAATCAGAAGAATTTGACCACCCAAGTTCTGTATTGTATTTTAAAGTAGATAATTTACAAACAGAAGTAGCTCGAATGAAAGATGCAGGAGCAATATTCATAGACGAGCCACATATGGTCGCTAAAATGGAGAATACCGAAACTTGGATGGCATTTTTCAAAGACACTGAAGGTAACACCCACGCTTTAATGTGTGAAATAACTAGTTAAGGATCTCCTTTAATAGGGGATTTTTTTATAAGTAGACTTTTTATTGAGCCGATCGATTATTCTTTAGATTATCCCATTTTATCTGGAAGTCAGAGGGTATTCCTATTATCGGAATAACTTGGACAATCTAATGCGAATCCTAGACGATTTTTCGCCAAACTTGGACAATATTATCTGAAGTCTGGACAATCACTTCTTAGAGTTTGACAATTCAATATGAAACCTAGACAATCTTATCCTAAGATCCACTACTGAATGAAGAAATTAAGCATATTATTAAAACGTAATTAGATATCACAATTCAATTTTGCTTGTTTTTATTGAAGAAAACTGTCGTTATTTCCTGGGAAATGTCGTTTTTATGTAAGCTTGTATATGGCTGTTTTTTTTAAAAGAACATAAAAAAAAAGTCGTTACCGATTAACTCGGTAACGACTTTTTTATTTGCCCAGCGACGTCCTACTCTCACAGGGGGAAACCCCCAACTACCATCGGCGCAAAAGAGCTTAACTTCCGTGTTCGGTATGGGAACGGGTGTGACCTCTTTGCCATCATCACTAGACGATGA
>NZ_VDGH01000008.1 GCF_006861795.1 Psychrobacillus lasiicapitis | reverse complement strand
CTGGAGAAATTAATAACTCGATGCCTGACTATGTTATTAATCGTGCAATGCAAATTTTAAATGATGACGGAAAAGCACTTCGTAACGCAAAAGTACTATTACTAGGCGTAGCTTATAAAAAAGATATCGATGACATGCGCGAATCTCCATCATTGAAATTAATTGAGTTATTAATCCAACAAGGTGCAGATTTCAAAACAGTCGATCCACATGTAGAAAAATTCAGAGTGAACGGCGAAACACTAGAAACTACTGAATTAACAGATGAATTATTGGAAGAGGTAGATATCGTTATTTTAGCGACAGACCATACAACATTTGACTATGCGAATATCGCGCAAAAATCAAAAGTAGTTTTTGATACGCGTAATGCATTCAAAGGTATTGAAATGCCAAATCGTTATATTAAATTATAAAATATCATCACTGTTTTAAAAAACTGATGGATTTTATTCAAGTTGTATCCAGTATACTACTGATTAACTTTGCTGATGCATCCTTACATAAGTGAAGAGGAACTTGAGGAAGTTTGTAATGTAATTAAAGAATTTATAATTTAATTTCAGCGAAAGTAACTGGCCGCTGGAAGTGGCTGTGTCACTTCCAGCGGATTTTTTTCATTTTCGTGTTGAGATAGGTACATTCAAGATTAATATTATGTCTTTTTCATTAAAGAATTCATTAGATGATAGAAAAATAGTTGAATAATTATTTATGATAGGATTAATGCCCAAAAGGAGTAAGGTAGGTGGGTGAAAAGCAAAATGAAAAATAGGAGTTTAATCATATTTCTTCTATGCATCACACTGATTTTATTAAGCATAATTTATTTTCCAAGATCACTTTTAATTGATTTTTTATTTTATGAAGATGAAGTAAAACATTCCGACTTAATAATTCTTAATAGTGGAAACTCAGAGAGAATGAAAAAAGTGGCTGAATTATATCATTCAGGATATGCGGATAAGGTCTTGTTAACGAATGCGCTCTCATCAGATAGTACAATCGAATATGCAGAATCGTTTGGTATCTCCCGTAACGATATATTAACAGAGAATGCGGCAACGAGTACATATGAAAGTGCACATTATACAAAGGAGATTTTGTTGGATCATGAATATAAGTCCGCAATAGTGGTAACAAGTAATTTCCATATGAGAAGAACCAGGTTGGCTTATGAGCGAGTTTACCATGATACCAATGTTAATTTTATTTATGTACCATTCAATCATGAATCTATAACGAGAGATAGTTGGAAAGAAAATGAAGAATTATTCATGAAAGAATATAAGAATCTAATTGGAGGATATTTCTTATATTTTGACGGAGTGATTACACCGGTAAGGGAATGGTTTGAAGATGAATGATTTATATGAAATCATGTCTAGTCTAGTTTGTCTAGTGAAGGGATAGGTTTTATCACTTCGCACGTCTATCTTTGATTTTGATATTACTATGGATTTATTTCGTAAGGGGATTCTAGTTTAACGTTTACATGTACCAAAGGGTGATTTAGTAATAAATTTACACTGTTTGTCCAAATTAAATTACTAATAATAGAACCTAATTAGAAAGAGGAGGAAATAAAAGTGAAGATAGATCCTAAATTAATTGAAATTTTGAAAAAGAAAGAAACTCAGGAAATGTTAGTGAAAGTTGGAACGGAGGTCCTCCCAGAAGCTATTAAAGGGGTTCCTGCTTTTGCCAGAGGAGGTGCAAGTAAAGTTAAGGATACCTTTGCTCTAAGTAAAGATAGAATTAATAAAGGATATGAGTCGTTAAACCATGAAAAAATATTCTATAAGAAAATTAAAGAAAAAGTCATACCTTTTCCTTCGAATTATAATAGGAATCATTTAAAACAATTTGTGAGTCAATCCTCTACCTATATTAAACAAAGGTCTCTAACTGAGGACTCCACAAAGAAAAAATTTGTGAAGTACAATAATCTGCATAGATTACTTGAAGTAACGATTCAAAATAAAGATTATGAAGAATATTTGAAGATTTATATCGGTAACCTTGAGAGTAACTATTTTGTGGATAGTAAAAAACTCAGAGATGATTTTCACAGTATCGTGCATGATTATAGAAAAGTGGTTTTTTTTCTTTTTAATGTACTGGATGGGAAAAAGAGTGAAGAGGAAATTATGAGGGAATTAGCAAAAGAAAAACCAATTACCAATATCTAAATATAAGAAATTCATATTAAAATCGCATCTCTGTGTTAGGAAAAATTCTACACTATTCTTACAATTCATATGTAACAGGTAATGATAAAAAATCGCTCACTTAATGAAAGGGGACGTTATTGTACCCTAGCATTAGTAATAACTTTTGAAGCGACAAAACACATCGATTAAATTGCTGATGTTTTTCCATTATTATAAATTAAGGGTTTTTACAAATCATCTCGTCTATAGGACTATCTTACACTCCCATTTCTTTAAGAAGATTCTCTAAATCCTCATCCCAGGAGAATTAGAAGAGAAGTTCACCCCCGAAACAGATCAATCAGGTCAGGAAATTGTTAAACCTTATGCAATAGGTGGCATTATGGCTTCAGTTTCATTTCTTGAAGGCAATATAAATGAATTGTTCGAGAAAATAGTTGATAAACCCAATGACTTTACGACTCTAATGTAACCGTCAAGTAGAATTGAACACTTTTTGCTAATTTAGATTGAACACTTTTGCCTAAAACAAATTCTGCCGGTTTTTCATCCGATAACTGTCTCCATTCATGTGTACTACCTTCACACGATGTAAAAGGTGATCTAAAATTGCCGTGGTAATTCCTTCATCTCCCATTAACTCTCCCCATTGATCAGGACTCTTATTAGAAGTTAAAATAATAGAACTTTGTTCATAAAGATGATTGATCATTTGGAAGAACAGATTTGCCTCTCGTTGATCCATAGCCATGTACATTAAATCATCAATAATAACTAAATCAGAAGCTCTTAATCGTTTCATCTGCACCTGTGATTTATGTGCAAATTCTTCGGTTTTAAGTAATTGAATTAATTCTCCCATTGTCACAAAGTACACTTGAAACCCTTTATTAATCGCCTCGATGCCTAAGCCTACGGCTAAGTGTGTTTTTCCTACACCTGGTGGTCCTAATAAGATCAAATTATACTGTTGTTCAAGCCAATTTATTTCTTGTAGTTGAGTAAGTTGGCGTTCACTTAAAGAATTTTGTGCTTCAATACTAAATTCCAGCAGGGTTTTTTGATAAGGAAATCGTGCCCATTTCAATCTTCTTTCCACACTTTTTTCGTCTCTTTTCTTTAATTCAAAGTTGGTAATGGCCTCTAGGAATTCTAAATAGGTCCATGAGGATTTTTCAGCTTCGCGAAGGAGCTGTGGTAGCTCCTCTGCTGTTTCAGCTAATCGTAATTGTTTGAAATGGCTCTGAATTTCTTTTACCGTATGATTCATGAAACATCGCCTCCTAAAATGCTTGTGTAAGTACTTAAAGGGCGTGTTTCAACTGGTATATCTGCTTTATTAATCGGCCGGCTCTCGCCTGCTATAGAAAATAATGGTTCCTGCTGGGATTGTTTTTTTAAGTAATGTACAACGTCTTTAAAATCATTCGCGCTATATATGTTTTCTTGGATGCATTTCTCAAGTGCTTTATCTAACCAGGTTGAATCATTTATCGAAACTAAACGAAAAATTTCTAAATGATCCCTACGATAACGCGGGTATTTCTCCAGCACTTTCTCTATGTACACTTTAGCTGCCTCTTCATTTTCAAATGCTGATAAAAGCCCATTTTTTAATGCCTCGATACCTTTAGAACGATCCCTACCATGATTTCTATTCTTTATGAGAATACCTTTCTCCTTGCTGACCGCGTGTTTGGCAATGACTTCACCATTCTTACTATTTCTGATAATTAACTGCCTGTCATTTGAACCGGTTATTTCAATGAATACCTGATTATTTCCTTTTGCTTTGTAAGTACCTATCGGTACAGAGTATCGATTAGACTCAAACCTAACCGTATTGTCCTTCATTACATTTCTTGATATACTTGACTCATTCATACTTTCTATTGAAAGTAGGCTAGAGACCGGTTGTAAGTGTTGCTTTTCGAGGAGAAGCACTTCTGCAGGTCTTTTTTTAGTTGTATAATGGACATTGTGATTTCCAGTACGTTTAAGCCACTGAAGGGCTCGTTCATTCCAGTCATCAATATCTTTAAAAACTCGACTATCTGCGAAGTTTCCTTTGATAAACTTGACGACATTTTCAATCATTCCTTTTGATTCAGGGTCTGCCTTACGACATAGATGAACCCGAAAATTTCGTTCTTTCACATACGACTGAAAATCGGTAGTCAAAATTAAATCACCAGCGTTCTCGCTAACTGAGAGTAAGTGATCCTGGTCGTATACTATTTCGTTTGGCATTCCCCCATAAAAATGAAAGGCTTTTTCGTGGCAGCGAATCGCATCTCTTGTTGTAAATGGACGAACTTGCCATTCCATATATTTATGACGTGAATGTGCCAAAACAAACGCGATAAAGTAAAGTTTTATTTCTCTTTTACTCACTGTCTTCTGCTTTGTTTCTCCCCAGTCAACTTGCATCTGTTTCCCCATAGGCTGTTGTTGTACTGCCTCATACTGCCTTATTTGAGTCGTCTTTTCAATTTGATATTTCTCTCTCACTTCTTGAACATATAATCGAACCGTACTGTCCCCTATTTCTAGATTTGGAAACTTTTCTAATAACCAATCTTTAATCTGAGCCGCGCTTAAGTGTGGATACTCCTCAAGCCAGGCAACTATCCAATCCAGATGCACATCTAATTTCTTCTTCCTTGTTTTACATTCTTCAAATTGGTGTAAAGCCTCTTCAAAGCTCATCTCCAAATATTTATAGACCGTCGTTCGAGATATTTTAAATTGTTTTGCGATTTGAGAAACTGTTAAGTTTCTTTTGGCGAGTTGATGAATTTCTAAATAAAGCACTAATTTCCCCTCCACTTGTCTGACCCCCAATAAACGAATATATCTAGTTTACTGAAAATCTATTAGATTAGCGAAAGTGTTCAATGTTATTTAGCAGAAACTGTTCATTTTATTTTAGCGTTTACATCTAACTGAAGAATGCAAACAAGAGATAATTGTATGGTGGAATAAAAACAAATCAAGAAGGGATTTATCAATTATTGCAAAATATCAGGAATTATTAATACTATGTGGAAAGAAAAAAATCAAAGGACATAATGAACTGTTCAAAAATGTTAATTTACTAATCGGATTAAGAAATGATCTTATACACTATAAACCAGAATAGAATACTACAGAATCTGAGATTGATGATATCCCTGTGTCTCCAAAGAAATTTCAGGATGAACTTCGAGGTAAAATAAAACCAAGTAAGTTTTTTGAATTCACAAGTAATCCATTCTATCCAGATAAGTGTCTAGGATACGGGGGGACAAAGTGGGCAGTATCCACTTCTTTTGAATTTGCTACTGAGGTTTATCGTTTGCTTAACATTAAGCCGGACTATTCTCATATTATAAAAGATTTATCAGAATTAACAACTTCAAAGTAAATAACATTTGGCTCATCTTCATTCAAGGAGGAGGGCTATTTTTTATTATACTTTAGAAGCCATTTGATATAATTTTATTGAGAAAACAGCATTCGGAGGAAGTATTAAATGAAAATAAAATTAGATGCACAACTACATGTTGCAAGAAATGGCATTTTGGACTTGTCCAAAATAAAACCAGTTCAAAACCAAGAATACATGGCTAAACCTAAATATGGATTCTGGACCACAACTTACATTAATAAAAAAGTGGGATCGTATTTTTCTAAAGATTTTACGATGGATGATGGAGAGTGGTACAAACTAGAGCCGGAGGAAGCTGAGATATTTGTCGTGGAGACAGGAAAAGATATAGATACGTTGCTATCAAATTATAGCCGATCAAATTTCTTAGAAGATAATACATTTATAGATTTTGAAAAACTTACTGAAGACTTTGATACATTGCACCTACTGAAGAGTTGTTTTGATAAGGGGTCACCTGTTAAAGAACTTCTCTTATATGATCAAACTTTAAATATACATAATTCTGATTTTCATCCTTTCCATCAATGGTGGACTGAAAGTACACTGTGGTTTAAGCCCAGATTTAATAGTTGCGAAAAAATAAATAAATAACTGTAAGAAAACGAAACAGACTCATCTCCATTAAGGGGTGGGCCGTTTTTTTGCGTTCTGCAGAGTGAGTTTCCTATTAAGCTAGTGACTAATAGTTAGAAAAATAAGGAATGGGGAAGAAGGGTAGGAAATATCGCATTATATACATAGTAGAAATTCAGATATTTTAATCTATATCTTGTGTATTTTTATCCATTCAGCCTCACGGCGTCGCTCGCACATCGAGGGGTATTGTTTTTGGATGAACTTGGTCATTTTCCAAGACGGCCCGCTGTCATCGCCTGTTGATCAGCAATTGGCTTGCCCTCCGTGACTGGCAGGTGAAGCATATTATTCCGGGGCACCATGGAGGGGAGCTAGTACCGCATGAAATGGGAAAATGGGGAGCGATGCCTATTATTGAAGAAGATAATACGGTTGTGTATCCCAAGTTGGAATGAAAAGCGTTCAAGTGTTAGAAATAAACTTACTATAATTCCCTATACTAACAAGTACTTCTGATGTGGTATATTTGTCCTATAACAAAACTAATTTCGATAGTCGAAATAATTAGTCCTTCGTGTCACTAAAGATATAGATATTCCGTGCCAAATGGCTATATCACATTACTAATTAATCAAATATTCATAATATATTTACTATTTAAATTTCCTTTGTTATTCTATTAACGATTCTAAGAATAAGAAGGAGTAGATACGTATTGAAGAAAAAAATCGTTAGTACAATTGGAATTTTAGGATTATGTACAAGCTTGGCTTTCCCTGCTTATGCGGCGGATACTGTAAATCAAGAACCGCATCATCATGAGTACTCAATCTCTGGTTTTATTAGTCATACTGAACTGCAAAAAAGCCTCAAACAGATCGAAAAATCAAGTAATGGGGTTGTGCAGGTAGAGGTCGTTGGGCAATCACATAAAGGGTTGGATATTTACACGGCAAAAGTTGGGACAGGTGACAAAGTTATTCTTATTCAAAGTGAAATTCATGGAAACGAAAAAACAGGTACGGTCGCTGTTTTAAATCTATTAAAAAACCTTTCCGCAAATTCAAAAGAAGCGAAGAAAATACGGGAAGAAGTCACCCTTGTGATCATGCCAATGATGAACCCGGATGCATCCGAAGGGGATAAACGCCGCAATAGTATGACGTGGGATGAAGTGGTGAACGATTTCCCGCAACTAGCAAGTGCTAAACCTTCTTGGAACTATTTAGACCGAGGAATCAGTCAAAGCTATAACTACGGTGAAAACCCAGGTTTCGATGTAAATAGAGATTTTAATCCAAATCTCAACTATGTCCCAACGGCACAAGATTTCCCTGGAGCATCTAATAAGCCTGGTTGGTTTATCACACCTGAATCGCAAACTTCTCGTGACGTATACAAAGCATTAAAAGCGGAATATGGAAATGTCGATGTCTTCGTGGATCTACATCATCAAGGTATGTACTATGTGGACGGCACCTCGGATGAAGTAACCCTGTCACTATCCGCACAGTTTGTTCCAGATCCGAACACGCCTGAAGGAGCAAAATATGCCGAGTACGCTGAAAACTACAACTATGATTTTTCAAGACAATTGAACGTTGCAGCTTATAACGAACTTCAATCTTATGGAAACTCTAAGTTTACGAATATATCACTATATTCTCAAGGACTTGATCTCCCGGGTACAGCACTTGGAAGTTATGCACTGAATGGAAGCGGAACGGTGCTTTTTGAGGTAAGAGGCCAGACACAAATGATGGGACAAAAGGAAAAAGGACAACTTGTTAAATCGGTTGAACGTGGACTCGAAGCAATTATCAAAGGAGTCGCAGATGGATCTGTTGAAACATTGAATCCGGAAGATTATGAGAACATTCCACTGACATCTAGTAGACCTTCTTGATGTTTTGAAGCGTTCCTGTGTTAGAAACGGGTTGCATTATGTTCACTAACATACTTTCATTAATGTGCACTCTTGCGAATAGTGTCTACTAATATCTAAACATATATCATCCTTAGCGAATAAAAAAGCACTTTTCACTAATATAAAAGTGAAAAGTGCTTTCGTTTAATCGTTCGCATCATTCATTAAATCGTTTATTGAACCCTCATCCTACGTTTCCGCATCCTCGTTTTCTACAATTTCCTCCACATCCTTTGCATTTACTTCGCTCTCAACATCTACACCGTTTTCTCCGTCATCTTCTATCACTGAATCATTTACTTCAATTTCCTCCTTTGTTGTTTGCAGAACGTGCTGGAAAAGAATACGGAGTAGATGCCAGGGATATTTTGAATACGGAAAGTTCAGCTTCCTACAAGAAGTATATGTCGTTAAAGAGGAAGAAGAGTGGAGGATACTGTGGGATTATAATTAATATAATTAGAAAGCGAGCCCTCATGTTAGAGAACATACTTTTGTTAGAACCCTAGTTTAATAGAAAAGTTATTGCCACTTCTCTCAATTTGAGAAGTGGTATTTTTCGTATAAAAAATAGTAAATGGTATTTTAATTACTTAATTTTTCAAAAAACACTTTGACAATACAATATAATTGTCTTACAATAAAATTTATAGAAAATTGTAATTATTAAACTTACTAGAAGGGTGGAATTTGTATGACAATGAGAAAGAGGAAAGCACCAAAAGGCATTTTAGGATTTCCAGTTGCACCAATGGATGTGGAAGGGAAACTAGATTTAGATGCATTAGGAAAGAATATTGAGTTTTTAATAGAAGGTGGTTTAAGTTCTATATTCGTTGCATGTGGAGCTGGTGAGTTGCATGCAATTAGCAATGAAGAATATAGGTCTATGGTTGAAGTTGCCGTGAAGAAGACGCAAGGGAAAGTACCGATTTATACGGGAGTAGGTGGCAATATTTCCAATGCTTTAGAACAAGCAAAAATTTCGGAAGAGCTAGGAGCAGAAGGTTACTTAATATTACCGCCATATTTAATAGATCCTTCACAGGACGGAATTTACGATTATTTAAAAACTATTATCCAAAGCACGGATTTGAATGCAATCGTCTACCAAAGGGATAATTGTATTCTAGATTCGAAGACACTGATCAAACTATGTGAATTTCCACAACTTGTAGGATTCAAAGATGGGGTTGGAAATATGGAGAATAATACGGAATTTACTCATCTAATCGGAGATCGTTTGGAGTGGGTGAACGGAATGCCATTAGCAGAAGTGACAATGGCTGCTTATGTGAACTTAGGGTACACATCGTATTCATCTGCCATTTCCAACTACATACCACATATTTCTGCTATGTACTATGAAGCATTATTAAATGGGAATAAAGAAGTTGCACATGAATTGCATGAAGACGTTATTTTGCCTATACATCGAATTCGTAAACAGAAAAAGGGCTATGCAGTTTCGCTTATAAAAGCGGGTATGCAAATTGTTGGTCTGCCAGTGACAACGAATGTTAGGGCACCAATTGCTCCTGTTGAAAAAGAACATTATGACCAACTGAAGAAAATTATTGACCATGCATTGGAAAAATACCCAGTTCCATCAAGAGTAATATAATAGGAGGTTCATTTTAATGACAACCATAACTAAAACAAAAACATACCTAAATTATATAAATGGTGAATGGATTGTGTCAGAATCTGGTGAAACAGCTGAAAGTAAAAATCCTGCGAACAAAGATGAAGTGGTTGGCCTTTATCAATTATCTTCAAGTAAAGACTTTAACCAAGCGGCAACTTCTGCAAGAAAAGCGCAAAAAGCATGGCGTAAACTTGCTGGAAATGTCAGAGGGGATTATTTACTAAAAGCTGCCGCTATCTTGGAAGAACGGATTGAAGACATTGCAACTGCTATGACGAAAGAAATGGGTAAGACATTTGCAGAGGCAAAAGGAGAAACTGCACGTGGTGTAGCGATTTTACGTTATTATGCAGGAGAAGGAATGCGACCAGTAGGTGATGTAATTCCTTCTACTGATAGCGACGCACTTATGTTCACAACTAGGGTACCACTTGGTGTTGTTGGTGTTATTACACCTTGGAACTTTCCGGTAGCTATTCCGATGTGGAAGATGGCACCAGCACTTATTTATGGGAATGCAGTTGTTATTAAACCTGCTAGTGAGACAGCTATTACTTGTGCAAAAGTGATTGAGTGTTTGCATGATGCAGGAATACCAGCGGGTGTTATAAACATGGTAACGGGATCAGGTTCTCTTATTGGAACGGAAATGGTCAATCATCCTGAAATAGATGCGATTACATTCACAGGCTCTAACACTGTAGGGAAACAGCTCGCACAAACTGCTATTTCGAGAGGTATTAAATATCAACTTGAAATGGGAGGAAAAAATCCAGTGATCGTTGCGAATGATGCAGATCTGGATTTGGCTGTAGAAGCAACGATTAGTGGTGGATTAAAATCATCAGGTCAAAA
This sequence comes from Psychrobacillus lasiicapitis, assembly GCF_006861795.1. Classification (GTDB taxonomy): domain Bacteria; phylum Bacillota; class Bacilli; order Bacillales_A; family Planococcaceae; genus Psychrobacillus; species Psychrobacillus lasiicapitis. Next base: position 266,890 of record NZ_VDGH01000008.1, on the reverse strand, counting down.
ATGTACAGCTACTAGCAGGGTTATTGTACAACAAGAAGTTTATGACCAGTTTAAAGAAAAGCTATTAGAGAAAGTGGCAGCTATTACAGTTGGTGATGGCATGGAAGAAGGAACTTGGATGGGGCCATCCGCAAGTGAAAATCAGTTGAATACTGTACTTTCAGCTATTGCAAAAGGCAAATCAGAAGGGGCAAACCTACTTTTTGGTGGAGAAAAAGTAGAAAAAGAAGGATTGAATGGGTATTACGTTGAACCGACTGTGTTCGAAAATGTATCATCCACTATGACACTTGCACGGGAAGAAATCTTTGGACCAGTTCTTGCACTTATGAAAGTAAAGACAATTGAAGAAGCATTAGAATTGGCAAATGACTCGGAATACGGATTAAGTGCTTCTATTTTTACAACAAAAATTAGTAATATGCTTTCATTTATTAATGAAATGGATGCAGGATTAGTACGTATAAACGCAGAAAGTGCTGGTGTTGAATTGCAAGCTCCATTTGGTGGCATGAAACAATCCAGTTCTCATTCACGTGAACAAGGCCAAGCTGCAAAAGAGTTTTACACAGCTATTAAGACAGTGTTTGTTAAATAAAATGTAAGCGCTACAATGGAGGTATAATGATGAGTTATGAAGAAAAGTTAGAAAGTAAAGGCTATAAACTTTCTACACAAGCAAATAAGCGTATATTCGAGGCAGGAGTAAGAACTGGAAATTTGATATTTGTAAGTGGTAATGCAGCGAAAGTAGAAGGTGTATTAAAATACAAAGGGATTGTAGGTGATACAGTTTCATTGGAGGAGGCCCAGGATGCAGCTAAAATTGCTTTCGTGAATTGTTTAGCAACAGTTCGAAATATGATAGGTAGTCTGGACTCTATGATAAGAATTGTTAATATTAAAGGTTATGTCGCAAGTACGTCTAACTTCACTGACCAGCCAAAAGTGATGGATGAAGTATCTGCATTGGCGATAGAAGTATTCGGTGAAGTAGGAAAACATAGTAGGGTTTCACTTGGAGCATCTTCTCTTCCTGAAGGAACACCAGTAGAAGTGGAAATTATTGTGGAAGTTTAATGATTGATAAAAATATAAATTACTAGAATAGGAGAGTTGGTTGATGAAAGATATGAACGAACTACCATTAGGTATCAAACAATTATTTACCAGTATTACTTATTTGAAGGAAGGAGAAAGAGTACTAATCATTACGGATGATGATAAGAGAGAAATTGGTGAATTTGTTTATAAGTATGCGAAACAATTTTTTGAAACTTCCATGATTGTTATGCCTCCAACTGAAGGTCATGGGGCAGAGCCGACAGAGGCTGTTACTGCCGCGCTAAATAATTGTGATGTTGCGTTTGGTGCGACTACCTATTCTTTATACCATACAAAAGCACGTTTAAATGCAAGTAAAAATGGAAGATTGCGTTGGATTGGACTTCAAGATTATGCGCTTCATATGTTCGAAACAGGCGGATTAACTGCAGACTTTGATGAAGTTACACGAGTTGTCAATCGAGTTGCTCCTTTTTACAAAGGTAATACATTTACACTTACCGCTCCAGGTGGGACTCATATGGTATGTAGCATAGAAGGACGGGAACCAGTGCTGGATCATGGAACAGCAACTGTGCCTGGTTCTGCTTCATTTCCTCCAAACGCAGAAGTTGCACTGGGGCCAGTTGAAGGAACTGCAAATGGTGTACTAGTTTTTGACGGAAGTATCCCACACCCATTGTTGAATCTAATAGAAGAACCTATTACATGCACAGTGAAGGATGGGTTCATCACGGAGATAAGCGGTGGACGTGAGGCTGATATTTTACGTAAGATGCTGGCAGACTTTAACGATCCAACTGTTTATAATATTGCAGAGCTTGGACTTGGGCTTAATAAAGAAAACTTCTTGTGCGGGCATATGGCACCGGATGAAGGGTCATTTGGAAATATTCATATTGGTATTGGAAAGAATTTAAACTTTGGTGGACATGTCGATTCACCTTTACATTTAGATATGATTATCAAAACGGTTACATGTAATATTGATGGAAGAGATATTATGAAAGACGGAGACTTACTAGTTTAAGATAGGGATGAGCAAAGAACTCTTGGTATTCTACTTACATTGCAAAATGTTAATTAGGTATACCAAGAGTCTGCTTTTAGAGAAATATATTTACCAATAAAGGTAAGCGCTTTCAAATATTTGTTTATTTAGAATATAAAGAACGAGGTGATTAAATGAAAAAGAAAAATAAAATCACAGCTATTCTACTATGTATTACATTGATGATGGTGATAGCTGGATGTTCGGCTTCAGCTAATGGAGAGATAAGTAGTAAGCGAATTATCAGTGTTGCAACAGTGCAGCCTGAGAGTCATGCAATCTATCTTGGATTAAAAGCATTTAAAGATTATGTAGAAGAAGAAATGGGAGATAAATTCGAAATTAGACTTTTTACTAACGGTGTAATTGGTGGAAATTCGGAAGCACTTGAATTGTTACAAATGGGATCACTCGATTTGGTTGCTACGAGCGGAAGTAACTTGGAAGCTTTTGCAAATGAGTATAAAATTTTTGGTTTGCCCTATTTATTCAACGACGAAGCAAGCTTTCGTAAAGTAATGAACGACGAAGAATTTACGGATGTGATTTATAATTCGACAGCTGACAAAGGAATTCAAGGTGTGGCTTGGTTTTCTAATGGAGTGAATAATTTTTATGCTTCAAAGAAAATTGAAACTCCAGAAGACTTGAAGGGATTGAAGATTCGTGTTCAGTCGAGTGAAGCAAACGTCAAACTTGTACAAGGATTTGACGCGGCAGCTGTTGTCATGGCTTATGGTGAAGTATATACAGCATTACAGAACGGTGTAATTGATGCTGGAACTAATCCTGAGATGGCGCTCGTTGATATGAAGCACGGGGAAGTTGCAAAATACTATTCACGAACAGAACATCAGATATTTACTGATATGCTTGTTGCAAATACAGACTTTTTAGATTCACTTACAGTAGAAGAAAGACAGATTTTCCAAGAAGGGTTTAAATTGAGCAGTCAAGTCTCAAATGAAGCATGGGACAAACGTATTTCTGAGGTTACAAAGGAAGCAACGGAGATGGGAGTAGAATTCATCACAGTTGATAAACAATTATTCGAAGAAATGCAAAAACCAGTAAAAGAGGCATTATTGGTCTCCAATCCAGAATTGCAGGCACTTTATGAGAAGATTCAACAAATCCAGAACTAAATAAAGAGGTGTATTTTGTGGGAAAAGTAAAGAGAATAATGGATAAAGTGTTATCTGCTGCTTGTGCCGCTTTGTTGTCTTTTATGACTCTACTTGCAACTTATCAAGTAATTTCACGATATGTTTTTAGTAGTCCGAGTACGATGTCTGAAGATTTGCTGAGCTATTCTTTTGTTTGGGTATCATTGCTTGGTACAGCACTAGTATTTGGTCAAAAAGATCATATGAATCTATCAATACTTTCGGATAGATTAGTTGGGGTGAATAAGTTTGTGTTATCGATTTTTACAGAACTACTCATCATGTTTATCGCAATAATTGTCTTTCTGTTTGGCGGTACACAGGTTGTCGGCGTAGGTGCAATACAAATTTCTCCTACACTGAATATCTCTATGGATTGGATTTATATAGTACTTCCAATAAGTGGTGTATTAATCGTGATCTATAACTGCATTAATATAATCCAATTAATCCAACAATTTAATGAAAGTAAAAAGGAGGGGATTCTATGAGTGTAGCAGTAACAGCAGGTTTGTTGATTTTTTTTACGATTGTCATTCTATTACTTCTCGGTATTCCAATTGGTATAGGACTCATTGTTGCATCAATACTAGCAATCACCCAAGTATTAGGTTTTTCGGCGGCAGTTCCATCATCCGCTTTGAAAATGTTTCAAGGTATCAATATATTTACTTTATTGGCTATTCCTTTCTTTATACTTGCAGGTAATATTATGAATAAAGGTGGTATAGCAGTCCGGTTGATTAACCTAGCAACTGCATTGACAGGAAGGATACCAGGCTCACTTGCTCAGACGAATGTGGTTGCTAATATGCTTTTTGGCTCTGTTTCTGGTTCTGGAACAGCAGCGGTTTCTGCAATGGGATCTATTATGGGACCAATTCAAAAAAAAGAAGGCTATGACGAGAATTTTACAGCGGCAATAAATATAGCAACAGCTCCTACGGGATTATTAATACCACCGAGTACTGCATTGATCACCTATGCTTTAGTAAGCGGAGGCACTTCAGTAGCCGCTCTTTTTCTTGGCGGTATCATTCCCGGTATTTTGTGGGGGATAAGTTGCATGGTCGTTGCGTTCTTTTATGCTAAAAAGAAAGGGTATGTTGGTAAAAAGCAAATAACGTTAAATGAATTCTTTAAAGTTGCACTAGATGCAATCCCTAGTTTATTACTAATTATTATTGTCGTTTTTGGTATTGTTGGAGGTATATTTACAGCTACAGAAGGCTCCGCAATTGCGGTTGTCTATAGTTTGCTTTTATCTACAATATTTTATAAAACGATCAATCTCAAAGAATTGTATGTTATTTTGATAGATAGTGCGAAGCTGTCTGCTATAATCATGTTTTTAATCGGATCATCTAATATTATGGCATGGGTTATGTCGTTTACTGGGATTCCAGATATGATGGCCAACTTGATATTAGGCATATCCGACAATCCCATAATTATTTTGTTAGCAATTAATATTTTATTGTTGTTCGTTGGCACATTTATGGATCTAACACCAGCAATCTTAATTTTTACACCAATTTTGCTTCCTGTTTGTTTAGCATTAGGAATGACCCCATTGCATTTCGGTATTATGCTTACGTTTAATCTTTGTATTGGTACTATTACACCGCCAGTCGGCAATATTCTTTTTGCTGGTATTAAAGTATCGAGTGTAAAATTGGAAAAGGTTATGCCACAAATTCTTAAATTTTATGTGGCTATTGTTGTTGTTCTAATACTTGTAACGTATTTTCCATGGTTTTCCACATTTTTACCGTCTTTAGCTGGACTTAGTTAAAGTATTTTGAGGATTAAATGAACGAAGAGGGAGAATGTAGTGCAAAACGACTACATTCTCTTTTTACATAGTATTATGAAATTCCGAAGAGATTTTAGTGTATAATTGTTATAAAGAAATTCTCGATTATTTTTTATGGAAAGGAGGGATTTAATGAAGGAGCATACAATGGACACTATCCGTAGGAGTACTTTATCCCAGCAGGTGATAGAACAGGTTATTTATATGATAACGAGCGGTCAATTGAAGCCTGGCGATAAATTGCCTTCTGAAATGTCATTGATGGAGCAGCTTGATGTAAGCCGCCCAGTATTACGAGAGGCACTAGGCTCACTGGAAACGTTAGAAATTATAAACAGAAGACCTCGAAGTGGTACTTTTGTCAATGATAAGGTGGGAAGCAGTCCATTCAAAGCGATGCTTGCATTGTCGATTAATAATGTCCCTGCCGTTATTGAGGCAAGAATGACTTTAGAATTGGGACTCGTCACAATTGCAGCTGAAAAAATTTCCGATGATCAACTTGAAAAATTAAAAGAAACAATTGATAAAATTCAAGAAAACCCAAATAGTGATTATGGAAAATTAGATAAGGAATTTCATCGGCTAATTGCCCAAAGTGCAAATAATCCAGTAGTCGAAGGAATGATAGATTCCCTTCTTATCACACATGAAAAAACGGATAGCTTGATTACTTACCGAGAACCTACTATTACAATCGAGCATCATGTAGCAATATATGAAGCATTGAAGAATAGAGATCCCTATGAATCGTTCAATCAAATGTATAATCATTTAAGATATGTACGGAAGAAGATATTAGGTGACTGAATGCTATAAGAGACGTAATTAAAGTGGCTGATATTTTCATCTTCAGCCGCTTTATTTTGTTAAAATTTCTGCTCTTATGCTATTTTTAGGAGGTATAAGTTTGGAAAACTTCTTTATCTATATATGTATTATACTCGTGGCATCCATTTTACAAACAAGCACTGGTTTTGGATTTTCGATTATGGCCACACCTTTTTTATTGTTGCTATTTAAGCCTTCGGAAGCTATTCAAATAAATATTATCCTTTCTTTAATTATTTCCCTTGCATTAATAATGAAAGTCAAAAAGAGTATTGATACATATTTATTGAAAAAATTAATTTTGGGAAGCATTATGGGACTTCCACTTGGTGGTCTAATTTATTTAACGGTTGATATTAAGACGTTTAAGCTGCTAATTAGCATCATTTTATTGCTGCTGACTTTAATGTTAATTTTTAATGTTAGATTCAAATCGACTACGGATAGAGATTATATAGTAGGTGGGATATCTGGAGTTTTAACTATAAGCATAGGTATGCCAGGACCCCCATTGTTGATATACTTTGCGGGCACAAACACCGGAAAAGAAAAAACTAGAGCCACCACATTAGCGTTTTTCTTATTTATCTATCTCATTAGTTTGTTATCACAGCTATTCTTAACTGGTACAGATATGCTTGTCTGGCGTTCTAGTTTGTATGCCATTCCTGCTGTATTTATAGGATTGATTTTAGGACAAATCCTATTTAAATATTTAAATCAACAAGTATTTAAGATTTTTACATACATCCTTTTAGGAGGTACTGGGATTTACCTCTTAATTGATAGTATTTTATCTCTGTGACTTGTACGTATTCATTCATCTCTACAATGTTAAATAGATAACCAACAAAGTTAATGACCATTGTTTTCAGAGGAAAAAAGAAGTACTAATCACAGAACTTCCTTACATACCCACCCTCATCAAAGGGATCTGAAAACAATGGGAGTCTTCCATCAGTTTAGGTGACATCTTGTGTATTGATGTTTATAAGCTTGTAATAATTCTTTTCAATTTCTTTTAACCGCTTTATCTCGTATTGTGTAACGGAAGTGAAGCCATTTTCCCCATATTCTTTATATTTTTTTATCCATGTGGTAATGGAATTAACGCTCACATTTAATTCTGTAGCAATGTCTTTTCGGGATCGTTTTTCTAATAGAACTTCCTGAACTGCATAAAGTTTTTGCTCACATGACGCATGGATATGTCTTTTTCTACGAAGACCATGCATGGATATACCTCCTAACTCCTATTAATATTAATGGACTACAGCAATTCTGCTAAATTGGCATAGATAATATTACGCGCTATAATTATTGGTTTATTTGTATGTTCCCTTATTATGTTTTTCATTTCATTGGAATATCCCATACAGTCTAAGAGAATTGCTTGAACTTGTGACTCATTTATTCTTTTGGTTGCTTGAACAAATTCTTCGTGTGACCCATCATATGGTGAAGTGGAAGTAATATACGTTTTGAAATCCACTTCATTCCATTTATCCGAAATCATCTCCGATTGTTGGATTAAAGGTACGATAACCCCTAGTTTACCCTCTCGAAGTAACCCCTTTACTGCATAATTTAATAGAAAGTCGGGATAGATAACAGGAATTTCCGATAAGAAAAAAGGAAATTTCCCTGTACATGCAAGTAATATCAAATCTATCTCTGTTTTTTGGCATTCATCAATGAGCTTTTGAATGATTGGAATTACTTTTTCTTTGCTCACTACTACACTTTTTCCATTTTTTAATCGTGAGACTAATGTTGTTTGGCCATCTTCCACACATAGATTTTGAATTTCCTCTATTGATAATGAATCTAAAACTCCTTTTTCGATAATTCTAGTATCATTCGGTAAATATGATTTTAGTGGAGGAATCATATCAGTACGAGGAGTTTGGCCGATTGTGATGACACATATTGTTTTCATGAGCATTTCAAACTCCTCTTTTGTATCTTTTGTATACTTGTTCTCCATTAATATACGTTTCTACTATATTTGCTTCTGTTTCAAAGGGAGGATGGGACCAAATAACAAAATCTGCGTCTTTTCCAATTTCTAGTGAACCTACTCTGTTATCGATCTTTGTTAATTTTGCAGCTTCTATCGTTATGCTTCGCAATGCGGTTGTTTTACTTAGACCGTATTTGACAGCTTCAGCAGCACAATAATATAAATACTGAATAGGAATAAAAGGATGATCTGTCATAATTGCAAATGGAATACCTGCTTGTTCAAAATGCATAGGTCCTGCAGGTGTTGAATTCCTAGTTTCATACTTACTAGGGGGAAGCATAAATGGCCCCAATGTTACGTGTGCTTTACTGTCTTTAATAGCATCTAACATTAAATGTCCTTCCGTACAGTGTTCTATGGAAAGTTCTATATCGAACTCTTTCGCAATACGAATAGCAGTTGCAATATCATCTGCACGGTGACAGTGAAGATGGAGCGGCATTTTATGTTCCAATACTTCGATGAATGGGTATAGATTAGATCTGTTTTTTAGTACGGTTTCTTTTTCTGTCTCTGATAGTGCGAGGGCTTCTTGAAAACCTTTCCGAATAATTTCTGCAACTGCCATTCGAGTCATTGGTTTTTCCTTGCTATTACCAAACACATTTTTGGGGTTTTCTCCCAATGCTCCTTTTAGTCCGCTTCGCTCGATAATTATTCTTTCTTTTAAAGAGCGTCCGCTAGTTTTTAATATCGTCCAAACTCCACCGATGGGATTAGCACTACCTGCTCCTGTTTGTATAGTTGTTACCCCGCCTTGAACAGCTAAATCAAAAGAAAAATGCCGTATATCTATTCCATCTATTGCGTTCATTAGTGGTGTGAATGGAGAAGAGTATTCATTTGCATCATTAATCTGCTCATTGATTTCGCTCCATAAACCGACATGCGTATGTATATCTATCAAACCAGGGGTAATAATACAGCCATTTTTGTCTTCTATTATTGCATTCTCTGGTGGAGTTTTATCACTTCCTACATATAAAATCTTGCCATTTTCCACCCAAATTTCTGCGTTTTCATAGTATGAATTTTGTTCATCCATTGTAACTACCGTGCAATTTTTATAAATTGTCGTCATTTGCAATCGCTCCCTTTATAAACTTCTTTTCCTTTAATAAACGTACTCAATACTTTAGCTGTTAAATTAAGAGGGTGTTGGTCCCATACGACAACATCTGCATATAGACCAGTGGTTATAGAACCAGTTAAATGATCTATTTGAAGAATTTTTGCAGCGTCTGTTGTTAAAGATCGGAGGGCGTTATTTCTTGAAACACCTTCACGAATGGCTAACGAACTCTCCAGTTTTAAATGAGATACTGAGCTAATAGGGTGGTCTGTTGCGTTACATGATAAAATATCTGTCGTTTGTAATTGATTAAAGAGGGAGGGATGCAAATTTTTTAGTTCAAATCTTTCGATTGCTTGAAAAACTGGGCCGGCAATTACCTGGCTAATTTCTTTTTTTGCATCCGTGTCTATAAGTGCAAACTCTGTTGCATGGACAAGTGTGAAATTTGCTTGAAGCTCTTTTTGAATTCGGAGTGCTGTTTCTATATCATCGGCACGATGGCAACGTATAAAAAAAGGAAAATCAAGTGGTAATCCATCCACTCTTAGCTTTTGTATTGTTTGTCTAATAATATTTGCAATACCCATACGTGTTAATGGCTTTTTAGTAAAGTCGAAGAATGCTTTTTTGGGAACATCACCCATAGAAAAAGAGAGTCCTACATTATTTGTAATAAGCATTTCATCTACGGTTGCACCGTCCATATGGATAATTGCAGAGTATGCACCAACAACGTTTTCAGCAGTGGACATAATATGTGCGCTAGTAACTCCAGTAGAAATGGCTAGTTTAAAGGAAGGATCAAATGGATATATACCGTCTACAACAGATAAAATAGTATTTATTTCTTGAGTAGGCTCATATGAATCATTGCCTTCCCAACGAATACCAGTTTCTTTCAAACCAATTTGAGAGCAAGCATCTATTAAACCGGGTGTAATATATAAACTGGATGCATCTATATTTTGATAAAGGTTTTCTTGTTCAATGGTAGTATTACAGTCTAAAATGGCATGTATATATTGATCTTTCATCACTAATTTCTTCTTCTCGAATTCATTAGAAGTGGGATTTAGAACGTATGCATGGTTTAATATAATCATTTTGTTCTTCCTTTCATTTAAAAGAAAAGCAGAGAATATATACTCTCTACTTTTCTTGGATATATTTAGATATAATAATTTGTTATTTCTCCAACCATACGTTTGTACCATTTGGATTGACAATAGAGATAGAGAAGTCAGGAGAAACATCAAAGCCTTTTACTTTTTTCGTAATTCCTGCTGCAGCTTCTGTATTTTCTAACTCAATACGTGGAACATCCTTTAAGATTAGTTTAAGCGCTTCTTGATAAAGTGTTGCACGCTCAGCTTGGTCAACTGTTTCTGATACTGCACGATTCAATAACTCATCAACTTCTGCATTTTCGTACCCTTTTCCATTACCTAATGCTCCAAGCTGATCCGTGTGGAATAATTGGTATAAGTAGAAGTAAGGGTCTGGATACCAGGTCCATCCACCAATAGACATCGGTGCATTTCCTTTAGAGACAGTATCGCTATATGTTCCCCATTCCACAGTTTTTATCTCTACATCAATATTAAGGTTTTCCTTCATTTGATTTTGGAAGATTGTCGCATATGGAACTCGAGATTCCGCTACATAAATTTCAGTTTTGAAACCATCTGGATAACCTGCTTCTGAAAGTAAGGCTTTTGCTGCTTCTGGGTCATATGTTGGAACAAGCGCTTCTAAACTTTCGTCATATCCCCATGAATCTTTAGGGATAGGTAGAAGGGAAGGGACTGCGCCACCCCATTGGTTTACACCTTGGACAATTTCTTCTACATTAGTAGCTTTATAAATTGCTTCACGGACTTTAGTATCCGCAGTAGGTCCTACTTTGTTATTTAAGTCTAGATAAACTGTAGCAAGTGCTGATTTTGATATTAACTCTAAATTAGTATCTTGCTTAATTAATTCTCGGTTTTGTCCTTTCACATCCGTAGCGATGTCAATGTCACCAGAGCGAAGTGCATTTGTCATCATATTAGGATCTGAAATAATTTTAACCGTTACACCATCTAAGTGAGGCTTTTCTCCCCAATATTTATCATGACGTACAAGCTCAACTTGTTGATCTTGTTGCCAATTTTTAATCTGAAAAGGTCCTGTTCCTACAACGTTTGAACCGAAGTTGTCTCCCCAGCCTTCTACTTCTTCTTTAGCTATAATCATATTTCCAGCGTCTGTAAGCATTGCTAATAGTGCGGCGTTTGGTGATTCTAAGTGAAGTTTGACCTCGAATTCTCCGCTCACCTCAACGCTTGTTACTCCTCTAAGGCGATTCATCGCAGATTCTTTAGCAGAACGTTCTAAGCTATATTTTACGTCCTCTGCTGTCATTTGACGCCCATCTTGATATTCGCCAGGTTGGAAAAATACATCATCTCTTAATGTGAAGGTATATTCTTTCATATCTTCTGATACTTCCCAGCTTGTTGCTAGGGAAGGTTGAATCTCACTTAAATCTTTACTGTAAACAACTAAAGTATCGGAAACCATTCTCATTATTTGAGATTCATATACCCCAGTATATTTAATAGGATCAAGCGTTTTAGGGTTTGCTGATAAGCCTAGACGAAGGGTACCCCCATCTTGAGGTTCTCCAGTGCCATTCCCGTTTCCATTAGAAGAAGCTTCTTCATTGGAAGATGTTTTCCCAGAACAGGCTGCAAGTACTAACACCATACATAAAACAAGTGTTAGTAGTGATAAGTATTTCTTCTTCAACATATTTATAATCACTCCTTTTAGTTGATTCACATTGTGAAACGCTGTATCACATGATGAATTGTTAACTAATTTATCACATGAGAAAAGAAGTGTAAATGGTTTTTTAAAAATGTTTAGATAATTTTTAATTTTATATTTACAAATAATTTTTAGGGTGATAAACTTTTTTTAATTCACATTGTGAAACGGTGATTCATATAGTGAAAAAAGGAGGGGTTTTATGGGTAAATATATACTTAAACGTTTAGTAGACTTGCTACCGACTATATTTGTCGTAGCTATTATTGTATTTGTCATAACACGTTTAATACCTGGTGATCCGGCTGCAGTTATGTTAGGACCACAAGCAAGTGTAGAAGACATACAAGAGTTAAGAGATGATTTAGGATTAAATGAACCATTGCATACACAATTCTTTCAGTATATTGGGGATTTGGCTCAAGGAGATTTCGGAGTTTCACTAACTTATAATCAACCAGTCATTTCGTTAATTATGGATAGATTCCCCAATACGCTTATTCTAGCCATTTCAGCATTAGTAATAGCGTTATTAATAGGAATTCCAGCAGGTATTATTTCAGCGTCAAAGCAAAATTCAGTAATGGACTATACGGTTATGGTTATTTCGTTAATAGGAGTCTCTATTCCTATCTTTTGGTTAGGAGTAATGCTTGTACTGTATTTTAGCGTGAATTTAGGTTGGTTTCCTGCTACCGGAATGGGAACGATGGATGAAGGATTTATCACATACATTAAGCATTTAGTGTTACCGAGTATTACGCTTGCAACGATTCCCATGGCTACTTTCGCAAGAATTACACGTTCTAGTATGTTGGAAGTAATTTCACAAGACTATATTAAAACAGCCCGAGCAAAAGGGTTAAAAGAGTTTTTTGTTATAGGAAAACATGCGTTTAAAAATGCATTAACACCTATTTTAACAGTACTTGGTATGCAAGTGTCTGCCTTATTAGGAGGAGCTGTTTTAACAGAAACAATTTTTAGTTGGCCTGGAATGGGCCGTTTAATAGTAGATGCAATAGATAAACGAGATTTTGTAGTAGTGCAAGGAACAGTTCTATTCATCGCTATAATTTTTGTACTAGTCAATCTACTAATAGATGTTTTATATAAAATTGTGAATCCGCGTGTCAACTATTCTTCTGGAAAAGGAGGAGCAGGAAAATGACTTCTACTCAACCTTCATCTATAGAAACAAGAGAAGTGAAGAAAAAGGAAATAAATGAGCGAAGTTTTATACGAAAGTTGTTGAAAAATCGAATAGCTGCATTTGGTTTGTTCGTTACTATTTTCATGACAATTATTGCAATATTCGCTCCACTAATTGCTACACATTCACCGAATGAGATGGATATTACACATAGTCTACTAGGGGCTGGAGTGGATGGACACTTCCTTGGTACAGATAATTATGGGCGTGATTTATTTAGCCGAATTGTGTATGGAGCCAGAATTTCTTTGATTGTAGGAGTATCTGCCGTTTTATTTGGAGCAGTATTTGGTACGTTTTTAGGTTTAATAGCTGGTTACTTTGGTGGGAAATTAGATTCTCTTATTATGCGTACAATGGATGGATTATTTGCTTTTCCTTTCATCCTACTTGCAATAACTTTAATGACGGTTTTGGGTCAAGGGTTAGTCAATGTAATTATTGCGATTGGCATAGCTAATATACCAGGGTTTGCACGAATAGTACGAGGGCAAGTATTAAGCGTAAAAGAGGAAGAATTTATAGAAGTTACGCGTTCTTTGGGTGCAACCCACGGAAGAATTTTATTTCAACATGTGCTTCCTAACTGTTTAGCTCCATTAATAGTATATGGAACGATGAGTATTGCGGGAGCTATTATCTCTGAAGCTGCATTAAGTTTCTTAGGATTAGGTGTTCAGCCACCAACAGCTTCATGGGGGAGTATTTTGAAAGATGGCAAGGACTTCTTAGTACTTAATCCACAAATGGCCACTTTTTCTGGTCTTGCTATTCTTATTACCGTATTAGGAATAAATCTATTCGGTGACGGGTTAAGAGATGCATTAGATCCTAAAATGAAAGTTTAAAAATTACTATTACTGGAGGTGGAAAGATGTCAGATGAAATACTAAAAGTTGAAAATTTAGATGTCCACTTTCGTTCTTCAGCATCCATTGTAAAAGCAGTTAATGGTGTAAATATATCATTGAAGAAGAAAGAAACTTTAGGGATAGTTGGAGAGTCTGGATCGGGTAAAAGTGTTACTGCAACAGCACTGATGAGATTACTACCGAAGGGAATTGGCAGTATTCCAAATGGGAAAATTACCTTTAATGGAAAAGATATATTATCCCTTTCCGATAAAGAAATGAGAGATGTTCGTGGTAATGATATTGCTATGATATTTCAAGATCCAATGACCAGTTTAAATCCAGTGTTTACTGTGGGAGACCAAATCGAGGAAGCAGTTCGTACTCATCAACAGATATCCAAAAAAGAAGCGAAGTTAAAAGCAATTGAAATGTTGAAAGTTGTCGGAATTCCAGAGCCAGAAAAAAGGGTGAAAATGTATCCTCATGAGTTTTCAGGGGGGATGAGACAACGAGTTATGATCGCTATAGCATTGTCGTGCAATCCAAAGTTACTAATTGCTGATGAACCAACTACTGCATTAGACGTTACAGTGCAGGCACAAATATTGGAACTTATGAAATCGTTGCAGGAAAAGAATGATACATCGATTATTATGATCACGCATGATTTAGGGGTTGTATGGGAGATGTGCGATAAAGTAATTGTGATGTATGCAGGAAACACAGTAGAATCTGGCAAAGTAAAAACTATTTATGATAATCCTCTACATCCATATACTTGGGGGTTGTTAGAATCCCAAATAACCAAAAATACATTGAATGGCAATAAATTACCTGCAATCCCGGGGAGTCCTCCTGATTTACGCAACCCAATCCGGGGATGTAATTTTGCTGATCGTTGTCCCTATGCAAAAGAAATTTGTAAAACAACAAAACCAGAGCCGATTGAGGTGGAAGAAGGTCATATAGTGTCATGCCATTTCCAAACTAAATCTAACCGTCTTGAAAGAAAGGAGCTCGTTTACATTGAGTGAAGTTGTGATTAAAGTAGAAAATTTAAAAAAACATTTTCCTATTAATGAAGCAATACCTTTCAAAAAATCTACACAAAGTGTAAAAGCAGTGGATGGAGTTAGTTTTGAAGTGTTTAAAGGTGAAACACTAGGGATTGTTGGAGAATCTGGTTGTGGAAAATCAACGATGGCAAGGCTGATTAACCAACTAATCCGTCCTACAGAGGGGGTTGTTGAGTTTAAGGGAAAGAATTTAGCAACACTTGGTTCAAAGGAGATACGTTCCATTCGAAAATCTATCCAAATGGTTTTTCAAAATCCAT
This sequence comes from Psychrobacillus lasiicapitis, assembly GCF_006861795.1. Classification (GTDB taxonomy): domain Bacteria; phylum Bacillota; class Bacilli; order Bacillales_A; family Planococcaceae; genus Psychrobacillus; species Psychrobacillus lasiicapitis. The sequence continues at coordinate 251,643 of NZ_VDGH01000008.1, read as the reverse complement.
ATGCTTCTTTGGACCCTCGTAAAACAATTGAGTATTTAATTGCGGAACCTCTAGTTATACATCAGATTGGTGACGCTAAATCTAGAAAAAAGAGAGTAATAGAATTATTAGAAGTTGTTGGTTTAAGTGGTTATCATGCCGAAAGATATGTTCATGAATTTTCTGGTGGACAAAGACAGCGTATAAATATCGCTCGTGCACTTGCATTAAACCCAGATATTATTATATGCGATGAACCGGTTTCCGCTTTGGATGTATCTGTTCAAGCACAAGTTATAAATTTATTAAAAGATTTACAGCGTAAGTTTGATCTTACTTATATTTTCATTTCTCATGATTTAAATGTTGTTCGCTATATATGCGATCGAATTGCGGTAATGTATTTAGGAAAAATTGTGGAAATTGGTACTTATGAGGAGTTATACGAAAATCCAAAACATCCTTATACAAAAGCATTATTATCGGCAATTCCAAAAGAAAATCCGTTTGATAAAAAAGAGAGAATTCTTTTGGAGGGGGATGTACCAAGTCCTGTGAATCCACCATCTGGTTGTAGTTTTCATAAAAGATGCCCTCATGCAATGGAACATTGTAAAAAGGATATACCAGCATTTGTAGACTTGGGTAAGACCCAAAAAGTAGCTTGTCACTTATATTCATAAAAACTAGGAGGAACAAATCATGTCATTAAAACACGTAATGGAATTATTTGAAGAAATGGATAGTATTCATGTAACTGGAGAAGTAATTAAATCGTATTTAGAGAAAATCTCAGATAAAGGTGAGATTAGTGTTCAAACAGTTGAAGGAAAAGCTGGATCTACAGATTTCGTTAAAGTTTTCATCCCTGGCACGAATGGAAAACGAATGGGAGGTACAGCTTCAACACTAGGCATAGTTGGAAGACTTGGTGGAATCGGAGCTCGTCCTGAAGTAAAAGGTTTTGTGTCTGATGGAGATGGGGCCTTATCTGCAATGGCAACAGCTGCTAAGTTATTAGATATGCAAGCTAAGGGAGATCAGCTGGAGGGAGACGTAATTTTAACAACACATATTTGTCCAACTGCCCCAACGTTACCGCATGACCCTGTACCATTTATGGACTCTCCGGTTGATATTTTAACAATGAATCAGTATGAAGTGACGGATGAAATGGATGCAATTCTTTCTATAGATACCACTAAAGGGAATATGATTACAAACCACAAAGGATTTGCAATTACTCCAACTGTAAAACAAGGGTATATTTTAAAAATAAGTGACGATCTACTTCATATTTACACGCAATCTGCTGGTATTTTACCAGTAACTTTACCTATCACGACTCAGGATATCACTCCTTATGGTAATGGAGTATACCATGTAAATAGTATTTTACAGCCAGCAGTGGCAACATCAAGTCCAGTGGTTGGTGTTGCAATTACAACAGAAACAGCTGTCGCTGGTTGTGGTACAGGAGCTAGTCATTTAGTGGACATTGAACAAGTTGTACGTTTTGCTCTTGAAGTTGCAAAAGTTTATGGTGAAGGTAAATGTTCATTCTTTAACGAGGAAGAGTTTGTATTATTAGAAAAGCTTTATGGCAAGATGGAACATTTACAAACTTTTGGAAAGCAGGAGGTAGCTAGATAATGGATAATGCACAATTGAAACAGCAATTAGTGGATGAAGTCGAAAAGCGAAAAGACGAATTAATCGAATTATGTAGTTCACTTATCCGAATTCCTAGTGAAAATCCACCAGGTGACTCAACAGAAGCGAGTGAATTTGTATCCGACTATTTAAAACAGTTTGGACTAGAGGTGGACTGGCATGAAGCATCCGAAAAAATGTATAATCTCGTCAGTTCTTTTGGAGATGAATCCGGAAAAAAACTCATTTATTGTGGTCATACTGATGTAGTTCCCGCTGGTGACTTATCTAAATGGGATTTTGATCCTTTTTCTGGAGAAGTAGTAGATGGTTGGATGTTAGGACGTGGTGCAAGCGATATGAAAGGCGGACTTGCCGGTATTATTTTTGCATTCACTTTGTTTAAACGACTAGGAATCGAGTTACCTGGACAACTTACTTTAGCAATTGTTCCAGATGAAGAGACAGGCGGAGAATATGGTGTCCCGTGGTTACTTGAGAATAAATTGATTGATGGTGATGGGTGTTTGATAGCAGAACCTTCCTCTCCGTTAAATCCAACAATTGGCCAAAAGGGGTCCTATTGGTTTGAGTTAGAGGTATTTGGTGAGCCGGGTCATGGCAGTCTATCACCGGTAGCTGGAAACAATGCCATTGTAGATGCAATCGCAGCGATTGAAAAGATTCGTACACTTTGGGATTTGGAAATTCACATGCCAGAAGAAGTGAGAGAATTAGTGGAAATTTCTAAACGTTATTTACGCGAAGTGGAAGAAGAAAGAGAAATTTTTCAACCTGTTTTAGAAAGAATTACGGTGAATATTGGGACGATTAATGGAGGAACAAAGTCAAATGTTATTCCAGAAAGCTGTAAAGTTCAAGTAGATTGTCGTTTACCGTTTGGTATTACCCACGAAGAAGTATCGGATTATTTAAAGAAAGAGTTAGATAGCTTAGGTATCCGGTACTCGATACGGTTATTTGGTTTTAAAAGTGTTGCAAATTATACATCTGCGCAAGATCCAGTCTGTAAAGCGATAGTTGAAAATATTGAATTTGTCACAAAAGAAGAAGCATACGGAGTAATGCAATGGGCTAGTAGTGATGCTAGACATTTTAGAGATTATCATATTCCAGTGTTACAATATGGTCCAGCATATTTACCTAGCATTCATGGCTATAACGAGAAAGTATTAGTAGAAGATATAGTAAGATGTGCAAAGGTATACGTTGCTGCAGTCGTCGATTTTTTATATGAAACTTCCAATGATTAGAAGAGAGTGTAAAATTACTTGTGTTTTATTCTAATTTAGGTAAGCTAGTATATAATTAGGAAAGATATGGGGGATTTTTACTTGTTAAAGACACTAGATTTATCTCTAAAAGTATTAAGAATGTTCACTCGAGAAATGCCAGTTTGGGGTGGGCGAGAACTCGCCAATGAAATGAATATCAATCATACGAATATATATCGTATTTTAGAAACTTTAGAAAAAAATCGATTTGTAACCAAAGATCCAGTTACCAAAAAGTATTCCCTAGGTTATGCCACTTGGGAACTAGGGAAAATTATGTATGAATCTCTTAATGTAGATACCCTCATCAAGCCATCTTTAGATAAGCTGTGTGAGGAGACGGGAGAGTCTGTTTTCTTAACTATTCTTGACCGAGATGAAGCGGTCACTTTAGCTGCGGTAGAACCTGAAAATAAAGTAAGGTTTACCGTTTCAGCAGGAAGTCGCTCGCCATTATATGTTGGGGCGTCTTACCGATCTATACTGGCGTTTCTTCCAGAAGAAGTAGTTGAAAAAGTTATCAGTGAAGGATTTATCAAGTATACGAAATATACAGTGGATAGTGGAGAGAAATTGAAGGAAGAACTTGCAGTTATAAGAAAAAATGGTTGGGGAGAAAGTCAAGGAGAATTTACTCCTGAAGTGCTCGCTATAGCCGTTCCATTAAACGATGACTTTGGCGTTATTGGATCTATAACTGTTTCAGGTCCTATTTATCGTATGACAGAGGAACATAAAGAGGCATGTCTTCCTTTATTAATGAAAGCACGTGATGAGATCGAAGTAATTATTAAGCGTTACAATATTAAGCTCAAATCTTAATATAAAGGAGCGATAGGTTTTGTCTACTATAGAAAAAGCAAAAAATGTATTGACTAATAATCTACATATAAAAAAGGACGAGACACTTCTTGTACTAACAGATACTGCGCTATCAGATATTGCCCAATATTTTGTAGAGGCAGGACGGGAATTAGGTAATGAAACTATTTCTATGCAAATGTCTACTCGAAGTAAATCTGGAGAAGAGCCTCCCCATCTAGTTGCAGAGGCAATGCAATGTGCAGATGTAGTACTTTGTATAACAGAACATTCCCTTACTCATACAGTGGCACGAAAAAATGCTTCCAAAAAAGGTGCGCGTGTAGCAACAATGCCTGGAGTAACTTTAGATATGCTAGAAGAAGGTGCGATTTCTGCAAATGCAGAAGAAATAGAAGAGTTAACTGCAGAGTATTGTAAAATGTTAGATGAAGGTTCAACAGTTACAATTGAAAAAGAGGGAATGAGTTTGTCCTTCTCCATAGAAAAGAGAGAGAGTATTGCCAGCACGGGAGTATTTAAGGAAAAAGGCCAATCGGGTAATATTCCCTCTGGTGAGAGCTATATAGCACCTATTGAGAACTCAGCGAATGGCAAAGTAATAATTGACGGTTCCATAGCAGGGATTGGTCTGGTTCAAGAACCGATTATTCTAGAGATTAAGGACGGTCGTTTAGTAAATGCAACTGGTAGCCAAGGTAAACAATTATTAGAAATTTTAGGCGAGAATAATGGTCGGATTATCGCAGAATTTGGTATAGGGACTAACAAAAAAGCACGACTTACAGGTAATATACTAGAGGATGAAAAAGTTTTTGGAACTGTACATATTGCTTTTGGAAGTAATAAATCGTTCGGTGGTGAAAATGAAGCTGGTGTTCATATCGATTGCCTTATTAAAGATCCGATTATAACCATCAATTGATTATTTAAGCGTCCAGGATATATATGGTTCTACAACACTATGACAATAGTGAAAGTTCACTATTTGAATTTCACTCCAATAAAAAATTTGTATTATATTCGATTAAGAGCCTCGGTAGTGATTTTATCACATCCCTTGGCTCTTGTTTTTTCTCTGTGCAGAAGTTTCGTCAAAAGACAGCTTAATGGAAAAATACTATAACGGAGAAGTCAATACGTACTGGCTTGCTCACATTCCTAGAAGAGTCCACGTATCTTAACATCATCCGTGTAAGGGATAAAACAATTCATTTTTTTGTTATTTTTGAAGGCGTAGAAATCAACTTATTAATTCATCTTGAAAATACGATAGCATAGCTCTGTTCGATTCGTCACATTTAGTTTTTGATACAAATTCTGCAAATGTTTTTTAACCGTGTTAATGCTAATAAATAAGATTTCACTAATTTCTTTGTTTGAGAACCCCTGTTTTACAAGTTGTATGAGTTCTCTTTCTCGTGCTGTTAAATGTTCCTCTTTTTTCCTATTTGGACTACTAAGAGAAAGGATTTCATAAGCATTAAAAGCACTTTCAATCGGTTTTATCAACAAGCGTAATCGATTTCTGTCCTGCTCACTAAAGTAATTTTCCCCTTCTTTTCTAACCAAACCAATCACACCAACAATGTTATTTTTATTGAAAATATACATCCCAATTTCGTCTATATATTGATGTTTTAAGAAAAATTCCTTATAAAAGTTAGTTTCAGCAAAGTTTGAAAGCGACATGATATCTCCAATTTTTACGACGTGGTTGTCTGTTCTTAAGGAAAGATTGTTAGGAATTAATACATCTAGTGGTTGAAAGAACTCAAGATACTCACTAATCACTTTATCTTTAACATTATTTAGGATTGGATCGATTAAATCCCCCTGTTTATTCGGTAACCAAAAGATAGATTCCGTATAACCAAAGATATTGGAAAGAGCGTTTAATACGTTCTTGCGATAACGAACAGGATCACTGAGTCCAGGATCGAAGGCAATAGAATCTAAACATTTAAGAATCTTACCGTAATCTCTCTTTGTTAACTGCAATTAATCTCCCTCCATCTATCTTTCTTCCTACCATCCTATCATTTATAGAAAATTCAATCAATTTAAAAGTGTTATTCTTTCGGGTAATAGTTTTACAAAATTTTCTCATTCATACTGAACAAAAAGGAGGAAAGAGAATGAATTTTTCAGAGTATACAACATACGACGGTTTAGGATTGGCTGAACTGGTTAAAAAGAAGGAAGTTACACCTGAGGAGTTGGTAAATACCTCCGTAAGTATCATGAAGGAACTTAATCCAACGTTAAATGCAGTCGCATCAATCGTCGAGGAAAAAGCGCTTAAAGAAGTAAAAGGTGGATTGCCACAAGGACCATTTGAAGGAGTTCCATTTCTCATTAAAGAGCTTGTTCTTCATGCTAAAGGAATTCCTGTTAACATGGGAAGTAAACTTGCTGAAGGAATTACATTCCCAGTGGATAGTGAATTAATGGCTCGTTTTAGGAAAGCTGGAGTTGTCACGGTCGGAACAACAACGACACCAGAATTTGGTTATAACGCTACTGCTGAAGCAACTTTATATGGAAATCCAACAGTTAATCCGTGGGACACTAATCTTAGCCCTGGCGGATCAAGTGGTGGTTCTGCCGCCGCTATTGCTGCTGGTATTACCCCTCTTGCGCATGCGAATGATGGTGGTGGATCTATCCGTATTCCTGCATCATGTAGCGGACTTGTTGGTTTGAAACCGACTCGGGGAAGAATTCCGTTCGGCCCTTTTAATAGCGAACCACTTAATGGAATTGCAATTGAATTTGCTTTATCCAAAACAGTACGAGATACGGCAACACTTCTTGATGCCGTCGCTGGTCCTGATATAGGATGTTATGGTTGGGCTGAGCCCCCTGCAACACCATTTGCCGAAGCAATGAAAAAAGCGCCCAAACCGTTAAAAATTGCTTGGACTGGAAAACCAGCATCAGGTGTTCCGGTAGATGAAGAATGTCTTCGTGCGTTAAAAGAAACAGTCGCCCTTTGTGAGGCACTAGGTCATACACTTGTGGAAGCTACTCCTGAATACGATGCGGAGAAGTTTAGCATGGCAACGGTACGTATTTGGACAGCGAATATTTATCATATGATTAATGGAGCGGCAGCTCTATCTAATCGTATACCGAGCGAGAAAAATATTGAGGCGGCAATTTGGGCTTGTTATCAATATGGTAAAGAAATGCCAGCATCTCATCTATTAGAAGCAATTGATACAAATGCCGCTGTTTCACGTGGTGTCGGACATTTTTTTACGGATTATGATGTTCTTTTATCACCGACACTTGCAACACCGCCAGCACCAATCGGCATGTTAAACTCAAACAATCCAAATATCAACGCTGTTGAATGGACAGAACAAATCTTTACGTATGCACCATTCACGAATCTGTTCAATGCTACAGGTCAACCATCCATCTCTCTGCCACTTTGCTGGAGTGATAAAGGTTTGCCAATTGGTATGCAATTTACTGGAAGGTTTGCTGATGAAACAACACTTTTACAACTTGCTGCACAATTAGAACAGGCAAGACCATGGAAAGGCAAAAATCCTCCTATTCATGCTTCAAATCTAATTAAGTCTTAAGGCATAAGGTGTGTAACACCCCTGTCTTAGAAACATTTCTGTAAATTGAATCCAATCCAATTCAATTCAAATCAATAAGATAGGCAATTATGAATTAACGTCCACTTAACAAATAAGTGGGCGTTATTTAGCGTTTACATAATTCGTGGATTAAAAGTAAAACTGTGAAAAGCGGTTCCCCCTGAAGATTACCCAACATAAAAGACGTGGAGTAGCACTATCAATAAATCCCTAAAATAATAGTTGACTAAAGCCACTTTCTAATATAAAGTAAACTTAAAATTCAAAGGATAGTGAAGATTTGAAAATGTCAGGAAATAATGTACAAAAAATCAAAAGATTTAACCGATTTTACACTCGCACAATGGGGCTTTTTAATTTATACACAGATGAGAGTCCTTATTCAGCTACAGAGGCATTAATATTGTTTGAAATTTCTACACGCAATGACTGTACAGCTGCATATCTATCGAATTATTTTCTGTTAGATAAAAGCTATATGAGTAGAATCCTTAAGCATTTTGAACGAGATGGGCTGATAGTTAAAAGTTTTTCGGAAGAGGATCGACGGATTCAACATATAAAACTAACAGATTTAGGGGGAGAGGCACTTAAAACACTTGCTGATAAAGCAAGTCTTAATGTTGAGAGTATGATAGACGGAATTGCTGAAAAAGAAATCGAAGTATTAATTGAATCAATGCAAAAAATAGAGGAAATTTTATATCCAAAAATTCGATAAGGGGGAACTAAAATATGAGAAAAAATTCATTGGTTTTGCTAGTTTTAAGTCTTTTGTTAATTTTATCAGGTTGTACTGAAGGAACAGCAGGTACTAGTAATTCAGATGGAGATGGAGATTCTTCCACCTCAACTAAAGATAGTCTTGTTATTGCCTTTGAAGCTGATGCTGGAACCCTCATTGCTAACTCAGATGTGAACTATGTGACAGATACACAAATTCGCAATATTTACGACCCTCTAATTGATAGAGATGGACAAAGCGGTGAATTCGTTCCTGTACTTGCTGAAGAGTGGAAAAATGTAGATGAACTGACTTGGCATTTAACATTAAAAGAAGGAGTTAAATTCCATAATGGAGCGGACTTTGATGCAAATTCGGTTAAGTATAGTATTGATTATATTTTAGATGATGCAAATCAATCATTTTATAAATCTAGATGGGTAGATGTGGAAGAAGTAAAGGTAGTTTCACCTTTTGAAGTAGAAATCAAAACATCTAAGCCGTTTCCAAGCTTAATCCAACGTATTACGGAAGATTTACTGATTATGGAACCTGGATATGTGGAAGAGGTAGGGACGGATGAAGCGGCTAAGAAACCAATAGGAACTGGAGCTTATAAATTTGTAGAATGGTCTCGGGATAATTATTTGAAATTAGAAGCCAATGAAGATTATTGGAAAGGAACTCCTGAGATAAAAAAATTAGAGTTCCGCTATATTCCAGAGTTCAGTTCTCGTCTTTCTGCCTTTTTAAGTAACGAAGTGGATATGTTCAAAAATATACCAGTGGATTCTGTAGAAAAAATTGAAAGTGACGATGATTCGAAAGTTGAAAAGGTTCCATCAGCTCGTATTAACTACCTTGCCTTAAATACATTCTATGATGGTCCATTAAAAGATGAAAAGGTTCGTCAAGCATTGAATCATGCTGTTGATGTCGATGAACTAATAGAAGCGGTGTTAAATGGAAATGGTACAAAAATGACAGGTCCTCTGGCAGTTATCAATACGGGCTACATTGAAACAGAGGGATATGAATTCGATCCTGAAAAAGCGAAAAGTTTACTAAAAGAAGCTGGATATGAGCCCGAGTCTTTAACATTAACGCTAGATACACCGAATGGTCGTTATCCGATGGATACTCAAGTAGCTCAAGCCATTGCTGCTCAATTACAACGAATCGGAGTGAAAGTCAATGTTCAAGTAAATGAATGGGGTGCTCACTTAGAGAAAATTAGAAATAGAGAAATGAAGGATATGTTCATACTAGGATGGGGTCCTGCATTTGATCCACAATCCACTATTGAAAATCTCTTTACAGAAGTAGCACCATATAGTGGTTTTTACGATGAAGACATCGAAGCGAAAATTTATGAAACAAATGCATTATTTGATGAAGAAAAACGATTCAATGGATATGCTGAGCTTCAAAATGCTTTAGTGGAAAAAGCTGCGTGGGTTCCATTATGGCAGCAGGCTGACTTATATGCTGTAAGAAAAGATTTGAACTTTAAGCCTCGTGTAGATGAAAAAATACAAGCCTTTGAAATGTCATGGAATTAAAAAACTATAATAACGGCTAATAGGTAAGGAGGGTTTCAATCCTCCTTTTCTCCTTAAGAATACAAGAAATATAGGTTACGAGAGGGAGGTAACGTATGCTTGATTTTGTGATTAAAAGGCTAATTCAAGTTGGGGTTGTTGTTTTATTGGCACTTACAGTTGTATTTTTTTTGATAAGACTATCTGGAGATCCGACTGCGCTGTTCTTACCTCCTGATGCACCAAGGGAACAAATAGAAGAATATAGAGAAAAATTAGGATTTAATCGTCCTATCTATGTTCAGTATGGAGATTTCATGGTAAATGCTGTTCAAGGAGACTTTGGTCAATCTTTACGAAGTAGAGAGGATGCATTGCCTTTAGTATTAGATCGATTGCCGGCTACTTTCCAATTAGCTATATCTGCATTAGTTTTATCCTTATTGATTTCCATACCACTTGGCGTTCTATCGGCATTCAGAAGAAATTCTATTTTTGATCGAATTGCTGTCGCCTTTACTGTACTTGGACAAGCCGTACCAAGCTTTTGGCTAGGTCTGTTGCTTATATACTTTTTTGCGGCTCAATTGAACATGCTTCCATCTGGTGGGGCGGGTTCTATCACTCACTTATTACTGCCGATGGTGACTCTTGCTGCTTATAGCGTGGCAAGATTTACACGCTTCACGAGGTCTACCATGCTGGATGTACTCAGAAAAGATTACATTAGAACAGCTAAGGCATCTGGAGTGCCTACTATTAGATTAATAGGGCGTTATGCGCTTAAAAATTCTCTCATTCCAATAATTACACTAGTGGCTCTTGATCTAGGAACTTTGCTTGGAGGAGCCGTCATTACCGAGGTTGTATTTGCTTGGCCGGGAATTGGAAGATTGTTAATGCAGTCGCTTATGAATCGAGACTTCCCAATAGTTCTGGCTGGAGTATTTATCATAGCCCTAATTTATGCAGTGATTAATTTTATTGCAGATGTGTTGTATGCATATGTTAATCCGCAAATTCGAGTGAAGTAGGTGAGATTATGACAGTTAATATTCCAAAGGTAACTCATACAACCCAAGCAATAAAGGTCAAGAAACAATCAGCTGTAGTTACGTTTTTCTCTAATTTACTAAGAAGTTGGACAGGAATGGTCGGATTTCTTATCATGATTCTCTTGCTATTTATCAGTATTTTTGGTCAATGGATAGTACCTTATGATCCTCTTCTTGCGGATTTCAGTAAGAAATTATTACCCCCTATGACGGATGGACATCTTTTAGGGACAGATCAGTTAGGACGAGATATTTTTTCTAGAATTATTCTTGGTGCCAGAGTGTCCGTCATTATCGGCTTAACAACTGTGCTAATCGCAGGTACTTTCGGAACAATTGTAGGAATTATTTCTGGTTATTTCAGAGGTTGGGTTGATGTAATTTTAATGCGGATTGTAGATGTTCAATTAAGTTTTCCTTTTATCCTGTTGGTATTGGTCATAAATGCGATTATTGGGTCAGGCCTTCGTAATATCATTATTTCACTAGCAATAGGGGGATGGGTTATATTTGCTCGCGTCATTAGGAGTGAAGTTCTTGCACTTCGTGAAAAGGAATTTATCACTGCTTGCGTAGCGACAGGCGTATCGAGAACTGGAATATTGTTTAAACATATTCTGCCAAACTTGTTTACTCCTATTATCATTCTGTCCTCCCTTCAAATTGGTACTTATATTATTGCCGAGGCATCTGTAAGCTTCTTGGGGTTTGGAGTACAACCACCTGAACCCGCATGGGGGAACATGCTAAATGAAGGAAAAGATTATATATTCAGTTCATGGTGGTTAATCACATTCCCAGGAATCGCTATTATGATCACGGCTCTCGGTGTTAACCTTTTTGGAGATTGGCTTCGTGATACATTGGATCCGGAATTGAAAGGTGAATAACAAGGAGGGATGATTATGTCAGATAAGGTTCTACAAGTGAACGACCTACGAATTCGTTTCAGAAATGGTAAGGAGACATCTCAACCTATACGAGGAGTCAACTTTCATGTGAAAAAAGGAGAAACATTGGGAATTGTTGGTGAGTCGGGGTGTGGAAAAAGTGTGACTTCTCTTTCGGTTATGGGACTTCTTCCAATAAAGACAAGTGAAATCGTCTCTGGCGAAATCCTATTCAATAATAGAGATATCTCTAGATTGAAGGAGAAAGAATATCGTAAACTTCGTGGCAACGAAATTTCGATGATTTTTCAGGAGCCAATGACATCTCTGAATCCTGTATTTACAATTGGTGAACAATTGAGTGAACCATTAAGACAACATAAAAAAATGTCAAAGTCAGAAATCCGTAACAATATTATTGCTGTGCTAAAACAGGTTGGTTTACCAAGAGCAGAACAAATAATTGACGAATACCCTCATCAGCTATCCGGTGGCATGAGACAAAGGGTTATGATATCTCTTGCACTCTTATGCCATCCAAAGCTTATGATTGCTGATGAACCGACCACAGCCTTGGATGTAACAATTCAAGCTCAGATTCTAGAACTATTAAAAGAGATTAAAGTAAAAAATGAGATGAGTTTAATGCTAATCACCCATGATTTAAGTGTGGTTGCTGAAATGTGTGATCGCGTAGTAGTCATGTACGCTGGAGAGGTAGTGGAAGAGGCAGAGGTAAATGAATTATTTGATAGACCTTTACATCCTTATACGCAAGGACTTATGAAATCTCTACCCTCTAATAATGAACGAAAGAGCAAATTATTTTCAATCGATGGTCAAGTACCAAAGCCCTCTGAGATAGGGGAAGGCTGTGTATTTGCAAATAGATGCCCATTTGCCTTTGAGAAATGTTTTGCGGAAACACCACCTGCGTTCAATCGGGGAAAACATATTAGCAAGTGTTGGCTACAGGACCCGGCAGTTAAGGAGGTCATGCAGAATGAAGAACGAAGTATTGTTAACAGTTAAAAACTTGAAAAAGTATTATGAGATATCTCAAGGAATGTTTAAGGAAAAAATCGTTGTAAGGGCTGTAGATGATGTGAACTTTACCGTTATGCGGGGAGAAACTTTTGCATTGGTAGGAGAATCTGGCTGTGGTAAATCAACTACAGGCAGAACAATTTTAAGGTTGGTCGAACCTACAGCTGGGGAAGTAGTTTTTAAAGGTACAAATTTGGCGTCACTACCATATGAGCAAATGCGGTCGCTTCGAAAACAGATGCAGATGGTATTCCAAGATCCATATGCTTCCCTGAATCCGAAAAAAACGATTTTGCAAATATTGATGGAACCATTAAAGGTCCATAACAAATTTGATAAAAAAGAAAGACTGCGCAAAATCATAGCAATGTTAAAAATCGTCGGACTTTCCGAATATCATCTAGATAGATACCCACATGAATTCTCAGGAGGGCAAAGACAGCGGATTGGGATTGCACGTGCGGTCATCCTTCAGCCCGATTTTATCATTGCAGATGAACCTGTTTCAGCGCTGGATGTTTCTGTACAGTCTCAAGTTATCAACTTGATGCTTGAGCTACAAAAGGAATTTGGATTGACCTATTTATTTATCTCTCATGACTTAAGCGTGATTCAACATATGACTGACCGTGTAGCTGTCATGTACTTAGGAAAAATCGTTGAAGTTGCTGATACAGAAGATTTGTTCCGAAATCCGAAACACCCATATACACAAGCACTGTTATCCGCTGTTCCAGTGGCACATCCTAAAGAAGAAAAAAAACGAATTATACTAAAAGGGGATGTTCCTAGCCCGGCGAATCCGCCATCTGGCTGTGCATTCCATCCAAGATGCCCATTTGCTCTAGAAATTTGTAAAACTAAAATGCCAGAACCAACAACATTTGAAAAAGGTCACACGGCAAATTGCCATTTATATATAAAAAACGAGGAGGAAATTGAGTATGTTACTAGCTATTCCTAAAGGTGAGTTTCAAGAACGTCAGCAAAAATTCTTTCATAAATTAACGGAGAAAAATTGTGATGCTGCAGTTATTTTTTCAGTAACTGATATCTTTTATTTAACAGGGTTTCACTTTCATCCGACAGAACGACCAATTGGATTGTTCATTGACCCAAGTCAAAAGGTTCACTTATTCTTACCGGCATTAGAGCATGAGCATGCAGAGGAATACGGTATAGTTGATCACGTTCACTCTTATCCGGAGTATCCAGGAATCAAGCACCCGATGGAGTATCTAAAAGAATTATTACTTCAATACGGCTTTGAAAACAAAACAGTTGGTTATGACTCTCTCGGTTATGGTTCTTCCATGGGATATCGAGGACAATCGATTGACCAACTGATTTCAGTTAAAGAGTTTGTATCTTTAAAATGGGTTATAGAGGAAATGCGCTATGTCAAATCTGACAAGGAGATCGAGTTAATCAAAGAATCATGCCGTTGGGGAAATTTAGCTCATCGCTTACTGCAAAAATATACGAAAGCTGGGTTAAGTGAAATTGAGATTACTAGTAAAGCATCTATGGAAGCGACGATGGCAATGATTGAAACGTTGGGTTCTGAATACAAGCCACATGGCCAAACAGCTTATGCAATTTTTAGAGGACAAATTGGACCTGAGTCAGCTTTCCCACATGCCGTCACTCAAAACCTTGTCCTTCGAAAAGGAGATACGTTGGTTACTGGAGCCGCTGCAGATGTCTTTGGCTATAAGAGTGAGTTGGAACGTACCATGTTTGTTGAAGAGGTATCTAATGAACAAGAAAAGTATTTCCAACACATGTATGAAGCGCAGGATGTTGCACTTTCAGCGATTAAACCAGGCATTCCATATTCTGCAGTAGAAGCTACAGTCCAAAAGTATTTTAAAGAGGCAGGCATCACAGAATTAACAAGTCACCACACAGGTCATAATATTGGGTTGCTTGGTCACGAAGCACCATTCTTTGATTTAGGTGATCATACAGAAATCAAACCAGGCATGGTAGTTACAGTAGAACCTGGAATTTATGTGAAGGGGATAGGTGGTTTCAGACATTCGGATACAGTCCTAGTTACGGATAGTGGTATAGAAATGCTAACTTATTACCCAAGAGATTTAAATTCTCTCATTTGTTAATCAAGTAATAACCTGACATGGCTAACTGTTTTTCGATCATCCAAAAAAGTTAAGTGAAATGAGGTTAATTGATTGAAATTATTTATTTCTGCAGATATCGAAGGAATCGCTGGCGTTGCGACTATTCAGCAGCTTACAACAAATGCTGAGTATCAGCGGTTTCGAAAGTTAATGACAGCGGAGGTAAATGCTGCTGTTAGAGGCGCCTATAAAGGTGGGGCAAAGGAAGTTGTCGTGGCTGATGGTCACGGAAATATGTCTAACATTCTAATAGAAGAGTTGGATCCAAGAGCTCGATTAGTGTCAGGTAATAATCGTGTCATGTGCCAATTAGAGGGGCTCGACAATACATTTGATGGAATCATTTTTATTGGGCATCATGGAAGAGAAAGTGCTTCACATGCAGTAATAAGCCATACTCTTGCTGGAATATGCGTTAAGGAAATGAAAATCAACAATCAGATTGTTGGAGAAACCGAAATGAATGCCTTGGTTGCAGGTAGTTTAGATATACCTGCCCTCTTCATCAGTGGGGATGATCAATATGTGGCCGAAGTGAAAGAGACATTGCCAGACATAGAATCAGTGATAGTCAAATTTGCACGTGATCGCTTAGCAGCAGAATTAATACATCCTGAGGTGGTACAAAAAGAAATCGAGCAAAAGATTGCTTTTTCTCTTACTAGGATTAACAATATTAAACCGTTAAAAATAGAAGGTCCGATAACTTTTGAAATTGAATTTAAAGGCCCCCAACAAGCAAAAATGACAACTACACTACCAACGGTTCAAATGATCAGTCCAACAAGAATTAAGTTTACGTGTGAAGATATGGTTACCGCTTATAAGCATATGTGGGGATGTGTAATTATTGCAATTGCATCTACTAATGGAGTACTCGGAAGCGTAAATGCCTGATAAAAAGTATTACATGTAAGAAAAAATTCTGACCATAGACTTTTGTCTTTATTAAATAGTTAAATACCAAATAACACTCACCTAATGAAGGGTGGGTGTTATTTGTATCTTGTTGTCCCTGTGTAAGAGACAATTCTGAATTGTTTCTTACACAGGGAAGGTAAAACTATTCATTTTCCCGTTTCCCAATCCCCTCAAAGATCATCGTAACAAGTACTTTAATTTCTTCGACAATATCCAATTTATTTTGGAAGATGATCCAGTCGAAGACGGTGGCTCTCATGCATCGAGTCAAGTTATGGAGCAATTGCTCTTTTTCCCATGCAGAAGTGAATTCCCCTTTTTCAAGCCCTTCATCGAGAAAGCTTTCTATCAATTTGTAAATGCGGCGTTCGGGGTCCACTAAATAGTGCTTCTCATCCATCGTACGTGACAGCGCACTTGTATAGACTGTTCTTACAAAATCTACTCCTAGTTCGTCACGTAAATATTTCATCTGCTCTTGATAAGCCAGGATGATTTTTTCTTTTACCGTACAAGCTGGATGTATTTTTTCATAGAAGCTCTCGTAAAAATTATCGATATCTTTGAATTTAACTGCGAAGACATCATATTTTGAATTGAAATGTCTGTAAAACGCGCCTTTTGAGACATCGCATTTTTCGGCAATTTCATCAATGGTCACATTATCAAACCCTTTTTTATCAAATAATTCAAGGGCTGTATCTAATAATAGCTGGCGTGTTTGCTGCGCTTTGATCGCTCTTTGGGAAGATGGTTTCATCTATCTACACTCCTTTATTAATTGAAACTAACATATTTTCTAAATAATACAAGGACTATTATTAGAATTTCAGAACTAAAAATATAAAAATCAGAAAATAGTAAATTTACTGTTTACAAATAAAATTCTTTCTATTATCATTTAAGATACTAAAGTATCTGACTTTGGTATCTCAAATCTTTGAATGCTTAAAGGGGAGCAGGGGGAAGAAGATGGTTATTGCGTTTATCGGTTTTTTTCTGGGGTTAGGGTTACTTATGTATTTCACCATGCGGGGGATGAATATTATCTTCGCAGCATTGATTGCTTCCATTGTAGTCGCTTTGACAAATCATTTGTCTTTAGAGAAAGCGCTTACAGAAAATTATATGACGGGATTCACCGGCTATTTTGCTAGTTGGTTCCTTGTATATTTGCTTGGGGCAGTATTTGGAAAAATCATGGAAGAAACAGGTGCGGCTAATTCGATTGCCAATTGGGTGAAACGGGTAATTGGTGCAAAGCACGCCGTTTTGGCAGTTGTCGTCGCTTGTTCGGTTATGGCATACGGTGGAGTGAGTGTGGCAATTGTGGCATTTGCTGCTTATCCGATTGCTTTATCATTGTTCCGGGAAGGGAATATTCCTCATAGATTTATCCCGGCAGCGATTGTTTTCGGATCGATTTCATTTACGATGACTTCACCAGGGTCACCAGAAGTGCAAAACTTAATACCAATGGAGTTTTTCGGAACGAAGCCGACTGCTGGTGGCTGGATTGCAATAGTCGTAGCGATTTTCATTATTATAGTAGGAAGTTATGCAATGAAGTTTATGGTGGACCGTGCCATCAAAAACGGTGAACAATTTGATGCACCTCAAGTGGTCATGGAGAACTTAAGTAAACTTGAGGCAGTAGAGCGTAATTTGCCGCCAGTATTCTTTTCTATTTTACCACTTGCACTTGTGGTCATAACGCTGAATATAAGCGCGCAGTTCATATCCTCGGTCGGTGCTGCTTTGTTAGGATTGTTTGTCGGCTGCGCAGTTGGGCTAGGTACGATGTATAAATACACCGATCAATACCGGGCGATGTTCACAAAAGGTGCTGAAAATGCCGTCATTGCTACTGTAAATATTTGTGCGGTGGTCGGTTTCGGAGCTGTAGCCCAGCAAACGCCGACTTTTCAAATGATTGTAGATGGCCTTGTCTCACTTCCAGGTATGGAATACATCGGGCTAGCAGTAGCGGTTACGGTGATTGCTGGAATCACAGGATCTGCTTCAGGAGGACTAGGAATAGCGCTTCCGATTTTGGCTCCAATTTACAATGTACAAGGCTTGGATCCAAACGCTATGCACCGAATCTCAGCACTTGCTTCTGGTGGTTTGGACTCATTGCCACATAACGGGTATATCGTAACGACGATTCGGGCAGTCAGCAATGAAACCCATGACCGCGCTTACAAACCAATCTTTGTGATTAGCGTTGGTGTATCGCTCGTAGCACTTGCATTAGCAATTATCTTATATTCAATCTTTTAAAAGGAGTGGAATAAATAATGGAAACAATCGGTTTTATTGGACTAGGCAATATGGGATTGCCAATGACAACTAATTTGATCAAGGCTGGCTACACCGTTTATGGAATGGATGTTAAAGAAGAGATACTGCAAAAATTTACGGAAATTGGCGGTAAAGTTGCGAAGACAAACGCTGAACTTGCGGCACAGACAAAAGTGATTATGACTAGTCTTCCAACACCTCAAGTGGTGGAAGCGATTTATACAAATCCAGGTGGATTAATCGAGACTGCGGCACCGGGGACTTTATTGATAGACTTCAGTACAGTAGATCCGAAGCTAAATGATGATATTGCGGCTCTTGCTAATAAAAACGGTCTGCATTATTTAGGAGCTCCAGTAAGCGGCGGTGTTATCGGAGCAGTTCAAGCTACCTTGACGATCATGGTTGGTGGAACAAAAGAAAACTATGAAAAAGCACTTCCACTATTAAATGTATTGGGCAAGAATATTTTCTTGCTTGGCGATTCACCGAGTGTCGGCACTCGCATCAAATTGCTGAACAACTTGATGATCGGCTTTTATACAAAGGGTGTCGCAGAAATGCTAGTGCTGGCAGAAAGTGTTGGATTGTCCCTCGATAAAGTTTATGAAATCTTAAATGTCAGCTATGGACAAAGCAAAATCTACACACGTAATTATGCGGAGTATATGAAAAATGAAGATTACCAGCCAGGTTTCTCCATCGATCTTTTACTAAAAGATATGCGCCTTGCACAGCAAATGGCTGTCCAAGGAGAAGTGAATCTGCCAGTGACCAATCAATTGATAGAGGAATATGAACAAATGTCTCAGGATGGGTTCGGACATCTAGATATCTCAGCAGCTTATTTATCAGAAGCCAAAACAAATAAGAAGGAGGAAGTACTATGACAACCATACAAGAAGTTCAAAAACTATCCCACTTTATCGGAGGTAAAAAAGTCGAAGGAACAAGCGGCCGTTTTGGCGAAGTGTTCAATCCATCAACTGGAGAAGTAATTGCAGGTGTGCCTCTTGCAACAGCAGAAGAAACCAAACAAGCAATCGAGCTTGCAAAAAAAGGTCAGGTAGAATGGCAGGCGAAATCACTCGCTAAAAAGATGGAAGTGGTATTAAATTTCCGTAACTTGCTGTATTCTCGACAAGATGAATTAGTTGATATTGTTTGCTTAGAAAGTGGTAAAACGAAAGCGGATGCGCTAGGAGAAATCACTCGTGGATTGGAATCAGTGGATTTGGCGTTAAGCGCACCTCATTTATTGAAAGGCGAGTATTCTGTCAACGTAGGTGGGAATATTAATGCTTTCTCAACCAAGTCACCTTTGGGCGTAGTAGCAGCAATAGCTCCTTTTAACTTTCCTGTAATGGTGCCTGTTGCAATGACCTCCATGGCAGTTGCAGTAGGAAACTCGGTTATCTTGAAGCCATCTGAAAAAGTGCCACATTCAGCGCTTTTCATCAGTGAACTATGGGCAGAAGCTGGGCTACCTGAAGGCGTATGGAGCGTAGTCAATGGAGACAAGGAAGTTGTGGATGAGTTGCTGAAGAATGAAGATGTCAGTGCGATTTCATTCGTAGGATCTACTCGAATTGCTGAATATGTATATCAAACAGGCACTCAGCATGGAAAACGCGTTGCAGCATTCGGAGGTGGGAAGAACCATATGATCATCATGCCAGATGCAGATCTTGAGCAGGCTGCCACTGCATTCTTAGGGGCAGCATATGGAGCCGCTTCCCAACGCTGCATGGCCATCTCAACAGCAATGCCAGTAGGAGAGGAAACAGCAGAGAAATTTGTTTCCATTCTAAATGAAAAAGTCAGAGCATTAAAAGTCGGTCCATACACAGACGAACAAGTCGATTTTGGTCCAGTCATCTCAAAAGAAGCGAAACAAAATGTATTGTCCGAAATAAACAATAGTATTGAAGAAGGTGCATCATTAGTTATTGATGGACGCAACCCAGAAATCTGTGAAAGTTCGGAAGGCTATTATCTTGGACCAACTTTGCTAGATAACGTTACACCAGACATGAAAATCTACAAAGAAGAGGTTTTTGGACCAGCACGCATCGTCGTACGTGTACCGTCACTTGAAGATGCCATCGATTTGGTCAACAAGCATGAATTAGGTAATGGAGTTACGATCTACACAAACAGTGGAGCTGCATCCCGTAAATTCACTAGCGAAATCGAAGTGGGCATGGTCGGTGTCAACGTGCCAATTCCAATCCCTGTTGGCTATTATAATTTCGGCGGCTGGAAAAGTTCCAAGTTCGGGGAAGGTCATATGTTTGGACCGGATACAGTTCGATTTTTCACGAAAAACAAAACTATTTCGGAACGCTGGCCAGAAGATCAGTTGGAGCAAGCATCTTTCTCATTCCCAAGTAATTAATTTATAGAATCCAGGACATTTTGATGTCCTGGATTTTTTGCGCTGTATACTTCCCTGTGTAAGGAACTATTCTGATAATTCACGAAAGTCTCCTATCCTTTCTATAGAACGCTACTAATACCAATATTGTATGCCTTCACTTTTCCTAGGTCATTTCCACTATTTATTAGCAATCCAATATAAATTAAATTTGTTTAACAGCGCTATTATACTAGATGTTACCTCATTAAATGATTAACTATATTTATTCTTAGGTCTTAAGGCATGAGTACATAGACTTCCCATTATTATGTCGTTTATAATAGAATAAAGTTGAAATTGAAAGATGGAATAATTGGAAGATATCGTAATAAAAGGGAGAGGCATAAGGATAAAATATCTTGTTATATTAGAAATGACATATGATAAATTCCATTCACTTCTGTATAAGAGATTAGGAGACATACATTTTGCGCAATGAGAGCGATGCTAATCCTATCATCTCTGCTTTCTCTAGGACATGGATTATTACCCAATTAAAACAAAAGAAAATGATTTTTGAAGACGTACCGATTGTATATAAAACTAGACATCAAGCAGTACAGTACGTATGCATTATTACTAGAGGGAGTAGTGGGAATAATGCTTGTCTATTATTGTCACTTTTATAGGAGGTTCATTATATGTTTTTTCTATTTTTAATTTTGTTATCCTGTATTCCCTTATGTATTGGAATTACGATACTTGTTTTATTCAAAAACAATAATCTATCCAAAATTATCTTTATGTTCCTTTTGTTATCCTCATTCTGGCAATTAGATGTTGCCTTTTTGTATTCGTCTACTATTTTTAAAGAAGAGACCATTGAGATCTTTTTCAAGCTCTTTCGATTTGGGTCTATTATGATACCGCCCACGATCTTTTATGTAGCATATATAATTGTTCATGAGATGTTGGCAAATGACTTAAAAAAGAAGTGGCGTTTTCTGATTAATCGTACTACCGTTCTATTATTCTATGTGATGGCTTTGGTTGTTTATATAAGCGGATGGAGTAATAAGGGGGTTAGTGGATTAGAAGCTATACATAATGGTTCCACTATATATTACTTTCCTGTTTATGGAGAGCTATCATGGTTGTTTCATTCTAATATTCTTTTATTTGTACTTAGTATGATTCTCTGTTTTTTAATAAGTTTACAAGTAAAAGACAAGAGTATGCGTTCTTTTTTAGTTTATTTTAATATCTTTGCTTTCACTGCATACGCAATAGGAACTTTAAATATGTTCCCAGCGACAAGATTATACCCAAGTTCTATTGCGATTTTACTCTTTGCAATTTCTCTTTTAATTCTGTCGAGCAGAATGTATCTAGAAATAGTAAACAAGATGAATATGAAGCTGTCTGAGCAAAAAAATTTTCTGTTTCAAGTTATCGATTTGAACCCAAACTACATTTATGCTCAGGATGAAAATGGTCGATATACTCTAGTCAATCAATCATATGCGCAGTTAATGGGAATGAAAATTCAAGATATGATAGGGAAAACGGACGATGACATTCAGCTAGATACTTGTGTAATAAGACAAAATGTTGATCAAAAGAAGATAATCCTCAAGCACACAGAAAAACTCTTTATAAAAGAGGAAATCGTCACAGCCAAATCAAGAGATGCCATATGGTTACAGACTGTTCAAGTACCAATCAATATTAATGACAGCTCAGGATCACTTGCTGTTTCAATGGATATTACCGATCGAAAGCAACATGAAAATGAAATTATGTTCCAAGCCAATCACGATATCCTAACAGGGTTACCGAATAGAAGAATGTTTAATGAGGATTTAACTAACTTTCTTGAAAAAGCTAAAATGGAGAACAGTAAGAATGCGATTATGTTTATTGATTTAGATCGCTTTAAATATATAAATGATACACTCGGACATGATGTAGGTGATCTGCTATTAATCGAAGTTACAAAACGTTTAGAAAACATACTGAAAAATAGACATTCTGGTGCCAAAATTTATCGACTTGGAGGCGATGAGTTTACCATTATACTTCCGCATCATAATGAGGAAGCTAGTGAAACTTTTGCAAAAGAGTTGCTGGAACAATTTAAGAATGGCTTTTGGCTCGATGGCAGTGATTACATTATTACACCAAGCATTGGGATTAGTATCTTTCCAACTGACGGAGATGACGCTAATACATTGATAAAACATGCAGATATCGCAATGTACCATGTAAAAGAAAGAGGAAAGAATGACTTTCAATTGTTTACACACGAAATGCATCAGAAACTTTACAGGAAAATGATGATTGAAAAACAATTACGAAGCGCATTAGATAATGAAGAATTTGAACTTTATTATCAGCCTATTATAGATTTAAATAACAATGAAATAGTAGGCATGGAATCTCTTATTCGCTGGAATAACGAAACACTGGGACAAGTTCCACCAGATGAATTTATTTCCATTGCGGAAGAGACAGGAATGATTATTCCGATAGGTCACTGGGTACTGAATACTGCAATAGAACAAAATGCTCGTTGGCAAAAGGCGGGTTACAAGCCTTTAACCGTAAGCGTTAATGTATCTGTAAGACAGTTACTCGAACCAACTTTTTTAGTGAAAGTGAAAAACGCTATCGAAAAATATGGACTCCCTGCATCCTATATTGTGTTAGAGATTACAGAGAGTATTGCGATGTATGCAGAGGTCATGGTTGAAAAGTTAGATGAATTAAAAGCGCTCGGTATAAGTCTATCAATGGATGACTTTGGAACAGGATACTCTTCGTTTAGCTATCTGACAAAATATCCACTTGACTCATTAAAAATCGATAATTCATTTGTGATTAGTATGAGTCAAGACGCTGAGAATAAAGCCATTGTAAAAACAATCATAGCGATAGCTAAGCAACTAGATTTGAAAGTCATTGCCGAAGGGGTGGAAGGAGTAGAAGAATATAATTTCTTGGCTGCGAATTGCTGTGATTTTGCGCAAGGCTATGGCATCAGCCGTCCACTACCTGCAACTGATTTTGAAGATAAATGGCTTACGAGAAGTGAATTACACTTAAAACCGGTAAAGAATGAAGGCTAGGAGACCAATTAGAGTAAGCTACTTTCTTATTTCCGAGATTTATCCCGCATTAACGGGCAGTAAGACTCCCACTTCAAGATTTAAGAAAAACGAAAAGATAATAGGGAGTTCAACTGCCCGTAAAAGCCCGATTGGTTTAACTAACAATCAGTGGGGATGAAGACCCTCCACTGATTGAAGTTTCACTTTATAGGATCCAGGACATTTTGATGTCCTGGATTTTTTTAATGAAGGAAGATTCATATACCTTACAAAGAGCAAAAAGGTATTGTTGTGGATGTGCGAAATTTGATAAATTTCAATTAAGATAGGTAGATATAGAGTAACTTAGTGTATTCTATAGTTAAAAGAATTTTCGTATAATAAGGGTTTTAAAGGGGGAGAGACGATGAACTGGGAGCAAAATGTGATTAATTCGATTAATGAAGGAGTAATGGTTGTTGACACGGATTTGACAATTACTTTTGCCAATAAAGCAGTCAATTCCATCGGGTTAAATCATGAAAAAATAATCGGGAAAAGTGTGTTTGATGTTTTTCCTAATTTAATAGATAGCAAAAGTACTTTTCAAGAAGTGATTAATACGGGAAGAGAGATTAGTAGTAATCAGGTAACATTTTTAACTTATAGGGGGGAAAGAAAAACGACTTTGACTTCTACCTATCCTATTATGAAAGAAGGAGTTATAGTTGGTGCCTACGAAGTATTTCAAGACTTTTCTGCACTTCAAAATTTGAAAGAACAATTAATGGATTTACAAAAAAACAGGACAGATTATCAAAACAAAATAGATAACAAAATTAATAATTTTGAGGAGAATTTCCAATATTTTATTGGTGAAGATGAAACTATTTTAAAACTAAAAAACCAAATAAAGCTGCTTGCAAACTCTCCATCTCCGATTTTTATATATGGTGAAACGGGGACAGGTAAAGAGGTAATCGTTCAAAACATCCATCATGCTAGCTCGAAAAGTATCCCTTTAATCACACAAAACTGTGCTGCTATTCCTGATAATTTATTGGAATCCTATCTTTTCGGTACAGTAAAGGGAGCTTATACAGGCGCATTAGATAAGGAAGGACTATTTGAAATAGCGAATGGCGGTATTTTGTTTTTAGATGAAATAAATTCATTGTCAAAAAGTTTACAAGCAAAATTGCTTCGGGTTATTCAAGATCAAAAGGTAAGAAGAGTGGGAGGAACAAAAGAAATTCCAGTAAATGTTCGCATCATTGCGGCGACAAACGTTCACCCAAGAGAATTGCTGGCCAATAAGGAATTTAGAGATGACTTATATTATCGGCTATGTGTATTGAATATTGAACTTCCTCCACTGAGAAACCGAAAAAGTGATATTCCTCTTCTGATAAATCATTTCATCGCTCACTTTAATGAAAAATTTGGGAAACGTATACAAGGTATGTCTAATGAGGCAATGGAATATTTAATGGATTATTCATGGCCAGGGAATATTAGAGAGTTAAAAAATATGATAGAGCGATTACTCAACATGGTACAAACAGACTGTATTGAAAGGAAGGATATACAGCTAACTGACTATCTTCAATTGCTATCCACAAATGGAGATAACAATAATGTACGAGAGAATTATCATAAAGTAAGCTTTAAAGAAGAAATAGAGAAAAAAGAAAGACAGCTTATTATGGAAGCATTACAACAATCGACGGGGAATATATCGCAAGCTGCTAGAAGTTTAGATATACCACAACAAACATTAAGCAATAAAATAAAACGATACAGATTGGAATCGCATATCCATAAAATAAAATTACTCAAATATGAGTAATTACTCAATATTTAATAAAAAATTGAGTAAAACTGATTTACTAACACTGATGAATATTCATTATCAGTGTTTTTATTTTTGGCACGCTTCTTGCAATATATTAAGTAAACAGAAAAAGGAGAGAATGACAATGAAAAAATATGAATACTCAATCTTACCAGAATATGCTCCACTATATCCAAAGCTGCCATATCGCTATGAGGAATATGAAAAAGTGAGTGTTTATTGTCGAGGAGATAAAGAAAAAATGCAGAGACTTTTACCTAAAGAGTTTACTGTGACAGATGATGTATTTGAAGTTTTTCTATTAAGAAATAACAAAATTGAAGGGCTGGATAATTACAATGAAGGAGGATTAATCATTCCATGTTCATACAAAGACATAAACGGAGCTTGTATGTCTTTTGAATATGTAGACACGGACGATGCTTTATGTGCAGGAAGAGAGATTTGGGGTTATCCCAAAAAAATAGGAGAAATTGAATTTAATGTGGACGGTGGCAAAGTTTCCGGTAGTGTTAGCCGTAAAGGTAAGAAAATAATTGATGTAACGTTTGAAGAAACCGGAGAAGCATTCGAACAACCAAATTTGTTTCCAAGACTTCAAGTGAAAAGATTTCCACATGTAGAACATGAAGGAACACATTTGAATACCATTTTGAAAAATGAATTTTATGATGCAGTAACAAAAAAGCAAGTTACAGGAAAAGCAACATTAAACTGGGAAGAATCATTGGACGATCCATTAGCATCATTAGGGGATGTAGAAGTAGTGGGTGCTATTTACTTCGTTGGGGGCTATACACTTTCTTATGGAAAAGTAATTGATGAACTTTAAGAAATAAATTACAGGGGGAAAGTAAATGGAGAATGCGGGTTTAGTTTGGTTTTTGTATGTTATCGTTCCTGTCATAGGATTTATTTCTACATTTATTCTTGCAAGTCGTGCACAGAATAAAGGTGATGCAAAATGATGCTTACAGTTTTTGTTGTTTACTTAGCTGTTGTTTTTGTCATCGGGATTATGGCTGAAAGACGTATGAGTAAGAGTGAAGAAGGTTATTTTCTAGGAGATCGAAATTTTGGACCATGGGCGACAGCAATTAGTGCGGGTGCTACAGATACGAGTGGATGGATCTTTATAGGAGCAGCTGGGTATGCATATACTGCTGGGATTTCAACGATGTGGATGCTGCCAGGGTTTATTGTAGGTTATCTAATTAACTGGTTTGCTGTAGCTCCCCGTCTTCGTAAAGAAGGCGAGGAACTCGGTGCGTTAAGCTTAGTAGATTTCTTTAGTTTGAAGTTAAAAGATCGCACGAATATGATTAAGATTGTAGCAAGTATTATCGTCATTATTTTCTTTACTGCTTATTTAGCATCTCAATTGACAGCAGCAGGGAAAGCACTGAATTCTATTGTAGATTTTGATTATAGCTGGGGATTAGTTTTATCGGCGGTGTTTGTATTAGGTTATTCAGTTTTTGGCGGATATAATTCTGCAGTGTTGACGGATCTTTTCCAAGGATTGCTCATGCTAGCAGTACTATTATTATTCCCAGCCTATATGATTTTCTTTGAATTTGGCGGTCCAGTGGAGTTCTTTCATATTCTATTTACACTTGATCCAGTATTACTTTCATATGCAGGAGGGGCAACAGGCGCCGCTGCTTTTGGAATTATTGTCGGGTTGGTCGGATTTGGGTTAGGAGAACCGGGACAACCGCATATTGTTCAACGTTTCTTATCAGCAAAAGATGATAAAACGGTTAGACAGGCTTCTTTAATCGCAATGTTTTGGGTAGTTGTTGTAATGATGGGTTCAAATTTACTCGGTCTTATTGGAAGAATATTAATACCTGATTTAGCAGATGCAGAATATGTATTTCCAACTTTGGTAGGGGATACAATGCATCCAGTTATTGCTGGGGTTGTAATTGGAGCTATTTTTGCAGCTATTCAATCCACTTTTTCTTCTCAATTAATGACCGTTACACAATCTTTTGCTAGTGATTTATTAAAAGTAATAACAAAGAGAACATATACAAATGAACAAATGATTAAAATTAGTCGTATCACTATGTTAGTTTTCGGTATTATCGCTACAGGAATTGCATTAATGGATATACAAGCAGTATTTGAACTTGTGCTATATGCTTGGGCGGGACTCGCTGCGAGCTTTGGAACGGTATTGCTATTAGTTTTATATACAAATTTGGTAACGAAATGGGGAGCTGTTTGGGGGATGATCACAGGTACTGTGGTGACTATGGTTTGGATTAATACACCTTGGGTCGCTTATATGTATGAACTTATCCCAGCAGCAATAGTGTCAGTTATTGTCATTTTAGTTGTGAGCAAATTTACAAAAGAAAAAGAATTGTTGTAAAGGAGGTTATACTGTGTCAGTAAAATCGTATAATACACCAGCGCATGCACCAATGTTTCCAGATCCTTTTGTACCATATGAAAGTAAAGATTATGTGTCATTATACGCTGTAGTAGAATTGAACGAAGAAGAAGTCCGTCGAATTCTTTCGTTTACACCATATGAATATGTGAGTAATAAAGCAGTAATCTCCATTACCGACTTTAGCAAATGCAATAAGGTGTCTTATATGGATGCTGCTATTGTAATTCCGGTTACCTTTGAAGGGAAATCTGGTGGATATTATATTTATGAATATGAAAACAATGACGCAGCAATAGCTGCAGGTAGAGAACTTTGGGGATATCCGAAAAAGTATGCAAAAATTTCATTGACAGAGAACAATGATTTATTTAGGGGGAAAGTTGAAAAAGATGGCAAAGTGTTTTTAGAATTAATCGGCGAGAAGACTGCTGACCTACCAATAGTGGAGGAACCAAAAACGACACCACACTTACTTATAAAGACTATCCCCCACCCGGGCGGAGAGCCTTCGTCTAAACAAATTATCGAAAGAGATACAAATCCCGACTTTGTACTGAAGGAGAAGTTTGCAGTTGCTACACAAGTAAATATCCAATCGACTGAAAGAGAACCGCTAGAATTATTAAAGCCTATGAAAATTCTAGGTGGTGGGGTTATTAAGGGAGACTTTTATGCAACCGAAGAAAATGGGTGGGGAAAAATTATTGCTGAATATAAGTGAGTATAGATACTTATTCATTAGCCAGCGATATCCCGTTTTATGGATGATAAAAAATAATATTTTTAATACGACACAACTGAGGTTTTCCATGAGTTCATTGAACTTATGGGAAGCCTCTTTTTCATCTCTTTTGTTACATGATTAAAAATAGTCATAAGTGCACTCATGAACAAATATACTGCTTATTATAATCGACAGTCGACAGAAAAATTTTTAGCTCAATTGTTTATTAAACATAATATGAATTGGAGAATCGAGGATGAATAAGAAAACTTTACAGAAAGCAGAGCCTTACTACTTGCAACTTCAGCAGACAATAAAAGAAAGAATTTGGAGCGGGTTCTATAAACCAGGTGAACGTTTGTATGAAGCTCAACTTGCAAAGCATTTTAAGGTTAGTAGGAGTCCTGTTCGTGAAGCAATCCGCACATTGATTAATGAAGGACTGCTAACCATGGGTAGTAATTCTCAAATCACTGTGTATGAACCTTCTTTACAGGATGTTCGAGATATCTATGAATGTCGCATAGCACTTGAATCTATTGCAGTTGCCCTTACGGCTGAACAGGCAACAGATGAACAGTTGGAGGAATTGGAAGAAACACTGCGAGAAACGCAAGAAGCTATTAAGAAGGAGGAAAAGGAAAGAATCGTAGAATGTAATGTACGTTTCCATGAATTGATTATCGAAATCAGCGGAAATTTACGATTGAAAAAGATTGTCGAGGATCTTCATTCATTAACCTATTATTATAGACTTCTCAATACTAAAGGAGTGCAACGTGCTACCACTATATTGAAAGGTCATTCGGACATATTGGATGCAATTAAAGAAAAAAATGCGGAAAAAGCTTCGAAAAGATTAGAGAAACATACGCAGGAAGACCTTCAGAATTTAATACGTTCTTTAAGTATCGAAATGATATAGAGGCGCTTCTAAAAAAGAAGTACTGCTTACTTGGAAAAGTGCGAGATAAGGCGTTTATAAAATTTAAATGGAGGCAGCCAAAGTGTAACGAATCTATGGGGGCGATTTTCAAAGGAATTTAGTGCAAAGTTATAATACCAATCTAAAAAAGGAGTTGTATAAACAGGATGAAAAATTATGAAATTGCTGTAATAGCAGGAGATGGAATAGGAAAAGAGGTTGTTCCTGCATCATTGAAAGTATTGGAAGCGGTTGCAGAAATTCATGGTGGATTGAATTTCAAATACAAAGAGTTTCCCTGGAGTTCCGAGTATTACGTAGAGCATGGGAAGATGATGCCAGATGATGGGTTGGATATACTTCAGAATTTCGATGCGATTTTTCTAGGGGCAATTGGTAACCCTGACCTTGTACCTGATCATGTCTCTTTATGGGGTCTGTTAATAAAAATTAGAAGAGAATTTGAACAGCAGATTAATATCCGTCCCGCAAAATATTTTAAAGGACTAAGGTCCCCTTTGGTTAATCCTAATGACTTCGATTTGATTGTCGTAAGAGAGAACAGTGAAGGCGAATATAGCGAAGTGGGTGGCAAGATTCATAAAGGCGAAGAAGAAATAGCGATTCAAAATGCAGTGTTTACAAGAAAAGGAACAGAACGTGCGATGCGTTATGCATTCGAACTGGCTAAAAAAAGGAGAGGACATCTATCATCTGCAACAAAATCGAACGGAATCGTTCATTCAATGCCATTTTGGGATAGTGTTTTCAATGAGGTAAAGAAGGATTACCCAGAGGTAAAGACCGCATCATATCACATTGATGCTTTGTCCGCTTTTTTTGTGACACGTCCACAGGAGTTTGACGTTATAGTAGCCAGTAATCTTTTTGGCGATATCCTGACAGATATCAGTGGTGCAATTATGGGAAGTATCGGGATTGCGCCAGCAGCTAATATTAACCTTAATGGTAAATATCCTTCTATGTTTGAACCGGTGCATGGATCAGCTCCCGATATTTTTGGAAAAGGTATTGCTAATCCGATTGGTCAAATCTGGACTGCCAAAATGATGCTGGATCACTTTGGCGAGCAAGAATTGGGTCAAAAACTTCTTGAAACAGTCGAAGAGGTTACAAAAGATGGGATTAAAACAGGAGATATTGGTGGTTCATTCACTACAGTTGAGGTTGCTGATGAAATTTGCAACCGGTTGAAAAAACTGGCTTCCGTGTAAATTAGTTTTTTTCCATAAATAGATTTTATTACGGGAGAATCATCCGAGCGATGAGAGTTTTCTATAGCGTCAATCCACGTAGAATTACTGTAAAAATATATTAAAACTTTTAGGGGGTAAATTATGAGGAATTTCAAAAGAGGTTTTATGATTGTTTCAATTGTTTTACTGATGATGTTGTCAGCTTGTGGAAATAAAAAATCTTCGGAACCTAGTGCTACCTCAAGCAATGAAGTACAAGAAATAACCATTAAACTTGCTCATGAAGTATCTGAAAATACATCTCAACATGTAGGGTCGTTGGCAGTAAAAGACTATATAGAGAAAGAATCAGGAGGCAAAATTAAAGTTCAGATATATCCGAACGGTCAGTTGTTTGGAGACAAGGACGTCTATCAGCAATTAGTAGCTAACAATGTTCAAATAACACAAATTGATATGGCGAAACTAGTTGGTGAAGATACTCGTTTTAATATTCCTTCAATGCCATTCTTATTCAATGGAGATGATGAAGCGGTAAAATTTTGGGATAGCGAAAAGGGATTGGAAATTCTAAAAAGCTTAGATAAAGATGGTATTTATGGTATTGCCATGTGGCCAAATGGACAGAAACACCTAACAAATGATAAAAGACCGATTAAGACTCCAGAGGACTTGAAAGGATTGAAATTCCGTACACAAGGCGGACAAGTACTTGAGCAGGTCTTCTCTACCCTTGGAGCTGGTTCAACATCCATTCCTTTCACAGAACTTTACACAGCACTTCAGCAAGGCACAGTTGACGGACAAACAAATACCTTTGTAAATATAGAAAGTAAGAAGTTTGATGAAATACAAAAATACTTGACCGTGTCTGGAGAAACACGAGTAGACCTGGGGCTTTTTGTAAATAAAAAGTTTATGGATAGTCTGAATGAACCAACCCGTAAAATTGTAGAAGAGGGTTTAAAGGCTGGTACAGATTCAGCACGTCAAGCTGCTAAAACTATGAATGTTGAAAGCCGTCAGAAACTTGAAGAAAGAGGAAACATTGAAATTTATGAGCTTACTACACAAGAAATCGATGCTTTCCGTGAAGCCTGGGCACCTATCTATGATGAATTTTCATCTATCATTGGTGAAGAATACATCGAAGCTGCAAAACAAACGAACGAATAATGAACAGTTTAAGAAGATTATGGTCTAATCCATAATCTTCTTAATACTCATAGAGTTATAGTTACAAAGGGGGCTATTCAAAATGAAAAAGATCCTATCGATTTTAGAAATAGTTGAAGAAGGTATTGCATCTTTCTTTTTTATTACAGGTTCAATTATTGCAATATACGGCGTGTTTATGCGTTATATTTTCAATAATCCAGTTGGTTGGACAACAGAAATTTTCGAGATTTTTATGGTTGCAGCCATTTTCCTTGGTTTTGGTATGGCATTAAAAGATGAACGTCACATTGTAGTGGACTTAGTTTATGATAAAATGCCACCCTTCATTAAGAAAATATTCAATATTATAAGCAATGTCCTAGGAGCTGGTTTTAGTATTTACTTAATGTTCATGGGAATAGAAATGGTAGACATTGCAAGAGTCCAAGGAGGAGTAACTGTAGATGTAGGAATTCCAATCTGGCTTACTTATATGATTATGCCAATAGGGATGGGACTGCTTTCTTTCTATTTTTTGGTTAGGATTGTAAGTGTTATTCGTAATCCAGTTAAAGATGAAGAACAAGAAAATATTGAACGCATGAAGAATGCGGTATAACGGGAAGGAGGGACCATTATGAGTGCCACATTAGTACTGCTGATATCATTTTTTGTT
Organism: Psychrobacillus lasiicapitis; assembly: GCF_006861795.1. GTDB lineage: Bacteria > Bacillota > Bacilli > Bacillales_A > Planococcaceae > Psychrobacillus > Psychrobacillus lasiicapitis. The sequence continues at coordinate 219,241 of NZ_VDGH01000008.1, read as the reverse complement.
CTTTGCTTAATCAGGGTTCCAATTGCTGTAAGTCTCGGATTATCTAGTTTATTTGCCCTTAGTTTAATCGATTTTACGATGTATGCAGTTATACAAAAAATGTTTACTTCGGTTAGTTCCTCAGCATTAATGGCAATTCCGGGCTTTATTTTTGCCGGAATCATTATGTCAAGAGGAGGAATTTCTTTCGCTTTGATCGAAGCGTTAAAGTCATGGATCGGTCATTTTAGAGGCGGGCTTGCACTTGTTACGATTTCAGCTTGTATGATTTTCGCAGCTATTTCTGGATCGAGTCCAGCGACAGCTGCTGCTATAGGAGCTATTATGATTCCTGCAATGGTAGAAGCAGGTTATAGCAAGCGGTATTCGATGGGACTGGTTGCAGCTGCAGGAACTCTTGGTATATTAATACCGCCATCTATACCTCTAATTATTTATGGAGTGGTTTCCGAACAGTCCATCGGGGATCTTTTTACGGCGGGTATTTTACCTGGTATATTCCTGGGAGCACTATTAATGATCTCAGCCATTATAAATGCCAGAATAAATAAGTATGATACATTGCCAAAAGAAAGTATGCAAGAAAGAATCCGTAAATCACGAAAGGCAATTTGGGGTTTTATATTGCCGATTCTAATTTTGGGTGGAATTTATACTGGGATTATGACACCTACGGAAGCATCGTTTGTTGCAGTTCTTTATTCAGTAATTGTATCTGTATTTGTCTATAAAGAAATGAAATTTCCTATATTTAGAGGCATAGTGAAAGAATCCATCAATATTTCAGCAATGATTTTCTTGATTATTGCATCTGCTAATATTTTCGGTATGTTCCTGACTACTGAACAAATCCCACAATCGATAACACAATGGATAGAGTCAAGTTCCACAAATGTTTGGGTTTTCCTAATTGCCATTAACTTGTTGTTCTTTGTGTTAGGTATGTTCCTAGATGCGGTGTCTATCATTCTAATCACCTTACCAATCTTGTTACCACTACTAGCGATATTCGATATAAACTTGTTACATTTTGCAATCATTATGACGATTAATATGGAATTGGGAATGATTACACCACCAGTAGGATTAAATCTATTTGTAGTGAGCGGGATTACTAGAGAAAGTGTAGGAAATGTGGTCAAAGGCGTATTGCCTTTCTATGCTGTACTGATACTCGGTCTGATTGCTGTTATTGCTTTTCCTGCTCTTTCTCTTGGACTAGTTAAGTGATATCAAGATAAATGATGCAAAGGATGGGATATTAAATGAAAACTAAAGAAGATTTAGTGACTTACGATATTAAAAAGATTTCTGAAATGATCAAAGAGAAGAAAATATCTCCGGTTGAAATTGCTTTAAAATTCCTAAAACGCATAGAAAACATTGATCCTATAATCAATTCATATATCACCGTCGATCGCGAAGATGTTATAGAACAAGCTCATAAAGTTCAACGAGAAATAGAAGCTGGTAATTATAAAGGTCCTCTTCACGGAATTCCCATTGGTTTAAAAGATTTAATCTATACGGTGAATGCAAAGACTACAATGGGTTCTGAAATCTACCAGGATTTTGTCCCTGAATATAATGCAACCGTAGTTGAGAAATTGAAAGAGGCAGGAGCCATCTTAATCGGAAAGTTGAACACTCATCAATTTGCTTATGGTCCTACTGGTGATCGTTCCTATTTTGGCCCAGTTCGAAATCCTCACAATCCGGAAAAAATGACAGGAGGATCAAGTAGCGGATCCGCCGCTGCAGTATCTGCTTGCTTGTGCTACGCTGCGTTAGGCACTGATACAGGAGGATCAGTCAGGGTTCCAGCTTCCTTTTGCGGAGTTGTTGGAATGAAACCGACATATGGCCGTATTAGCAAACAAGGAGTTTATCCGCTTTCATGGACGCTTGATCATGTCGGACCACTGACTAGAACTGTGACAGATAACGCAATAGTTATGAATGCTCTTGCTGGTTTTGATAAAAATGATCCTTATTCCATTGATCGTGAATCAGAAGATTTTTTAAGAGATATAGGAAAAGGAATAGCAGGAATGAAAATAGGGTTGCCATCTAAATTTTATTTTGATGATATGAATGATGAAGTAAGAACGATAATGAATAAAACTATTCAAGTTTTACGAAACATGGGTGCTGTTGTTAAGTCTGTAGATTTGCCGCACATTGAAAAGTTCTCAGATGCACATAAAGTTATCTTACGAAGTGAAGCATTCGCTGTTCATGAACAGAATTTAAAAGATTATCCAGATCAATGGGATGACGAGGTGAAAGAACGCCTGTATACAGCCATGGAGACGAAAGGATATGAGTATGCGCAGGCTTTACAGACTCGTCAACTAGCTAAAGAAGAATTTAACCGAGCACTAGAAAACGTTGATGTAATTTTCACTCCGACATTGCCCATCCTGCCGCCGAAAATCGGTGAGCGCCATGTGGATATTGAAAAATATATTGGTCAGCATATTCGCTGGTCAATTATCAAACTTACAGCCCCGACAAATCTTAATGGTTTTCCTAGTCTGTCAGTACCATGTGGCTTTTCCTCTGATGGTATGCCAGTAGGATTTCAGCTTATCGGAAGAGAATTCGATGAAGTTACTTTATATCGGGTAGGTCATGCTTTGGAATCGGAACTCTCCATTAATACAGCAAAATATGACATTCTCAATTAAGTGTCGTCGTTTGATTGTATGTTCGTGTGTATTTAGCTAATGGATCAGATGGGAATTTTACATTTGGCAGAATATCTTCCTGGGGACTGTGAATATTAGTGTGATTCTTAAATAAACCAGATTAAGTGAACTAAAAAGCTTTCCTATTTTAATTAAATACATTAAAAACGTCCACTTAAACGAATAAGAGGGCGTTTTTTTATGTGAGCGAAGAAAAATGATTGTACACGAAAAAAGTACTTTCTATTAAATATATAATCCAAAACTAACGCTCACCTGATAAAAAGGTGGGTGTTATTTTATGTTCTCTTTTGATAAATTTCGTCCTTTTAGAACATAAAATCTATTCTTTATTCAGACTATTCTATAATTATGATGTTTGTTACAATGAAAATGGGGTAATTTACAATAAAAGCTAAAAAGCGCTTGCTTTGATAAGGCATTCCTGTATTATTATTCTGGAAGTTATCAGATATTTTAGAGGTGAGTTAATCATTCAAAAACTTTTGCATCGAATTTAATCGTAATTTAATAGATAATGAGTAGTTTTGACATCATGCTGTAATGGTGCTGTATTACAATATACAAAAAGTTAATTAATTATTAATAGATACAATATATTGAAAAACATAGGAGGTATTGTCGTATGACAACGGCAGAATTACAAGAAGAATTCAAGCGTATTTTAGAATATGGATATAATAGAGGAAATGAGAATGATTCGATTAAAACGGATGATATTATTAAAGAGTTATCGGAGCAGCTGAGAAGCTTATTGGATAAAAGTAAAGTTTGACAAGCGTGAGATGGAAGTTCTTAAACTTCCTCGTAGCCAAACCAAATGCCCACCTGATTTAGGTGGGCATTTGGTTTATTTATTGTGTGTTTCCTCTGATTCTTTAAAAATCTCTCCAGCGATTCCCATTGCGTGAACCGCTTTTGGAAAACCAACGTATCCGGCACAGTGGATGATAATCTCTATTATTTCTTCTTTGGAGAGCCCAACATTTAGAGCTGCTTGTAAGTGAACTCTAAGCTGATCGAAAGCTCCTTGTGTGATAAGCGTTGTCAGTGTAATGATTTCTCGTTGTGCGAACGAAAGTGTTTTTCGAGAGTAGAGGTCTCCAAAGCCAAAGGATACAATCATCTCCCATAAGTCAGGGGAAACTTTTTTTATTTCTTCCATGCCAGTTCGTACTTCTTGTGAAAATAATTCCTCCATTGCTTGTTTCCCGGCCTCATATCGCTTGTTGTTTTCCATGTTATTGCCTCCCCATAGTTGGTGGTATTTCGTGTTCATCCACCAATGCTTCAATTACGATTGGTTTATTTGTTTCTTTTATCTTCAGTAACGACTCTTTTATTTTATTGGATAAATCATATGGGTCATGACAAGTAAATGCTTCCAATCCCATAGATTCGGCAAACCCTTTTACATTGAGTGGAGTCTCGTACACACCACCGATAGAAGTGCCGATCATTTTTTGCATTCCTTTTTCAACCATATCAAGTCGTCCATTATTTAAAACGACGAACAAAACAGGGGAGTTATAGTTATAAGCCGTTGAAAGTTCAGTTCCGTGCATGAACATACATCCGTCCCCAACTAAGCACACAATCGTTTCTTCAGGAGCTGCTAGTTTTGCGCCAATGGAGTAGCCAATTCCGTTCCCCATGGCACCGAATATATCATCAAAGAAGAAAGTGCCTGGCTTATAGATATCAAAGTGTTTAATACCATAAAAAGAGTGACTTCCATCATCTCCAAAAACAATCGCATCGTTTGGAAGTGCGTGGCGCATTGCCCGTAAAACTTGGACTGCGGACATACGCTCCCCTGGATTATTTTCCTGAAGTTGAATCTCCTTGATTGGTGTTAAAAATGCTTCGCTATCTGTTTTTGGCATATCTTTTAACATAGCTGTTAAATTCGACTTTATATCACCAAGTACTGGAGTAGTGGGTACTTGAATCGATTTCCCGATAAATGTTGGGTCATAATCGAAGTGAATGACATGTTCGGGATACATCGCTTCCGATATACCAGCTGTAGACATATCACTTAGTTTAGAACCGATGACTATTAATAGGTCGACCTTTTCTTGTAAGTATGATGTTGCTTCAGGAGTACCACCGAGACCAAATGCGCCAAGAGACAGCGTATGGTTAGAAGGGAATGTTCCTTTTCCTCCTGGTGTTGTGATGACAGGGATGTTCCAATGTTCGGCAAGCTGTTGAACTTCTTCATACGCCCGACTCGAATGTACGCCTTTTCCTAAGAATAGAAGAGGACGTTTAGCTATATTCAGTTTCTCAATCACTTCACTAGTTTTAGGTGAAATCATTTCATGAGGTACCGGTAGGTCAAGCTGGAATGGTTCAATCTCTTCCAATAAAATATCAAACGCGATAGAAAGATGGACAGGTCCTTTTACACCGGATAGAGCTTTTTCCAGGGCATGCTCTAGAAAAGGTTTTAGCATATCTCCTCGTTCTACCCGAGCACTAAATTTCGTGACAGATCGGAACATATCTACAAGATCCGCACCAAAAAGACTTGAGTCCTGTCCCATTGCTTTTCCGGTGTCTTTCATGGAAGGATGTCCAGTGATGATTAATAATGGTAGATTCGAGGCTTTCGCCTGACCAGCGGCTGTAAGCAGGTTAGTACCGCCTGGTCCAGATGTACCAACTGCGACTCCGATTTTTCGATTCATCTGGGCATAACCAGTGGCTTCAAATCCTGCAGCTGCTTCATGTTTACTTAATACAAATTCCATTTCATGGTGTAATACTTCGAATAATATTGGAGATATTGCTTTACCTGGAATACCAAATATATGGTGAATTCCCCAATGTTTAAAATTCGATACTAATACCGATGAAGTCGTTGTCATGTTGTAAGAGTCCCCTTATAGTCAATGTTGTGCTAAATAGATGGTTTCAATTTCATCTACTGGAAGTGGTTTGTTAAAGTAATAGCCCTGTGAGATATCACATTGGTGATCTTTCAAAAAATCAAGCTGTTCCTTTGTTTCCACTCCTTCTGCTATAACTTCCTTATGAAGATTATGAGCTAATGTGATGATTGCTTTTACAATGATCGTATCTTTCTCGTTGTTCATTAATTCACTTACAAAGGATTTGTCGATCTTAATATAATCGATTGGAAAGTTCTTCAGATAATTAAGAGAGCTGTAACCTGTCCCAAAATCATCAATACTGATACCAAGACCAAGCGCTTTTAACTGTTTCAAAACGTGTATGGAATATTCGCCTTCCATTGCCATATACTCAGTAATCTCTACTACGAGATATGCCGGATCAATAGCTGTACGTTCGAGTACATTTTTCATGAATGAAACAAGATTTCTTGTTAGAAATTGCTGGGTAGATAGATTAACGGACATTTTTACTGGTGTCATGCCAGCATCTTGCCATTTTTTGATTTGGGAACAGGCTTCCTCAATTACCCATTCACCAATTTGCGTGATCAATCCATTCTCCTCAGCAAGCTTTATAAACTTTCCAGGAGGTATTAAACCTAGTGTCGGATGCTGCCAGCGAATGAGTGCTTCAAATCCAACCAACTTACCTGTGCAGTTATTAATCTGAGGCTGATAATGTAGAACAAATTCATTTTTATCCAGTGCTCTTCTTAAATCGACCTCTAGCTTGTATTCGTCCATCATGACATTTAATAATTCGGCAGTATGAATGACATAACGATTTTTACCTTGAGATTTTGCCTGATACATCGCATTATCGGCATAGACCATCAGTTGCTCCTTTGAAATAGAATATTCGGGATAAATGGCAACACCGATACTTGCTGTCGTATGTAATTCTTTCATGCCGACGTAAAAAGGTTGCTGAAACAGTTGAAGTATCTCTTCTGCTTTATTCGTAACATAGTCCCGATCAACAAAATCTTTTAGTAGGAAAACAAATTCATCTCCACCCATTCGAGCAAGTATATCCTTTTCTCCGAGACAGCTGCTTAAACGTTTACTTACCTCAATCAGAAATTTATCTCCAAAAGAATGGTTAAAATTATCATTAATAATTTTAAAGCGATCCAAATCTATAAATAACAGAGCTAAAGTCCTGCACTCACCGCCGTTTAGTGCTTGAATAATGGTTTCTATTTCCTTATTTATATATCGTCTGTTTGGGAGATTTGTTAAATCATCATGAAAAGCTAAATAGTTATATTTTTCTTGCAACAAATATCGATCAGAAATATCTCTGAACTGACCAAAGGCACCAATCATCTTGTCCTCTTCATAAATTGGCTGTGCATCGAATAGACAGACAATAAGGTTACCCTCTTTATCTCTAAATTTTAACTCTTCATTTTCTATAATTTTTTCTTGTTCCAGTACTTCCTTGAAATAGTTTCCTGTTAGATGAGATTCCTGAATATTTCTTCCCATAACCGAATCTCTACTATTATTAGATATTTTTTCGGCAAAGCTATTAAATTCTGTAGTAATTCCATTCTCATCGGTAATGACAATTCCGTTTCTTGTTCTGCTTAACATAATTTGATTCATAATATTAAGCTTCTTATTTTGTTTTCTTAATAATAGCTCTCTTTCAATCGAGTCAACTGCTTGAGAAAGCATCGTTAAGAAAAGTGGATTTTGAAACTCGATAGGCATCATAATGGACACACTGCCAAGCAAGTCATTATCATCCGTGTAGTGAAATGCGGTTCCATAACAAGCGATACCATGAAGAAATGTATGATAATGCTGTTCACCAATCAAACTGATCGGATGCTTTTGCTGCAATGAGAGGCTAATCACATTGGTTCCTGTATCCTCTTGGATGAATAAGCTACCAAGAACAATACCAAACTGCTCGATGGTAGACTTAATAGTCTCATCTCCCTCAATTTCAAGCAGATAACCAGCTGCATCTGAAACAACAACAAGTATCGGCGTTCCTTTTAAGGAATCTAGTAACTTATTCGAGAAAAAACTTACGACTGATAATATTTCGCTATATGATTTTCGCTTCTTTTCAAACTCCGATTTGCTTAAAAAGGTCTTAGGTCTCGATACCTCATACGGATCCATCCCAGCTTCTATACACATTCTATTAGATTCTGTAATGTAGTAAGGTTCTGTAAAATTCATGTTTTCCTCCTTAAGCTTTTATATATATACATACCCCTATTTAAAAGAGTATAAATTTTCTTATAGCATAGTAAAAAGGAACTCTTTTCTGCCAGGTGCAAAATACTAGAATCTGACCAATAGAAAGAATTCCCAATTGCACTAATTTTACCTCAAAATATTGCTAAATTCAATGGAAGTGGATTGTAAATATGGCTTTAGTAGGAGCGATTCTGTTAACTTTTTGTTGAATTGGAAAGCGTTATTGTAATTATAGTTTCAGTGAAGTGGATAGGGAGTAACATGCTAAAAATAAGGATCTCTGTAAGACACAAAATAACACCTCCTAGATAGGAAGTGTCTGTTAGTCACCATTCGATATGATCTGAGTATTCCTTGGAATAGCGAACTTGGTCTGGGTGTAATTCCTGTTCTTGTGCAAACTTGTGAATAGCGTTCTTGTCTTGGAGATACTGTTAATCTAGTTCACCTAATCTTTTAGCCATAATGCTGAGTTTTTTTTCACGCTTTAGGGAATCCTGTTTTAAAGAGGTATCTAAAAGTTAGGTGCATTACTACTAAAATGAGCAAAGTTTTTTCTGGCGGATTTTTTATGCTACATATCCTTATAAACTATCTAATATGTATAAATTCACTCTACCTAACCCCCATCGTAAAAAAATGAGGGTTTAGTTGCTGTTCATCGTTCTATTTTGTTCCATATTCATATCTGTCAACAGTATAGGAGATGAAATAATTAAACATAGAGGATAAAATATCCATGTTTTTTGTTATAGAACAGTTGTTTTAAATAGATTTACCATTCTAACTGGATTCACTGGAATATTTTATAGTAAAAAATTCTCCCATTCTATGTTTATACTGGTGGAGCACAAGAAGGAGGAGAAAATAATGAAAAAAAGTTATTCATTACTAGTTGGGGTACTTGCAGGAAGCATTCTATTTTCCACACACGCTGCCGAGGCATCTATGACTACTGGAAATGCAAATACCACTTCACCAGCAAAATCTTATAACACACAAACATGGAAATCTCCATATCAATATAAATATGATTTCAATAAATACAGCAATGAGGCAACACCAAAAAATGTAGAAGCTGAAAAAGCACCAGATGCTGAGCAACCAGTTGCTTCAGAGCAACAGCAACCAGCAGAACCAAACAATGAAAATGTACAAGTTTCTTCTGAAATTCAGCAAGTGGTCGATTTAGTAAATAGTGAACGTGCAAAAGCTGGACTTCAAGCATTGCAAATAGATGCAAAGCTTACAGAATCAGCACAAGCAAAATCACAAGATATGAAAAACAAAAACTATTTCTCTCATACGAGTCCAACATACGGCTCACCATTTGACCAAATGAAATCTCTAGGCATTTCGTATAAATCAGCAGGCGAGAATATCGCGATGGGTCAACGTAGTGCAGCAGAAGTTATGGACGCGTGGATGAAGTCACCAGGTCATAAAGCAAATATCCTGAATCCATCGTTTACACATATCGGAGTAGGATTATCTGATAGTGGTAACTACTGGACACAACAGTTTATTGGAAAATAAATAGAAGCAAAAAGTTTCCGTCTTTGGCGGGAACTTTTTTTGTGACTTTTTTACTTCTACCTATTATTTTGTCATGTATCTAAAAGTGCGCTCATCCTTTGTAGATCAAGCATTATGGAAGTAAAAAAATATTTTTATAAAAATAGGTTTAAAGAAAAGATAAGAAGGGTAATAGGGTTAAATAATAGGAAAAATGAAATAATTCATCCTATCTATGCCATCAAAAAAGAAGTGGGGGAAGTTTATCGAAAAGAAGAGGAGAATAACTTAGAGGTGTTGTAAGGTTTTTTAGAGTTCTGGCAGATTAATAGAGTTGGCTAGCATAGAGAGGATATCCTACCGTATATTGGATACGAGAAAAGTCCCCTAAATTAGTATCAATATGAACTGGCTAGAATACAATGGTAATTGTGCGAAGATTTTCACCCAAACAGAGGAGGAGAAACATGAGTAAACGTTTTATCAAGCAAACAACAGCGGCTGTATTATTAACTACATCGGTATTATCATTTTCACCAGCTGCATTAGGGGCAACGAATTCAGCCGTAGATCAAGCGGTGAATAAAACAAAAGCAGAATTGAACAAAGCGACGACACATTATGTTTATCCATCACTAGAAGAGAAGCTTGTATCCAGCAGCGCACTCTACCCAGTATTAAATAGTACGAAGAAAAACTATCAAGCTGCTAGAAAAGCAGTTGTTACTTCCAAGCTATCAACTTCTGCAAAGGAAGCAAAACTGAAAGAAATCGATGGTTTGTATAGCGAAAAAGTTTCAGGAGGATTGGTTCCTTATATTGATGCTTATAACTATGCAACTGAATACTTAGTACCGATTATGAAAGAATTAGAAGCTGCGCAAGCAAGAAATGACTTTGCGGCAGTGGATACAGCGTATCACAAGCTTTCCTACCAGCTAAAAGGAAGAACAGCGATTTTATACCGTTTCTCGGGTAAAGCAGCACGCGATCTTCTACTAGAACGCTATAAAAAACCAGCTGATGCAAAACGAGATGAAATGATGGTACCTGTAACCATTCATATGTCGCTTGTAAAGATTAATGATTTATTAGATGCTGGCAAGAAAGCAGAAGCGAAAAAAGAATTTGGGGAAGTCGAAGCTTTATTGGACCGTTTACCAACTGCAGCGTCTAATTCATTTATTAAGGCCTTATTAGATGAAGTGGCGAAAGTGAAAGTAGCCGTTGGTGAAGCTACAGCTACTCCTCAACAAAAATTGGATGAGAAGGTTGGTACTTTAGTAAAGGCATTAAATGCTAGCCAGTTTGATAATATTACAGCTGCAACAGGTGCTTCCAATTCTTTAATCATCGTAGTTAAGAAAGATGTGGGAGTTGTAGATTTCTTAGGAAAAGGATTCTATGAATCATTTATAAAAGAACTAGGCTTAACGAAAGTGAACGGGCTGGATCCAACATCCAAAGAAGCGGCTACTTTTATTGCGTCTAAATTCCCAGTAGGAACGGATTCACTGGAAGACTTGAAAGGTCAAACTATCACTCTTCCAATTACCGTGAATAATGGTGCTGATTTAACAGTAGATTTCACGATCTTATTTCAATAATTAATTGACATTAACTAAAAATGAATTAATCAATAGTTTAAAAAGCAGTCGAATGACATATTCGACTGTTTTTTACATGGTCGTATAGTGCCGTTTTTTCATTTTTACAAGGGTTATGAAAAGGTTTGTCGAATCATGGAAAAGGGGATAGGAAAAGCGAAGATTTTGAAATTTGAAAGGATAAACCCTTTTTTTATAGGAATGGAGGTTATGGGATGATTGAGCTTCGTGATGTTCGCAAATTTTATCGCTCGGGAAGTGGAAAGGCGGAGATTTTACGTGGTGTGAATTTGCGTGTGGAGCCTGGTGAGTACGTGGCGATTATGGGGAAGTCTGGTTCCGGTAAAAGCACGATGTTGAATCTACTTGGGACACTGGATTTGTTGGATTCAGGTACATATGAGTTGGCAGGGAAATCGGTACATAAGATGAGTAGAGGGCGACGTGCACGCCTGCGAAATGAAGAAGTCGGCTTTGTTTTTCAGCACTTTCAGTTGATCCCTAATTTGTCGGTCTATCAAAATGTGTTGCTTCCATTAACATACGGACGAAAACGTTTAAGAAGAAAGAAGTCCCGTGTACTTGCTCTATTGGATGAAATGGGGATTTCCAATAAGAAAAATCAAAAACCGGACCGCTTATCGGGAGGAGAAAAACAGCGAGTGGCCATTGCAAGAGCGCTTGTAAATGAGCCCAGGCTAATACTTGCAGACGAACCGACAGGAAGTTTGGACGAGGAAACGACGGAAAGCATATTAAAATTATTTGACCGTGTACATAAAAATGGTGCGACAATCATTGTAATAACCCATGACATCGAAGTAGCAGAGCGAGCAGAACGCATTCTATATTTGCAGAACGGGGTGCTCGTATGAAATTATTTACCGCATTTAAACTGGCTTGCTATGGGCTATGGTCGAACCGCTTTCGTGTACTATCTGCCATGATGGGCGTAGTGATCGGCATGTTTGCTGTCATTGTATTGACGGCGATTGCGATAGGCGTAAAAGATACATTAATGAAACAAATGGGCAGTCTTGGAGCCGAACAGATTCTAGTATTGCCTGGAAGGGTTTTGGATACGGCAAACGGGCAAAAGGATTTATTGAGTGGACTAACGAATGTGCCGAGTACATTGACGTATGAGGATGCCAAAGCAATTCAAGATGTGCCGAATGTAAAATCAGTGACTCCACAACTAGAGACAATAACTATTGCTCAATATGATGAAAGAAATGTACAGTCAGTGCTGGTAGGGACAAGCGATCAGTACAGCCGGATTCAGCATGCGGATCTTTCGGAAGGGCGTTTTTTTACGAAGGAAGAACAGGAAGAAGAAGCAAGAGTAATTGTACTTGGAAATAATATTCACGAGGCTCTGCTTGGTAAACAGGAGGTACCGGTGGAGGATGAAGGAAGCTCCGACGACGCACAACAAACAAAACCAATATGGAAAAAAGTATTGGATAAGTTACTAGGAGAAAGTGCCTCAGCTGAAGAGACGTCATTAGTCGGAAAACAAGTAACGATTAACGAAGAGACGTATGAAGTAATCGGGGTGCTTGCACCAAATGCAACACTAGGATCCAGTACGGACAATAATATTATGCTGCCGATCGAAACAGCACTAGCAACGACAGATATGAAAAATTTAACGAAAATGATTGTGGAATCTGCAAGCATTCAAGCGGTAGATGAAGTGGATGGAGCGGTGTTTAACGCTATCAAAGCTCAGCATTCTGAAATAGATTTCAGCGTTGTAAAGCAAGATCAAATGCTTGGTGCACTAGGCAAGGTGACTTCCATTTTGCAGATGATGCTGTTCGGCATAACCGTAACCGCGTTATTGATCAGCGGAACTGGAATTATGAACGTGATGGTTATGTCGGTACGAGAGCGGACGCGCGAAATTGGCATTCGTAAAGCACTCGGCGCGACAACATCGGAAATAATGGGCCAATTTTTCTTTGAAACGTTACTTCTTTGTTGCATTGGCGGAGCGGTCGGCATCGGACTCGGCTATGCCTTCATTGAAGTATGGAATAATAATATCGAGATATTTGCTTTAGTGTTACCGATGTGGGCAGTAAAGCTTGCATTATATACAACGTTTGGGATAGGTAGTTTGTTTGGGATTTATCCGGCTTTGAAAGCGGCAAGGATGAAACCTAGTAATGCTTTGCGGTTTGAGTGAAAATGGTGTGTTTGGAAGAAGAAAGAGACGCCTGCTAATAGTATGTATATCCTATAGAAGATGATGCCAGTCGTTAAGGGCATCATCTTTTCATTTACTAGTTTATTGCTTCCTCCAAATTCTAAATTTTCACGCACGGACTTTTAGGAATGAGCCGATAGTAACTAGCATACGATAAATAAAATAGTAAAAAGTGATGGTGATGAATTGAAAGTACTAGTTACGGGCGGTGCGGGGTTTATTGGTTCTTTTATTGTAGAGGAAGTGATGGATAGAGGGTGGGAAGTAATTGTTGTCGATGATTTGAGCACTGGAAATTTAAGCTTCGTACCAGAAGGCGTTTCATTTTATAACGTAGATATTTGCTCTCCCTCTTTAGAGCACGTTTTTTTGTTGCATAATCCGGATGTGGTCATTCATCAAGCAGCTCAAGTTTCAGTAGAATTTTCGAATCATCATCCTTTAAAAGATTGTGAAATTAATGCTTTAGGAACTTTAAATATATTAAAACTATGCGCTAAATACAACGTTTCGAAGTTAGTATATGCTTCTTCAGCAGCTGTATATGGAATGGCAAAAGAGGTGCCTTTAACAGAAGAGCATAATGTGTTACCCATTTCTTTTTACGGGTTATCTAAGTATACCGCTGAACAATACATTCATTTATATCATAAACTTTACGGACTAAGTTATACAATTCTTCGATATAGCAATGTATATGGTATGCGACAAAATATGCATAGTGAAGCAGGAGTAGTAAGCATCTTTGTTAACAAAGCAATTAACAATCAAACGTTAACGGTTTATGGGGATGGAAGCCAAACTAGGGATTTCATTTTTGTGCGGGATATTGCAAAAGCAAATATACAAGCTGCCCAGTACAGTGGAAGCGAGACATTTAACATTAGTACAAATCAGCCAATTTCATTGAATGATTTAATTGTTGAGTTGCAGAAGTCTACAAATCACCTACTAGAAATAGATTATAAGAGCGCTAGAACTGGAGATATAAAAGACAGTTATCTTTCGTATGAGTTGGCTAATCATTTGTTGGAATGGGAACCCCAAACAAGTTTCGAATCTGGCATAAAGGAAACCATTGCATATTATCAAAGTCTTGTAAAGATAGAAAAATTCGTCTAAATAAGTAGGTGAGGAGAACGGAAAAACTAAAAGTCTTACTCTCAACAGAAGGAACTTATCCTTTTCATGAAGGTGGTGTAAGCACTTGGTGCAACATTTTAATAGAAAAACTGGATATGGTTGATTATTTTTTATACAGTGTTGTAACCAATCCTTTTATCCTTCAAAAGTTTCCACTTCCCAAATCAACTAATCTTATAAAGGTTCCTTTATGGGGCACAGAAGAACCAAGTGAACATCTAGCAACTCCATTCTCGCAAATCTATCTACAAAAGAAACAAACCACAACGCAACTTATTGAAGCTCAATTTATTCCATTATTTAAAGACTTAATACATGAAATAATAAGTCCTAACAAGAACCCCGAAAAATTAGGGATGACAATCCATCAAATGTATAAGTATTTTCAAGAGTACGAGTATAAAGAAACATTCAAATCAGAACTGGCTTGGAATACGTATAAAAAGATTATATTAGATTCTACCGAAAGTTCAGAGTATAGACTGATTCAACCAGATATATATGGAATGATTCAAAGTTTAGGATGGGTGTATCGATTTTTAAATATCATCAACACCCCTGTTCCCAAAACGAATGTGAGCCATTCTTCCGCTTCTGCATTTTGCGGAATTCCATGTGTAATTGCAAAACTTGAACACAAAACACCGTTTTTATTAACGGAACACGGAGTTTACGTAAGGGAGCAGTATTTGTCTCTTTCCAAAAGAAACCTTTCTTCTTTTTTAAATATTTTCTTAATCCGTTTTATTCATTCTATTAATACATTGAATTACCATTATGCTGATCAAGTATCCCCGGTCTGCCATTACAATACAAGATGGGAAACTAAGTTAGGAGTTAATCGAGAAAATATCGAAGTCATCTATAACGGTGTAGACAAAAATATTTTTAAAGAAGCTAAAAAAATGGATCGCCCTCATCCTACTGTGGTATCTGTAGCACGAATCGATCCGATAAAAGATATTATCTCCTTGATAAAAAGCGCAGAAATTGTAAGAAAAACTATTCCTAACGTGAAATTTATCGTGTATGGATCGATTTCTGTACAAGAATATTATGAAGAGTGTCTTGCTCTTCAAAAAAAATTAAATCTGGAAGAAACTTTTATATTTGCTGGACATACGACAAATATGGCTGCTGCATATCATGCAGGAGATGTGATAGCTCTTTCTAGTATTTCTGAAGCATTCCCCTATTCGGTAGTAGAAGCGATGATGACTGGGAAGCCAGTTGTAGCTACAGATGTAGGGGGGATTAGGGAAGCTCTTGAAAACAATGGATTTCTTGTGACACCTAGAGATCCAAATGGGTTTGCAAACGCTATAATTACCCTTTTAAAAGATGAGGGGCTCAGAGAAAAAATGGGAAGAGATGCACGGGAGCGAGCAATGAAGTATTTCACATTGGAAAAAGTACTAGAACAACATTTAAAAACTTATATTAAACTTGCTACGCATGCGAATGAACAAATGACAGATGTCATGAAAGATGAGTCAAATGCTGCATCAATAGTGGAGTTACAACAATTTTATAGTGAAAAGGCTTATGCATTGTTTTCAAAAGGTGATTATCTAGAAGCCATTGAACAATTTCGTCTAGCTATTCATGTGGATCGAAATACACCTGCTGCGTTTGTATATACCACTGAAATCGCAAAAGCCTATCATCACTTAGGTGACTCAGAACAAGTCCAAAAAGAACTGGAGAAGTTACAACAATCCATCCGTGACCATTCATGATGAGAGCCATATAACGATTAGGGGTGATATAGATGCATATAGAAGAAACAATATTAACTAAACGATCTCTATCTGGTTATTCCTCCAGGAGCATCGTAAAGCATATTCAGTCGTTACAAGAAAAGTATCGAAAAGAAATAGGGGAATTGAAAGAAAAACTACTTGTTGAAAAAGAAATGAACCAAAAGTTAAAAGTAGAGATAGAGCTAAACCAGTCAATTCCATCTAAAAATAAGATAGAAGAACAGATAAAACTCATGTTAGAAGACGTGTTTCAACAACATATGGTTCATACGAGAGCGATATTGGATTATCAAACGGAACTTAAAGAACAGCAATTAAACTATCTGCAAGAGCTTGAATCAAAGAAACAGCAAAAAATATTGGCTAAAGAGAGACTACAAGAAGCGCTTCACTATTTCAAAATATTACCGGGTGTTCAAATTGAGCTCAAGAAAGTGAAGATAGAATAGATGAAAGAGAAAACGTTTGGTTTAAAAAAAGAGCCGATTAACATAACGTTACAAAAAATAGAAAGTGTTTTTATCTATGAAAAAATTGAAATTGAATTAGAATTAAAAAATTGGATAAAAGAAAATAATAAACTGAGGGTTCAGTTAAAAGAAGAAACTAAAAAGTTTATCAACAAACAGGAAGATCAAACATTATGGGATCTTGGAAAAGAACGTATGAGTAAAATTGCCTATCACTTAGAAAAGCAAAAAGAGATGGAAATACAGGAAATAGGCAAAAGTTTATCTGAAGAAAACAAATTAATCCAGCTTCAAATAGAAGAAATAGAATTAGAAATACAATCGACAGAACGACTGTATACTAAGATGTTTAAAGAAATAGCCAAAATTGTAGAACAGTTAGAAAAAGAGGGTTCCCATTTAGAAGCAGGATACTCTTCAAAGAAGTATAACGTCCAAGTTAACAGTATGCATAAAAGTGTTGAGACTAACTTAAAAGATGATAGCTTACTTATAGAAGAAGAGATACAGCTACAAAACCACGAAAAGAGCATAGGAGAAAGTAAGCAGAAGGCTGAGAATATTTTGGGAAGTATTCAAAAGAACGATACATCAGAAACAAAATCGGAAGAAGTCGATGAAGCCATACTTCCCACAGAAGATTCGCTTATACATCAAATCAATTCGATTAAATCACAGTATATAGTTGGAAAGATGACAGGCAAGGACTTATATGATGCGCAAGGGAATCTGATTATTTCTAAATCCAAGGTCATTACTTCACGGGTGGTCAATAGAGCACATCGTGAAGGGAAGTTAGCAGAGCTTATTGTGAATATGAAGATTTCTGGGCTGGGAGAGGATTAGTTTGAAAAATTATGACCCAGCAATAAGAGAATCAGCTAAATTTAATGAGCTGCTTAATGAAGTGATGGGTGCACAGTCGCATCCACAAGATTCATTTGAAATAGCTGCATTATTAGAATCAATGGGATGGAATGATGACCGGGTTTCGGTGGAGTTTGGGATATATGAAGTACATGAAATTTTTGATTTATCGGATCAGATGTGGGACGAGATCAAATCAAAAATAGGGTATCAAACATTTTCCGATACAGAAAAACGAAATACTTCTATTTTAATAATTTCCCTGATTAGAAGCTTTTTAAGAGGGTTAATTTTTGCTTTCCCAATGGCGATATCCATTTTCGCTATGCTGAGCTTGAAATTCTCTTTATGGTCTTATCAATACTTATCTTTGGAGCAAGCGACTAGTATAGCTATTGGCACAATTCTAAGTTTTGTTCTTGTCGGAGGGTTTACGCAAGCTATCGCGAGACGTGGCTATTTCTACATCATTCAAGGTTATTATGATCTTGCACGCAGAACTACATTTTTGCTCATCGGAATTGGGTTTGTCACCTGTTTTATCTTATCGATCTTGATGGTTGTCTTGAATTTCATTTTTAATATGTTCTCATACAATATGTTATTTCTTATTGTCCTATACTTCTTTTTCCTAACTGCTATTTGGCTTTCCGTGACTGTCATGTACATTTTGAAGAAAGAAATTGTGTTCACAGGACTTATCATTTTTGGTATTTTTCTTGTTTATGTTTTGTTTAAGCTTGTAGGAATCGACATTATCATTTCCCAATTAATCTCCCTTTGTATTGTTTCTGTTTGCAGTTTATTTTTGGTTTTGTTCTTTTTTAAAGTGGGAGAAAGGAAAAATAATAATGAAGTAGCTAAACTCCCTCGTTTTTCCATTACGTTGTATACTGTATGGCCTTACTTTTTTTATGGATTTCTTTACTTTAGTTTCCTATTTATCGATCGTATTATTGCCTGGTCCAAAAATGAAGAATTTATGCCTTATCTTATTTGGTTTAGAGGGCAATACGAACTTGGACTAGATTTTGCCCTGCTCACCATTATTATTCCTATGGGGGTAGTGGAAGTTGTCGTAAACAGACTAATGTTCGATTTAGAATCCAGCCAAAAAAAATACTTGGCTGCAGAAAGTCACAAATTGTATGAGAAGTTTATAAAGATGTATAAAAGAATGACCGTCTTTATTTTGATCAGTACGGTAGTTAGTAGTTTTGTGATTTATCGAGTAATAATTTGGTATAACGACATGTCTATAAGGTTGAATAATGAGAATATCTTGGAAAGCGAAGTCACCGTTTTTGTTTTGTTTTGGGGAATTGTCTCTTATTCCATTTTAGCTTTCTGCTTAATGAATGTAGTTATATTATTTGCGCTTTCGCAACCTGCAAGAGTGATAAAAGCCTTCATACCTGCCTTGCTAACTAATATAGTCGTTGGTTTTTTATTAAGTAGATGGTTCGATTATCATTTTGCTGTTATTGGATTGTTTGTTGGCTCACTTCTACTATTCTATTTAACGATTAAAGCTGTTATAGACGTTTTGCAAAATTTAGACTACTATTTATACGCCGCTTCATAGGGGATGAACCTATTAATGACATACGCAATGATTACAACACATCTGTTTCCTCTTTTTCACTATACCATCGCATTTTGGTTTTTGTTCATCTTGTTACCAAAATGGCTTTTTTCTACTAGCTATGTAGATAGGAGTGAAAGGTGGTTTGCCGCATATGTAAAGATGATTTTGTTCCTTATTTTAAGTGGTTATCTTCTGGTCATAACGAAGCTTTATGAGGTCCTTTCGATATTAGCGCTCATTATGGTCATCATAGGTTATCGGTTTGTACAACGGGAACAAGCGAAAAAGACAGGTACTTTAAAGAATCATCTGTTAAGGCGTTTATTTAATTGGTTAGATGGGTTAAATAAATTTACACTATCCGATATAAACGTAAAAATAGTAAATAAAGTAAGTGGGTGGACATTCACAGTAAAAAAGAAATTTAGTTGGATTATATTATTAGAAGGAATTGCATTGATAATTGTTTTGAGTGGAGCAGCCTATGTTCGTTTTTATGATGCATTTGTTCATGCAGCACCTCCATTATCAGATAGTTATGTGACACTTGCTTGGATGAAGTATATCGATAGTCGTGAATTATTTCATGATGGTATTTATCCTCAAGGATTTCATATTTACTTAGCGACCTTATTCAAATTTGCTGCAGTTGATGCCTTATTTATCCTTCGTTATACAGGTCCACTAAATGCTATCCTGTTTACCTTTGGGCTATACATTGTGATACGAAAGTTGACGAATACTGGCGTAGGCGCAATAGTAGCAGCATTTATTTTTGGTGTATGTTGGGTAATAATGCCATTCACTCCAATAGAATTTGAGCGTCAGGCGGCAACAAACTCACAAGAATTTGCCTTTGTTTTTATCTTACCGGCAATCTTTTTTTTGGTGAAATTTATAGGGAATAAGCGTAAAGAGGATTTAATCGTAGGTCTAGTTTGTACAACGATTATAGGCTTGGTACACTCATTGGCATACATGCTAATCGGAATGCTAATCGGAATACTAATTATTAGTAGCTTACTAACGATTCGGAATAGTTTTAAGTCAGTGATTTCCGTATGTATAGGGGCACTTCTAACAGTAATTGTTTCTTTGGTTCCATTGGGAGCAGGTTATTTGTTAGGTCAAAGGTTTCACTCCTCTTCAGCTGAGTACTTAGTTGATCGAAAAGAAGCTACTTATACGTACCCAGATGTTACGTTTGATCACTATATAGCACTAGGGGCTTGTATAATTCTCCTGTTTTGTTTGTTTAGTAAAAAGAACACAAGTATCGACCGTTTTATTCTCGTATTCACAGTACTTGCGGGATGTAGTGTTTTTACCTTATATTTTGCCGGAGGAACTTGGACACAAAGTACGCTTATTGCCAGTCGTTCAAGTGAATTATGGGGCCTTTTACTCCCGTTTTGCGTAGGGGTTTCCATCTCCTATTTGTTTAGATGGGTGAGAGGAAAATGGAACTCTATGTTATATATTCCGCTCATTTTCTTAGTTATCATGACTTGGATAGTATATAAACCAATGCCTATCGTTCCTTATAAACTAGAACATGATGAAAATATTGAGCAATATTTGAGAATACGTCATGAATATTTGCCTAAGACTTGGATGATTGTATCTCAAATAGAAGGATTCTCTGTTTCACTTGGTACCGGCTTTCATATGCATCTTGGAGACTTTCTACAGAAGTATCAGCCAGAAGGGGAAGCGCTGACCAGTATAGAGGATGGGAAAGTAGACACTAATCTTTCACAAAATATATTTATTTTTATGGAAAAAGATGTATTTGAAGTGTCTGAATCGAATAGTGTGTATGCACTATTAAAACCGGAATATGAAAGAAGAGCGAGAGAATACACACAACTATCCGAGTGGATGAACATTCATCATAGAGCTGGATATGAAGTTACCACTTATTTTGAAAATGAAAATATTCGGGTTTATCACCTCCAAACATCTGAAGATGATTCGTTGTTATTAAAAAATATTTGGGGTCATTAAGGAGGAGGGTAATTTGATAGTAAGTTGGCTTATGCTTTTAAAAATAGTGTTTCTTTTATTTCTTTTTCTTTTTGCCATTCCACTATCAGTTCAGGTGTGGCAAGAGAAACAAGATTGGAAGGACCGTTTGCTCATCTCGATCATCCATGCTCACTTATTTATAATACTCATTGTTCATATGTTAGTGGCGGTGCATTTGTATGAAACATTGTCTTTAATCATTACTTCGGTAATTGCCTATGTAGTGATTCTTCGTAGAAAAAAGAAAAAAGAAATCATTTCTCCGAGTAAAAAAGCGCTGTTATCTTTTATGCATGCTACTGATCAAAAAGAATTTTTAATTCGCTGGGGAAAAGATACCCTTTCACATATCGTAACGAAATTAAAGGTATGGTGGAGCAGGACTTTTAATAAAATTTCTAGGCAACCTTTTTCCGTATTATTCATTCTACTATTATTTTTTATGTCAGCAGCTATCCGTTTTTATCATTCAGTTACCCATTATTATTTTCCTTCATCTGATCCATACGTTCATTTAAAGTGGGTCAAATTACTCCGTGCAAATCAAATTTATGTCGATGGTGTTTATCCATTCGGATTTGAAGCAATTATTTCATCATTACACACGATTCTTAATATTGATCCCTATTATATTCTTCGATTCTTAGGCCCAATATCTGGTGTTTTTCTTGTGTTCACGATTTACTATGTTATTCGAAAACATCGACCGCAGGACTATTCCATTGCTGTATTTGCATTACTCATTTATTTTATTAGTACTTTTCAATTTGGGTTTATCTGGAGGCAGTACTCATCTCTTTCCATGGAGTATGGAATTACTTTTATTTTACCAGCCATCTACTTTTTTATCGAATATATGAAGGAAAAAAGAAATCAGTCATTAGTAATTAGTTTGGAATGTTTTTTATTAACGATACTAATTCATCCGTACGCGGCCATTTGTCTATTTATAAGTTATGTTGTACTATTCTTTTTTTCCTTTAAGCATTTTTCTCTTCTTCATATCCTAAAATTGGTAGGCGTCTTCGCGATTACGGGAATAATTGGAATCCTACCATTGGTGACTGGTTTATTAAGTGGGATAGGGTTTCATGGAGAATCATTTGATTTTGTTCAGTCCAGTTTGAGTTCAAACGTCTCTTCTATTAGAAATTTCACTTTAGATGGTTTTTTTGGAAGAACTGAATATGTGCATATTATGACATTCTTATTGATAAGTTTCTTGATATTATTAGTACTTCTCTTTTTTGGTAAAAAAGCTTGGAGTGCCATCTATCCATTTCAAATGTACATCGCGATTAGTATTGCATTATTCCTCTTTTATAAGTCGGAATGGATAGGTCTACCATCTTTGATGCTTCCATATCGTATAGAAGTTACTCTAGTACTACTAACAAGTATTTCGATATCCTCTATTCTTGTTCTCATACCACGTATGAAATTTACCAAAATAGTTAGCGGGATAGTTATCCTTGGTTACGTTTTCGTAGCTTATCAAACCATCCCTTCCTATACCTTACCAAAAGGAAATCAACTTCAATATGATGAGTCAGTGGAAGCATATCTAAAAATTAAAAATGATTTTTCTTTACAAGAATGGACTATTGTTTCTTCCGTTGAGGAATACCCATTAGCAATTGACTATGGATGGCATTATAATCTGACTGATTTTATTATCAATCTATCAAAAGGAGAAGAATTAAAATTTCCAACGAAGGATGTTTTTTTATTCGTTGAGAAGATACCTGTAGGAACAACGGATGAAATTACATCGAAAAATGTAACAGATCTATCTTTACCAGCTCGTGGGGAGATTTTAGATTTTTACCGTATACCTGAATATAGAAAAATGCTTCATGAAAAGACATGGTTTTGGATTGAGGGTGTACAGGAAAAGCATCCGAACCTATTAAAAATCTATTTAGATACACCTCGATTTACTGTATATCATATTGAACAAGATCCATTAAACCCATATGATGTTTCAAAATTATGGAAATAGGTGATAAAGGATGCTCCCAGTATTTATAACGGATGGATTGTTGAGAAAATCTTTGTCTACAACGAGATCGCTTGGTAAACGAGGGATACCCACTATTGCAGGAGAAAAGAGTTGGTTATCTCCAAGTGGGTATTCAAAATATTGCAGAAAACGAGTCAAATATCCCAGTCCAGAGACAAAGCCACATCTCTTCATGAAATGGCTGGTACAATTTCTTCAAAAAGAAAATCATCCTATCTTTTTACCGATGGATGATGCAGTTATGGAATTGGTAATGGAGCATCGTGATGAAATCACTACAATCAGTAAATGTCTATTGCCGACAAAGAGTTCATATGCAGTAGCAGCCGACAAATATGAAACAATGAGATTAGCAACCAAACAAAAGATTGATTGTCCTGCTACCTATCTAGCGAAGAATTTAGAAGATTTAAGGGAAATTGCAGAGATGGCTAGTTTTCCTTTAATCATTAAGCCGCGCAAAAGTAGTGGTTCAAGAGGGATTCGTCAAGTACCTAATAAGGAAGCATTAGTTCCAATTTTTTTAGAAATTCGGCAAGAGTACGCAGAGGTCCTGATTCAGGAATTTATCCCTCTTGGTGATCGGTATGATGTTTGTTTACTTTACGATGGTAATCATGAAATAAGAGCATCTTTTGTTCAAAGAGAAGTTAGACATTTTCCGATTGCAATGGGACCTAGCACAGTACAAGAGAGTGTTATTTATGATGATTTGATTGAACGAAGTAAGAAGTTATTAAAACCCCTAGGTTGGAGTGGGATTGTTGAAGTTGAGTATATGATGGATTCAAGAACGAATGTACCGATATTATTGGAGATTAATCCTCGTTTTTGGAACTCTTTAGACTTGTCTATCCAAAGTGGTATAGATTTTCCTTATTTGCTGTACCAATTAGCTCAAGGTGAAGAGGTATCGGTTCCAACTCACTATGAGATAGGAAGAAGGAGCAGGTGGCTCTTTCCGGGAGATGTTCTTCATTTTTTATGGAATCCGAAAAGACTGAAGATGAAACCTTCTATTCTTTCTGGAAAAAAACAACGTTTATATGACGATACGTTTAGTATTAATGATCCAATTCCAGGGGTTATATGGATTTTTAGTTGCTTGTTATTCACACTAAACGTAAAAGCATTAAAGACTTTCTTTACACGATAGGAGGTAATTTGATGATTAACGCATTAACAGTAGATGTCGAAGATTGGTATCATACAAATGGTTTAAATATAGCAAAGAAGGATTGGAACAAACTACCGTCAACCGTTTATCCAAATACGATGAAAATCCTTGATCTATTTGACGAGCTTCAAGTAAAAGCAACGTTTTTTATACTAGGGGATGTAGCAAAAAATTTTCCACACCTTGTAAAAGAAATTGTCGCTCGTGGTCATGAGATTGGTTCGCATGGGATGAATCATCGGCTAGTATCATCGCAGACTATTGAGGAGTTTAAAAAGGATTTCAAACAATCGATCAGAATACTAGAAAACATATCAAAACAAAAAATAAAATATTATCGTGCCCCTTCTTGGTCTATATCACAGGATAGATTAGAGGTGCTCTCCTTTATGGAGAAAAACGGTATTATCTGTGATTCAAGCTTACAGCCCTTTAAAACGCCGTTGTCTGGCATAAATGGGATTCCGCTACAGCCATTCAAGCCGATTATAACCGGAAAAAAACTGAATTTAATAGAATTCCCCCCTACCATTATGAGATTAAATAGACATGTTTCTATTCCTTTTGCCGGGGGATTCTATTTAAGACTCTTTCCTAACAAAATGATTATTCAATTATTAAGATCCATTAATAAAACGCGACCTGGTATGGTATATATCCATCCGTGGGAAATAGATGCAAAAATACCTAGATGGAAAACAAGTTGGTTCATAAAAATTATCCAATATTATCGACTACATTCAACGGAACAATCACTAAGAATGCTTATTAATGAGTTTGAATTTGCTCCGCTCGGACAAGTAATTAATGAATATCAAAGCCTGCATGAAGCAATTTAGACTGGGGGAAGCAGGTTGGAAGTAATGGAAAAAGAACAAAAAAGTTTCTGGCTAGTACATATGCTTGTACTCTTTAATCTATTACTTGCCTTTGTTGCATTTATAAAAGATATTGTTCTAGCTTCCTATTTTGGAACTAGTGGTATTGCAGATGCAATTAATCTGGCATTTTTTTTGCCAGATACTCTAGGAAATAATCTAGTAGGTGCTGCGATTGGAGTTGCTTGTATACCCATTCTAACAAGGCTTACTCTAAGTAAAGACCCGATGTTGTATCGACAAACTGTGCAAAAAACAGTGGCAGTGATCTTAACGGGCACCCTTTTACTAATGTTTTTCTCCCTATTTCTCTTTCAACCTATATTCCACCATTTTCCTATAGGAAATGATACGTACTCATCGACCGTTTTTAGCTACTTCCTAATTATGTCACCGATAATATGTTGTGCTCCTCTTTGGCTTATGGGGTCTTCCATATTGCAGGCATCTAGGAAATTCGTCTTTCCAGCTATTACACCCATAATCTTTAATCTTGTACTCCTAATCGCGTTACTATGGTGCAAGTGGCAAGATATACCACAAATTATTGGGGGAGAAGTATTCGCTTATGCAAGCATATTGGGAACATTGCTAAGTGCTACTATGACCTGGATTTATATTTTAAAGAAACAAAAGTGGAGTTGGTCTTTGAAAATATTTCAAATAACAACTGCATTTCAGGAAGTTAAGAAGATACTTTTAATATTTTCTGCTTATGGGCTTATTCTTTTTTTTACTCAAGCAGGGCTCCTCGCTGAAAGATTTTTTGCAAGTACACTCGAGACTGGAACAATTGCTGCATTAACATATGCATATCGCTTATCTCAGTTTCCGTTATGGGTATTCATTGCCGCAATTACTACTTTTATATTACCGACTATCAGCCTTCATCTTGGGAAAAATGATTTAGTCTCATTAAAACGTGATTTAGTTAGATCGCTTTTATTGGTGATTGCAAGTTCTGGTTTTATTTCGTTTATTTTTGTGTTTTTCTCAGAACAAATAGTTAGTATTCTCTTTTTGAGGGGTTCTTTCACAGTAAGTTCTGTACAGCTTACAAGTGAAATTTTGAAAGGTTATGGTCTATCGATTATTGGGCAAAGTTTATACGTATTTTGCACAAGATATTATGTTGCTCAGAGGAGTATGAAAGTTCCATTACTTATTGGTCTAATAGGAAGTTGTATCAATATAGGGCTATTATTTATATTTGTTCCATGGATCGGTGCATCGGGCATAGGATATGCAATAGCGGTTTCTTCCTCATTAAGTGGAGGAGTTCTATTTTTCTATTTCATAAACAACCTTCTTCGTATGGTAAAGAAAGGAGAAATAACAATTGAATGATTTTTTAATAATTATTCCAGCTTTTAATGAAGAGGAAAATATGTTAACAGTGATTAACACTTTAAAGAGTTTAAATAGTCCATTTGATATTGTCATTATAGACGATGGCTCTACTGATCAAACCGCAACAAAAGCAAAGGAATGCGGGGCTGAGATTATTAGTCATCCTACAAATCTGGGCTATTCAGCTGCCATTCAAACTGGATTTAAATATGCCAAAAAGAAACGTTATCCATATGTTATTTTCTTTGATGGGGATGGCCAACACGATTCGACCAATATTAGCGACATGATGGAAGCTATACAAATGGAGAATGTAGACGTCGTCATTGGATCAAGGTTTCTTCAAAAAAGGAATATGAAAATAGGATTTAGCAAAATGATTGCCATCAACTTTTTTCAACTCATTATATATTTAACTACCAATAAGCGTATTACAGATCCTACGTCTGGTTTTAAAGCATATAAAGCTAATGTTTATGAAAAGTTTACCAAATCCAGCGAGTTTTTTTATGATTTACCGGATAGTAACTTTATCATAGACATCTTACTTCGGGAGCTAATCATATTAGAAATACCCGTCAACATGTTTGATAGACAAAACGGAAAAAGTAAAATCCATGCGACAGGATTAAAACCAGTTATTTACATGGCTCAAACATTGTTAAGTATTCTTATCGTCGTAATTAAGAAAAAGGGATTCATTAAGGTTGGTGGCGATTTAAATTGAATAGTATGCTCCAGATATTTATAATTGGGTGTGCAATTTTATTTGCCACGTTCGTTATTAGTTTACTATTAAGGAATAAGATAGGTGAAAGAAACTCTGTTATATGGCTTGGAGGATTAATCGTTATTTTAGTTATATCGAGCAATCCTTCATTATTTGATAGTGTTGCTAGAGGACTTGGTATTAACTATCCCCCAGCGTTACTATTTTTCCTTTCTAGTTTGATCTTATTAACTTTTAGTCTATACCAAACAGTACAAATCACTAAACTTTCCATAAAAATTAAGGACATCTCTCAACATATAGCACTTGGATTTGAAGATAAGCAGCAGTATCCGACTATACAATTGGAGAATGAGATAGAAGATCATGCTACTGATGAGTAACTGGACTTTACTTTTCATAATTGCTCTTACTTGTGCTCCTATCCTATTGTATACCTGGTATTATTCAAAGATTAAAAAGAAGGCAATTCATACAAAGAGCTTTCTGGATTCCTTGAACCCTAGAGAAGGATTAGAAGGAAATCTGGATATGATGTTAATAAAAATGCAAGATTTTGTTAACGCTAAAAATTATGCGTTTTATATATTCGATTCTTCCCAACAGATTTACGTGCTGAAAGCTGTAAGAAAATCGACACGTAATACAATTATCACCCCATCTTATAGCGGACTATTACCTTATGAAAAACAGAACATTCTATTTCCACCAATGTATCCTAAAGAATATTTCCCCTCTGAGGTTTCACTCATTACAGAGGGGGAAATTTCGATGGTATCCATACCTATTAGAAGTGAAATTGGGTTCGTTAATGTAGGACCAGTAAAGAAACTTCGTCAAAAAGAAACTAACGTTTTAAATGAATATAGTGAGATTTTAGCGACTCCTCTTAAAAAAATGGTGGAGGAATATGCAGCAAGTAAAAAGCAAAGTAGAACTGCTTTACAGACAAGGCAGACAAGCAATCGAAAAGAACGAATGCTTTTAGCTAAGAATTATGCTTTATATTATGGATATGGCAAAATGAAAGAGTTGTCTTCATTTGATCTAATTATCGTGGAACCGAAAGCGTATACAATTCCTCAATTTCAAGAACTTAAATATACTAATAAAGTTATTCTTACTTATTTAAGTTTATTAGAGGTTCATCCCACTGATTCTGTATTTCAGGATTTAACAAAAGAAGACCTCTTAATAGTGGATGGAGAGCCTTTGAAGAACAATGAATTTGGTACTTATTTAGTCAATTTAAAGTCAAAAAAATGGATGGAACATTTACTAAAAAATATACAACATCATCTGGAGGAAATAGAAGCGGATGGATTGTTTCTAGACACTATCGGAGATATAGAAAGTCAGGCTCTTCCACCAAATATGCAAAGCATACAACTGAAGGCAATTGTAAATTTTCTTCATATCTTAAAGATGCTTTATCCCAACCATTTACTAATCCAAAACAATGGATTAAATACAGTAGTCTTGGAAACGGCCCCTTATATAGATGGCATCTTTTGGGAAAATCCCCCCTTTACTATTGAAAAGAGTAAAGAGTGGACAGATCTAATAGTCCAACGATTATCTTTGCTTAAGAAAGAATTTCAAGTGAAGGTCTTTTTATTGCTAGAGGAAAAGATAGAAAAGGAACGAAAAGCGTATTCAATGGCAAAGGTTATCGCTAAAGATAAAGGCTTTCAATTATACAATGCACCTATGGATTATTTGGAGGTTCGCCCTTTGGTACAAGATATATCTCAAAATTAGAAAGGATTATTACTAGGAAAGCTAGGTTTCTTATAAAAGATGATGCTGGTTGTCAGTGCATCATCTTTTTTTTGTCGTGTTCTCGGGGGTTTTTCTCTCGTTAAGGATAATTTATCATTTTATTAGAATTTATTTTACAGAATAATGAATCTTTATAGATAGAAAAGAAAGTTATCTGATATAGTAAAAGTAGAGTTATTATATGGTTAATGATAGAAGAGAGAGTTAAATATGAATAAATTTATTTCTTGTACAGCAGTCTTATTATGGATGGCGTTAATTTTTTATTTTTCACACCAACCGGCCAATGAGTCGAATGAGCTGAGCATAGGAGTTACCGAGGTTATAGTTGCGGCGGTTGAAAAAGTAGCTCCTCATTCGGACTTTATTGTTGGAAACGTAAATCATTTCGTCCGTAAGAATGCTCATTTTTTTATCTTTTTAGTGCTAGGCGTACTTGTAATGCGTTCTTTGCGCTTAAGTGGAATAGATAGATATAAAGCGGGGGGACTGGCATTATTCATTTGCATATTGTATGCCATCTCGGATGAATTGCATCAGCTTTTTGTTTCCGGAAGAGGAGCACAAGTGAGGGATGTGCTAATAGATAGTGAGGGTGCATTCGTTGGAATTTTGGTTTATGTCGTGGTTTTGTTTCGAAATCGCGTAGATGGGTAGGCTATGGACAGGGACGGAAGCCAATGCGAGGAAAGGATGATTCCGTATGATATACCCTCTACTTACTATTTTGTGGAGTGCTTGGATTCTAATTGCGACAACTACTTCAGATGCCTATATCTTTTTGTATGACCAAGTTGTTCAATTTAGCTTTGAACCTTCTCCCAATTATCTGGATCTATTCATTACGAGTGATATTGAGCTATCAAGCCAATTTTATATCATACAAAAAACAGGTCATATGATGACGTTTGCGTTATTGTATACTTTATATTTTCGCTGGTGGAAGAGGGTGGGTCTTGCTCTTTTAGTAACAGGCACATTCGCAGTTTTTACGGAGATTCTTCAGCTCTATTTTAATCGAAACGGCAGATTGGTGGATGTTGGAATAGACTTTGTTGGGATTCTGGTTGCTTATTTTGTTAGTGTTTTGGCTGTGAGGCGAAGTGGACGGAGTAGGAAGATGTTTTTGGGTAGGGAATAGTTTTTTGTTTGTTATTATACAAAGTCCGTTCATCGAGAAGTTGATGAATGGGCTTTTTTTCTTTTTATAGAGTTTTATTGGTTGGGATAAGATTGCGCACGCATTGAAGTAGGCGAAGTCAAAATGATGAAAAAGAATTTCTAAATCCAACTGAGTGTTGCAAAAATGCAACGATAATTGCGATATAACTGCAAAAGAAAAATTTATTTATGATAATATATCAAAAAATATGTTTAAAATTAATTTTATTTGCACTATTGCAACAGTTGGAGAGTATGTATATAATGAAAAACATGAATTGATAAAATATTTAGAATTAATTTAATTTTCGGAAGACCGGAGTTTTATTCAAATGATTATAAGTATTTAACATAAAGGTGTGTAGTAAATGAGAGTTAACGAAATAACGATAAAGAATTCAATAAGATATTATGAAAACGATTTCATTGAAAAAGTTGCTGAGAAATTTCTAGATAGTCAAGAGGAAGGAGGACTTGTATTCAATGCTCGAGAAGAATTGACTGGGTACTTTACGTATAAAGACTTGTTAAGGGGGATTTTAGAAAACAAAGTCTTAAGTAGTGTAATTACATCCAGTTTTCATTTAATTAATGAAGATATGCTAATACAAAATATTGATTTTACAGATCATGAAATATTACCTGTAGTTGATGGGTTTAAAAGGATAATAGGTTTTGTAACAAAAAATGATTATTTAGAAGCACTTGCAAAACTGAATAAAACAGAAAGTAGCCGTTTGGACGCTATTTTTAATTCCACGCACAATGGAATTATTTCAATCAATTTAGAAGGGCTCATCACATCGATAAATGAGCAAGCGGAAAAAATGGCACTTACTACAAAAGAAATCGCAATAGGGAAATTTTTGAATGATGTAGTTTCTCCGAGTGGCTTGTTAAATGTCCTGCAAACGGGAAAAAGGGCCACAGAAAAGTATAGGGTGGGTAACCGGTTATACCTGACCCATCGTTCTCCTATTTATGAAAATAAAAAACTAGTCGGGGCGGTAGGTGTTTTTCAAGACATTTCTGAAATAGATTATTTTTCATATGAACTGGATTCGTTTAAACAATTAGTAAAAGACATGGAGACGATAATGGGTAACTCAAGTGATGGCATATGTATCACAGATCAAAAAGGAAATATCATTAAAAGTAATGAAAGTTTTAATACCTTATATTATAGAGATTTAAATGAAGAGAAGAAGAACGATACTTTCCATAAAATGATTAAAGAGGTAGTGGAAAAAGGAAAAACTTACAAATTCCAAGAAAATAATATGATTAATAATAATTCATTATCCATTTCCTTAATTCCTATTAAAGATTCACATAATGTCGTGGAAAGAGTAGTAGTAAATGTGAAAGATATGACTGAAATTTATAATTTGCAACGAAAAAATGATCAAACTCAGTTCCTCTTAAGTAACCTTAAAGACGAAAAAGGCGAAGAGGAATTCGTCGCTATCTCAAAAGAGTTGAAGAATATCGTTGCAAAGGTACATCAAATCGGCAAAGTAGATGTTCCTGTCTTGATTAGTGGTGAAACGGGGGTTGGAAAAGAGAAAGTTGCAAATTTTATTCATAAGTCAAGTCTTAGACAAGATAAACCTTTTGCCAAAGTGGACTGTTATAGGGGGACGTCCGATTTATTGGATAGGCAACTTTACGGCTACGTTAACACCGCAGACACTGAAGAAAACACTAACGGCAAGGCTGGAGTTTTTGAATTCGTGAATGGAGGAACAATCTTTTTGGATGGTATAGAGAGGTTGTCCATTCAATCACAAGATAGATTACTTGGTGTATTGCAAGAACAAGAAATCAAGAGAATTGGTTCTACAAAATCAATCAAAATTGACGTAAGAATCATAGCAGCAACAAATAAAAGTCTAGAAGATCTCATAAGAAAAGGAAAGTTTAGGGAAAAACTTTTTTATAAAATAAATGTTGTACCAATTTCAATACCCCCTTTACGCGAAAGAAAAGATGATATTCCTGAACTAGTCAAAGTCTATTCAAGCGTATTTTCAAGGAAATATAAAAAATCAATACAGTTTAATGATGAAGCTTTAAAAGTTATTATTTCAGCGGATTGGAAAGGGAATGTTCAGGAACTTATCAGTTATCTTGAACAGATTTTTGTAAAAGCACCAGAAGAAATTATAACATCTGAACAATTAGAAAGCATATTAAAAGAGGCGGAAGTATCAAGAATCAATCAGCAAAAACCAATTGTAGTAAATAGAATAATGCCTCTAAAAGAAGCTGTTAAAGAATTAGAAAGGGAGCTAATTGCCCAAGTAAGTCAGACGGAAGCCTCCTCCCGAAAAATAGCGGAAGTTCTAGAAGTAGATGCATCTACGATTATTAGGAAGATTAGAAGGTTAGAAAAGTAATAGATATTTTGTGATAGGAATTAATCAAAACAGTTAAAAACTAAATCTAAAATAGGGGGTTAAATTATGAAGCAAATTACGGTTGTTGGTGCTGGCGTTATGGGAAAAGGAATCGCATATACGAGTGCGGTATCTGGGTATAAAGTTTTCTTGAACGATCTAAATGATGAAAAGTTAGCGGAAGCTAAGACTGAGATTAATGCAATGCTTGATCTGAGTTTACAACATGGTTATTTGATAAAAGAGCGATATAAAGAAGCAAAAGAGAACCTTTTATATGAATCGGATTTAACTCTGGCAGCTAAAGATGCAGATTTAGTAATAGAAGCAGTTTTGGAAAAAATGGATTTAAAAATCAAAGTTTTTCGTGCGTTAGATAATATCTGCAAGCCTGAAGCCATCTTGGCAACAAATACATCGACAATGAGCCCTACTGAAATAGGTGCACAAACAAAAAGACCTAACCAAGTGGTTGCAATGCATTTCTTCAATCCAGTCCATAAAATGAAATTGGTTGAAATAATTAGGGGGTTAGAGACATCAGATGAAACGGTAGAATTCGTAAAAAGTATTGCTTTATCGATGAAAAAAGAATCTGTGGAAGTGAATGAATTCCCTGGTTTTGTTACCTCTAGAATGAATTGCTTGATTGGCAATGAAGCTATGAACATGTTGATGGAAGGTATAGCATCTGCTGAAGATATCGATAAAGCGATAAAATTAGGCCTTAATCACCCTATGGGTCCCTTAGAACTTGCCGATTTGGTAGGACTCGATACACGTTTACGAAATATGGAGTATTTGCATAATACATTAGGCGAAAAATACCGTCCTAGTCCACTGCTGGCCAAATATGTGAAAGCTGGAAAGTTCGGTAAGAAAAGCGGCAGCGGGTTTTATGAATATTCAACGGAGGGGGAGGGGCGTTGAAGTGAAAAACTATGAAAATATAATTGTAAGAAAAATGAACGGTATCATGTGGCTTACATTAAATCGTCCTGAAATGAGAAATGCACTAGATTCGCAAACACTTAATGAAATGGATTCTGCATTCACTGATGCGGAGTCAGATAAAGATGTAAGGGTAATCGTGATTCACGCTACTAGTGGGAAGGCGTTTGCTGCAGGGGCAGATATTAAACAGCTTCATGAACGCGAGGGACTTGAAATGCTTGCTCCTGGTATGCAAGGTTTATATTCCAAAATTGAAAGTTCTAGCAAAGTTACGATTGCTGCTGTGCAAGGTTATGCACTTGGTGGTGGCTGTGAATTGGCTCTTGCATGCGATATCAGAATTGCATCAAAGAATGCAAAGTTTGGACTACCAGAACTAAACTTAGGAATTATTCCTGGTGCAGGTGGCACGGTCCGTCTTGCGAAGCTTGTCGGTAAGGGAAGAGCGCTTGACATGATCTTGACCGGCAAAATAATTGATGGAGAAGAAGCGGAGCGAATAGGCTTAGTTACTTATATTACTGAAGAAGAAAGTTTTACTAAAACCATTGAAAAAGTTTCTTCAGACATAATGAAAAAAGGTCCGGTGGCAGTTCAACTAGTCAAACTTGCATTACATAAAGGTTTTGACTTGGATTCAGGATCAGCGATGTGGATTGAGAAATTATCCCAAGTGGTGGCGTTTAGTACAGAAGATAAAAAAGAAGGAACTTTAGCATTTTTGGAAAAAAGGGAAGCGAACTTTAGTAATAGATAGAGGGAGAGATAAATTTGGACTTTAATTTTTCAGAAGACGTAATTTTATTAAAGGATGCTATAAGAAAATTCGTACGAGAAGAAGTGGAACCACTCGCAATGGAGATAGAAGAAAAGGATGAAATTCCGGAAAAAATAGTTGCACTGTCAAAAGAAATGGGACTTTTTGGACTAAGTATACCTGAAGAATATGGTGGTCTTGGTCTTGATTTGGTTGGCAAATGTGCAATCTATGAAGAGATAGGAAAAACTCACAACGGTTTCACTACACTTATTGGAGCGCATACCGGCATTGGATCAGTTGGAATTGTGGAACTTGGGAACGAAGAACAAAAGAAAAAGTATTTACCAAAAATGGCTACAGGTGAATGGATTGGGGCCTTTGCTTTAACTGAGCCAAGTGCAGGGTCAAATGCAGCAAAATTAAAAACGACTGCTGTTAAAAAAGGCGATAAATATGTGATAAATGGATCTAAGCACTATATAACAAACGCTGTCGAAGGTCATGTATTTACTGTAATGGCTGTCACTGATAGCTCAAAAGGTGCTAAAGGAATCACTTCGTTCATTGTCGAGAAAGATACGCCTGGATTTATCGTTGGGGCTGTTGAGCAGAAAATGGGATTAAGAGGTTCTCACTCAGCTGAATTGTTTTTCGACAATATGGAAGTCCCAGTGGAAAATGTGTTAGGTGAAGTAGACCAGGGTTATATTAATGCGCTAAAAATTCTTGCAAATGGACGGGCGGGTTTAGCAGCTAGGAATCTTGGATCTTGTATCAGACTGTTGGAGCATTCGCTTCAATATGCTCATGAACGCGAACAATTCGATCAAAAAATCGTTGATATACAAGCTGTTCAACATATGCTTGCTGAAATGACTATGCAAATCGAAGTGTTAAAGTCAATAACGTACCGTGTTGCATGGATGGCAGATCAAAATATGAGGGTCGTAAAAGAAGCTTCAATTGCCAAGCTTTTTGGATCTGAAGTATATAACAAAGTAGCAGATCTTGCGTTGCAAATCCATGGTGGAATGGGTTATATGAAAGATTATCCGATAGAAAGATATTATCGTGATGCACGAATTACAAAAATTTATGAAGGTACTTCTGAGATTCAAAGAAATATAATCGCTAGTGAACTAAAACGCGGTTATAAAAATAAGGAGCAATGAAAAATGAGTGAATCCTTTATTGTTGAATCCGTAAGAACAGCAATTGGCAGGATGGGTGGCTCATTAAAAGATATTACGGTCGACCATTTGGCGGAAAAAGTTATACGTGAGTTAATGGAAAGAGTTAATACTGAAATCGAAGTGGATGAAGTGATCTTGGGTCAGGCAAAACAGAGCGCAGACACTTCAAATTTGGCTCGTTTAGCGGCACTTGGAGCAGACTTGCCAGTGACTGTCCCAGGTTATACCGTGCATCGTCAATGCGGATCTGGTTTACAGGCGATTAATAATGCAGACCAGCAAATCAAGCTTGGATTGTCTAGCGTAATAATTGCAGGTGGAGCGGAAAGTATGAGTACGGCGCCTTATTATATCCGAAAAGCACGTTATGGTTTTGGAGTTGGAAATGGATTATTATTGGATCCGAACACAGAAAGTCAACCATGTTCACAACCTAGTGAAAAGTATGGAAATCTAACAATGGGATATACAGCTGAAAATCTGGCTGAACAATATAAGATTTCAAGAGAAGAGCAGGATGAATTTGCAGTGAGAAGTCAATTACTGGCTGAGACTGCAATCATTGAAGGGCGTTTTAAAGACGAAATCGTTCCAATTGAAATAAAAGGGAAAAATAGTAGCACTTTGTTTGAAGTGGATGAACACCCACGGAAATCTACAAAAGAACAATTGGCAAAACTTCGACCTGTTTTTAAAGAAGGTGGGTCTGTTACTGCCGGGAATGCAAGTGGAAGAAATGATGGTGCATCAGTTGTTCTTATGATGTCAGAAGAAAAAATGAATGAATATAACTTACAACCAAAAGCGAAAATTATAGCTCAAGCTGTGAGTGGTGTTTCTCCAGAAATTATGGGTATTGGGCCAATTTCATCGACACAAAAAGCGTTAAAACAATGCAGTTTAACAATAGAAGACATTGACTTAATTGAGTTGAATGAGGCATTTGCTGCACAAGCATTGTCTGTCATCAAAGGAACAGGTATGCAAATTGAAAAAGTGAACGTAAATGGTGGAGCAATCGCACTTGGGCATCCAATCGGAGCCACTGGAGCGATACTAATGACAAAGTTACTTCATGAGATGTCCAGAAGAAAGTCAAAATACGGACTCGTAACATTATGTATTGGCGGAGGACAAGGAATTACAACAATTATCGAAAATCTTCAAAATTAAGATACTTAACATCTTGTTTATCCAAATGTGAAGGTTTTGCCATTTTAAAAAGTAGATATTCATTTAATCGAGTCAACTTTTAAAGGTGATCTACTTAAATTTCACATCATTTTACTATTTTTTTAGTTAAGTTGATAGGTCGACAACTGGGAGAATCCAGTAGAGAGAGGGTTTAAAATGTTACGTTTTACTCTCATCATGATTATGTGTTTCCTATACATGATAGACTCCTATAGTTCTTATAAAGTTATAAGCCTATTGTTTCTTCTTGTAACAGTCGCAGTTTATATCGTGGTAGTTTTAACGACAGAGAAAAAAATGCGAACGTTTACAATCGTTCTTATTATTACCGGAATGGTCATCCATTTAATAAATGGTAACCGTGGTTTAGAGTTATTCGAAGGGATTTCACAAAACCTGCCCTTGCTAGCGGTTTTAATATTAGCTCCTCTTATTTCAATACCATTGAAATGGGAAGGAATTATTGATCCAGTTGTAATGAGTTTTACGAGTAATATAGATGATGAACGTAAAAACTTTTACGGTGTAAGTTCCTTTATGCTCTTGATGGCACCAATCCTAAACATGGGTTCTTTACGCATGGTTCATGGTTTAGTCGAGAATATCGGGATTCAACCCAAAACATTGTCGAGTGCCTATTACACAGGTTTTACGTCTACTATCGTCTGGTCACCATTCTTTGCTTCTGTAGGTCTAATTATTTACTTACTAGATATTTCTTATATGTCCTACATTTTAGTAGGTGTATTGTTTGCATTCATTCAAGTCATCGTAGCAACATTATTACTTCGGCCAAATGCAGTTGCTTTAATAAAAACGAATCGTTTA
This sequence comes from Psychrobacillus lasiicapitis, assembly GCF_006861795.1. Classification (GTDB taxonomy): domain Bacteria; phylum Bacillota; class Bacilli; order Bacillales_A; family Planococcaceae; genus Psychrobacillus; species Psychrobacillus lasiicapitis. The sequence goes on along the minus strand of NZ_VDGH01000008.1, from coordinate 181,761 downwards.
CCTGGAAAGGAAAATGCTGATAAATCTCATTACAAGTACATTTTTTATCTACTCATCTTTTTCTTAGGTCTTTTGCTTCTATTAATAGGAATGGAAGCGATACTGCAAAAACCAATGTTACTTTTAGTAAGCTTTATATGTATTATCGTTCCGTTAGTTTGGGTTTTACTAAGAAATAAATGGAGTGTTGTAAAAAACGAATGTATCACTTTTAAAAGTAATTTATTGCAAGGGTACAGGATGGAAATCACACTATTTTTAAGTGCAGGATTGTTTGGGAATGCAATTGCGGACACACCGTTAGTTAACGTATTGGGTGAAGTAATTGAATGGTCAATCCAGGAATCATTAGCAATACTTTTCCTGTTTGTTCTAATATTTGTCGTAACGATGTCGATGATAGGTGTACACCAGATTATTTCTATTCCAATGATTCTAACGACACTTATTGGGTCTGGAGTTGACTATAACCCGATTACTATTGCATTTATGTGCATATTTTCTTGGATGTTGTCTGCATCGATTAGTCCTATGAACGCATTGAATATAATAATTAGTCAAAATGTTAAAGCACACGGAATAACTGTTGCTTATAAATGGAATGGGATCTATTTTCTCGTTGTTACATGTATTGCATTCGTTTATATCTATATAATAGATTTCATTTGAGTCTTCAGTTGATTTTTATTGAGACTCATATCTTGTATATAAAAAACATGAGTCATTTAAAGGAATGTCTTTATTTTTTAAATTAAATAATCCGAATATTTCAAATTGGTGTTTTTTTTCTTGAAAAGATTTCATTAGACAGGTTATATGGAGGTGAAACTGAATGAGTGAAGTTATTGAAATAGGCACGACTTTTGATGAATTCATTTTTAAATTGGAACTCGGAAAAGTAAAAGAATTGATGGCGGCAATTGGTGATGATAATCCAGCATATATATCTGGAGAAATTCTACCCCCCACAATTCCAACAATCATCGATCTTTGGGGTGGGAAAACTCCATACGGACAATTGCTGGAATTAAACCTAGAAAAAGTACTGTATGGTGGGCAGAAATATGAATATTTGAAAAATATTAAAGTTGGCGATGAGATTACTGTTACAACCGAAGTTGCAGATATCCAAACAAAGAAAGGCATGGATTTTTATACTGTAAAAAGAGAGTATAAAAATCAACAAAAGGAAACTGCAATCATTGGCTACACAACAATTATTGAAAGACATTAAGGAGGGTGTAAATGTATATTGGATACGAATTTCCAACATTGGAAAAAGAGGAAATAACACATACTCAGCTCGTTCGTTATGCAGGTGCATCAGGTGATTTCAATCCTATTCATACAGTAGTTCCTTTTGCAGAAAAGGTAGGTTTAGGTGGTGTCATCGCCCATGGAATGCTAATTATGGGGTTTGTAGGCCAAGCAATTGGAACTTGGTTCCCAAAGAAGGAACTGCTAGAGTTTTCTGTCCGTTTCAAAGCGATGACTAGGCCTGGAGAACGCTTAATAATTACAGGGGAAATAATCGGTGAAGAAGATGACAGATGGGTATGTGTTGCTTATGCAAAAAATGGGGCAGAAGTGAAAGTGTCAGCTGAGTTTCATGTAGGAAAAGATTGAACTAATAAATGATAGCGTTCACAAAGGAGGAAATGCATTGGAATCGTGCATTAAATTTGAACTAACTAATAATGTTGCTATTTTATCTCTCAATAACCCTAAAGAACTGAATGCAATGACGCTCGAAATGCGGGAAAGATTACTAGAACTTTTACAAGAATGCGAGAAGTCACCGGAAGTGAAGGTCATTGTTTTAAAAGGAGAAAACGGTAATTTCTGTTCCGGTAGTAGCGTAAATGGAATGGGGAATCGAACCATTCTAGGAACTTTCAATCATATGAAATTGTTTAGTGGAGTTATATCAAAAATTTATAACATGGATAAAATCGTTATTTCCATGGTAGAAGGCTATGCAGTCGGTGCAGGATTTAGTTTAGCTTTAGCAGCAGACATTGTCTATGCTTCGGATGATGCTAAGTTTGGGCTTGCCTTCAACAAACTTGGGCTTATACCAGACTGTGGGTTAAATTATTTCCTTCCACAATTAGTTGGACCATATAAGGCTAAAGAATGGATTTTGAGTGGATCGATGATTTTGGTTGAAGAGGCAAAAGAAAATCGTATTGTGAATGAGATTATTTCCAAAGAGAAGCTACTTGCTACTGTAATTGAAAAAGCGGAACATATTGCTTCAGGGCCTTTCTACACGAATATATTCACGAAAGAAATCATCAATAAATCAAGTCAACGGACTTTGGAAGAAACATTGGAAGCAGAACGCTATGCACAAACAATCCTTCAGCAAACGGAGGATCACAAAGAAGGAATAAACGCTTTCCGCAATAAACAAAAACCTGTTTTTGTGGGGAGATAGGGAAGTTTATAAAATTATGAAAATCGTTAAGCAGCTTACCGGAAAGTAGTATTGATTAATTTTATCAAATTATTAGGAGAGTAGGTCTTCTTATATGAATCTGACAAATAAGATTGCAATTGTAACGGGAAGTGGACAAGGGATTGGCAGAGATACGGCATTGACCCTCGCAAAACATGGTGCAGATATAATGGTAGCCGATATGAACTTGGAGGCTGCGGAGAATGTTGTGCAAGAGATTGAAAAGCTGGGGAGAAAGGCGATTGCCTGCAAGGTAAATGTTAGTGACAAAGATGATGTGAACCGAATGGTTGATAAGACTATTGAAACATTTGGAGACTTGGACATCCTTGTTAACAATGCTGGAATTACCCGAGACGCGATGATGCACAAAATGTCCGAAGAACACTTCGATCAAGTCATTCAAGTGCACATGAAAGGGACGTTTTTATGTATGCAAGCCGCATCTTTGCATATGAGAAAACAAGGCAAAGGGAAAATTGTAAATATCTCCTCTATCTCCGGAAAGATAGGAAATATGGGACAAGTGAATTATGCAGGAGCAAAAGCTGGAATTGTAGCAATGACGAAAGTAGCTGCAAGAGAGTCTGCTAGATATCAAATAAATGTCAATGCAATTCAACCTGGTTTTATAGACTCTGAGATGACACGTGCTATGCCAGAGGATGTGCGACAAGCAAGAATCTTAGAAATTCCATTACAAAGACCGGGGCAACCTGAAGATGTTGCAAATGCAGTAGTTTTCCTATGCTCTGAATACTCAAATTATATTACTGGTACTATTATCGAGGTAGCCGGTGGACGTTCAATGTAGCGTTATCACACTATTGAATTCATGAAAGCATTCTGGACTAGAAATAATGAATAATACTATTGTTTGAGTGAATAAAACATATAAATTGAATCGAAGGAGTGGAATTCAATGTTCAAAAACAAAGTAGGAATGTTGCTACTACTAATTTTCACATTAATAATAGGAGCTTGTGGAAACTCAGCAGCTGGTGGTGAAGGAAGTACGAAAGGAGTCTCAACTGAAGCTGGATCAATAGAAGGTTTAGCTGATCAAATGGTTTGGAGTGTATATGATGTAGGTTCAGGTGGTTATATAGAATCTACTGCGATTGCAGATGGAATGGCCAAAAAGTATGGTACACAAATCCGTCTTTTACCGTCTTCCAGTGGTGTAGGAAGAATGCAACCAATGAAAAATGGTATGGCGGAAACCGGTCGCTTAGGGGATGAATACCAATTTGCATTTGAGGGTAATTATGAATTCGCTACTAAAGAATGGGGTCCACAAGATATGAGAGTCGTTTGGGCACCTTTCAGCTATCTTGGATTTGTTGGACTAGAAAAATCAGGTATTGAAACAATTGCAGATTTAAAGGGCAAGAAAGTACCTTATATCACCGGCAACATGTCAGTGAATCTAAAAGCGGAAGCCGCTTTAGCATTTGCAGATTTAACTTGGGATGACGTGGAGAAAATTGAATTGTCGAGTTATGGTGGTCAAGCCGATGCATTACAAAACGGACAAATTGATGTTATTTTCATGAATCCAACTGCATCTGTACTACTGGAATTAGAAAGTATGGACCCAATAAAATGGATTCAAATGGATGAGAATGATACGGAAGGTTGGGATCGTGTTCAGGAAATCGCTCCTTGGGTCGTTCCTAGCCCAATGGACAATGGTGCGGGCATGACAAAGGAAAATCCAGTAACACTTATGGGGTATGGTTATCCTGTAGTTTCATATGCAGACCAAAGTGCAGAGAGCATATATGCATATGTAAAGGCAATGGATGAAACATTTGATGATTGGGTAGGAGCTGCTGCGAATCTTCATAACTGGGGTAAAGATAGTATTCTTGTAGAACCTTTTGGAGTTCCAGTGCATGAAGGAACTATTAAGTTTTTGGAAGAGCAAGGATTATGGACGGAAGAGTATCAAAAGAAAAACGAGGCTTTAATTGAGCGTTCTAAGAAATTAAAAGAGGCATGGGATCAAACAATTGAAAAAGCAAAGAAAGAAAACATTAGCGAAAAAGATTTTCCGGAATATTGGATGAAAATGAAGGAAGAACTAGTTAAATAAATTAGAAATAACGCATCGAAAGTAAAACTTTGGTGCGTATTACTAAAAGAAAGTGGTGTAGAAAATGAAGCCTAGAATTACAAAGTTTTGGGGCGGTATAGTTACCGTACTAACTGTGTTAGGTATTTTAATAACCGTAAACCAATTATTTTATCTTGGGATATTTGGAATTAAACCAATTAATTCAGCTTATCTATATTTTCTCATAGCAATGTTCATGCCCATCGCCTTTATTATCCAACCATTTAGTAAAAAGATGGAAAATAAAAGTGTTCGATGGTATGACGTCTTATTGGTAGTTCTTTCATTTAGTATTCCGCTTTATATGGGTATAAATGCACAAAGAATTATTAGTGAGGGTTGGGAATACATTTCGCCCGCTTTAGCCACGGTATTCAGTGTTATTTTTTGGGTTATTATACTTGAAGCACTTCGTCGAGTAGCAGGACTTCCTATCATGATAATTAGTGCAGCTTTTTCTCTTTACCCTTTAATTTCAGGTTCTATTCCCATTAGTTTCTTGTCGGGACAGTCTTTTGATTTTCTTACAACAGCAAGAAATCATGTAATGAGTACGAATAGTGTTATTGGTATTCCATTTGACACGGTAGGATCTCTTTTAATCGGTTTCATGCTATTTGGGGTTGTTTTGACAGCTTCGGGAGGGGGAGATTTTTTCTTCAACTTAGCGCAATCACTCTTCGGTAGATACCGTGGAGGTCCAGCGAAAGTAGCTGTTATTAGTAGTGCTTTTTTTGGGATGTTAAGTGGGAGTGCCATTTCCAATACGATTACAACAGGTGCTATGACAATTCCTTCCATGAAAAAAGCGGGCTATCCACCGCACTATGCAGGGGCTATTGAAGCAACCGCATCAACTGGGGGAACAATTACCCCACCAATTATGGGTTCAGCTGCTTTTATTATGGCTTCTTTCATTGGCGTTCCTTATGTGGAAATCGCTATGGCAGCGGCAATTCCTGCTTTCCTTTATTTTTTTGCCCTACTGATTCAAGCGGACGGATATGCAGCAAAAAACAATTTAAAAGGAATTCCTAAGGCAAATTTACCAGCCTTCTCGTCAGTTTTAAAGCAAGGATGGCCATTTCTTACTGCTTTAGTTTTGCTGACTTACTTATTAGTGGTTATGCGCAATGAAGGTCAGGCACCATTCTATGTATGTATTCTTCTTTTTGCACTTGCGATGATTAAGAAAGAAACACGTTTCAATATGAAGAAACTTTATAACCTGGCATTGGATGCAGGTAAAATACTTTCAGAATTAACCTGCTTGATAGCAGGAATTGGCTTTATTGTTGGTGCATTATCGATTACTGGTGTTTCATTTTCGTTCGCCAGAGAATTAGTTTCTGTAGCTGGCGATAATATGTTCTTTATATTAGTAGCAGGTGCAATAACTAGTTTTGTCCTTGGAATGGGGATGACGGTTTCTGCAGTGTATATTTTCCTTGCAGTGGTAATGGCTCCCGCATTGGTACAGTTCGGAATTGACCCAATTGCTGCTCACTTATTTGTTTTGTATTGGGCTACAGTATCCTACATTACACCACCAGTAGCACTTGCTTCTTTCGCAGCCGCAGGAATTGCGGATGCAAATCCGATGAAAACAGGGTTTACATCAGTCCGACTGGGTATTGTCACCTTTCTTGTTCCATTCATCATCGTATACAATCCTGCATTAATAGGACGAGCTCCTTTACCGGAAGTTATTATGGTCGTAGGAACTGCAATAATAGGAATATTCTTACTGTCTTCAGCCTTGGAAGGTTATGTTTTATGGGCAGGAGATATTAGAAGCAAGGTGCTTCGACTTGTTTTAGGACTGACTTCTTTACTAATTATTGCCCCATTCCTTCTTTCAAGCTTAATAGGAATTGGTATATCGATCATTTTATTATTAGTAATTCGAATGAATAATAAGAGCGCACTTCATTCCAAAGAGATTACTACTTAAAGTTCATTAATCTATGAAAGTAATAGTTTAATAATATCTGTTAAACAAGGGGGATTTAATTAATGTCTACTAAAGAATTAAGAGATTTCTTTCATCCGAAATCGATTGCAATTATAGGTGCTTCTACAGACTTTACAACCATTAGTGGAAAGCCGATGAAGAATCTAATTCATAGTAATTTTGGGGGGGAAATTTATCCGGTAAACCCAAGGTATGATTCAATCGAGGGGTATAAATGTTTTGATAGTATTTTGGACATCCCTGGAAAAGTCGATTTGGCATTGATTGCAGTGTCTGCTTCCCGATTAATTTCGATAATGGGCGAATGTATTTCAAAGAATGTTAAGAACATTTTACTGTTCAGTTCTGGCTTCGCTGAAATTGGGGATAGCGGGAAAAAAATCCAGGATGAAGTGGCAAAGATGGCTCAAGAAAATGATATTCGTATTATCGGGCCAAATAGTGTTGGATGTTTAAATGTAAAAGATAGTATTCCAATGGGGTTTGCGACTTCCATGGAAGCTGAAAAGGGATTTATTAGAGGAAACATCGGGCTGGTTTCACAGAGCGGGGCACTTGGGTTTTCTGTCTTCGGTTTGGCTCAAGAAGAAAGTCTGGGGTTCACATATGTGATAAATACCGGAAACGAGATGGATATTACCACGGTGGATTCAATTGAATTTATGCTCGAAGATGATGAAACGACAGTGATTGCTGCTTATATGGAAGGGATTCCTAATGGAGAACATCTAATAACAGTAGCAAAACGTGCAAAAGTATTGAGAAAACCATTGATTATCCTGAAGGCAGGTAAGTCTGCAATTGGGAAGGAAGCAGCTTCGTCCCATACTGCCTCATTGGCGGGATCAGAAGAGATGTTCCAAGTAATTGCTAAACAATACGGTATTATCACTGTTAAAGACATAGATGAAATGATTGATGTCATGAAGATTGTCTCCAGAAGAAAATGGTCCAATGGAAGGAAAGTTGTAACGATTTCAAACTCTGGCGCAGCAGGAATTGCAATGGCTGATTTCAGTGAGGAATTTGGCTTGATTTTGGAACCATTGCAAGGAGAAACGAAAGACAAAATTGATGCCACTATTCCCTCTTATGGTTCAGCATTGAACCCTATTGATATTACGGCACAAGCATTGAAAGAACAACACATTTTAACAGAAACAGTAGAAACCTTAGTGAGAGATGACAATACCGATATTATCGTTATTCAAACTACTTTTGGTGGAGTGTTAGGTGAACAGATTTGCAGGAGTGTCGTTGAGATAGATAAACGAGAAGAAAAGCCGATTATTGTGACAGTAACAGGAACCGAGGAATTGACTGGTAAAGGTAGACAGGTTTTACGCGAAAGTGGTGTTCCTGTTTATAAAACAACTTATGACACAATGTTGGCTGTCAAACATTTGGTTGAACTTTCGGAGTTCTATCACAAAGAGACGGATTTAAGCAGTCCTGTTTCTCGTGCACATCAGCCGGACAATGTGCAATATAAAACTCGTGTTTGGACGGAAGATGAGTCCAAAAGGCTCCTTAAACAACTGGACATCAGAGTTCCAGAAAATGCTGTAATCCAATCGGTGGAGCAGATAGAAAGTTATGTGGAAGGACTAAAATTTCCCCTAGTTGCCAAAATCATCTCCAAAGATATTTTGCATAAGACAGATGCCGGTGGGGTTAAATTGGGCGTTCAGAATATTGACGAAGCCAAACAGGCTTATATTGACATAATGGAAGCGGCTAAAAATTATAACCCTAACGCACATATCCAAGGTGTGTTACTTGAAGAGATGCTAAATAAAAATGGGATTGAGATGTTCATAGGCGTAAAGAGTGATCCGCAATTTGGTAGTTTCCTAGTTTGTGGTTTAGGAGGAATATTTATCGAAGTCTTAAAAGACATTTCGATACGTCATATCCCGATTACGAAAGAAGAAGCTAAAACGATGGTGGAGGAGTTAAAAGGATATCCATTGCTTTTAGGAACACGTGGACAAGAGAGATCAGATATAGAAGCATTTGCTGATGCACTAGTCAAAATTTCTGATTATGTTGACCAGCAAAATGGAACGTTGAAGGAAATGGATATCAACCCAGTCGTTGTATTAAATGATGGAGAAGGAATAATCGCACTTGATGGATTATTTGTATGGGATGAAGTGGAATCCGCATACTTGGTGTCAAATCAATAAGGAGTGAGAAGGTTTGATGAAAACAGATACAGATTACTTGGATTGGTTAAAAGACCATTTTGAGAGTTCGCCCTATTGGAAGACTCTTGGAATTAGCTTTCATTCCTTGGAGAAAGGTGATGTATGTGTGAAACTCGTTGTAACCGAAAAAGTTAAAAATATTAATAACACGCTTCATGGTGGTGCGATTGTTTCTTTATTGGATGTAGCCATCTCGTCCACATTGCGATCTTTACAACCTGAACTGGTTACTACGGTATCACTTACAACAAATTTCATTAACCCAGCAAAATTGGGTAAGACAGTTTACGCCACAGCCAATGTTGTTAGTTCTAAAAGTAGAATACAATACGTCGAATCAGAGGTTTTGGATGAAGACGGCCTCATCATAGCAAATGCTGTTGGCGTTTTTTCACTTATAAAAAAGAAAGACTAAAACTGAACTAAAAAACGGGAGGTAATAATTTTGAACTTTGAATTATCTGAGGATATAAAAGATATAACCAGAACTGTACGTGATTTTGTCTACAATGAAGTAGATCCCCTCGCTAATCAAATTGAACAAGATGACGAAATTCCCAAGTCCATTATGGATAAAAGCAAGGAACTTGGCCTTTTCGGATTAAGTATTCCTGCAGAATATGGGGGCCTTGGAGTTGGCATGGTAGGAAAATGTGCAATTTTTGAAGAACTTGGTAAGACAGCGAATGGTTATACAACCGTTATTGGAGGTCACACGGGAATAGGCACTGTTGGAATTGTCGAAATGGGGACTGAAGAACAAAAAAGAAAGTATTTACCCAAAATGGCTTCAGGAGAATATGTCGGTGCATTTGCCTTAACAGAACCTAGTGCTGGTTCCGATGCTTCAAACCTTCAAACGATGGCAGTCCGTCATGGTGATAAATATATCTTAAATGGTTCAAAACATTATATTACCAACGCACCTATTGCCAGTATTTTCACAGTTATGGCTGTAACGGATAGTAGTAAAGGACCTAAAGGTATCACATCTTTCATTATCCATAAAGATAACCCTGGTTTAAAAATCGGGAAGAATGAAGCGAAAATGGGTTTACGAGGGGCACATTCAGTGGAGCTATTCTTCGAAAATTGTGAAGTGCCGATTGAAGATGTTTTAGGTGAAGAGGGCTTGGGTTATGTAAATGCTTTAAAAATTCTTGCAAATGGTAGAGCAGGTCTAGCTGCACGAAATCTAGGATCTTGTGTAAGGTTATTAGAACTCTCTGTAGATTTTGCGATGGAACGAGTTCAATTCGGTAAGCCTATTTTTGAACAGCAAGTGATCCAACATTATTTGGCAGAAATGGATTTAGAAATTGAAACGCTTCGTAGTTTGACTTATAGAGTAGCTTGGATGGTTGATCAAGGGAAGAATGTTATTAAAGAAGCTTCCATGGCAAAACTACTTGGTTCCGAAGTATATGGAAGAATTGCGGATAAAGCGGTTCAAATCCATGGTGGCCTTGGATATATGCAATCATATCCAATAGAGCGATTTTATCGAGATGCACGAATAACAAGAATTTATGAAGGAACTTCAGAGATCCAAAAAAATATTATCGCTGGGCAATTAAGAAAAAAATATAATTCAAAAAAAGAGCTAGTAACCATCTAATATAAGGAGGAATAAGGATGAAATTTGAAACAAAAGTGGGAGTTTCACATACAGATAAGATTTTTGTGCATGGGTATGACCTTGTGGAGGATTTGATGGGATCAATTACACTTGCAGATATGGCATTTTTAGGTGCCAAACATAGAAAACCAACTGAAAATGAATCAAGGATGCTGAATGCAGTCATGGTCGCAATTTGTGAACATGGTTTTACACCAAGCTCCATCTCTACAAGACTGACTTACTTAGGGGCACCAGAAGCAGTTCAAGCCGCAGTAGCAGCAGGTTTATTGGGTGCTGGTTCGGTCTATCTTGGAGCAATGGAACAAGTTGCGGAAATGTTGGGAAAAGGTTTTGAGAAATATGGAGAAAATAAAAGTGCTAGCGAGCTTGCCACTTTAATATTGGCTGATCGCGATGAGCAGGGTCTCCAATTACCGGGATTTGGACATCCGATCCATAAACCAGTGGATCCGAGAACAGTAAAATTATTCGAACTCGCAAAAGAACTTGGCTTTTATAAGAAAAATTCAGAGGTCATAAACGAAATCAGTAAACAGTTCAATGCTAAAAAAGGAAAGTCAATCACATTAAATGCGGTTGGAGCAATAGGAGCTGTTTTAGCAGATATGGATTTCGATCATCGAGTAATGAAATCTTTTGCTGTTGCGGCTAGAGCTGTTGGTTTGGTTGCCCATATTGTAGAAGAAATCGAGGTAGGTAGAAAAGAAAGTGTTGGTCAAAAGTTATTTGATTTCATTGAAGAAAATACGAATTATACCGTACAGGTAGCTAGCAAAGTTTGATGTTTTAACCTGGAAACAGGGATGAATAGAGGAACCAGTAGTGGTCTTAATACTTTTCTGGTAGCTAGAGTAGGAAAATACTGCTCTACTATTGTTTCCAAAGTCGAAGGTGAAAATATGGAGTGAAAGCCCTATTGGCCGCCTTACTGGATAGCACTATGGCAAATGTATATGTCCCAATCGATTTACTCATATCTAATGAGATTTCGCTGGGACTCTTCCATCAGTCTCATACAAATATGTATTTTGATGTATTTAATAGAAGATAGTTTTTATCAAAATGGGGGTATGCTCAATGTCAGTCGCTTCATTGAATAAAAATGAATTTGTCGGAAAAATGCCTGATACAACAGGATTCAACTATTTTGATGAAGATCAAAATTTATTATTTCTAATGAAACGTTATCTTTCTAATGAAGATTTTAATCGTGCAAAACCACTACTTGCCGAGTTGGGTGAACTTGCTGGTAATCAACTCGATCAACTGTCACGTACAGCAGATAAAAACTCTCCGAAACTGCATTCTTATGATGCTAAAGGAAATCGTATTGATAAAATTGAGTTCCATCCGTCTTACCATGAAATGGAACATCTAGGTTACAGTAAGTTCAGTATGGTGGCGATGTCACATAAATCTGGTGTATTGGGATGGCCAGAGGAATTCCCTTATGTTTTAAAATATGCCTTTTGGTACTTATTCGCGCAAGCGGAGTTTGGTTTGCTCTGCCCGATGAGTATGACGGATTCAGCAGCACGAGTATTGGAAAAATTCGCAAGCGAGGAGATGAAACAAAAATATCTTCCTCATCTTACGAGTACAGATATGGATGAACTATGGACAGGTGCCCAGTTTATGACTGAGAAGCAAGGAGGTTCCGACGTTGGTGCGAATACAATGAAAGCCGAAAAGGTAGGGGACCATTGGGAACTATGGGGAGACAAATGGTTTTGTTCCAATCCTTCTGCAGACATTGCTCTAGTTTTGGCACGACCAGAAAATAGTCAGGCTGGAACAAAAGGTCTTGGTATGTTTTTGGTGCCACGAAAGTTGGAAGATAATACTCTGAATCGATATAGTATCAATCGCTTAAAAGATAAACTGGGTACCCTATGTATGGCTTCAGGCGAAATAAGCTTTGAAGGGGCAGTCGCATATGAGGTAGGGGATATTAAAAATGGGTTTAGACAAATGATGGCTATGGTCAATTCATCACGTCTCTCCAATGCCGTCAGGTCAACAGGAATGATTAGACGAAGTTATTTAGAAGCACTGGAATATGCTCGTGGTCGCTCCTCGTTCGGCAATAATCTGTCTGAATTTCCATTGATGAGAGAAACTCTATTTGAACTTCTACTTGATAGTGAGACAACTACATCAATTGTTTTGCACACCGCAGAAATATATTCCGAAGCCGATAAAGGTTCTGAAAAGGATCAAGCACTATTACGTATATTAACCCCATTACTAAAAGGCTATATATGTAAAAGAGCCAGATATTTAACGGCCGAAGCAATGGAGGTAAGAGGAGGCAATGGGTATATCGAAGATTGGGTAAATCCGAAACTTGTCCGTGATGCCCATGTAGGCTCCATTTGGGAAGGTACGACAAATATATTGGCACTGGATGTATTAAGATCTTTAACCAAAGATAAAGTTGGCGATATCTTCTTTAATGAAATATTTGTCCGACTCGATCGTATTAAAAACCCTCTTTCAAGGCGAGTGGGAGAACAGTTGAGGTCAATTTCCGGTAGGATCCAAGAACAAACCAAACGTATTCTTAAAATAGAAGGTTTAGAGCGGGAATTGCATGCTAAAAAATTAATGAATCGTATGTATCATATTTACTCGGCCAGTTTGTTACTTGAAGAAGCAGATTTTGAAATTACAGATCAAAATAATTACAGGAAACTATTTTTGGCAACCCATTACTTATGCCGTTATTTCCTTTCAAACGGTTTTGATGATGTATATTCGGTAGACAAATCTTTATTGGATTCTTTTAATAAGATTGTTGACTGGGAACCAATATCGCAAGATGTGGTTAATACATTATTAAATGAAATAGAACTCGTTTCAATCTGACTGGAAGCCAATTCTTTAAAAGAAGGATAGATTGGGCTAAACTTTGGACCCCTGTATTAATACGAGGGTCTTTATTTTGTATAGAAGGGGAAATAAAGAAAAAGTGAATCTCTACTAATGCCTTGAAAGAAAACACTCTTCACCAATAATGAATAAGGAGCTACTAATTTCATGACAAAAAAAGCGATAGCTACTATTAAAGATTCTTTAGAGTTGCCGGTTATAATGGCTCCCATGTTTTTGATTTCAAATCCCAATATGATCATTAAAGCTTGTGAGGCGGGGGTTGTGGGTTCATTTCCTGCATTGAATGCTCGAACAAGTGAAGTATTAGAAGAGTGGATGATTCAGATTACCAATGAATTAGAAGATTTAAAGATGAAAAACCCTAATAAAAAGATAGCTCAATGGGCAGTTAATTTTATTAGTCATCGTTCTAACAAAAGATATGTGGAAGACCTTAAACTCTTAAAAAAATATCAGCCGCCAATTGTCATCACGTCATTAGGAGATCCGAGTCCAGTGGTGGAAGTTGTACACGAATATGGTGGTACAGTTTTATCAGATGTAATTAATATTAAGTTTGCCAAAAAAGCAATAGAGAAAGGAAGTGATGGATTGATCCTCGTTTCCAGCGGAGCAGGTGGACATGCTGGAACCTTAAATCCGATTTCCTTTATTCATGAAGTAAAAGAGTTTTGGGCTGGACCCATTATCTTGGCTGGAGGAATTTCAAAAGGTCAGGATATTCTAGCGGCTGAAGTATTGGGAGCAGATTTTGTATATATGGGTTCCAGGTTCATTGCAACTAAGGAAAGCTTAGCGGTGGATGAATATAAAGAGATGGTTATTCAATCGACGATTGAAGATGTCTTATATACCGATGTATTCAGCGGTATTCATGCGAATTATCTTATCCCAAGTATTCAAAAAGCAGGACTAGACCCTAGTAATCTAAAGGATAAGAATGAGATGGATTTTTCAGCAGGTAGTAATAATCACCACGTTAAAGCTTGGAAGGACATATGGGGAGCAGGACAAGGAGTTGGTGTTACCAAGAAAGTACAATACGTTTCTGAAATTATTGAAGAATTACATGATTCTTATCATAAGGCAAAGACTGCCATCATTAACGATAAGGAACAATACTTACTGAAGAATTGAAATATCAGGTGATACTAACTCTGTGTAAGAAATGTTTTTGACTACTATTCCTTTATCTTTTCAAAGTCCATTCATCGAGAAATTGATGAATGGACTTTTTTAGATGGTAGAAAACTATACAACTAAACGAGAGTGAGTATTTAGTTCTTTAAACAGGGTACAAAAGAAGTTAAAAGAAAGACTAATAAACTATTTTAAGAAAAATAAGTTTATTTGTCAGATTAAGAGGGAAAAGGAAGTCGTATGTATTTTGTTATAAATCCTGAAGGAGGAGAAAGAGTTGTTTAAAAAGGGAATGTTGTTTTCACTAATTGCAGTGATGTTGCTTCTTTCAGGTTGCGCTGGCTTCCAGGTTGGAAGCGATAAGGGCGCTGCTCTGGAGGCAGGAGCAGAGGGTAAGGTGGTCGTCGATTTTTGGAGTTTCTGGGGGTCTGAGATTAGAAGGCCTGTCATTGAAAAGATTATCGAGGACTTTAATAACTCGCAAGATGAGATTGTTGTAAAACATACTTTCGTACCATGGGGCGATATTTGGACGAAAGAGCTTGCGTCAATAGCAGCCGGCGATCCGCCAGATGTTGTCATTAATGATATCAAAGCGACAGCACTCCGCGGACAGAAGAAACAAGCAATGAATTTATCGCAATTTCTAGAGAAAGATGATATTTCTGAGCGATTCTACCCTGAACTATGGGAAGCTACTTTATATGAAGGAGATTCGTATGGAGTTCCATTCAATACAGATACTCGTATTCTCTATTACAACAAAGAGGCTTTTAAAGAAGTTGGACTAGATCCAGAAAAGCCACCGACAACATGGGCTGAACTAGAAGAATACGCAGCAAAATTAGATAAAAAGAACGGCGATACATATGACCGTTTGGGATTCTATCCGCTATTTGGTATTAACTATGACGTATGGATGTTGAACGCAGCAGGCCAAAACGTTGTGGATAATAAAGGAAATGTCGAAGTGGACACAGATATAAATCGTCAAACGTTGGATTGGTTATTAGGGTGGAAGGAACGTTACGGCGATAACGTCATTAATTCGTATAAATCCCAAATAGACAGTCAGCAGTCAAATCCTTTCTTCACAGGGAAATTAGCGATGTTTGTCAACACTCCAACATTCAATACGCAAATCCGTGATTATGCTCCTGAACTGGACTTTGGCGTAGCAATGCTGCCTGAAAGCGAGCCTGGTAATGGCCACACAAGCTGGGGAGGCGGGTTTGTAGCTGAAATCCCAGAAGGTTCAAGCCATCCAAAGGAAGCTTGGGAGTTTATCAAATATTTGACGGATCAAGATGCGCAAGAATACTGGGCTGTCAAAAACTATGACAATGTAGCGAACATAAAAGCTGCAGAGGCAACTGCTAAGAATGCAGAGATGTCAGAGAAGGACAGAATTGTGTACCAGATGGCTGTCGAAAACATGCCAAACACATTGTTAACACCGACACCTCTTCAGGCACCGGACTTTCCGACTCTTATCAATCCGGAAATAGATAATGTCATGCTAGGAAAGAAAACTCCTACAAAAGCATTGCAGGATGCCCAAGCGGCAGTCGAGCGATTAGTGAAAGAAAATCAATAAAGATAAAAGGGGAGCAGAAATGCTCTCCTCCTTTTCTATACATAAGGGGATAGTTCAATGAAAAAGAGAAAGTTACATTTTAAACGGCAGGAAGGTCTTGTTGGATACATATTTATCCTTCCTTGGATCATCGGTTTTCTTATCTTTACAGCAGGACCACTGTTATTTTCACTAGGTGCCAGTTTTACCAATTATAATATTACCTCCCAGATGGATTTCATCGGGATTAGAAACTACGAGAAGTTACTAATGGATGACCAACTGTTCTGGACATCCCTCTACAATACGCTATATTACGTCGCTTTCTCTGTTCCTCTTACAACGATTGGCGCTATTTTCCTTTCTGTTCTACTCAATCAAGATGTACCCGGACTTCGCTTTTTCCGTACCATCTATTACTTACCAGCGGTCTTATCGGGCGTTGGTGTTTATCTTTTATGGATGCAGTTACTCGACCCGGGCACGGGGTTAATCAATATGATGCTCGGTTGGGTCGGCATTGATGGCCCGAATTGGTTGTTTGATCCCGAATGGACGAAGCCTTCGCTAATTTTAATGAAGCTTTGGAGCGTCGGCGGTGGAATGCTCTTGTATTTGGCAAGTCTACAGGGTGTACCGAAGTCGCTTTATGAAGCAGCGGAAATAGATGGTGCCAGCACGTGGCAGCAATTCCGCTACATTACAATACCAATGATTACACCGGTTATCTTTTTTGATGTAGTGACAAGTCTCATCGGTGGCTTCCAGATTTTCCAGGAGGCATATGTTATGACCAATGGTGGTGGAGGTCCTGTCAACTCGCTACTTTTCTACAACTACTATATGTGGAATAAAGCATTCAAAGTATTTGATATGGGCTACGCAATGGCTATGTCATGGGTACTGTTCCTCATCGTTTTTGTACTAACAATGATCAATCTAAAACTCGCTCCTCGCTGGGTGCATTATGAAGGGGAGGCGAAAAAATGAAGGATGCTTATTTTGCAAGTATGACTAATCGGAAGAAAGTACTGAAGATTGCGAATTTTATCTTATTGTGTATTGGTAGTCTATTATTCCTTTCGCCGCTTTGGTGGATGATTTCCACTTCCCTGAAAACGATGAAGGAAGTGATGAGTTTCCCACCGACATTCTTCCCTACTGATTGGAAATGGGAGAATTACTTGAAAACATGGGAAGCGGCTCCATTTGATTTGTACACGATTAATACGCTGACCATTACTATTTTGGTCGTAATCGGACAAGTGATTGTCAACTCTTTTGTGGCATATGGGTTTGCGAAGATACCGTTTAAAGGAAGAAATGTTTTGTTCGCCATCGTTCTATCGACGATGATGATCCCTGGTTTTGTGACACTTATCCCACAGTACGTTCTATTTTCAAAGCTTGGCTGGGTCAATACATACTTGCCGCTTGTCGTACCCGCTTTTTTTGGCGGTGCATTTAATATATTTCTGCTTCGCCAGTTCTATATGACGATTCCGAATGAAATGATTGAAGCGGCCAAGATGGAAGGAGCAAGTCATTTCTATATTTGGAGAAAGATCGGCATTCCATTGACTAAACCTGCAATGGCAACCGTGGCGATTTTTTCGTTCAATGGAGCTTGGAATGATTTCTTAGGACCACTTCTCTATGTGAATAATGAGAATTTATATACGCTTCAATTAGGACTTCAAGTGTTTAAAGGAGAGATGAATACGCAGTGGAATTACTTGATGGCAGGGTCATTGTTTGTACTTTTACCAGTCGTCATTCTGTTCTTCTTCTTCCAAAAGTATTTCATACAAGGTATCAATTTACAATCAGGCGGAAAATCATAAGAATGGGGGAAGTAAAATGGCTGAGTTGCTGTTGAAAAACATTAACAAACAATATGATAAATCGATAAAAGGGAATGCGGTAACAGATTTTAACCTACATGTGGAGGATGGGGAGTTCATAGTACTTGTAGGACCATCTGGATGTGGGAAATCGACGATGCTACGAATGATAGCAGGGCTTGAAGAGATTACGGACGGAGAGTTTTTTCTAGACGACAAGCTGATGAATGATGTACCCCCTGCAAATCGTGGCATTTCAATGGTATTCCAAAACTACGCGCTCTATCCTCATATGACTGTTTATGACAATATCGCATTTGGATTAAAAATACGGAAGACCAATAAAAAAGAAATCGATCGTCGAGTGAGAGAAGCGGCAGAAATTTTAGGCTTGCAGGATTTGTTGAAACGTAAACCAAGTGCGTTATCCGGTGGGCAGAAGCAGCGTGTCGCATTAGGACGCGCCATCGTTCGAGAGGCGAAACTGTTTCTAATGGATGAACCCCTATCGAATCTAGATGCGAAATTACGTTTCCAAATGCGAGCAGAAATCGCCAAGCTTCATCAACGTCTTAAAACAACTTCTATTTACGTGACGCATGACCAAACAGAAGCAATGACGATGGCCACTCGAATTGTCATTATGAAAGACGGTGTAATCCAACAGGTTGGAACTCCAAAGACCGTATATGACTATCCGGAAAATGTATTCGTCGGAAGCTTTATCGGATCTCCTGCTATGAATTTCTTTTCAGGTAAAATAGTAGGAAACCGCTTTGTTTCAGAAGGTATCGAACTGAAGGTTCCACAAGATAAGCTAGCAGTTTTAAAAGGACAAGGCTATGATCGAGAAACGATTGTCATGGGAATCCGTCCAGAGCATATTAAAATGCAGACTGGGCTGAAGGGAGAACCTCGTTTTGAGCATTTACGTGCGAAGATTGTTGTTTCCGAATTGACCGGTTCAGATATGCTCCTCTATTCATCCATTGGTCCACAAGAATTCATCGCCCAGGTAGAATCACGTACGATTGTTTCACCAGGAGAGGAAGTCATGCTCGGCTTTGAGATGGACTGTGCCCACTTTTACGATGAGGAGAGCGGTCAGCGGATTAAGGCAGAAGAGAGGCTACTGGAAAAAATATCGGTATAAGAAGTAGTTCATCTAATATTTAATAAGAAAGTATCGACAAACGCCCGCCTGTTCATCAGGTGGGCGTTAAAAATGTGTTTTTTTAGGAAATAATTTATTTAGCTCTTAATTATATAACTCACTCATCGTATTTATAAAAGCTCGTGCGGCTTTGGAGAGATATCGATCATTTTTATACGCTATTACAATTTCTCTCTTTGGGTTAATTTTCTCTGCTTTGATAGGGAGGTAGACAGGTTTATTTGTTAGTTGAAATTCGTTCACAACCATTCTAGGAACGAAAGAAATTCCGACTCCAGCGGTGACAAGAGATTGGCATGTATTGATATTGATACTTTCGAAAACAATCTTAGGTTCGAAGCCGGATTGTACACATAAATCATATGTTTTTTTTCTAAAGTGGTTGCCTTCTTTAATGAATATGAAAGGTTCATCCTTGCAATCCTTCAAATCGACTTCCTCATAACTAGCTAACCAATGATTGGTCGGAATAGCGAGTAAAATATCCTCTTCTAAAATAGTTTCTTTCTCGAGCTCATTATTTGTGATTGGCATCGACATGAGTCCTATTTCAAGCTGACCACTCGAAATCAGTAATTGTAAATTGACACTTGTATCCTCGATTAGTATAAGGTCAATACCTGGAAATTTATCCTTAAATCTCGAAATTGTTTTAGGTAGCATATACGCACCTGTGTGGGCTAAACTTCCAACAAGCAGTTGGCCTTTTTTCATCTCTGCCACGTCAATTATTTCAGAGTTCAGTTGTTGAAACTGATTGATAATCTGTCTGGCATGGGAGATGAACACCTTCCCAGCATAAGTGAGAGATACCTCATTTTCTCTATTGAATAACAGTATTCCCAATTCTTTTTCTAGTTTACTTATTTGGTAACTTAAAGAGGGCTGTGCCAAATGAAGTTTGCGTGCTGCCTTCGTAAAATTTTTTTCATTGGCCAGTGTAATGACATAGTTAAGAATTTTAGGCTCCATTCTAACCTCCTCATAGCTATAGTTTTTTTCTATAAGTATTATTCAAACTATATATTAGACTGATTGAATTTTCAATGTTATAAATATACTAATAATTCTGTTTTTAATTAAAGGTTTAATTAAATTCATTAAAGGGGGGAGAAAAATGCAAAAAAAATTTTTGGAACAAATGGCTGATTATATAGGTTCTGTTAGCTATGAGAGTTTAGGTACGGAAATTATTGAGATTTCTAAACTTGCAATTATTGATACAATAGCGGTCGCGTTGGCGGGATGGAACGAGCCAAGTGTAGAAGTTGTCAAAAAGACTTATATGAAAAAGTCTACGAATTATGCGATGGCCTCTATTTGGGGAGAGTTAGAAAAAGTTCCATTGGAATATGCGGCTCTTATTAATGGGACAGCGACGCATGCGTTAGATTTTGATGATGTAACGCCAACCATTTTGGCGCATCCAAGTGCACCAATAGTGGCTTCTATTTTTACACTAGGTGAATATTTGGAGAAATCTATGAAGGATATACTAGCTGCTTATGTGGTAGGAACAGAAGTCATGATAACGATAGGTAAAGTGATGGGATTCAAACATTATGATCTTGGATGGCACTCTACAAGTACACTTGGAACGATTGGAGCAACAGCAGCTTGCGGACATCTGATGAGATTCAATAAAGAAAAATTGCAAAATGCCATTGCTATTTCCGCTTCGATGGCAGGCGGACTTCAAAAGAATTTTGGAACGATGACCAAGCCTCTTCACGTAGGCTTAGCTGCCCAACATTCAATACAGGCTGTTTTATTGGCTGAAGAAGGATTAACCGCTAATAAAGAAATTTTTGAGGAAAGAGGTTTTTTTCAAGCCTATACAGGTAGTGATCCATTTGTACATTTATCCAAAAACATGCAAAACACAATATTTGGTGGGCAACATGACTATGAGATTAATGGATTAAGTGTAAAAAAATTCCCTTGTTGTTATTTGACCCACCGTTTTATTGATGGGATGTTGGAAATAAGAAAGGAAAATAATTTAAAACTTAGTGAAGTAGTTGAGATAAATGTATCGGTTCCTCCAAATGGACTAACTGCACTTATTCATCATAAGCCAAAAACCGGTCTACAAGGAAAATTTAGTGCTGAATATACTTGTTTAGCTGCTTTGGAAGATGGAGAAATTCAATTGAACTCATTTACAGATTCCATGGTGCAAAGAGACAAAATTCAAAAACTCTTTGGTATCGTCCAGCTATCAGAATATGAAGGGGAAATCACAGATTCCGAGGAAATCGAAAAGTTACCAGTGTATGTGTCCGTAGTAACAAAAGAAGGCAAAGTGATAGAAAAAGAAGTTAAGCACGCACCTGGTTCAAAAGGAAAGCCTATGAATTTAGAAGAATATGAAGCTAAATGGTCTGACTGCCTAACTTTTGCTTATGGTGATGAGGTAGATAGTAAACAAAAAAGTAAAATGGAACATTTTTTTCAACAAGGACTAGAAATGGAAAAATTACATTCTCTCAAAGAGTGGATTGAAAACATTAAGGGTTTTATGAGTGAAAGTAAGGAAGAGCGCATTGTGTAAATAGTCTGTGGAAATAAATGAAAGCGTTACCACAAATAAGGGGGTTAAATGTTTATGAAGAAGCTTTTATTCCTATGTTTAATTTTATTAATGATTTTAACTGGTTGCAGTAAGGGCAATGATTCTGTCGCTAAAGCAGGAGATAACAAAAATCAAAAAACACAAACAATCAAAATTGCTTATAACTTACCGAAAGAGCATGCGACTGGTGTTTATTTTGAAGTACTGGCGGAAGAAATTGATAAGAAAACAAAAGATACTTCCATTCACTTAATTCCGAGTACATTCTCGAATGGACAGCTATATAACGACACACAATTGCCAGATGCCCTTGCAACGGGAGGCGTTCAAATAGGACAGATTACAACAGGTTTTCTAGCAGGTGGAGAGGCAAAACCGTTACAAGTTACGGATTTACCATTACTGTTTAATTCTTGGGAGTCTATGTGGACAGCTGAGGATGGAGAGTTTGGTGACATATTTAATACTCAATTTGAGAAGCTGGGGATGAAATTGATTGGATGGCCGTCTTATGGAACAGTGGAACTCTATGGAAGTAAACCAATCAAAGTACCAAAGGATGTTTCAGGACAGATTATGAGAGGCTTTGGTCAAGGTGCATCCTTAATGTTGGAAGAACTAGGAGCTTCACCAGTAAGTATGAGTTCACAGGAAATATATCAAGCGCTTGAGCATGGAGCGATAGATGGCTACACTACAGGACCTTCCTCAGTAATTGATCGGAGTTTGTATGAAGTAACTAAATATGGAACAGATATGACCTTATTAAGTCTTTCCTTTCAAGGAGCTACAAACCTTAATTGGTGGGAATCGTTGCCAGAAGATGTACAAAAAGCAATAGAAGAGGCTTCTGAAATTGCTCAAGAGCAGTCAAGAAAAGAAGCAAAGGAAAAAGATTTAGTCTACAAAAAACAATTGGTGGAACATGGGATAGAACTATATACACCTTCTGAGACAGAAATGGGACTATGGAAAGAAGCAGCTTCTAATCGTTATAAGGCATACGTTGAATCTTCAGGTGAAATAGGCGAGCGCTTATTGGAATTGGTAGAGAAAGCAAACGAACAATAATTTGGATCTGAAGGACATAAGAAACATCATAATCTTGGGTGACTTATGTCCTTTGAGAAATCTGAAGAGAGTTGGTGATCGTTATGAGAGGTGTATTGAAAGGCATCGAATACGTACAAAAAACGATTGTTTACTTATTAGCTATTTTAATAGCCTTGCTTGCTATTATTGTCTTTTATGAAGTGATTGCTAGGTATGGATTTAGATCTCCAACTATCTGGACAAATGAAATATCATCGTATATTTTGCAATTTATCGTTTTCTTTTCCATGGGTTATTTACTGATTGAGGATGAACATCTTAAGGTAACTTTCTTTCTCGATAAGTTAAAAGGTAAAGCTAATAAAGTATTACGAATAATTAACGTGATATTAGTAATTCCGTATGCAGCTATATTACTTATATACGGATGGAATATCACAGCTAGCTCCTTCGAGCGAGGATCCGTTTCTCCAACGTTACTTTCTGTTCCTTTATGGATTCCTTATTCATTTATTTGTATAGGTGGTGGACTTCTAATATTGGCTGGAATAGGTAATGTATTGAAAATTATTACTGAACCAAACGATGCAACAGTAAAGGAGGCGAAATTAATTGATTAGTACGAGCGCCATATTGATATTATTAGCAGTCCTTTTTATCGCATTATTTTTAGGTGTTCCAATTGGTTTCGCACTAGGTTTGTCGGGAGTAATTACAATCCTATTTTCAGCTGATACACAATATTTAATACAGGTACCAATCACATTGAAAAATACTTTATCTGAATTTATTTTTGTGGCGATTCCCTTGTACATCATTATGGGAAATCTAATGTATCACGGTAAAAGTGGGGAACGAATTTTTGCGGTAGCCCATCATTTTCTCAGAAGAGTAAGAGGAGGGGCCGGAGTGGCAAGTGTTGCGGCTTACACTCTTTTTGCTGCCATTGTAGGTTCTAGTATGACATCCGTGTTAACAATAGGCCGGATTGCTATCCCTGAAATGTTGAAACAAAACTATACAAAAAACCTTGCGTATGGTCTTTCAGCGCTGGGGGGGTCTCTAGGTATCCTTATTCCTCCAAGTATTCCTTTAATCTTGTATGCATCATTAAGTGGATCTTCCCCTGGACATTTGTTCATGGCAGGAATTATTCCAGGATTGATGATAGCCATTTTACTATCTATTTATACTGTTATTAAAGCTCCTAGTCTTAAGCTTTCCATGCAAGAAATAGAAGAAAATACTATTCCTGAAAAGGAAAACAAAAATATACTTTTTAAAGCAATCCCTGATCTCTTGTTGCCAGTATTTATATTGGGTGGAATATATGCAGGGATATTCACTCCTACGGAAGCAGCAGCAGTTGGAGTAATTTACGCATTCATTGTTTCGTCAATTATACATCGGACGTTACCTACCCGGTTGATCCCTACTGTCTTTATTGAATCAGTAAAGACAAGTGCGATGTTGCTTACTGTTGTAGTTGGAGCAGTGGTTTTTGGATCTGCATTAACTCTTCTAGGAATGCCACAATATCTCTCTAACTTTATCTCTGAACTTTCTGTTGCCCCTTGGATAGTTATATTAATCATGAGTATTATTTGGCTCATTATGGGCTTTTTCTTGGAAGTTGTTTCCATACTATTAATCACAACACCAATCTTCTTCCCGATTGCAATGAGCCTAGGATTTGATCCAATTTGGTTTGGAATCATCATGGTGATTAATATGGAACTTGCAGTAATTACACCACCTGTTGGAATGAATTTGTTTGCTATTAAAACATTGGTACCGAAAGAATCGATGGGAACCATTATAAAAAGTGTATTGCCTTTTGGGTTAATTATCATCCTAGTACTAGCCTTAGTATGGATATTCCCGGAGATTGCACTTTTCATATTAGGTTAAAGGATAGTATTTAGAAAGCGGAGGGAAACTTATGAAAAACTGGGACACGATAAAACTTATTGATGATCATAAAAATGACAATATTTATGTCTTACAACTTAATCGACCGGAAGCGATGAATGCATTGAATACTCAAATGGGAAAAGAGTTAATCGAGTGCTTTCAATATTTAGAGACGCTAAAAGATCTACGAGTTTTAATTTTAACAGGGTCTGGAGAAAAGAGTTTTTGTGTAGGAGGAGATTTAAAAGAAAGGAAGGGAATGTCTCAAAAGGATTGGAAGCTTCAGCATGATATTTTTGAAGAAGCATATGAAGCAATCCGGAATTTTTCGTTTCCGACTGTTGCGGCTGTGAATGGGTTTGCGCTAGGTGGTGGGTTGGAGATGGCTCTGAGCTGTGATCTTTGTTATGTTGCAGAGCATGCTAGGATCGGGTTGCCTGAAGTGAAGATCGGAATTATTCCAGGTGCAGGTGGGACACAGCTTTTGCCAAGAGCTATCCCAATAAAGGTGGCGAAGGAATTTTTATATTCAGGGAAACATATGACTTCAACCGAATCACGCGAATTTGGGCTTGCTAATGGGGTATTTCCAGGTGCGAGTTTACTCGAGGGAACGTTGGAAGCTGTGAAAGGAATCGCAAAAAATGCTCCTCTTTCATTAAAAGCACTTAAACAATCAATTGATAAAGGAATTCAAACAGATATTGAAAAGGCACTATCAATCGAATTAGAAGAATACTATAAATGTGCTAATTCGCAAGACCGAGAAGAAGGAATACTGGCATTTAATGAAAAAAGAGACCCAGTTTGGCAAGGTGTTTAAAGGTGATTCGCATCTCCGGTCTATTCCATAAAAACTATGAAGGGGGAGTTCGATGTTACCACTAAAAGGGATTACTGTTGTTTCATTAGAACAAGCAGTAGCAGCACCTTATACGACTAGACAATTAGCAGATTTAGGAGCACGTGTCATTAAAGTCGAAAGACCAGGCGGAGATTTTGCTAGAAAATATGATGAAACGGTTCACGGAATGTCTAGTATTTTTGTTTGGTTAAATCGTTCAAAAGAATCGTTGACACTTGATCTAAAAGAGCCGGAAGGAAAAAGAGTTTTGGATAAGATTCTTTCCGAAGCTGATGTGTTCATACAAAATTTGGCTCCAGGGGCGATCAACCGACTTGGTTTCAACCCGGAGGAATTAAAGGAGAAGTATCCGCAGCTAATCATTTGTAGTATTTCTGGATATGGGTCGGACGGACCTTACAAAGATAAAAAAGCGTACGATTTACTTATACAATGCGAGGCCGGATTGATGTCCATCACTGGAACAGAGGAAACACCTTCAAGGGCTGGGATTTCTATCGCAGATATAGCTGCAGGAATGTATGCTTATACAGGAATTTTAACTGCATTGTTTGCGAGAAAAGAAACTAATAAAGGAGCAATAATCGAAATATCCATGCTAGAAGCGTTAAGTGAATGGATGGGATATCCGCTTCTTTACTCTAAATATGGAGGCTCTGATCCGAAAAGAACTGGTGCAAGCCACGCAGCAATTTATCCTTATGGTCCGTTCAAGGTAAAAGATGAGGAACAAGTATTTTTAGCCATTCAAAATGAAAGAGAATGGAAACAGTTTTGTGAAGAACTATTAAAGAATCCATCTTTAATTAATGATTCTCGCTTTAATATAAATAGCAGTCGTGTACAGCATAAAATAGCATTAAAGGAAATAATAGAAGATACGTTTAAAAGTTCAAGTGCCAAAGAAATAATTGCTAAGCTGGAAGAGTCTAATATTGCTAATGCCCAGTTAAATACATTAAAAGAACTCATTCATCATCCTCAATTAAAATTTAGAGAACGTTGGAGAGAGATCCATTCTCCAGGTGGAGTAGTAAAAGCACTTATACCACCTGTTACATCGAAGGAATTTGACATTGTAATGAATCCGGTGCCCGAGGCTGGTGAACATACAGAAGCAATATTAAAAGAATTCGGTTTCCATCAACAACTGATTGAAAAGTAATCCTCCACTTTTTATCATCAAGTGGAAATGCGAGCAAGGGGGAAGAACTTGGTATGAATTTTCCGACAAAAGTATATATCAATGAAGTAGTACTACGCGATGGACTTCAACTGGAAAAGAAATTAATCAATGTAGAGGAAAAAGAACATTTATTTAAACGGTTGAAAAGTGCTGGGGTACAATCCTTTGAATTTGGATCATTTGTTCATCCTGTAAGAGTCCCGCAGATGGCTAATAGTGGAGAATTATATTCTAAAATACAGCAAGCAGCCGGTGATGCTGATTTGATTGCTTTAGTTCCTAATTTAAAGGGAGCAGAAAGAGCGGCTCAACTGAGTGTCAAAAATATAAACTACGTCTTTTCGGTGAGTGAAACTCATAATCTACAAAATGTACAAAAAACAACTTTGGAATCCTTAGAAGAGTTACATGAAATTAGTGATCTTTGTATCGAAAATAAAATTTCTTTGGATGTGTCACTGGCTACAAGCTTTGGTTGTCCTTTTGAAGGAGAAATACCAACAGATCGGATTGTTTCCATCGTGCATCAAGTTACTGAATTGAATATAAACACACTGACATTAGCCGATACGACAGGAATGGCGAATCCGAAAAGGGTTTTTCAGCTAATTTCATTAGTGCGTTCTGAGTTTCCAAAACAGAAGCTTGGACTTCATTTTCACAATACAAGAGATATGGGCCTCTCCAATATACTAGCAGGTATGAATGCAGGTGTTAGTCATTTTGATACAGCACTTGGTGGGCTGGGTGGTTGTCCGTTTGCACCGGGAGCTACCGGTAATGTTTGTACCGAAGACGTTGTTCATATGCTTCATAGTATGGATATACAGACGAATGTAGACTTGAAAGAACTATTGAAAGCTTCCCATCTGTTGGAAGAAATAGTGGGACATCAAACTCCCAGCTATTTATTGAAAGCTGGCCCATATGATAAAAAGTATCCAGTCCCTGTTTCTACTTGAGGAAATTAAGCAAGTCGTCCATCTTTAAAATTCTGTTTTATTCATAAACTTTTAGGAGGAATGGTTCATTTGGTAACTGCAAAAAGTTCAGGCGAGGAAATCGAGCTAATTAGAAAAAGTATTCGCACATTATGTGGAAAGTTCCCGGAAGATTATTGGAAAAAACTCGATGAAAAAAATGAATATCCCGAAGAATTTATTAAAGCGCTGACGGAGGAAGGATGGCTTTCCGTGCTGATACCCGAAGAATACGGAGGTGCCGGACTTGGTATAGCTGAAGCTAGCGTTATTTTAGAAGAAATTAATCGTTCGGGTGGGAATGGAGCGGCAGGTCATGCTCAAATGTATACAATGGGCGCATTGCTGAATCATGGAAGTGAGGAGCAGAAACAACGTTATCTACCGAAAATTGCAACAGGTGAATTGCGACTTCAAGCATTTGGAGTAACGGAACCAACCGCTGGCAGTGATACGACTAATATAATCACAACTGCTGTCCGTCAAGGAGACAAGTATATAGTGAACGGACAGAAAATCTGGATTTCTCGCACTAAGTATTCAGATTTAATGCTTTTGTTAGCAAGAACAACTCCGAAAGAACAAGTTGCCAAAAAGACAGATGGATTAAGCTTATTTATTCTGGATATGAATGACCAAAAGGATAATATTACGATTCGCCCAATCGAGACGATGGTTAACCACGCCACGACTGAAGTATTTTTTGAAAATGTAGAGATTCCTGTAGAAAACTTGATTGGAGAAGAGGGTAAAGGATTTCGTTATGTACTAAGTGGTATGAATGCTGAGCGAATTTTAGTAGCATCCGAAAGCATAGGTGATGGTTATTACTTTGTAGATAAGGCGGTTCAATATGCAAATGAGCGAGTCGTTTTCAGTCGCCCAATCGGTCAAAATCAAGGAATACAATTCCCCATATCGAAAGCTTATATGAATATTGAAGCGGCAAAGCTTATGAGAGATAAAGCTGCAGCTCTATTTGACGCCAATGAAAAAGGCGGAGCAGAGGCGAACATGTCAAAATATTTGGCGTCGGAAGCCGCATGGGAAGCTGCTAATGCAGCTATGGATACTTATGGTGGATATGGATTTGCCGCAGAGTATCATATTGAAAGGAAATTTAGAGAAGCAAGGTTATTTAAAATAGCGCCAATCTCCAATAATTTAGTAGTTAGTTTTGTTGGACAGCATGTACTAGGTTTACCGAGATCATTTTAGGTGCACTTTAGGTTAGAAATATAACTTATAATTCAAAGTCCATTCATTGACGAATGGGCTTTTTAAATATTTAAGTTAAATCTAATTAGTATTGTAAACAATAAGGAGAGAGTAAAATCTTTCGATAGTCTCAGTTTGGCAGCAAACTACCATTTTTCCTTCGAAACATTTATACTTAAAGAAGCAATGTGTTAATTAAGAAAGAAGGAAGTAAATTGAAATCAATTAATGAACAACTTTATGAATACCTAATTAACAATTCTAGAAATATTACAGAACGATGGTTTGCTGAGAAAGACAATTTTACTGGGGCCTTTTACTCCAACAATTCGAATCCACAAATAGATGACATTCTACTAGAACAACATGCTTTGACGATCAAAACTGTTGTCTCTGCATTTCTAGAGGAAAAGGGTTCTTTAGAAGAGCAACAATTGTTATGGGCCGAGACAGTGGCAAAAAGTAGAATTGAAAATAATACGCCTATACATGAAGTCATTGAGGCATTGAACAAAACTCGTGAAACAATATGGGGATATGTTGGTCTTTTTGCAAAAGAACATGATGAGGTAGTGACCAAAACACATATTATAAAGTGGAGTATAGTATATAACACCTCTTTCGATCATCTTATCTATCTGTTTTCAGAAAAATACTATGAGTTGTCCAACAAGCGTTTGACTGCCCAACAAACATTAATAAATGAATTGGGTACTCCGGTTATTCCAATTTTAGAAAGAGTAGCTGTGCTACCAATTGTAGGTGATATTGATACGAGTCGAGCAAAAGCATTATTACAAGAAGTGCCACAAAAGTGTTCTGCTCTTGGAATAGAACAGCTTTTTATTGATATTTCTGCTGTCCCAATCATGGACACGATGGTAGCCAATGAAATGTTTCAATTGATGGATATTCTCAACTTACTCGGCATTCAAACTTTTATGTCTGGAATTCGCCCAGAAATAGCCCAAACCTCCATTCAGTTAGGACTCGATTTCAGCAGTATACCTACATTTAGTTCGTTAAAACAGGCGTTGTTCATGACTGGTGTTTATAAAAATATTTAGGTGAATCAGAAACTGCCCTCATTTGTTAACTTGTCTAATGGATGGGGGCAGTTTTTATGTAAGAAATACTAGTCACTCAAAAAATCAATAAAAGCTTTAACTTGAGCTAACTCTAGCGTAGCATCCCGATAAAATATCCACGTGTTTCTAAGTAAATACTTATTTTCTTGTAAAAGAATAGGTGCAATATACAAATCCTCATCATTCTTAATACAAATTTCCGGCAGAATAGCGTATCCTAGACCATTTAGCACAAGTTCTTTGCATGTATCAAGCCGGTCTACTTCCATCGATATCATTGGTGGAACCGAATAAGTTTCTTGCCACCAGTTTGCTATTGTATTTTTTAATGAATGGTCCGTTTGGTAATTCACTCTTGGTAGGTATGGAAGTTCGTCGAATGCTATTTTTTTACTAGAAGCGATGCATATTTTTTCTTCCCGTAATAATATTTTATTTTCCTTCCAGCTATAATCTCCTCTCACAATTCCAAGATGCGATTCTTCTTTTTGAAGCATTTGATGAATGTCGGAGCTCCAACCTGTTTTTAAATTTACCTCAACTTCAGGGTATATGGACAAAAATTCTTTCAATAAAGAAGGTAGCTCATAACGAGCAAATAGACCTGAAACAGCCAACCTTAGCGTTCCTTTTACGGTATTATCCATATTTAAAATCTGTTCTTTTGTTTTGCGTAATTGATCAATCATGTCCTGTGCGTATTGGACAAGAAATTCCCCTTTTACCGTAAACTCGACTCCTTTTTTTCCTCTAGAAACAATCTTTGAATCAAACTCTTTTTCCATCTGCTGTATTCGATAGCTTAAAGCTGGCTGTGAAATATAAAGCCGCCCAGCTGCTTTTGTTATATTTTTCTCTTCATAAAGTGTCGTTATTATATGCCAATCTTTTTCATCCAAAAGGTGTCCTCCTCACTAATACTAAATATTCAATCAATTAATTTCATCATATCACTTGATAACTTATTAATAAAATTCTTTTATGGATGAAAATAAAAAAACGATATTATATTTATCTCTCATTTTACTCTACTATAACGTTAAGAGTTATGAAGGAGGGGTCGAAATGTCACATACACAAAGTTATGATGTAGTGGTAGTTGGAGCAGGGAATGCAGCTTTATGTTCGGCGATTGCCGCAAAAGAGGGTGGGGCGAATGTTCTTGTTTTGGAAAGAGGACCTGAGAAAAAACGTGGAGGGAACTCCTTTTTTACAGATGGGGCGATTCGTGTTGCTTATAATAATTTAGAAGCTATCCGAAAGATCATACCAGAATTGACAGATGAAGAAGCAGATATAATCATGATGCCCGAATACGATGAAAGCGATTATTATAATGATTTGATGCGCGTTACAGGTGGAAAAAGTAATCCTGGGCTTGCGAAGCAGTTAGTTTCTAAATCTTATGAAACGATTGCATGGATGCGAGATCAAGGACTTAAATTTGAGTTAAACTATGAAAATCAATCCTTTATGGAAGATGGTAAGCGCCACTTTTGGGGAGGTCTGCCTATTAAAACAGAAGATAAAGGCGTTGGGTTAATGAAGCAGCTTTTCGCAAGAGTGAAAGAGCTCGAAATCGATATATGGTATGAAGCGCGAGCGGTAAAATTAATAAAAGAGAACGACCAAATTACGGGAATTGTTGTGGAAAAAGATAACGAGACAATTACAGTAAATACAGTCGGTGTAATTTTAGCTTGCGGAAGTTTCGAGGCCAATAAGAAATTGAGAAGCGAACATATCGGTGAAGAATGGGAAGCTGCCATTGTTCGTGGGACTGAATTTAACACAGGTGACGGTATATTCATGGCTTTAGAAGTTGGAGCACAAAAATTTGGAGAATGGTCTGGCTGTCATTCGATTGGAACAGATTCTAATGCACCGATTGTCGGAGACTTTACAAAACCAGGAGATATTTTTAAAAAGCATTCGTATCCTTACAGCATTATGCTGAATAAAGAGGGAAAACGTTTTGTAGATGAAGGAGCAGATTTACGGAATTATACGTATGCCAAATATGGTCGGGAAGTATTAAAACAACCTGGTCATATAGCTTACCAAATTTATGATGCTCAAGTTCGCCCGATGTTGCGGAAAGAATATGACTTGGAAGAAGCAACTTTCTATCAAGCAGATTCGCTAGAAGAACTTGCGAATTTATTGCCGGTAAATCAAAAACAATTTTTAGAAACAATCGAAGAGTATAACCAAGCTGTGCAGGAAGGCGATTATAAGCCCGCTGAGAAAGATGGTAAAGGAACGAAAGGAATTACTCCATCAAAATCGAACTGGGCACTCCGGATTGAGAAATCTCCATTCTATGCTTTCCCTGTAACATGCGGGATCACCTTCTCGTTTGGTGGATTACATGTAAATACATCGGGGGAAGTGCTAAATCAAGAAGAACAACCGATTAAAGGACTGTTTGCGGCTGGTGAAATGATTGGTGGAATTTTTTACGAAAACTATCCAGGTGGGTCTGGTCTAATGTCTGGTGCCGTTTATGGAAAATTAGCCGGCACATCTGCTGCACAGTATATCCTAGGTAAAAATGCGGAGTTGGTGAACTAATTTTATACGAAAAGAATTCTCCCTGATTATGCTGTCGGGGAGTTTCATTTAAATAAGAATGTATACGCTTTCAAGATTTGCTGCAAAAATGGAGATTTATACTATCTGAAGGGGTGAAGTAGTATTGATGAAAACGGCAAAATGGAAAGGTATTCTATTAGGAACGGTTATGGCGTTAGGGTTAGCTGGCTGTAGTGGAACAGGAAGTAATACCGCTAGTGGAGCTAATAAAAATACGTACCCAGAAAAAGCAATTGTTGTCGTAGCACCTTCTGGACCAGGGGGAGGCTGGGATAGAACAGCTCGTACATTTACGAAAGTGATGACAGATGCCAAGCTTGTGGATGGAAGTATGATGGTTGAAAATAAGCCAGGCGGTGGCGGAACTGTGTTTCTTGCTAGCTATGTTACGCAAGATGCTAAAAATGACTACAAATTATTCACGGGTTCACCTCCTGTTTTGATTAATCATTTGAAAAAAGAAGGGAATAGCCCATTTGGACATAATGATACGACACCTCTTGCCCAATTAACAAAAGATTATGGCTCAATTGTTGTTAAAGCAGATTCAAAGTATAATGATCTTCAAGCATTATTAGATGATTTAAAAAAGGATCCTACCTCTCTTTCATTTGCTGGAGGATCAGGCCCTGGCTCGATGTATCATTTAGTTTCCATTTTACCTGCATATAAGACGGGAATAGATCATAAATCAATCAAATACGTCTCGTATGATGGCACCGGCGAAGCCATGACTGCTTTACTAGGTGGTAATGCGGATGTACTTGCAACAGATGCTTCATCCGTAACCCAGTATGTAAAAGCTGGCGAAGTAAAAGTGCTTGCGGTCGCTTCTCCAGAGCGGATGGGAGGAGAACTGAAAGATGTCCCAACTATGAATGAACTAGGTATCGATGCGGAATTTATGATTTGGAGAGGGATCTTTGGACCGAAAGAGATAAGCGAAGATGCGCTTAGCTACTGGAATGAGAAGATTCAACAAATGGTAGAAACAGAAGAATGGAAAACAGCAATGACAAGTGCTGGTTGGGAAAGTGACTATAAAAACTCAGAAGACTTTAAAGAATTTTTAGATCAGCAGAATGATCAAATTGCGGAACTGCTTAAGGCGCTAGATATGGCCAAATAGTTTTCTTCTTTTGATCTAAGAGTCAAGCAAAACTGCTATTATTAAAAAAATGTCCTTATGTAAGAAACAATTTAGTCTTGTTTCTCACATAGGGACGTTTTTAGTAAGTCGGCAAATTTAGATGCAGTTAGTGGTTTAGAGAACAAGTAACCTTGAATAATATTGCAATTGTATTTTTGTAATACTTGCAGCTGTTCATTCGTTTCAACGCCTTCAGCAATTACTTCCATCTTCAGCTGATGCGACAATTGGATAATCATATTCACAATAAAATTGGAATCCTCTTCATGTGAACTACTTAAATCACGAATAAAAGAACGATCAATTTTAAGAATATCTAATTTACCTTTAAATCGATTAAGATAGGAAAGGGACGAGTAACCTGTTCCAAAATCATCTAAAGAAATTTTAATACCTAAATTTCTTAGTTCCTCTAAAATAGAGAAAACAATTTCTTCCTCTTCCAATAGAGACGTTTCAGTAATTTCAATTTCTAAGTATTGAGGTTCTAAGTTAGTTTCTTTCAATGTTTGTACTATGTTGCTGATTAAATCTTTTTCTAGGAAGTGATTAGCAGATAAATTAATAGAAATGGGAATCATCGGTAGCTTGGCATTTTGCCAATCTTTATTTTGCATACAAGCTGTTCTTGTAACCCATTTTCCAATTTCTTTTATTAATCCTGTTTGTTCTGCCAAAGGTATGAATTCGGCTGGGGATATCATGCCATGGTTTGGATGATTCCATCTAATCAGTGCTTCTGCACCAATTATTTGCTTGGTCTTTGCAAAGACTTTAGGCTGATAATACAACTCCAATTGGTTTCGCTCTATAGCATATCCAAGGTCCAACTCCAGTGAATGTGATTCTTTTTCATCATTCGCTGATAATGCAAATAGTTGTTGCCCAGGCTTAACTATATTATTTAATTCAGAACTAGTATTTTTAAAATGATCACTTACATTGTCTGAGTTACTTTCTACGTGTAAAGGGTAATATTCAACACTATTTGCTTTTAGTTGCATAGTCGTTCTCCTTGTATATTTTAGTTTTAGAGCTCTCTCCAGATTGAAATGCATGTTTAGATGGGTATTAGGAGAGGGTATTGTTAATTATTTACATTGTAATATTTGAAAAATCCAATAAAATTAATGGAAATAGTAACTTTATTGGATTCTACTATTATTAGTGGATAAGTGGTAAATCTAATGTAGTAATTGGTTTATCGATAAATTTAGCACTCTCATTGCTTACGTTTGGATAAAGCGCTACTGCTAGTACGATTAATAAAATAATAGATAGTTTTTTCATGTGATTACCGTCCTTTTAAATAGTATGGGGTGATATTTTTGGAAATGAAATATTTAGGTTTAGAGATTAGTAAACTAAGAACTGAAATGGGAATGTCCCAAAAAGAGCTCGCAAATAATATTTGTACACAGTC
This sequence comes from Psychrobacillus lasiicapitis, assembly GCF_006861795.1. GTDB lineage: Bacteria > Bacillota > Bacilli > Bacillales_A > Planococcaceae > Psychrobacillus > Psychrobacillus lasiicapitis. The sequence continues at coordinate 146,678 of NZ_VDGH01000008.1, read as the reverse complement.
GACTATTAGCCGTATTGAAGCAGGAGAAGTATATCCAGCAATTGATACATTATTAAAAATAGCTTTAAAATTACAAGTCCCAGTTGAATATTTTATAGAAATGTTATTTCATAAAGATGTCTTAGAAAGTGAACGATTAATAAAAGATATTGAGTTTCATCTAAAAGAACATAATTATAAAAAAATTATTTCAATTATTAAACATAACAAAATTGATTCTGAAAATATCTGGTTAAATCTCTACTTAGAATACCTCTTAGATATAGCACATTATTATTTGAAAATCATTACACCAGAAGAATGTATTAGTAGCTTAAAGAGCATTTTAGATTTTTCCAATCAAACAACTATTCAATTCCGCTTTTTACATATTAAAATTAGTAATTCTATTGCAAATATATACGCGGAAAATGGAGAAATCCCAAAAAGCTTATACTACTATAATAAAATTCTCAAAGAGCATTTTCATAAAAACTATAGCGACCATAAAATTTACGAAACACTCATTACAGTGCTCTTTAATAAATGCAATATACTTTATGAGTTAAAAGACTATGAAGAAGCACTAGAAACAGCAAATTTAGGAATAAAAAAATCAAAAGAGACATCATTTTTCTTTTTGGTTGGCCAATTCTTATACTATAAAGGTCAATGCTTAGAAAAAATGAATGGTGCCATTACAGAAATCAAAGAAGTATATAAGCAAGCATTGTTTTTCTTTGAGTTCTTAGAACTTCCTTTTTATATCAGTGCGATTAAACAAAATAAAAATAAGTACTTGGATTAAAAAAGAAGACTATTGTTGCGATCGTTAACATGCTATTTGCTGAAAGGTTAAATAGTTTCTCCAAACTAATTTTAAGATGTTGTACTCTCTCATATAAATGCAATAAGAATAAATGAGTGTTTGCAAGAGGTACAAAATACTTAATAATTCCTGTATAAAACATCTTTTGCATTTCAAATATACTAAATTTAATAAGAAAAATCTCTAGAATATGCATAAATGGATATTTTCCTTCTTGAACGTGCAATATATGTCGAACTTTGTCCCTGTATATATAAAAATATTTTTAAAAAAGATGTTTAACTACTTTCTAGCGGGGTATATAAATAATACAAGGCGGAACTACCGTAGGAAGGGACTGGTAAACGATGCGTTTACAAGAGACTCCAAAGGATGATTTGCACAGCCTTGGCGGAAAATTTGCTTTACTGGCGAAAGGCACTCTCGTCGGGAACCGATATATTTAGGTTCTGTTCCAAAGAGTATGATCGGCAAGTGAAAGAAAAGTTTTTTGTGGAAGTGCACCTTGATGTCTGATGAAGTTTCAGACGAAGTGAACTGCACTGACGAGATGGAAGTTAACATTGTCAGTAACGTTTTAGGAAAGTAACATTAGCGAATTTTCCGAGTGTATCCCCGTATTTGGGGAAAGAAGAAAGCGTAGTCCAATTAGGATTACGCTTTTTTCTTTCCTTTTTCGACATACCTTTAAGATATATTATAGGATAGCGTGGATAAAGTTTTTATACACAAAAAAGAAAAAAGATGTTTAACTAATTTCTTCAAGGGTATATAAATAGTACAAGGCGGAACTACCGTAGGAAGGGACTGGTAAACGATGCGTTTACAAGAGACTCCAAAGGATGATTTGCACAGCCTTGGCGGAAAATTTGCTTTACTGGCGAAAGGCACTCTCGTCGGGAACCGATATATTTAGGTTCTGACCCAAAGAGTATGATTAGCAAGTGAAAGAAAAGTTTTTTGTGGAAGTGCACCTTGATGTCTGATGATGTTTCAGACGAAGTGAACTGCACTGACGAGATGAAAGTTAACATTGTCAGTAAAGGTTTAACAAAGCAACATTAGCGAATTTTCCGAGTGTATCCCCATTGAGGGGAAAGAAGAAAGCGTAGTCCAATTAGGATTACGCTTTTTTCTTTCCATATGTAAAAATGTACTGTATTGGGTAATCTATAGTTATGTGGATTTAATAGTTTGGAGGATTTGTGATGAATGTGATAATCGAATGTATTTATAGGACTCCTAAAGGGGTGGAAATTACCTTTCGCTCAGATGAGATGCAGGCAACTCAAGCCCTACTTGTTGCAGAGGACTTGGAGAAAATAGGTCGCGCAAAAAATGTGATTTTCATTGATCGTTTTGATAGTTCGTGGACGATAAAAGAGTTGAAGGGCTATTTGAAAGGAATCGAAACGGAACCACATAATGTGACTGTTTATTTTGATGGGGGATTCGAGCGAGCATCTAGCAGCTCTGGTTTGGGTTGTGTTATTTATTATGAGCAAAGCGGAAAGTCGTATCGATTAAGAAGAAATGCGTTTGCTACCGAGCTAGTATCTAATAATGAGGCCGAATATGCGGCGTTCTATCTAAGCTTGCAAGAGCTTGAAATTCTGGGGGTTCACCATTTACCAGTCCGCTTCATTGGAGATTCACAGGTCGTGATTAATCATTTGAGTGAAGAATGGCCAGTGATAGAAAAGGATTTATCTAGTTGGGCAGATCGTATTGAAGCTAAAATGAAAGACTTAGGTATTCAGCCAGAATACGAGTTAGTTCCAAGAAAAGCAAATGCGGAAGCGGATCGATTGGCAACCCAAGCTCTGAATGGAATTGAAATTACTGGGACTAGTGAGATGGAGAAGTATTAGCTATTGGAGAAACTAAAAAGTCCTTTCGCAGTTGAACAAGACTGTGAAAGGATTTTTTGCCTTTACCTGCTTTCTAAAGCTCACTATATTTATTTCCATAATAAAGTTGTGTCTCTAAATGAGAAAAGCTATTATTAAAACAGTTGTAGTTCTATTCTGATAACTATGGGTACTTATGCATATTATAGAATGGGTGAAGGAGGATTAATAGTGAAGAAGATTTTATCGTTTGTATTAGTCGGAGCACTTGCTCTTTCTAGCGTTTGGACTCCTAACGCACAGGCGGAGAGTAAGAAAGTCGATTATGTAGCATTGGGTGATTCACTAGCAGCTGGTCATACGCCATATGGGATTAAGGTTGGAAGAGGGTTCACCGATATTATTAGTGAAGAGCTCGCTAAGAAAGATTTGTTAGCGTCCTTTAACAAAGACTTTGCCATGACCGGTGAAACAAGCGTCGGTTTGTTGGAAACATTGAAGCGTACTGAGGTGCAGCAAGCTTTGAAAGAGGCAGAGCTTGTTACCATTATTAGCGGTGCCAACGATTTTATAGATGAAATGTACAATCCAGAGGATGAAAGTATTAATACAGATCTTGCAACAGCGTCGGCAATGTTAAATAAAGTAGCTGGTAATTTGACTGCTGCTATTCAACAAGTGAAAGCACTCAATCCGGAAGCAGATGTTTATTTATTTGGTTATTATTTTCCGTTACCACATATAGCGGATAATGGGGTCAAACAACAGTTGAAACTCGCTTTTAGTTTTGTAAATAGTAGAATGGCTGAAATCGCGAAAAGAGAAAATGTACACTTTGTGGAAATAGCAACTGCTTTTGATGTAAATGGCACAGCATTTTTGGAAAACCCAAAGGATATCCATCCAAACGAAGCTGGGTATCAAGTATTAGCTGATCAATTTTTAAAAAATTATTTAATGCCTGTACAGGCCCCAACCAACATTCCGAAAGTAATGTGGGGGAAAACAGAGCTCAAAATTGGCCAAATTGGTAAAGTAACGATTCTTCAAGATACTTATTTGATGAAAATAGAAAACGATGGCTCTTTATCTACTATTCGAACATTGAAAAAGGGAGAAGAGTACCGAGTTTACAGCTATAAAGGGCAACAGAATGGTCTTTATGGTTTAGGGGGAAGTAGCTTTGTTCAAAAGAACACGGCAATTCGTTACGAAACACCATCGAAAGCGAAGCTAGCGTTATTACAAAAGAAGAATTGACTAGAAAAAAGCGACTGAAGCTTCAGCCGCTTTTTTAGTCTTTTGCATTATGATTGGTATTTTGTTGTTTTGCAGGTGATTGGTTATTAGCTTCTGGCAAAGATTCTTCTTTTTCAGGAAGCTTTTTTTGTTGGGATTTTGGAAAAGCATTTTTTGCTGCCGATTTAGAATCGGGCTCTTGTACTTTTTCATTGTAATACTGAACGCTTGTCATGGCTCCTTCTTCCACCATACGATTGTCGTCTGGGTCTTTAGGATCTGAGAAACCAGCTTTCGTCATTTGTGTCGGCTTATGTTTTTTAGTATCCGTATAAGAATTAATTTTTGTTTTAGTATTTTTCAAAGTTGTTATTGCTTGGTCTCTATTTTCAATTTTAGTGAAATAGGCATATGATAATGCGGCAATTCCTCCAATTAATAAGGCACATCTAGTTTTATTCATCTTCGTCACTCCCTAAATGTAATGTATTGTTTTTATATGATACCCATTTCAATTAGCGGCCAAACATTTTCGTAAGTGGCAATTTCTAATTTATTGGTTACTGTTATCCTATTTAGTCAGTTGGAAAAATAGTGTAAAATAGAAGTTTAGCTTAAGAGTAAAAGGAGAAAAAAGAAGCATGACAGGAAAAACTCACATCATTGGCGGTATTACAGCAAGTCTTGCTTTTGCCCAAACTTCAAATTATGAAACCGTCCTTTTAGTTGGCGCTGGTGTTGTCGGTGCTTTGATTCCAGATATTTGCCACGGAGGAAGTAAAATTGGGCGAAAATTGCCTTTACTATCTAAAATTATTAGTACATTATTTGGCCACCGTTCCTTTACACATAGTTTATTGTTTTTGTTTCTAATAGGAATTCTTTTGAATTCATTCGTAACAAATGAATCTATTGTAGCGGGAATCTTGGTAGGAATGGCGAGCCATTATATTTTGGATATGGCTACAAAAAACGGGATTAAATTGTTGTATCCGATTAAAGTAACGGTGCGTTTCCCGATTACAACGAAAACTGGAGGAGCAGTGGAAGATGTAGTGTTTGCCGCACTATCACTGCTAACGGTTTATTTTGGATATGGAGTTTTTACCAGTTATTTTTAGTTCTCAAGCAGAAAGTTTACAAAATGAAGAAAGCTATTTCACTTAGGGTGTCTATGTGGAATAGCTTTTTTATTTATGTAAATGTATTGTTAACTTAACTTTACAAATTTTTCACAATATTCTGTTTGTATTAAAGTTCTATTTTAATTATAATAGAGTAGTTGCTTGATTATTCTATTTATTAGATAGAATTGCCTAGCGCGAATAATACTAGGAGGGAAATTATGAATAGGAATACGGTAAAAAAGTCTGTAATTGCAACGGTTCTTGCAACATCCTTATTAACTTCAACAAGTGTTAGTTTCGCTAATAGTTCATTGCAAGAAATTGTCGACCAGGCGAGAATAGATATGAAGGAAGCGGCTTATTCTTATGTAGTGCCTTCACAAAATGGAAAACTCGCAACAAGTTTAGATTTGTATCCAGCATTGAATTTGGCAAAAGCAAATTACCAAAAAGCTAGAAAAGCAATCTTGAAATCAGATGCAAAAAATAAAGATACTTTGTTAAAAGATTTAGATGCTCTATATGAAGAACGTATTACAAAAGGAATTATTCCTTATATTGACGCTTACAATTATGCGGACAAATATCTAACGCCGATTATGGCAGATCTCCAAAAGGCAGAGGCAGAAAAAGACTGGGCGAAAGTAGAAAATTTATATCACAAACTATCCGTTCAATTAAAAAGCCGTACAGCGATACTTTATCGCTTTACAGGTAAAGCTGCAAGGGATTTATTGTTAAAACAATATAAAGACCCGGCAAACCTTAAACGTGATCAGCTGATGGTGCCCGTGACAGTTTATATGAAAGTACAAGAAGCAGATAAATTGTTAGCTGCTGGAAAATCTGCGGAAGCTATAAGAGTTTTAGAGACAATTAAACCTTTACTCTATAGATTGCCACCTACTGAACGACTTCCAATGATGAAAGAATTATTAGAAAAAATAGAGGCGGTAAGTAAAAAAGCAGGGGTTGTCATAATCACACCTACTACTCCATCTACTCCTGGTGGTGGAAGCGGTGGTGGAGGTAATAGCGGAGGTGGAAACAGTGGAGGCGGTGGCGGTAATACTGGCTCTAACTTCAATTTATCATTGATGCATACGAACGATACACACGCTAACTTGGATAATGTGGCAAAACGAGTTACGGCAGTCAAGGATGTTCGTAAAGCAAAACCATCTGCACTATTAATAGATGCAGGAGATGTTTTCTCAGGAACGTTATATTTTAATGAATTTAAGGGACAAGCTGATCTGGAGTTTATGAACCTGATGAAATACGATGTGATGACACTTGGAAACCACGAGTTTGATCTTGGTTCAGGGGCGGATGGTCACAAAGCTTTAGCAGAGTTTATTAAAAAAGCTAATTTCCCAATTGTCAGCTCTAATGTTGATTTTTCACAGGATGACGATTTAAAAGGCCTATTCAATGTGAAGATATCAAGTGATGCAAAAAATAGTCAGATTTATAGTGGCATTATTAAAGTTGTAAACGGTCAAAAAGTAGGTTTGTTCGGATTAACAACTGCAGAGACAAAAGATATCTCTAGCCCAGAAAAGGTAACTTTTACTGACTATGTAAAAGCAGCTCAAACAATGGTTGATGAGTTCCAAAAGCAAGGAGTTAACAAGGTTATAGCGGTGACTCACTTAGGTTATGATGATAATCCAGCTTATGACAATGACTTGCAATTGGCAGCAAAAGTTACAGGTATCGATGTTATTGTAGGAGGTCACAGTCATACAAAACTAGAAAAACCGGTAGTAGTAAATAAAGATTTAAATGGAAAAGCAAAAGATCCGACCGTTATCGTGCAAGCTTATCAATACAGTGAATTTCTAGGCACATTAGATGTAGAGTTTGATAAATATGGAAGAGTAGTAAAACATGCAGGCGAGTTAATAAGTGTCAACGCTAAACAAGAGGATGCAGAAGCCGCTCAATTGTTGAAAAAATACTCGGATAAAATTAAAGAGTTGAAAGAACAGCCTACTGGTGCAACTGCTGTAAAAGCTTTAGAAAACCCTAGATCAAATGCAGAAAGTAATGTAAGTGTAAGAAGTAATGAAACCCCACTTGGAAATCTGATTACAGATGGCATGCTAGATAAAGCCAAAGTGTATAACAAAGATGTCGTTATGGCATTCCAAAATGGTGGAGGAATAAGAGCGGGGATTAATCAAGGTCCGATAACGGTAGGTGAAGTTATAACAGTCCTTCCTTTTGGAAATACCCTAGCGACTATGAAACTTACGGGTGCAGAATTAAAAGCAACATTTGAAACTAGTTTTAAAGAATTTCCTAAAGAAAACGGCGGTTTTCTTCATGTATCTGGTGCAAAAGTAGAATTCGATTCTTCTAAGCCGGTAGGAGAACGTGTAGTTTCTATTAAATACGAAGCGGCAAAAGATAGCTATGTAGAAATTAAAGATGATGAAGAATATGTAGTTGCAACCAATGCCTTTACAGCAAAAGGTGGAGATGGCTACGACGTTCTGAAAAAAGCATATGAAGAAGGAAGAGTTACAGATTTAGGCCTCTCTGACTGGGAAAACTTACGTGACCATATCGCAAGCTTGGTAAATGTTGATCTAAAAGTAGAGGGACGTATCGTTGACGTTGCAAATAAAAATCCGGGCACTGAACTTCCAGGTGGGGAGATTGGAGAAGAAGATTTCTCTGGTACACAAGATGCACCAAAAGTATACAATGGCGACGTTACAGTATCTGTGACAAATATTGCTAAACTTGAAAATGCAGTAATCAAAGGTGACTTAATCCTTACCGGTAATCCAAGCGAAAGTATTTCTTTTTCTAATATTACAGTTGAAGGGGATGCAGACTTTACTGGACTAGGTGGGAAAATTGTGAACTTCGACGGAATAACGATTGATGGTGAAATGATTCTTTGATTTTAATAGTTAAGGTAATTATCAAAAATAGAAAAATGATAGGAGCCAAATAATGAAACAGTATAAGAGGAAAACCGTAAATATTGGTTTAATATTTCTTTTGATTTTCAGTTTAATTACTCCATTTAATGCTCAACATGTAGAAGCGGCAGAGTCAATTTCAGTTGCTGAAGCTATTGCAAATAATTCAGGGTCAGCTTCAGTACATGGATATATCGTAGGCTATATGGTAGATAAAAATAAGGTGAACTTAGAAGCTCCATTTCCTGCAGATACAAATATAGTTATTGCAGATTCTCCAGATGAGACAGATATTAAGAAAATGTTGCCAGTTCGATTAGCAACTAATTTCCGTGCTCAATTTGGATTAGCAACTAACCCGAATAACCGTGGAAAAAAAGTTGAAATTAATGGTACTTTAGGTGCTTACTTTACTTTACCTGGTATTTCTGCAGTTTCTACTATGAAGTTCCTTGATGATGGCGGAGAACCACCTGTAGAAAACAAAGTAGAAGTTGTTACAGTGTCTATACCGTCTTCAAGCGTTCCAAAAGATACTAAAATTATTCTATCAACCAAAACAGAAGGAGCATCAATTTATTACACAACTAATGGGTCAGAACCAACAGTTTCAAGTACTAAATACGAAGCTCCGATCGTCATTGACAAAGATATGACGATTAAAGCTATCGCTATAAAAGAGGGACTTGAAAACAGTGCGGTTGCTGAGTTTAGTTATACAGTATTAAGTGAAGAAGGGACAGTATCAATTGCAGAGGCACGTGCTACAGCCCTTGGCCAAACAGTAACGGTTAAAGGAATAGTAGCTGCAAACTTGAAAAATACTATTTCGATTCAAGATTCTACAGGTGGTATTGCCGTACGCCCTACTAGCCTGCCTTTAACTGTAGGAGATGAAGTAATCCTCACTGGTAAATTAGCAGATTATCGTGGACTTCTTCAATTAGATGGGGCAACTATTGTTAATAAGTCAGGAAATGTAGGAGCACCATCACCAAAAATAGTTACAGGTGCAGAAGTGTCCGAAAACAATGAATCACTTCTAGTGCAAGCAAAAAGTATTACATTAAAATCAGTAAATGCAGGAAACTATACAGCAACTGATGGAGTAACTGAATTCATCGTCCGTGATGAAAATGGTTCTTTAGGTTTAATTGTAGGTAACACATATGAATCTATTACAGGTATTGTTCAACAGTTTGATTCAGATTACCAAATCATCCCTAGATCAGTGCAAGATATCATTTCCGACAGTTCAATTTTGCAACCAGTTATAGCAAATCCAGGTAGTGGAACTTTTGTCGGTGGTACAATGGTTACACTGTCCACTACAACTGTAGGTGCAGAGATTTATTACACAGAAGATGGAACTGAACCAACAAAAGAGAGCACCAAATATACTGCACCTATCGAGATTAAAAAAGATACAACAATTAAAGCAGTAGTAATAACTGCTGAGGGATCTTCTGAAGTGAAGTCTTTTGAGTATAAGATTACAGATAGTCTTCAAATTCATGATATACAAGGATCAGGGCACGCTACTTCATTCGATGGAAAAACAGTAGAAGGGATTCAAGGGGTTGTTACTTACTCATTTGAATTAAGTGGTTCAACTTATTATCATATCCAAACTCCAGATGAGTTAGCGGATAATGATCCAAATACCTCGGAAGCAATTTTACTTTATAGTGGTAAAAACAAATGGCCGATTAAAGTAGGTGATCTAGTATCTGTCACTGGGAAAGTGAGCGAGTATGCATATGATGGATATTCTGATGCTAACCAAACTGACTTGAAAACCACACAAATCAACGTTAGAAATGATCAAGGTGGAAAAGTTGAAGTTATAAAAAATGGTGTTACTTTACCAGCGCCAATCATCATCGATGAAACAAAAATGGCATTAGCAAAAATTGATAGTGATAATCTAACTGTTTTCAATCCGACTGTAGATGCAATTGATTTCTGGGAAAGCATTGAAGGAATGCGAGTGGAAGTTGGAAATGTGAAAGCAGTAGCACCGCAAGAGCATGGAGACCTTGTTACACTTCTAGAAAACGCGCCAACGAATTCTCTTCATGGCGGTGTATTATATGAAGAGGGTAACCAAAATCCAAATCGTATACAATTCCGTTTAGAACCTAATGGTCCTGGTCGTGATTTTGAAGTTGCAACGGGGGATAAGTTTAATGGTCCGATTACTGGAGTAGTGGGCTATTCATTCCAAAACTTTAAAATCTATGTTTCTTTAGATGAAATGAAAGCTGCTCATACAAAAGGAACTGCAAAACCTGAGAAGACAACAATTGCTAAATCAGAAGATAAATTAACGATTGCATCTTATAACTTAGAAAACTTCTCAAATAATACAAAATCTACTTCCAATGATAAAGCTAGTAAATTAGCAAGAGCAATCGCTAATGATATGCAAAGTCCTGATATTGTTGGTGTCACGGAAGTTCAAGATAATAATGGGGAAGATTCTGGAGACTCAAAGGCAGACCAAAGCTATGCAAGATTGATTGCGGCAATAAAAGCTGCAGGCGGAGCTCAATATAAGTATGTAAATATTGACCCTGTGAACAATCAAGATGGTGGTGCGCCAAATGCTAATATCCGTGTCGGGTTCCTTTATAATCCGGAACGCGTGAAATTAACAGAAGGTATCTCTTCTGGAAATGCGACTACAGCTGTAGGTTACCAAGATGGAAAGTTAACACTTAATCCAGGACGCATTGACCCTACAAATAGTGCATTTAATAGCAGCCGCAAACCATTAGCAGCACAGTTTGATTTTAAAGGTGAAAGTGTTATTGTAATAGCGAATCACTGGAATTCGAAGTCTGGAGATACTCCTTTATTTGGATCTATTCAACCTCCGAAATATGATAGTGAAACGCAACGCCATAAAATTGCGAATATCGTATATAACTTTGTAGAAGATATTAAAACAAAAAATCCAGATGCAAATGTTGTTTCTTTAGGAGACTTTAATGATTATCAATTCTCTCAATCATTAAAAATCCATGAGGGCAGCCTAATGACAAATATGATTAACAAAGTAGAAACTGCTGATCGTTACACATATTTGTATCAAGGTAATTCACAAGTTTTAGATCATATTTTAGTTACTAAGAACTTAGAATCAAAAACTAAAATTGATATTCTTCATATAAACGCAGACTTTACGGATATGGCTGGACGCGCAAGCGATCATGATCCGGTAATGGTTCAAATTGATTTACTAGCTGAAGATGTAGAAGAACCGATTAAAGCAGAAAAAGAATATGACTTCAAAAATCTTAAAACTAAGAAATTGACGATTGGGCAACCAAGCATATCTGTTAAACTCGATGACAAGTCAGTTATTACAGAAGGAATCCTTTTCAAAGGAGCGTACGCAGAATTTCAAGGTGAAGGTTTTGCGAAGCATTCTGTAACGATCAAACCTGTAAATGCTGGTGCGATTATTGATTTCAAAGGAACAAATGTGCAAAAGTTAATCATTGATGGTACTAATGTAAAAGAAATCCGCGGAGCCGAAAACATTCAAGAAATTGAATTTATTAACGGTGCAAATGCAGAAACAATTAAATTTACAAATGTTAAAGGGGAACCCATTGAGGTTCCTTCTTTACCTGGTGAAAATAAAGCACCGATTGTAAAAAAAGCTATATCTAACCTAGACGTTAGAGTTGGAGAAACAGCATCCATCTTATTGACAGATCATTTTTCTGATCCAGACAATGATAAACTTACTTTTACATCAACAAAAGGGACTGTTGAAGCAAACACATTAAAATTAAAGCTTGAATTAGGTACTCATATTGTTGGGGTCACTGCAACAGACGGTGAAAAAAGTGTAACTACGAATTTTAGTGTAAATGTGACTACTGCTGGTTCCCCTGTGGATGACTATTACAAAGATGCTTTTGGCAAAGAAGGACAAGCCTTGAAAGCTGCGCTCCATGAAATTATCGATGATCATACACAACTATCTTATGATCAAGTATGGGAAGCTTTAAAAGAGACGGATGAAGATCCGAACAATAAGAATAACGTTATTTTATTTTACTCAGGAGTATCCCGTTCCAAAAATAGTAACGGTGGTAATGTAGGACAATGGAATCGTGAACATACATGGGCTAAATCACACGGAGACTTTGGGACAAGTAAAGGACCCGGTACTGATATCCATCACCTACGTGCTACGGATGTACAAGTGAATAGCGCTAGAGGAAATTTAGATTTTGATAATGGGGGAAGCCCAGTTAACGGATGTAATGGATGTTTAAAAACTTCAAATTCATTTGAGCCACCTAATCGCGTAAAAGGTGATGTTGCAAGAATTCTCTTCTATATGGCTACTCGCTATGAAAAAGGAGATAAAGTTGATTTGGAATTAAACGAAAAGCTAGGTAATGGAAGTGCACCTTACCACGGAAAGCTGTCAACTCTCTTAAAATGGCATCTTCAAGACCCAGTTGATGAAGTGGAACGAAATAGAAATAATATCATTCAAAAATGGCAAGGAAACCGCAACCCATTTATCGATCATCCAGAATGGGTGCAATCAATTTGGGGGCAAACAAGCTCGTCTAATGTTCAAAAGGCTTCATAATATTAAAGGATAAAGAAGTGTTACGGGTAACTGATACCCGTAACACTTCTTTTTTGTAAATACATGCTAACAAAAATTTACATGTATTTAACAATATTCACATTGTACTTAATATTTGTATTCTCTATTCTTAAGTAGTCATTGTTATATCTAATTTATAAAATTAATTTAATTAGTAGATTAGTAGTTTATAAATATCGGTAGGAGGAAAATTATGAAAAAAAATAAGGTGAAAAAAACAGTAATGGCTACGGTGCTTGCGACCTCATTGTTTTCATCAACAGGTGTTAGTTTTGCAAGTAGCTCTTTACAAGATATAGTGGAACAAGCGCGTAAAGATATGAAAGAGGCGTCTTACGCTTATGTAGTACCAGCTCAAAAAGGAAAAATTACGACGAGTATGGATCTTTACCCTGCACTTAATACAGCAAAAGAAAGCTATCAAAAAGCAAAAGCAGCAATAGAAAAATCGAGGGTAAAGAACAAAAAAGCATTATTAAGTGATTTAGAAGACTTATACAATGAAAGAATTACAAAAGGCGTAATTCCATATATTGATGCGTATAACTATGCTACTCAATACATAACTCCAATCATAGAGGCAATCGAAAAAGCAGAGTCAGATAAAGACTCGGTTGAAGTAGAAAAACAATTTCAAAAGCTTTCTTATCAATTGAAAGAAAGATCTGCAATTATGTATCGCTTCACAGGCAAAGCACCACGTGACCTACTTTTAGCTAAATTCAAAACACCAGCTGATAGAAAACATGCACAACTCGTGGCATCCAAGTCAAATGAGAATGAAGCACCACCTCTTTATAATTCTAATCCGGAACAACTAGCAGTTAAACAAGTCGCTCGGTATGACAGTGGTCAAGGAGAAACTGGCACGGAAATTTTAGCTTATGATGAAAAACTGAAGAAAGCCTTCGTTACAAATGGTGCTGTTGGTGGATTTGATATTTTGTCATTTGCTGATGTTAGATCAGCTGAATTTACACAAGTAGATTCAGCTAAACGCGTTGTAATTGAGGATTACGGTGTTAAAGGCGTAAAGAACATTACAAGTATCGCTTCTCATCCAACGGAAGATTTAATCGCCATTGCTGCTTACGCTGAAAAAACAGATCTAGGCTATATTATTTTTGCTACTAAAGATGGGAATTTTGTGAAGGCTGTTCAAGTTGGGGCTTTACCAGACATGGTGACATTCACTCCTGATGGGAAAAAAACAATTGTTGCAAATGAAGGGGAACCTAATAAAGATACGACCATTGATCCAGATGGTTCAATTTCTATCATAGATGTACCTTCATTTGAAGAAACAACACTAACTTTCACCGAAGCTATGTTAGATGAAAAGGTGCGCATGTCTTATCAAGGCAAAGGTTCTTCCTACTTAGCACAACTGGAACCAGAATATGTATCGGTATCACCAGATAGCAAAACAGCTTATGTAACACTACAAGAAAACAATGCTATTGCTACTGTAGATTTAGTTAGCGACAAAATTATGTCGGTAAAAGGATTAGGAGTTATCGATCATTCTGTAGCTGGAAATGAAATCGATGCAAACAAAGATGATAAAGCGATTGGTATTAATAAAGCACCAATACTTACCTGGCATATGCCAGATGCAATAGATTCTTTTGTAGTTAATGGTAAAACGTACATCATTACACCGAATGAAGGTGACTCTCGTGATTATGTAGATGATGGTGGTTATTCGGAAGTAGCGAATCTTGCTGATATCGAGTTGCCAATTAAACTAGATGCTTCTAAATATGAAGGTTTTACCCAAGCAGAACTAGATAAATTTGATTTGTCCACATTAGAAGGCTATAAAGTGACGACAGAAAATGGATTAAATGCTGAGGGCACTGCATATGAAACAATTTATGGTTATGGTGGACGTAGCTTCTCGATTTTTGATGCGAAAACGTTAGAGCAAGTATATGACAGCGGTAGTGAGTTTGAACGTATTATTGCTGAGAAAACACCGAAATATTTTAATACGAATAGCGATGAGATAAAAGTAGACAGCCGAAGTGATGACAAAGGTCCTGAGCCCGAAACAGCAGTAGTTGGTGAAATTGACGGAATAACTTATGGATTTATCGCTTTAGAACGTTATAGCGGTATTATGGTCTATGATTTAACCGATGTAAAAGCACCGAAATTTGTCACTCTTATTTCAAGCCGTGACTTCTCAGAAGATGCTGCTGGGGATGTTTCACCAGAAGGATTATTATTTATATCAGCTGAAAAGAGTCCAACAGGCAAAGCATTACTAGCTGCAACTCATGAAATCTCAGGAACAGTTGCAATATATGAATTTGGATAAAAAGCAAAAGAAACGGACTTTCGAACATTCAAGCATTCATACAAATGATACAAAATAAAAGTACAAAAGGGCTCTCCATCATCGACCTCAGTCGACTTTGGAGAGCCCTTTTGGAGATGTCTTTGTCTTCTTGATAAGTACAAGAATGGGACTCGGAAATTTAAGATATCATTGGGGTTAAAATTCTTAATATATTCGCTACTTCCAATGCATTACACTCTCAGATAGTGAAATAAAACTATATTAAAGGTGCCTGGAACCCGCAATAGAATGATATGATGTTCTCAAAGGGAGGAGGCTTAGCATGGATAACTTTATGAAGCGCGCGGTTGAATTGGCTATCGAAAATGTTCGAGATGGGGGACAGCCTTTTGGTGCAGTTCTTATAAAGAATGAAGAGGTCCTTGGTGAGGGAGTAAATGAGCTGCATATGAAGTATGATATCAGTGGGCATGCTGAGTTGCTGGCTATTCGACGTGCACAAGAGTACTTACAAACGAATGATTTATCTGGCACTACAATGTATGCTAGTGGATTTCCATGTCCGATGTGTTTTGCAGCAATGCATTTTGCTGGAGTAGAGAGAATTTATTATTGTGCAAGTTTGGAAGAGGCAAAAAGTGTGGGCCTTGGAAAATCGGCAGTTATTTATGAAGACCTACAAAAGGAAACAGAAGAGAGAGTGTTGCCGATGGTTAGGATGGAGCTTCAAGAAGAAATCGAAAACCCTATGAACTTATGGAGAGAGTTTAATAAAAAGGGTATGTTATAGGTTCTTTAATAGAAGGAGATTAGAGTAATAAATAAAACAAAGGGGATTAAAAAATGAGCAAAGCATTAGTATTAGGGGGAACAAGGTTTTTCGGTGTGCATTTAGTAGAAGCGTTGCTAGCGAAAGGTTTTGAGGTGACGATCGCAACAAGAGGTAATACGCAGAATCCTTTTTCAACACGTGTGAATAGAATCATAGTCGATCGATTGAATGTGGAAGAGCTTAAGGAGCTATGCGGCAATGAAACATGGGATATCATTTTTGACCAGATCTGTTATTCCTCTCAAGAAGCAATGGAAGCGATACAAGTGTTTCAAGATAAGACGAAAAAGTATGTGTTCACTTCCTCCAAATCAGTTTACGATGCAGGTAATGGAGAAGTAGGTTTTGTTGAAGAGGATTTTAATCCATGGAAACACACGATCGTTCAAGGCCCAAAAGAGGATTTTTCCTATAACGAAGGAAAAAGGCAAGCGGAAGCTGTATTTTTTCAAAAAGCACCATTTACTGTGGTAGCGGTGAGATTTCCTATCGTGTTGGGTTTGAACGATTATACAAAACGCCTTCATTTTCATATTGAAAAAATCCGCAATCATGAGGAGATACACTTAGTAAATCCAGAAGCAACCATTGATTTTATTACGGAAGAAGAAGCTGGAAACTTCTTAGCATGGATTGGTCTTTCAGATTTTACTGGACCAATTAATGCGTTATCTAATGGAAAAGTTAAGTTAAGCGACATAATCACTACTATAGAAGAAAAGACACAAACTTCAGCGATCATTACTTCTATACCGAATGAAACCAATGTGTCGCCGTTCAATATTTCAGAGTCTTGGTTAATGGACAATGAAAAGGCTAGAAATTTGGGCTTCCAATTTAGAGATTTAGAAGAATGGTTGCCTGTACTTATTGGAGATATTTTAGAGACAAATAAAAACTAATCGATCAAATCGATTAGTGACATACCTAACAAACAAAAGCTATTTCACAAATAGAAATCCATTCGTGAAATAGCTTTTTTCATCCTATAAACTTCGCAAGTTCCTCATTGAATTTTTCCATCTCACAGTAAAATAAACCATGTCCACTGTATTCAAACGGTATCAATATAGAGCCTTTAATACTCCGATGCATTAATTCGGCAAAATCGTAGGGGCATACTTTATCTTGTTTTCCATGCAAAATAGCCGTTGGAACGTTTATATGTCGTAGGTCATTACGAAGATCTTCATCTCGAAGGGAGGCTAAACATTTAGCCGTAGCGTTACCAGATGCGGCTAATCCCAGATCATGAAACCAATCAATAAAATCTTTTGATAAGTAGCGTGCGAAGAAGATATCTCCAAAATTACTTAGCATTTTAGGGCGATCTGTGTAAGTCTCTTCTATTAATTTATCTACTTCCTCCACTGTTTTTCCATAAGGGAAATCTTGCCGCCTTGTAAAAGCCGGGGCAGCAGCACCTATTAGCGCAAGTTTTGCCACTTTATATCCACTATATCTCGCCATATATCGAATGGAAATAGCTCCTCCCATTGAATGCCCGGCCAGTGTTATATCTTCTAGACCAAGTGTATCAATAATGATTCGAATATCATCTGCCAATCGATCATAGAAATAACCGCTCCACGGTTTACTCGATTTCCCAAAACCGCGAATATCAATTCCAATACAGCGGTAGCCCATCGCTGGAAGCTGGTTGAATTGATACTCAAACATTCGATGATTCGCGGGCCAGCCGTGAACAAATAAAATCGTCTTATTCGAAGTTGTGTTAATATCCTCCACAAAAATATTAACGCCTTTTTCCACTTTCACGTAATAACCCATTCGTATTCCTCCAATGAGCAGCTTTTTACCGACTTTACTAATGTATGAGCGATAAAAATGGGATATGCACTAATCATTGTTGTTACGCTACATTTACCTAGTAATAATAGTGTTAGGAAGTTTGGTTCACCTAGTAAAAACTGAAATGAAAGGCTATCAGACCTAGTAGGATGTGTTAGTGAGTAAGTTAAATGTGACTTTTTATGTTTAATGTAAAAAGTTTAGGGTAAAGATTAGCGGTTGTAAAATTGCAATTATAGAAAAAATATTATCGGTAGTGATTGAGTTTGGTTATATTTGTCTATGCTTTTAGGGAGTAGGTATTTTTTGAAATCACTATTTTTAAGGAGACTATGAGTATGCCAGAAGAAAAGAAAAATCTTTCAACGAGAAGAGACTTTTTAAAAACGTCGGGAGTTGCCGCTGGAGCTTTAATTGGTGGGGGATTAATCGGTGGGTTAGTTGGTTATAACGTTAATGACAACAAATCAGCTACTACACCAAAAGGGACTAGTCCGAGTGATCATACTCAACACGCGAATGCTGGGTTCCAATTTTTCAAGAACAACCGAGATTTTGAAGTGCTTTCAAATGCAACAGAACGTATTTTTCCTAAAGATGATTTAGGACCAGGTGCAATTGAGTTGGGAGTCCCTTATTTTATTGATCGTCAATTAGCCGGTCAGTATGGAAGCAACTCGAAAGAGTATATGCACGGACCATTTGCAGTAGGAGCTCCAACACAAGGATACCAAAGCCGTTTAACGCGCGCTGATGTGTTTAAGCAAGGTATTGAGAAGCTGGAAGAAGAGGCAAATAAAAGATTTGATAATGGATTTTCAAGCATTGAGCCGGAGCAAATGGATGAAATTTTAACTGCTTTTTCAAAGGATGAAGTGAAGATGTCGGGAACAACAGCTGCCTTTTTCTTTAGAATGCTTCGATCTGCAACATTAGAAGGTGCTTACTCCGATCCGATGTATAGCGGAAACAATAATATGGACGGATGGAGAATGAAAGGGTTTCCAGGTCACCAAATGTCCTATATCGCTGTAATTGAAAAAGAAGAATTCCAAAAAATCGAGCCAAAGTCACTTGGCAGCATGTAAGAAGAGAGAGGGGTATTACGAATGGCTACTACATTACCAAAAGTAGATGTTGTTGTTGTTGGATTAGGTTGGACAGGCGGTATCATTGCTGCTGAATGTGCGAAAGCGGGTCTAAAGGTTCTTGGTTTAGAGAGAGGGGAAGCGCGAAACACGGAAGATTATTTGAAGGTTCATGACGAGTATCGTTATGCGGTTCGATATGAACTGATGCAAAACCTTTCAAAAGAAACGATTACTATTCGAAATAACCGTAAAATGCCTGCGCTCCCAATGCGTCAATTAAGCTCTTTTTTACTTGGTGAGGGACTTGGAGGTTCCGGGACGCATTGGAATGGACATTCCTGGAGATTCTTGCCTTATGATTTTCAAATTAAAACGATGACGGATGAAAAGTATGGACCCAATAAATTATCGAAAGATTATTTGCTACAAGATTGGGGAGTTACCTATGATGAGTTAGAACCTTACTTTTATAAATATGAACAAACGCTTGGAATTTCTGGTGAAGATACGAATCCTTTCTGGGGGAAACGATCACAACCATTTCCAACGCCACCGATGAAAAAGACACCGATTTTAAAGAAATTTGAAAGCGCTACACAAAAGCTTGGATACAATCCGTTTATGTTACCTTCAGCGAATTTGTCTGAGCCTTATACGAATCCAGATGGAGCAGCGATCAATAGTTGCCAATACTGTGGTTTCTGTGAGCGTTTCGGCTGTGAATATGGTGCAAAGAGTTCTCCAGAAATAACTGTAATACCGACGGCAGAGAAGACGAAAAACTTTGAAATGCGATTCCGCTCAAATGTCGTGGAAGTGATTAAAAATGGCAATAAAGTATCCGGCGTTAAATACTTAGATACACTTTCTGGTGAGGAATTTATCCAAGAAGCAGAAGTAGTTGTCCTATCAAGTTATGTGATGAATAATGCAAAACTTTTAATGGTATCTAACATAGGTGAACAATATAACCCTGATACAGGAAGAGGTACGCTAGGAAAGAATTATTGCTATCAAATCCTTCCGGGTGCTACTGGTTATTTTGATGAGCAGATGAATACATTTATGGGTGCAGGAGCACTTGGTATGACGATTGATGATTTTAATGGCGATAATTTCGATCATAGTGATTTGAATTTTATTCATGGTGGTAGTATTTCCATTACTCAAACAGGCTCTAGACCGATTGAAACCAATCCAATTCCACGTGATACACCTACATGGGGAGCGGAATTCAAAAAGAACTCTATTCATAACTTTACTCGTACATTAGGAATTGGAACGCAAGGTGCATCTATGCCGCACAAAGAAAATTTCCTTTCTTTAGATAGTACCTATAAAGATGCTTATGGATTGCCACTTCTTCAAATGACGTATAACTTTACCGAACAAGACCGTGCTTTGCATAAGTATATCACCGAAGTTACGCAGAATATCATGAAAGAAATGGGTGCTAAAACAGTCGAAGGTAAAAATCCTATTACTGACTATGATATTGTCGGTTATCAGACAACACATAATACGGGCGGTACGATTATGGGAGCAAGTCCCGATAATAGCGTAGTGAATACTTACTTACAGCATTGGGATGCTGAGAATCTATTTGTAGTTGGAGCAGGTAATTTCCCTCATAATGGTGGTTATAATCCGACTGGAACAGTAGGAGCATTAGCATATAAGAGTGCTGAAGGTATTATTAAATACAGTAAATCGGGTGGATCACTCGTTTAAGATAAACTAATACAGTGTTGAAAAATAGATGCTATTTCCGGATATTTTATCGGGATAGCATCTTTCTTTTCATTAATGCCCGACATACTGATCAAATAACAAAACAAAGCCAAGAACCTGGAATCTTAGAAATCCAATGGCTCTTGGCTTTGCTATTAACCTACTATTATTTTGCGAGCAATAGAGATATTTCTGGGAAAATGATAATAAGTACAAGTACAATCGCGAAAATCGCGAAAAATGGTATCACACCTTTGATTACACGATCGACTTTTTCCTCGGCGATAGCGCTGACGACGAACAAATTGAGTCCAACTGGTGGTGTAATCATACCCAGTTCCATATTTACTACCATGATAATTGCAAAATGGATCACATTGATATCCAAAGCTGCAATAATTGGCAATAAAATTGGAAGTGTAATTAGAATGATAGCAGTTGGCTCCAAGAACATTCCAAGTATAAAAAATACAATACTAATGATGATTAAAAACGTCCATTTGTTAAAACCACTATCACTTACCCAAGTAGCAAACTCTTGTGGAATTTGTTCTGTTGTTAAGAACATTCCTAATATAAGTGCAGCGGCAATAATTAAAAAGATCATCGATGTCGTAGTAACAGATTCCGTTAGAATTTGCTTAAATTTAGCCCAATCTAATTCTCTGTAAATAAAGATGGATACAATAATAGCATACAAGCAAGCTAGGAAGGATGCTTCTGTTGGTGTAACGATACCACTATAAATCGCTCCTAATATTAGAACGGGCATTACTAATCCCCATATAGCTTTTAAAGTAGGTCTCCAACGCTTATTTAACGGCACCTTTTCTAGTCCGCCATAGCCTTTTCGATGTGCTACAATCACGGCATAAACCATTAATGCAAGGCCAAGCAATATGCCTGGTAAAATACCTGCAGAAAATAGTTTTCCTGTGGATTCTTCGGAAACAGAGCTATAAAGAATAAGTGGGATAGAAGGAGGAATTAAAATTCCAAGAGTCCCAGCTGCTGCAACTAATCCCATTGCATAATTTTTATCGTATCCTGCTTTTACCATCATTGGAATCATAATCGCTCCAATAGCTGCTGCAGTAGCAGGGCTAGATCCAGAAATAGCAGCAAAAACCATACAAGTTAGAACAGCAACGACCGATAAACCACCCTTTGTATGACCCACCCAAGTTTTAATACACTCGATCAAATACTTGGAAATTCCACCCTTAGCCATTATTAATCCCGCGAACACAAAGCCAGGAATGGCCATTAGTGTAGTACTATTCACACCCGTAAACATTTTTTGAATAACGGTGTTAAGTGAGAAGTCTACTAAAAATAGACCAGTGACACTAGAGACGACTAAACTTATGGCGATAGGAACTCTCAAAAAAGCTAACACAAACAATAAAACAATAACGATTATTGCTGCCACTCTAAATCACTCCCTCCCGTAACATCTTCTTTTTTAACAAAAAATCTATAGGCTTTCTCACAAAAGCGTATAAATAACAAAGCACCTGCGATTGGCATGATTAAGTAGTTAATCCAAATAGGGAAACCAAGATCAATCGTTTTAATAGCCTGTTCGTGCGCTACTAAAACCATTTCTAAGCCTGTCCAAAAGATAAAAATACTAAAGCCAATCCCAATAACAAAAGTAATAACTTGACAGAAACCTCTTATTTTCGGACCTGATTTGTCGTACAGAAACTCGATGGCTATATGTTTATCGTCTTTTAAAGCTGTAGAGAATCCTATGAAAATCGCCCATACAAGTAGCATCGTATAAACTTCTGTTGCCCAGCTTTGAGAAGCCCCGATTACATACCTCATAAAGACGGAGTATAGGCTAATTGCAATACCCACAAGGAAAAAAAGTCCGGATAAAGCGCTTTCAATAAAATTTAAAATTCTCAATAAAATTCCTCCCCTTATTAACTTTGTATTTCGGATACAGGATTACAAACCAATGATAATATAGGAATATTCAAAAAACAATACCATAATGCAGAATATACTAAATATTTTAATTTTTCTTTACAATGGTTTTTTGTTGTGATAATTTGTTACTTGAGTTGTATCCAATAAACAAAATTCATAACATGTAAGACAACTCTTATTAAATCTTCACAAAGATAATAAGAAAGCGTGGTGTGCAGAAGTAAAATGGAAAAGCTTGTTTGAAAGCCCTTTCAACTAAAGATGCAATACTCGAATTTATTGTCTTAACATTAAAAAATAAGGGGGATTTTTGTGAAAAAGTTATCTATATTTTTATTATTTGTTTTATCCATATTCGTATTAGGAGCTTGTCAAAGTGATGAAAAAGTAGCTGTATCTGGTGCAAGTAGCGATGGAGTTCAGGAACTAAAGATTAAATTTTCTCACGTTGTTGCGGAAAACACGCCAAAGCATCAAGGTGCACTAGCTATGAAAGAGTATATTGAAAAAGAATCGGATGGCAAGATTAAAGTAGAAATTTATCCAAATAGCTCCCTATTTGGAGATCAAGATGAATATCAAAACTTAGTAGCAAATAATATTCAATTTATCGCACCTGACTTAACAAAATTCGTTGGAAACAATCCACAATTCAACGTGCCTGCACTTCCATTTGCGTTTGCTGATGATGAAGAAGCGATTGCATTCTGGGATGGAGAGAAAGGACAAGAAGTTTTAGGAAGTCTTAAAGATGATGGTGTTCTTGGGTTATCTATGTGGCCAAATGGTGGAAAACATTTAACGAATGGTAAGCACGCAATTAGTTCACCAGCAGATTTGAAAGGTTTAAAATTCCGTACGCAAGGTGGTCAAGTATTAGAATCTATGTATACAGCACTTGGAGCAGGTTCGGAGTCGATTCCTTTTGGAGAATTATACACTGCACTTGACCAAGGAGTAGTAGATGGACAAGAAAACACATTTAGTAATATTGAATCGAAAAAATTCGATGAAGTTCAAAAGTATATGACAATCATGAACCATACACGCGTAGACTACGCTGTATTTACAAACACAAAATTCTGGGACAGCATGAATGACGCGACAAAAGCAATAGTAGAAGGTGGATTGGCAGCAGGTACGGAAGTGGCACGAGCAGAAGCAAAAAGTTTAAATGAAAAAGCACTAGAAACGATTAAAGAAAGAGGCAATGTAGAAATTGTTGAATTAACACCAGAGCAAATTGAAGAATTCAGAAAAGTACTAGAGCCTATTTATGAAGAATATGAGGATGAAATCGGTGCGGATGTAATTGAAGCAGCAAGAAATGCTGGGAAATAAAAAATCAAATCGACCTGACAATAAGGCCGTGTAAAAAGGCGGAATAAGATGGTAACGAAAACATTAGTTAATCATTGTTTGTCCACTTCCTATGATCAAATTCCACAAGAAGTAATACTTCATGGGAAAAGAAGCTTGTTAAATTGGATGGGTGTAGCAGCTGGGGCTTCTACCCATCCCTCTATTGATATATTACTAGAGTTAACCAACGAGTTAAAAACTGCAGAACAAGTTTCCATCTTTGGGAGGGAAGAAAAGGTCGATTTATTAATGGCTACATTAATAAATGGAACCTCATCTCACATTTTCGACTATGACGACACCCACTTAGATACGATCCACCATCCAAGTGGTCCAATTGCTCCGGTAGTTTTTGCTTTAGGAGAGCACTTAGGTTTCAGTGGAAAAGAGATATTGCACGCATTTATATTAGGGTGCGAAGCAGAACTAAGAATTGCTAACGCTGTTTATCCAAGCCATTATCAGCTAGGATGGCATATTACAAGTTCAACTGGCGTATTTGGTGCAGCTATTGCAGCGGGAATTTTACTAAAGCTAGATGAGGAACAAATGCTATGGGCTCTAGGAATTGCAGGTACGCAATCCTCTGGTCTAAGAGAAGTATTCGGGACGATGACAAAACCATTCCATCCAGGAAAGGCTGCACAAAATGGATTGCTTGCTGCATTGCTAGCTAAAAAAGGTTTTACAAGCTCTGAAAAAATTTTAGAAGCAAAACGAGGCTTTGCAAGTGTACTTGCTCCTGAGCATGATTTAGAAAAAGTAAATGTCAATTGGGGCACGGACTGGGAGCTATTGAAAAATAGTTTTAAACCATACGCTTGCGGAATAGTGCTACATCCTTCGATTGATGCATGTATTTACTTGCATAAGAACGTGTCACTGGAAGACCTGAAATCTATCGAGCTTAAAGTTAATCCTTATGTACTTGAACTGACTGGAAAAGAAACTCCACAAACAGGTTTAGAAGGAAAGTTCAGTGTATATTTCACAGCAGCTATTGCCTTTTTAGATGGTGAGGCGAGTGAGAAGCAATACACAGATGAAAAAGTAAAAGATCAAAAAATCATCGAAATGCAAAAGAAAATAAGCATAACAGTCGATGAAGCGATAAAAGAAGAAGAAGTTGAAGTAAAGGCCGTATTAAAAGATGGATCTGAAATAACACATAAAGTAGAGCATGCAAAGGGCAGCATCCAAAACCCTATGGTAGAAGAGGAGCTCTTAACAAAATTTAATAGTCTTGTAGAAGACATCTTAGGGAAATCAAGCACAGAACAGATGGCAAAGATTCTATTACATTTAGATGAGTATCCTTCCATTGATGAGTTGATTCAGTCCAATAAAAAGAGCGAAGTGCTATCCAAATAATAAAAGTTAGGAGAATGATTCATGAACAAAGAAAAGTTTGATATAGGCATAGAAATCCGAAGAAGTGTACTCGGAGCGGAGTACGTTGACAGTTCAATTCAAAATGCCACAGAGTTTAATATGCCAATGCAAGAATTAGTAACAGAGTATTGCTGGGGAGAAATCTGGGCAAGACCTGGCTTGCCAAAGAAAACTAGAAGCATGTTAAATCTTGCGATGATTACTGCTTTAAACAGACCGCATGAGTTAAAACTTCACGTAAGAGGGGCTATCAATAATGGTCTAACAAAAGAAGAAATTCAAGAAGTATTTTTACAGACAGCCATCTACTGCGGAGTGCCGGCAGCAATTGATAGTTTCAGAACAGCAAAAGAGGTTTTCGATGAAATGGATAAAGAAGAAAACTAAAAAATTTTGAGGTTTTCTTTTGGATACAAAATACAAGAGGACACGCTAATTAGTAGATACCCTATACAAAAAATATAAACATACACCATAGAAATAGGGAATCGTGCGATTCGAAGAGTATGCTTTGCGATTCCAGCTATGAATCTTGTGATTTGTAGTAGACCTTGCGATTCTAGTGTTGCATATTGCAATTTGTAAATTTTACCTTACAAATCCAGCCTTTTGTTAAAAGCCTATTGTAATAAACCTATCAGTAAATCTTGAGGGGAAGCTTCAAGAAAAAATAGAGTGGCCCCTTAAGATGCACCTAGTGCTTTTCTTATATTCCGTAAAGGAGATTTGATACATGGATTTAAGTAAAGAGTTAGCTAAATACAGTCAAGCATTAACCTATGAAGAACTGCCACCCGAAGTGGTAGAGTTTACAAAGCTTTGTATTTTAGATTATTTTGGTTCAGCTATTGCCGGTTCTAATAAAGTGCCGATCAAGATGATCAGCGAACTTGTGGAAGAGATGGGCGGTTTGGAACAAGCGAGTCTTTTTACTGGGGGAAAATCATCAGCTGTCAATGCAGCACTCTTGAACGGAGCTGCGAGTCATATAGTAGAGCTGGATGATATTCACAAAGGGTCTATTATCCATGCAGCTACCGTTGTTATTCCAGCTGCTCTTGCGGTAGCACAATGGAAGAAGCTGTCTGGTAAAGACTTAATAACGGCAGTCGTTATTGGTTATGAAGTTTGTTTTAGAATTGGAGAAGCAGTTTCTCCGTCTCACTACTATTACTGGCATAATACTGCGACATGTGGAACATTTGGTGCTGCAATTGCGGCTGCTAAATTACTGAACTTAACGGAAGAAGAAATGGTTTTTGCGTTAGGAAATGCAGGTACACAGGCAGCTGGATTATGGGAATTTATAGTAGATGGGGCAATGACCAAGCAATTACATTCTGGAAAAGCAGCGATGAATGGACTTCTAGCGGCACTTTTAGCACAAAAAGGTTTCACTGGCCCAACGAAAATCTTAGAAGGTGATCGTGGGTTCTTCAAGGCGATGAGTGAGCAATATGATGTCTCCAAAATAACAGAAGGCTTAGGGAAAGAATTCAAAATTCTAGAGAATTCCTTTAAAATTCATGCATCCTGTCGCCATACACATCATGCAATCGATTTATTAATCGAGGTTTTCAAGGAACGTAAACCAAGCTTGGAAGAAATTGAGTCTATAATTGTTAAATCCTATAAAGCAGCGATTGATATAACCGATAATGATAATCCGACAACCGAGTATGCTGCTAAATTTAGTCTGCAGTTTTGTTCCGCATTAGCTATTTTAAAGGGTAGCGCGGGCTTGTTTGATTTTAATGAAACAAATTTATGGGACGATCAGATCCGGCAGTTATTGAAAAAAGTGAAGGTGAGTATTGATCCCGATATTAATGCAAATTATCCGGAACAATGGGGTGCTACAGTGGAAGTTGCTTTAGCAAATGGAGAAACGATTCAAAAACAATCCGATTTTCCAAAAGGCGACCCAGAAAACGCGGTGACTTCCGAAGAATTGGTCGAGAAGTTTACAACTATGACAAACGACATTTCTGCTACAAAAAAAGAACAGATTATACGAGACATTTTAGCACTAGAGTTAATAGAGAATACGGAAACTTTAATGACTCGCATTTCATAAAAGATGCTAGATAAAGAGGGAGAAATAGGATGGGATCTAATAAAACCGAACAAATCAATTTGATACAAAACAGACTAAAAAATTTAAATGATGATGAGTTAGATCAGATTTCCTATTTGCTGTCTCTTTATCAAGCTTCCTCTACTGAACAACCAAAAACAAATATTCCCATGCATTTTTTAGGGAGATTTCTAGGTATCGAGCAAAAGGAAGATGGCACAACCGAAATGAAATTAGGAATTCAAAATGAGAATACATATGGTGTTGCACAGGGAGGTTCCATTTACACATTAGCGGACGTTGCCATTGGATTTCAAATTTTAAAATCGCTCGAAAAAGGAGAAAAGGTTTTCACATTAGAGTTGAAGGTGAATTTTATCAGAAAGGGGCAAGGAGCTCGTTTAATCGCAATTCCGATTATTCTTTATCAAGGAAAGACGACAGTGGTGTCGGAGTGTGATATCAAAGATGAAGCAGGAAATTTAATAGCAAAGGCACTTGGTACCTTTTATCTTCAATCAGGAACGAAGATAAAGCCTCCGGCGGATGTCACAGATTTTGAAAGGAGTTAATCGAGCTTGCTCGATTCAAAATCTGGACGCAATTACGCCGAGGCGTAATTGATTTTGTGCGTTAGAAAAAAGGAGAAAGTAGGATGGTAGATGAAAAAAATCCATTATGAAAATATCGTGGAACAAGTTGCGGAGATATGTAAGAAATCGAATTACAATTTGGGGGAAGATGTTTATTCTGCTTTTAAACTAGCGCTACAAACCGAACAATCAGAAATAGGCAAAGAAGTAATTTCTCAGTTAATCGAGAATGCGGATATTGCCAAAGCCGAACAAGTTCCCATGTGTCAAGATACCGGAACAGCTGTCTTTATCGTGGAAGTCGGTCAGGATTGTCATATTGTGGGGGGAAGCTTGGTTGATGCGATTAATGAGGGTGTCAAAAAGGGTTACGGAGAAGGTTATTTACGAAACTCTATTATTTATAATCCATTAAATCGCAAGAATACAGGGGACAATACACCAGCCATCGTTCATATCGACTTAGTGGAGGGAGACAATATAACGATCCATATGACTGCAAAAGGTGGAGGTGCAGAAAATATGAGTGACCTGAAAATGCTAAAACCTTCAGATGGGATTGAAGGAGTGAAAAAGTATATTTTATCAATCGTAAAAGAAGCAGGTCCTAATGCATGCCCTCCTCTAGTAGTAGGTATTGGGATTGGTGGGAACTTTGAGCGCTGTGCTTACTTGGCGAAAAAATCATTGTTTCGCCCGCTAGGTGTTCGTCATGAAGATCCGGTTGTCGCCGAACTGGAAGAAGAACTGATGTCGGAGATCAATCGACTAGGCATTGGTCCTCAAGGAATGGGAGGAAATACAACAGCACTTGATGTGAAAGTGGAGGTTGAATCCTGTCATATCGCCGCATTGCCAGTTGCAGTTAATCTCAACTGTCACGCTAGCCGACACCAAACCATTACTTTAACTTAATTCAGCAAATGATATTAAGGAGGGCAAACTGTGCCAAAAAAGATAAATCTACCATTACAAGAAACTGATCTTATGGCGTTAAAAGCAGGTGATCGTGTCCTGTTATCTGGCGTTGTTTATACAGCTAGAGATGCAGCGCATAAGCGAATGATTGAACAAAAAAAAGAAGGAATTCCTTTTCCAATCGATTTGACCAATCAAGTTATTTATTATGTTGGTCCGACTCCGGCAAAGCCAGGCATGGTTATTGGTTCAGCTGGACCAACGACTAGCGGCAGAATGGATTTATATACGCCACGTTTACTCGAGGCTGGGTTGAAAGGAATGATTGGTAAGGGGTATCGGAGCGAAGAAGTGAAGCAAGCAATGATCAAGCATAAGGCGGTCTATTTTGGAGCAGTTGGTGGAGCTGCCGCATTGATTGCTCGTTCGATTAAATCCTCCGAAGTAATTGCATATGAAGATTTAGGGACAGAAGCCATTAGGAAGTTAACGATTGAGAACTTTCCGGTGTTTGTCATTAACGATGCACACGGTGGAGATGTTTACCAAGAGGGCGTAGCTCAATATAAATCTTAAATAGAAGGGATTGGAATTATGAGAGTAGGAATTATTGGTTTAGGTAATATGGGAGGCAGGATAGCAACAAGGCTATTAAAGCAAGGAGTGGAAGTCGGCGTTTTCGATGTAAATAAAGATTTTGTTCAAGCTTTAGTTGGTTTAGGTGCAACAGAAGCAGAAAGTCCAGCAGATTTAGCATCGAAGTTTCCGTATGTGATCACGGTTCTCCCGAATGTGTTTATCGTAAAGGAAATTTTAACAGGGCAGGAAGGCTTGATGAAAGGCCTACGCCCGAACAGTCTATTGATAGATATGACCACCTCCATCCCATCTGTGACGAAGGAATTACATGCCATGTTAGCTGCTGAAGGGTTGCGAATGATTGATGCTCCTGTAAGTGGAGGGGTGAAGAAGGCGGAAGATGGAACTTTATCCATAATGGTTGGCGGAGAAGAGGACCACTTTGAAGAGGTTAAACCGCTTTTAAGCCATATAGGACAGAACATTATTCATGTTGGTGAAATTGGGGCGGGTCATACGATAAAAGCATTAAACAATATGATTTCCGCCACGACATTAGCAGCAACAGGCGAAGCAATGGCTCTTGGGGTAAAACTAGGATTAGACCCATCTAAAATGTTGGATGTTATTAATTCTAGTACAGGAAGGAGCTTTTCGAGTGATTTTAAATTCCCGACCCAAGTGTTAACGAGAAATTTCGAGGTAGGATTTACACTTGATCTAATGGTGAAAGATTTAAAAATTGCCATGAATATGGCAGAGGAAGAAAAAGTGCCAATGTTTATATCAAGTGCCTCTTTTCAATTATGGAAACAAGCATGGTCGAACGGAAAAGGAAATGAAGACCATACGGCCATTGTTAAACAAATAGAAGAAATGTTCGACGTGGAAATAAGAGAAAAGAGTATATCCGTAACTAGATAGGGAGTGTACAATGGAAAATTTCAAATTAACGGAACAGGATAAAGCCACTTTACAGTCCAAAGTAACGACCAAACTAAGAGATCTCATACTAAAAGGTGAATTTAAAATGGGTGATCGGCTCACCCAAGAAGAATGGGCCCAAAAATTAGGAGTTAGCAGAATGCCTCTTCGGGAAGCGTTGAGACAGCTAGAAGTAGAAGGTTTAGTTCGTATGGAACCAAGAAAAGGTGCCATCGTCACACCTATTTCTATTGAAGACATTGAAGAAATCTATCGACTCAGACAAATGTTAGAAGGAGAGGTAGCAGTTCAATCTCTTCCGTTTTTAGACGAGGAAGATATAAAGGAATTAGAATACTTATACGATAAAATGCTGAATTTAAAGCATACGGAAAGTGAAATGGAATTATATATGAAACTCAATAAAGAATTTCATCAAATTATTATAGAAGCTTCTCCAGGAAGAAGAATCAAGGGTTTTATCCATACATTGTGGCAAGGGGTTCCGCAGTATACACCAAGTTTACTTGCAAAGCACCTTTCAGATTCTCATGAGGAGCATCGTCTGATGGTGCAATATATTAAAGAAAAAGATGCGGTCCGATTAAGAGAAGTAATGGAAAAGCATATTAGTCGAACAAAAGATAATTTAATAAAAATGATCAATAAAAACCAAAGTATATAGACAAAATGGAGAGGAGTTTTAAAATGAAAAAAATTGAGTTATCGGTCATTCCTGGAGATGGGATTGGGAAAGAAGTAGTACCAGAAGCAATACGTGTATTAGACACAGTAGCAAATATTCACGGAGGATTAAAATTCAATAATATCGAGTATCCATGGAGCTCTCAGTATTATGTGGAGCACGGGAAAATGATGCCAGATAATGCTTTAGATTTACTAAGTCAAAGCGATGCAATCTTTTTAGGAGCGATCGGAGACCCGGCTCTCGTAAAAGATCATATTTCATTAGGAGGATTATTATTAAAAATCCGTAGAGAATTTGAACAGGTGATAAATGTACGTCCTGCAAAACTATTAAAAGGAATGGTATCTCCTTTGTCCAACCCAAAGGACTTTGACATGATAATAGTTAGAGAGAATAGTGAGGGTGAATACAGTAGTAGTGGTGGAAGAGTCCATAATGGCATAGACGAGATCGTCGTGCAAAATGCTGTTTTTACAAAAAAAGGCGTTTCTCGTGTGATGGAATATGCATTTGAGCTAGCGCGTAAAAGAAGTGGCCACTTAACTAGTGCTACAAAATCGAATGGAATTGTCCATTCCATGCCATTTTGGGATGAGGTCTTGTCGGAAATATCTCAAAAATACTCGGACGTTCAGATGCAAAATATCCATATCGACGCATTATCTGCGTTTTTCATCACCAAACCACAGACGATGGATGTAGTAGTAGCTAGTAATCTTTTTGGAGATATTTTAAGTGATATAGGTGGAGCAATTATGGGCAGTATTGGAATTGCACCTGCTGCTAATATAAACCTAAATGGCAAATATCCTTCCATGTTTGAACCAGTCCACGGCTCTGCTCCTGATATTTACGGAAAAGGAATTGCGAATCCAATTGGGCAAATTTGGACAGCGAAAATGATGTTGGATCATTTAGGTGAGGAAGAGCTGGGGGCACTCGTGTTAGAGGCAATTGAAGATACATTGCATGCAGGTATTAAAACTCCTGATATTGGTGGTAAATCTACTATGACAGAAGTAACAGATACCATTATTAGCAACATAGAAGAAAAAGCTAAAAGTGGCGTTCTTAATAGTGTAACGAATTAATGTATCCAATAACCAACGAGTAAATGAGGGGAAAAATAATGAGTCTAGCAAGATCCTATTTATTTGTACCTGGTACTAACAAGGACATGATTAAAAAAGCGATTGCATCTGATGCAGATTGTATCATTCTCGATTTAGAGGATGCAGTCGCATTAGCTGAAAAAGAAAAAGCAAGAGAAGCATTAAAAGAATCCTTAATAAGGTTTAGCAAGGAAAAAGAGATTTTCGTAAGAATGAACGATTGCGAGACCTCTTTTTGGGAGGAAGATTTGATCTGTGCGGTAGCAAATGGTGCAGCAGGTGTAGTCGTTCCTAAATCGGAAAGCGAGCAGAATATAAGACTTGTTTGTCAGAAAATCCGAGAAGCAAGCTCGGATTCAGCTTCTAATTTTCAAGTGATTCCTTTAATCGAAACAGCAAAAGGAGTCCAATTTGCGTACGCTATTGCAGCTGCGGATGAGATGATTTCCAAAATGGCTTTTGGTTCGATCGATTTTTCGTTAGACATTGGATGCGAGCTTACAGCAAGTGGATTGGAACTATTATTTGCCCGTTCACAAATTGTCATAGCCTCTAGGGCAGCTGGTATTGAGGCACCTATCGATACTGTCTTTGCGGATTTCAATGATGTAGCAGGTTTTGAAAATGAAGCGAAAATTGCTAAACAGGTAGGTTTTAAAGCAAAGCTAATCATTCATCCGAGGCAAATACCAATAACCAACCAATTATTTTCACCGTCAGAGCAAGAGATCTCGAATGCAAAGTCCATCGTGAAAGCATTCGAAGAGGCAGAAGAAAATGGAGTGGCATCTATAGCAGTAAATAATAAAATGGTAGATTATCCTGTCTACAAAAAAGCAAAGCGCCTACTATTTTATTCAAAGCAGGAAGAGGAGTCTTCCATTTCTTAACTCTTTTACACATATGTGATTCTGAATTTTGAAAAATAAAAAGGAGTGAATAGGTTGAAAATAACCAAAGTAGATGTAAAGACAGTTCCGATTAGTAGTCCGATAAGAAATGCATATATTGATTTTAGTAAAATGACCGCATCTGCCATAGCGATTACAACAGATGTTATCAAAGATGGAAAGCCGGTTGTCGGTTATGGATTTAACTCAAACGGACGGTATGCTCCTACAGCGTTACTGAATGAACGATTTATCCCTAGATTACTAGAGGCGGATGCAAAGGATATAGTCACCGATGATGGGACTAATTTTGATCCACATAAAATACATGCCATTATTATGGCCAATGAAAAACCGGGTGGTCACGGGGAACGCACGGTTGCAGTTGGTGTAATCGATATGGCTATTTGGGATGCGGTAGCCAAAATAGAAGGAAAACCTTTGTATCAATTACTCGCGGAAAAGTATG
The DNA here is from genome assembly GCF_006861795.1 of Psychrobacillus lasiicapitis. GTDB lineage: Bacteria > Bacillota > Bacilli > Bacillales_A > Planococcaceae > Psychrobacillus > Psychrobacillus lasiicapitis. The sequence goes on along the minus strand of NZ_VDGH01000008.1, from coordinate 113,336 downwards.
GTAATGGCGAAGTGGATGAGCAAGTATATATCTATGCAGCAGGTGGTTACTATTTCCCTGATAAAGGATTGAAGGAACTACAAGACGAGATGAAAGGTTACTTAGCATTAGGCTATAAAGATGTGAAAATGAAAGTTGGCGGCGCTTCTTTAAAGGAGGATTTAAAACGTATAGAAGCTGTACTAGATATTTTACCGCAAGGAAGCGGGTTGATGGTAGATGCAAATGGCCGCTTTAACTTGGAATACGCAATTGAATTTGGAGAGAAGATTAAAGACTATGAACTTATTTGGTATGAAGAAGCTGGTGATCCACTGGATTTTCATTTGCAAGCGGAGCTTTCTAAGCGCTATCCACATGCAATTGCAACAGGAGAAAACCTATTCTCCTTACAAGATGCAACGAATTTAATCCGGTATGCTGGGATGAATCCAGAAAAAGACTTCCTTCAATTTGACTGTGCGCTTAGCTATGGGTTAGTGGAGTATGTACGTATTCTCGATATGCTGAAGGAGCATGGTTGGTCTTCTAGACGTTGTATCCCACACGGGGGGCATCAAATGTCTTTAAATATTGCAGCCGGATTAGCGCTTCATGGGAATGAGTCCTATCCAGGTGTATTTGAGCCTTTTGGTGGTTTTGCAGATAATTATGCCGTGGAAAACGGTTATGTCAAGTTACCAGATGCTCCAGGTATCGGCTTTGAAGAAAAATCAGATTTATACAATCTACTATTAAGTATTGGAAAGTAGGAGGTCCGATTATGGCTAAGAAGATGGAGTTCGATAGTGACATTGCAACTGAGTATGACAAGGGAGTAAGACGGACACTTCCGACCTACGATCCGATGCTCCGGCTTTCGCGGACATTTCTACGTTCAAATTTAGAAGACAATGCTTCCCTCCTTATACTTGGTGGTGGAGGAGGAAATGAACTAAAAGCATTCGGACCTACAAATGCTGAATGGCGTTTTACGGCCGTTGATCCATCAAAGGATATGCTGGAGGTTGCTAAAAAGAAAGCGGAGCAATTGGAAATGGATAATCGTGTGGAACTGATCAATGGGACAATAGAAGATGTGCCGGTTGACTATACATTTGATGCAGCGACTTGTATTCTCGTTCTTCACTTTATACCTAATCTAGAGGATAAACTGGCACTGTTAAAGAAGGTCAGATCTCATCTAAAATCGGGTGCTCCGTTTGTGCTCGTTAGTAAGTTCGGTGACCCAGCTAGCCCAGAGTTTCAAGAACTCGTCACTCTATGGAAAAATTATTGGCTCGATACGACCAGTCTACCAGCAGAAAAAGTGGAAGAGTTGATGAAAGGTACGTTAACAGAGTTCTCTATTTCTGAGGAAAAACTAAGGGAATTGCTAGTAGAGGCTGGGTTCCACAGAATTGCCAACTTTTTTAAAACAAATCATTTTGGTGGTTGGATCTGTCATGCTTTATAAAAAGGAATGATATGGTGGCATGAAAATAGTTAAAAATAAAGATTTTAAAACCTATGCATATATTTCTTTGGCTATTGCCGGATTCCTATTCATGTTTTTCTTGTTACCTGATACATTTTCAACCTCTGCTAAACTGATGACTAGTATTATCACGTTTGGGATTATTTTATGGTCGTTAGAGCCTATTCCTATAGGACTTACTGGGTTAATCATTTTATTGCTTATGCTTGTTTTTAATATTGCAGATTCGTCTGTTATTTTCAGTGGATTTGCTTCACCGGCTACTTATTTAATTGTCGCTGGGATGATGCTTGCAACCGCTGTAAACGATACTTCTTTAATCAAGCGTATGACGTACATGATTTTGAAAAAGTGGGGAAGCAGTGCAAAAGGGTTGTTGGGCAGTGTTATTATTATCCAACAAATTCAATCTTTCTTTATACCATCGACTGCTGTCCGTACCGCGTTAGTAGTACCGGTTTCCACAATGATTATCTCGACAGTTGGGGCAAAGCCAGGAAGTAATTTTAGGAAGATGATTATGCTAGGCGTTGCGTTTGGTGGAGTTATAAGCGGATCAGCAGTAATGACTGCGGCAATTGGAAATATATTAACGGTGGAAATTTTGAATCGTTTTGCTGGGGTTAGCATAACGTATTTTCAATGGTTTTTTTATACGTTTCCATTATGGTTTATATTAATACCTGCTATATGGATTCTTTTGTTGAAAGTATTCCCATTGCCGAAGGAGCAACAATACTTTCCAAAGATTGAAGAGCAGATGCAAATCAAATTAGAAGAACTAGGTACAGTGAACAGACAAGAAATCATTTGTATGATCATTCTATTTTTTATCGTTGTGCTTTGGTTAACAGAGCCAGTTCATGGAATGCACCCAAGCATCCCAGCTTTAATAGGAGTTGTACTGATGACATTGCCGAAAATCGGAATTGCCGATTGGGAATCGGTTATTAAAATCAATTACAATACGATTTTGTTATTAAGTGTGACCTTGTCAATGGGGTATACATTTGTCGATTCTGGTGCGGCGGATACAATCAGTGATTATTTAAGCGTCCCTTCATTTATGGAGCTTATTCAAAATCCATTATTAGCTGTATTCATCGTTATTTTGATGGCTCAGCTATTTCATAAAATGATCTCGAACGTTTCAACGGCAGTTGTCGTACTTGTTCCTATTATCATAAGTGTTGCGCAAAATGCGGGAGTAGATCCATTAGCTATAGGTTTTGCTACTGGGCTAACATGTGTTTTTGGATTTATGTTTGTCGTGGAATCTATGTCCAATTTGCTTGTTCATAGTACAGGGATGATTGAGCAAAGAGACTTTTTAAAGCCGGGTTTATATGCAACAATCATCACAATCATTGCAACAATAGTTGTTGCAGCTACGTGGTGGAGATGGATTGGACTAATCTAGTAAGTAAGGAGGAAATCGTATGTTACCTTTAGAAGGGATAACTATCATATCGTTGGAGCAGGCTGTGGCAGCACCTTTTGCAACAAGACAGCTCGCAGACTTAGGGGCACGTGTGATTAAAGTGGAAAGACCAGAAACTGGTGACTTCGCTCGAAATTATGATAAAACGGTTAAAGGAATGGCTAGTCATTTTGTCTGGATTAATCGTTCCAAAGAGTCTATTACACTCGATTTAAAACAAGAGGAAGCAAAAGAAGTTTTAGATAAATTATTAGCAAATGCAGATGTGTTTATTCAAAACTTGGCTCCTGGTGCCGTTGATCGGCTTGGTTTTGGTGCGGCGGAGTTAAAGGAAAAATATCCGCAGCTCATCATTTGTGGGATTTCAGGCTATGGTTCTTCAGGTCCTTATATGGATAAGAAAGCATATGATTTACTAATCCAGTGTGAGGCTGGTTTAGTTTCTGTTACTGGAACGGAAGACACGCCATCTAAATCGGGTATATCGATTGCAGATATTGCAGCGGGTATGTATGCATATACAGGAATTTTAACTGCAATTATTGCTCGGAGTAAAACGGGGAAAGGTGCTGTTTTAGAAGTATCGATGTTGGAGGCACTAGCAGAATGGATGGGCTATCCACTTTATTATGCTGGCTACGGAGAGAGTGAACCAAAAAGAACGGGAGCTAGTCATGCTACTATTTATCCGTATGGACCTTTTACAGCAGGAGATCAAAAACAGGTTTTTATGGGCATTCAAAATGAACGCGAATGGGTTCGTTTTTGTGAAAATGTACTAAAAGATAGCGAGCTATCGCAGGATACTCGTTTTAGTAATAATTCTAATCGAGTATCTAACAAAGAAGAGTTAAAAGCCATTATCGACCATGCTTTTGAAAAGATGGACTCCACTCAAATTATTGAATTACTTGAGGACGCAAAAATAGCAAATGCACGCCTTAATACAGTGAGCGAATTAATGGATCATCCTCAGCTACAGGCTCGCAATCGTTGGAGAGAGGTTGAATCCCCGGTTGGCAATATAAAGGCGTTACTTCCACCTGCAACATTTGATGAAATAGAAACTGTTATGAACCCTATTCCTGCGATTGGAGAACATACAGAAGCTATTTTAAAGGAGTTAGGCTTTGACTATAAGGTAATGGAAAAAGCTACAAAAAACAGTATTTCCGTTTAAAATAAATCGTCGTTTAGGAGAATTTATTTGAATCCAATTATTGGTGTTTCATCGAATTTAAAGGGAGAAGCTATTTCCGTTCCTACTGCTAATGTTCATGCCATTGCTCGTTTTGATGGAGTTCCGATTGTTCTGCCAAATTTGCAGGATGCCGGATTGGACATCATCGTTGATAGGATAGATGGACTTCTTTTAACTGGCGGAGGTGATATTGATCCGACATTGTTTGGAGAAGAGCCTCATCCGCGTTTAGGAAGTATTGTACCAGAGCGAGATGCGTTTGAAATACAGCTAGTTCAAAAAATGTTAGAAAAGAATAAGCCTATTTTAGGAATTTGTAGAGGAGCTCAAATTTTAAGCATAGCGGCTGGCGGAGATATGTATCAAGATATATATGCGCAGTCACCAGCGCAACTTTTACAGCACGATCAACAAGCCCCAAATTGGTATGCTTCTCACTTTGTGCATGTAACAGAAGGAACCATTTTAAGTAATGTGGCTGGAGTAGAAAAGTTTAAAGTGAATAGTTTTCATCATCAAGCTGTTCGCAATGTTCCAAATGGATTTTTGGTGAGCGGGATTGCGAGCGATGGAATTATTGAGGCTTTTGAAAGTAAAAATCATCCGTTTGTTATGGGGATTCAGTGGCATCCGGAAAGTTTATTGATGAAAGATGATCTAATTTCTGCTGCGATTTTTGAACGTTTTATAGATGCTTGCGTGAAGTAAATTTTAGCGTATTAAGAGAAACGACTGTTTAAGAGCAGTCGTTTTTTATGATTTAGGAATAATAGAATTTATGGTGTGTGACATTGGTGGTTGGCTTTGTCGCGTTATACCATTTACTAGAATTTATCGGTTGCAAATATCTCCTGACTTTCAATTTGATTGCTCTCAAATTAATTTGGTAGCTTGCCTGCTATTAATTGCTCTCAAGCGCTGTTTGATTGCTTTAAGAGTAGTACTGGTTGCTTTCAATAGCTTTTTGGTTGCCCTTTGCCGTTTCTTGGAATTATTTATTCTGCAAATACATAATTCAGAAATTTGGTGCGGTGGATCGTCGCTCGTCTAAGCGAAGCGCCGCCGTGTTAAATTCCAGCGTTCACTTCATTCAAATTCTCATAATGAAAAGCTGCCCCTAATCTGCTTAATGTAACCGTTTAATGGTTAGAAATACACGTTTTATTTATTCATGAAATGATGCTAGGAGGGAAAGCTACTGTATAGAAAAAGGAGGTATTTTGTTTGATTAGCTGGATTAGACTGACGTTTTCTACATGTGTTTTTGTCTTTCTTCTTTCCACTTCTGTTTCTGCTGCTGAAGAATTATCGAGAGAGAAAATTTTAGAAAAGCGTATGGAGTACTATATAAAATATTCGAGTGACGTTTTGCCTTGGTATTATCTAGCTGCTATCGATCAGTTTGAACGGAATATCCAGGAAGTTAGAAACGATATCCCGAAGCGAGATGGCGTCGTTGCTATCCAATTTTCCGATGATTATTGGACGGGGGCGCTAAATCCTTTGCTAGATGATACGGACCTAACTTCAATCGCTTTTTTCAATGGACATGGCTTAGATGGCAATCAGGACGGTAAGGCAGATCGGGGAAATGACGAAGATGTGATGCACACTTTAACTGAATATTTACTGCAGTTTGGAGTTACGGAAAAAGACTTTGAAAAAGCGTTAAAGGAATATTATAAGCGCGAGGAAACAGTTAAACAAATTTTGACGAACGCAGAAATTTACAAGGAGTTTGAAACGTTAAATTTAGATGCGCGTGCTTTTCCACTTGCTATAAATCACAATTATAGTTATCGCAGTACTTGGGGTGACTCAAGAGGCTGGGGTGGAAAACGAATCCATGAAGGTACTGATTTGTTTGCTTCTTACAGCGTTCCAGTGAAGTCCACTACTTTTGGCAAGGTGGAAATTATGGGATGGAATGACTATGGCGGTTGGCGTATCGGTATCCGAGACGTAAATAATACGTACCATTATTATGCCCATTTATCAGGATTTACAAAAGATTTGAAAGAAGGAGACATACTTGAGCCTGGAACTATCATCGGGTATGTTGGGAGCTCGGGTTATGGAAAAGAAGGTACATCGGGAAAATTCCCTCCTCATTTGCATTACGGCATGTATAAATACAATGGTCGAGTCGAATGGGCATACGACCCTTTCCCTTCCTTAAAGAAATGGGAGCGAGAAGAAAAAAGTAAGAAAAATAAGTAAAAAAATCCAGCAGCTCTTGAGTTGCTGGATCTTTTAAAAAATAAACAATAATGACATCCAAAAAAAGTGTTGGAATAAAACAAGTGTATAGAGCAAAAGTGTGAAAGCAATTAAAAGCTGCAAATATTTTCTTGGTTGAAATTTCGTGATGATATACATAAAAAGAAGCGGAAGGATAATTTTAATGGAATAAAAAATGGCAATATTGTTTTCATACACGAAGCGCATAAATGGATTAGCCTCCGAGATATGACCGTTTCGGATGCCGAAATCGGTAAATATAGAATCAAAAATAGCGAGTATTAATAGAAATATTGCTAGTGTAAAAGGGGTTACTTGGGTAGGAACTAAAATCCTCTGATTCACATGGATTGATCTCCCTTCTATCTATTCTATTTTGTTGGCTTGTGCTATTATGTTGAAATTTTTCATTGATTATTCATAAAAAATAAGAAAATCTGCTTTACAGGATTATTTAATGTCAGATAGGGAAATGTAAATAGAAATAAAAATAGCTAGTTGGAGGACAAAATGACGAAAATGAATCGAGGAATTGTTACAGCATTATCTGCAATTGGTTTAGCACAAGGCTTAAAAATATTTACGCATAAAAAGTTAACGGGAAAATGGGATCTTAAACAAGCATTTACAACTGGAGGTATGCCAAGCTCACATTCGGCAGGAGTAGCAGCACTTGCATCCTACGTAGCTGCCAATAAAGGAGCTCGTCATACGGAGACAGCGCTGGCAGTTGTATTTGGAGTTATCGTTATGTATGATGCGCAAGGAATCAGAAGACATACAGGCGAAATTGCACAGCTTGTAAATGATTTGGAAGACAATATAGTAACCTTATCGGGTAATTTTCCGAGCTTTGAGTATGTGCAACGAGAGGAAGAATTAAATGAACTACTTGGTCATCAGCCTGTCGAGGTAGTGGCGGGTGCAATTTTAGGAACTATTTTCGGTGTTATTTGTGCGAAATTGGAAGATTGAAATGAATAAGAAAAGCCAAGCCGGTGAAAATTCCGACTTGGCTTTTCTTACTCTGTCGTGTTAGCAGTATACGTTTTGTTTTCCCCATCTGCGTATTCGACTTCAAGGTTGAAGTTGTTAAAGGCATTTACACCGAACTGTGAGGTAACTTTTTCGATTACTTCCTCATCACTCATCTCTTTTGTTAAGTGCAGCTCCATGAATATTGGTTGGAGGAGGGCGTAAGCAGAATCTCCTTGAAGGTCTGCAGTTTGCTGTACGTTTGTATATTTGACGTCTGTATCTGCTTGGTTAACGTTATATTCAACGAGAACGGAATCTTTGTTTTCTACTGTATCGATATGTAGGTTAAAGCTTTGGAATCCGAATTCATTTTCTTGGTTTTCAGTTGTTTGAGATTCGTCAATCGTTTCACTCTGTTGTGGGTTTGTTACTGTGCCATCGGGTACATTTTCTTCCTCTTCTTTATTAGTGTTTCCGCAAGCACCTAATAGCAAAAAGCTCGTTAAAAGGCTTAGAGTAAATATCGTATATTTTTTAAGATTCATCTAGATTCTCCTCTCGATGTAATTGACTCTATAATACTGTCCAAGGAGTGAAACGTTTAACCAAAGAAGCATCATTAAAACCAAGCCGGCTTAGATCCCGGCTTGGTTTTAATTATTCTTTGCTATCCGTGTATGTTTTCGTTTCTCCATCTTCGTATTCAACTTCTAGGTCAAAGTTTGTATAATCAGCTGCATCAAAAGCCGTGGTTACCCTTTCGATGACTTCTTCCTTACTCATCTCTTGCGTGATCTGAAGGTCTGTAAAGACTTGCTCTAGTAATGTATAAGCGGCATCTCCTTGTGCATCTGCCGCCGCATGCATATTTTTGTAAACTGCTTCGGATCTTGAAGAGTTTCCATAGTATTCTGCTATTATCGCATCTTTATTGTCGGGTGTACTGATGTGTAAATTTAAAAAACGGAAGCCGAATTCGGTCTCTGGGCTATCTGTTGCTAGAGATTCATCGACTTTCTCATTTTGTTCCTCCTCAAATGCTGTTCCATCAGGTACATTTTCCTCTGGCTCATCATTATTCCCGCAAGCAGCAACAAGCATCGATGATGATAGCAGTATTGTTGCAAGGATGGTAGGTTTCTTTGCTTTCATGTACATTCTCCTCTCACAATGATTGGATCTACATATTATCAATAACCTAAAAGCGATCTTATTAAACAAAAACAAGAATGATAGATAGCTAAAAAGGAGGGTAGAATGAAAAGTGTAGGTGTTTTGAAGGATAAGTCTTGTATAATGGGTATATAAGATATAAAGCAAAAAATTCAAGGAGGATGGTTCAAATGGCAAAATATACAGAAATTACTTCGGTAGATCAATGGAAAGATATTTTGGAGCAGTCAAAGGAGAAGGGGATTATTGTGTTTAAGCATAGTACCACTTGTCCAATTAGCGCATATGCATATGGAGAATTTACGTCATTTGATTCACCAGTTGAATCGTATTTAGTAAAAGTGATTGAAAATCGTGCAGTGTCCAATGAGATAGAAAATGATTTAGGTATACGTCATGAATCACCTCAAGCGTTTTTAATAGCAGATGGACGAGCTGTTTGGAATGCTTCTCATAGGAAGATTACAAACAAAGAATTAACAAAGGTAACGGGAACATTATAGGGGACGGAGAGATTGTATGGAAGAAGTAAGGAAAGTAGGACGGTATTTAATCGAGAATGCCGAAAAAATTATAAGAGATATAACAAAAAAAGCGCTAGTAAACGTGGATATTCCAGTTACAGAAGAGATGTTGGAGCATTCCATTCAACAGAATGTGGAGTTTTTAATGCTTATAGCAAACTCTTTCGAAGAAACAGAGGAGGCTGCAGAAGCAGAACTGATCAAATGGAGTAAACAAGTCGGTGAACAGCAAGCGGCTCTATTTTCCCAATTTTCAACGATTCTTAAGCCATTTGCTAAAAACCGCTTAATGTATTTAGAATGCATCACCCAGATATCAATAGATCACGGATTATCGGTTGAGAATGTAGTGAAAATAAATAATCGAATTAATTATTTAATGGATGTAAGCCTTATGGAGACGATTTCCGCATATGAAGTTTATCGTGATTCGTTAATGGAAGAACGTCAAAAAGAAATAAATGAATTATCGGCTCCTATTGTACCTATCCAAGCAGGGATTGCTGTATTGCCTTTAATCGGTATGATTGATTCCTATCGTTTTCAATACGTCATCAATCATTTAGTTCCTTTGATCCCGAGTCGCTCGATAGACCATTTGATCATTGATTTTAGTGGTATTTTGACGATTGATTCTGAAGTGGCGGAGCAGATCTTTATCCTTCACAGTGTGCTTCAACTACTTGGCATCCATGTATTATTTTCTGGCATTCGTCCCAATCTTTCCATGGAGGTTGTCCGAGCGGGTATTGATTTTAGCTCGTTTCACACATTTGGAAGTGTTAAGCAAGCGATTGATAGTTTGAAATAGCAATTTTATAGATATATATGGAAGATCAAAAACGATTTCTCGTAAAGAGAAGTCGTTTTTTTTGACATGGAAAATTATAAGTTCTATGGCTTGTCCATTAGTATAGGGAAACTGCGCGGTAGTGAGTTGAATGAAGTGTCCGCTTGGATTTCCTCTATAGGGTGGACGCTTTCCGCGGGCACGGCTTCCATCTCCTCGGAGCTCTCGCTCCTGCGGGGCTTTCAGCTCGTACTGTTCCCGCCGGAGTCGCCACCCCTTCGCTACAATCCAATAGAGTTTGCTATTTACTTCATAATGAGACACAAAATTTAGTACTATGTTGCATTTTCTATGGGTGAAAACCCTTGAAAAGTTGTATAAGATATACTATCTAGCGATTGTGATCAATTATTAGGAGCTGCCATTGCTTGAATGGCTCATAGCAACCTTTCCTATAATTAATACTGTACATAAAATGATTCTAAATAAGTGACTGCTTGACAGTTTTAATAAATTAAGTAGCTTTTTTGCATTGAATTATGGATTAGTCAGCAAGTTCTATTGATTGAAGCGCAAGGCGGCGACACCTGCGGGATCAGCGGGACAGGTGAGACCCCGCAGGAGCATGCGACGAGGAGGCTCACCGCCCGCCCCGCGGTAAGCGTCCGCCTGGAGGGGAAATCAATTTCCTTTGCCATGTCTCTTTACCGCACAGTTTCCCTATTATGTGAGTTATTCCATTTTGTCTTTCTAACGAGCTAATTTGGACAGTACTTAGGTACTTATATTCGTGTGAGTGATACCTTGGGATGCATATATTTTTACTCTGATTCCTGCGCTTTTCCATACTTCCTTTTATTTACTAATTGTAAGGGCGATTTTGCTTTAGTTTGAGAAGGGGGTTACGTGGGTAACAGAGTATTATGAAAGCTTATAGAAAAGTTAATATATAAGGAGGAGACGCAATGTTAGATCAGTATTATTGGAGAGATACCCTCTCTTTTTTACCCGAGATATTAATAGGTTTATTGGTATTATTAATAGGATTTTTTATTGCAAAGCTTTTAGAAAACACGACGTATAAGTTACTTAGAAAATTTCATGTGAATGAACGGTTAGGAAATACAAAGTCCAAATGGTCAGTCGAGAAGGTTATAAGCAAAGTTGTCTTTGCTATTGTGTTGATCTTTGCATTTGTTTTATTCTTTAACATATTGAACTTGAATACAATGGCCACTCCGTTTATTTCCATGTATTCAGGATTAACTGGTGCTTTCTTAAATATTTTGAAAGCTGCTTTGATTTTATTATTTGCTTGGATTTTAGCAACTGTCATTAAAAAAGTGATTCAAATGGCAGGTTCGAAGCTCCCTTTAAATAAATACGTAGGAAAAACAGGTGTTGATCCGAACAAAGTGGATCAGACGAAATGGACGGACACAGCGGCAAACGTTGCGTACTATCTAATCTTTTTATTTTTTATTCCTGCAGTATTAAATGCATTAGGAATTGATGGCTTAAGTGGACCATTTGAGGGAATGCTCGCTAGTTTCTTTAACTTTATTCCTAAACTAGTATCGGCAGCTATTGTGTTTGCCATTGGTTGGTTCGTTGCAAAACTAGTTCGTAATTTAATAGAGAAGTTTTTACAGTCAGCTGGTGCAGATCGATTAGCAGATAAGCTGAAGATTTCTTCCTTTATAGAAGGGACGAGTGTATCGAAAGTTGTTGGGGTTGTGGCTTTTGTTTTAATCATGATTCCAGTTTCTATTACTACATTAGAAATTTTAGATCTAGAAGGCATTTCTTCCCCGGCTATTAGCATGTTAAATAATGTTCTGGCAATGCTACCGAAGATTTTCGTGGCCATCCTTTTAGTATTAGTTGGCATAGTTATCGCGAAATGGGTAAAAGATGTCGTTGTATCGCTTCTTGAAAAAAGTGGTGTGAATTCAGTATTTGGAAAGATGGGATTCAAATCTGGCAATGATACAGCGCCAACTGTTTCGACTTTGTTAGGTACGATTGTTCAAGTAGTGATTATATTACTGTTTGTTGTAGAAGCATTACAATTGTTAGAGTTACAATTCATGGTGACATTGGCAACTGCCATTTTTGCTTATTTACCATCTGTGTTCGCTGCGATTATTATTTTAGCAGTTGGATTTTGGTTAGCGAATCTGGTAGAAAAATTGGTTGGAAGCTTGATGAAGCATTCTTCCGGAACACCACATTTCTTACGTTATGTAGCGAAATATGCGATCTTGGCTTTTGCATTTTTCATGGCATTAGACCAGTTAGGAATAGCAGCTTCCATCATTAACTCCGCATTTATCCTTATACTAGGTGGCTTGGCATTGGCGTTTGGCTTGGCATTTGGATTGGGTGGAAAAGAACATGCAGCTCGCTATTTGAGTAAAATGGAAAAAAGCTTAGAAGATGCAGAAGTGTCGAAGGAAGACTATAAAGCAGAAAAAAATTCGATGAAACAATCGTTGAAGAAGGATGTTCAAGCGACTAAGAAAACGGAGCAAAATCTAAGAGAGACAAATGGCTTTTTAGATGAATCTCCTGATACAGGATATAACATCCCATCTACCGATGACTTACATCCTTATGAAGATATTCCTCCTAGTGACGGAAAGTTAGATAAATAAAATCTGAAGCAACGCCCTGGTGTAACAATGCCGGGGCGTTTTTAATATGGTGAGTATGTAAAAAGGATATTCTACAAAATAAACTTTAGGATAGATATTTAGGGTTTATTAAACATAAAGTGAAAAATGAATGTATTTATTCAAAATTTAAACGACGTTCAAAAAAACATTTACTTTTAGAATGGAAGAAGTATAATGATTTTAAGATTGAATTTTCAGATAAAATAGAAGAGGAGGACAAATTTTTGGTGAGAGCTTCTTTTATAACGGATGAGCATGAGTTATTTCGCAAGGCTTTGAAAAAGATGTTAGAGAAGGAAGCGTACCCTTTCTATAATGAATGGGAAGCAAATCGAACGATTCCGAGAGATTTTTGGCTGAAGATGGGGGAGAATGGTTTTTTATGTCCTTGGGTAAGTGAGAAATACGGGGGACTTGGGCTCGATTTTTCCTATTCGATGATTTTGATAGAGGAATTAGAGCGTGTGGGTCAAGGATTAGCAAGTGGAATGTGTCTGCACTCTGATATTGTAAGCCCTTACTTCGAGAGTCTCGGAACAGAAAAACAAAAAGAAAAGTGGCTTCCCGGTTGTATAAGCGGGCAACTGATTACGGCGATTGGTATGACGGAGCCTAGTGTTGGATCCGATTTAGCGGGAGTGAAAACGACTGCTCGAAAAGAGGGAGATACTTACATTTTAAATGGAGAAAAGACATTTATCACAAACGCCTTAACAGCTGATATTGCTATCATTGTTTGTAAAACGGATCCAGATGCCATCCCTGCTCATAGAGGAATTAGTTTACTCGTTGTGGAGAAAGGGATGGAAGGCTTTAAGCGTGGAAAGAAGCTCGATAAAATCGGTATGCATAGCGGGGATACTGGCGAGTTAATATTCGAAGATGTCAAGGTACCTGCAGAAAATTTACTTGGGGAAGAAGGCAAAGGGTTTTATTATCTTATGCAAAACTTGCAGCAAGAGCGTCTAGTCGTTGCACTTCAATGTCAAATAGAAGCAGAAGAAATGCTACGAATAACAATTGACTATGTAAAAAATCGAAAAGCATTCGGTCAATCGATAAGTAAATTTCAAAATACGCAATTCAAAATTGCAGAAATGGCAACCGAAATAGATATCGGTCGAACATACGTGAATCAGTTGACTGCTCGCCATATCGCAAATGAAGACATTGTTAAAGAAGTGTCTATGGCAAAATGGTGGATTAGTGAAATGGCCAAACGTGTGGCAGCAGAATGCTTACAGCTGCACGGCGGCTATGGATATATGGAAGAATACGAGATTGCAAGAAGATACCGTGATATTCCCGTTGCGAGTATTTATGCAGGCACAACAGAAATTATGAAAACCATTATTGCGAAAAAGCTAGATTTATAAAGAAAGGAGGAATCCGAATGAAGCTCTCAGAGAAAAAACTGCAGAAGAAAAAGCAAGAAATTATTTTGTCTGCTGTCAAAATCGTGAATCAAAAAGGATATCAAGGTGCAACGATGGAAGAGATTGCTGCAGAGCTTCTGATGACGAAAGGTTCTCTCTATTACTATTTTAAAAATAAAGAAGATCTCCTTTTTCAATGTCATGAAATGGTGTTGGGGCAGGCAATTAATGAGCTACAGGATTATTTTCAGGAAGACCTATCTAACGAACAGAAGCTACGCAAGATGATTGCCAATCATATACGCTATATGATTGAAGAAAAAGAAACGTTCAATATGATTATTAAGCCTGACCAAACCTTCTCCAAGGATTATCTCCATCCTATTTTACGAAAACGAAATGAATATGCAGCGTCGTTTGACGAAGTAATTCAAAAAGGAGTGGAGGAAGGAGAGTTCACTATAAAAGAACCAAAGATGGCAAGAATGATTTTACTCGGTTCTATGAACTGGATTCAGCAATGGTACAGGCTTGATGGAGATAAGTCAATTGAAGAGCTACAAGCGATTTATGCAGATTATTTGTTAAAAGTTGTGAAATGAATACCATCATTTAAAACAAAAGGGGATCTGATATATGTTCGTTACGGAAAAACTGGCACTCCATGCAAAAGAGCAACCGCATCATTTAATCACGCAGTTTAAAGGGAGAAACACAACCTATTCAGCGTTTTACGAGCAGGCCAAAAGATTAGCTGGTTATTTTCAAGCAAAAGGTTACGAACAAGAAGATATTATTGCAGTTTACTTGAATAACTCCGATTATTTCTTAATTTGTTATTATGCATGTCAGCTTGGTGGATTTAGCGTAATGCCTGTCAATACGAAGCTTGCTGCTCCGGAAGTGGAGTACATATTTGCGCATTCTGAAGCAAAAGCCCTTATTTTTGGAGCGGATATGGAGCCAATTTTAAAAGAAATCCCTGACACATTTGCAAAATTTAAAGATACGCTAGTAGTAGGAGAAAACGAAGGATTAATAGAAGTGTTAGAGAATGGAGCTATTTCTTACGAGGAAGTAAGGGAGTGTGAAGAACGGACGAGCGTCATTTTTTATACTTCTGGTACAACAGGTAAGCAAAAAGGCGTTATGCTGACAGCGAGTAATGTGAGAGCAGTTGCGGAGATATGGGGAGAGGCAATGGAGCTAAACTCCAAAGATCGCATGCAAATTGTCGCTCCATTATTTCACTGTGCGGCGAGTCATGTTTTTAGTATTCCCGTTATTTATGCGGGTGGAACGATTGTCATTGAAGAAGGATTTTCTCCTGAACGCGCTTTAAATACGATGGAACAAGAGGATATTACAATATTCTTTGGGGTGCCTGCGATGTACAGTATTTTATTGAACACGCCAAAAATGCAAGGCTTACAGTTACCTAATCTTCGACTGTTTACTTATGGAGCAGCTCCGATGCCATATGAATTAGTGCGAAAAGTTAAAGCGCTATATCCAGATGTGAAAGTTCAAAACTTATATGGACAAACAGAAAACTCCCCGGCGGCTACTACGCTAAAAGATCATCATGCATTAGAGAAAATTGGCTCTGTAGGAGAACCGCTTCCACAAACACAAGTACAAGTGGTGGATGAATTTGGAGAACCCTTACCAGTGGGGCAAGTAGGGGAAATAGTTACGAAAGGTCCTCAAGTAATGAAAGGCTATTTAAAAAATGAGGAAGCAACGAGTAGATCGATTCAAAACGGATGGTTATATACAGGAGACTTAGGTCGATTTGATGAAGATGGACTGCTATATATTGTCGATCGGAAGAAAGACATGATAATCCGAGCGGGGGAAAATGTATATCCAGTAGAAGTTGAAGAGGTGTTATATCAAATACCAGAACTTTTAGAAGCAGCGGTTGTAGGAATTCCACATACTGTTTATGGAGAAGTTCCAAAAGCTTTTATAGTATTAAAAGAAGGTCAAACTTTGACAGAAGAAGCTATTACTTCTTTCTGTTCGAAACGATTGGCAAACTATAAAATACCAGAAGAAATTGTTTTTATCGATACTCTTCCTAGGAATGCGAGCGGAAAAGTATTGAAAACGGCTCTTCGAAAAGAATAAGGGGGAAAAGAAATGCGTTCAGTTTATATTGTAGATGGTGCTAGAACTGCTTTTACTAGCTTTGGAGGTTCCTTTGCACAAGTAAAAGCAGATGATTTAGGTGCTGCGACCGCAGTAGAGGCGTTAAAACGATCGAAAGTGGATGCTACTCAAGTGGATCATGTTATTTATGGAAATGTCATTCACTCTAGTACCAATGCTTCGTTTTTATCCAGGCATATTGCTTTGAAAGCAGGTGTGCCTATAGAGGTTCCTGCTTATAATGTGAACCGTTTATGTGGTTCTGGAGCGCAGTCTGTTGTTTCTGCTGCACAATTGATTTTATTGAACGAGGCAGAAATTGTTTTAGCTGGAGGAGCAGAAAACATGTCCATGGCTCCATACTCCAATTTCAATGTGCGTTTCGGTGCTTCCAAAATGGGCTCTGTCGTTTATGAAGACATGGTGCTATCCACACTTACCGATGAATATGTAGGTAGTGGCATGGGAATGACGGCAGAAAAACTGGCGGAGCAATATGAAATAACGCGTGAAGAGCAAGATGAATTTGCATTACTTAGCCAAAAACGTGCGGGGGAAGCTCGTAACAACGGTGTTTTTGCAAGCGAAATAGTAGCAGTAGAAGTACCTACTCGAAAAGGAACTGTACTTGTATCTCAAGATGAACATATAAAAGCAGATGTTACAGAAGAAAAGCTGTCCACCTTAAGACCTTCCTTTAAGAAAGATGGAACAGTGACACCAGGTAATGCTAGTGGTATAAACGATGGTGCCGCTTCTGTCATTGTAGCGAGTGAAAAAGCGGTAACGGAAAACGAACTAAAGCCTATTGCTAAAATCGTTTCTTGGGGTGTAGCAGGAGTCGACCCTTCAATTATGGGCATCGGTCCTGTACCAGCAATCAGAAAAGCTTTGGAAAAAGCAGAACTCCGCTTAGAGGATATGGATTTAATAGAAGTAAATGAAGCATTTGCTGCTCAATATTTATCCGTGGAAAAAGAATTAGGACTTGATCGTGCTAAAACAAATGTCAACGGCGGTGCCATTGCTTTAGGGCATCCTGTTGGGACTAGCGGAACGCGGGTGCTCCTGTCATTAGCATATGAGTTGAAAAATAGAGGGTTAAAGTACGGAGTTGCTAGTTTATGTATTGGCGGAGGCCAAGGAATTGCGGTTGTAATAGAGAGTATGTAGCCCTAGTAATAGTAGTTATTAGAGGGTTTCAGAGGCGAAAGCTGTCGAAATTTCCCGGGAAATAGCGAAATAAACATCAAGAAGTTGCTATATATATTTAGAAAGTTTAAGTTCTAGGGAGATGAGTAGATGAACGTAGGCGTGTTAGGATCCGGTACGATGGGAAACGGAATTGCGCAAGTGATGGCAGATGCCGGACATACAGTAATCTTATGTGATGTAAATGAGGAAGCGCTTGTTCGAGCAGAGCAAATAATGCATAAAAATTTAGAAAGAGTGTACAAAAAGCAAGGCAAGGATTTGCGCGATATAGATAAAGTGTTTGAGCGAATTATTTTTACGAAAGAGCTTCCACTATTAAAGGATTCGGATATTGTGATCGAGGCTATCGTTGAAAATATGGAAATAAAGAAAAAAGTCTTTGCGGAGTTAGGTGCATTGTTGAATGAAAAAGCAATTATTGCATCCAATACATCTGGACTAAGCATAACAGAACTAGCTACTGCAGCTAGACGACCAGCAAAAGTGATTGGAATGCATTTCTTTAATCCAGTGCCAGTTATGAAGCTTGTAGAAATTGTGCGAGGGTCAGATACTTCAACCGAAACATATGAGACTGTTGCTAGTTTAGTAGAATCGATTGGGAAAGAGAGTATATCCATTGTAGATGCCCCGTTATTTGTAGTGAACCGAATCTTGGTCCCATTGATCAATGAAGCTATTTTTGTGCTTGGAGAAGGGATTGCTTCAGCAGAGGACATTGATAAAGGGATGATGCTCGGTGCAAATCATCCAATTGGTCCGCTCGCGCTAGCTGATTTGATTGGGCTAGATACGATGCTGTTTGTTGCAGAGACATTATTAGAAGAAACAGGCGACTCCAAATATCGAGTGCCACCGTTATTGCGTAAAAAAGTTCGCGCAGGCCATTTAGGCAGAAAAAGTGGACGAGGATTTTACAACTATGAATAAAAAAGCAAGGAGAGAATTAATCCTCCTTGCTTTTTTATGTTTGGAGAATGAAGGCATAACCGGAAAATGGTATAGAGCAACATACTGTTCATTAAAAGCAACCAGTTCTTTATCAAGAGCAACCATTTAGTTTTCAAAAGCAATCATGCTGATAAGGAAGTAGTTTTATACGATTTAAGACCTATAGTGAATGAATTCTGTCTTAAGAAGGACCATTTCCGCTGTACCAATGTTTTGGCAAAAACCCTAGCACTTAAACACATAGTATTGAGTATTTTTATATCGAGATATTTTTCGACTATTCTGATAGAAAATGATTAAAAAGCACTAGTTTTATTTTTGATTTATGATTTTTTGCTTTTTAGCTAATTATTACGGAAATCGATATAAAAAAAGTGCCAAATAGTTTTGCATATTAAAATGTCGTGACATAAGTCCTTGAGTTCATGGTACTAAGTAAATTTTTATGTAAATTTTGTAACTTTGACGTACGCAACTTGTAATGTTATTTATTATATTAAGGAAAAGTTAGGTATTTATTTTTGAAAATATAACCAACTTCTTGCATCCTAAATAAAAAATAAAAAATATTTTGTTTTTAATGAATATTTAGGTTTAACACTCTATTAAGTTGGGAATAGAATCCTTGGATTAGAGCAGAAATTAATTCGTATTTACTAAAACAGCGGAAGTATCTGTGTTGGTGAAGTACTAAAGGTTCAATTTGAAAATCTTCATTTCTTCCCAAAACAGTTATTTTATAAATGACAAAACATTAAAAGATAAGGGAGATGTATGGAATGTCAGGAATTATTCGCGTAACACCAGCAGAACTAGATGCAATGGCTTCTCGCTACAACCATGAGTCAGGGGAGGTTGGATCCCAAATCGGTCGTTTAGATGGAATGATTGGTGAGTTGCAATCAATGTGGGAAGGGTCTTCAAGTGCAGCATTCGCTGAGCAATACGAAAGACTTAAACCTCATTTTAACGAAATGCGTGAACTTTTAAGTGAAGTAGGAATTCAATTAAGCCGTGCAGGTCAAGCATTACAAGATGCAGACCAACAAATCGCGAGTCAAATCCGCGGATAAAACTTCCAACTCGGAAGAAGAAAAAAGTAGAGCGTCGTTCCAAAGAGGAAGGCGCTTTTTCCTTCATAGAGGTGAAATTATGTATATAGAAATTACGGTAGATTTGTCCAATTACGAAGGTGATGTAATGGATCTTAGATTATCCGATTATTATACGATGAAAAAAATGATTGATATAGCGTGGCAAGCAAATGCAATTTCCAAAACTCCACGGGAAGGTCATTGGGTGCGTGTAGTAAACAAAGATAAATTATTTCCAGGTCATTTAACGCTTGCGCATTGCGGAATTACAACTGGTGATCGAATCGAAATTATTTGAAGGAGTTATGAAGATGGCCACTAATTCACATACATATTTAAAAAATCGGATAGGTGCAGAAATAAATGAAGAAGAAAGTAAAACAACGTTCGTCTTTCAAAAAGAACGGGTCGGATTTAAAAGAACGGAAGAAATTATTTTCCTAAAAGAAGTAAGCCCAAAAATTTTGAAGGATATTACGATAACGGATGATGAACTGATCATTCAAGCGGTGATTCCATCTTCCCTCAAACGATTTAGCTTCATGCGTTTAGAAGATGAAAAATCAAGATGGATGTTCGCTAATCAGCTTGTAGAAAAGGTTTACGCTCATCCTTATCCTCGCTTAAATTTAATCGTCTGTCCGGAAAACATTGTCTATAGCAGAGGAATGGATCCCTCCTTTTTGTATTACGGCGTAATGGGAAGCTTGCCGCCATATGAGACAAATGATGAGCAAGTTTGGTTAGAAACGAAAGCTGTCGTAGCGGCTAGCATAGACCCATCTTTTACGTTCGAGGAGTACTTGAAATACTCGGAGATTCTTGAGTTAAAAGAAATTGGCGCAAAATTAATGTCGATGACTGATAGCGAGTCTTTACTCGATTTTATCGGTCAGCAATTGGAGCAACTGGAAGTAAGGGAACAAGCGAATGTAAAACTCCCACGGAAAAAATGGAAGATAACGAAATGGCTTTCTATAGGGCTTGGCGTGCTAATTATTCCTGCAATCATATTTACTATTATTTATTTCATACACGAAAAGCCAAAAAATGAAGCATATACCCTCAGCCATGAATACTTTTTGGGACAAAATTACAGCGAGGTTGTTACCCGATTAAGTCCGTATAGTGTGAAGGCTATGCCTTATGTTGTGTTATACGAACTAGCTTACGCTTCCGTAACGAATGAACGTTTAGACGAAGAACAAAAGAAAAATGTATTGTCTAATATTACGTTGCAGACGGATGCCGATTATTTAATGTATTGGATTTATATTAATCGAGGAGAAGCAGAAAATGCTGTGGATCTAGCTAGGTCGATGGAAGACGGCGAGCTTATTACTTACGGATTATTAAAAAGACGCGAAGAAGTGAAGGCAGACCAGAAATTATCAGGTGAAGAGATGCAAACACTCTTAGATGAAATAGATAGAGAAGTAGAAGAATATGAAAAACTGATGGAGCAGCAAGAAGAAGAGGAAGAGAAAGAAAAAGCAGAGAGATAAGCAACAAAACTTGAGCAAATGGAAAGTAGGTGTATTGCATTGCTGCAACTATGGCTGTTTTACGGTGAATATTATCAGCGTATTAGTATAAATGAAAATGATTCTGTTCCCTTTACAATAGGCTCAAAAGTAGAGAATGACGTAACGATTCAAACGTACCCATTTATAAATGGAAATATAACTGTAAAAAAAGAAGACAAAATTCTCTCCGTATACAGTGGGGATGAATATGTGGGGAAATTAACAGACGAAGAAGGTTTAAGAATTGATCAAGAAGACAAAGTACTGCATCTATATGCTACTTCGGCAGCCCTTACAACGAAGACCTACTTTATAGACTACGAACAGGAAATATCCTTTGACTGTCAACTAGAGACGGCGACATTTAAGCGAGAGAATGTTCAATTCCAACACGTGGAGTCCGGTCATTTCTCCTTGAACAAGATAAAGGACGGATGGATTATTAAAAAAGCATTCGGCAGCCCATTGTATGTGAATGGAAAACGATGTGAATCGAACACCATCCTGAAAACCGGTGATATTATCCAGTGGGCTTTCATGGAAATGAAACTAATCGAACGCGATCGATTAGAAGTCATAACCTCTAGCCAATACGAAACGAGCCTCTCTGAAATTGACGTGCCAAAATCGGAAATATTCCATATGTATCCGGATTATAGACGTACGCCTCGTATGATTTATGACTTACCTGAAGATAAGGTATCGATCTCTTTTCCTACTCAGGAAAGTGATGATAACGGACGCGGCTTATTGTTAACGATTGCCCTTCCACTTGTCATGCTTATTGTTCTAGGACTCGTTGCTTACTTCATACCAAGAGGAAGCTTCATCATAATTTCGATGGCGATGTTCGTAGCTGTATTAGTAATGTCGACTGTCCAATTTTTCAAGGACCGTAAAAAGCGAAAGTTAAATGCTGAAAAAAGACTCCGCGTATATACAGCTTATTTAGAAAACATACGACAGGAATTGTATGAGCTATCGGAAAAACAGAAAAAGGTTTTAGCCTATCATTTCCCACCTTTCGAGGAAATGAAACAAATGACGAATTCCCTTTCCGGAAGAATTTGGGAACGTACACTAGAAAGTCATGACTTCTTAGAGTTTCGTTTAGGTACAGGTACTATTCCCTCTAGCTACGAGGTTAAACTATCATCTGGCGATTTAGCAAATCGAGAAATAGATGACTTGCTAGAACAAGCGCAACGAATGGAAGCAGTATACAAAGAAATTCCAAAAGCACCGATCACAACTAATCTCTCGGAAGGGATATTAGGTCTTATAGGAAAAGAATCGGTTATTAAACGAGAATTGCATCAAATCATTGGCCAACTGGCATTTTCACATAGTTATCATGATACGAGATTTATATATATTTTTAATCATGAGGAATATGCAGATATTGAATGGATGAAATGGTTGCCACATTTCAAGCTTCCACATATGCATGCAAGAGGGTTAATCCATAATGAAGAAACGAGAGATCAGTTACTTTCTTCCTTATATGAGCTTATTCGAGAGCGAGATATAGATGAATTGAAAGGCAAAGTGAAGTTCGCCCCTCATCTTATTTTTATCATTTCTGATTATTCCTTACTTGCTGAGCATGTAATTTTAGAATACTTGGAAAGTAAAAACACGAAGGAGCTTGGCATTTCCGTTATTTTTGCAGAGTCAGCACAAGAGCGTATGACGGAAAATGTCCATACACTCGTTCGGTACGTAAACGAACAAGAAGGCGATATTCTAATTGAAGCTGGAAAAGCAGTGGATATTCCATTTCGTTTAGATGGCTACGATAAAACGACAAATGAACGCTTTGCTCGGATGCTAAGAACGCTGAATCATCAAATCGGTATTAAAAATTCAATTCCTGATTCCGTTAGTTTTCTAGAAATGTTCGGAGTCAGAGATGTAGCAGATGTTCCGATTAGTCGCAATTGGACAATGAACGAATCTGCCAAATCCTTAGCTGTACCAATTGGCTTTAAAGGAAAAGATGAGCTCGTTCAATTGAATTTACATGAAAAAGCACATGGTCCCCACGGGCTACTTGCTGGTACGACGGGTTCAGGTAAAAGTGAATTTTTACAAACGTATATACTATCGCTAGCAGTTCATTTTCATCCACATGAAGTAGCTTTTCTATTAATCGATTATAAGGGTGGGGGAATGGCACAGCCCTTTAGACAAATCCCGCATCTTCTTGGTACTATCACAAATATTGAAGGAAGTAAAAACTTTAGTATGCGTGCACTTGCTTCTATTAATAGTGAGTTAAAAAGAAGGCAGCGTTTGTTTGATCAGTATACGGTTACACATATCGATGACTACACAACTTTGTATAAAACAGGTAAGGCAGCGGAGCCTTTACCACATTTATTCTTAATTTCCGATGAATTTGCCGAATTGAAGAGTGAGGAACCGGAATTTATTCGTGAACTTGTAAGTACTGCACGAATCGGTCGAAGTTTAGGTGTGCACCTGATCTTAGCGACTCAAAAACCAGGAGGCATTATCGATGACCAAATTTGGAGTAATGCTCGTTTTCGCGTAGCGTTGAAGGTGCAGGATGCATCGGATAGTAAAGAAATATTAAAAAATAGTGATGCCGCATCCATTACGGTAACTGGTCGAGGATACTTACAAGTTGGAAACAACGAAGTGTACGAATTATTCCAGTCAGCATGGAGTGGAGCTGCCTATATGGAGGAAGTATTGGAAGGAGAAGACGACGTGGCGATCGTCACAGATCTCGGTCTCTATCCGCTTTCTGGTATTGCAATAAATGGGAAAAAGAAATCAAGTGGTGTAACGGAAATTGAAGCTGTCACCGCGAAAATCGCAGAAACAACAGCAACGTTAAATATTCAAAAACTTGCTAGTCCTTGGTTGCCGCCACTCGCACTTCGAATGGAAAAGCAAGTAACAACTGTTCCATTACAAAAAGGGGTGCCAATCGGTGTTATTGATGAACCTGAGAAACAAAGTCAAACGCAAATGAACTACGACTGGTCGAAAGATGGAAATCTAGGAGTTTTCGGTTCTTCTGGATATGGTAAATCATATACATTACTTACTGCCCTTCTTGGGATAGCTGAGCAATTAAGACCAAGCGAAGCAAACTTCTATATTTTGGATTATGGAAATGGTTCGTTGCTTCCATTAAAGCAACTTCCGCAAACAGCTGATTATTTCACAATCGATGAAGAATTAAAACGTGAAAAACTTATCAAACGAATAAAGGATGAAATTGCGAAAAGAAAGATCGTCTTCCAACAAAGAGAAGTGAGCAATATCCATATGTATAACAAATTATCTGAACAGAAATTACCATTTATCTATTTGGTAGTAGATAACTATGATATCGTCCGTGAAGAGATGGAAGAATTGGAATCGCAGCTTATTCAATTCGGAAGAGATGGTCAATCACTTGGTATTTACTTGTTCATAGCAGCGACAAGGGTGCAATCTGTTAGACAATCGCTTATGAATAACTTAAAGACGAAGGTTGTTCATTATTTATTGGATGCAACGGAAGCATTTACAGTTATTGGGCGTGTTCCTTTTAACTTAGAGCCATTCCCAGGTCGGGCCATATTGAAAAAAGAAGATGCCTATTTCACGCAAATTTACCTTCCAAGTAAAGGAGCAGATGATTTCGAAGTATTGGAATCGATGAAAAGAAATATTCAAGCACTGCAGGATAAATATCGTGGTGAAGTACTTCCAAGTCCAATTGCAATGTTGCCGCTTGAGTTGACGTCTATTCATTTTGCTGCTTATTTGGAGCCTAAGCTAAAAGATGGTCTCGTTCCAATCGGATTAGATGAAGAAACTGTCCTTCCAATATCAATCGATTTCAAGAAAAATCGTCATTGCTTACTAGTTGGGCAAGTACAGCGTGGAAAAACAAATACGTTAAAGTGGATGCTTACTACGTTAATGGAACAGCAAACAGGATTTATAGGTGTCTTTGACTCCTTTGACCGAGGTTTATCCACATTTTCTAACAACTCGGCTATCGATTATTTAGAAACAAAAGAAAGCTTAGTTGAATGGATTTCCCGTGTAGAGCAATATTATGCAGAAGTAGAAAAAACGTATGTGGAAAACCTGCAACAAGGAAATGCGGTAGAAGTAGTTCTTTCCTATTTTGTAATCGATGGATATACAAGATTTTTACAAGTCGCAGATATCGGGATCCAAGATCGTCTTTCAAAAATGATGAAAAACTATGCTCACTTAGGTTTTAATGTCATTGTTTCTGGAAACAATGCAGAAATTTCTAAGGGCTATGACGCATTTACAAATGAACTAAAACTTGTTCGTCAAGCAATCCTTTATACGAAGAAGTCAGAACAAACGTTATACACATTAGCTTACGAGCGAAAAGAAGCGGAATTGCCACTAGGATTTGCGCACTATATGTTGAATGGGAGTACGACGAAAGTCCAGCTCCCATTATGCAAGATGGAGAGGAAGATTTTGCAATGAAATCAGATAAGCATATGAAATGGTTGAAATTAACCGCTGGAATTTTAGTTATATTAGCAGTCCCTATTTTGTTTTTTCAACTGATGGGTGTTAACTTGCTAGATTTGAATAAAACAAACAAACGAGTAATTGCCATCGTGAATGAGGATAGAGGACTAGCGAAGGAAGAAGAAAATGTGGAGATGGGAAGAGAAGTCGTTTCCATTTTGGCAGAGAATTCTCCGTATGAATGGAAAGTGATGGGGCGTGGAGCGGCAGAGAATGGGTTAAAATCCCATCAATACGAGGCGATCGTATATATTCCATCCAACTTCTCAGAAAATATTATGTCGTATGATCAACAAAATCCAAAAAAAGCGACTTTTTCTTATCAAGTGCAGCGTCAAAAAACAGGCATTAAAAAAGAGCGCGTGCTAAATGAGATTGAATTAGCTACAAATCGAGTAAATGATAAGGTTTCGACGCTTTACTGGACATATATTGCCCAGGAAATGAATCATATTAAAAAAGAATTTGCGAACATCTTAGGGAAGGAAACAGAATTTCTTAGTGCTATGTCGGCTTACTATAAACCAGAATCCGAAACGCTTGCGGAGCAAATGAAAAGACAGAAAGAGCAAATGGATTCTTTACTTTCTACAATAGGTTCAGCAAGCGATGCACATAATTCCCGCATAGAAAATGCAGAAACATTTGGTCAACAAATGAACGGATTTATCACATATGTTCAGCAATACAGAGAATTTCAAGATACACAAAAACAGATTCTACAACAAGTGCAAGATAGTAGTTTAGCTAAAATTCAAGCAGCTGCAGCAATGCAAGCCGAAAAATATAACGAATCGGTTCAAATGCTAGAAGATAGCCAAGAAACATTAAACGAAGAAATTCAAAAAGTAAATGAAATAATCGATACAAACAAAGAAAAACTAAATTCCTTATCCGAATTACGTAAAAATGAAGTAGACCGTCAATTGTCCGACTTACTGATTGTACAAGGAACTGCAATTGACCGATACAATAATACTATTTTAGCTAACTTGGAAAAAGGCATTGAAACAGGAAAGAACGGTCCTGCTGTATTAGGTGTAACGAATATTGGAACAGATCAACAACAGCTAATGTCAACGAAGGAAGAAATGGATCGTAAAGCTGCTAGTAAAGAAGCGATAATTCTTCCTGCATTAGAAGAAGAGCGAGCAAAAGTGGTGGAAATATTAACTGCGCTTTCTGCTATGAAAGAAAAAGTAGCAGCAGCAGATCCTGAATCTGGATTTATCGCTGAACTTGAGCAGCTCGAAGGAGAGTTAGCTACGATTAATACAGGCATCTCTACCAAAGAAAGCATTTGGAATCAAACAAATGAAGAAGGAAAAAGTGACTACACCCAAGCAGCGACTGATTATACAAATCTACTAGAAAATTACAATTCTATTTATAGAGAATATGAATCAGTGCAACAAATATTAAACTCCTATCCGGTTGACACAGCAAGAATTGGTGCGGAAATTAAGCAAAAAGAAGAATCGTTATTAAAACATCCGCAATTATCAAATGATCAACGAACAAGATTAGAAGAGTTATTTGCTAAAGGAGCAACTAGTACAGATACTAGTTCTCTTCTCTCCTATTATGCAACGCTAGAGCAATTTGAATTTACGCTTAGCGAGGGAGGTCAAACTGCAAATAAGGACGCTATGTTAGAGGATGAGATTTTAACAGCTTTATTGAAAAACGTGGTGGATTTAAATGAGGAGGAGCTTGCAGGCTGGACTTCTGTAAACGAGAGCATTCCAGAAACGGAGCTTGGCCTATCGGATTTGAATACGACATTTGCAGCCATTATGTCTGGTTACAAGGAAACGGTTGAGGAACAGCATTCAGCGTTACTGACGGATTTAAATGCCATTGATGAACAAGCGAATATGCTCCTTCAACAAATTCAAACACCATCCATGATGATCGGATCGAGTGAACCTGTGGCAGCAGCTACGGAAGGGGAGGTCATGTCAGGTCAACAAAATGTAAGTAATCAGCTTGTTTCCCTGAGCGGCATGATTCAATCTTTATCTCAAAAACAGAGTAGTTTGGTCAATTATGCGAATGATTTATCTGCTAAAGCTGGCGACATCCGAAATACATCCAGTGAATTTAGTGATAAATGGGAGACTAATGTGAATGCGATGACAGCATTTGATGAGGATATAAAAGGATTCCTTGCAAACACGTATGTAGATGGGCAAGAAAATGGATATGCATTCAACCACTTTGTTAATCCATTAGATGTGAAAGGAGAGGCCGCACTTTCGGAAGAAGCGCAGAAAGTACCTCCAGTCATTCTATTTATCATTTTACTTATTAGTAGTCTCTTGATCGGATACTTCACGTATCAAATGAAAGAGGGTCCAATCGGAATACGTTTAGGTCTTACAGCAATATTATCCTTACTCGTAGGACTCGTTATTAGTTTATACAGCATTAATATGTATATATTGAACGATGAACGAGCAGTTGAATGGACAATATTTACAATTCTTCTATTGCTTGCGAGTGCTGCGATTATTCGTACCGCTCTCGAGTTTGGGCAATCTGCAGGATGGATCGCAAGTGTTGTGCTCATGTGTGTGTATATTATTCCACTATTAATACTGGCGGTACCAGATATCCCACTTCCAGATGTATTATCAAATGTCTATATGTCTATTAAATATGAACCGGAAACGAGTTTCTTATGGGGAACAATTATTACAGGTGTAATCGCGATTATTATGCTAATCGTTTCGTATTTTAAACAGACGAACAAACCAGTCTTGCAGGCAGAGGAAGCGTATGAAAACTAAGGTGTTGTTGTTGCTAGTTTTACTAGCGTTTGCAGTTTTATTTGTAGACTTACAGGTTGTTTTGGCAGAGGAAGGTAAAACAATAGAAGAACTTGAGCCAGTAATATATGAAAAACTCAAGTTCAAGAAAAATACCGATTACTTGCATGATGGAAAAAAAACAGAGATGAAGAACACGATTCCGGATAAGCAATTTAATATTTACTTTGATGGAAGAAGGCAGCTTCCTAATAGAAGCGATACTACATTTCTGTTTCAAACTTCTGCTAGAGGTGAAAAGAGCACGGTGGCTGCGAAATCTTCCGAACTAAACCTTTTTATGGCTGAAAGTAAGAATGATATGCAGTTGCCGGATAGCTACATGGATGATAGGGAGACGGCTACTAACAAAACGCGCACGTTGATATTCCTAGCTATTATCGCTATCGGCCTTTTAGCTTTATTCATCGTTGTTTTACCGAAGTTGGTTCAACCATCTGGAACTTCCATTAACAAAGGATAAGAGAGGAGAATACATTTGCTTGGATATTATTATGCACTGTTGCACAAAAAGCAAGAAGAACTAAGACGCCTAACCGAATGCCAAGGGTCACTCTCAGAAAAACAAGGACAATTCAATGAAAATGAACATAAGTGTTTAGAGCCAGAACTTACAACTACGACATGGTTTGGAACACTTGCAACTAGTTTTGATGACATTCGAGAAGTAGGAATTCATTCTTCTTATTTAGAAATAACGGGCGCTCAATTCTCTGCTGTATTTAGTGCTATATCAGCTAAAATCACGTCACTATTAGCAGAAATTGAATCGATCAAACAAACGATTGCGAATTTAGAGGCAGAAGAAGCTAGAGAAAGAGAAGCGGCTTCTAAATAATGTGGGGGGTGAATCAATATGTCAACTGAAGTGAAAATCGTATATGCCGATGTGGAAATGCAGCTAGGAGAAATGACGAACGCGAATGAATCGCTTAATCCAAAAGCAGAACCACCAATTACAGGAAATACGTTGGATGTTGTGTCGAAATTGACAGATCTTTCAACGAAACTAGAGCAATTACTGACAAAATATCAAACTGTGTTAAATACAAACATTCAGACCACTACAAGTTCTGTTGAATTTATGAATGAAACGGATCAAACTATTTCGACTGCTATGCAATGTACAATCGACGGACCGCAGAGGGTGGCACCATGAAAATATTAGATGTCGGTCCATTTCACGATGGCTTACAGCGAAATATAAATATGCTTAACCGAATTGAAGGGGAAATGAAGACAATCGAAACTGCTATAGAAGGTCTTGTCTCAATGGAAGATTCTTTAAAAGGATCAGGTGGAAATGCTATCCGAGCATTTTATAATGATTGTCATTTGCCATTCTTACAATTTTTCTTTACGTTTAAAGCCGCATTCGATAGCACCCTTACCCAAATGGGTGCTGCACTCGATGCATTAGAGCCAGATCGTAATGGTTTTATTCGTCAAAGTTTTTTAGAGGGAGAACTAGAAGAAGGACTAACGGAAATATCTCAAGTAACTAGTAATCTCACAGATGAGACAAATGGCATTATGGATCAAGTCGCTGATATCGTTGCACTTCCTCATTTAGATGATAGTGGTGTGCAAGATGGTGTTAGTAATGCGAAGAAAAAGCGAGATAATACAGTTACAGATTTGAATGAGTTTGACACAAATCAAACGAATGCATTAACGCAAATTGAATCAGATTTACTTACGCTAGAACTATGGTTATTAGAAATAGAAGGTATGATGAATGACGGCTTGACGGATATTGACTTTCCCGCAGACCGATGGGGAGAGTATACGGAAAGTCATCCGCTTCGTACACAGCTAGATACCCGTTTAGGGAAAACGGATAATGTGGATGCTGACGGGGAAGAGGAAAAGCCAGGGGATGTTTCTTCCGCAAATCCTACCGTTATGATGTTGAAGGACGCAGTAGGACATGCGAAAAGGTTGAATACAGGAGTTACTGGCGGAATATCTGCTTTCGGTATGTATGTGGCAGGGAAAGATGGAGGGATCACTACTTCCAGAGTATTTAATCCAAAAACCGGAAAATATTCTTATCGAATCAATGCAACTGGCAATGCTTTAAAAAATTTGAGAGTAGATCTAGACTCCAAAGCTTTTAAAGAATTAATGAAAAATGTGCCAAAAGGAAATAGAAAATGGTCTCCAAAGCATTATGAAATTGCAGCGAACAATAAAGTTACACTTAAATATGGAACGAAAAAACCAGGACAGAGCGGTTGGTCTGGAACTGGAGACGAAGCATTGAAAAAGCATCCTTCCCTTGCTTACTTTAATGACCAAGCAACCAATATGCAAAAAGCAAAAACAGTGGGAAGCGCCGCGCTAAAAGGTGCAGGAAAATCATTTACGGATTTAGTGGATGTAAAAGGTATGGCAACAAGTGGAGTTTTCAAAGGTGCTGGAAAAGCACTGGGTCCCATAGGGGCAGGACTAAGTTATTATAGCAACTACACAACAGCAAAAGATGAAGGACTTAGTGATGGAGAAGCTGCAGGACGTGCTACAGTTGATACGGCAATTGATGTGGCGGTTGGAGGAGCAGTTCAGGCGGGGTTTACTGCTGCCTTTACAGTGGCTATACCTATTCCAGGTGTTGGAACAGCGGTAGGGGTTGGACTTGGAATACTTGCCAACGTTGCGTTAAACACCAAGTTTGGGGAAGAGGATAAATCGGTAATGGATCATGTAAAAGGATGGTTCCATTAATAAAGAAAGAAGAGTGGTTTTTTATGAAACTTAAGGAAGAAGATTTTGAAGTGCTAAGAGGTCCTATAGATTCTGGTAGACAAAGCCCAGCGAACTTAGCTTTTGTCTTAATTCTGGGTATATTTTTACAGGCATTGCTCTATGCACTTGAGTATTATATGGCCGCTGATTCTACCATCTATCCGTACAAGGATGAAATACTGTCAGCACATTTTTGGTTAACCATCGTATTAATGGTGTTGTCTTTAATCTATGCTATTCCAGCGGTTTATAAAAGAAGTGAGAAAGTGCAGTATTTTATCTCCATCCTAGTTACTCAAAATATGTCTTCAATCCCATTTCTCATAATGGCATTATTCTTAATCGGAAAAGATGGGGAAGGAATGATTGCTACTTCTGATTCCCTGCTTAACTTTACCTATATTGTTTTATTGATCGGGTTCTTAGTGTTTTTAGCAACGTTTATCCGTTTTTATATATTGTTGAAGAACGGTCATTATCGTAAAGGCTCGAAAAAAGGTGAAATGAGAGGTAGATTTGAAACAACTTCTTATATTCCGTCTTCTATTATTGCCGGATTAGGGATTGTTTTTATCATTCAATACATTGTCCGAAAATCTGCAATTGATGATTTGAATATGATTATTCTGATTGTCGGAGGTATTCTCGTATTTTTTGTCATGCTTTTTATCCTTCCAGAGCAACTGGTTATTTTGTATTGTAAATTTCGATACAGAAGTTTTAATTTTAGTGAGCGAGGGTTTATTAACAAGCGGCAATTCAACTAAAGTGGAAGCAAAGCCCCTGATCTTTGGGGGGAATTCTACTATTATCAATATTTGAAATCTATTTTAGTGTTACAAGATTTGTTTTCATTTTCTTTGTTTATAAGTGCATTGTTTATTAGGATTGGAGAAAGGGTGAATGAGGATGGGAATTGAAATGTGTTCGTTAGTTTTTGAGAATGTGTTGAAATATGAAGTGGAGCAGAAGAAAGCGGACTGGCAGGAAAGTATTTATATGCTGGAAGACTTTACGTTGAATAAGGATGTCTACCGAAATGGACCGATCTGTTTTTCGTTTGAGCAAAGTTCGACAGATGAAAAGTCAGGTCGTTTTACATATTACTTGCCGATCAGTAGTCCGGTTGTACTGGCGGATGAGGGAGATCTTTCTTTTAAAGATGTCTTAGTGTTAGAAAGGGCTTTGTTACTTCGACAAGCAGATCAAGAAGTGGATTTTTATGCGGCGTATGAAAAAGTAAAATCATATGCGAATGCTAGAGGGATAAAGCTAGATGATACGTATTATTGTGTATTATTGGAAGTGTACGGCGATTATATAATCGATTTGTATGTGCCAGTAGTAGGGCAGGGTGATGAGGGATGATTGTAGAAAACCATCAAATTGCTTACCGAAACGTAGCATCGAAATTGTATAATTTTTTGCCTGAGGAAATCGATATCGCGTTAAATGACTTTGATGAAATATTAACAGGACATGGGTATCATCCAACGGGAGTGATATTTTTTTCGATTATTAGCGATCCAACGGCAGAAGTGATGACAGCTCAGGTTTTTCTACCAATTGTAGAAAGCCATTTTACCTTTCCAAAGGAAGAGGAAATAAATTTCAGTAGCTATTTTATTGTCGACAATTTACTTATGACAAGAGTAACTGAAAATTATGAAGTGCAATCACAAGTTAAGTATTGGGAGTTGTTCACCTATATAAAAGAACATAATATGACTCAAAAAACGCCTGTATTTGTTCAGTTCAAGAAAACAAGATCCAATCGAACCTATGCGGAAATGAGTCTAGGAATATTGTAATGAATGAAAAGATTAATAAAAATCATGAAAAACTAAGATAATAATGCTCAGACAAGGAAGGTGTTTATGTGAAGGTTTTAGATGTTAACCCTTTTCATGAAGGCTTGCAGCGCAACATTCAAATGCTTAGTCGAATAGAAGAAGAAATGAAGGCGATTCAATTGGCTGTCGATGGACTTGTTGCGATGGAAGACTCTTTTAAAGGGGAAGGGGCTCAAGCCATTCGATCATTTTATGATAATTGTCATTTGCCTTTATTGCATTTCTTTATGACTTTTAAAAACGAGTTTGATGGTATTCTTAAGCAAATGGATGCCGCACTTTCTTCTCTGGAATCAAATACGAATGGTTTTATACGTCAAAGCTTCTTACAGGAAGATGTAGAAGATGGACTAACAGAGATTTCAGAAATTACCGGTAATCTTACGGGAGAAACAAATGCCATTATGGATCAGGTTTCTGATATTGTGGCCCTTCCTCATTTAGATGACAGTGGCGTTCAAGACGGGGTCATCAATAGTCGGAAAAAAAGAGATGACACGGTGACGGCATTAGAAGAATTCGATAGTACTCAAACAAATGCACTTGGCGTAATAGAGGCTGCTCTTTTGCATATAGAGACTTGGATAAGCGATATGGAGCTTCTTATAGAGGAAGGGTTGACTGATGTAGACTTTCCAAGTGAGAACTGGAACTTGTTACAAGAGAATACGCCTATTGGAAAGTTTTATGCGCAGCATCAATTGGATTTACTAAAAGAGAACCCTAGAGTAAACGAAAACGACGTGGAAGTTTCTTCACCTATTTATACGGTGGAAGATCTATGGGAAGGAATTTTAAGTACAGTCGGGATGAATATTAATGGTTGGGAAGACAAGCCGATCAATGCCGCTGCTAGCTTGGGGGTCTTTGCTTACTCAGGGTATGTTGCTGGAAAAGAAGGAAGGTTAGCTGCCCAAGGTTTTGGTATTAAAAGAGAAGAACGTATTACTGCTAAAGGGGAAAGAAGAGTTGTGTTAAAATTGACGAAGCCTGAATTGATTGGTGTTAAAAAGAAGACCTATTCAGGTAAGAATGCTACCAATTATACGAAGATATTTAAACGTGTCGATGCTGCGACTAATGTAAAGGAATCGCTTAAATTTGCTGGAAATAAAATCGGCTATGCCGGCGTAATTGCAACTGTTGGAGGCGATATTGTACACGGCATTCAACATAAGGAGTCAGGTAGCAAAATTGCAGGAGATGTTACAGGTGATGTCGCAGTGGCTGGAGCTTCTATTGCAGCTTCGGCATGGGCAGGTGCTCAAACTGGTGCTTTAATGGGTTCTTTCGGTGGACCAGTAGGGGTTGCAGCTGGAGCAGTGGCAGGTCTTGTTACAGGGATAGTTGTAACAACTGTTTTGAGTGAAATTGATATTATGGATGTCGACAATGATGGCCAAAAGGATTCTATAGGTGATGCTATTAAGATAGGAACGAAAGGCGTTATTGATAAGGTGTCCTCTTGGTTTAGTTAGATTTAGTAGGTAGATAGAGGTGAGTTACAATAGAAAAGAATAACATAGATAAGATTGCAAAGTCTTACTTAAAGTTACAAACACCGAAAGAGAATAGATCCAATATAATTGGATTCTTTTTAATTTTTTTATACATGATTGGGATCATTCCAATCATTGGAGAACCTTTTTCCCTTCCTTTTTTGATAGCTGCAATTGTTCCGATAGCAATTATTCAAATTTGGGCTATCATTTATTTGATAGATCCGTACAAGAATGAGAAGTCCTATTATTTGTTTTTCGGGATATATGGAGTAGTGAACACCTATGTATATTTTTTAGTTATTCAGAAGTTGCTCTATGTAAACATGGGGGCAACTGGTTTATGGCCTTTCATAACAGGCATATTGTTGTTTATTCTTTTGATAGTAGGTATGAACTGGATGAATTGGAAGTCTCTATATTCGGGAACCTATCATAGATTACAGCAAAAAAGGACTATTCCTGTTAGTTGGATAGCTATTGGGGGAGCTAGTTATGTATTAGGGCAAATAGTCTTGTCTTTTATACATACAGATTCCACTTTATCCATATTTCTTATTGTATGTATTTCTTTTTTATCGCTCCTAACTGCTTTTTTTTCCATTTATATTCATCGTTATTTCTTTATTTGCAAAAACTTAGATATTGTAAAAAAGCTTTATCCGGAGTTTGGTTTGCCTAAGAGTGAGCGATATAAGAGGAAAAATAAGATAAATCGAAAGAAGGAAGGGAAGAGGTAAGATGATTCCTACTTTTACAGTAAGTGATATTTTTGTCATGATGCAAACCTTGAATACAAAGACATTAATTGGTTTTTCCGATCCCTTTATAGGTTGTTCAAAAGAACAAGTAGAGAAAGAATGGGAAAAAACCTATAAAAAGCTGCATGAGTTAGAGCTTGTGCGCTTTTCTAACGGGGAAATTGATTTAGAAGAAGGGTTTGCAAATGCTCTATGGATTATGTCTAGAACAAATTTAACGGTGGAAATATTATTAGACGGAGAAAAGAAGTCTTTATTTTATTTTAGTAAAAACAATGTAGTCGAATGCTCACAAGAAGCAGATAAGACGTATACATTATATATGCACGGGGCTCCAAGTGATACATGGAATAATGTCATCTATCCAAGAATGCTTGCAGGAGTCGATAAACAAAAAGTCTATTCCCAAGAAAAAGTGTTTGTTCCAACTAGCTATTATAATGAATGGATAAGAAAAGGCTCAGGAATAGATGAACGAAAACTAGTGCAATTCAATAAAAACGGAGATTTAAAAGAGATGAGTAAGCTTTTAAATCATTCCATCAAAAATAAAATACATAATAACCGCTTAATCATCTTTTATAAAGAACATAATGACTGGGCAATTGAGGGCCTGCATGTACTCACATCTACTACTAGCAATTGGACGTTTGAAATGATCAACGAAAACAATGTAGAGTTGCTAGTAGGAAAACAAAGCTCATCTATAGAAATTGTGGCTGAGATTTTGGATGTTCTTAGAAGAGTACAGAACCAACATGAACAAATCCTATAAAGTGAAACTTCAATCAGTGGGGGTTTTTCGACGCACAGGACGTGCTAGTGGGGACGTTGCGACATGTACGTCGCGCGTTTAGTCCCAGTCATCCCTTACTGATTGTTAGTTGAACCAATCGGGCTTTTACGGGCAGTTGATCTCCCACTTATCTTTTCGCTATTCTTAAATCTTGAAGTGGGAGTCTTACTGCTCGTTAATGCGGGATAAATGAAGATGGTCTGATAAAAATAGGAGAATGCTCGATCATAGTATATAATAGTGAGACGTGACAGTAAGGAAGAGACGAGCAAAAGAAGGAGTTTGGAATAGTTGAGTAAAAAGATCGTGAATAATGAGTTGCCAGAGAATTATGAGGAATTAAAGAAAGCGGCCAATCGAACTTCCAATTGGAGAGCCCGTTATGATGCAGTGGAGGAACTGGGAAAATACAATACTAGTCAAGTAATCGACATTATGAAATCTAGACTAGCAAATGACCCTGTATATAAAATTCAGGAGGCGGCATATCGTATTCTTCTTGAGTTTGGAGAGGAAGCTGCGCTACCTGCGCGTAAAAAGTTTGAAGTGATTAAAGGCGCTAATAAAGTCTTCGTTCGCGTGAAAAAGAGTTTACCAGCAGATCATTCCTTTGAGGACTTCGCAACAAAGTTAAAAAGAATGCGAATCGATGTGTATGACGCATACGAAGGTGAAAAAGGTTCTGAGTTCAAAGCTTGGCTTGAAAACGAATGGGCTAACTTGAAGTAAAATAAAGAAATAGTTTCGGATCATAAATAGAAAGAGAGCAACTTGTCGAATAGACGGTTGCTCTCTTTTTTGATTCTAGGAACTCGAGATTATTGAATTGGTGTTACCGAAATATTTCACCGTATAGGAAAACTGCGTCGTAAAGAGATACGGCAAAGGCAATTGATTTCCGCTCCAGGCGGACGCTTACCGCGGGGCGGGCGGTGAGTCTCCTCGTCGCACGCTCCTGCGGGGTCTCACCTGTCCCGCTGATCCCGCAGGTGTCGCCGCCTTGCGCTTCAATCAATAGAACTTGCTGACTAATCCATAATTAAAGGCAAAAAAGTTATTTAATTTATTTACAACTGTCGAGCAGTTTCTTATTTAGAATCATTTTATGTTCAGTATAAATTATAGGAAAGGTTACTATTAGCCATTCAAGCAATGGCAGCTCCCAATAATGATCACAATCGCTAGATAGTCTTTCTTAATCCACTAATCAAAGGTTTTCACCCATAGAAAATGCAACATCGTACTAAATTTAGTGTCTCATTATGGAGTAAATAGCAAACTCTATTGGATTGTATCGAAGGGGTGGCGACTCCGGCGGGAACAGTACGAGCTGAAAGCCCCGCAGGAGCGGGAGCTCCGAGGAGATTGAAGCCGTGCCCGCGGAAAGCAACACCCTGTAGCGAAAATTTTAGTGGTTCTTTACTAAATTTCTTACTTCACAGTTTCCCTATATTGCATACTCTATCCATTTCATTTGACGGTTATCTTAGTGATTAGATCTTAATTTTGTAGATATATTATTGCCGGTCTCCATTACTTTGCTTATCAGGAATGCGAGACGTTCTTCTGTTAGGTTGAAGCTGACAACACCAACACTTACTGCCCCGATAATTTGACCAAGGCTGTCTTTAATAGAAACTGCGACAGAAGAGGTGCCTTCCGTTCTTTCAGAGTGACTTATTGCATAACCCTGTTTCGTAATTTGGTTGAGTGTTTGTAGAAAATCAGGAATTTTGTCGGCAGGTACAAGCTCTGACAAAATACTTTCAGATTGAGTGCTATGCATTGCTGCAAGCATTGATTTATTGGCAGCACCGATATGCATAGGAATACGTAATCCGAGCTGATCGTAAATTCGGATAGAATTGTTTTCGCTATCTATTCTTTCGACAATCATCGCTTCTGTTCCAACGGGTTTACTTAAATAAACACTTTCCTCTAATTCCTTCGAGAGTTTTTCTAACTCTGGTCGGATTTTACTAACATAGTCTATCGTATCGTACACTTTTAAACCATATTCCAACCAAACGATGCCAAGACGGTACAATTTGGAATGTTCATCTTGCTCGACCATGCCTTGTTTAATCATTGCTTGTAACAATCTGTGCATCGTGCTGAGTGGAAGCTCGCATTGTTTGGATAGCACGGAAATGCTTACACCTTTTTCATTGGTATGCGATGCTAAAACTTTTGCAACTGTCATAGCACGTGTAATGGATTGCATATATAGGTCACCACCTGTTTATTTATTATTTTAAAATAATGCGTTTTAAATTTTCGAAATACATTGACATCATATCATGAAACACATATATTTTAAATATAAACTTTCCGTTAATCAGAAACGTTTTCCGATATGCGGAAAAAAGGAGGTTAGAAATGTCTTATAATTCATCTATGTATAAAAAATTAGAAAGAGTGATTGTAAAACATCCGAACGAAGCTTTTATCAGTCAAGAACATCTATCCGATCAGTGGAAAACGTTCAATTATCTAGAAGAACCTGATTTTGACGAAGCGGTCCGTGAATATCAAGCATTCATCGACATTTTAGAAAAACATGTTCCTCAAATTGATTATCTTCCAGCAACAGACAAAGTAGGATTAGATTCTATTTACGCTCATGATCCCGTAAAGTTTACGCCAGCAGGTGCCATTATTTTAAAATCAGGTAAACAGTTAAGACAGCCAGAAGCAGCTATTTATAAAGAATTTCTTCAAGAAAAAGAGATTCCTATTATCGGAGAGTTAACTGGTGATGCAGTGTCTGATGGTGGAGATATTGTTTGGTTGGATGACAAAACATTAGTAGTAGGGCGTGGATACCGTACGAATGATGAAGCCATTCGCCAATTAAAGGAAATGACAGCACCATATGTAGAAGAGTTCATCGTTGTGCAGCTTCCACATGATCAAGGGGAGGCGGAATGCTTACATTTGATGTCTTTCATAAGCATGGTCGACAAAGACTTGGCGGTAGTACATTCACCATTGATGCCAGTATTTTTCCGCCAGCTACTAATGGAGCGTGGTATTCAATTAGTAGAAGTACCAAAGGCAGAATACGATAATCTCGGCTGTAATGTGCTGGCGCTTGCACCACGTGTTTGTGTATTAGTCGAAGGCAATGAATCTACGAAACAACAATTGCTAGATGCAGGAGCAACGGTATATGAATACAAGGGACGCGAAATCAGTGTGTTAGGAACTGGTGGTCCAACATGTCTGACAAGTCCAGTTATACGAAATTAAGGGGGAAAATAAAATGAGTAAATTTCAAAAAGTAATCGCAAAAACACCTGGTAAAAGCTATGTAGAAGGGTTAACTACATCTGATCTTGGAAAACCGGATTATGATAAATTACTAGTGCAGCATGAGGCTTATGTAGAAGCTTTGAAAAAGTGCGGAGTAGAAGTAACACTTCTTTCAGCGAGTGAAGAATTTCCAGATTCAACATTTGTGGAAGATGCTGCTGTACTAACTGCAGATTTTGCGGTTGTGACGAATCCCGGTGCGGACTCTCGCAATGGAGAAATCGTAGAAATTGAAAGCGTTTTAAAAGATTTTTATAAAAAGTTTCATTATATTAAATCACCTGGCACTCTTGATGGTGGGGATATTCTTCAAGCGGATAATAAATTCTATATCGGAATTTCAGAACGTACGAATGAAGAAGGAGCACGTCAGTTAAAAGAAATTTTAGAAAGCGAAGGATTTGAAGCAACAATCATTCCTCTGCAAAAGTTCTTTCATTTGAAAACAGGTATCGCATATTTAGGAAATAATAAAATGGTCGTAGCAGGTGAATTTGTCGATCATCCAGCATTTGATGCATACGATAAAATCGTTATTTCCGATGAAGATGAATACTCAGCAAACTGTATTCGTGTAAATGATTATGTGATTATTCCACAAGGATATAGCGAAACCAAACGTAAAATCAACGAAGCAGGCTACGAAACAATTGAACTTGATATGTCTGAAGTACAAAAGCAAGACGGGGGTCTTAGCTGTTTATCTTTGAGATTCTAATTTGGGGAAAATATATTAAAAGATTCTTACTGGTGCCAGTGTACCAGTAAGAACCACTAAATCGTAATAGGGGAGGGAAATAGTATGTCTAATATTGGGGAACAATCACAGCATGATGTATTAAATCGTTCGATGAAAAGCCGTCATTTATTTATGCTTTCACTTGGAGGGGTAATTGGGACGGGTTTATTTTTAAATGCTGGCTATACGATTAACCAAGCTGGTCCTGGGGGAGCTATTCTTGGTTATTTATTTGGTGGTCTAATCTTATATATGGTCATGGTTTGTCTAGGGGAGCTAGCTGTTTATATGCCGGTTACGGGATCCTTCCAAACATATGCGACAAAATTTATAAGTCCTTCTGCGGGATTTTCACTTGGATGGATGTATTTTGTAGGATCCGCTGCTACAGCTGGGGTGGAATTTACTGCAGCCGGGATACTTATGCAGCATTGGTTTCCTGATGTGCCGATTTGGATATGGTGTGCCATTTTCATGATTTTATTATTTGCTTTGAATGCGCTTACAACAAGAGCTTTTGCGGAGGCAGAGTTTTGGTTTGCAGGTATTAAAGTTGTTGCGGTAATCCTGTTTATCATTATTGGGGCTGCAGCAATTTTTGGGATTATTCCATTGGAAGAAAGAGCTACACCATTCGCTACTAATTTAGCGCCTACAGGACTGTTCCCTGCAGGGATTGTTATTGTTTTCGTGACGATGATGAATGTTATTTTCTCTTATCAAGGATCAGAATTAGTAGGTATTGCAGCGGGTGAGACAGAAAACCCGGAAAAGAATATTCCGAAAGCTATTCGAACAATTCTTTTTAGAATCGTCGTGTTTTATATTGCTTCTATTATCGTATTATCGGCTATCTTCCCAGCTTCTGAACTTGGGTTGCTTGAAAGTCCATTTGTAACCTTAATGAATTTAGCTGGAATTCCATACGCTGGTAGTATTATGAACTTTGTTATTTTGACAGCTATCTTGTCTGTTGGAAATTCTTGCTTATATGCATCTACTCGACTATTATGGTCAATGGCAAAAGAAGGAATGGCACCAAAAGTATTCAGTCGTTTATCTAAACGAAAAGTTCCGGTAACTGCTTTAATATTTACGATGGCTTTCTCCTTATTGTCATTACTTACAAGTGTAATGGAGGCAGATACAGTATTTGTATTATTAATGTCGATAGCCGGGATTTCAGTTACTATTTCGTGGATGGGAATTGCTACATCCCAGCTCATGTTCCGACGACGTTATATTAAGGATGGAGGAAAAGTCGAGGATTTAGGGTATAAAGTTCGATTTTATCCATTGGTTCCAATATTTTGTATAGCGTTTTGTTTATTAATATTAGTATTTTTAGCATTTGACCCTACACAGCGAGTAGGTTTATATTATGGGGTAGGTTTTTTCATCGCTTGTATGCTATTCTATAAATTAAGATTAGAGAAAAAACATCAAAAAGAAGCCTTGGTAAATACTAAAGTTGTTCAAGAAAACTAACATATGTTTTCTGAATATTAGTAATCATTGCATAAGGCATTTGCAACAAAGGAGAAATAGAGAATGAATCAATTATTATGGAGTACACCAGAAACACTTCGGGAATTGTTATGTGAACTTGTTAGTTGGGATAGTATTACGCTAACAGAAGGGGAAACTACTTTTGCTCCGAAAGCATTGGATAAGTTAAGAGAATTAAAGTATTTTCAAGATCACCCGAGTCATCTACAGTTGCTTGATGCAGGACTAGGAAGATATGCAGTAACTGCATTATATAAACACCCAGAAGCGGTTGAAACAGTTGTTTTGATCAGCCATTTTGATACGGTTCAAACAGAGGAGTATGGTGCTTTACAGCCACTCGCATATTTTCCAGAGGAGCTAACGAATAAATTAATGGAAGATCCAAGCGATTTACCCGAGTCAGCTCGCATCGATTTAGAAACTGGGAAGTATCTATTTGGTCGTGGCACGATGGATATGAAAATGGGTCTTGCACTTCATATGCAATTGATAGAAAAAGCAACTGTCGAAGAATGGCCGATCAATCTTGTGTTGACTACTGTTCCAGATGAGGAAGTGAATTCTGCCGGGATGCGTGCAGCGGTAACACAGCTAGTACGTCTACGTGAGGAATTTGGGTTAACATATAAATTGTTTTTAAATAGTGAGCCATCGTTTTCTCAAAACCCAACGGATATTGCGGAGTATATTTACTCAGGAACAATCGGTAAAATTATGCCCGCAGCTTTGTTTTATGGAAAAGAAACACATGTTGGGGAGCCGATGAAAGGAATGACGGCGAACTTTATAGCATCTTACTTGACCCAACGTATGGAGTGGAATTCACTTTTCCGTGAAACGGATTTAGGCGAAAGTACGCCACTACCAGTTTCCTTGCAGCAAAAAGATTTGAAGATGTCTTATTCAACACAAACTCCATACCGTGCAGTAGCTTTATATAATGTGTTCTTATTTAAACGTACGGCGGCGGAAGTGATGGATCTTTTTGAACAGGTCACAACAGAGGCTATGGATGCGCTTAATACCGATTATCAAAGAATTTGTCAACGTGAGGACGTAAAGGGTGTAGGAACAGTTAAAGTATTACGATATGAACAATTGCTTGCCTATGCAACTCAAAAATTAGGAGCAGAGGAAGTCGAGCGCTTGAAACAGGAGGCGCTTATGCAGGAGGATTGGG
This sequence comes from Psychrobacillus lasiicapitis, assembly GCF_006861795.1. Lineage (GTDB taxonomy): Bacteria > Bacillota > Bacilli > Bacillales_A > Planococcaceae > Psychrobacillus > Psychrobacillus lasiicapitis. Next base: position 70,738 of record NZ_VDGH01000008.1, on the reverse strand, counting down.
ACGATCGTGAAAAATCCTTGCGTATTGTTGATAACTTAATGATTCAGTGCCAAGAACTAGCGCCAGCGACTGTCATATTATTCACACCTCCTTACTACCCAGCGGTCAATACATCCAATGATCCGTTAATTGTAGAAGCTGTAGAGTTGCTGAAGAAATCGGGACAATCGTTCAATAATAAAATTGATCAAATCCACTACTTTAACGGCATTTGTGATTTAAGCTATGTAAATTATGATGATTCAGGCAACGGCTGGACTGCCTTTGAAAGTAATACACCGGTTTGGGGAGACACATACAGTATTCCATTTGAAGATATGGCGCAGCTAAAAGGTCCAGTGCTTAATGTAGGTCCATTTGGTAAAGATGCACACCAAAGAACAGAGAGACTGCATGTAGATAGTGCTTTTGTTGAAATGCCAGTCATGCTAGAAACACTTATTAAAAGCCTTTACTAATAGAAATAGTGGCTCCATCATTTGTTGATGGAGCCACTTTTTATGGTATAGGAAATTATAAGTTCAATGGCGTGTCGATCAGTTTAGGGAAATTGTGCGGTAAAGAGACATGGCAAAGGAAATTGATTTCCCCTCCAGGCGGACGCTTACCGCGGGGCGGGCGGTGAGCCTCCTCGTCGCACGCTCCTGCGGGGTCTCACCTGTCCCGCTGATCCCGCAGGTGTCGCCGCCTTGCGCTTCAATCAATAGAACTTGCTGACTAATCCATAATTCAATGCAAAAAAACTATTTAATTTATTTACATCTGGCAAGAAGTTTCTTATTTAGAATCATTTTATGTACAGTATAAATTATAGGAAAGTTGCTATTAGCCATTCAAGCAATGGTAGCTCCCAATAATTGATCACAATCGCTAGATAGTCTATCTTATTTAACTAATCAAAGGTTTTCACCCATAGAAAATGCAACATCGTACTAAATATAGTGTCTCCTTATGGAGTAAATAGCAAACTCTACTCGATTGTAGCGAAGGGGTGGCGACTCCGGCGGGAACAGTACGAGCTGAAAGCCCCGCAGGAGCGAGAGCTCCGAGGAGATGGAAGCCGTGCCCGCGGAAAGCGTCCACCCTATAGCGGAAATCCAAGCGGACACTTCATTCAACTCACTACCGCGCAGTTTCCCTATAATGTGCATTATTCGAGTTAAGTTGAATCTAATTTTAATAGTTGATTGCTTTCACTAACGATTTGGTTGCTCTCCATGACCGGTTAGTTGGTTAAAGCTAATTACTGAATTGGAATCTCTATCGAATTAATTGTTCTCCGCAATACCATCTCTTAAATAATCGAGTACTCCAGTCGTAAACAGCTCGACACCTACAGAGAGCATATCTTCGTCAATATCAAACTTTGGATGGTGATGTCCGTATGGAGCCTCTTCTTTACCAACACCAATAAACGTAAATGACGCGGGAATTTTATGTGAGTAGCAAGCAAAGTCCTCGGCACCTAAAATCGGATCGATTTCCACAACCTTTTCTTCACCAAAAAGGGAAACAGCCGTTTTTTGAATAAAAGAGGTTAATGCTTTGTTATTTAATACAGGTGGATCCCCGTGAAAGTACTCTACTTTACAGGTTGCACCAAACGATCTACATACACCATCTACAATGTCTTCCATTCTTTTTCGGATGAGCAGAGATGTTTCCATATTAAAATAACGAACAGTACCAGAAGCATACGCTGTATCTGGAATTACATTATAAGTTGTACCCGAACTTAATTCGCCAATACTTAACACAGCTTGATCGATCGCTTTAATATTGCGGCTGACAATGGTATGTAGCTGCGTAATAATATGTGAGATAACAAGCGTTGGATCAATAGTTTCTTCCGGCATCGATCCATGTCCTCCTTTTCCATAAATAGTAATGGAAAAACGATCAGCACCTGCCATAGTAGGACCTGGACGAACTCCGATTAGACCAGATTTCAAAGGTTGCCATAAATGATAACCGAAAATGGCATCTTTGTCGTCCAGAAAGTCAGTTTTCACAATTTCACCAGCTCCTCCTGGAACTGCTTCTTCCGCATGTTGGAATAAAAGATGAATCGTACCATGTATAGCTGACGTATTGCTGACTAGTAATTTAGCGATACCGAGTAAAATGGACATATGTCCGTCATGTCCACAAGCGTGCATAACTCCTTTATTGACAGAAGCGAATGGAAGGCCCGTTTCTTCTAGTATAGGTAAAGCATCCATATCGGAACGAATAATAACTGTCTTTCCAGGATGTTCTCCGTGCACAATACCGACAACGTCTTTACCAGTTATGGAATATGTCTCGATTCCTAGAGCGTGTAATTGTTTTGTTATATAGGTTTTTGTGGCAACTTCTTCATGGGAAATTTCTGGATGTGTGTGTAAGTAACGTCGTTGTTCAATAACCCATTTTGTTAAATTTATATCTGGTTTCATTGTTTTAGTTCCTTTCCATTAAATAAAACCCCCGCGAATCGAGGGGGAATGCTATTAAGAAAATCCTATATAATGTGCGATGGTAACGAAAATTGCCCCTAACACATAGTGAATCAAAATAAGAGGGAAGATCCATTTAACCCATTTCACCCAAGAAATTTTGGCAAGTGCAAGTCCTGCCATGAAATATCCGGATGTCGGTGTGAATATATTAGATATTCCGTCACCAAACTGGAAGGCAAGAACAGCCGTTTGGCGAGTTACTCCGACTAGATCAGAAAGCGGAGCCATAATCGGCATTGTTAAGGCTGCCTGTCCACTACCGGATGGAATAATATAATTGAGTAAGCATTGAACCATATACATACCAAACGCTGCAAAACCAGCAGGCATGTCACCAATGACAGAAGAGAATCCGTATAAAATAGTGTCCATAATTTTACCATCTTGAAGAACAACTAATATTGCGTTTGCAACCCCGACTACTAATGCCCCCATTACAAGCACTCGACATCCTTCGATGAATTGCTCTGAAATTTGACTGAAGTTCATCTTTCCTACTAGCCCCATTAGGATACCCATAAATAAGAATAACCCGGCAATTTCAGATAAATACCATCCAAATTTAATAACTCCGAATGCGAGTGTGACAAGTGTTCCAAGTAAAATAACAAAAATTATTTTGTGACGGTTCGTTAGCGTTAGGATAGTATCAGGAATTTTGAAGCTATCACTATCTGTATCATTATAAAGTGCACTTTTAGTTGGATCTTTTTTAATCTTTCGTGCATAACGCATGACATACCAAATACTTACTGCCAGAAATATAACAAAAAATAGAATTCGTAAATGAAGACCGGAGAATAAAGGAACTTCGGCGATGCCTTGAGCCACTCCAACTGTGAAAGGATTCATAAAGGCTGCTGTAAATCCTGCTGAAGTTCCAAGAAGCACTACAGCCGTCCCTACCATAGAATCATATCCAATTAAAAGCATTAAAGGAACTAAAATTGTAATATAAGGAATTGTCTCCTCTGCTAAACCAAGCATTGCGCCAGATAGGCCGAAGAAAGTCATAAGAATCGGTATAATTAAAATTTCTTTCCCTTTCATTTTTTGCGCGATCGAACCAACTGCTGCTTCAATGGCACCAGTTGCTTGCAAAATACCAAAAGAACCTCCAACGATGAATATATAGAAAATGATACCTGCCGAATTCACCATTCCTTTATGTACCGCTTGGAAAATCGACCAAAAGCTTGCAGGAGTAGAAACGGTTTCTTTATATGTATCCGCTACAACAATCGTTCTACCTGCTTCGTCCACCATCCGCTCATACTCACCTGACGGAAATATGTAAGTGGAAATTGCCGCTACAATAACGAGCGAAAATAATATGACATATACATGTGGAATAGATGGTTTCCACTTTCTTTTAGATGTTGGCGTATTAACTGTTTCCATGTTTATTCCTCTTTTCTTAACTTTCGCTATATAGTCATTAATTTATTTATTATAAAGTGAAAAAAGCTGACAGATGTTTTTCAGAAAATTTTTAATTTACGATAGAATGTATAATGTATACAAGTGAGATGATAGAGTGATTAGTAGTATTAATAATTTTCTCGATTGATTGATACCTCAAGAGCTTGTAAACAGAAGTCTTTTCTTTGAATTGAATGATTTTTTAAGGTTGTTTTAGCCGTATAATTGTTACATTTTATGTATAATTATTATACTGCTATTATCTTTATGTTGAATGTTTTTAGAAGATTCGAGATAATAGATAAAAGAATGAATACGTTAGGGGCAAAATATATGGATTTATTGAGAGAACAGGAACAAAAAAGTAGAGCAAATGATTATGTGCATGAGGTTTACGAGCTAGTGAAGAAGCGTAATCCAGGTGAGAAAGAATTTTTGCAGGCAACACGTGAAATTTTTGATTCGCTTCGTCCTGTTTTTTTTAAGCATCCTGAGTTTATGCATAATGGTATTTTGGAACGTATTACGGAGCCTGACCGAGTAATTTCTTTTCGTGTTGCTTGGGAAGATGATACAGGCAAGGTGCAGGTGAACCGTGGTTTCCGCGTGCAATTTAATAATAGCATTGGACCCTATAAAGGAGGAATCCGGTTCCATCCGACCGTAAATAGCAGTATTATGAAGTTTTTAGCCTTTGAACAAACATTCAAAAATGCCTTGACTGGTATGCCAATAGGTGGAGGGAAGGGTGGCTCGGATTTTGATCCGAAAGGAAAGTCATCGCGTGAAATTATGCGTTTTACCCAAAGTTTTATAACCGAGCTAAGCAAATACATTGGAGCGGACATGGACGTACCTGCGGGAGATATAGGCGTTGGAAAACGAGAAATTGGTTATATGTTTGGGCAATATAATCGCATTAAAGGTGGCTTTGAAGCAGGTGTTTTCACTGGTAAGGACCCAAATCATGGCGGTAGCTTAGGACGTAAAGAAGCGACTGGTTATGGCTGTGTTTATTTTGTGGAAGAAATGCTAAAAGGTAATGGTGATAGCTTCGCTGGAAAAAAAGTAATTGTTTCCGGTTCTGGAAATGTCGCAACTTATGCGATGGAGAAGTCAATTGAGTTAGGTGCAACTGTACTAGCGTGCAGTGATTCTAGTGGCTACATTTATGATCCAAAAGGAATAGATGTGGAAACGGTGAAGAAATTAAAAGAATTCGACAATAAAAGAATACAAGAATATATAAAGTTTCATAAACATGCCGTGTATCATGAAGGCTGCAACAATATTTGGACGGTTGCTTGCGATATCGCTTTACCTTGTGCGACGCAAAATGAATTAGAAGAAACAGATGCAGTGTTGCTTATTGCAAATGGTGTAAAGGCGGTAGGAGAAGGCGCTAATATGCCTTGTACAGAAGAAGCGGTTCATGCACTCCAAACAAGTGGTGTCTTATTTGCACCAGGGAAAGCAGCTAATGCTGGGGGTGTGGCGGTTTCTGCAATGGAAATGTCACAAAATAGCATGCGCCTGTCTTGGACTGTAGAAGAAGTGGATGAAAAGCTACAAGTCGTCATGAAAGATATTTATAAAAGCTGTTATGATGCGGCCGCAGCTTACGGAGCACCTGGTAATTTCGTAGTCGGTGCAAATATTGCAGGCTTTTTAAAAGTAGCAGATGCCATGGTTGCACATGGTATTCATTAATAGATAGAGTAAAAAACTCGCTTTCCTATATAGGAAGCGAGTTTTTATTTTGCTAAAGTAAAGATCGATATTTCATACTAGTAATGTTATTTCTTAGTGAAATGCAGTATAAAGAAACTGCGACGTAAAGAGATACGGCAAAGGCAATTGATTTCCGCTCCAGGCGGACGCTTACCGCGGGGCGGGCGGTGAGCCTCCTCGTCGCACGCTCCTGCGGGGTCTCACCTGTCCCGCTGATCCCGCAGGTGCCGCCGCCTTCGCTTCAATCAATAGAACTTGTTGACTAATCCATTAATCAAAGGTTTTCATCCATAGAAAATGCAACATAGTACTAAATTTACTGGCTCATTATGGATTAAATAGCAAACTCTATTGGATTGTAGCGAAGGGGTGGCGACTCCAGCGGAAACAGTACGAGCTGAAAGCCCCGCAGGAGCGAGAGCTCCGAGGAGATTGAAGCCGTGCCCGCGGAAAGCGTCCGCCCTGTAGCGGAAATCCCAGCGGACACTTCATTCAACTCACTACCGCACAGTTTCCCTATTATGTCTGACAATCCCCTAATATTAATATTGTCTATTTTGCACATTGGAAAATAGACAGGCTTTTTCCTTCTCATATTTACAACTTAAACTTGCCAACAATTTCTTGAAGCTCTTGTGCCATATGGCTTGTTTCGTTTGAGCGGCTTGCTACATCGTCGATAGAAGCAGTTGTTTGTTCGGTCGCTGCAGAGATAGATGTAGTTACTTCTTCTATTTCGCGAATAGATTCTGTTAGTTGCTGAATAAGCTTCACAACTTGCTTGGAATCTTCCGCCTCGCTTGTTGCTTTGCTAGAGATCGTGGAAATTTCTTCTACAGTTTTTGCAACTTCCGTCGATATATCACTTAATGATTGAGACGTTTGTAATACAGTAGTCGAACCTGTTTCGATTAGTTTTGTACTTTCTTCCGTAGAATTTACAACAGATAGAATACTTGCTGTAATATCTTGCACAATCATTTCGACTTGGTTCACTTCGTTATTCGATTGTTCAGCAAGCTTTCGAACTTCTTCTGCAACTACGGCAAAGCCTTTTCCATGTTCCCCTGCGCGAGCCGCTTCAATGGACGCGTTTAATGCTAGTAAATTAGTTTGAGCAGCAATTGCGGCAATAGAGCCGGTAATATGTTGAATTTTCTTTGTTGCTTCGTTTAAACGCAGAATGGTATCGCCTGTTTCAATAGAAGCTTTTCTTATTTTGTCCATATCACGACTAATTTCACTTGCTCGAGTTAAACCTTCTTCTGCTGTTGCCATCGTTGTTTTGGAATTTTGAACACTCATATCCGCCGTTATTTTAGAGTCTTGAAGATCTTCTGCAAGCGCCTGTAAAATGGTGGATGATTTTTCGGCTGTCAGTGTGCCATCTGAAACTGATGCAGCAGTTTCACTCATATTCGTTGCAACTTGATGCACCGCATCTTTCATTTCATTTAAAGAAGCTGCAGTTTCTTCTGCATTTTGCGTAAGTTGAGTAGAAGTCGTTTGAACGGTGCCAATAATCTCGCGAAAGTTTCCAGCAAGTCTATTAAGAGTTTTACTTAAATCCCCAACTTCATCTTTGCTTGCAAAGTTTGTATCTTTCACAGAAAGATTACCTTTTGCAATTTCACCTGCATGGGCAATAAGTACCGAAAGAGGTTTCGTTTTTCTTCTTATCAAAAATAGCGTAATGATAGAAGCAAGAATCATAGGAATTAAACTAGTAAGTATCCCTTTACTAACGACATCCCATGTGCGGTCTCCTACGATAGATGCGTCGAAATCAATTACGCTAATCGCGATGATCTTACCAGCTGGATCGTGGTTTTCATAAATTGGTGCATATCCAGAAAGACGCTTCATACCACCGAATTCGTATATATCCGAATAAGTAGGATGTCCCATTTTAACGAGCATCTCCGTTGCTTCTTTATCTATATAAAACTGATCGCCAGCCTTGTAACCATCTGCTTTCAAATGATCGTCCATTGCCAATAACTTTCCGTCTAAATCAATAATGTACTGCGTTTCAAAAATATCCTTATGTGCAGTAGTCCAGTTTAGTTGCTTACTAACAGCTGCTACTGCTGTTGCATCCCCAGCTAATAGTTTCTTCATATCAGAAGGATCAATCAAACCCGTGGTAATATTGGCGCATCCATAAGCTTCAATCCCAGCCGCTTTATATAACTCATCATAAGCAGTTTTATAAGTAGCGATTGAAGTAATTAACAGCATCGCAACGATTATTCCAACGATAATCGATCCTAGATGTACTGTTAGTGTGTTTTTCATAATACAATTCTCCCCTGTTCCTAGGCCATACCTAATCATTTATATATACTATTTATACCATAGGAACAGGTATAAAAGATATATATCGATTGAATGTTTTATTACGAATAAATGACTAGTTGAAATAGAGATTTGAAAACTAACAGAAGATTACTGTAATAGTTTTGTTACACAACTGTAAACTCACTAAAGTTTATAACGTGTTAGTATGGGTATAGAGAAATTTGCAATTACTAGTTTAGTAGAATTTTTCAATAATCATCTTTTGGAGGAACATAAGTTTTGACTTCTTTGTTTAAAAAAATCATCACAATCTTTAGTTTAACTGTAGTTTTAGCCGCGGGAACATTTGCAGGAAATACAGAAGCAGCAAGCACTGTAGCATCCAATGAAATAGTATCAAGTGCGAAAAATTTAATAGGAATTAAATATCGTTATGGTGGAACAACGAAAGCAGGATTTGATTGTTCAGGTTTTATCGGATATATTTACAAAAACAATGGTGTTAACCTTCCGAGAACGGCAGCAGGAATGTACAGCACGGGTACATCAGTGAAAAAAGCAAACTTGGCTGTGGGAGACTTAGTTTTCTTCAATACATCAGGTAAAGGTGTTTCTCACGTTGGAATGTACATAGGTAGTGGCAAATTCATTCATGCATCAACATCTAAAGGTGTAAAAGTTGATAAAGTAAATGACCCATATTACTGGGGTAAAAAATACGTAGGCGCTAAAAAAGTTGCTAACGTATCATTAGCTAAAAAATAACCATACGAATAAACCGTTTCAGCGCAAGAGGCTGAAACGGTTTTTTATTTGTCAGGAAAACTTATATCCATCTAGCATCCATAAGGCAATTTGTAACACAATAGCGTCCTGGAACAAGGCTGGGTTGTATCCAGTTAAATCATGAATCTTTTTAAGGCGATAAGTAAGCGTATGGCGATGAATTTCTAAGTCTTCTGCACAAATTGCAAGCTGCTGATTGCACTTAAAATAAGTATGTAAAGTGAGAAGTAGCTTTTCGTCTAATGCACCTACTATTCGATTAGTAAAATTCTTCGATTTTTGTGAATCTCGTCTTTTTAATAACGAATATAGTTCAACTTCTTCAAAATAAATAATAGATTGCTCTCGTTGTCCATATTCAAGCGCAATTCTTGCGGTTTGATAGGAATGGTGTACTTGATCGAGTGAATGGACGACTTGACCTACTGAGATTGGCACTGCATTGTATTTCTTAAGTGTATGAGCTAGTTGGTTTATTTTTTGTTGAAATGCTTTTTCGTTTAAACCAGAAGTAAGGATGAAATGTTCTTTTAACTGATAATGCCCGACTAAAATAGAATCATGGTGGAAGTAATGTTCTATTCCTTGTAGAATCGTTTGATAGGATTTAGATTCTGGATCGAGTTCCATCATTATTGTATGAAAGGGAGGTTTGTTTTGAAAACCTATTTTATTTATTCGTTCAAAAATGACTTTTTGTAATGGCTGTCCACTCATTAATTCCTTAAAAACAATCTCTTGCATTTTTCTTTCCCACTCACGTTCCGAGGCGATCAAGGCTTGGTAAACCATCATTTCCGTAGTAAGTTGAACAAGTGTTGCTATTTCCTCAATCTCTTTCGGATTTCCTGTAATCCCTATAACGCCGACTAATTCTTCTTGAAAAAATATAGGCATGTTAATACCAGGTTTTGTCTTAGGAAATAAATGATTATTTTCCTCTGTTATAAGTAAAGGCTCTCTCGTTTCTGCAACGACAACAGCCCCTTCATGTATACTATCAACGCGTAAGCTATCTCCGGAAGCTAAAATCATCCCATTTGTTTGAATGACGTTAATATTTCGGTGTAGCCTTAGCATCGTTTGTTCAACGATTTGATTGGCAAGCTGTTTTGTAATCATTAGAACCTCCATCAAGTATAAAAAATAAGCTGTTATAATACAGATAAATTGTACTTTAAGTATAATGCAAAAAATAAAAACTATCAATATACTTAAGTGTAAGCGCTTAACTATAAGAGGTGATTGAATGAAAATCGTTGTTAGTCCTGATTCTTTTAAAGGTTCATTAACTGCAATGGAAGCGGCTCGTGAAATAGCTGCAGGTATAAGGGAAATGGATTCAGCAATCCAAACTGTACTACTCCCTGTAGCAGATGGTGGGGAGGGGACTCTGGAACCGCTTATCATGGCAACAAATGGACATACGGTTCCAGTTAAAGTGCATGATCCGATTGGAAGACCAGTCCAAGTAGAATACGGTGTCCTTGGAGACGGAGAAACATGTGTGATCGAGATGGCTAAAGCATCTGGTTTAACTTTACTAAAAGATGATGAAAAAAATCCACTCATTGCGTCGACTTTTGGTACTGGAGAGTTGATATTGCATGCACTCGATCACGGATACAAAAAGTTCGTGGTTGGTATCGGAGGAAGTGCGACAAATGATGGTGGAACAGGCATGTTACGTGCTCTAGGAATGAAATTTCTAGATGAAGCAGGAGAGGAAATAGCAGAAGGTGCTAAGGCGTTAGCTAAGTTACATAATGTGGATGATACAAATTTCGATAAAAGAATTAAAGAAGCGCATTTTATCATTGCTTGTGATGTGGATAATCCATTTATAGGTCCTAAAGGAGCAACTGCTGTCTTCGGACCACAAAAAGGGGTTACTGCTGATTTAGTGGAAGTACTCGATCAAAACCTATTCCATTTAGCGAACAAAATCGAGGATGTAACTGGTATTGCACTCCACGAGAAGGCAAGTGCGGGTGCAGCCGGCGGATTAGGTGGGGCATTTCTTGCGTTTTTCCCAGTAACTTTAAAACCAGGAATCGAAGTAGTAATGGAAGCTATCGATTTTAAAGCGCAAGTAGGGGGTGCTGATTTCATTATTACAGGAGAAGGTAAATCAGATGTTCAAACTCTTTCCGGTAAAGCACCGATAGGTATCGCAAATGTAGGGAAAGAAATGGGGGTTCCGGTCATTTTACTTTCAGGCTTTATAGAAGAAGAAAGTAAATTACAATTATCTTCTTACTTTTATAAGCTTGCAAGTGTTGTCGGCGATACCGTTTCTAAAGAACAGTCTATTGAACAAGCGGGCTACTTTTTACGTATAAGAACGAAAGAAGTTATGCAATCCATTTTATAAAGAGGGGTGTATTAAATGTTGTTTTTTGTGATTTTAGTTGGGGTTCTTTTAGTAGTAATATTGACAGCGGTGTTCAAATTGCACCCGTTTTTAGCTCTTTTAATAAGTGCATTTTTTGTAGGAATCGCATCTGGTATGCCTTTACTTACAGTTGTGGAAAATGTGAATACCGGTTTTGGCGGTTTGATGACAAGTATTGGGATTGTGATTGTTGCTGGTACAATTATAGGGGTTATTTTAGAAAAATCAGGTGCTGCTTATCGTATGGCAGAAGTAGTGCTTCGTATTTTAGGAGAAAAACGACCGCAGCTAGCGATGTCGATTATCGGCTATATCGTATCCATTCCAGTTTTTTGTGACTCTGGATTTATTATTTTATCAAGCTTGAAAAAATCATTGGCAAAACGTGCAAAAGTAAAAGTCGCTTCTATGGCGGTTGCGTTATCCACGGGATTATATGCAACACATACATTAGTTCCTCCAACACCAGGTCCTATTGCAGCAGCAGGTAATATTGGAGCAACGGACTACCTGGGTACAATCATTTTAGTTGGTTTGTTTGTAGCAATACCAGCAGTTATAGTAGGGTATATTTGGGCAGTTAAAGTGGGCTCGAAAATTGAAGTAGAAGCGGATCATGAAGAAGCACTTGACTATGAAGAAGTCATCAAGTCTTTTGGGAAAATGCCGTCAACCTTTAAAGCATTCCTACCAATCGTATTGCCGATTGTGTTAATTGGATTAGGGTCTGTAGCTGCGTTAACGGGAAGTGACTCAGGGCTTGCGCAAGTTCTGCAATTTTTAGGAGCACCGACTGTAGCATTATTAATCGGGGTTTTTGCGGCATTCTTGTTATTGCCTGAAATCAATGAAACGACTTTGTCTGGATGGATCGGCGAGGCATTAAAAGAAGCAGCACCTATTTTATTGATAACAGGAGCTGGAGGCGCATTTGGTACTGTCATTAAAAACTCAGGTGTTGCTGATCAATTGCAGCAAATGGACTTAGGGGCACTTGCAAATGGTGCCTGGTTCTTACTGGTACCATTCTTAATCGCAGCAGCTCTAAAAACAGCGCAAGGTTCTTCTACAGCAGCTCTTGTAATTACATCATCGCTAATCGCACCAATGCTTCCAACGCTAGGTATTGAAGGTGCACTGCCACTTGCTTTAGTTGTAATGGCAGTAGGTGCAGGGGCGATGACAGTAAGTCATGTGAACGATAGTTTCTTCTGGGTAGTTTCACAATTTAGCGGTATGAAAGTAACAGATGCGTACAAAGCCCAAACAATGGCTACTTTACTACAAGGTGTTACGACAATAATCGTCACAATGATTATTTGGTTTATACTCGTTTAATAGAATCATATAAACGTTTAATCCCCCATAAAAGCAAATGATGCTTTTATGGGGGATTTTCTTAGTTGAAATACAGCATATCGTCTCGATAGTTTTGTTTTAAATCAGATTCTAAGAAATTCAAATAGCGAACTAACAGTTGAGACGCCTTTCCTCGTGTCAGTACTTCGTTAGGGTTAATACGATTTTTTTTATCTGGATCGATTAATCCTAATTCACTTGCTACGTAAATACTGTCTTTTGCTTCTTTTGGTATTTTATTATCATCAACGAATTTTGTTGTATATCCTGGAGTAGGGGCACGGCCTTCTAAACCAAGGGAACGAACAATAATTGTAACCGCTTGTGCGCGTGTAATAGAATCTTTTGCGCCAAACTTGTCTTTATTTACTGGGCTGACGATCCCTTTATTTAACGCGCTTTCGATATAAACATAGTTAGGATCTTTTACATCTAAGTCTTCAAATAATGCTTTTTTCGTTGAATTTTTTTTCGTCGGTTTTTCTTCTAACACACGTAAATCTACCGCTTTTGCAACACCCACTGTGAATAAATCTTTTTTCATAGCTGCATCTGGCGAAAAGAAGTTGCTAGATTCATCAAGGATACCTAGGGAATATAGTTTTTCGATGTTAGGCTTGGACCAATGCTTTGCAATGTCACGGAATTTCGGAACGATCAATCGTTCTACTTTCGGTGTCTTTTCTTTGTTTAAATATATCGTTCCCGTTCCTGCATAATATGGAATATTGTACTCATATTCAGAAACTATATTAGAGGAGCTAATAACTGCATGTCCCCCTACAAAGCTAGAAAGGGAAGGAGTATGTTGCTCGTATTCTAATACTCTTGATTTACTATCCGAAACTTTGCTAGTTACAAAGGAGGTACCTTCAGGTGCTACGATTTCATAGTCGATAAACTGTGTGTCGGTAGAACCCCAGAAATTTTTGTATCCTACATTGCGTCCATCCATATAAACAGTAATTTTATCATTGAATGTTGTTCTTCCGGATTTTGCACTTCTAATATAAATTTTTCGAGCAATCACGTTTCCTGAGTAATAGTCAGTAGCTGGTCTGTTATCAATGACAGATCCTTGTGAAAATTGATAATCGTCTAGTGTATACGTCGTTTTATTTGCCATGGTCACTTTTTCTGTGTAGCTTTTTATAGTTGTGTTTGACGTTGTTTGGCTTTTGGTTACATGGTTTTTTAAGTCCGACACATAGACAACATTACGTGTTAATTTATCTCCATAGTCACTTGTTAATGTAAATTTATAAGTCGTTGTTAACAGATTTTTGTTCTCTTTTTCGGTGACAGTTGCTTTTCCAGTAAATTTAATAGGATATCCTGTTAAGAAAAAAACTTCTTCGTACTCATATTCATCGAGTACACCACCGTTGAAATCTGGAACTTTCGCACTTGCCGTTGGGATCGCTAATGTGAGCCCTAATACAACCGTCAACATTAAAATAAATAATTTTTGCATATTTTTGCTAGACATTTGAATTCTCCTAACCTCTTTTCCATAGATTAATCGACTAATATAATTCGTGCTTGTGAGTACGTGTCATGAATGATATATAGTCGATCATTTTCTTCTAAATCACTTTTGGAAATCACTTTTCCTTCTTTAATAAATGTCGTCCAAGTTGTATCCATGTAATAGATTGGATTAGACTCTATCCAGTTACCTGCCTGCCACTGGCTGACATCTTTTACTTGAATCGAATTCCAGTTCCAATTTCCGCTATATCGTCCGACCGATATGAATGATGCCGGGCTACTCCATCCTACAATTCTCGCGGCAACTATATGATTATCTTTTACATAGAAATAAGCATATTTACTAGTACTATTCGTAAAATCTGCCGTCCAGCTATTAGCATCTTCTACCACAACCGTATCCTCACTAAAACTTAAATTACTATAGCCTACTCCATACCAATAATTATTAGAAAGTCGATTTGCATTCGTCAAAGTAAGTCGGTATGATCCGACACTACTTATTTGGCCAAAATAAACTTCATGGTTCGATAGATTAGCGCTTTGGAAGCCGTCGTTTGTCACATAAATGACGTTGGCATATTGATGGGTTGTCGTACCGTTCGTAATAACATAAGCATCTCCGCTTTGTGAAAGTGCACTCGCATCCACTAAACGGCCGTTGCGAATAATAATCGTTCCGTTATGATAGGCCAGATTACCAGTACTTGATAATCTAATTTTTTGAGCAGAAGTGTCTACGGAATTTAAACCTTCATGTAGGTTTCGCTCATTCGATTGTTTAATGATCATTTTTTGTACTACTTCTTGGCCCATTTGCTCGATCGTTACATAGTAAATTTCATTATTTATATAGTTTCGAAGCTGATTGGAATCTACTTTTTTAGTGCCGACATAGATTGGTGTCTTTGCAGTAAAGGCTTTAGAGCTAATGTTTCCTTTGTTTGCAGAGGTATTTCTCCAATCCCAGTTGCGAAACACTTTTTCATCTTTTACTACTAGTTTTTTCTTTTTAGCGTCTATTTGCTGTACGGTCCCTTTATATAACTGTTCTACTTTAATCCCTTCCGCAACTATTTCAATAGTAGAAAGTGTAGAAGGACTGTTTTCAGAGAGGGTTAACTTTACACGGTCACCTTCGTATAAAACGCTCAAATCTACTAATTTATTGTCTTTAATAACTTTTGTTTGCGCATCTAAATAATATTTAACTGAATTTCTTTCTTTCGAATTAATGGCGATAAATTTGCCACTTCTGTCGATTGTGTTAACTGTACCAGTTAAACTTTCCCCGATGGCTTGCGAGTCACTACCTTGCGCAATATCGACAAAGCCGTTTAGTTCTTTTACATTGCGTAATTCAACGGTTGCTTCAACCCACATACCTTCTTTAAAGGCCCCGATGGAGGTCGGTGTGGAATTAATGAAAAGAGAAGCATAAGAATCAATATTCAATGTAATTGTTTTCCCTTTATCATTTATAAGAGTGATTTTGGATAGTTGTTTTTCGGTTGTTTTTTTATCCACCATGACTTCTTCATATGTAACATCGACAAACATTCCGCTTACCAATGTGGATGCTTGTACTTGAAGTGATGAGGGAAAGCAGCTAAAAAATAAAATCGAAAGCATAAGTATGTATGGAGTGAATTTAAACAATTGTGACGCCTCCTATCTATTTAGTATTTTGTCCTATATATTACTTATCGGTTAAAGGTAATGAATTGTTACATAGTTGTAATTTTATTGAGGAAAAAAGACTAGGAAGGAGAAAGCAGAAATGCTATAAGATTTGCCCGGAATGTTATAATGAAAGGATAAATACTGTGTAAACAGCTTTACGGAAAGGGAGTATAGACAAGATGATTACTTTAAGAAATGTTCAGCCGACAGATTTAGAGCAGTTATTAGTTATCGAGAATGAAGGCTTTTCAATAGAGGAAGCAGCTACAAAAGAAGCATTTATAGAGAGGATCCAATTGATAGCTGATACGTTTATTGTCGCAGAAAGAGAAGGGGAGATACTTGGATATATTAATGGACCTATTATTCATCAGCCTTATATAACGGATGATCTTTTTAAGGAAATCAATGAGAATCCAAAAAGAGGAGGATATCAAAGTATTTTAGGACTTGCAGTATCCAAAAGAGCGAGAGGTCAAGGAATTGGAAAGATTTTAATGGAGAAAATGGAAGAGCTTGTAGAAGAAAATAAAAGAGAAGGAATCACCTTAACCTGTAAAGAGGAACTAGTTTCTTTTTATGAAAAATTAGGGTTTGTTAATCACGACCTGTCAGAATCAAAGCATGGAGGAGTAAGCTGGTATAACTTAGTCAAATTAAGAGCGGATGTGAATTGATTCATTTATCGAGAATTAACGGGAAATGTAATAGTCAAATAGTAGCCTAATAAATTATTTTTAGAAAAGGTATTTATAATTTTCTTAAAAGTAGTATAATTGCATATAATATATTGTACGCAAATTAGAGCGGCAATCTACAAATAATTAAATTGATAGGGGAAATACATAGTGAATAGTCTAAAGATTCCAATTACAGTTAACGAAAACAAAAATGAAAAAACTCCTTCCAATCAACTAGTTTTCGGTACGAAATTTACCGATCATATGTTTATAGCTGATTATACGGAAGGGCAAGGTTGGCATGATCATCGAATAGTCCCTTATCAACCGATTACTTTAGATCCATCTGCTAGTATTTTGCATTATGGACAGACAGTTTTTGAAGGGATGAAAGCTTACTTATCAGAAGATGGAATTGTTCGCTTATTCCGTCCTGAAGAGAATATGAAACGTATGAACAATTCATGCGACCGTCTTAGCATGCCACAAATTGATGAAGAATTTGCGCTAGACGCTTTAAAACAGCTAATTGAATTAGACAAAGAATGGGTTCCTGCAGAGCCAGGGACATCCCTTTATATTCGTCCGTTTATGATTGCAACAGAGGCACATTTGGGTGTTTCTGCTTCTAAAACATATAGTTTTATCATTATCATGTCGCCAGTTGGTTCTTATTATAAAGAAGGTATTCATCCGGTTAAAATTCTTGTAGAGAACGAATATGTTCGTGCAGTTGCAGGTGGTACAGGAACTGCTAAAACAGCTGGAAACTATGCATCTAGCTTAAAAGCACAGGAAGTAGCAGATCGTGAAGGATATTCACAAGTACTTTGGTTAGATGGTATTGAACGAAAATATATTGAAGAAGTCGGTAGCATGAACGTATTTTTCAAAATTGATGGAGAGGTCGTAACACCAGCTTTAAATGGTAGCATTTTAGATGGTATTACTCGTAAATCCATTATTTCTTTGTTAAAACATTGGGGCGTGCCGGTAACTGAGCGTAAAGTTTCGATGGAAGAAATTCGCGAGGCTTATTTAAATGGTAAGTTAGACGAAGCCTTCGGAACAGGAACAGCAGCAGTTATTTCTCCAATTGGTGAACTTCGCTGGAAAGGCGAGCTGTTTTATGTAAACAATGGTGAAACCGGTGAACTTTCGCAAAAATTATATGATGCACTAACAGGAATTCAAAAAGGAACAGTTGAAGATCCATTTGGTTGGGTTGTCGAAGTAAAGTAAATCTTCACTACATAAAAATTGTCGCTCTTCCAATTGGTGGAGCGGCGATTTTTTGCTAAGAACAGAGGAACGGGGGATATAGAGTGAAACCACTTATCGGGATTTGTGCAAATTACTTATCTAACGACGCTGCTGGTATGGCAGCGGGTATAGGGGCAAAAAATCAAGAATGGCAAATGCTTGCAGATGACTATATTGTAGCGATCGAGCGAGCAGGCGGTGTACCAGTCATATTACCAATTACAGAGGACATTGAAACGTTGACACCTCTTTTGCAAAAATTAGATGGTATTTTATTTTCAGGAGGGTCCGATATAGATCCTAATTACTACGGTGAATATCCTAAATTTGGTATAGGGTTTATCGAACCAAAGCGTGATGCTCATGAAATAAAGCTTGCTCAAAAGGTTTTATTTGAAATGAATGTACCAGTGCTTGGTATATGTCGAGGTATGCAGTTACTTACTGTTGCAACGGGAGGAACGTTATATCAAGATTTGCAAAACCAAAAACCAGCAGGTATTAATCATTCTGTTCCAAAAGCACTGCGACATCATGCATTCCATCCAGTAGCGATAGAAAAAGATTCCCTTTTATATGAAATTTACGAAACAACTGAGCTTGGTGTGAATAGTTTCCATCATCAAGCAGTGAAAACAATAGGACAAGGTTTTAAAGCGACTATGTTGGCTCCGGACGGTATTATTGAAGGAATGGAACTGGAAAACACTGACCGTTTTGTAGTAGCTGTTCAGTGGCACCCAGAAATGATGGAGGCTCAAGTTTCCACAATTCGTCCGCTTTTCAACGCTTTTGTAGAAAAATGCAAACTAGCAAGTCACAATCTTACTCTTGTTAGCAGTGATGAAACGATTGCCTAACAATCTATTGAATCCTTTCTTATGTCAAAGTAAGAAGGGATTTTTCTTCTTCCATTCGATAGTTTTCGCAATAAGTGCTATAATTCTCCGCTACTATTTCTGGATATTGTTCGATGATAGAGGGCAATAACTGTGTATTGATAAAACTAGGCTGGCTCTTTGTTTGTTTAATATAATATTTGTATGAACTATGTGGATAGAGCTCTATCCTATCTGTATGCGCTTTAGTTGTTCTTAAAGGAATTTGGTGAATATAGCTACTCACGTTCAACAAGCCAATAGGGTGAGAGACCATATTTGCGAAAAAATGTGTTTCATAAAGCTGATCGAAGAAGTGATACTTTCGTTTGAAATAGTTAGAATAACGTTTGTTAATAATGGTCAATACATTATAAAGCGGCACTTTCGGTGAACGGATGAGTAAGTGATAGTGATTATTCATCATGCAATAAGCAATAACCGTAAAAGGATGCTTTTGGTGCGTATAATGCAGTGCCTGAAAAAACAAAGCAAAGTCCGCTTCATTTAAAAAAATATTTTGACGGTTGTTTCCGCGCACCGTCACATGATAAAAAATCTCCGGCTGCCAAACTCTTCTCATACTTCCCATTGTACTACCTCCCAATATTATTGAGTCCACCATACAATATAATCACTTAAACAACAATTTTCATAATTCAAGGTTTTTGTTGATAATTTCATTGTTAAGCCCTAAAATGCTCCTTAATTAAATTTAACTTCAAAAAATCATATCAAAATAAAATTTTGTAATGAGGAGAGTGCGTCAATGGAAAGCGATTCCAGGTTTGTCTTGTTAAACGGTCTTTTTGTTGCGTTCACAATGGATTTAATCTTGTCCAACTATATATTGGAAACTAGGGCGCAGGTAAGCCATTGGTTTTCGTTGCGGCATTGACTCTTGTGCTTCTGTTCTTAAACAGACCTGTTGTGTGCTAAAATAGTGGGAAAGAAAGCGGGGGGTTTTAGATGAAGGAGCATGTATTGATTATTGAAGATGAAGAAAATATCGCGCGTGTTCTTCAGCTAGAGTTAGAATTCGAAGGTTATGCTGTCGAAATAGCCTATACGGGAACTGATGGATTGATTAAATATCGAGAAAAGGTATGGGATCTTGTACTGCTTGATTTAATGTTGCCTGGTTTGAATGGATTAGATGTACTTCGACGTATTCGAGCAACCAAAACTGATACTCCAGTCATCTTATTAACTGCTAAAAGTGATTTAGAGGATAAAGTAACTGGTTTAGATTTAGGTGCAAATGATTATGTGACGAAGCCGTTTGAAATTGAGGAACTTCTTGCACGTGTGCGCACAGCTATTCGTGTATCTAAATCTTCGGCAGTTCATTTGCAACATAATGACAATGTGCATATATTCCACTCACTTCTTTTAAATGAGCAAACTCGTGAGATAACTAATGAGGGAGAGTCCATCAATTTAACACCAAGAGAATATGATCTTTTACTTTATTTGATGAAACATCCGAACCAGGTGCTAACGAGAGAACAATTATTAGATGCTGTTTGGGGTTTTGATTATTATGGAGATACAAATGTGGTGGACGTTTATATACGATATGTACGTAAAAAGTTAGAAGAAAACGGAAAATCCTCTCTTATTCAAACAGTACGAGGTGTCGGATACGTGCTGAAGGAGAAGAAAAGCGATGAATCTTAAAACAAAGATACATCTCTTTTCCACCGTTTTAACATTGGTTATTTTAAGTATGATGAATATTGGTATTTACATATTATTTGAAAGAATGGCTTTCGATACAGAGTATAAGCAGCTTAATAATGAAGTGGACGAACTGATTGCTGCTTTAAGTAAAATAAGCAACGAAGCAGATGCCGCAACTATTTTACGTACATATATCCCTCCAAATGGTGGTATTCGGGTTATCGATAGCGATGAGGATTTGAAGCTGTTTGTGCAAACGATTGATGGAGTCGATGAATATTATCCGAGGTTTAAAGTAGGCGAAAGGTATTCTATCGGTGCTTTTCAAGGAACGCCTATTTTAACTATAAGTAAACCAGTCATTTGGGTAGATGGAGGAGTCACAGAAGTTCAAGTGATGAAAATTTTAGGAGATGTAGAAAAGAATTTAGATTTTCTTCGTCTCATTCTACTAAGTGTGATGATAGTCGGCATACTACTCATGACTGTTTCAAGTGTGACATTAGGAAAAATAATCACGAGACCTATCACAAAGCTTATAAACACTATGTCCCAAAGTAGATTATCAGGAACCTATGAAAAGATTGTCGTTCCTCCCAATGGTAAAGATGAAATGGCACAAATGGGCATCGCGTTTAACGAAATGATGGAGAGACTAGAGCAAAACTTTAAAAAGCAGGAACAATTTGTATCTGACGCTTCTCACGAATTAAAAACACCTCTTACGGTCATTGAAAGCTACGCCAAATTATTAGCTAGACATGGCTTTAGCAACACAGCTGTAGCGGAAGAGTCAGTACAGGCGATTGTGAACGAAACGGCCAGAATGAAAGAAATGATCGAGCAAATGTTACTGCTTGCAAAAAGTAATGAACAAAGCATGCGCCATTTCGAAAAAATAGATGTATTTCGCTTAGTAGAAACGACGTTACAATCAATGCGTACAGCATATAATCGGCATTTTATATTAAACGGGCAAGGGCCTATTTATGCTAATACAGATTTAGAGCAATTAAGACAATTGCTATTCATTATTTTAGATAATGCAAGGAAATATAGTGAAAAAGAAATTATCACGACCATTTTGGAAAATGAAAAAGGTATAACTATTTCTATTTTAGATTATGGTAACGGCATTCCTGAAAAAGATTTACCACATATATTTGACCGTTTTTATCGAGTAGATGAAGCGCGAAATCGAAAGACAGGGGGTACAGGCCTTGGAATGGCTATAGCTAAAGACATTGCAATGCGTCTTACGGCAGAGTTAAAGATTGAAAGCACAGTTGAAGTTGGTACAATCATCCATATTTTTATCCCAAATACTTAAATTCTCATCGTTTTTTAATGTTTGTATTTTATGATAGATTTGAGGAGGGGAAAGCGTGAATGAAATTTTTCAAACTAAAAAGATTTCTATCGATTATTACATTGATTGTAGCCAGTTGTTTGATTGTTTTTGTATTAAGCATTACTCGGACCAATCAACAGTCGATATCGGAAAATGAAGTCCGCGCCCAACTTGAGCAGACATATGATGCAGATGTAGCTATTGTGGAGAAAAATGAAGCTGTTTACCACGCACTCATTGCTAAAAATGGAATTGTATATTCAGTAGAAATGGATGCACTCACAGGTGAAGTTAATTCACTTAAACAATCGGATAAATACATCATTGAAACAGAAAGTGAAGTTGCGGAAGGGTCAAGTGAATCGATCCCAGAGAAGTCTTCTCAAATGGAAGGACAACCAAACCAAGAAAAAATAACGGAAGAGCAAGTAGTAAGAAAAACAGAAACAGGACAAGCTAAGGAACCGCTCAAGATTATTATTAGTGAGAAAAAGACGACTACTAATAAGCCGGTGGATATAGCAGAAACTCCAAAAACAAGTGATAATAATACGGCTAAACCTATCATATCTGCAACTTCTAAAATAGAAGAAAAGGTAGAAGAAAAGCCTAATAAAGAAATTAGCAAGGATTCGCCAAAAGTAGAAACGAGTAAACAAGAAGAAACAAAAGCTGAAACGCCAAAAGAAGAGACTGCTAAAACGGAAGAAATTGTAGATGCAATGAAGCCTGTGCCGCCAAAAAAGACGGAATCTGCTAAGGCAGAAGAACCGACGTCGGAGGAAACGCAAGCACAAACACCAGGACAAACTACTACAACAAATACTATACAGTCAGAGCCTAAAAAGCCAGAAGCAGAAGCAAAAACAGATAATGTTACAACTACAACTGTATTGATCTCGGAAGAACAGGCGATTAAAAAGGCGCAGCAGCAACAAAAAGGAACAGTTGAAAGTAGCTCGTTTGTAAAAACCAATGAAGGTGGCTACTATCTAATTGTGATGAAAGCAACTTTCTCTGAGAGTGACAAAGAAAGTGCGAAAGAAAGAAAAACAAAAGCAACCATCCAAGTGCATGCAATTTCAGGTAAAATACTTTCTATTACTTGGGAGTGAAAATTCTCATCAATTTCTAATAAAACTCTATGAGTATTCTCATTTACTTCGTTTAATATGAAAGTAACAAATGAATATTATTTAAAGTTGATGAGCGAGTTTGAAGGAAGCAAGCTTTACCAACTAAGCATAATAGGGGAATTTTCAAGTCAGCAACAAAGCGATAAAACGAAGCGAAGAAACGAAGTCACAAAGTTTACGGCGATTTAAATATAATCCTTGAGCGATAACAAGGAGCTAAACACCTCTTCTACCATTCCCCGTAGAAAGAGGTGTTTTTTTATTGGTTAGGAACCTATAGAAGATTTAGACATGAGGATAACTTTTTTTCAAGTAGCATAAGGAATGGCATGTATTTATTTTATACGTAATATAGGAATACTGCGACGTAGTGAGTTGAATGAAGTGTCCACTGGGATTTCCACTACAGGGTGGACGCTTTCCGCGGGCACGGCTTCCATCTCCTCGGAGCTCTCGCTCCTGCGGGGCTTTCAGCTCGTACTGTTCCCGCCGGAGTCGCCACCCCTTCGCTACAATCCAATAGAGTTTGCTATTTACTCCATAAGGAGACACTAAATTTAGAACTATGTTGCATTTTCTATGGGTGAAAACCTTTGATTGGTGGAATAAGATATACTATCTAGCGATTGTGATTAATTAATGGGTGCTGCCATTGCTTGAATGGCTAATAGCAATCTTTCCTTTTATACTGTATATAAAATGATTCCAAATAAGAAACTGCTTGAAAGTTGTAAATGAATTAAATAGCTTTTTTGCGTTTAATTGATTGATGCGCAAGGCGGCGACACCCGCGGTAAGCGTCCGCCTGGAGCGGAAATCAATTGCCTTTGCCGTATCTCTTTACGACGCAGTTTCCCAATTATGTGAGTTATTCCATTTATCATTTCCATTTCCTAAATGGGGCAAGAGACAGATATTTGTAAAGTAAGTAAAAAAAACTGTGTTACCGATATAAATCAGCAACACAGTTTTTCATTTATTTTTTAACTTTATTACTCTTTGTTAATCGTCCAAGGGCGAATGCAGCTGCACCGATTCCGATTAATGTGTTTGTTTTCTTGTTGAATACTTGCTTTACAACAAGGTTCATATTTTGAGGGCGTTCTGCTAAGCGACGCATAAAGTAGCCGTACCAGTCATTTCCAAATGGTACATATGTGCAGAAGTTATAGCCTTCGTTTGCTAGTTGTTTCTGCATGTCTGTGCGGAAACCATATAACATTTGGAATTCAAATTTGTCGTTTGGAATATTATTATCTTTGATAAATTGTTTTACATGGTTAATCACATTATGATCATGTGTTGCAATCGATGTGAATTTACCGTTTAGTAAGTGCCATTCGATTAATTCTACATAGTTTTGGTCGATTTCTTCTTTTGTTTGGTATGCATATTCTGCTGGTTCTTTATAAGCACCTTTTACAATTCGAAGGCGGAAATTTTTATATTTTTGAATATCTTCGACAGCGCGGTAGAAGTACGCTTGAATTACTGTTCCAAGATTATCGTACTCTTTAGATAGTTCGTCTAAAATATCGAATGATGGTTGTAAGTGTTTATGTGATTCCATATCGATATTGATGAACGTACCATATTTATTTGCCACAGCTGTAATTTCTCTTAAATTCTCTAATGCAAAATCATAATCTATATCTAACCCAAGTTGGGATGGTTTCAATGATATATGAGCATCTACTTGATGAGCTTCGATTGCCTCAATAACAGCAATGATTTGTGCTTTTGCTTCTAATGCCTCTTCTTTTTCAAAAACAAATTCTCCTAAATTATCTACTGTACAGGAGATTCCAAGTGCATTTAATTTTTTTATGCTTTCCATTGTTTCTTCAATATTTGTTCCAGCAACAACATGCTGTGCACCCATTTTTAAACCATATTTTTTTGCTGCCCCGTTCAATGTCTGATTTTCTGACAATGCGATAAAAATATCTTTTAACATAGTGATGCTCCCATCTCTTTATAATGATTTATTATAGCACAAAAAGAATAATGTAAGCACATACAATTTGTTATTATGTCGATTACATGATTGAAATACGTGTAGATTAAAGTCGAAGAGATTCATCTAACATTTACTGCAAATTATCGGAAATTAGTCTTGCGATATATTCATAACTCAGGTACTTTAGAATTAGTGAGTAATTACGAATCTTTTAATAGAATCAATTATTCAAACAACACTCAGGAGGTAAGTTATGAAAAACAGTAAGATCAAGAAGTCAGCTGTTGCTGCAATTGTTGCCACATCATTATTTTCTGCTGCGAATGTCTCATTTGCAAATAGTTCACTACAAGAGGTAGTAGACAATGCAAGAAAAGACATTAAAAAAGCTTCATATTCTTATGTAGTTCCTGCACAATCTGGGAAACTAGCTACTAGTGCTGAACTATATCCTGTATTAAATACTGCGAAAGCCAATTATCAAAAAGCAAGAATTGCAATTGTTAAATCTGATGCTAAAAACAAAGATACATTACTGAAAAATTTAGATGATTTATATTATGAAAGAGTTACAAAAGGATTAGTTCCTTATATCGACGCATATAACTATGCAGATAAATACTTAGATCCAATCATGAAAGAGCTGGCTCAAGCAGAAGCAGATAAAGACTGGGCAGCTATTGAAAAAGCATATCATAAACTTTCTGTTCAACTAAAAACAAGAACTGCTATTTTATATCGCTTTACAGGAAAGGCATCTCGCGATCTATTACTAGAGCAATATAAAAACCCGGCAAATCAAAAAAGAGATACATTAGCAGTACCAGTAACTATTTACATGAATGCAAATAAAGCAGCCGCACTTTATGCAGAAGGTAAAAAAGAAGAAGCAATGGCAATCGTCAATGCTACTTTGCCACTTGCAGATAAGCTTCCAAGTGAGTCTGCAGTTCCTGCTATCAAAGAACTTAAAATCTATTTAGAGAAATTGTATGCTTCTTACAAAGATGTCGATTTCTCGCTATCTTTAATGCATGTCAATGATACACATGCAAATACGCAAAAAGCTCCACAACGACTGACTGCTATCAAAGAAGTTAGAGCTGAAAAACCATCTGCGTTATTAATCGATGCAGGGGATGTATTTTCTGGTACGCTATACTTCAATGAATTCAAGGGACAAGCAGATCTAGCTTTGATGAATTTAATGAATTACGACGTGATGACATTTGGTAACCATGAATTCGATTTAGGTTCCTCTCCGGAAGGACATAAAGCATTAAGTGAATTTATCCAAAAATCGAATTTCCCATTTGTAAGCTCAAATGTGGATTTCTCTAAAGATGTAAACTTAAAAGGCTTATTTAATGTAAATGCGTCTTCGGATCCAAAGGATGGACAAATTTACAGCGGTATCATTAAAGAAGTAGACGGCCAAAAAGTGGGCTTGTTCGGGCTAACGACTGCTGAAACAGCAGATATTTCTAGTCCAAAAGATGTTACATTCACGGACTATATTAAAGCGGCTCAAAAAATGGTAGACGAATTTGAAAAACAAGGGGTAAATAAAGTTGTCGCAGTTTCTCATATCGGATACGACGATAATGCAGAGTTCGATAATGATTTACTATTAGCAGCAGCGGTCAATGGAATTGATGTAATTGTAGGCGGTCACAGCCATACTCAATTAGATAAGCCAGTAGTAGTGGATAAAGACAAAAATGGATTAGCAAAAGATCCAACAGTCATTGTTCAAGCATATCAGTACAGTGATTTCTTAGGTACATTAGATGTGGACTTTGACAAAGACGGTAAAGTAGTGGGACATAAAGGAGCTTTAATCCCGACAAAAGACAAAAAAGAAGATCCTGAAGCAGCGGCAGTATTGAAAACATATACAGAAAAAATTAAAGAAATAGAAGGACAAGAAATTGGCGTAGTGGCAGAAACAGAGTTAACAAATCCTCGTGCAACTACAGATGAAGATAAGAGTGTACGTAAAAACGAAACAGCCCTAGGTAATATTATTACTGATGGGATGCTAGCAAAAGCAAAAACATACAATGATAAAGTAGTGATGGCGTTCCAAAATGGTGGAGGAATTCGTGCGGAGATTAAAGCTGGACCAATTACGGTTGGAGACGTTATTACAGTACTTCCTTTCGGTAACACATTAGCAACAATGGAGTTAACAGGTAAGGAATTGAAAGAGGCATTTGAACTTAGCTTTAAATCTTATCCTAAAGAAAACGGTGGCTTTTTACATGTTGCTGGAGCAAAAGTTGAATTTGATTCTTCTAAACCAGCTGGACAACGTGTAGTATCTATAAAGTATAAAGCCGCAGACGGTTCGTATGTAGATATTAAAGAAAATGAAAAGTATGTAGTAGCAACAAACGCATTCACTGCTGTACAAGGTGGAGACGGATATGACTTATTCAGAAAAGCTTACGAAGAAGGTCGTGTAACGGATCTTGGGCTTTCAGATTGGGAAAACCTTCAAGAACAATTACAATCATTGAAAACAGTCAACAATGAGACTGAAGGTAGAATTGTAGACGTAAAAAAATAATAAAAGATAGAGACCCATTCGCTAATACAGTGAATGGGTCTCTTCACTTAGTAATTGTTTAGTAAAGAAAAATTTGGGTATGTAATGCATAAGCGCGTATTATATTGGCGCTTAAAAAGCAGGAAGTATATTTAGCGTACAGAAGTGAGTGCTTACTTTCTAAAAGAAAGAGGAGGAATTTTTGTATGAAGAAAAACTACGTAAAAGTAACTGCTACAACTGCTCTACTATCGGCCGCTTTATTTGGTGGACCTTTAATAGGGAGCGCGCATTGGGAAGAAAAAGGGCAAGCAAACGATTGGAAGCAGTCCTATCAAAAAATGGAAAAACAACCGTGGAATAAAAAAATTCAGAAAAATGATAAACAATGGAAAGATAAAAATGTTAGCAAAGACACATATGAAACTGCGGATGCTTATGGGAAAAATACAATACTCCCACTTCTGGCATCTATTGAAACCGCAGAGGCCAATAAAGACTGGGAAGCATTAGAAGCCAATTACCATAAACTTTCTAAAGAGCTGAAAAAGGGAACCTCTCTATTTTATAAAGTAGAAGGAAAAGAGAATCGAAACAAACTGATGGAGACGTACAAAGCTCCAGCAGAAGCGAAACGTGCAGAGCTAGCATTGCCGATAAGTATTTATATGGCTGTGAACAATTTAGAAAAATCGTTCGAGAAGGGGGATAAAGCCAAAATCGAGCAGAAACTATCAAAGGTTAAAATGTTAATGGATAAGCTGGAAAATGTAGAGAACAATACTCTACTACAAGATTTAGCTGCAAAGGTAAAGGGATTTGAAAATAAACTACAGAACCAAACAGCATAGCAATCTAATCTCAAGGCTTATGATTAAATAGATGAAAAGTGGCGGGGACAATTATATGTCTCCGCCACTTTTTTCAATAAATCTTCCTTCGGTATGTAAACCAAGATATGAGAATCGCTCCAATTAGCAAGATTCCTAGATAACCGGTCACGGGGTAGATCGTTCCGATGAGATAGACGAACCCTAACGAGCTAGCAAAAAAGGCAAAAACACCAGAAAAGATAGTAAATGCTTTAAAGGAAGTTTTTCCTGGTTTTATAATACGTGCGGAAAATGCATACAGCATCGCCACAGCTGTGTTATAAATCATGCCAATAAGGATAATTGCCATTAAAAACCCGATAATAGGATGCATATTATTTGCGATGGTTACCATTGGCATCGATGTATTACCAATAGAATCTATTTGTGTGAGCATTGAAATATTAATGAGTAAAATAAGCAATCCTAGCCCAAGCCCACCAAACATTCCTCCCCAACCAGCCACTTTTTGATTTTTGACCGTACCAGCTATTACAGTAATCATCGATACACCAGCAGCAATATTATAGGAAACATATAAAAAAGCGCCAACACCCCAATGGGAAACAGGGGGAGGTGTTCCCGCACTCACGGTTTTAAAATCTACGCTTGTATCATAATGGAACACCGAATAGGCTGCTATGATCAATACAATTACTAAAAGAAATGGAGTGATTGCACCAATTAGTCCAATAACTTTTTGGACACCTAACATTACAGAAATAATCGTAATAATGGCCATTATTAAACTGCCTATTAAAGCAGATATGCCAAACTGCTCCTCAAAAACAACACCTGCTCCAGCAAACATAATCATCGTTATGCCGAACAGTAAACAAGTAATGACCATATCAATCACGAAACCTAAATACGGACCACAAATATGATAAATGACCTTCTCATGCGAAGTCGTTTGCAAACGACTACCAAGTTGAGTTAAACTCATTCCGAAAAATGCGAGTAATACAGTTGCAAGAATTGAACCTGCAATACCTAGATAGCCATAGCTCGTAAAAAATAACAATATTTCTTGTCCAGATACAAAGCCTGCTCCAACGACGATCCCGATAAAGGCGGATCCGATTTGAAGGCTTTTTTTCATATATTGGCTCCTTCTGTTTTCTAATGGGGTGCATCTATTTTCATATCATTTAAAGTATACGCTAATGTTTCATCGGCCATGAGTAGAATTGTTGGGAAATCTTCGCAAAGCATATTTTATTTCTATCTACTAAGCTCTCACACTTTTTCGTTTAAACATAACCCAAGAAACAATAATTGCAGCAATTAAAAGGAATCCTAAATAACCTGTAATTGGATACACCGTACCGACAAGATTTACAAAACCTAGGAAACTAGCGATAAAAGCAATTACACCAAATAGAATTGTAAAAGCTTTAAAAGAAGGTTTTTCTGGCTTCACAACGCGTGCAGAAAATGCATATAGCATTGCAACGGCAGTGTTATAAATCATACCGATTAGGACAATTGCCATTATATATCCGACAATCGGATGTATGGCATTGGAGAGTGTAATCATTGGCATCGCTACATCCGCAATTTTATCCATTTGTGTTAGCATAGAAATATTAATCAATAAGATAAGTAAACCTAATCCAAGACCGCCGATAATTCCTCCACGACCTGCAACTTTTTGGTCTTTTACAGTTCCACCAATTACCGTAATCATCGCCACACCAGCTGCGATATTATAGGAAACGTATAATAACGCACCCATTAGCCAGTTTGAAGCAGCAGGAGACGTTTTCGCGACGGCTGCATCCATATCTATCGAATCAGGATCGAAATGGAACAATGAATATCCCGCAATTACTACAACCATTACTAACAAGAATGGGGTAACCGAACTAATTAAACTAATCACTTTTTGAACATTCAATGTAACTGTTGCAATGGTGATCACAGTCATAAAAAGACTTCCAGCAACTGCAGGTAAACCAAATTGTTCTTCAAAAATCGCGCCAGCTCCAGAGAACATAACTACAGTTACGCCGAACAAGAAAAAAGTGATGATAATATCTACAAAAGCACCTAAATAGCGACCGCAAATATGATAAATTACATCCTTATGAGAAGTCGTTTGAAGCCTACTTCCTAATTGGGTTAAATTCATCCCAAGGAAAGCAAAAAGGATTGCAGCAAGTATGGAGCCAGCCATTCCTATGTAACCGAAGCTGGAGAAGAACTGTAAAATCTCTTGTCCCGAAGCAAATCCTGCACCGACAATGATTCCGATAAAAGCGGAACCAATTTGAAAACTTTTTTTCATATCCTTGAACTCCTTATTATTAAAAATATTCCGAAAATTATAGATAGGAAGCGCCCAATCTATAAAAGAGATAGGGCGCTTATTCTGTTATGCTTTAAAGTTAAATGTATCTACCGTATAACGGTCTATTGCTGCAAAGTTCGGCTCATATCCAATTCCGTAGCTTGTAGGAACCGTAATATAGCCATCTTCTGCTACTACTTCCGGTGTAATAACATCTTCCTCCCAATAGCGGGAAGAGCCAGCTGTATCACCTGGTAAGATAAAGTTCGGAAGGGTTGTTAGTGCTACATTATGTGCACGTCCAATTCCCGACTCTAACATACCACCACACCATACAGGAATATTATGTTCCATACAGTAGTCATGGATTTTTTTCGATTCCGTTAAGCCCCCAACACGGCCGATTTTAATATTAATAATCTTTGTGCTACCAAGCTCAATCGCTTTGCGAGCATCTTCCAATGAATGAATGCTTTCGTCTAAACAGATAGGTGTTTTTAACTCTTTTTGTAATTTAGCATGGTCGATAATATCGTCGGAAGCTAAAGGCTGTTCAATCATCGTCAAATTGTATTCATCTAATTGTTTTAATACGTCGATATCATCTAATGTATACGCAGAGTTCGCATCTGCCATTAGAGGTACAGTAGGAAATGCTTCTCTTAGTGCTTTTATTACTTTTACATCAAAGCCAGGTTTTATTTTTACTTTCATCCGTTTATAGCCTTCTGCTACGTAACCACGGACTAATTCGATCAACTCTTCTGTGCTTTTTTGGATACCGATGCTAATACCGACTTCAATTTTCTCAGCATTTCCACCAAGTGCTTGCGCTAAGGTCATTTTATTACGTTTTGCATATAAGTCCCAAATCGCACCTTCTACTGCTGCTTTTGCCATATTGTTTTTGCGAAGGGGGGCAAAGAGTTCATTCACTTCATCTGGGTGAGCAAATTCTTTATCTAATACAAGTGGGATTAGAAAATCTCGAATCATATGTAAATTGGTTTCGAGTGTTTCTTCGTTATACCAAGGAGAGTGAAACGCAGTAGATTCTCCCCAGCCTGTATTTCCTAGTTCATCTGTAACCTCTAATAGCAGGAACTCTTTATCTTGGAAGGTTCCGAAACTTGTTGCAAAAGGGGATTTCATCTTCATTTTCATTTTGCGTATATTAATTTCTTTGATTTGCATATTAGTTCTCCTCTGTTTGTATTGGTATCGTGGATTTTTGCACAAATTGATAATAGTTCACTGATTCATCTGTTTTACGAACAGCAACGAGTGCATAGCCTTTTGAAAATAGGCCTTGCATAATCTTTCGTATTTGCAAGCGCCATTGTATGGCAGTCTCCGGACTTATTTTTTTCATTTCTTGAAATTGCTGGGGAATAGGTACTTCATATCCTTGGCTTGTCAGGTCAAACAAATCAGGTTCCACTAGGATAGGTAGATTTTGTTCTGACAATGCAGTTTGAAAAGGATTATCGAAAATTACATTGCTTGGCATCCATTTCTTCTCGACACGATCACTTGTAATCCACCATTCAATTTGTAAACGATCCGTTGGTAAGCCGGCGTTAATCCCGCCTGTCATTTCCCCGTAGCAATTTTCGATGTACGTATCAACGATGCCGTATAGCTTGGTAACATTTAAATAAGCATTGCGGCTTTCCAGGGGATCGAATGTCCAGGTAATTAGTTTGTAACCCATCTCTTTTGCTACGACAAGCTGTTTTTCTTTTAATTTTTTGCCGATACCTTGTAGTTGGTAATCTGGATGTATACCAAGCATGTGGGAGCATAAGTATGCTTCGTTGTTTTGGTAGCCGGCAAAGCCATAAGAAAAGCCTACTAATTTCTCCTCATCAAATGCCCCGATGATCAATCCGCCATTTTTAACAGCCGTAAGTGTTTGGTGGACGGGAATCGATTCCATGCCCCAAACTATCTCTTCTAATTGCCGGACTAGTTGCATTTCATCGACAGTTTTTAAAACGCGCATCGTTAATTGGTTCATCTTATTTACTCCTTTGCTCGAAAAGTACCAATGATTGTACGGGCTAAAATTTCGATGCCAGTTATAATGCTTTCCTCGTTAAATCGCATATCCGGATGATGTAATCCAGGACTTAGATCGCAGCCTAAACCAAGCATCGTTGCCTTAATGGAAGGTCTTTTTAATGTATAAAAATGAAAATCTTCCCCGCCTGGTGTAACGATTGGTGGCACATAATATGGTTTACCGATCGTATCGATGATTGCCACTTTCATTAATTCTACCGCTGAATCGTCTACTTCTGCAGCTGCAATTTCCGTCTCTATATGAAAATCGATTGTTATATTATTTAGAGAGGCAACAGAACTAATCGCATGCTCTACTTTGCCAATTAATTCATTCATCGCGCTATTCGATTGTGCACGGACGTCAATACTAAACTCCGCATTACCAGGAATAATATTAGCAGATTCCCCGCCAGCTTGGAATTTTGTAAGTTTAGCAGAATAGGACATCATTGGGTCCAAATAAATCGCTTGAATGGCTTGCACCATTTGAGCACCAACTTCAATTGCATTGACACCAAGATGCGGTCTTGCACCATGGGCTTCCACTCCATGAATTTTTCCGCTAATTAGTTTTGCAGCACCATGTAAAATAGCTGGAGCAGCATAGCCATTTCGAACCTCTTGAATTGGACGAAGATGTACACCGTACAAATAGTCAATATCTTCGACTAGACCTTTATCAATATAAGAAAGAGCACCCGTACCTTTTTCCTCTGCTGGCTGAAATAATACTTTTAAAGTACCATGCTTTGGAATACCTAGTTTTTTTAGTAAAAGAAGTGTACCGACAGCCATCGTCATATGTGCATCATGTCCACATGAATGATTGGCTTTAAACTCTCCGTCCACTTCTTGCCATAGGGCATCCATATCTGTTCGAAGTCCTACACAAGGTTTCCCGCTACCAATGGTTACAACTAATCCGGTTGAATCTTCGAAAGTAGTAACCTGGAATCCTTCTCGGATAAGAAAATCTTTCAAATACTCCGTCGTTAGGAACTCTTTCCAGCTAAGTTCAGGATTGGCATGAAGATGTTGAAACACTGCTTTCACAGTAGGTTTTATATCTAATAATGCTTGTTTCATATTGGATCCTTTCCTTCCTCGAATAGAAAATGACTCGGAATCGTTTCATATAGTGCTTGCCTTTTATTGAAATCCTCTTTTTGCTCCACGATTAATCCAGCAACAATGGCATTCATAAACGAAAAGAGGGGAGAGACAGCATCTAAAGTAGACTTGTTTGCTGCATAAATAGGGAACAATACATCACTATACGCATGAATCGGTGCTAAAATCGAGTCACTTATTCCTATAATATATGACTTTTGATTGCGTATAAGCCCGGCTATTTCAATCGTTTCTTTTAAATACCGATGGAAAGAAATGATGATGACAACAGAATGCTCGTCCATTTTCATAATTGTACGGATCACATCTTCCGTATCAGGCTGTATAAAATGGACATCTTCTTTTACTAAACCTAAAGAAAAGGAAAGCCAGTTCGCAGCTGAATAAGAAGAACGAAGTCCGAGTACATAGACAGATTTCGCATTGGATATGCGTTGGACGGCAGCTTGATAAGCGAGCTCATCTATTTGATTCATTGTAGCTAAAATAGATTTCCGGTCCTGTTCCATCACTTGCTTGTGGAAGCTCATATCTTTAGGGATATCCATTTTAGCTTGCTGATAACTCGTTAAACTACTTTCCTTAAAAAATTCCTCTCGAACTAATTTTTGCAGTTCTGTATAGCCGGAAAAACCTAGGGAATTCGAAAACCGAATAACGGTGGATTCACTTATCCCGATTTTGGAACCAAACTCTGCTGCCGAATATAAGGCAATATCATTGGGATGGTCCAATACATAGTTCGCAACTTTCTTTTGACTTTTCGACATGTTTGTAAAATGTTCACGTATCAACTCTCGTAATAACAAAGCTCAAACTCCTTTATCCCGCATTAACGGGCAGTAAGACTCCCACTTCAAGATTTAAGAAAAGTGAAGAGATAAGTGGGAGATCAACTGCCCGTAAAGGCCCGATTGGTTCAACTAACAAACAGTGGGGGATGAAGATAACCCCCACTGTTTGAAGTTTCACCTTATCCCGCATTAACAGGCAGTAAGACTCCCACTTCAAGATTTAAGAAAAGCGAAGAGATAAGTGGGAGATCAACTGCCCGTAAAAGACCGATTGGTTCAACTAACAAACAGTGGGGGATGAAGATAACCCCCACTGATTGAAGTTTCACTTTATGAAGGAAATTCATCATATTTTTAAAAGGATGAAGTATTAACTTCATTTTAATATTGTTAAATTTATCACAATATTCAGCTGAATACAATATATTAATTTCTAAAAATTTAAAAAACCCCACTCGAGTGGGGACAAGCATGATAGATTATTTGGATGCATTGGTTGTATCTGTAGCTTCTTCTTTTTCTTCTGGATTATAGACGGGACCGCCCTCCCCAATCATATTTAGAGAAGCAATGACATCCCAATTTTTTCGCAAAGCCATTTCCTCCGGATCCACTGGATTTGAATACATGATACTCTCCTCCTTATCATACTTTACTAGCTAGTATATTAATGAAGGCAGATAATATATGATGAAATGTATTCTATTATGTATAAAGATGTTGTGCTGGCACAATTAAGTCGGTCTGTTGTACTAGGAATAATGGAGATAAAAAATTAATTTCAACAACGTGAAAACGCTTTAAATACATTTTTGAACTACTATTTTTTCGCTGAAACAAATTGCGTTAATTTACGATTAATTCTGTCAATTGAAATAACTTAAAAGTATATTACAATAAAAATAAATGAAAGGAGATGAAAAAACTGTCAGCAGAACATTTCGTAAATGTTATGAATCACAGTATACAAAGAGTGGAAAAATCAGTGGAACAGATGGAGCGTCATACATCCATTACAAAAACAGAACAGCTTCAACTAATGCAAGCGGTATTGGAATTAGCAGACAGAATTAAGTTAATCGAAACTCATGTCAAAACGATCAATAAATAGATCTATCATATAAGCAGATGTAGAAAAAGCTCGTCATTTTCTACATCTGCCTTTTTATTATTAGGAAATCCTACATTGAATAAATAGCTTCAGGAGATGCTTTGCTATCGCTATTTAGATAGCTCTTTTAGAATTTTTTTGTTTATTATTCCTTTATCAATTGACATATGCTCGAAAATGCTGTAAATTACCCAATGGACGAACAATTTTGTTTTTCCCAAAAACAATATTCGTGTTTTGGAGTGGATAATATGGAAAACGTATTCGATTATGAAGATATTCAATTAATTCCGGCAAAATGTATCGTAAATAGCCGTTCAGAATGTGATACAACTGTAACATTAGGTGGGCATACTTTTAAACTGCCTGTAGTACCTGCCAATATGCAAACAATTATCGACGAAAAAATTGCCAATTACTTAGCTGAAAATGGTTACTTCTATATAATGCATCGTTTTGAACCAGAAAAGCGTATAGCATTTACAAAAGATATGCAATCACGTGGATTAATCGCATCGATTAGTGTTGGTGTTAAAGAGGAAGAGTATGGATTTGTTGAGCAATTAGCAGCAGAGAAGCTTACACCGGAGTTCATTACAATTGATATTGCACATGGTCATTCTAATGCAGTAATCGCAATGATTCAACATATTAAAAAGCATTTGCCAGAAAGCTTTGTTATTGCTGGAAATGTTGGAACTCCAGAAGCGGTAAGAGAATTAGAAAATGCTGGAGCTGACGCTACAAAAGTAGGGATTGGGCCAGGTAAAGTATGCATTACAAAGATTAAAACAGGATTTGGAACAGGTGGGTGGCAATTAGCTGCTTTACGTTGGTGTGCAAAAGCTGCAAGTAAGCCAATTATAGCTGATGGTGGAATTCGTACACACGGTGATATCGCTAAATCAGTTCGTTTTGGTGCATCGATGGTAATGATCGGTTCATTATTTGCAGGACACGAAGAATCTCCAGGAAATACAGTTGAAAAAGACGGAAAACAATTTAAAGAATATTTCGGTTCCGCTTCTGAATTTCAAAAAGGGGAAAAGAAAAACGTAGAAGGTAAAAAAATGTACGTAGAGCATAAAGGGGCGTTACAAGATACCCTAACTGAAATGGAACAAGATCTTCAATCTTCTATTTCTTATGCAGGCGGAAATAAACTAGAAGCAATTCGTAATGTAGATTATGTTATCGTGAAAAACTCCATTTTTAACGGAGATAAAGTATATTAAGATAGGGAGCGAGGTTTTTTCTCGCTCTTTTTTATTTGGGGCAGTATTTTTATTGATTGAATGTTACAATAATATGGACATCCATTAGGGATGAAAACAAGGATAAAAAAGAGGAGTGTATCAAATGGCTATAGATGTTTATCTTAATTTTAATGGAAATTGTCGCGAGGCTGCAGAGTTTTATGCAGAAGTTTTTAAAACAGAAAAACCACAAATTATGACTTTCGGTGAGGCACCTCAGCATCCAGATTATCAGTTACCAGAGGAAGCAAAAGATTTAGTCATGCACACTCGATTAAATATTAACGGAAGCAATGTCATGTTTTCTGATACATTTCCTGGCTCTCCTTTTATCTTAGGAAACAATATTAGCTTAGCATTTGTTAGCAAAAACGAAGAAGAAATCCGCGCTGCTTTTGACGCACTTAAAGAAAATGGCACCGTAACGATGGAGTTACAAGAAACATTCTGGAGTAAATGCTACGGAGCGCTAAAGGACCAGTTCGGCATCGAATGGCAATTTAGCCACGAAGGCGAAGAATTAAAACAATAATTAAGTAAAATTAAAAAGGCTGCTCAACAATAAAATGTTGGACAGCCTTTAATGTTGCGCGTATGAGTTCGAACGTTGCGCAACCGCCCTCTAATGTTGCGAGAAACAGGTTAAACGTTGCGAGAAAGCCTTCCTACGTTGCGAGTAGCAAGAACGTTGCGTGTATGAGTCGAAACGTTGCGCCAATGCTTCCTAATGTTGCGCAAAACAGGTCAAACGTTGCGAGAAAGCCCCCGAACATTGCGAAAAGCAAGAACGTTGCGCATATGAGTCGAAACGTTGCCCCAATGGTTCCTAATGTTGCGAGTAACAAATCAAACGTTGCGAGAAAACCCCAAAAAGTTGCGAGAAAGCCTGTAAAATATCCTACATCAATCTCCCCACTCTAATAAAATATCTTCCCAGGATTTAATATTCCCTTTGGATCCATCAATGTTTTCATAGATTTCATTAATTCTAACGCATCTCCGTGCTCGGTAACTTGGTATTTCCTTTTACCTAATCCGACGCCATGTTCACCTGTACAAGTGCCGCCAAGGTTAATCGCTTTCATGGCGATTTGTTCATTTGTATATTCCGCTTTCTCTACTTCTACTGGATCATTCGGATCGTACATGGCTATTGTATGGAAATTGCCGTCACCTACGTGACCGAATACGCCACCAATAAGTCCGCTTTGCTCTAACAGCTCACGACCAAAAACAACCATTTCTGCTAGTTTCGAAATAGGGACGCATGAATCTGAACCCGTTGATACTTTTCCTTTTATATGTTTAAATGCATAAGCCATTTCGTGTCGAGCTTTCCATAAATCTGCTCGTTCTTTTGAGGAATTTGCGCGCTCCCAGTTATTGCAGCCTAACTCTTTCATCAACTCTTCTACCACTGTAGCTTCTTCCTCTACAATATTTGGTGCACCGGCAAATTCAAAAAACAGAGAGTGTTCTTCTGGGAATGAATAATTTCCGTATTCATTTACTTGTTTAATGCTTTCCGCATCCACTAGTTCCATGCGTAATACTTGAATTCCGCTTGCTAGTACAACTTGCGCTGCTTCTGCACACTCTCCAGGAGTTTGGAATGTACATCTAGCCGCAATTACTTTCTCAGGAATGCCGTGTAGTTTGACTGTAACTTTGGTAATGACACCAAGTGTTCCTTCTGATCCAGTGATTAGACCATTCAAATGGTAACCAGAAGAAGATTTTTTCGCTTTAGACCCAGTATGAATAACCGTACCGTTTGCAAGTACAACTTCTAAATCGAGTACTTGATCGCGCATAGAGCCATAGCGTACTGCGGTTGTTCCGCTTGCGTTTGTTGCTACCATTCCACCGATAGATGCATCTGCACCAGGATCGATTGGAAAGTATAGTCCATGCTTATTTACATATTCATTTAATTGAAGGCGGGTTATTCCGGGTTCTACCGTGATCATTAAATCTTCTGGTGAAAATTCAATTACTTTATTCATACGATCGAAGTTTAAGGAAATTCCTTTATTGATAGGGATGGCTTGACCTTCTAAACCAGACCCTGCGCCGTAAGGGGTCACAGGTACAACATGTTCATTTGCGAGTCGAAGCACTTTTACTACATCCTCTACATTTTCAGGAAAGACAACGAAATCTGGTTCTATAAAGGGATGTGAGGATTCGTCGCGGCTATGTCGGTAGCGCTCTGATTCACTTTGGCTGACTTTTGCTTTTCCAAGTGATTCAATTAATTCTTCTTTTATTTTCACTAGTAATCACCTAACTTTTAAAAAATTCTAAAATTTATATTTACAACTACAATAGCATAATATATCATTCCTGTATACAGTATACAGAAAGGAGTGATTCAAATTGAAAAAAATTATTCAAAAAGAATCGCTTGCTGATCAAGCTTTCAATAGCATTAAAGATGCCATTATTGCAGGTAGACTTGCACAAGAAGAGGAGCTCCCAGAAGAAAAGTTGGCTTCAGACTTAGGGATAAGTAGAACTCCTATTCGGGAAGCATTGAAGCGGCTTGCTGCGGAGGGCCTCGTTAATATCCACAAAGCGAAACCTGCTACAGTCGCATCTTTCACAAAAGATAGCGCCTTGCATTATATGGAAATCAGAAAATTATTGGAGATTCATAATATCGAGAAAAATGCAGATCAGCTTTCTGATCAAGTACTGTATGAATTACAAAATAATTTGGAGGGACAATTAGAAGCAATTGAGTCTGATGATTACAATTCATTTATGGATTTCGATCGAGCATTTCATTTACAACTTGCAAATATTGGAGGGAATGTGAAACTAGCGGAGCTAATCAGTCAAATGAATACAGGGGTCAATCGAGCGTTTTTGTTTCTATCCAACACATTACCTGTAAGTGCAAAGGATGCTTACTTAGAACATGTGAACATTGTCCAAGCACTTGAAAAGAAAGAAAAGAATTTGGCTAAACAACTTATGATTTTACATCTAGATAATGTCGAAAAAAGATTTTTGCACTACTACACTGGGGAGGAAAACAAATGAAGAAATTAGCTATTTTATTACTAGTTACATTGTTAGCGCTTACAGCATGTGGAAGACCAACAGAAAACACATCAAGTGTAAAAGGGGAAGAGCAAGACTCATATACAATTCGTATTGCTTATTTAGTTTCAGAAGAACAATCATCTCATCTAGCAGCAAAGACATATAAAGAAACACTTGAAAAAGAGTCAGATGGCCGTCTTAAAGTAGAGTTATACCCAAATGGACAGCTATATCCATCTGACCGTGAAGCAATTGAAGCAGTTCAACTAGGGAACGTAGAAATGACAATTCCGGCAGTAGCCCCTCTTGCTTCTTTCAACAAAAAGTTTATGGTATTCGACTTACCGTTCTTATTTGATAACAACGAAGCAGCTTACCGCGCTCTAGATGGAGAACTTGGTCAACAATTATTAGCAGAGCTTGAGAATAACGATTTGAAAGGTCTTGTTTTTGCAGAAAATGGTTTCCGTCATATGTCTAATAACAACGGACCAATTCAAGGAACAGATGACTTAAAGGGATTGAAATACCGTACACTGGAAAACCCAGTACACACGGATACATTTAAAGCATTCGGTGCAAATGCATCACCTTTCGCATTCGGTGAGCTATACACGGCGCTTCAACAAAAAACATACGATGCAATGGAATCACCAATCTCGCTTTATTACACGAATAAATTTTACGAGGTTCAAGACTATTTAACACTTACAAGTCACGTATACGCAGCAACTATTTTGCTAATGAATAATGATTTCTATAGTAACTTACCAGCTGATTTACAAGAACTTGTAGTGAAAGCTTCTGAAGATTATCGCACTGAGCAACGAAAAATCGCGCAAGAACAAGATGTTGAATTCTTGAAAAATCTAGAAGAAAACGGTATGAAAATAAATGAATTGACAGATGATCAACGCAATGAGTTTAGAGAAGCAACTAAAGCAGTTTACGACAAATATGTACCAGAGATCGGTGAAGACTTAGTAAATATGGCCAGAGAAGCAAATCAACAATAAGTAAGTGAAAAAGGATGGGTGAAGTAGTGTGTTAAAGAAATTTTCTAAGTTTGAAGAAATACTACTCGTTTTGTCACTTGCGGTTATGGTTGCACTAATTTTTGGACAAGTAGTTGGACGAAAAGTTTTTGATTCTGCTCCAAGTTGGACGGAAGAGTTGGCAAGATATATTCATATTTTCCAAGTATGGATTGGGGCAAGTTATGCCGTGAAATTGCGACAACATATAAGAGTGGAAGCGTTTATAACTCGCTTCCACGGTATTTTTCGTCAAATATTGGAGACATTATCCATTATTATATGGTTCATGATGGCACTGTTTCTTGCAGTATTTGGTACACAGCTTGTGTTAAGTAGTTTGAAACATGGACAACTTGCACCTGCTATGCAAATTCCTATTTGGATTGCATTTCTTGCAATTCCACTTGGGGGAGCGGGTATGGCAATTCGACTAATCGTTCAACTAGTAGAAGTTTGGAAAGGCAATTATGAGAAACCTGCTGATGAGGAGATGATCGCATGACAGTAGCATTATTATTTGGTACGTTGTTCATCTGTTTGCTCATCGGTGTTCCAATAGCCATTTCTTTAGGAGTTTCTGCACTTGTTGCGATTTACTTTGGATCAACCTTACCATTAGGAATAATCGCGCAAAAGGCATTTACTTCGCTGGATTCCTTTCCATTGTTAGCAATACCTTTTTTCATGTTGGCAGGGGTGTTGATGAGTAAAGGTGGCGTATCAAAACGATTACTTGATATGGCTGCTGCAATGGTTGGTTGGATTGTTGGAGGACTTTCATTAGTTACAATCGTTGCTTCTATGTTTTTTGCAGCCATTTCCGGTTCTGGACCAGCTACTGTAGCTGCCATTGGTGGATTTATGATTCCCGAAATGAAAAACAAAAAATATGATGGAGGATTTGCTGCTGCGGTTTCTGCTTCTGCAGGATCTATCGGCGTAATCATTCCGCCAAGTATTCCTTTCGTGCTATATGGAGTTATTGGAAGTGTCTCAGTAGGAAGTATGTTCTTAGCTGGTATTCTACCAGGCATAATAATAGGGATAGGTCTAATGATTACTGCATATTTTATAGCGAAAAAGCGTGGATACAAATCAGAAACAAACACTACTTTTTCATTCAAAGATGTATTAAAAGCAACATATGATGCAAAA
Organism: Psychrobacillus lasiicapitis; assembly: GCF_006861795.1. Classification (GTDB taxonomy): domain Bacteria; phylum Bacillota; class Bacilli; order Bacillales_A; family Planococcaceae; genus Psychrobacillus; species Psychrobacillus lasiicapitis. Next base: position 28,800 of record NZ_VDGH01000008.1, on the reverse strand, counting down.
TGGGCTCTACTAATTCCAGTAATTATTTTGGGTGGTATTTATGGAGGATTTTTCTCTCCAACGGAAGCGGCAGTAGTGGCGGTAGTTTACTCACTAATAGTAGGCCTTTATGTATACAAAGAGTTAACTTGGAAAACGGTTTTTGAATGTTTCCGAGAAGCGGTTGTCATTAATGCAACAACGATGATTATTATCGGTCTTTCCGTTTCGTTTGCTTATTTTATGACTTTAGAAAGAGTTCCAGATGATATTTCTTTATTTTTAACAGAATTATCTACGAATCCAATTGTCATATTACTAGCTATTAATATTATACTTTTAATAGTAGGTATGTTCATCGATACAATTTCTGCACTTGTTATCTTGACGCCTATTCTATTACCGATTGTTGTGGCTGTTGGTATTGATCCAATTCATTTTGGTGTTATTTTGGTTTCGAACTTAGCGATTGGTTTTATAACACCACCGCTTGGAGTAAACTTATTTGTAGCCTCTAGTGTAGGGAATGTGAAATTTGAGAAAATTGTTATGGCAATTATACCATTCTTATTCTCTATGATTATTTGTTTAATCGTTATTACATTTGTTCCGAGCCTGTCTTTATGGCTTCCAGGGTTTTTTAAGTAATTAGGAAAGAAGGATAACATGTATGTCTTTAAGCATTAATCCGCGTGCTAAAGCACTTGGAGTACCTGGTATCCGGCAGTTTGCAAATCAATTAGTGAATTTTCCGGATGCTATTAATTTAACAATCGGTCAGCCTGACTTTCCGACACCTGTCTCCGTGAAAGAGGCAGGAATTCGAGCAATCGAACAAAACTTGACAGGGTATTCTCATAATGCTGGATTATTAGAACTAAGGAAAGCAGTTAGCGATTTCTTTTCTGCTAAATATGGTTTTTCATATGATCCACAAAATGAAATTGTCATTACAAATGGTGCTAGTGAAGGAATTGATTCGATTTTCCGAACGATACTAGAAGAGGGAGACGAAGTTATTTTACCGGCACCAATCTATTCTGGTTATGTACCAGTAATTGAATTATGCGGTGCAAAAGTGGTCTATTTAGATACGACCAAAACCGGTCTTCAGCCGTCCGCAAAGGAACTAGAAAAGCTTATAACAGAAAAAACGAAAGCCATTTTATTCAATAATCCTTCCAATCCAACAGGCGTTGTTATCCAAAAGGAAATAATGGATGAGCTTGCCCAAATGCTGAAGGATAAAGAGGTTTATATTCTCACAGATGAAATATATAGCGAAAATACATTTGCAGGTGATCATGTTTCACTTGCTTCGTATAAAGAACTTCGCGAGAAACTTTTTTATCTACATGGAGTTTCGAAGTCCCATTCAATGACGGGGTGGAGGATAGGTTTCGTGATGGGACCATCCACTATTTTAAAACAAGTAATGTTAGTGCATTCATACAACTCCATTTGCGCTTCTTTGCCATCCCAATATGCTGCATTAGAAGCCCTGACGAATGCGCAGGATATACCTAAAGAAATGAATGTTGAATATATAAAAAGACGTGATTATGTATATAACCGTCTAATAGAAATGGGATTATCTGTTGAAAAACCTAATGGAGCTTTTTATATTTTTCCTTCTATAAAGAGTTTTGGTATGAATTCGTTCGACTTCGCTACAAAACTCCTTCACGAGGGTGGAGTTGCAGTTGTACCAGGCAGTACTTTCACACCACTGGGAGAAGGTTATATTCGAATTTCCTATGCGTATTCCATGGAAGTGCTGGTGGAAGGATTGAATCGATTAGAGAAATTTATACAGACAATTTAAAGGAAATCAGGCACTAAACAGTATAGTTTAGTGTCTGTTTTTGATTTGGTTAAATTAGATATATTGCTCTTGAATATTTAAATATAGGGAATGAGTCGGCGTGTAGAAATATTAATGATAGATAGTTTGGAAAGGCGTTAAAGGGGTGAATGAGTTGTTCAATTTTGAAGAGCTAGGACAAGAAATAATTAATGAATTGAGTCATTTAATCAAGGAAGAAGTTATTTTAACGGATGCAAGGGGGTTTATAAGGGTCAGCACGGATGCTTCAAGGGTAAATCAATTTCATGAAGGTGCCTTACTTTGTATAAAAGAACGAAAATTATTCCATATGACTGAAAATGAAGTCCAAAAATTACGTGGAGTCCGGAAAGGAATTGTCATTCCAATAATTATCAATGACAAGACTATCATGGTATTAGGGGTAACAGGTGAGCCCGAGAAGATTGAGCCACAAACATTACTCATCAGAAAAGTAGTAGAGTTATTTGTTCAAGACTCTATTAGGAGACAAGAAAAAGACGAAAAAGTTCGTGAGTTTGAATTTTTTATGATTGATTGGATTACATCAAAATCGAAAGACAAACAGTTTTACAAACGTGCTGAATTACTTGATATTCAGGTAGAAGAGTATATGCAAGTTGTTATGATCGAGTCAATGGATGGAAAAAGGAGATTCAAAGTGGAGGATATTGACTTCTTTATGTCTATACAAACGATACATCCCCTACTTAAGGCAAGTCGTTGGGGACAAGAAAAAATTATTTTGGTATTGCCTAAAATAGATCAAAAAAAATTAAAAATAGAATTAGAAAATCTATTGTTACACGTAAAGCGAAAGATGAAAATAAAGCTTGCGGTAGGTATAGGGGAGAATACGGGATATGGAGAGCTATCCAAGTCATTTAACCAAGCGGAAAGAGCGGTAAAAGTTTCTCAGAAAAATAGACGAATTACGTTTGAAAGAGAGTTGTTGTTCGATTTAATCTTACATAGTTTGCCTAGAGAAACGAAAGAACAATTTATAAAAAGAACCGTTGCTCCTTTACTTGAGTATGTTGAACTTTTTCAAAATTTACAAGTTTGGTTTAATGAAAATCAGTCCATGAAAAATACATCTGAGAAGTTACATATTCACAAAAATACATTGGTGTATCGCCTCCAAAAAGTGGAAGAACTAACTGGACTAAGTATTATGAAATCTCATGATCTTTTTTTAATATATTTAGGCATCCGTTTAGTAGAAGAGTTAGATAATAGTTAGACAAAAAGCATCCATCTTCAGATGCTTTTTTTGGTTCTTTAAACAAATAATTTATATAAAATAGGACAAATCCTTGTTATAAAGTCTATATTTTTAGAATTGAAAGAATAATAAAATAAATAAAAGTGGTTAAAGAGGGAAGTAGAGGAGATGTAAATGGAAGAGTATATTATTCAAAAATTAATAGATATTACGGGAAAGGAAAATGCTAAAGTCACTATAGCACAACGGCTAGCTTATTCATATGATGCTACTGCTAACTTTCAAGCAATGCCTGATTTAGTATTATCACCTGCAAATATGGGGGAAATCCAGCAGATTGTTAAAACATGTTCGGAATATAGAATTCCTATAATATCTCGTGGCTCAGGTACTAATTTGGCAGCGGGAACTGTTCCTAATGCAGGAGGAGTCATTTTACTCTTTAATAGGATGAATCGCGTATTAGATTTTGATGAGGAAAATCTTACAATTACTGTGCAACCTGGTGTTGTTACACAACATATTAATGAACTAGTAGAGCCTAAAGGTCTTTTTTACCCACCGGATCCGAGCTCGATGAAAATTTCTACGATAGGTGGAAATGTGAGTGAAAATTCGGGTGGTTTAAGGGGACTGAAATATGGTGTAACTCGAGACTATGTAAAAGGTTTATCCGTCGTTTTACCAAATGGAGAAATTCTAAAAACAGGTGGAAAACTTACTAAAGACGTTGCTGGGTATGATTTAACTAGTTTGTTTGTTGGATCAGAAGGCACGATTGGAGTTATTACAGAAATCACACTTGGATTGATCCCGACACCACAAACTAAACAAACATTGCTTGTGTTTTACGATCAGTTAGAAACAGCAGCGCAGACGGTTTCTTCTATTATTGCAGCCAAAGTAGTTCCTACTACACTTGAGTTTATGGATAAAGGAACAATAGAAAATGTAGAAGATTATATGAAAATTGGACTCCCCACAGACTGTGAAGCAATGCTACTTATCGAACTGGATGGTGATATGCAAACTGTCGGAAAAGAAATGCAGTTAGTGCTTAAAATTTGTAAAGAGCACGGAGCAAAGTCAACGCAATTGGCACAGTCTGAGGAAGAGGCATTACAACTAAGTACGGCAAGAAGAGTTGCATTATCTGTATTAGCTAGAAAAAGACCTACTACTATTTTAGAAGATGCCACGGTACCAAGATCTGAAATTGCTAATATGGTGAAAGAAATTCAAAGAATAGCAGACAAGTACAATCTAATGATTTTCACATTTGGCCATGCAGGGGATGGTAATCTTCACCCCACTTGTTTAACCGATGCACGAGATAAAGAAGAAATGGAAAGAGTAGAAGCCGCTTTTAGCGAAATTTTTGATAGTGCTCTACGCCTCGGTGGAACAATTACAGGTGAACACGGTGTTGGTGAGATGAAAGCACCTTATTTGGAGTGGAAGATTGGAGAATCAGGCATCGAAGTTATGAAAGGGATAAAACAATCGATTGATCCGCTAAACATAATGAATCCTGGGAAAATCTTTGCAAAAGATCGTAAGCAGAGGGTTGTGGTTCACTCATGACAACTGCACTTCAAGAAAGAATGCAGCAAGCATTTGTTACTCATGTAGATGATGATAGGTTAATGGATTGTATGCGTTGTGGATTTTGTCTGCCGGCTTGTCCTACATATATACATTCTAATTTTGACGAAACACAATCACCTAGGGGGCGTATCGCATTAATGAGAGCGGTCCGTGACGGACAAATTATGTGGGATGGATCGGTAGAAGAATCATTCGATCTTTGCTTGGGCTGTAGAGCCTGTGAACCTGCATGTCCTGCGGGTGTTCAATACGGTACTTTAATAGAAGAAACTAGGGAAGCTATTCTTTCTGCCAAATCTCAAACTATGAAGGAGAAGGTTATTCGCAAAGGGGCATTCGATCATCTATTTGCGGATCAAAAGAAAATGCATACTGCTGTTAATCTGGTTACGTTTTATCAAAAATCTGGTTTACAAAAAGTAGTTAGAAAGATTGGATTTTTAGACCTCTTTCCTCCTTTTATGAAAGAGATGGAAAGCGTAATACCAGATCCTCCGAAACGAAAACGTCCTCAGGGACAACAGGGCGAAGTAAAAGTAAAGGTAGCTTTCTTTGCAGGTTGTTTAATGGATACGATGTTTAACGAAACAAATCGAAATACTATAGCGATTTTAGAAAAACTAGGTTGCGAAGTAGTTATCCCAAAAAATCAGCAATGCTGTGGTGCTTTGCATGGACATAGTGGGGAATTAGAGAAATCAAAAAGAAATGCGAAAAGAAATATGGAAGCTTTCCAATTAGATGATATCGATTATATTGTCAACAATGCGGGTGGATGTGGTGCTTTTTTAGAGGAGTATGACAAATTATTCGCAGATGATCCAAGGTTATATGAAAAAGCGAAGCAATTTACAGCAAAACAAATAGATATTTCTTCGCTATTTGTCAAATTAGGTATTGTAGATTTTTTGGAGAAGTTACCGAAAAAGTCTACTTCTAAACTTGTGACTTATCAAGATTCATGTCATTTGCGTAATGTAACTGGTGTAAAGGACGAGCCACGTCAAATATTAAAAGCTGTCCAAGATTGTACTTTTATAGAGTTACCAAATGCAGACCTGTGTTGCGGTTCTGCTGGCATATATAATTTACTTCAGCCTAAGATGTCATCTGTTATTTTGAAGTCCAAAATGCAGAAAGTGCAAGAAGTGAGTGCAGGTACTGTGATTACAACAAATCCTGGTTGTTTGTTGCAGATGAAGGTAGGGATAGAGAGAGAAGGATTGACTTCTACGACACAAGCAATGCATTTGGTGGATTTTATTTATGAAAGAATATTTGCTCAATAAAAATTTGGAGGGGATTAAGAAATGAAAAGAAAAAGTTGGAAGTTAGGATCACTAGGTTTGGCAGCAATGCTATTATTGGGAGCTTGTTCGTCAAGTTCGGCGGAAGAAGCTGAAGGTAAAGAGTACAAGTTAAAAATGTCGGTTACAGTAAATGACTCTTCTACTTGGTACGCGGCAGCACAAAAGCTGTCGGATGATGTTAGTGAAGAAACAGACGGTCGCATTAAAATCGAAATATTTCCTAACGAACAATTATCTGGGGGAGATTCCGGTAAAGCTGTAGAAATGCTTTCTAAAGGTTCTACTGATTTAACATTCAACTCAACGATTATTTACTCAATTTTAGATGATCGCTTTGGTGTGGCAAGTGCGCCTTTCTTATTTAATAACACAGATGAAGTAGATAAAGTATTCGCTGGTGAGGGCGGAGAAATGATTACGAAAATCCTACAAGAAAAAGGTGTACAACCTTTAGGATTTGGTGAAAATGGGTTCCGACAAGTGACAAATAGTGTGAAAGAAATTAAATCACCTGAGGATTTAAATGGATTAAAAATACGCATTCCTGGTATTACAATGTATACCGATTTATATCGTGCTCTTGGTGCAGATCCTACTACGATGACATTCTCTGAAGTATTTACATCTCTTCAACAAGGAACGATCAATGGACAAGAGAATCCAATCGACGTTATTCATTCTTCTAAACTGAATGAAGTACAAGACTTTTTAACATTGTGGAATTACTCATATGATCCATTAGTATTAGGTATGAATAAAAAACTATATGAATCTATGAGTGATGAAGACAAAGAGTTGTTTGCAAGGCTTGGAAAAGAAGCTGCAGAATATCAAGTGGAATTAGCACGTGAAAAAGAAGCAAAACAATTGGAAGAACTAGAAGCTGCGGGAATGAAATTTTATACACCAACAGAAGAGGAATTGGCTGAATTCAAAGAAGCGGTTCAACCAGTTTACGAGAAATATACAAGCATCTGGGGAGAAGATTTACTAAAAGCATTCCAGGAACGTTAAGAACGGAGGCAATAAAATGGACCGTGTATTAAATAGATTAGAAGAATGGATCGTTGCTATTGTTATGTCCATTATGTCAATAATTGCTTTTGCGAACATACTTTCAAGGGGATTAGCGGGATATTCACTATCTTTTACCGAAGAAATTACGATTAATTTATTTGTATTTTTAACTTTTGTTGGAACTTCAATAGGTGTGCGTCAAAACGCACACCTAGGTTTTTCCTTAATATTTGACCGAGTAAATGGAGTTTTTAAGAAGGGGATTACTTTATTAGTTGGTTTACTAATGGGAATTCTATTTTTGATTTTATTGTATTTTGGTTTTCAAATGGTTCTCTACCAAATGGAAATGGGGCAAAAAACACCATCTCTTGGTTGGCCACAATGGCTATTTTCATTGGCAATGCCAGTAGGTGCAATACTCTGTTTATATCGTACGATTCAAGCAACCATTATGGAATATCGTGAAGAAAGCGGAAACGGAGGGGAATCGGTATGACAGCAATCATGTTGTTTGGGTTATTCTTTGTGCTTGTGTTACTTCGTATTCCAATAGCCGTTTCATTGGCGATTTCTTCAATTGCCGTGTTATTTACGGGAAGTGGATTGTTTGGGCTAGAATTAGTCGCTGATATTATGTACACAAGCGTGGCCAAGTTTACATTACTAGCTATTCCATTCTTCGTGCTAGCTGGGGTAATCATGGAGCAGGCGGGTATTTCAAAGCGTCTTATCGATTTTGCCCAAGCATTGGTAGGGCATCGTAAAAGCGGAATTGTGTTTGTAACAGTGTTAGTTGCGATCTTCTTTGCGGCAATTTCTGGTTCAGGTCCAGCTACAGTTGCAGCAATTGGAGGTATTTTAATCCCTGCCCTTGTGAATAACGGATATAAAAAAGAGACAGCAGGAGCTTTAGTAGCGAGTTCTGGTGCAATCGGAATTGTTATTCCTCCAAGTATTGCATTTATCGTTTTTGCGGTAGTTGCGGGAGACCAAATTCCTGTTTCCATTGCTCGACTTTTTATCGCAGGTATTATTCCTGGTATATTACTTGGGTTAGGGTTTGTACTAGCTGCTATGTATGTTCGATGGAGACAGGAGAAAAAAGAAGGTCCATTAGAAGGAGTGACCCAAAGAAAACGGGCTACAGGGAAAGAAAGATGGACTGCATTTGTCAATGCTTTGTGGGGATTGATGATTCCGGTAATTATTTTAGGCGGTATTTATGGTGGATTCTTTACGCCTACTGAAGCCGCAGTAGTGGCAGTGTTTTATGGACTATTCGTCGGTTTTTTTGTATATAAGGAACTAAATTTAAAAAGTTTGTTCAAGATTTTAGTAGATTCTTCTGTTCAGACGGCTACTGTTATGTTTATAGTAAGTGCCGCATCTGTTTTTGCTTATATCATTACGACAGAGCAAATTGCAACTACTTTATCAGATGTAATGCTAGGAGTTTCTGATAATCCAATTATTATTCTATTAATTATAAATATTATTCTTTTGATAGCTGGTATGTTTATCGATGCGATATCTGCATTCTATATTCTTGTACCAATTTTAGCTCCGGTAATGATTTTACTTGGAGTTGATCCAACAGTATTTGGCGTATTTATGACTGTTAACTTGGCTATTGGATTATTCACACCGCCAGTCGGATTGAATTTATATGTAGCAACAGGAATATCCAAGACTTCACTTGGTGGTATATCTAAAGGGGTTATACCATTTGTAGTATCGTCGATTATTATTCTTTTATTGATCACTTATATTCCACAAATTTCAACATTTTTACCAGATTTAATGAATATTAAATAATATCTAAGGGGATGAAGATATGAGAGTGAAAGCACAAACAGCAATTATTACAGGGGCAGCAAGTGGAATTGGAGCAGAATCTGCAATTTATCTTGCAAGAGAAGGGGCAAATATTGTACTAGTCGATTTAAACTCATGTGCCAAAACGATTGATCGAATTCGTACGATGAATTCGGAAGCTAAGGTGCTTGAATGCTTAGGGGATATTCGAGATGCAGAGTTTGTGAAAGCGACTGTTGCTAGAGCAGCAGATACTTTCGGAGAGCTACATATTTTAGTTAATAATGCGGGTACGGCTGGTCGTTTAAGTATAGAGGATATGACAGTAGATGTATGGGATAGAGATTTAGATACAAATGTGAAGGCGGCATTTTTGTTTATTCAAGCAGTTGTTTATCCACATATGATGGAGCAAAAATACGGTCGAATCGTTAATATTAGTTCTATTTCAGGTATTAACGGTGGTGCTGTTTCTGGTGATGGTGGGGAAACAAGAAGATCCGGTCCGGCATACGCAGCTTCAAAAGGTGCAGTAATCGCGCTGACAAAATGGGTAGCAAAAGAGCTTGGTGAGTCAGGTATAACTTGTAACTCGGTAGCTCCAGGTGCAACAGCTACTGCTATTACTTCAGGAGTAGATTATGATTTTAGCAGACAAGTTGTCAAAAGAATGGGTACTCCAGAAGATATTGCCGAAGCTGTTCTGTACTTCGCTTCTTCGGAGTCAAGCTATACAACGGGGCAGGTGTTACAAGTTGATGGGGGCTACAACTTTGGTTGATCGAATAGAAGCAGTGCTTGATAAGAAATCTAATCGTGTCGTCGGCAGACTCATGAAAGATGTGGACCTCTTTGGTGGTATAAAAGAAGTGTGCAGAAGATTTGATATCCAAGCAGCACAATTTCAATGCATTGGCTCATTAAGGCATGCAACATATGTGCAACTAGAGAAAACAAGTGAAGGCGTGCTTCAATATACACCAAAAATAGTTAGTGATACAGAAGTAGAGTTACTTAATGGCACAGGTTTTGTTGGATACGATTTGAACGATGAGTTAGACGTACATTTTCATGGAATGTTTGTCGATTGCCATAAACAAATTTACGGAGGACATTTTCTAGATGGTGAAAATCCTGTAGCTATAACGATTGAATTCATATTACTACCTGTTGAAAATGTTGAACTAAAACGTGGCCCAGATCAATTGACGAATATACCAGTATTTCAGTTTGCAGAGAAGGAGTGAGTAATATTGGAGACATTAGGACAATTAGCTTTAAAATCTGCTGCGGCTTATCCGCAGAAGCTAGCGATCAAAGACCAATATCGGTCTTTTAGCTATAGAGAAATGATAGAACGTGTGTATGCGCTTTCCGCATACTTTCACGAAAAAGGCTTAGTAAAAGGAGATCGTATTGCTATTTTAATGTCTAATCGATTGGAGCATATAGAATTAGACGTTGCATTAGCACTTGCTGGACTTGTGAAAGTGCCATTGAATTATCGTCTTCACCCAAAAGAGCATCAGTATATGTTAAACGACTCGAGTCCAAAACTTGTAATTGGGGACAAGTCATTAATTGAGCCAATAGGAACATCAATTGAAGTTCTATCAATTGGAGAGGCATACGAGCATGCAATACAGCTGAATTTGGGAAAACAGTATGTAGAATCTGTTCAAGAAGACGATCTATTTGCAATTATGTATACATCTGGTACAACGGGTAATCCCAAGGGAGTAATGCTAACTCATCGCAATATGATTGCGGGTGCATTATCGTTAGCACAAGTATGCGAAGTAGATTATGACGATGTCATTGGACATGTCGCACCTCTAACGCATGGTAGTAATTTCTTATCACATGTGTCTTGGTTATATGGGTCTTCTCAAATTGTGTTTGATAAGTTTGAACCTGAGGAATTTGTGAATGACTTAAAACAAGAGGGTGTATCTGTTATCTTTTTAGTACCAACGATGGTCAATTTGATGATTCAACATCCAAAGTTTGACCCTACACAACTATCTACACTGAAAACGATTAATATGGCTGGTTCACCAATCGCAGCTAGTAAACTAGAAGAAGCATTAAAGTTAACGGGTCCTATTTATGCTGAAACTTATGGGCAAGTGGAAGCACCAATGTGTATAACAATGATGCCGAAAAAAGAGTTAAGCACACGTCTAGACTCATGTGGACGGGTAGGAACTTTCGTTCAAGTAAAAATCGTTGACGATGAAGGTAACGAACTGGAAGATGGCGATGTTGGAGAAATTATCTGTAAAGGTTCACTTGTCATGCAAGGGTATTGGAACAATGAAAAAGCAACAAATGATACGTTGAAAGATGGTTGGCTTCATACAGGTGACCTAGGCTGGAAGAGTCCAGAAGGCTATGTGCAAATAGTGGACCGCAAGAAAGACGTCATTATTTCTGGTGGAGTAAATATTTATCCACGAGAAGTGGAAGAAGTGCTCAATCTACATGCAGGTGTCAAAGAAACTTGTGTTATCGGTGTTCCAGACGATAAATGGGGAGAAAATGTAGTGGCATACGTAGTGCCGAACGGGAAAGAAACCGTAACATCAGAAACCTTACTCGCACTTTGTGCAGAAAACATGGCCAGCTTCAAAAAACCAAAATCTATTCATATTGTAGATGAATTACCAAAAAGTTCTTATGGTAAGATTTTAAAACGAGAAATGCGTGACCAATATAAGGAGGTTCGCGTATGACAAACGTTTACGTACATGGAATAGGCATGACACAATTTGGTACATTTATAGATCGCACGATGAAAGATTTGTTACTGGATGCTTGTATTCAAGCTTTAGAAGACGCTGGAAACCCTAAAGTGGATGCCGTATTTGTTGGAAACTTCATGGGTGGTTCCATTTACAACCAAGAAATATTAGGTGCCATCGTTGCAAATGAGCTAGGTTTAGGTTTTATCCCTACTGCAAAAGTAGAGGGTGCATGTGCATCAGGAGGCATCGCATTAAGGCAAGGAATTTTAGGGATTTTAAGTGGTGAGTATAACACAGTACTTGTTGCAGGCGTTGAAAAGATGAAACATGCTTCGACTGCTGATGTTACACAAGCGATCAATGCTGCAATGGATAATGATTCGAACGAAAAGCATGCTGGACTTACATTCCCTGGATTTTTCGGAGTTCTTGCTAATCGCTATTTTTATGAAACTGGCGCTTCGAAAAAGCATTTAGCAATGCTTGCATTAAAAAATAGAGAACATGCATTAAATAATCCACTAGCTCAATTTAGAAAACCAACTACACTGGAAGAAATTATGGACGCTCGTATGATCACGAATCCATTAGGATTATTTGACTGTTCCCCTATGACGGACGGAGCAGCTGCGCTTGTTATTTCAAAAGAAAAGTCAGCTATTCATATTCGTTCTTCAGCTCAAGCTTCCGGTCCTACTCAGATGCAAGACGCCGATGATCTATTATCGATACCCGCAATTCGTGAATCTGGTAGACTTGCTTATGAAAAAGCAGGCGTTGGACCCGAGGATATCGATGTAGTAGAAATTCATGATTGTTTTTCGATGACAGAGATGATTGCAATCGAGGAATTAGGATTTTTTAATAAGCGAGAAGGATGGAAGGCAGTAGAAGAGGGACGAACAAAATCTACCGGAGATAAACCTGTCAATACTAGTGGAGGTCTGTTATCACGCGGACATCCAATTGGAGCAACGGGCGTTGCACAAATTTATCAACTCGTAAGTCAATTACGAGGAAATGCAGCAAACCAAGTAGATAATCCACGACTTGCATTAGCGCAAAATCTTGGTGGAACAGGTTCTTATTCTACTGTGCATATTTTGGAAAGGGTGTGAATCATTTTTAATGAAAGTATTTCAATGTAATTCATGTGACTATCAAAGTATATCCAATAAATACGTTTGTCCGAAATGTTTAAAAGGAAAGTTGGAAGAGTTAGAAGTGCCTTCCACAGGTACCGTTTACAGTTTTACAGATATTCATGTGGCGCCATCTGAATTTGCTGACATTGCACCATATACAGTTGCGCTCGTTCAGCTTGATGAAGCAAAGGGAAAAGTGACAGTACGAGTAAATGAACCCGTACAAATTGGTGATAAAGTGGAACTTGAGAATGTAGAAAAAGGTGCTTACTTGTATAAAAAAATATAGAGTAAAACTTCCTGTGCTTTGGACAGTAATAATTCAAAGCACAGGTTTTGTATTTGGAGGCCTAAATGATGAAGTTTATACGGATTGCAACACATATTATTTCAAAATATATGCCCGCCTGGATTGTTGTGTTATCCTTTATCGCTTATTTTCTCCCAAACCTATTTATTCCTATCAGGAATTTAACAGGTTTAGGATTAGGGACTATATTTTTATTAATGGGCTTGTCTTTATCAACTGAAAAGCTGCTATTGGTTATTAAAAATCCTAAGCATGCGCTTATAGGTGTTTTGCTAAAATGGTCTATCATGGTTGCCATATCTATTTGTGTTGCTTATTTATTTTTTGGGAATAATGCTGAACTAGCAACTGGAATTATTTTAGCGGGGACAGTTCCAAGCGGGACATCAGCTAATGTTTATACGTTTATAGCGGGTGGTGAAGCAGCGTTAAGTATAACAATGGCGACAATGGATACCGTTATTTCTCCGATACTCACGCCCACATTAGTACAATTTTTTGCGGGAAAGCTCATTCCAATCGCTTTTTGGCCATTATTTTTAAATATTATTTACATCGTATTTATTCCACTATTTTTAGGTCTATACATCCAGTGGAAGTTTGGTGAAAAAATAGAAAAGGTCAAACCATATACACCTGTTCTTTCTCAACTTGCTTTATTTATCGTTGTGTTATCCGTTGTATCAAGTGCGCAAAGCTCACTTCAAGCAAATCTATCGATATTACCTCTTATTTTTGTAGCAGTGTTTTTTCAAGTATCTATACCAATGTGTGCTGGTTATTTACTTGCTAAATGGTGGAAGGTTCCCGAGCAAAATGCACGAGCAATTTTGTTTCATACTGGTATATGTAACACTGCATTAGCGGCAACATTAGCCATGGAACATGTTAGCTCTCTTGCAGCAGTACCAGCTGTGGCCAATATGGTTGTCAATCTAACCATTGGTGCTATCGTTGCTAACTTTTTTGCAAACAAAAAAGAAATTTAAAGGGACACTTTTGCTGATTTGTCACTTTCTTACATAAAGTTATTTTAAGTAGCAAGATTGTAAGGTTTCTCTCTCTTTGAACAAAATGGTCACTACTATTTCAGAAATCACGTTAGGTTTATCTATTAATAAAACCTATATATAAAGTCTATAAGTAGTCTAATAGTTGCCACTGGTTAGTCAATACATGTAGTAAGGAGTAGTACTTTTTAGCTTACTACTTCAAGAAGAGGAAAAGCCTACTGAAATATGCTAATATAGGAGGATAAATGAATACAAAGCTCGCAGGAGGAAATCCAATTGACTGTTACAAAACAAGCCTTCTCATTAAACTTTTCCTTATTATCAAAGTTTATTAATGAAGAAGAAAAAAATAAATATACAAATATAATTAGTCTGATACATGAAGAAATGCATGCACCAACAAGTAATGACCGTGATGCGTTAGGCTGGATAGAACTAGCTACAAAACAAGATAAAGAAGAAATAGATCGAATACTTGCGGTTGCAAATGAAATACGAAGCCAATCTGCTGTTCTCATAGTCATTGGAATTGGTGGTTCCTATTTGGGTGCCAAAGCTGTTCAAGATGCGTTAACCCCTTATTTTTCGAAGAAATCAGGAGAAACTGAAGTAATTTACGCAGGGCAGAATATGAGTGGTGCTTATATCAATCAATTGCTTCAATATGTAGATGATCGAGAAGTGTACGTAAATGTCATTTCAAAATCAGGAACGACGCTTGAACCAGCAATTTCGTTCCGTGTCATTAAGTCATATATGGAAAAACGCTATGGCGAGGAAATGAAAAATAGAATTATCTTAACTACGGATCCTGAGAATGGCTTATTAAGAAAGCTTGCATTGGATGGGGGCTATAGAAGTTTTGAAGTTCCCGCAGATGTAGGTGGACGCTTTTCCGTTTTAACTCCAGTCGGATTATTTCCGCTAGCTGTTGGCGGCATAGATATTCAAGCGTTATTAGATGGTGCCAAGCAAGCGACAAATGATTTAATGTTTTCCAATTACAAAGAAAATGAAGCCTATGAATATGCTTTATCTAGATATTTGCTAGAGAAAAAAGGATATATTATTGAAATAATGGCTTCTTTTGAACCTTCTTTACGTAATGTATTTGAGTGGTGGAAGCAATTATTTGGAGAAAGTGAAGGGAAAGATGAAAAAGGAATTTTCCCTGTTTCTGTTACATATACAACGGATTTACATTCTATAGGTCAGTATATTCAAGCAGGAAAACGTCAAATCTTTGAAACGATTTTACATGTGCGCAATCAACAAGAGGATTGTACGATTCAGTCTGTAGAGAATAACTTTGATCAGTTAAATTTCCTAGAGGATAAAACGTTCCATGATATTAACACCATCGCAAAAAATAGTTCGATTTTGGCACATTATGATGGAGGCGTGCCTGTTATCCAAGTGGAGATTGATAAACTGGACGAATATCATTTAGGGTATTTACTGTATTTCTTTGAGAAGGCATGTGCCATGAGTGCTTATTTATCGGGAGTAAATCCATTCGACCAACCAGGTGTCGAGTCGTATAAAAATAATATTTTTGCACTATTGAACAAGCCTGGATATGAGTCATTGAAGGATGAATTGGAAGAAAGATTGTCCGAGATTTTTGATTGATCACTTGGTAGTAAATTTAGAAAGTCAGTGTAACGAGGAATTCCTCGTTGTACTGACTTTTTTTGTGTGGAAAAGATTAGAATGGGAAGAAAAGCAGTCATTTTTCTTGGATTTCAGATTTAGTTGGAAAAATGAGCGTGTTAGTTGGAATTTTGGCATGTTTAGTTGGAATCTTTCAAGATTTAGTTGTAAAAAAGCACGATTTAGTTGTAAAATCCAATATTAGGAAATATTCATTACTAGTTATTCATCTCAAACAAAAAGAGTGTTAGAAGTGACCAAGCCACTTCTAACACTCTATAAAAGGTAGTCTATTGTTCCTCTTTAACACCATTTACCTGCAAATTATATCGAATCACGTCTCTAAAGAATGTATGAAGCATTCCTTGGAAAAGGTGAAGCGCATCGAAAGAGTAAAGGCGATACGGATCTTCTTGACCGTATCCGCGGATGCTGATACCTTCTCTTAAATGATGCAGATTGTCTAAATGCCCAATCCACAGGCGATCTAGAGTTTCTGTATAGTAGGATTGAATATTTCTCCAATCTTCGCTATCGCTACTTGTCATATTGACAATCTCGAAAGCTTTCTCATAAACAGCCTCTAGTGCTTCCTTCAATTGGCCTTTGTTTTCTGGATCTAAAGAAGTAAATGAATCATCCTCATACGATGTGAGCATCGAAATGATTTTAATTTCATCCATAATTTCATTTAAAATACTAGATTCATGCACGTCGTTTTCTGCAAGCTCATCGATTAAATTATTTAAGCGTTCGTGCATCGCATCTATGATAAGCATTTGCATGTTTTCTACTTTTAACGCTTTTTCTCGGTAATTATACATAACGCGTTGTTGATCATTATTGATATCATCTAATTTCAATAAATGAGAGCGACTCGAGAAATGCATACCTTCGATTACGTTTTGAACATTGTACACAAATTTTATTGGATTAGATGAAATAACTAAACCAGTCTCATCTGTTTTCAACTTGTTTTTGTATTTAGCGAATTCCTCTTCATCGTAATAGTTGAATAGCTCATCCTGCAAGGAAATGATAAATTGGGAGCTGCCTGGATCTCCTTGGCGACCACCGCGACCTCGTAGCTGCATGTCAATTCGAGCACTACTATGAAGCTCAGTACCCATGATATGAAGACCGCCAAGTTCTGCAACGCCTTCGCCTAAATTGATATCGGTTCCTCGCCCTGCCATATTCGTTGCGAGCATAATTTTATTCATCTGCCCGGCTTGGGAGATTAGCTCTGCTTCATCTTCTACTGTTTTTGCATTCAGTATAGAATGTTCGATTGAACGTTCTTTTAAATAGGAAGAAAGTTTTTCGGATTGTTCGATAGAAGTCGTTCCGATTAAAACGGGACGTCCTGTCTTATGGTACTTTTGCGTTTCTTCCACAATTTTTTTCATCTTATCTTCATAGGTTAAATAGACAAGCGTTTCCATATCGATCCGTTTGTTTGGTTTATTTGTCGGTATTTCCGTTACGCGTAAGTTGTATGTCTCCCAAAACTCATCGCGAGAAGGAACGGCACTACCTGTCATTCCAGAGACATGTTTGTACAGTCTGAAATAATGTTGAATCATAATAGAAGCCTGTGTATTGTTTTCTTCTTTAATTGAAACTTTTTCTTTCGCTTCAATCGCTTGATGAAGCCCGTCGCTAAATGTACGACCTTCCATAATACGTCCAGTATATGGATCCACGATCATAACCTTATCGTCTTTTACGATATAGTCCACATCTTTACGCATGACTACTTTTGCACGGAGCGTTTGCATTGCAATATGCATAAATTCACGATGCTCTCGGTCGTATACGTTATCAATGCCAAATGCTTCTTCTAATCGATCTGCACCATTATCCAATAAAACGATTTGTTTTGTTTCTGGATAATAATTGTAATCTTCTTCATCCTTGAATGAGCTAATAACTAGCTGCATAATTGGAAACAAATTCAAGCTTGCATTAGACTTTCCTGCGATGATCAAAGGAGTGCGCGCTTCATCGATCAATATACTATCTACTTCATCGATTAACGCATAAAACAATGGTCGTTGCACAAGCTGATCTTCGCTTTGCACCATATGGTCTCTTAAATAATCAAAACCAAATTCCGTGCCGGTACCATAAGTGATGTCACAGTTATAGGCAACTTGTTTTTCGTCACTTTCCAAGCCGGAAATATTTAATCCGACTGTTAAGCCTAAAAACTCAAATAATGGTTTCATCTCTTCAAAATCTCGGCTCGCCAAATATTCATTGGCTGTAATAATATGCGTTCCTTTTCCGTGTAGTGCCATTACATACGCGGGTAGTGTTGCCACTAATGTTTTACCTTCTCCGGTTTGCATTTGAGCAATTTGAGATTGCGTTAATACTGCACCACCCATTAACTGTGTATCATAATGTCGTTTTCCTAACACTCGTTTTGAAGCTTCGCGAACGACCGCAAAAGCTTCCAACATAATTTCTTCTGGAGTTGCTCCATTATTTAATTGATCACGAAAACTAGTTGTATATGATTGAAGCTCTAAATCTGTTTTATTTGTAAATGAATCTTCCAAAGCATTAATCTTAGATACTATTTTTTTGAGTTGCTTTAACTCTATTACTTCACCAGAAATCATCTTCTTAATAGAATGTAACATGTTCATTCTCCCTACTTTTAAATTCCATTGCCTATTATATCATGAAACAAAGTTGCAAGCATTTTCAAACTGAACTTAATGAGGGCGAGGATAGCCCTCGACTGGATATGAATAGAATTAGCCTTTCGTTAGGTGATCAGTTTGCTGTTGTCGCATGGATGTCACAATCCTATGAACAATTTCTCACTTAATCTTGATACTCATTCGACAAGGAAAATAAGATATAATATTTCAATTATATTACAACTATAAGTTTTAAATGTTACCAAATGATGTTAATGTTAAACTATACATGAAAGGGGTTTTAATATGAAGAAAATTTATATTCCAGTGATGGCTGCTATGTTAGCGACACCCTTAAATAGTGTGGCAAATGCGGAAGAATTACCCAAAACAGAGACAACTTTAGAAGAGGTAATAGTTGAACCGGTAGGGACTGGGGAAGAAGTAATTGAAGTCGAAGGTAACGTGGAAGAATGGTTAGAAGATGCAATTGAACAAGAGCCAGAGGAAGAAGTTATTCAAGAAGGGTATGAAAACTTAGGTCCGATGATTTTCAAATCATCTGCCATTTCATCTAAAATTGCTGCAAATGACAAAGGCGAATATTTCATTTATTACATCATGCATGGAGCACCAGCAGCATTAGTTGTGGTAGATTATCAAACTAAGGAAACGATACATACATTTACGTTAGAAGATTCAAAAAGCGCTTGGGGACTTGACGTAGATGAAAATGGAAAGCTTTGGGTTGGTGGATCTGTTTCAAGTGTGCTATATAGCTATGATCCAAATACCGAAGTGTTTGAAAATCACGGGGCGATCTTTTCGAATAAAAGTGATACATCTATCCAAGATTTAATCGTCTCTGGCAATAAAGTATATGCTGGTTCAGCATACGGCGGCTCGCTTGTAGCATTTGACACAGAAACGAAACAAATTGAAGAGTACGGTCAAATTCGTAAAAGAAAAGATTTTGTGAAAGCAATCGTTGCTGATGAAGAACGAGATGAAATTTACGTATCGATTGGTTCGAATATGGATTTATTAGTGAAAAAGCCTGGTACGAAAAATTTCACATCCTTTTTACCAGCCAAATATATGTCTGAAAAATATGCGCAAGATTTAGTATTAACGGACGATTATGTCGTGGCGAGATTATACCCATCTAATGTGGCAGTAGTTTTCGATAGAAAAACATTGAAAATCGTAGACGAGTTTGAACTGAATTCTAAAACTGTTTCTACACTATCACCAGATGGCAAATCGTTATACTATACAAAAGCACAACAACTGATCCGCTATGACTTCGATACAAAAGCCCATACGGAGCTTGGATTATATTTACCAAAAGGGACAGAAGCAATTAATCTGGACTTTATCGTAAAAGGTGAGAAAAAAGCAGAAGATAAGAAGGTAGACTTTGAGGCACTATTTGAACAAGCATTCCGTGAAAAAGCTTTGAAAGAATCACAAGGAACTTCTGCAGTGGAAACACCAACTACTGAGGATACAGTTATCGAAGAACCTATCGTAGAAGAACCAACAGAATTTCTTTTATCTGGAATGGTCGATAATTTAGGGCAATTATTCGAATACAATCCACAAACAGGAGAAATTCAATACCATCAATTTGAATTACCAGAACAACCGGTAGAGTTGTATACGCTAGCTTCAAGTGAAGATGGGAAGAAAATATTTGCTAATGGATATATGTCCGGTGGTCTTGGAGTATATGACGTTGCAACTGGAAACAAAGAATTGTACCGAAATATTAGTCAAATAGAGTCCATGTATCATATAAACAATAAACTCTATATCGGTGCGTATCCACTTGCTAGATTACTTGTGTATGATCGCGCACTTCCATGGGATAATGGAAATCCAAAAGAAATTATTCGTATGAATGAATACGGACAAGAAAGATCGACTGCAGTAACTCCTTACAATAATGGAAAAGAAATTGTATTAGGTACATTACCAGATGCTAGTGTAGGTGGCGGTGCTCTTGCTTTCTATAATACAGAAAACGAAAAGATGGAAATATACGAAAACTATATTTACAACCAAAGTATCGTGTCACTAGTTAGTAGAGGAACACAAGTTTTTGGTGGAACATCGATTCATGCGAACCAACAAGTAAACCCAAGGGGAGCTAGATTATTCTACTTTAATAGAAGTAACCCTGAAGACAAAAAATATATTCATCTACCATTTGATTCAAGTATGATTACTAGTTTAATAGTAGATAAAGATAATAATGTTTGGGGAATGGCCGATGGAACGCTATTTGTCTATAAAGATGAGTGGACAGATGTTCGTTCAGTTGAATTATTAGAGTTAATCTCCGGAAGATTCCGTAACGCACAAATCGTAGAAGGGCCAGATGGCTTTATTTACGGAAGTGTGGAAGGAAAATTATTTAGAGTAACAAAAGATACGCTTAAAGTAGAGTGGTTGAAAGATAAAGGGGTTTATGGACTCGTAAAAGATGTCAATGGAAACCTTTATTATTACGATGGAAGTAATTTATGGAAATATACAATTGAACAAAATAGAGAGCAACAACAAAAAGAGCAAAAGTAACTGCTCAAGGAAATGAAGGAGAATTTAATTAAATGAAACAAAAATTGCTATACTTTTTTATTGTTTTTGCAATTGTCACGGGCGCTCTATTCCAACCAAATCAAGCACAAGCTGCAACGAAAGTTTATTGGGATGGCATATTAATGGTTCCTGGTCAAATTGGGAAAATTAAAGTAATCAAACCAATCAACTTATGGAAGCGTACAGATGCAGGTTTAGTTTACGAACGAGTATTGAAACCAGGCGAGCAATACCGTGTATATCGCTATGATAATTTATACGGAGGTCAATATGGTCTTGGTGGAGGCATGTACATTACGAAAATGGCAGGGTACGTCGAGTATAAGACACCTTCCAAAGCAAAACTAAAAGAATTAGCAAATGCAGAAGGAACAACTGTACCTAGTGGAAATGATTCTTCTCAGTTATATCCGACAGAAGCTACACCTACTTTAACTGGTGGTAAAGTGTTGAGTCAGAAAGTTACACAGCTTGCCCCTGGGATTCGTAAAAAATACTTTGATATCGATGGAGCAATAGGTGCTCAAAATGTATTTGTGATTGAATATGATGGTAAAACTTCTAATGTCGGATTAAAAACAGAGCTTGCAAAAGATCAATTAGTCGGATTAGAAACAACATCTTCTCAAGCAAATAGTGTGGAACAAAATGATTCCTATCATGTAGTTGCTGGGGTGAATGCAGATTACTTCGATAAACAAGGACAACCTATCGATTTAATGATGATGGACGGATCTATTGTTTCTACATCACAAACGCCGCTTAATGAATTGGCAGTATTAGGCGTGAAAGCAGATGGTAAAGCTATTATTGGTGCACCTCAAGTAGCAATGAATGTTTCAGTAAATGGGCAAGCGTCTTACGCAATTGATTCTGTCAATCGCAAACGATCAGCAAACCATTTGGTAATCTATACAAGAGATTTCAATGCAACAACAGGAACGAATGAACTCGGTACAGAAGTTCGAGTGAAAATAGATTCAGGAAAACTAAACGGCTCCGAAACACTAGTCGGAACTGTTTTAGAAAATGTAACTGGTGTTGGAAACGCGAAGTTAAACAAGGGAGAGGTTATTTTATCCGGACATAACTTTGCAAGTGAGTTTCTAAAAAAAGTGCAAGTAGGAGATCAAATTGCAATCTCAACAAAATTTACTCCTGCTGAATGGAACGATGTAAGAGAATCAGTAAGCGGACGTTATCATTTGGTGAAAAATGGTACATTACAAACGATTAAAGTTGCTGGTGTTGCACCTCGAACAGCAGTAGGTATTAAAAAAGATGGAAGTATCTTTACATCAGTAATTGATGGAAGATCAACGGATAGCAAAGGACTGACATTGCAAAATACGGCTAAACTAATGAAGGATTTAGGAGCGGTTTACGCAATGACATTCGATGGTGGAGGTTCTTCTACAGTAGTTACGAGAGAGTTAGGCGAT
Organism: Psychrobacillus lasiicapitis; assembly: GCF_006861795.1. GTDB lineage: Bacteria > Bacillota > Bacilli > Bacillales_A > Planococcaceae > Psychrobacillus > Psychrobacillus lasiicapitis. The sequence goes on along the minus strand of NZ_VDGH01000008.1, from coordinate 6,429 downwards.
AGTAAAGTAACTGTTCAAAACAAACCTTCCGATGGTCATGAGCGTTCGGTATCCAATTCTTTATTATTCATTAGCCAATATAAAACAGGTGCTCTTGCAACGATCATACCAAAGTCAACTGTAGTAGAAGTATTTGAAGGGGAAACTTATACAGATTTGTCCGTTCCAATAAAAGGAATCGATCAGTATATGAATCCGGTAGCTATATCAGGAAATGGTAAAGTGACGTCTTCTATTTTAACAACTACAAATGGCAAGCAAGTAGTCAATGCGAAACCAGGTACGTATGCAGGTGTCGTAACTTATGATGGAAAAACTGCGAATATCCAACTAAAAGTAACGAATGGTTCTCCTACTATATTAGAATCATTTAATAAAGGTATCTTAAACTATGAAGCTACTAGTGATCGAGCAAAATCTGTAGCGGTTCAATCGGTTACAAATGACCGTGATGGTTCAAAAGCTATTAAACTAGTTTATGATTTCACAGGTACAACAGGTACTTCAGGGGCATATGTAAGTGCTAAAACGAAGTTAACGATTAGTACTCCTGCCAAGAAAATTGGTATGTGGGTAAAAGGTGATGGCAAAGGAAATTGGCTCAGAACGCAACTAATTGATGCAACTGGTAAATCAGTTCAACTAGATTTAGATAAAAATGTGAGCTGGACTGATTGGAGATTCGTTACTGCGGAAGTCCCAGCTGGCCTAACATATCCGCTTAAAATGGACTTACCTGTACGCTATATGCAAACAGAGGATGCAAATAAATCGAATGGTGAAATAATCATCGATGATATCCAAGCAATTTATAAAGATTAATCTAACACATTAGTGAGACAAAAAACCTACTGAGTTAAGGTAAAAAAGTATTAGAAGTTGCGAACCTTTTTGATGTGTGATAACGTAATCAGTATGGATTTTTGCTAACTGTGGAGGGAAGTACATGTATTCGGAAGAAAAAAATAATGAGAATGCTTCACCTAATTCATCAATCGAAGAAAATGCTCCAAAAGTAATAGGTTTTTATAAACGTCAAGCATGGGCTGTAAAAGTATTCGATAAAATCGATCAAGATCATATTGTCGAAGATGGTGAACATGTAGTACTAGCTTCTTCTGTTATCCAATCAAGTAATGATTTGTTTTTCCCGGCTTTTATTCGCATCAATACGAAAGAGAACGGAAAAGTTGCAGGAGCATACTTGATTATAGAAGAAGACGATAGTTTTCAGCTATTACCATTAGAAAGAGCGTTAGAAGAATTACAAATGAATGACTTAGTTCCTTTTAAATACCGTACGCTCGAAAAGATCGAGGGCGATGAGTATCAAACGAATTGGCCGGAGTTTTCATAAGTAGATAATAAGCTGCGCATCAAAAGACTGATTTTTGCCTATAATAAGGCGAAAAGTCAGTCTTTTTTTTCTTTATAATATACTTGGTTACAAATCTATTTTTATAGTATAATGAGTAATCGAAGAAACTTTCATGCTGCTAATTCGTCTACTGTGAAGAGAAACTTAATAGTCAATGAAAATATAAAAAAAACAAGGATGATATTTTTGGACATAAAATTACTTCTTGCTTTTATCATTTCTATGGTAACGGCAATAGCTGTTACGCCACTTGTTATAAAACTTGCTCATAAGATCGGAGCTGTAGATAAACCGAATAAACGAAAAGTGCATCAGAATGTGATGCCGCGGCTTGGTGGTCTTGCAATTTTTATTGCTGTAACAGTTGGTTACTTTGTTGCTGGGTTATATGAAGCTAAAATTACCGGAATAATGGTTGGTGCATTGATCATCATTGTTTTGGGAATCATAGACGATAAATATGAAATATCCGCGAAAATTAAGCTTTTAGGTCAGATTTTAGCTGCATGTGCAGTAATGGGAAGCGGCTTAACAGTGGAAGTATTAAATATTCCATTCATCGGAGTATTTGATCTTGGGATATTCTCATACGTTGTAACATTGTTTTGGATTTTAGCCATTACAAATGCGATTAACTTAATTGATGGACTGGACGGTTTATCCGCTGGTATTTCATCTATCGTATTTGCAAGTATTGCATTTTTAGCATTTTCTGCAGACAAAATGTTAATACTGACTCTATCGTTAATATTACTTGGTAGTACACTTGGATTTCTATTTCATAATTTTTACCCTGCGAAAATTTTCATGGGTGATACAGGATCCATGTTCTTAGGTTATTCGATCGCTATTTTATCATTATTAGGTTTGTTCAAAAGTGTTACGTTATTTAGCTTTGTCGTACCGGTTATGATATTAGGTGTACCGATATTCGATACATCGTTTGCGATTATACGCAGAGTTGTCAATAGGAAACCAATATCCGTTGCCGATAAATCCCATTTACATCACCGCTTGTTAGCATTAGGATTATCGCATCGTGATACTGTGTTAGTTATATATGGATTTGGTTTAATATTTAGTATTGCAGCAATCACATTTGAAACACTTACACTAAGATGGGCTATTTTCATCCTAGTTTTCATATTAATTGCATTTGAAATTGTTGCAGAAAAAATAGGTCTCGTAAATGATGACTATCGACCAATATTATCCGTATTTCGTAAAGTTGTTGGGTATAAGCGCAATTAGCGCTTTACATATTAAAATTCATTGATAGGTTGGTGTAAACGAAATGAAAGTACCAATGTTAGATTTATCTGAGCAGTACGCATCTTTAAAAAGTGAAGTATTAGAAGCCTTAGATGGCGTTATGAGTAGCTCGCAATTTATCCTAGGGGATAATGTTAAAAAAATAGAGGCAGATCTTGCCAAGTATAGTCATGTTGCCCACGGTATTGGCTGTGGAAATGGGAGTGACGCAATTCACATAGCACTACAAGCTGCAGGAATCGGTGCTGGAGATGAAGTTATCACAACACCATTTACGTTTTTTGCTACAGGCGGAGCAATCGTAAGAGCTGGAGCTAAGCCTGTTTATGCAGACATAGATCCGATTTCATTCAACTTAGATCCAGAAGAAATCGAAAAACATATAACTGAAAGAACTAAAGCAATTATTCCCGTACATCTTTATGGACAAATGGCTGATATGGTTCGCATTCGTGAAATCGCGGATAAGCATAATTTAGTTGTTATAGAAGATGCTGCACAAGCAATTGGCGCAAAACAAGGGGAATATACAGTTGGTGAACTAGGAGACGCTGCGACATATAGTTTCTTCCCAACGAAAAACCTTGGTGCATATGGTGACGGTGGAATGGTTGTAACGAACAATGACGATCTTGCAGAAAAAAGTCGTGTTATTCGTGTACACGGAAGTAAGCCAAAGTATTACCATAGCGTACTTGGATATAACAGCCGTTTAGATGAGTTACAAGCTGCTGTACTAAATGTGAAATTCCCTCATTTAGATACATGGAGCGAACAACGTAAAACACATGCAGATTACTATACGGCTTTATTAAACGAAAAAGTGGCAGACCATGTAAAAACACCTGTTGTTGTGGAAGGTTTCCACCATGTGTTCCATCAATATACGATCTTGATAGAACGCCGTGATGAATTACAAGCGTTCTTAAAAGAAAACGGTGTATCTACAATGATTTACTACCCACTACCATTGCATCTACAACCTGTTTTCGAAAGCTTAGGGTATAAAGAAGGCGATTTCCCTAAAGCGGAAAAAGCTGCAAAACAAGCACTTTCTTTACCAATGTTCCCAGAGCTAAAAGAAGAACAACAACAATATGTTGTAGAGAAAATTGCGGAATTTTTTGCTGGAAAATAATGTGATGCTCAATAGTAGAGGGAGACGTAATTGTTACGTTTCCCTCTTACTGCCTGTTAGGAGCTAATTAACTTCATTCAATACCTGTTTACAATGTAATTGTAAGGAAAACAAACGGAAAGTAACCATTCGATTCAGTAAGGGACAAAGCCCCTTGCTGAATAAAGTTAAAGCCTTCGGCGGATGCCACTGATTTTTTAGCGGAATTTATCGAACAAGTCGATAAAAATCTGGGCGCAATGTTTCCTGCGACGAGCTTGCGCAGGAGCAAATTCGGCAAGGCGAATTTGATAGGAGAAGTGTAATGACGGAAAATAAGACATATCGATTGTATGATTCATTGGAGTTTTTCTGGAGGAAAAAGATTTGGTTTATCATTATCCCTGTAATTGTTGCCTTACTTGGATATGTAGGCTCTATGTTCATCCCTAAAGACGGAGAATATGTTGGGAGAAGTACTGTATTTACTGGATCAGTAGCGCTGGATGCTTTAACAAATCCTGACCATATTATGACGAATTATGGTCAACATTTTACTGGGAAAGCAGAAGTGTTTGTCCCTACTAGAAAGTATATTAAAGCAGAGGTTTATGGGGATAATAAAGAGCAAGTAACAAAAGAGCTTGCACTATTTGACGAACAACTGATGGAAAGTTTAATGGCGCAAAACGATAAAGTAATTGATGGAACACAAAGATATGCTTTAGCTCAATCAGCCAGAATTAAAACATTACAACAAGGTATCGAAGCATATAAAAAAGGATTAGCAGAAACGGATAACTTAACAGAACAAATCAACTATACAACTTTACTTAGCCAAGCGGAATTGGATTTAACAAATGCAATGGCGACTGAACAGCGTGTACGAAATGATATTATCTCATACGAAAAACCTTCAGTTGCTAAAGAAGCATATGTAGTGAAAACAAAATCCTATGGACTGGAAGCTGCAGTAGCTGGGCTCATCCTTGGAATTTTATTTACAATCCTTATTTTATCTTTATGGAAATACATTTTAGAAGCAAGAGGGAGTAAAAGAGCATGATTCAATTTGCAATTGTAGGTATGGGTTTCATCGCAGATAAGCATATAGCTGCCATTCGCAATACAGAAGGCGCGAATCTGTTTGCCATTTGTGATACAAACCCAGAACGACTAGTAACAGATGATGAAAACGTGTTAAAGTATACAGATTTAGAAAAAATGCTAACAGATAATCCACAAATTGATGTAGTAAATATTTGTGTACCATCTGGTTTACATGCAAACTTAACAAAAATTGTAGCAAAACATAAGAGACATATTATTACAGAAAAACCGATGGCACTGAACTCTGCTGATGCGAAAGAAATGATGGAAGTAGCAGAAGAGCAAGGTATTAAGCTTGCAATCGTACATCCAAACCGCTATCGTCCAGCTATTATGGAAGTGCGTGAACTAATGGATGCAGGAAGGTTCGGTAAGCTTAGTCATGCGAATGCAACTGTTCGTTGGAATAGAGGACAAGAATACTACGACCAAGCACCATGGAGAGGCACGAAAAAGTTTGATGGCGGCGTATTGATGAACCAAGCAATACATAATTTAGACTTGCTTCTTTGGTTTATGGGACCAGTAAAATCTGTACAAGGAATGGTAGCAACAAGATTCCGTAATATCGAAACAGAAGATGTTGCAACTGCACTAATCGAATTTGAAAGTGGAGCACTTGGAGTTGTAGAAGCTGCGACAACCGTTTATCCACAAAATTTAGAAGAGTCTTTGTCTATTTTTGGCGAAACAGCTAGTGTGAAAGTTAGCGGTAAAAATGCATTATTCATCGAAACATGGGATGTAGAAGGCTATGCGGAAGATGAAGTAGAAGCATTGAAAGCGAAAATACAAAATGAGCCTTGGGGTAAAAAAGGACATGACTGTATTATCGAAGATATGGTAGCGGCGATTAACGAAAACCGTGAACCAGCTGTTAGCGGATTAGACGGCTATAACCCAGTACGTTTAATCGAAGCAATTATCGAATCATCCGAAACAGGAAAACGAATTATATTCTCGTAATTATAAAGGAGAGACAAAAATGTCTACACACTATGAAGAATTATTAGCAAAAATTGAAAACCACACAGCCGTAATCGGAGTGGTTGGATTAGGATATGTTGGTTTACCACTTGCAGTTGAAAAAGCTAAAGCTGGATACAATGTAATTGGTTTCGATGTACAAGAATCAAAAGTAGAGCAAGTAAATAAAGGTATTAACTATATCGGTGATGTAGTAGATAATGACTTAAAAGATATGGTAGACTCTGGTCATTTAAGAGCATCTTCTGATTACGGTTCGATCAGTTCAGTGGACGCAGTTGCAATTTGCGTTCCTACACCACTTGATATTTACCAACAACCAGATACTTCTTACGTAGAAAGCTCTGTAAATGAAATTGCAAACTACGCAAAACCGGGAACATTAGTTGTACTTGAATCGACAACTTACCCTGGTACAACAGAAGAAATTATCCGTAAAGCATTAGAAGATAAAGGATTTACTGTTGGAGAAGACATTTTCATCGCTTACTCTCCAGAACGTATCGATCCAGGTAATAAAAGCTTCAATACAAAAAATACACCAAAAGTAGTTGGTGGTATTACA
>NZ_VDGH01000007.1 GCF_006861795.1 Psychrobacillus lasiicapitis | reverse complement strand
CTCACGCGGCGTTGCTCCATCAGACTTTCGTCCATTGTGGAAGATTCCCTACTGCTGCCTCCCGTAGGAGTCTGGGCCGTGTCTCAGTCCCAGTGTGGCCGATCACCCTCTCAGGTCGGCTACGCATCGTCGCCTTGGTGAGCCGTTACCTCACCAACTAGCTAATGCGCCGCGGGCCCATCCTGTAGTGACAGCCGAAACCGTCTTTTAACATCTCCACATGTGAGGAAATGGATTATTCGGTATTAGCCCCGGTTTCCCGGAGTTATCCCAATCTACAGGGCAGGTNAATCAGAAGAAGCAAGCTTCTTCATCATTCGCTCGACTTGCATGTATTAGGCACGCCGCCAGCGTTCGTCCTGAGCCAGGATCAAACTCTCCATAATAGAGAACTTAAAAAGCTCATTTTGTTTTGCTGGCATCATCATTAAATGATGTCAAAATTTTTTTATGAAGTTAATCATAAACTATATGTCTTAACGTTTTGCATGTTCAGTTTTCAATGTTCATGGTTTTAATTAATGGAGCGGGTGAAGAGAATCGAACTCTCATCATCAGCTTGGAAGGCTGAGGTTTTACCACTAAACTACACCCGCATATATAAAATTCAATATTATTGTTTAATTGGCGCGCCCGGCAGGAGTCGAACCCACAACCTTCTGATCCGTAGTCAGACGCTCTATCCAATTGAGCTACGGGCGCTTAATGTGTGCTTTGGTGCGGCCGAGAGGACTTGAACCTCCACGGGGTTATCCCCCACTAGGCCCTCAACCTAGCGCGTCTGCCGTTCCGCCACGACCGCGTAGTTTTACTTGGACAAGACTTATGATACTCTCATCAATCGAGTTTGTCAACAATAAATTGATGAGCCATGAAGGACTCGAACCTTCGACCCTCTGATTAAAAGTCAGATGCTCTACCAACTGAGCTAATGGCTCGTACAAATGGCTGGGGTACCTGGATTCGAACCAGGGCATGACGGAATCAAAATCCGTTGCCTTACCGCTTGGCTATACCCCAAAATGGCGGTCCCGACCGGGATCGAACCGGCGATCTCCTGCGTGACAGGCAGGCATGTTAACCGCTACACCACGGGACCTTTAAAGATATAAAATTGAAATGACCCCTACGGGATTCGAACCCGTGTTACCGCCGTGAAAGGGCGGTGTCTTAACCGCTTGACCAAGGGGCCATATAATGGCTCCGAAGGTAGGACTCGAACCTACGACCAATCGGTTAACAGCCGATTGCTCTACCACTGAGCTACTTCGGAATATTTTTTGTCGTTTTGTTCTTCTCGACTTTTTCTATTATAGAGAGCCTTTTACAAAACGTCAACTACTTTTATGAAATTTATTTAAGTTTTTTTGAAGAAACTAAAATAAGACCTCCCAAACACTTACCACATCTGTATTTGCTCGTATTTAAACGAATTTTCCGATTATATAACAAGGAGCATTTTGTACATTGATATGTGTAAATTTTACTTCTTACCCGCTCCTCCCGCTCTACAAGAGTCGAACAAAATCTTGGAGAATTGGTTCTTTTTAAAAGCTCTCTAAAATCTGCATCTCTATGTTTATACCCTTTTCCTTCTATATGTAAATGATAATGACAAAGCTCGTGCTTGATCACCCCAATCAATTCATCCATCCCATGTTTTTCAAAAACAAGCGGATTAATTTCTATATGATGTGTTCTTAACATATATCTCCCACCTGTCGTGCGAAGACGTTTATTAAAATAAGCATCATGTCGGAAGTCTTTCCTAAAAACTTCTTTTGATACACTACAAACTAATTCAGTCAATTTTTCATCTGTCATACTTTTTCACTCCTATTAGAAAAACGCAAGCATCTATGACTGCATTGCAGGCAAGATGCTTGCGCTGAATCTGTATTTATAAAAGATAGTTGTCCAATGCTTTAACATTGGCAACTACTCATTTATTAAATCTGTTGCTCTGGAGGAAGCATGGTAAGTGCAATTCTTCCTTTATTTGCATCGAACTGATCTACCCAAACTGTTACTATATCTCCTAATGAAACAACATCTAGTGGGTGTTTGACAAAACCTTTTTTCAACTTGGAAATATGAACAAGTCCATCTTGTTTGACACCGACATCAACGAATGCCCCAAAGTCGACTACATTACGAACAGTTCCTTGGAGTTCCATTCCCGCTTTTAAATCTTCCATTTTAAGCACATCTGTTTTTAAAATAGGTTGTGGAAAAGCTTCTCGTGGATCTCGCGCCGGTTTGATCAATGTGTCTACTATATCTTTTAATGTAATGTCACCAATTTCTAATTCTTTACTTACTTCTACTATTGAAATGTTTTTTAAAGCCTCTTCCGCTTCTTTGGAGCCAATTTGTTCTTTTTTCAATCCTGCAATTGCTAGAACTTGTTCGGCCGCCTTATAACTTTCTGGATGAATTCCGGTCGCATCGAATGGATTCTTTGCATCTGGTACTCGTAAAAATCCAATTGCTTGCTCGTACGTTTTGGCACCTAGACGAGGTATTTTCTTAAGCTGTGCTCTAGAAGTGAACCTTCCTTGCTCATTACGTAAATTCACCACGTTTTCTGCCACCGTTTTGGATAGACCAGAAACGTATTGTAAAAGCGATGCAGATGCAGTGTTTACGTTTACTCCAACTTGGTTAACAGCAGTTTCTACTATAAAAGATAGCGACTCGGATAACTTTTTCTGTGATACGTCATGTTGGTATTGACCTACCCCTACCGCTTTTGGGTCTATTTTTACTAGTTCAGCTAGCGGATCTTGTAATCTTCTTGCAATTGATACAGCACTTCGCTGCTCCACTTGAAGATCAGGGAACTCATGTCTTGCGGTTTCGGATGCTGAATAAACACTCGCCCCAGCCTCATTGACAATAACATAGGCAACATCACCCTCTGCTTCTTTCAGACAATTTACTATAAACTGTTCTGTTTCGCGAGAAGCAGTACCATTGCCGATAGCGATTAACGAAATCGGGTACTTTTTAAGATAAGAAAGTACTTTCTTTTTCGAGCCTTCTATATCCATTTTCGGTGCATGTGGATAGATTGCGGAAACCTCTAATAATTTACCAGTATCGTCAACTACCGCTAGTTTACAACCAGTACGATATGCGGGATCGACTCCAAGAATCACTTTCCCTTTTAATGGCGGCTGTAATAGAAGGTTTCGTAGGTTCTCTGAAAAAATATGAATTGCTTGTGCTTCTGCTTTTTCAGTAAGCTCCGTTCGAATTTCACGTTCTACAGATGGCTGAATTAGACGTTTGTAGGAATCTTCTATTGCTAGTTTTACATGTTCTATTGCATCACTTGATGAATGATTAGGTATCCACTCTGTTTGCATAACGGTCGTCACCTTATTGACCGGTACTTGGACACTTACTTTTAAGACATCCTCTTTTTCCCCGCGATTAAGTGCTAATATACGATGTGGAACTATCTTTTTTACTGGTTCTGCATATTCATAGTACATCTCATAGACATTTTTCTCGTCTAATTCTGCCTTTTTCAAAGCACTGATTATTTGTCCGTCTACGCGTGAAATATTGCGGATTTGTTCTCGAATTTTTGCATCATCCGCAAATTGCTCAGCAAGTATGTCACGTGCACCTTGTAGAGCTTCTTCTATTGTTAGTACTTCTCGTTCTTCATTTAAAAAGTCTTCTGCTAAAACAGCAACTGACTCTTTTGGAAAGGTCATCAATAGACTCGCAAGTGGTTCTAAGCCTTTTTCTTTGGCAATCGTTGCCTTTGTTCTACGTTTTTGCTTGAATGGGCGATATAAATCTTCTACTCGTTGCAAAACAGTCGCATTTTGAATAGCGCTACTCAGTTCTTCTGTCAATTTCCCTTGCTCTTCAATAAGTCGTATCACTTCTTCTTTTCGCTGCTCTAGTTGTTGTATGTAGTTGTAGCGATCTTCAATTGCTTTTATTTGAACCTCATCTAACGAACCAGTTTGTTCTTTTCTATAACGTGCGATAAAAGGAACCGTATTTCCTTCTTCTAATAATTTGATAACCTGTTCAGCTTGTGATGACTTAACGCCAGTTTCTTTAGAAACAAGCTGAAGCATTTTCTTCATTTCCAAAACAAACACACCCTTTCCTTATTAGATTTATTTTAACACAAAAAAGCTTACTCTAATGCCTCCTAGAGTAAGCTTCCTACTATAAACGTAGCGTCGTCGCCATGTTCTATTGTATTAAGCACCGAATGATAAAGACAATTAGCATTAAGTGCATTTTTTATCGTTTTCTTGGGACTATTCATGTTTACACCATCAGAATGTAAGATGAATAAGTCATTTTTCTTACATGCATACGTCTGTGTTTTTACTTTTTGTTTTCTTCCCGATAAATAGCCCATTACTGGTAAGGGATATAACATTTTATCTGTTTCTCGTTGGTACATATAAAATTTGATATTCCCTATGCAACTGTATGAGATAGTTTGGAGATGATAATCTATCTTCACAATCGCAACAGCTGCGCCTCTTTTTTGAACCATTCGTTCATTACATCGCAATAATAATTCATCTAGTGATTCTTCGGGATATTTCTCTAGAATCTCAGGAATAATATCTGCAGATTCTTTTGCAATTGGACCATTTCCTAAACCATCGGCAATAGCGCACAGCATGAAGTCTTCGTTTTTCGATACATAGTATGTATCTCCTGATTCTAAATTACCCGTCTTGGCTTCCTGAAATACTAACAGCTCAACTTTTTCGTCCGAAAAATTCTTCACTTTACTACTCCACCTGACGCTAATATTGCCTCTTGCAATTTTTTTATCGCTTTTCGTTGAATTCTTGAAACATGCATTTGAGAAATTCCAAGTCGATCGCCTGTCTCTTTCTGGCTCAGCTGCTCCAAGTATGTAAGTTGTATTACTTCCTTTTCACGATCAGATAACACACCAAGAGCATTAGCTACCAGTAACCGTTGATCGGTCTTTTCGAACTCTCCGTCTGTTTTTCCAATTACATCGAATAATGTAATTGTACTTCCATCAGAATCTGATTCAAGTGAGTGGTCCATGGACAATGCTTGATAACTTTTTCCCATTTCCATAGCTTCTAATACATCTTCTACTTCTACGTTTAAGTATTCAGCAATTTCCGGAACTAAAGGCGAGCGTTGAAATTCGCTTGTTAACGTTTCTACCGCTACTCTGATCCGAGGGCCAAGCTCCTTTATTCTTCGTGGCACATGTACCGCCCATGTCTTATCACGAAGAAAACGTTTAATCTCACCTATGATTGTGGGGATAGCAAATGCTTCAAAGTTTTTACCGAATGTCGGATCATATCTTCGAATCGCACCAAGCAGTCCTACCATTCCTACTTGTACAATATCCTCATGATGGGATTTACCATTTGAATACTTTCTTGAGATGGACTCAACTAATCTTGTATAATTTAAAACTAAATTGGTCTGAGCTTCTTCACTCTCAGTGTTTTGGTATTCACTTATCCATTCAAGAATTTTTTCCTTGGATTGCTTGTTAGGAAGAGATGTGTTTGACATTACCATCCACCTGCTCTATTCCGACATGCTTCGTCATAAATACAGTTACACCTTCCTGTTGATGAACTTTCACCTCGTCCATTAATGTCTCAATTAAATATAATCCAAGGCCACCTTCTCTTAAAAAGGATATTTCTTCCGATTCATTATAAGGTCCAACTTGAGCTTTTGTTTCTTCGAAATTAAAGCTCTTTCCATGATCTGCTACCATTATTTCCATTTTTTCTTCATATAAAGCACATCCAATGACAACTTCGCCATCTTCCTCTTCGGAATACGCATGTTGAACAGCGTTTGTAATTGCTTCGCTCGCAGCTATTTTTAAATCTTCTATCTCGTCATATGTAAATCCAACACGATTGGCTAGACCTGAAATCGTTAAACGCGCTACGCTTACATATTGTGGCTTTGCTGGCACTCGAATTTCAACATAATCAAACGGTTTCATCTATTTTCACCTCTCCACTGCTCGCTTGAATATCCATAATTTCCCCTAATCCAGTAATATCAAACAATCGTTTTAAACGAGATGAAAGTCCGATTAGCTCCATATGACTATTTGATGCATTTATGCTCTTGTAAAAGCCAACAAATACTCCTAGCCCTGTGCTGTCCATGTAGGAAACATCCGTTAAGTCTATTATCACTTGTAGGTTTTCTTTTAAGTCAATCTCTGCAAGTTTTTCTCTTAAAGTTGGTGCTGTAAATGCATCAATTTCTCCTTTAATAATCCCATTAACTGTGAGTAGGTCTGTTTGATGCAGTTCAACTGAAATATTCATGTGTTTTATCCCCCGTTTTATCTATATAGTGTTTTAATACCACGATTCAACTAAAGTTAAACATCTTTGCGAAAAAAACTATATTTTTTTGAAAATCACAAGGGTGAAATCATCTCGTTGTTCAAAGTCTTGTAATTCTTCCAACTTATGAAATACATACTCTACCATTTCTTGGGCAGGCTGATCTCTAACATTTTCAATAATATCCATAATCGTTTTTTGCTCGATGAAGCCTTCTTTAGAACGACATTCTGTTACCCCGTCTGTCATCATCACAACAAAATCGCCTTTGTTTAGTGTAATGGATTGTTGTTCATATTTTACATTTGGAATGACTCCTAAGAGTAGACCTTTTGCTTGTAGCTCGGTAAAACTAGATGTCTCTGAGCAGTAAAAAAGTGGAGGTTCATGTCCAGCCGAAGCATACGTAAATTCACTTTTCGAAGTATCATACTTTCCGTAAAACATGGAAATGAACATTGAGTCACTTACGCTTTTCTCTACGATTCGATTGATCACATCTAAAACAATCACTGGATCTGTTTCAGCTCCGTCTAAACTGTCCATACCATATTTAATCATGGACATACATAGTGCAGCAGGGATACCTTTTCCGATAACATCTGCTACTGCTATGCCTACATGTGTGTTGTCATGTAAAAAGTGTGCATAGTCTCCATTCATTTCTTTGGCGGGAACAGTTATAATACCGATATCTAAATCGATTTCTTTTGGTACTTTCGTTTTTAACAATGTTTGTTGCACATTAGCAGCAAGTTCCATCTCCATCTTAATATTTTGCTGTTTTTGTATCAACGTCTGATGTTCTTTAAGTGCCAATCCATAACGTATCATTACTTCAATGAGTAGATCAAAAGAATGTTGTACATCTCCATCTAAATCAGACATAATCTCTTCTAGCGATGCCTTATGTATACTAATTACTTCCTCAGGAGAGATATTTTTCTGTATTAGTTGTCTACTAATATTTTGACCTTCATATAAATTATGTTCCGTCTGTTTCAATATATACTGTTCTAATATTTTTTTATATTGTTTTTTAAACTCTTCCATATTTGCTTCACCTTCCTTACCTCAACCACTTTGTTGCACTAATCACCGTACCTTCTCCAAAAACTGTTTCAATCTTAAAGTCATCCATAAGTCGCTTTACTCCCGGAAGTCCTGCACCTAATCCACCGGATGTTGTAAATCCATCTTCCATCACTTTACGGACATCTGCTATTCCTGGGCCTTTGTCAGATGCAATGACTTGTAACCCTTTAAGATTGCCTTCTGCAATTTGTTTTATTTCTATGTTACCTTTTCCTGCATATAAATAAATATTACGAGCAAGTTCACTAATCGCTGTTGTAATTCTAGCTTGGTCAACTGTACCGAAACCTACATCCTTCGCTTCATTTCTTCCAAGCTGTCTAGCAGCAACAATATCCCACTCAGTTATGATATCAACAGAAGACCTTAAGTTCATAATGGACTAGTCCTCCAATTCTCGTTCTAATTTTTCCAATCCATTTTCTAAATCTAGTGCTGTTACCACATTTTCTAATCTAATACCCAGCTCGATTAATGTAATGGCAACAGCAGGCTGAATACCTGTAATAACTACTTTTGCCCCCATTAACCCCGACATATTAATAACATCTCCTAGTACTTTTGCGATGAATGAGTCGATAAAGTCGATTGGAGTCAGGTCAAGTACTACTCCCCTTGCAGCGGTCGTGTGTAATTTTGCAAGCAAATCTTCTTGAAATGCTAACGCAGTTTGATCATCTAATTCCCATTGAATTGAAACGATTAGGCATTCTCTTAATTTTAAAATTGGAATTCTTGTCATCATTTTACGTTCACCTCTACAATTGCTCTATTTGTTAAAGCCAGGGCTTGTTCCATTCCTCTTTGCAATGTACTTGTCGTAGTAAAGTCAGTCAAATTTATACCAAGTGTTACGATTGTTTGTGCAATTTCAGGACGAATTCCTACCAACATACATTTGGCACCTACTAAACGAACGGCGTCCGCCGCCTGGATAATATGATGTGCAACCATCGTATCTACCACTGGAACACCAGTGATATCTAGCAGAACAACCTCTGCACGATGTTTTACCACACCTTGTAGTAAGTTTTCCATAATGAGCTTTGCACGTTCCGTATCAATCGTACCTACTAACGGCATGACAGAGATTTTATCAAATACGGGAATTAGAGATGCTGAGAGCTCTTGTAAGGCAATCTTTTGTAAATTCACGGTTTTTTCCCATACTTTTGAATATGCATCGACGACACTCTGGTTAAGTGGTGTTATCCAATTTGTCAGTACTTCTCTAAATGATTTATAATTACTTTCATTTAGCGACCCCTCTTCTTCCATTTCTTCGTAAATTACTTCTGAGAAATTGTTAAGAGCTCTGAGTACAAAAGTGATCGACCAGCCATAACGAACAATTTGCACAGAAAAATCCTTCAGCTTTTCATCATAGGTTTCTTCACTTGCCGTTAAACTAGAAACCATCAGTTCCCCAAATTCTCGAACAGTTGTGTCAATAACTTGGTCGGACATTATTTGAAAGAAACGGTCGTCTTGATCGTCCTCCATTTTTGCTTTCCATCTTTCTAAAATTTTATCTATATTTTTTTGAATGTATATTGCTATTTCTCTATTCATACTTTGTCGTACATCTCCTCTTTTAAATAGTCGTACCTATAGTTTAACGAATAGTGAGCTGATTTACATCTTTTAAGGTAAAAAATAAAAAACACAATGCGTATTTGTCGGCTACACATTGCGTTTTGTCTATGTATTAAAATTTTACAATTCCTAAGCTAATACCTAATGCATGATCAACTTCACACATAACATCTTCATCTAAATGTGTAATTTTATCCGTCAGCCTAGATTTGTCTATTGTACGCAATTGTTCTAGCAAGATAACTGAATCTCGTTCAAAATCGTACTGTTTCGCATTGATTTCCACATGTGTTGGTAATTTTGCTTTTTGAATTTGTGCGGTAATTGCTGCAATGATAACAGTAGGACTGAATCGATTTCCTATATCATTTTGAATCACCAAAACGGGTCTGGTTCCACCTTGTTCAGACCCGATTACAGGTGATAAATCTGCAAAAAAAACGTCCCCACGTTTTACGATCAAGTTTTCATCCTCCACTTACGAGTCGCTCTGTCGTATGTTGCGCTTCATATTCCGCATGTAAACATTCCGAACTTATGGATAAGTTTATATGAGACATTTCAACATAACCTTTCATCATCGCTTCTCTTATAAGATTTGCCTGGCCTTTCTTAATGTATTCATTTGCTTGGACACGAGCTATATTTTCACTAGTAGCGAATGATCGTTTGACAACCTTTACTCCTTCATTAACCATTTGCTTTGGAAGCTCTATAACTGCTTCCTTTTTCTTTTTTCCACTTACCACAGCAAACACCTCCGACAAAACATTTCCCTATATGACAATATACTTAATCTTACCATTACTAGAGGCATAATAAAAGACATTATAAGAAATGGTTAGACAAATCATTCACTAAGTTCGAGTTTTGTCGAAGAATTATTCACTATATAATCTAGGAAGTCTATTGGAAAAGGTGCAGCAAATTTCATATGGTATTGTCTGCAAAGCGTTTGCCCATTCTTCTATCCTAATCTCTTCATTCATTTGTTTCCCTAGCAACACTACTTTTTCACCGATATCCACCTGTTCATCTAAGCGGATCATACATTGATCCATACAAATTTTTCCGACGATCGGCATTCTTTTTCCTTTTATTAATACGGATTGGTTATGCAATTTTCGAAGCAGTCCATCTGCATAACCAATCGGTAGGGTTGCAATCCATTCATCCGATGAAGCCGTATATGATGCACCATAGCCAATCGAAGTACCTTTTTTCACTCTCTTCACATGCACTACTTCCGTATGTAGCGAAAGTGCTCTTTCCAATGGAAATGGGAGGTTTTCATCGATCCAGGGAGACGGTGCAATTCCGTACATCGATATACCAAAACGTACAGCATCCCAATCTTGACTAGGATTTCTAAGCGTAGCAGCACTATTAGAAGTGTGGACAATCGCTGGTCGTTGCTCAAATAAATCAAGCATCTGTTCGAATGCAGCGATTTGTTTCTTAAAATGAGTAGCATCCTCTTCGTCTGCTGTCGAAAAATGGGTAAAAACCCCCGTTACGTTTATCCACTTTCTATCGCGTACAAAAACAAGTGCTTTCTGCAATTCTTCCTGCTGTACAAAGCCAATTCGACCCATACCACTGTCGATTTTAATATGCGTTTTAAATGATTTTGTAAAATGACGTGTAGCAAATAACCACTCGTAGGAATATGCTGTTAATGTGATGTTGCGTTCTGATGCAATAGGTAAAAAAGAGATTGGGGAAGCTCCGAGAACAAGTATATCAGCAGTAACTCCTGCATCTCTTAACTGGACCGATTCCTCCGGGGAGGCGACGGCTAATAGAGTAGCTCCTGCTTGTAAGGCTGCATTTGCAACTTCAATTGCCCCGTGGCCATACGCATTTGCTTTTACGATGGCCATTATGCTTGTATGCTTTTGTAATTTTTCTTTTAAGTGCTTAATATTAGACTTGATGGCTTGTAAATCTACTTGAATAAATGTTGGACGGTAGTATGACTGAGACATGAGACTTCCCTCTTTTTCCGTATGTTTTACTATTATTCGTTTCATTATCCTACTAGTGAGAAGAAGTCGTCAAATAGAAATTTATTTCAATCCAGCTATCGTCATAGATGATGCAACTTCAATCATTTCTTCTTTCGTTAATGATGTAGAGGCGATGAAGAATGACATTCCATCCTGTTCCCAAGTAAGCGATTTATCCGTTACCGCTCCAACAGCTACACCTAAATCCACAGGATCCCCTGGTGCGAATACTGGGATTGTAGAAGATACGCTTGGATCGCTTAGCTGCTGAATAATTGTAAATTCTTTCTCACCGCTGAAGGTTAAAATAACTCGTCTATCGTCTTCTACTTTCATCTCTTTTTCATCGATTAAGTGAACACCTTCCCACTTAATCATTGGGTAATGTGTTTCAAACTCTTTGTTTTCCATTTCCGCTGAAGCTTCTACAGTGCCCTCTTCCGTTTTTCCAGTTGGTGCTGACTGTTCAATCTTGTAATCTCCTGCTGCATGCGCTTTCCCAAGTGATACCTGTTTAAATTTTATATGAATTTGTTCTTCTTTATTTTCATTTAAGATCGCAACATCTTTTGGCAATAAAGTCTTTTTATCAATATAGATTCTTTGAGTTGGTAGCATGTTTTTGTGATTATTAGAGGTTTTCGTTTCAAATACATAGTTATTTCCTTCTTCTTTGAATGTAGAATTTTTATCTTTTTTAATATCTTGCGCAAGCGAACCTATTAGATATGCTTGGCTATTTTCCGCTGGCCAGTTACTTTGAAACTTATACGTTTTGTTAAGCGCTGGTGTTACAACAAAAACTCCCTCTGTGTTACGTACGATCATTTGTGTATTTTCCGCATTCGCATCAGATACTTTCACGCGATAAAAATCAGGCTTTGTATGCCAAACTTCCACGTCATACACTCTCGGCTCTTGACCAGTTAAGATGCTCATCTCCGCAGTTAACTCATATCCTTTTGCATCCACCCACTTATTACTCAATTTTTTTAATACATCTTCTTTTGACTCAGCTCCACATGCAGATAGTACCAGGATCATCATTGCTAATACAAATAACAGTTTGGCCACTCGGCTTTTCAATCAGTCCATCCTTTCTATTATCACTGCGTTCGTTCATTGTATGTAGTTGGACGACCGGTTATGATTGGAGAATTACTTGAGCAGCTACATATTCTTTTGTATGAGTAATAGAAACAAAGCCATTCACTTGGTTTCCTTTAAAATAAAGACTTGGTTTCCCGTTATTTTCCTTGAGAATTTCAATATCATGAAAACTACATTCTTTTCCTATTCCCGTTCCTAACGCTTTCGAAAATGCTTCTTTTGCTGCAAACCTTCCCGCTAGAAATTCTAATTGTCGTGTAGCAGATAAATTTTGCATTTGTGCAATTTCTTGATTCGTTAAAATTCTTGCTTCAAATTTACTTGTTTTTTCTGTTAATTTTTTTATTCTAGATAATTCGGTTATGTCTAAACCTATTCCTGTAATCATAAGGGTTTCTCCTTTTCAAATATAGCTTCTCCAAGCTATAATATTAGTAGAAAAATCGAGGTGAAATAATGTTTACAAGAACAGAAAACTTCAAGCAATACATTAAATACTATCCAGTCGTTTCTACGCTGCTTGCTTTAAATATTGTTATTTATATTTTAACAAATATCCCAGTTCTGGGTGACGTGATATACTCTCAGGGTGTTCACTTTAACTTACTTATAAGCGAAGGGGAATATTGGCGTCTAGTCACCCCATTGTTTTTACATGCGACTTTTTTTCATTTGTTATTCAATATGTTCTCTCTTTATCTATTTGGACCAGAGCTAGAACAAATTGCAGGTAAAGCTCGTTTCTTAACCATTTATTTGTTAGCTGGTTTAGTCGGTAGTATTGCTACTTATTTAATACACGATTGGAACTATGTGAGTGTAGGTGCTAGTGGCTCTATTTATGGTATTCTTGGTGCCTTTGGAGCTTTAGTTTATTATACGAGAAATCTATTGCCACAGCTTAAGCAAATCATTGTCCCTATTATTGTTATTGGTGTTATTATGACATTTCTTCAGCCTAATATTAATGCCACTGCACATATTGCAGGTCTTGTTACTGGCTTTATCATCGGCATTATTTATTTTCACCCAAAACGAATTGCTGCTTGGAGAAAACGGAAAAGTAAGCTTAGATCAGTGAAGTAAAAAAGTATAAAAATTCTATCATTTTGAAGTTTTTTGTTTGGTAGTTACTGTTCAATTATACGAGAGGCTTGTCATGACGTCAGTCGCAACAAGCCTCTTTTTTCTATTTAATCTTATTGCGTTGCGCTCTTCTATCCGTCTCCCTCCTTCAACAGTTCGGCAAGGTATGGATTTTTGGGGGAAAAGAAGTAAGATGATACCACTCCAACTCATAAAATCCAGCGGAAGACAGTATAAGGAAACTGCGCGGTAGTGAGTTGAATGAAGTGTCCGCTGGGATTTCCGCTTCAGGGCAGACGCTTTCCGCGGGGTGAGACAGGAGTCGCCGCCCTTCCGCTTCAATCCGATAAAGCAAGCTACTTCCTTCCTGTCACTAGCTATAAGGGAAATGTGAAATATTATGGAACAAGAGTAGATGTGATACCAATAACTAGTTGAAAAAGACGAGCCGAGCTTTATCCTAATAAACGAGCTACTTATTTGGTGATAGCCTTGTCTAATTTGGTTTGATTATTATGGAGTGGTAAACTTGATAAATTTATAACTTTGATACCTGCAGACACCAAGTTGGCAGCCCATCCATAATGATTGAAGCGGAAGGCGGCGACTCCTGCCGGAATAGCATGAGCTGAAAGCCCCACAGGAGCGTTAGCGACGAGGAGATTAAAGTCATGCCGGCGGAAAGCGTCCGCCTGAAGCGAAAGTCATAGTAAACTCCTAATAGGACACCTTACCTCACAGTTCCCCTAAATAGTTACTTACCTTTACCCTATGAGAAACAATAAAAGAACAGCCTAGTCTAATGGCTGTTCTATTTCTATGCTTATCTTTCGATGCGGTTCGTACCAATTTAAAATCATTTCTGCATCCGTTTTTTCGATATGTGGGATTGTTGTTGACACTCCCGTGACACCAGATTTAATCGTTGTGATAATAGATGAAACGTTTGCTTTCTTTTGAAAAATAGTTGCACGCTCCGTCATTGATTGAATCCTTCTTTTTTCCATCCACACCATAACTTTACTGAACAGTCGATATTGTATGACCAGCTGACGTTCATTCAAATAATAGCCTGCTGTTTTTTGTTGCCAAACACCAAGTCCATAGCTTAGTGGGAATAACAAAAGTGAAAATAATCCAAAAGGATAAAAGAAATAACTAACTGCTCCAGCAACCGGGATCATCCATATATAATCTAATCGATAGAAAAACTTTCTTGACCTTTTCGGTATTTTCGTAAGGATAGGATCAAACTGAAGCTCTGGAAATATTTCTTGTAAAATTGGTGTTATCTTCGTTTTTTTAATAAGTGGAAGCAAGCGAATTTTTTCATCTTTTTCCGCTAAAGAACCGCCAGCACTATCGACAATTACCGTTGCATAGCCCATTAGCTGACGCAACGGATTTTCAACAACTCTTACCCCTTGAATTCGGGAAAGTGGGATCGTTATTTTTTTCTTTTCTAACAATCCTCTCGTAATAATTATTTCTTCATCTTCTACTATAATCATAAATTCGTAGTAGTTTATAAAAGTCAGCACGACGGAAACAATCCAAGCGATTAATAACACAACAAAAACAACCAACGCCACAATAAGTGCACCAAAACGAATAAACACTACTATTTCTTCATAAATCGCTTCATATGGAATAACATTTGAAAATTGAGAGACAAAGACAGCTAACCCAGAGAAAAATACTCCCACTCCACCTGAAGTACTTGCAAGCACAAATAAGTCTTTTGGAGACATTTTAAAAATGGACTGTCTTTCCACTTTTACTACTTGTTGAACCTCCGCCGAGTCGTCTAATGGTTCCGTAAATTTATTTTTTGCTTGTAGCATTTCAAGTTTAATCTGTTCCGCTGCTGCTTTTGTAATCGCTGTTAACTCTGCGTCTGCTTCTTTTGTCGCTCCGCCGCCAGCTGTTTCTACTTTTACTTTCACGAGTCCAAACGGTCTATGGAAAATACCTTCTGTATAGTTCAAGCTTTGTATACGCTCAAAAGGAATATATCGCTTTTTCTTTACGAACAAACCATACTCAATACGAAGCTCCTCTTCCTCAAACCAATATCTGAATCGTTTCCATTTGATAATGCCACTAACTAACAAAAAGATTAGCATTATACCATAGATTCCATAGGTAATATAGGAGGACCAATCGCCAGAACCACCACTTCCTCCAAAACCATTCACTGCAATAACTACAATCAACGGGATAATCATTTCTTTTAATACTTTTACAAAGTTTATAACTGCAGAAATCGGATGTAATTTATATTTTTCTTTAGACATCATCTTCCGCCACCCTTGCAAGTACAGAAATTCTGCCACGTAGTTCATCCGCTTCTGCGGTTATTAGTGCTGGTATCGTGTGATTTGTTGCTGCTGTGGAAATTGTAATAGATGCTAAATCATATTTCCGTAAAATTGGCCCTTGTTCAGTGTCGACATGCTGGACTCGAACCATTGGCACTAAAGTCCGCTTTACAACGAACAAACCGTGCTGCAGCTCTATTTCCTGCTCTCTTACTTCATATCTCCAACGTGTCCATCTAACTTTCGGAAATAAATAAATGAGTAAATATGCAATGATTAGTACAATTACGACATCTACTATGTACAGCCAAATGTACTCACCAGTAAAGAAGTTTATAACCCCCGCCCCTATACCGAGCAATAATGCTATTAGCGTTTGGAAAACCCCATAGATTCTCCACACACGAAGTCCTTTTTTAGATATTCTATTTATTGGTTCTGTTCTCATTATCAACACCTCTTCCCTTGTATTGTATACGATTTCAGCGGGAAAATGTTTCAAATTATAGAAGAATGTTTTAGCTGGGTGAATGTCCAAATAAAAAAAGATGAATCTGCATCGAAATGCGCGATTCATCTTATAGACAAATATTATTTTAGTTTTCGTTACGTGGTGAACGAGTTCTAGTGCTACGTTGAGTAGAACCGTCACGTGGACCACTACTACGACGCGAGCTGCTAGGACGTGAACCGCCACCTGATCGAGAAAATCCACGATCGCCGCCTGAGCGTCCTGATGAGCTACGTCCGCCAGAACGAGATCCGCCTTTGTAACCACCACCAGAGCGAGAACCGCCTCCACCGCTACGCTCTCTGCGTGCAGGTAATGGACGCTCTTCAGAAAGAGCGATCGGAGTATCATCTGGCTCATTTGTCATTGATTTTAAAGCTGCAGCAATTACATCTACCGCTTCAAACTTTTCAAGCATTTCCGCAGCAAGTGTACGGTAATCACCTAAATCATTTTTATTCACGATTTCTGTTAATGATTCAATTGCTACTCGTTGTTGACCAACTAGTGCTTCGTCTGAACTTGGTGGACGAAGAGGAGTCATACGTTTTTTCGTTGTATCTTCAACGATACGTAAGTAACCCATTTCTCTTGGTGTTACGAATGTTACAGCTACACCATTTTTCCCTGCACGACCTGTACGACCGATACGGTGTACATAGCTTTCAGGATCTTGTGGAATATCGAAGTTGTAAACATGTGTTACACCAGAAATATCTAATCCACGCGCAGCCACGTCAGTTGCAACTAGGATATCGATTTTATTTGATTTAAATTGTTTTAATACAGACATACGTTTCGCTTGGCTCAAATCACCATGAATTCCTTCTGCAAGGTAACCACGGATGCTTAGTGCGTGCGCTAATTCATCTACACGACGTTTTGTACGACCAAAAACAATCGCAAGTTCTGGTTGGTGCACGTTTAGAATACGTGATAAAATATCAAATTTCTCACGCTCATGCGCTTTTACAAAGAACTGCTCAATGTTTTCAACAGTCATTTCTTTAGACTTGATTTTTACTTCAACTGGGTCTTTCATGAATCTTTCTGCAATTTTACGAATAGGTCCCGGCATTGTAGCTGAGAACAATAGTGTTTGACGATCATCAGGAACACTTTCTAAAATTGTATTGATGTCTTCGATGAATCCCATGTTAAGCATTTCATCTGCTTCGTCTAAGATAAGTGTTTGAACTTGATCAAGTTTCAATGTACGACGGTTGATATGGTCCAAAATACGACCAGGTGTACCAACGATTACTTGTGGTTTATTTTTAAGGGCGCGAATTTGACGACCAATCTCTTGGCCTCCATAAACAGATAATAGACGGACTTTTTTATCATACCCTAATTTATATAGCTCTTCGGAAACTTGGATTGCAAGTTCACGTGTTGGAGCGATGATTAAAGCTTGAATGTTAGGATTTTTAGTATCGATTTTTTCAATCATAGGGATACCAAATGCAGCAGTTTTACCCGTACCAGTCTGTGCTTGACCGATAACGTCGCGTCCACTCATAGCATGTGTAATAGTACCTTCTTGGATTGGTGTTGCTTCTTCAAATCCCATACGTTGAACGGATTTTAATGTAGAAGCACTAATATTTAATTCTGAAAAATTTGTCAAAATTTTAATCTCCTTTTTCTTTTGTTTTGACAAATGGTTACATTTTCAGATGAAATTGCGGCAAATTCGAGCCTATACGAGGAACGTTTCCGTTACTTAAAATTCTCTGTGGTTTTCAGTTCAGAGGGGTCTTATATAAAGGGAAAGCCCGGTCTTTTGCCGAGCGGTTCGTTTGTGAGAGATTCAATCCCTACTACCTAAACAAACCGTTATGTTCAAAAAAAAGTACTCTTCAATTAAAGCTGAAGAGTCTTCACACAAAATGTATCCATTGCTCTAAACGTAGTATATCATGCCTTATTATTAGTTGCAACGAAATAGCAACTGTTATAATTATTAGTTTAATTATCCACTCCTTTTTCGGTTAAAAACTTTAGCGCTCGATAAAACCAGTCTTCGCAATCCTCACAGTAACAAATATGGTGTTTACCTGTTTCGGAAAAGATCAGTTCTTTTTCCTCGGAGCCAATTTGGTCAAATAAAAACTCAGCGGTCGTATAAGGGACAATCCCATCTTTTTTACCTTGGACTAAACAGACTGGTATTTTAATGTGGCTATAATATGGTTCAACTATACGTACTAAACGGATAAATTCAAGCGTCGCCCGAATCGGCGTTTCTTTCAATTTAGAGCTATATCGCTTGTACAAAATATTGTCCTCTAGTTTTCCTTCCACTGCTTCTTTGGCCATTTCTTTAATATCTTGCAGGAGCTGTGTAGGATAAATATATTTAGCTGCTGCACTTAGCAAAATAAGTTTGGCAATTGGATACCGAATTGCTAAGTACATTGCAATAATCCCACCCATGGAAAATCCAACTATGTATACCTTGTCCACTTCTTTTAGAAGTTTTCTTAATGCTAGCTCTGCTGCCATCAACCAATTTTCCGCAGTTAGATTTTGTAATTCCAACGTTTCACCATGACCAGGAAGTGTAGGGACAATAATTTTCCAGTCTGTCCTTTCCTGTAAAAATTCCACGAATGGCTGCACCTCATATGGTCCACCCGTAAAACCGTGAATGCAAAGGACGCCTGTTTTCATATTGCCCTACTCCTTTCTAATTTTTACTTTTGAAACGGTTCGATTATCTGTTCTAACTTCATACCACGTGAGCCCTTTACTAAAACAATGGAATCTGCATTTATTCTTTGATTTAAAAATGAAATGATTTGCTCGTATTCATTTTCAACACAGATAAGCTGTTCGTTATTAAACTTACCTAGTAGTTTCTTGTAAAGCCACTCCATTCTCGGTCCAAATAAACAAACACCAGTAAACTCTTTATCGGAGATATATGCGCTCATCTCTTCATGATATTGCTTTTCGTTTTCACCAAGTTCCAGCATATCACCAAGGACAAGCCATTTATCTGATTTTATCGTTGACTTCTCTACAAAAGAAATCGCTGCTTTCATCGATGTTGGCGCTGCATTATAGGCATCATTAATGAAAATAGCCCCGTTAACTGCCTCTATTACTTGCATACGCATATCCGTCAATACGATTTCCTTTAATGCTATCCGCATCTGCTCGGAAGTAAGCCCAACTTCTTTTGCGATCAATAAAGCCGCTAATGTATTTTTCACTTGATGCTCTCCAAGAATAGGAATAGACATTTCTTCGTTGATCAAGCCGTCTGTACGAAATTTACTTCCTTGTTCGGTAAATGTCACTTCTACAATACGCAGATCATTGGCTTCCTCTTTACCAAAAGATATAGAATGTAAGGATGGAGTATTTTCTATAAATGGACGTAGTAATGGTTCATCGCCATCATAGAAAAGCTTTCCGTCTTCCTGTAAGCCTGCAATAATTTCAAACTTCGCTTTTGCAATTCCTTCGCGAGAGCCGAGATCTTGCATATGCGCTTCGCCTATATTTGTAATAACTACATACTTTGGCTTAGCAAGCTTGGATAGAAACTCTATTTCACCAAATGAACTCATCCCCATTTCCAATACAGCAAATTCCGTATCTTCTTCAAGGGCAAGAATTGTTAAAGGTAATCCTAGCTCATTGTTAAAATTACCTTCCGTTTTTTTCACACGGAAATACGGCGAAAGTATACCAGCCACTAAATCCTTCGTTGATGTTTTACCATTTGAACCCGTGATTCCTATAAAAGTTGCATTCAATTCTTCTCGGTACGCTTCCGCCATTTGCTGAAGTGCTTTTTCGCCACTTTCGACAAATAAAAGCGGAACATCCTTTGGTGGATTCGGTTCGTCCTTTAACCATAGAGACGCTGCTGCTCCTTTATCAAAAGCGTCTTGCACAAAACGATGGCCATTTACATTTTCCCCGCGAAAAGGGATAAATAAATCGCCGGGCTGCAATGTTCTTGTATTAATCGAAACGCCTGAAACTAGGGGATTATTTTCAAGAGAAACATCTTCCCCTAACCAGTTTGCGATTTCTGCTAAGCTTTTCTTCAAGTTGCTCACTCTCCGTCCTTCGAATGCTCAAGCTGTTGCTTTTCCTCGTAACGCTCTAGAGCTAGCATGATTAATTCTTCAATTAGACCCGAATAAGATAAACCAGATTCTATCCAAAGCTTCGGATACATACTAATCGGTGTAAAACCTGGCATTGTGTTTACTTCATTGATAATAATTTCTTCCTCATCCGTCACAAAAAAGTCTGCACGAACAAGCCCAGAACAATCAAGTACTTTAAATGCACGAATCGCTGCATCTTCCATTCTCTCCAGCAAATCAGCAGATACTACAGCTGGTATAGCATAGTTTGTCGTACCATCTTCATATTTTGCTTCGTAATCATAAAAATCTTTTGTAGGCAATACTTCGCCAGCTATAGAACATCTTGGATTATCATTTCCTAGCACACTCATTTCTAATTCGCGCGCTTTAATTCCTTGTTCTACAATAATTTTACGATCATATTTGAATGCTAATTCTACTGCTTTAATGAGCTCTTCTCTGTTCGTTGCTTTTGTAATCCCTACGCTTGATCCTAGATTAGCCGGTTTAACGAACATAGGCCATTTTAAGCTTTCTTCCATTTTCTGAATAAGCGTCTCCTGGTTACTTTTCCATTCTTTACGAATAAAATGCACGTAAGGAACTTGGGATAATCCCGCTATTTCAAAAAGCTGCTTCATGACTACTTTATCCATTCCAGCAGCAGAAGCGAGAACACCATTTCCGACATAAGGCAAATTCAACACTTCTAATAAACCTTGTACAGTGCCATCTTCACCATTTGGACCATGTAGCAATGGAAAAATAACATCTAGCTGAGAATCGTCGTTTCCTTCTACCGGCAAGAAACTTGAAATATTATTTGGCTTGCTCACTGCCTCACCAAATTTTAGTGTTTCCACGGATTCCGCAGGACCAGTCAAAACACTTCCTTTTATCCATTCACCTGTTTTTGTTATATATATTGGATATACTTCATATTTTTCAAAATTTATCGCCTGGGATACTGCTCTTGCTGTAAGTAATGACACTTCATGCTCAGCAGATTTACCACCGTATAATAAGCCTAATTTTATTTTCATTTGTAACTAACCTCCACGTTTTGGGATACTACCAGTTTATCACGGACCGCCTCATTAGATGAACACCTATCCGAATAATTTCAAGCCTACCACACCAAAGATAATGCAGCTTAAAAAGAATAACTTTTTCCAGCTTTTTTTCTCATGGAAAAAGTACATGCCTATCAATACACTTCCGGCTGCTCCAATTCCAGTCCATACTGCATATCCAGTACCTACAGCAATATCTTTAAGAGCAAGTGATAAGAGGAAAAAGCTTAAACAGGCAGAAATAACAGTAAAAATAGTGTATTTTACATTCTTAAAGCCATCTGAGAGCTTCATATTGACGACAAATGCTACTTCGAATATACCTGCAACAATTAACACAAGCCACTCCATTATGCAACCTCCTCTTCATCATCCACTAGTTTTAGCCCAATGATGCCAAAGAGTAATACACCTAAAAAGAATAGCTTACCGAAGCTAACTTCCTCGTGAAACCATAGAATTCCTACAATTACAGTTCCCGCCGCACCGATCCCTGTAAAAATAGCATATGCCGTTCCAATTGGAATCGTCTTCATTGCTTTTGCAAAAACGAAAAAACTTACGACTAAAAAGACGATTGTAATAATAGAAGGCACTAGCTCCGTAAAGCCATTTGCTTCTTTAAGACCAATCGCCCAAACGATTTCCGTTAATCCTGCAATGATTAATAATAACCAAGCCACTTCTAAAACACCTCTGTTCTATTACATTCACTCATTTTAGCACAAGAATGATTTAGGAAATAATAAAAACAAAACGGGTTAAGAAGATTAAGTATGTGTGTTGCGTATTATAGGGCAACTACGCGGTAGTGAGTTCATTGAAGTGTCCGCTAGGATTTCCGCTGCAGGGCGGACGCTTTCCGCCGGCTGGAGTCGCCGCCCTTTCGCTACAATCCACCATATTAGTCACAAGTTTACTGTTAAAATCGATAATTCTTAAGAGATGTTATGTTTGAGTAATTCGAATTTTATCCTGCTAAATGCAGATACTTTATAAGCAAGAAATTCCCATTGATTGAAGCGCAAGGCGGCGACACCTGCGGGATCAGCGGGACAGGTGAGACCCCGCGGGAGCGTACGACGAGGAGGCTCACCGCCCGCCCCGGGGTAAGCGTCCGCCTGCTGCGAAAATCCTAGCGGTCACTTAATACAACATTCTACTGCACAGATTCCCTAAATAGTGACGTACCACCTACTAAATATTTTTCTATAAAAAAACCTTTTGCACCTAAACATTGCAAAAGGTTTTTAACATTAAAGTTGGATTAAAAAATCAGCTGGCTTCTTTAAATGATGCTTTAAATCGCCTAGCACTTCATCTGGAAATATATTATCGGGTAAGCTTCTAATTTCAATGCCATAATTAGCCTTCCCTATTTTGCATAAAGACATGAGGACGCCATCCTCGTAGTAGTCGGCATATGCTTCTATCTTTTTGGTCGTCAATTCCGGTAAAACGATGTTGTTTTTTTTACGCCAAAAAGCAGTAGTTTTCACTTTTTCACTAATTTGTTGATTAAACACACTAGCAACCAATTGATGGAAGTCTTCTATGTCACGGAAATATATTTTCGTTATTTGTTCACTCTCATCCGTCAAATAAACAAATCTATTTTGCAGATGATGATAAAAAGGTAAACGTAACGTCTCTTTCTTATGTGCGATATATAGCAGCTCCGCTTGCTCTTGAGGAGATAACATATTTAACTTACGTTCATCCGTAAAGTCTAATAAGCATAAAGCGGTTGGCCTTTCTGCAAATTCCTTTAAAAAGCGGTTATATTGGCCATGCACAACAAACTCCAGCTGTGTATGAATATTAAAAGATGCTTCTTCGTATTCATGCTTTAACAATAAAAGAGCGGGCAAGTCTGAGAATTGCCGAATAAACTGGTGAACAGTAATACCACTAAACAACACAAAATGCTCGATATCATTTACATGCACATATAAATGCGTTATATATTCTTCAATTTCTTTCTCTTTTTTTGCCACTCAATTCACCCCTTTATTCTAAATAATATAATAGCATAATTTTTCCAATGAAACATCTTTATCTTAATCTTCGTCTCTTTTATCTACAAGCCAAAAACATTATTTTAAGCTATAATGAATAAGTGAAATTTGAAAGAAATTTAGGTGACTCTTATGGAAAACAAAAAAGGCTTTGCCGATCGCTTCGATTGGACCCTCGCTTTTATTATATTATTATTTTTAATCGTTAGTTTACTTGCTATTTCTTCTGCAGTAACTACTGGTCAATATGCTGGATACAACTTTGTAGCAAAACAAGTTTTCTGGTATGGCGTTGGTGCCGTCATTATCGGGCTTGTCATGTTTTTTGAACCTGATCAGTACAAAAAAATGTCTTGGTATATTTATGGTATTGGTGTACTGCTACTATTCATTCTTTTTATCTTGCCGGGTAGCTTAGCACTGGTTGAACCAAGAAACAATGCGAAAAGCTGGTTCCACTTACCTATTGGGGATATTCAACCCGCCGAATTCATGAAAACTTTTTTTATATTAGCTCTTGCCCGTTTAATCACAAATCATCATGAAGTATATTTAATGAAGTCTTTAAAAACGGATTTTATTTTACTCGGAAAAATCGCTATTACCTTGCTGATTCCATTAGCCTTTATTCTCAAACAGCCTGACCTTGGAACTGCGCTTGTTTTTATCGCTATTACAGCAGCGTTAGTTATAGTAGCAGGAATAACTTGGAAAATTATTCTGCCGTTATTATTGGGATCCGTAACTATAGGAGCGTCTCTTCTTTGGATGGCGCTTTATATGCAAGATTTTTTACAGGAAAAGTTCGGCTTACAGGGTTACCAATTCGCTCGTATATATTCTTGGCTTGATCCTTATTCCTATGCCTCCGATGAAGGAATGCACTTAATCACTTCCTTAAACGCTATTGGTTCAGGGGAAATATTTGGTAAAGGTTATGGTGGACGAGTTGTGTACGTACCTGAAAATCATACCGACTTTATATTTGCAGTTATAGGTGAAGAGTATGGCTTTATAGGTACAAGCATTGTCATCAGTATTTTCTTTTTACTTATTTTTCATTTAACGAAAATTACGCTTCAGCTTAAGGATGCGTATAGCACGTATGTATGTGCAGGAATCATTGCAATGATTACATTCCACGTGTTCGAAAATATTGGGATGACGATACAATTGCTACCAATTACGGGGATTCCATTACCATTTATAAGCTACGGTGGTAGTTCGCTCATGGGAAATATGCTCGCACTCGGCCTCGTATTCAGTATGAAATTTCACCATAAAACGTATATGTTCGCTAAAAATGAAGATGATGACTAAAAAAGAATGGATCTAAAAAGAGTGGCTCTAAAGTTCAATTTTATACGAACTTTTCGAGCCACTCTTTTTAACTTTGCGTGTGGGGAGTTTGTGCTGGTGGTGCTAACGCTTTAAGTATGTCAAGTCTCGATTTTGTCATTGTAACTGTAACACCCAGCTTTGAAAGATTACTTACAATTTTCTTTAAATCAACTTCCTTTGCCATTCTATCCACCTCGTCCTCTCCATTTATTATTACGATTTATGTTGAAAAAAGTTTCTTTTGTTTTTTATTTTGTTTTTATCATACCACTTTTTTATTCATTTTAAACTTTCTTTTATATTACATATTTTAAACTTTTGTAAACCAAACTAGTAAAGAAATGTGGAAGCGCCTATGTCTGCCCCGACAGGCAAATGGGGTGGGGTAGGTCTGCAAAGTGCGCCACATCGTGTGGCAAAGCAGACATAACCCGTATTGTACAGGCCAAGGAGGCAGCTCCTCAGCCACCACAAGCGATTTTGTTTGCGACGAGCTTTGCGCAGGAGTAGCTTTTTCAAATTTGACCCCAAGGGGGAAGGCGCTGAAACTAGACAGTTACAAAAAGAAAACTGCGAACAAAAGGAGTGAATTAATATGAACGTGAAAGATGTGATGAGTAGAGAAGTAGTAACATGTAATCCACAAGATTATGTAAATGAAGTGGCAGATCAAATGCGAACACTTGATATCGGTTGTTTGCCAGTGGTCAGTAACAAAAAATTGGTTGGTATGATTACGGATCGGGATATCGTGACACGTGCTGTTGCAAGAGATGTACGAAGTAAAGTAGAAGATGTCATGACGAAATCAGTCATTTCCGTTTCTCCTGACGATACAACCACAGATGCTTCAGCAGTGATGGCGCGCAATCAAGTTCGTAGGCTCCCCGTAATGGAGGATGGTTTACTTGTTGGCTTCGTATCTTTGGCTGATCTAGCATTCCCTTTTCCGCATGTGCAAGAAATTTCAAACGCTATGGAAAGCATTTCCGAACCACGAAGTTTTTAAACGAAGAGCTATCCCAAAATTTCAGGGGATGGCTTTTTTGAGTTTTCCATCACATTCAATGAATTAACTACATAAAAAAAGGACTCCATCTCCAATGTGCCAAACCGTATGAAAACATGTAATATAGAGAGTAGAAGTTTTCCAGAAGGCAGGTTTTTGTATGAAAAAGACTCTTTTTGTATTAATGTCCATACAGTTTTTAGTTTATCTAGGTTTCGGGATTATCATTCCTGTTTTACCCGAAGTCATTTTACATCAGCATTATCACGAGATTCATGTTGGCGGTTTATTAACCGTTTACTCCCTAGCCGCTTTTTTCACTGCACCATTTTGGGGAATGCTCTCTGATCGTGTTGGTCGGAAAACACTTATATTAGTTGGGCTAGTTGGATTTAGTTTGAGCTTCTGGCTATTTTCCTTATTTTTTGATTCATTGTTTATGCTTTATTTATCCCGTGTAGTGGGAGGATTATTCTCTGGTGCACTTTACGCAGCGGTAACTGGATTTGCTGCTGATTTATCAGATGAAGAAAATCGTAATAAGTATATGGGTTTTCTTGGGATGTCGATTGGTTTAGGCTTTATTTTTGGACCTGCAATTGGCGGTGTACTTGGACATGTTAACTTAGCACTTCCGTTTATTGTTTCGGCATTGTTATTACTGGCGATTTTTGTGTATGCATTTATTATTTTGAAAGAACCAGAACGTACTGGTGAAGCAAACAAACGCGCTCTTCTTCCCAAAGGTGCCGCAAGTCTTTGGAGTTATCGTATTAAGTATTTATTTTTGTTTTCATTTATGGTCACTTTTTTACTTGCTGGTTTAGAGGCTACGTTCCAACTGTTCCAAATTGAAAGAATAGACATTACCCCACTTCAAATTGGTTATTTATTTATGTTTAGTGGATTTGTTGATGCAGCTATTCAAGGAGGCGTCGTACGTCGTATAAAAAATGGCACGGAAACAAAGTGGCTCTTATATGCACAAATTTTCACGGCAATTGGCTTGTTTATGACTGTATTTACAAACAGTATTTTCTGGGCTGGTTTCTCCTTATGCGTATTCACTGCAGGAAATGCACTTGCAAGAACAACGATTGTTTCACTTACCTCCAAAGAGTCAGGTGGACGCTATGGTACGGCAGCTGGGATGGCATATTCAATGGATAATCTCGGCCGAATCATTGGTCCATTATTATTTGCATGGTTGTTCACCGTTCAACCGGATAATATTTATGTCTTGTCTGGTGTACTGGCCATATTATCTATCGGATTGATATTCGCATTCCGCAATTCAAAGAAGACGTTAAAGGTGTAGCATAAAATTGTATGCCAAGGAAGCGAGGAATCGCTCCTTGGCATTTTCTATTTCAGTTCAGGATGTGCGGTACGAATAACAGATGGTCTTGCAAGTATCAATACAACCGCTATTAATAACAGACTCGATACGATAAGAATACCTTCTGCAGGCAACAAATCATATAAAAATCCATAGATTACAGTTCCTAGGGGCATAAGCGCCATCGCCATCGTCTCTATAATAGAAAATACGCGGCCTTTGTAATCATCCTCAATCATCTTTTGCATCATCACCTGCATAGGAGTATTAGTGATGATCATCGCCGCTCCGAGACAAAACATTAAAACAGCATAGTAACCGAATGTAATATTGTAGGACATGCTAAAGATTAACGGTAAAGCTACTGCTCCCATGAGGATCCCCATTATCACTATGCTTCTCTTGGAAAGCAATAAAGGATACTTCACTTCTTTTCTAGTAGAGAAGTAAATGGATAAGAGCAACATGCCTACCGCAAAAGCACCCTCTGTTAATCCAAAATGCTCGGAAGCCACTTTTAGCTTTTCGATTAAAATAAACGAATATCCTACCATATAAGCACCAAATAAAAAGTTAATGAAAAGTGAAATCCACACAATCGCTTTCAAGATGGGTTGGTTTTTCAAATAACGCAATCCTTCTTTCATACTTTGAAGCATTGGTTCTTTTTCTTCTCCCTCCACCACTTCTTTGCGTTTTGCAAATAAAGTAAAATTCATCGTAGATTCTAAAATTACTGCAATAATGGACGCAACCATATACATAACTAAGAACACTGGCATAGGAACTGCTCCATACAATAATCCACCTAATGCAGGACCTCCTATTGCAGCAAATGAAATCGACATTTGGTTCATCGACATCGCTTTTTGAATTCGTCCTTCATCCACTAATCCTGTAATGGATGAGCTAAATGTGACACTAGAAAACGTAGAAGCTAACGATAAAACAACAGTCGTAGTATAAATCGCTACTAATGACAAATCAGCCCTTAAACTAACAATAAGCAGCCCTAATATCGCTAAAGTCGTTGCAATTTGTGCTACAATAACAATCATTTTCCTCGAATATCTGTCCGCTGCATAGCCTGCAAATGGCGCTACTAAAGTCCTTGGCAAAATACTGCAAATCAAATTCAATGCAAAGTTTGAAGCGGACCCCGTCAACTGTAAAATATAAAAACTAATTGCAAAAGCATACACTTGTGCACCAAAACTAGAAATCATTTTACTAATCGTAAACGTCCACAAATGATAAGTAGCCCTTTTAAGCTTTAGCACTTCTTCCATTTTCATTTCCCCTTTGAAATGTTTAATTTAATTAAACAAATAATAGCATAGCATCCCTTCCATTTCAATTAAAAGTTTAATATAATTAAACTAATAAGATAAAACTTCAATCAAGGGGTAATTCGCCCCCACTGATTGATAGTTAAACCAATCGGGCGCATGCCAGCAGTGGATATCCCACTTAGCTTTTTGCTTTTCTTAAATTTGAAGTGGGAGTCTTACTGCCCGTTAATGCGAGATAAAATGAGGTGTATAACATGTCAACCTTAGGAGAGCGAATTCGCAAACTAAGAAAACAACAAAAGATGACACTAGAAACTCTTGCGGGCACAGAGCTCACAAAAGGAATGCTTAGTTTAATCGAAAACAACAAAGCAAACCCCTCCATGGAGAGCTTGAATTATATAGCAGAACGACTAAATGTGGATGTGACGAATCTTTTAGAAGAGGTCAGCAACCTCGAATTAAGGGATATACTGGAAAAAGCAGAAATTCTTTTTAGCACCAATTATGAAGATCTAACAAATGAGCATGAGCAATTGATAGAATTAGTAAAACCTTATGTACCTAAGCTTACACAGGGATATGAAGCTGCTCGTTTACTTGAAATGTACAGTCGCTGTTTAGCTTTTACTAATAATAGTGATTCCGAGGATCTATTAAAACAAGTTGCAGTAATGTATGAGCAATTAAACTTAACTACGAAACGGGCAGATATTGGGACATCCCTTGCAGTAATTCCATATCGAAAGCACCAATACCAGGAGTCACTGGACATACTTCTTGCAGAACGTGGAAAATTGGAAGCAAATCCGTTATGGATAGATCCCCTTTCTCGGTTGGACTACGACTATTTAGAAGCTACTTTATATTTTGCTGTTGGCAAATACGAAGAAGCTATTCGAGTAATGGAAAAGGCAATTCATTATTCGAACAAACATAAAATATTTAAACAAGTGGATAATTTATATAGATTAGCTGCTGCACAAGCGATGATGGCAGAGGATGAGATAAAAAAGGAGTATTATCTAAACAAGCTTCTTGCATATAGTGAATTTGCCGATGACGAGGATTCGAAAATCTTCACTTATTACGCGGAAATCCATTACTTAAATTCTTATAAAAAAATGTATGAAGAAGCAAATCATTTATTCAATGCACTTTCAATTAAAGGTATAAACAAAAAATTATTCACGCCGTTTTTCTTGCTAGAAAAAGGAAAAATATTATACGGTTTGGAGCAATATGAGCAGGCTATTGATAAATTACAGGAGGTTGTCATTCCAGATGTTCTTCATCATCCTATCGATTTATCCATCTTCTATGAAAAAGATGCCTATATAGCTTTATGCTACCTAGAGTTAGATCAGCAGGAGAAGGCAATGGAAGCAGTACAAGTTGCTTTGGATAATATTCGTGAAATGCCAGACACACCATATAAAAAATATATCGAAGAAATTTATAAAAAAGTGTCGTCTCCCCATCAAAACTGACTGGGAGACAACACTTTTTATTTAAGACGATCTATTATTTTTTCAATCATCATTTACTTTGTATGGTATGCCCGATAATTATCCAGCCAATTTGTAAACTTCGACCAAGCATCTTCAAAATCTGGTTGAATACATGAAACCTGTAGCAGTCCTCGTTCTACTAAATAATCACTTTTATAATGAAGATCGAAGCCCGACATTCGTGCATCCTCGGCTAAATGAGGAAAGACTTTTTCCTGCCAAGTAATAATCATTGGGTAATGATCATTCGCTAATAATAGGATTTGCTGCTTCTTCACTTCTTCCTCGATAAACTTCATCCGATTTTGTAAAAGTGTATATCTTACACCTTTTTCATAGGCTTTCAGGGCATTCTCCAAACTTTGTACAAGCTGGGAGGACATCGTAAAGGGAGTCGTTTGACTAGCTGTTAGACCAATATCTAAATAAGCCGGAATGTTATCGCTCGTCACAATTTCCGAGTTAGAAAAGACGAATGCTAAACCACTCATTGTTCCTAAAGCTTTTCCACTGACACCAGTAGCTAAATACACGCCAGCCATTGAAAATGGCAACGCGCCAAAAGAACTTACACAATCTGCACAAAGCAGCACATTATACTTTTTACATATATTAGCGAATGCTTCGATATCATTCAACATTCCCGTAGAAGTTTCCCCATGCGTCATTAATAACCAGCTATAGTTACCAGTTGCAAGTTCTTTTTCAATTTCCATCCTATCAAATGATGTTCCCCACTCATAGGCTTGTACCTCAAAAGCAAGCCCCCATCGGCTGGCTTGTTTTTCCAAGCGTTCTCCAAATGCACCATTTGTAAGTATTAGCCCCTTCTCTCCTAATACATATAATTGGGCAATCATGGCTTCGTTTGCAAGTGTCCCACTTCCAGCTAAAAGATGTACATACTTTGCCTCGCTCATCTTCAAAAGTTCATTTTTTACTCGTTCAAGCATCACTTCAAATGCATGCGAGCGATGGGATATCGGTTTTTCTAAAAATGCCTGTTGAATCAGTTCCGTTGGTTGAACAGGCCCTGGATAAAACGAATATCTTTTTTGCTTAAAACGAGCAGCAACGGAACGGTCAAATCGCTCTCTTGTCAGCACCATTGGGACGAAAAGGGCATCCCCTGTCCCGACTGTTTCTGCAAAAGGTTCAAAACCTAGCTGATTATATAACTTTTGTTCACGAATAGTCCCAGATATAACAGCCGCCCCGTATCCGTTCTCATACGCATAATCAGATAATGCACGCGCTAAATAGTAAAATACTCGTCCATTCCGATGAGCTTTATCGACTGCCATTAGACGCACTTCACACAACAGTCCGTTAAGCGCATCTTCTGGAAGCAAATCCTCTACTGGTCCAAGCTTTAAATCTAAGGAAAAAGGACGGACTGCACGAAATGCAACCATCCCTGCGAGCTCTTGATCCTTAAGCACAATGACATACACGTTTTCATGATGAAATGGATCTATCCTCATTCCACTTGGATCTGGTTCATGCTGTGGAATTTCTTCTACAAACGTTTGATAATTTAGTCTAGCAATCGCTTCAAATTCTTTTTCTGTCCTTGCAATTTTACACCAGTACATCCCAAACACCCCTATCTATTCACTAGAATGGTATCGTTCTGTCCTTTTTTCTAGTAAAGTAATACCAATCACGATTAGCAATATAGCTAAAAGTATCATCATACATATATACGAAAAGACTCCACCTAAAGTTTCCCCATAAATGGTAACTCTTTTTAAAGCTTCCATTCCGTAATAAATAGGAGATATCCACTTCAACGCAAGCAGTCCTTCTGATTGAACGATTTCTAGCGGCCAGTATGCCCCACCAATCATTGCAAAGGCCACAGCAAGTAAAGAAATAATAACGCTGCTCTGACTAACGGTTTTCACAAGTGAGATAATAAACAATGAAAACGCCATGACGAGTAATACATACACACTAGAAATAACGACCACTTTCCAGAACCCACCGTACATATTTGTACCAATGATGAAGCGAAACAAGAAAATGACTAACAGCATTTGTATAAGTCCAATAAGATAACTAAATGATAAATGACCGAAATACAATTGAAATCTACTTATAGATGCAAGCTTCAAACGATTCCATATTCCTGTTCGTTTATCCTCTAATATAAACTGGACGTTGATCGAAATTGTATAAAAGACAAAATAGAGCATGAACCCAAAAAGACTTTGAAGGGCCCCGTCATATCTAAATACTTGGGACTCATCCATGGAAGACTTTTTCAATAGAAATGATGGTTCTTCCGCCATGCTTTCCTCTACTTCTTCCCACTTACTCTCTCCAGCATTGGTAATTATCTGTTCTTGAAAGGCAAGCTCGTTATAGATAGTTACTACTTCAAGAGAAAGCATTCTTACGACGTCTGATTCGATATCTACTAAAACAGAATACGTTTTTTCCTGAAGCTGTAAGCCGATTTTGTCCCTCTTTTCCTTCATCACTTCTTGCAATTCTGCTTCTGATAAAACGGTTATAGAATAATCATCCTCATGTTGTAGCCTTTCCAAAACCTTATTACTCATGTCCGTGTCATCCGTCGCAACTAATAAAGTTATACTACTACCGACGCCACCGCTTAATATATACGCAAAAATAATAGTCATAACCGTCATTGAAATAAGAACGAGAGGTTTTCGTTTCAAGTTTTGCAGTCTTGCGAGCCATATTCCTTTCACGATGTCACCCCTCTTTTTGGAAATAAAACAATGGATAGCAATATACAAATAACAAACCATCCATACAAAGTGAACATATAAAACCAAATGACTTCTAATAATTGTCCTTTTTGAATTGCTAAAATAGCGCTCATTGTTGCTCCATTAGGGGTAAAACTCCCTATATTTGCAAGGAGACTAGAGACGTCCCCTATGTTAAAAAACGAACCTCCTAAAAAAGCGAATATGGAAACTACTAAACCACTGAATATATTAGCAACTCCCTCTGACTTCGTTCGTAGTTGTAAGGTTGTAAGTAATGCAGAAAGCCCTCCGATAAATAAACTATAGCTTAACGCGATTAAAGCCATTCCCTCTAAACCAATCCAGTCAATCCCTAACACAAATTTACCGTAAAGTAGGATGATGACTTGCTGCATCAGTGCAATAATCATTCCCGTTATAAAAATAGAAAAAGCATATAGTGTGGCGGGTACACCTGCTAAGAGGATTCGATCGTATACTTTCCACTGTACTTCTTGCAAAGCGAAACCAGCCAAAAATGTCGGTATATAAAGAGCAAACATCACAAGCATTCCAACTGTGTAATAAATCGAAGCAGGAATTTTTCGCTCACTTCCTTGTAACGACTGTTCTATTCTTTCAACCGCTTGCCCATTCAGCATTACTTCGTCAGCTGAAATTCCTACTTTCGTTAAAGCAAGCGATTTAGTAAAACCAGTTTGCCACTCATCTAGCACCGATTGGATAATCGAAGCGCGTATTCCATTTTCTTGGCTTAAAAACAAATCCATATCAGGTGTTTCCTGTTCATCAAAATAAGCTGATTTTATGTAATTAAAGCGAAAGTCTGCAGGAATTAATAAGATGCCATCGATTTCTTTGTCTTTTCTAAGAATATCGAGTTCAGCAAATTGCCTATTTTCCTTTGAAATATATTTACTAATATCTTCCGAGCCAAAAATAGATTCTTCTAAAATGTGAATAGGATCGTTGCCCTTGAAAACTTGAAGTAAGGCCTCCAGAGCAGGTCCGCTAACTCCCTCTTCTTCCAAAAACCTTTTAATAGAAGCCTCTTCCTGCTCCCAGCTCGACTCATCTATTAGGACAAATTTAGCCTGAATAGCTGCTTCTTCCTCACTATTCATCACACTAGCAAGAGCAGTAGAAAGGATGGTAATGAGCACAACAGGCATCACTAGCAAAATAATAAGCGGCTGTTTGTTACGCAGCAACATTTTCATCTGTTTTCCAATTAAACTAAATAGCATCTCAGATTCTCCCCCCTAATCTCTCAATGCTCTGCCTGTCAAATGTAAAAATACATCTTCCAGGGAAGGAACTTTCACAATCGCAGAAGTAATAGTCACTGCATTTTTTGCAGCAATTGCAAATATAGTCGCCAGTGGCTCTTCGTTTTGAGGCATTGTAATCAAAAGTATTTCATCTTCTTTGCGAATATTAGCAGTTGGAAAATACTTTTTTAGCGCCTCCTCGAATTTCTGTGATAGAATATGCGCTTTTAATTCGATAGTTTGATTGTCCGATACAAGCGATTTTAATGTTTCTTTTGTTCCATACGCTATAATTTCACCTTGGTCCATAATATAAATCTTGTCACAGAGAAGCTCCACTTCTTCCATATAGTGGCTTGTATAAAGTAATGTCATGCCTTCTTCAACGAGCTGCTTGACAGTATCTAAAATATACGCTCTTGATTGGGGGTCAATCCCAACTGTCGGTTCGTCCATAATTAATATAGATGGATTATGTAAAAGAGCTGCTCCAATATTTAAACGACGCTTCATACCCCCAGAAAAGGTTTTCACTATATCGTTCTTGCGGTCAGTCAAACCGATTTTCTGTAAAATTTCTTCCGTGCGTTCTACGAGCAATTGTCCTTTCAATCCATAAATACGTCCAAAAAAGTGTAAGTTTTCTTTTGCAGAGAGCTCTGGATACAATGCTATTTCTTGTGGTACGACACCGAGCGCTTTACGGAGAGCCTCTGGGTTTTTATTAACGGATACGTTATTCCATAACACCTCTCCATTTGTCGGCATAATTAAAGAAGAAAGCATGGAAATAGTTGTAGATTTACCAGCACCATTTGGACCGAGTAGCCCAACAGATTCTCCTGCCTCCAGTTGCATATTAACTTTACGAACCGCTTCTTTTGTTTTGAATTTCTTGTGAAGATCAATCGCTTGTAGCATTTATCCAACTCCTTGTTATGCATATTTAGTTAAATTATAGCAAACTATTTTCCTAATATTGAAAATCCGTATGTTAAATCTATGTAAAGTGTAAGGAAATTATTTAGGAAGGGCTGGACAAAAATGTAGGTGACTTGCAGTTTAGGGATACTGTGCGGTAGTGAGTTGAATGAAGTGGACGCTTGGATTTCCGCTTCAGGGTGGACGCTTTCCGCGGGCACGGCTTCAATCTCCTCGGAGCTCTCGCTCCTGCGGGGCTTTCAGCTCGTACTGTTCCCGTCGGAGTCGCCACCCCTTCACTACAATCCAATAGAGTATGCTATTTACTCCATAATGAGACACTAAATTTAGTACGATGTTGCATTTTCTATGGGTGAAAACCTTTGATTAGTTGAAAAGATATACTATCTAGCAATTGTTGGGACCCATTGCTTGAATGGCTAATAGCAACCTTCCCTATAATTTGTACTGCACATAAAATGATTTTAAATGAGAAACAGCTTGACAGTGGTAAATAAATTAAAGAGCTTTTTTGCATTTAATTATGGATTAGTCAGCAAGTTCTATTGATGTAAGCGCAAGGCGGCGACACCTGCGGGATCAGCGGGACAGGTGATACCCCGCAGGAGCGTGCGACGAGAAGGCTCACCGCCCGCCCCGCGGTAAGCGTCCGCCTGGAGCGGAAATCAATTGCCTTTGCCGTATCTCTTTACGACGCAGTTTCCCCTATACTGCACATGAGGTGCCGATAAATCTAACGTACTAGCTTAGACATATTGTTGCAGAACGTTCTCGAATGCCAGAGATACACAATAAAACACAGAAAAGCCGCCCTCGAAAGGACGGCTTTTCATATTTCTATTAAGCTTCTACTGATTGTGTTTCTAACGGTGCGTTATATACGTCTTTATCTAACTCACCGGTAATTTTTGCTGTAGTAACTCCTGCTGTCATCGAACCACTTACGTTTACTGCTGTACGACCCATATCGATTAATGGTTCTACTGAAACGAGTAAACCAGCTAAAGCAACTGGTAAATTTAAAGCAGATAGTACTAGAATTGCGGCAAATGTTGCTCCGCCCCCTACACCTGCAACCCCAAATGAACTGATCGCAACAACTGCTACCACCGTTAAGATGAACATCGGATCTAATGGATTAATCCCTTGTGATGGTGTAATCATAAATGCAAGCATTGCTGGATATATACCAGCACATCCGTTTTGTCCTATAGACAAACCAAATGATCCTGAGAAGTTAGCTACTCCTTCTGATACACCTAATTTGTTTGTTTGTGTATTAATATTAATAGGTAATGTCCCTGCGCTTGAACGTGATGTAAATGCAAAAAGTAATGGCTCTGCTGCTTTTTTCAAATAAGTTATTGGATTTAGTCCAGATAACAAAATAATTAGCAAGTGCA
Organism: Psychrobacillus lasiicapitis; assembly: GCF_006861795.1. Lineage (GTDB taxonomy): Bacteria > Bacillota > Bacilli > Bacillales_A > Planococcaceae > Psychrobacillus > Psychrobacillus lasiicapitis. The sequence continues at coordinate 252,515 of NZ_VDGH01000007.1, read as the reverse complement.
TGCCAAACACTACTGCAAGTGCTACGTAAGAAGCTACTACAAACTTACCTAAGTTGAATATTGCCCCAAAATCAGAGGTTGCTACTGTTCTTGCCATAATTGCTAAAATTCCGTATGGCGTTAAACGTAATACAATTTTCACTACACTCATGACAAGTGCATAAACTGCATCAATACCCTTTTTAATAATGGTTGCATTATCTTTATCTCTACGCGAAACCCCTAAATAGGCGAATCCTAAAAATGCCGCAAAAATAACTACCGCGATAGTAGATGTAGAACGTGCTCCTGTGAAATCTAAAAATGGATTTGCAGGAAGCAATTCAATGATTTGATCAGGAAGCGTTTTATCTGCTACTTCCGCCGAGCGGCCTTCATAATATTCTGCACGAGCTGATTCTGCATCTCCTTGTACAATTTGATCTGCATTCAAATCAAATATCGCCGCTGAGCCTATCCCTACAAGTGCAGCTATTGCTGTCGTACCGATTAAAATGCTTAAAATGATTGCCGCCATTTTCCCGAAGTTTTTACCAATAGTAATTTTCGTGAATGCCCCCAAAATTGAGATAAATACTAATGGCATTACAATCATTTGAAGAAGCTTCACATAACCTGTTCCAATTAGGTTATACCATAGTACAGAGTCGGCTAATACCTCTGAAGTTGCTCCGTAAATAAAGTTAAGTGCTAAGCCTAAAGCAATCCCTAGTCCTAACGCTGTAAATACTCTTTTCGAAAATGAAACATGTTTCTTTTGCATTATGATTAATATTCCAACGAAAACCAATAAGGCTATCACGTTAAGAATAATGAATAATAAATCCACCTCAAATACCTCCCTATTTAACTCTTAACATATAATAATTCTTTTATTCCTATTGGTCAAGTGGGTTTTTAACTAAATTGAACATTTAAGGAATACAAACTTCCTATTCCCTTCAAAAGGAAGGTAGATGTAGTTTAATATATCCAGCGGTAAGGGTATTATTTTTCTAAGCATCTGGTGCAATTCAATAGATGTCGCGATTACGCCAAATTGTAGTAGATATTTGCTTTTCTTCTTTCTTTTCGTTAAATCGGCTATACTGAAGATAAACTTCACTTTAGGGGGTGTTACTATGGCAGCAAGCGTTTATAGCCTACTCGTTTCTGGCATTCTTATTTTAAATATTTTCCTTGCTATTGCATTAATATTTTTGGAAAGGCGGGACGCTTCTTCCACATGGGCTTGGATTATGATTCTGTTTTTTATCCCTATCGTAGGATTTGGTATATATTTGTTATTTGGAAGAAAGTTACGTAAAAAGCATTTGTTTCGATGGGAAGGAAAAAACAAAATCGGAATTGATAAGCTGATCGAATTCCAAATGGAAGCAATAGAGGATGACTCATTCGATTTCCGCCTAGATGATGCTAGTCACTATAAAGAGCTTATTATTATGCATTTGCACAATAACCACGCAGTCTTAACACAAGACAACGATGTAGAAATCTTCACGGATGGTCGTAAAAAATTCGATGCCCTCTTACATGATTTAGAAAATGCGAAAGATCATATTCATATTCAGTATTATATCTTTCGTTTAGACAACCTCGGGCAGAAGATTTACCAAATGCTTTTAGCAAAAGCAAAACAAGGGGTAAAGGTTCGAATATTATACGATGATACAGGATCCCGTTCCTTAAGGAAAAGACATTTTAAAGAACTAATTGAATTGGGTGGAAGGGTGGAAGCTTTCTTTCCTGCCATTTTACCTCTCATTAATCCTCGGATGAATTATCGAAATCACCGAAAAATTGTCGTGATTGATGGCCGTATTGGCTATATAGGTGGATTTAATGTGGGGGATGAGTATTTAGGATTAAACAAAAAGTTTGGATATTGGCGAGATACACATTTACGCATTGAGGGGAGCTCCGTCCATCCGCTCCAAACACGTTTTATACTGGATTGGAACCAGGCTTCTGCTGAACATGATATCGAGTACTCCGATATTTTTTTCCCGGCTATCCCTTTAAAAGGTTCTGTCGGTTTGCAAATCGTTTCGAGCGGTCCGGATTCCGAATGGGAACAAATTAAAAATGGATACTTAAAGTTAATCATGATGGCTAAAAGGTATATTTATATCCAAACTCCATACTTTATCCCGGATGCTAGTTTTATGGACACATTACGTATTGCCTGCTTATCAGGTATCGATGTGCGGATCATGATTCCAAACAAACCAGACCATATTTTTGTTTATTGGGCTACTTACTCGTATGTTGGAGAACTAATAAAAGCTGGAGCAAAAATTTACATTTACGAAAATGGCTTTTTGCATACAAAAATGATTGTAATTGATGATGAAGCGTCTACTGTAGGGACAGCTAATATTGACGTTCGAAGTTTTAAGTTGAATTTTGAAGTGAATGCATTTATTTATGATCGGGAAACTTCTCATAAGCTAGCTGAAATTTTCGAAGAGGATATGAAAATATCAACGGAGATGACGTGGGAGATTTACGAGGAACGTACTAAAATGATTAAGTTTAAAGAATCACTTGCTCGATTGCTATCTCCAATATTATAAAAAAGAGGTTTCCAAAGTCGGAAACCTCTTTTCATTTATAAGTTGAAATATTCTTCTAACGTTATTCCTGCTTCAAAAACCTTTGGGGCAAGCTCTTTACCTACATATCGGAAATGCCATGGTTCGTACATATAACCAGTAATTTTTTCTTTTCCATTTGGATAGCGCATGATAAAACCATATTTATAGGCGTTGGCAGCCACCCATTTGCCAGCTTCTGTTTCTCCGAAGCTCTCTCTAGCAAAATGTTGTTCAAAATGCTTTTCTCCTATATCGAAAGCAAGTCCTGTTTGATGCTCAGAATATCCCGGTCTAGCGCTATAGCGATCGGCTGCCTCTTGACCATCGTTACTTACATACTTTTCATATAAAGTTGTTTGATATTCAAACGAACGATACGTACTAAATGCAACCAGTTCATAACCAGAAAGTTTTGCTTCTGCTGCCATTTCCTCAAAAGCTGCTCTTGCTTCCTTGCTTTCCCCTGGTGCATAAGTAGATGGTAATGGATATTTTTTACTTGCAATCAATATCCCTTCCACATAAGTTGGTTCTGCCGGCAATGTTTCGTTGCCCACATACCCTTTTGCTCCTGACATATCAACTTCAGGTTCCACAACAGTTGGGGTTTCTACCACTGGTTCTTCTTCTACCGGTTCTTCTACAGGTTTTTCTTCTACAGGAACAGACTCCTCTGTTTTAAGGGAAATTCCTAATGCAGCTATACTTTTATCTATATCCCAGTCATTCCACCAAATCCACCCGACAACTGCCACTATTAAAACGCCTAAAATAGATCCTGAAACAATATAAGGCCATTTTCTTTTCTTTTTTTGCAACATACTATATCTTGACTTCATGTACTCGTCTTCCTTCTTTCCACTAACGATACTTCTAGTTTACCATTTTTTCCTGAATAATTCGCTAGACTATCTTCCTTTAATTAAAAAATACGTCTACCTTTCTCAGGTAAACGCATTTTTAAAATAGTATTAATCCTAACACGACAAAAAACAGAACAGTAAAGATAATCGCCATGGTCCTCATCCACTTTGCCTCACGTGGAAATCCTTTTTCTTTAAAACTGATTGCTCGGTAGCCATTACTAAGTGCAAAAATAGCTGTCATAAATAAAACTGCTAAATTTAAATTACCTAGGACGATAAACACTAAGGCAGTAATTGCTGCTCCTACAATTAAAACACCAAAAATCCAATTTCTTTTCATTGCATACACCTCACAAGAAAAAACGAAGCTATAGAAGCTTCGTTTTTTATACTGATTCTTTCGCTTTCTCTGGATGATTAGAATAGAATTTTCGTCCTAAGTATGTTTGGAATATTAATAAAAGCCCACCAACTGCCCAGTAAAGTGGCAATGCTGCCATTGAGCTGAACGAGATGAACATGATCATAATAGGAGAAATATAAATCATCATCTTCATTTGTTGCTTTTGTTGTTCTGGTACTGTCCATAATGATACTTTCGCTTGTATGAAATACACTGCTCCGGCTATAAGTGTCATCGCGATATCAGGAGAGCCTAAGTTAAACCATAAAAATGGATGGGCTTTAATCTCTGTTGAATGCGAAATAGCAAAGTATAATCCCATGACAATAGGCATTTGAATAAGCATTGGCAAACAACCCATATTCAATGGATTTACACCATGTTTGCGATATAGCCCCATCATTTCTTGCTGTAAAGCCATTTGTTCTTCTTTAGATTTTGTTTCTTTTAATTTCTTTTGAATTTCATCCATTTCTGGCTTCAATTTATCCATTTTTTCTTTCATGCCTTGCTGGTGCTTATAGTTTCTAAGCATTAATGGCATAAGCGCAAAACGGATGATAACTGTGATTGCGATAATCGCTAGCCCATAGCTACCATTGAACATTTCACCAAAGAAATGTATCAAAAATTCAAAAGGTCGAACAAATATATTGTAAAAAGTACCCTCTTTGTTTTCTACTCCTGCACATCCCCCTAATACAAGGGCTGCGAACACAAGAATAGAAAGTAAACTAATCTTCTTTTTCAATTCATTCACCTACAATTATCAAACTATACAGAGTATACATCACTATGAAGCTATTTATCAAATCTAAAGTGATTTAGGCTCGTTAGGGAAAACATATTTAAAGGTTGGATGTTCCAAATGATTTCTAAATTGTTTAGGTGTTACACCTGTATACTTTTTAAAAATACGCGTGAAGTAACTTTGGTTGCAAAAATGGAATGCATCTGAAATATCCAAAATAGCTTTATTCGTGTGCCGTAAAAAAAATTGGCATTCTTCGACTTTACGAATATTTAAATACTCTACTAAAGTTACACCAGTATGTTCTCTGAATATACGAGACAAATGACTTGTACTAATATTGAAATGATTTGCAATATCTTCCACCGTTAAGCTAGTCTCAATCCCGTCGTTGATAAATAATATTACTTTATTCACTGTTTGGTGACCGAAGGAAGGTTTTTTCCTTTCTGTAATTACTAAAACAAAAAATTCTACTAGCTCATCTGCACATTGGAGAAATTGAGCATCATTCATTTGTGTATCGATAATATCAACGCTTGCAATATTAAAGGCCATTACTTTATCTGTAGGTACTTGGTTTTCGTAAAGCTTTCTCGCCATAATGGATGCTAATTGAATGTAGTAATTTTTCACATTTAATATCATTTGTTTTCCAGTTCTGGCGATAATTAAGTCGATCATTTTTCTTAGTACCGCTTTTGCTTCTTCTATTTCATATGAAAACATATGTAGAAATAACTTCTTCTCTAATTCGAAAAATTGATCTAAACCTTCAATTCTATTGGTGACTCCCATTTCTTTGTTATAAGACTTGGAGAAATACTCCAAAAATATTTTCTCTTTGCTATACATACAAACCTCATCTTTCTTTTCTTCTAGTACTTTTGGAATTCGCACTTTAGGAATACAGAATCATTTTATATCATTATACTGGAAGTTTAAAATATTATCACTTAAAATAGGTGAAGTTTTTCACATAAATTTCCTTCGTTATTATATAAACATAATTGTATTGATACTATAGTTTATTTCGTCATTTTCCACTATTTTTCAATTATCTTCTGTAAATTTTTATACTGTCCAAATATTCTTTTCCGTTTCTAGTGTGAATCACATCTAAATGCTAATATAAGGAATAGTTCGATATAGAAAAGAGGAACTGAATTGCGCTCATTTGTTTATCTCATTATCTTTTTCTCCTTTTTTGATCTGTTTACACAATTGCCGATCATGAGCCCTTATGCTAATAAACTTGGTGCAACTCCATTTATAACCGGCTTAGTTGTAGGTATGTATTCCTTCGCCAATACAATTGGTAACGTTATTTCTGGTGTCTTAACTGATAAAAAAGGACCCTATTATGTTTTATTATTTGGTTTGTTTGCCACTAGCGGTGCATTATTTTTGTATCATTTGGTAACAGAACCAATTGGATTATTATTCATACGATTTATCCACGGTTTGGTTGCAGGATTTATCGTACCTGCTGCTTTTACTTTTTCCGCTAACCAAACAGCTAGTGATAAACGTGGGAAAGGTGTCGCACTGTCTGGTGCCTTTGTTGGATTAGCTGCTATAGTAGGTCCAGCTATGAGTGGGATTATTGCCAGTAAGAAAAGCGAAGTATTTGTACTTAGTATTACGGCTTCCATCATGCTTTTGTTAAGCGTTTTATCGGTTGTTCTCTTAAAATCCATTACAATTCGTAGACAAACCACCATTACCAAGTCAACTTCTACTATTTCTATTCGTCAATTTTTTCAAGAAGCCGGACTTGTAAAAGCTTTTGCAGGAGCATTTTTCTTAATGTTTTCGCAAGGTGTATTAGCTTATATGCTCCCTTTAAAGATTTTACATCTCGGATTTGATACAAAAACTAGCGGTTTGCTATTAAGTATTTTCGGATTTGTCGCAATTCTGATTTTTATTATGCCAACCAATCGTATTTTCGATCAGGTAAAACCAGTGAAGACACTTGCTTTTGGAATGGCTCTTATGGGTACAAGCATGTTGCTTTTAGGACAAACGGAGATATTGTTGTTTATGTATATGTGGATGGGTTTATATGGGGTCGGCTTTGCTTTTTTATTCCCTTCTATTAATTCACTATTAATCGATTCTACCCATTCTTCTAACCGAGGCAAAGCATATGGTTATTTTTATGCATTTTTCTCTATTGGAGTTGTAGCTGGCTCGAGTGTGACTGGCTATTTAGAGCTAACTGCCAATGACGGCTTTTTTCTAACGGGAATTGTTTTACTCATAACATCTAGTTTATCTATTTTAATCTCTAAAAAGTAAAGGATCAGCCAAATTAAAAAGTGCCCGTAATAGGCACTTTTTAATTTGTTTTTTCTTGAGGTTTTTTAGTGTTGTCTTGTACTTCTTCGTTATAGTACTGAACACTTGTCATTGCCCCTTCAGATACCATTTTGTTATCTTGGATATCCTGGGGATCCGGGTTACCGGCTGCAGTTAAATCTGAATTATTATGTTGCTGAGCTTCCATAAAGGAATTTACTTTTGCTTTTGTATTATTAAACGCTACCATTGCTTTATCTCGGTTTTCTTTTTTTCTAAAATAGGCATATGCCCCCGCTGCAAGACCTGCTAATAGTAATGATTTGTTTTTTGCCATTTAAATTACCTCCGAGTTTTTCTTATTCTATTACCTGTTAATATATACCCTCTTTTACAACGCTTAAACTTCAATCTTTTTCTCCAAACATTAAAAGCTAGCATTTTTATTCTACTTATTGGTAGAAGATTGTTCGTATTTTTGATATGATAACTAAAAGAATTTAGAGGTGAGTTCGAATGATTAGGGCGACGACGTTAGAAGATATTTCAACTGTACAACAAATCGCAAAGATCAGTTGGAACGAAACATATAAGGGTATTATCCCTGATAATATACAATCCCTTTTTCTAGAAAAGGCATATTCGAATACAATGCTTGCGAAACGAATGGAAAAAACTATTTTCTTAATCGCCGAATATAAAGGGCAACCAGTTGGATTTGCAAGCTTTACATATGTAGATGAAGATGGTGATGCAGAACTAACTGCCATTTACATATTGCCCGAATATCAACAGCTTGGCTACGGTAAAAAGCTACTTCTAGCTGGATTAGAAGAAATGCATACTGGTCGCCAATTATTCGTTTATGTAGAAGGTGCAAATCAAAAAGCTCGGTTTTTTTATGAAAAATTTGGATTTGAATGCTTAGAAGAATTTGACGAATATTTTGAGGGTCATCCATTAACCACTGCAAAATACATGTACCTATTAAAAACACCAGCTTACTAAGCTAGTGTTTTTTAATTATACTGATTTGTAGTATTCTTCTTGATCATTGAATTGTACAGGTGCTTTTCGAACAAAACACATAATAGCAGCGATGTACAATAAGATCGAAGTCAATGAAATAATTCCCGCAAATAGTCCAGCTATTATAAACATAGCACCTGCAAGCTTCGGTTTTTTGTTTTTAGTAACAGCAACAATTCCTACGATATTCAATACAAGGCTAATCACAAGAACGATAACAAATCCCCACCCAAAAGTGCTGAACATTCCTGGTAATACGTCCAAAAATTGGACAACCATTTCAGCTTCCTCTCCTGTAAAATTCGGATCATTCAAGATTTCTTGTTGTATATCAGACTTTACTGACTCGTCTTGAATTGCAGCACTTCCACTAACTACAAGAATAGATACTCCTATAATTGCGATAATAGTAAAAACCGCACTAATTACTCCTAAAACTATTTCTCCAGTACGTGACATATAGATAACCTCCATAAAATTTTAATATAATTATTCTACGAATACCGCTCCTAAAAGTTTCGTCTTTTTTCATCTTCCCGCAACCTTTTGGGTTAAACCTGTTTATATTATTTTGTAATTGGGTATTTATATACTAACACTTATTCTAGAAGGGATGATTAGATGGAGAAAAAATTGATATTCAACCAGACTGATTTCTTTTACACATTGGCAGGTGCTTCGGTATTAACAGGTATTTTGGTATTCTTTACACAGATTTAATAAACAAAAAATAAAAAGGCAATCCACTTATCTATAAAGCGGATTGCCTTTTTGTATTACTAGGCTTTTACATCATTATATTCATCAGATTTATTGAAGACTGCTACAACATAGGAGCATACAGCTTCCATTTTCAAATTATTTTGGCGGGCATAGGAAGAGGCAGCATCCAGTAGTTTTTTTGCTATACCTTGACCTCTTAACTTATCAGAAACGTAAGTGTGATCCATTACCATAATGTCTCCCAATAATGTCCACGTTATCTCTCCAAGTTTCTCTCCCTCTTGCGTATACTCGTACGCAAAAACGTCATTGCCTAATTCTTTGTATTGAAAATCCATTGTCTACCACTCCTTTTCTGAATTTTATCACATTTATTTGTTAATTGACAACGGACGCAACTTGGCTTCTATTTGTGCTCTTTTTGGTTCTAAAAAAGGCGGTAATGCAAGTTTTTCTCCAAGGGTTTCCATCGGTTCATCAGAATCGAACCCCGGTTCATCTGTTGCCAATTCGTATAAAATACCGTTCGGCTCTCTAAAGTAAATAGATTTAAAATAATAGCGATCGACCAACCCAGAAGTAGTAAATCCATGAGAGCGCAGTAATTCTTCCCATTTTGGGTAATCTTCCATTGACGGTACACGAAATGCTACATGATGGACGCTTCCACGTCCTGGTCGTTCAATAGGCAAATCTGTGCGTGTTTCGATATGCACTTCTCCTGCTGGTCCACCTTCTCCTGTAGTATATACAAGAATATCAGGCATATTTTCTATTTTGGATGGATACGACCCTGCTAGTGTAAATCCGAGTATACTTTGAAGTACCTTTTCTGTTGCAGCCGATTTTCTTACTGTTAGTGTAACTGGTCCTAAACCTACTAGTGCGTTTTCAGCAGAGATTTCATCCTTTACCCATGGTTTTCCATAAGGAATCCCTTGGCCATCATCTACTACAAGCATCATTCTGGAGCCTTCAAAATCCTCAAAGTAAAGCGTGTTTCTACCGTATTTTTCTACTATCTGTTCGTGAGGTACTTCATATTTTTCAAATCTTGCTTTCCAAAATGTTAATGCATCATCGCTTTGCACACGAAATCCAGTATTACTAATACTAGATACTCCAGGATATGTTCTGCCTGCCATCGGAATGTCAAAGTACGTCATATCTGTACCAGGTGTCCCTACTGCATCTGCGTAAAACAAATGATACGAGGAGGTACTATCCTGATTTACACTCTTTTTCACTAAACGCATTCCTAATATTCTTGTAAAGAAATCATGATTTTTATCTGCATCTCCCGTAATGGCTGATACATGGTGTATACCCGCTAATTTCATTTTTATGTCCTCCTTATTTATCTTGAATTCGAGATATATTAGTTATATAATATCAAAGATTTATTTTGTATGCAAATAATAAAGCAGACGTGTCTTTAAGGATATTCTGTTTTCTATGGAAATAATATGAGCATTATAGGGAAACTGTGCGGTAGTAAGTTGAATAAAGTGTCCACTGGGATTTCCGCTACAGGGTGGACGCTTTCCGCGGGCACGGCTTCCATCTCCTCGGAGCTCTCGCTCCTGCGGGGCTTTCAGCCCGTACTGTTCCCGTCGGAGTCGCCACCCCTTCGCTACAATCCAATAGAGTTTGCTAATTACTCCATAATGAGACACTAAATTTAGTACTATGTTGCATTTTCAATGGGTGAAAACCTTTTATTAGTTGAAAAGATATACTATCAAGCGATTGTTATCTATTGTTGGGACCCATTGCTTGAATGGCTAATAGCAACCTTCCCTATAATTTATACTGTACATAAAATGATTTTAAATAAGAACTGCTTGACAGTGGTAAATAAATGAAAGAGCTTTTTTGCATTTAATTATGGATTAGTCAGCAAGTTCTATTGATTGAAGCGCAAGGCGGCGACACCTGCGGGATCAGCGGGACAGGTGAGACCCCGCAGGAGCGTGCGACGAGGAGGCTCACCGCCCGCCCCGCGGTAAGCGTCCGCCTGGAGCGGAAATCAAATGCCTTTGCCGTATCTCTTTACCTCGCAGTTTCCCTAAACAGCACCCAACCCTGTATATTGTGTATATTATCCAAATAGATATAAAAACATCCTAACTGTCGCTTATGGACAATTAGGATGTGCTTTTTAGTTAAATAGAGAACGAATAGAATCGATTAAATTATTAAAGAAGTTTTTAACGCTTTGCCAAAAGCCTTCATTATCCACAAGATTACCGACCTTTTCTTCAATTGTTTTACTTAAATCATTTAACTGATCGGACCATTTACTAAAATCGATATCTAATTGACGAATACGATCCATAATATCGATTAATAACTGACGGTCTTTTTCAGAAAGCTCAATTTGTAACTTGGAGAGCTGCTCCGATACGATTTTTTCTACTTCTTCTCGCGTCACAGGGTTTTGCTCAGCAATTTGTTTTTTAATTTCTGTAAGTAGCTCACTTACTTTCGCTTCATCAATACCTGCTTCTTCTGAAAGAATGGTCGCTACAGACAACTCATCATTTGCTACATCTGTACGCTCCGTATCTAGCTTTCCACCTGTTACTTCATAAGCTTTATATATACCAACTAATGCTGAATGACCAGTAACTGGTTTAGGAGCTGCAATTTCAACAACTGCATCTTGAATACCAGCTGTCAGCATGGCATTGGCATACATTTCAGATGTTACTTCTGTAATATTATCTGGTGTAACAATATTAATGACTAACCCTTTTCCTGCATCTTTTCTTGTAATCTTAGCAGAAGAAAACATTCGCGCAGATGCATCTCCATCTTTTAAATAGGTTACTAGATCTTGTCCTGTTACTTCAATTTCTTGAATATCAGAGCTATCTGTTATTTTTAAGCTTTCTTTTACACTATTCTTTTGTTCTTCTGTTAGATTGCCACCGTAAACAACGATGGGTGCACCAAATTTCTCATTTACCACTTCTTCGGTCGTCGATCCATCTGAGTCTGCTAGTGCAATGGACGGGGCAATAAATGCTCCTATTACTAATACTATAGCCATTATTGTTTGCAAAAACCTTTTCATTTTATCAAACTCCCTTCCAGTTGGCTCTTCCATTAGTACGTAAAAAGGAGTAAAAAGTTCCGAATGAATCGATTCTTTTTACCCCTATCTCTTTATAATTTCAATTGTGTCCAACCATCGGCTTGAACAATTTTTCCTTCTTTCATTAACTTTCCTAACGCCCGCTTGAATGCCGCCTTGCTCATAGAGAACATTTCTTGTATTTCCTCGGGTGTAGATTTATCTGTAAATGGCATTTTACCACCTACATCATTTAAGTAGCGGAAGATAGATTCCGCGTCGTCTCCTAAACGTTCGTGATTACGAGGAAGAAGCGATCCGTTCAAAGAGCCATCTTCTTTCGTATCGATAATACGAACTGTTAAATCTTGTCCTAGTCTTGGCTCTTCTGTACGTTCTGATTGATGCACGAAAATTCGATAGTTCTCTGGTACACTTAGTAAGAAAGTTCCAATTGGCAATAATCTATACGGTCTTGCCTGAATATTTTGGTTGAATAATGTAGTTGGGGCATCTATATATAGCTCTTCTACTCGATCCTCTGTTGCCAAACGTCCAAATAATTGTCCGTCTTTGTCTGTACGAAGAGTCATGTATAAATGATCGCCGTTTACTGGCCAAAGTTCTTTTATCTTCGGCAAGTCCTCTGCTTTTACTTGCACTTCTTTGGAAGTACCGATATCCACAAAAGCACCTTCTTTTTCAGAAACCTTAATCACTTTTGCCCATCCATAAGTTCCTTTTTGTATAGTAGGAAGTGCAGTTGTGGCAGATAAATTTCCTCTTCGATCTACGAATAAAAATACCTCAATCGTATCATCCACTTGTAAATTTTCTGGTGCCTCTGATGCGTTCAATGAAATTTCCGTTGTATTATGCTGAAGAATCCATTTTGATCCCTCTTGTGACGTCACTTGTAATTTCACAATCTCTCCTGATGCTAGTTCTGACAAATGTATCGCTCTCCTTATATCCATGTTATATGGTTTTGTTCTTAGTCTTTTGTTTCTTCTTTTAATGCAATAAGTCTCGATTGCAGCTCTGGATTTTCTTCCAAAAATAAAACCAAATCAGCAATTCGATCGATTGAATTCCAGCTTAAATGATGTTCAATACCTTCAACATCCGCATAAATATTTTCTTCTTCTACTCCAATTAATCGCAAAAAGTCTTCCAGTAAATCATGTCGTTTCACTAGTTTTTTACCAAGTTTCATACCTTTTGTTGTAAGGGTTAGACCACGATATTTTTCGTATATTAAGAAACCATCTTTATCTAGTTTTTGCACCATTTTTGTAACGGAAGACGGTAATACCGATAATGCTTCTGCTATGTCAGACACACGAGCATATCCTTTCTGCTCGATTAATATATATATTTGTTCAATATGGTCTTCCATGCTTGGTGTTGGCATTTACATCTTCCTTTCATCACTTCTTTGTTCATTTTACTACATACTGTTACCTATCACAATTCAAGACCTATTTCCTACCGTAGTTTCAGGAACTTAATGCTCGTTTTTGGGGATATATGAAGACAGGTTTGGTTATTGGAGCTATTTTCCAGTAAGATAAAATGTTTAATGCACCATCTTAAAGGGTAACTTTTTAATAACAACACATAACAACATATATTGATGGAAAGGATGTTCCATATGGGTAAAATTTTATGGACGATTATCGTCATACTAATCGTACTATGGGTATTAGGTTTAGTATTAAAAATAGGCGGTGGACTTATCCACACACTATTAATCATTGCGGGTATTATTTTTGTCATTCAACTTGTGACAGGAAGACGATCGCTCTAGAAAAAAGGTGTTGCCAATCGGCAGCACCTTTTTTAATATGTTTTATTCTTTTATCCCGCATTAACGGGCACCCCACTGGTTGAAGTTTCACTTTATTTTTGCGTAAATGCAAGTATCTCTTAACTTTTTGTTATCAGCAGAGAGGGAATCATGGCGAAGTGTGCCTTCTAATGTGTAGGATAACCTTGCTGCAACAGAGCGGCTTCGTACATTTTCGCTATCACAACGAATTTCTACTCGATTTGCATGTAACTCTTCAAACGCAAACTCGGTAATCCGTTCAACCGCTTCGGTCATTAGTCCTTTTCCTTCAAACTTACTATCAATCCAATAGCCAATTTCGAATTTTCGTACATTCCAATCGATTCGGTGTAAGCCCGAGGAACCTACAAACTCTCCTGTCTCTTTTAAGAACAAATGCAGCCTTAAATCTTTTCTTGTAATAAAATCCGCAACCGCTTGCCGCAAATTAGTTGTAGTCTGTTCTAGCGTTTGCTTCGATTGCGCCCATGGCATCCATTCTTTTAATGCATCATGGGAGCTTACAATTGCTTTCCAGACTACTTCGGCATCCTCTACTTTAGGTGCACGAATAATTAGCCGTTCCGTATGAAGTTCTTCCGAAAAAGAATAGTCTTCCTTTTTAGTCACTTCTGGATGGGAATCATCATCCCACTTTACTGGTGTTGACGTACCTTTTAAGAAGTCCTCTCTTGTCATGCCATACGTGACTGCATCATAATAAGATTCCTCTTTCGGAGAAAACCACGCTTGACGAAGCTGGGCTTCTTTTACAAAGCCAGCCCGTTCAAATGTTTTACGCATAGCAAAATTATCTTGTCTTGTATGTCCTTCTAAACGAATTTTTGCCTGTGGTAATTGGAAAACATATTCAGCTATCATTTTTAATGCACGTGGACCATAGCCTCTTCCTCGCGCTTCATCTGCAATTCGCAAATCGAATAAAGGAATCTCATCACGCAAGTCATAAATTTTAACGATACCAACCTGTTCTCCGTCTTCGTTTTCCACCCAAAACGTTTTTACTTCGTCGGATTGATAACCGCCTTCTTCAATTGTTTTTTCGATCAATTCTCTAGCTGGATGTGCATTTCCATGATATGGCCAAGTATTAGTAGTCATGAAATGGATCAGCTGTTCCTGCTCTTCCATTGTCCATTCTGTTAGCTTCATTTTATTCCCTCCGAACGTACTATTTATGCACTTTTAAAAGTCGCAATGAATTCAGCACTACGAGTAAGGTTGCCCCCATATCTGCAAAAATGGCAATCCATAAAGTTAACCACCCTGGAATGATGAGCAATAGTGCAATTATCTTTAGTCCTAAAGCAAACATAATATTTTCTTTAATAATATGCAATGCTTTTCGACTTAATCGAATCGTATATGGAAGTTTTTCTAAGTCATCCGCCATCAGTGCAACGTCTGCCGTTTCGAGTGCGGCATCTGTTCCCGCTCCACCCATCGCAATCCCAACCGATGCCGCTGCGAGAGCAGGTGCATCATTTACTCCGTCCCCAACCATTGCAACTGCTCCATATTTTTCTTTTAACGCTTTAATAGCTGTTAGTTTTTGTTCTGGCATCAGGCCTGCTTCAACATCTGTCATACCAAGTTTAGCCCCAATAGCGTTTGCAGTTCTTGTATCATCGCCAGTAAGCATCACGGTGTGTTTGATACCTACACTCTTAAGATTTTGGAGCACCTGCATGCTAGTTGTACGAACCGGGTCGGCAACTGCGATAAATCCTTTGTATACTCCATCCTCTGCTACAAGCATTACCGTGTTTCCTTCTGATTGCAATTGTTTGACACGTTCAATTACTTCAGCTGAAACGGCACTGATCGAAAGAATCCAAGAAACACTACCTACTGACCATTTATTTCCATCTATTATCCCTTCCGCACCACTGCCTGTAATGGATTTAAAATGATCAACAGTCAAGGCATGTATATGTTCTGTCTTGCCGTATTTCACAATTGCTTGTGCAAGTGGGTGCTGGGAGTATGTTTCAATCGACATCACTTTTTGTATGAAATCATGGGGATTTTCAGTCTCTACAACTGTTACTTCAGGGTATCCTCTCGTTAATGTACCTGTCTTATCAAAAGCAATCGCTCGTATACGACCAATTTCTTCTAAGTGAATCCCACCTTTTATCAGCACACCTTGCTTGGCAGCATTTCCAATGGCCGTTACGATCGCTACAGGTGTGGATACAACCAATGCACATGGACACCCTACTACTAATACCGCAAGTCCTTGGTAAATCCATGTTTGCCAGTCACCACCAAATAACGGTGGCACGATGGCCACAAAAAAAGCGATGGCTATAATGATAGGTGTATAATATTTTGCAAACTGATCTACAAACTTCTGAGAAGGTGCTTTTTCCGCTTGCGCTTCCTCTACTAAATGAATAATTTTCGCAATCGTCGTATCTTCTACTCTTTTGGTTACTTTTACTTCCAAAGAACCTTCTTCATTTAACGTACCAGCAAACACTTCATCACCATTCGCTTTATAAACAGGTACAGCCTCACCTGTAATAGACGCCTGATTGACCGATGAAGCTCCCTTTACCACAATTCCATCCATGGCAATTTTTTGTCCTGGTTTTATGATTAACACATCATTTATTTCAATAAATTCCGTATCAACCTCTACCAACTGAACACCTCGACGAACGGTTGCAGAAGGAGGTGCTATATCGATTAACTGACTAATCGATTGACGTGCTTTATTCATCGAGTATGCTTCTAATGCTTCACTAACTGCGAATAAAAAGACAACAACAGCCCCTTCACGCCACTCACCAATTATTGCTGCCCCAATAATCGCAATTGTCATAAGCGTTTTCATATCAAAATAAAAACGAGACAAATTAAACAATCCACTTTTGAACATATCGTATCCGCCAACTATAATTGCGATGACAAATAAACCAATTGCAAATGGATGTGTTTCTTCATACATAAAAGACGCGATAATCCCAATTACTAGAAAAACAAAGGAAATAGCCGTTACAACATTTTCTTTTCGTTTTAAAAATGGCGTTGTGTCTTGTTTCCGCTGTTTAATCGGTGCCACTTTAATCCCGTCAAAAGCGCCGGCCTTTTCAATATCCTCTACAGTAACATTACCAATAACAGCAACTTTAGATGCGCCGAAATTCACCAATGCTTCTTCCACATTCGGCAGGCTTTTTATATTATTTTCAAACTTCATCGCACAGTTGGCGCATGATAGATTTTCTAAGCGATACTCTTTTTTAATTGCTTTCTCCAATCTTCTCACTCTCTTCTATGGCGTGTTCGTACGCAATTTTAACTAACTGATTCACATGATGATCCGCTAATGCATAATAAACTAACTTGCCTTTGCGTTCTGATTTGGCCAATGACAAATCTCGTAAATATCGTAAATGATGTGAGGCCGTAGCTGTAGAGGAATCAATTATTTCACTCACATCACATACACAAAGCTCTTCTTCTATTGTTAGTGCATATGCAATTTTCAAACGTGTTTCATCTGCTAATGCTTTAAAAATCTTCGCGACGTTCGTTACATCAGGAAGTTGCTGTTTGACAGAAATCACTACATTTTCATTTACTTTCGTTACCTCACACATATCATTCGTTTGCATTTTCCCACCTCATTCAAATGTCCATTTGATTATTACCATCATTATATGTTCAAACTATTCGAATAGCAAGGTAATTCAAACAGATATTTGAATGTTGTTTTTCTTTTAATAGTGGTCTGATTTTTAATAAAGGAAGTGACATGATAAGGGATAGTAGACTCAATATGGGAAAAGATAATTGCGATGGGTGGAGGAGAGATTGTCCAAACTTGAAACGATTGTCCAAGTTTCAGAGGTGATTGTCCAACTTTCGAGAAAGATTGTCCAACTTCGGGGAGTGATTGTCCAAACTTGAAACGATTATCCAGATTTCAGATGTGATTGTCCAACTTTCGAGCGGGATTGTCCAAACTTGAAACGATTGTCCAGATTTCGGAGGCGATTGTCCAACTTTCGATAGAGATTGTCCACCTATTTGGAGGGATTGTCCAAATTACTATCAAATGGCGAAGAATGCTCATTGCTCACTCCGGTGAATGTGTATGCTCTGCAGTAATTCACCAAGACGCACTTTCTCCCTTATTGTATTTTAAAGCAGCCTGCTAATTTCCTTAAGGCATAAAAAAAGAACCTGTGAATATATATTCACAGGTCCACATTTTCTCCGACGATTTTCACTTCGAGTTCAAGCTCTATGTCAAAGTTTTTCTTTACTGCTGATTTTACCATTTCGATCGTGCTAATATAGTCGGTTGCAGTTGCATTGTTTTTATTAACAATAAAGCCTGCATGCTTTGTGGAAACTTCTGCTCCACCATATCCTTTTCCTTGCAAACCACTATCTTGGATAAGCTTACCGGCAAAGTAACCAGGTGGACGCTTGAACACGCTACCTGCTGAAGGATATTCGAGTGGCTGTTTAGATTCCCTTTGGAACGTCAAGTCTGCAATTTTGGCATCGATCTCTTCCTGTATACCGGGTGCTAATTCAAACTCAGCGGATAATACATAATATCCTTTTTTCGTAATAATACTTTTACGATAGCCAAGTTCGAGCTCGTCTTTTGAAAGAATAAGCTTTTCGCCGCTTGGTGTTAAAACAGTCGTTTGAACAATTACATCTTGAATCTCTCCACCATAGGCACCAGCATTCATCGCCATTGCACCACCAATTGAACCGGGAATCCCACATGCGAATTCTAATCCTGTAAGTGTTTCACTTGCAGCCGCTCTTGAAACATCGATAATATCGGCCCCACTTTCAGCGATCACTCTGTTGCCGTTTATCGTAATCTTGTTCAATTTTTCCAAACGAAGTACAATCCCGCGAACCCCGCCATCTCGTACGACCATGTTAGAACCGTTTCCTAGAAGTAATAATGGAATATTATTTTTATATGCATATTGAACTGTAAACGCAGCTTCGTCTTCCGTGTCAGGTGTCACAAATATATCTGCGGCACCGCCCATTCGTGTCATTGTATGCAAATTTAATGCTTCATCTATTTTTATGTTCTTCGGATCTATTCGTGCACTTAAATCTTGATACCATTGCTGTTTAGCCAAAAATAGCCAATCCTTTCTTCATTAACCTTTATCCTTTCATAGTATGCGTTCTCGCTCTTAATTTTTCAAGCGAAATTGTTAGAACCATTCTTTAGACCAAGATTCAATTCCATCAATCACATCTTTTAGGGCATACCCTTTGTCCGTTAAATTATATTCTACACGTACAGGAACTTCCGAAAAGACAGTTCTTTCTACTAGACCCTCTTTTTCGAGTTCTTTTAGACGCTCTGAGAGCAAACGACCACTTATAGGAAGAGACGACTCGATTTCATTAAATCTTTTCGCTCCATCAATTAATTGAAAAATAATTAACGCAGTCCATCTTTTTCCGAGCAACTCCATTGCCTTTGCTAAGCGTGGACATAATAATGTTTCTTTCATTTCATTCACCTCTATTACTACCTATTATACGCCTAGATAATTTTTTTGTAAAATAACAGTAATTTAATTACTTGACGTAAGCTCGGTATTAATCTAAAGTTAGTTACATAAAGTAACTTGTGGTTTATTTTATAGATGAATTGGGTAAAGAAAAATGTTTAAAGAATCAATTTGTTTTGAAATAAAACATCTTGATTTCAAAATTAATTTATTATATACTGAAAAAAACAAGAAATCCTGAGGAGGAAATTAAAATGACAAAGTTTAATCTTGACGCAGCGCACTCTAGTATCGACTTTTCTGTAAAACACATGATGGTTTCAAAAGTAAAAGGTTCTTTCACTAACTTTACTGCTGACTTGGAAGGAAATGCAGAGGATTTAACTGGTGCAACAATCAGCTTCGACATCGATGTAAAATCTATTACAACAAACAACGAAGATCGAGACAATCACTTACGTGGTGCTGATTTCTTTGATACAGAATCATTCCCAAATATCAAATTCGTAGCTACAGATATCAAAAAAACAGATGATGGCGAATACGATGTAACTGGTGACATGACAATTAAAGGTGTTACAAAACCAGTCACTTTTGAAGTGGAATATGGCGGTAAAGGTACAAACCCATGGGGTCAAGAAGTTGTAGCATTCTCTGCTGAAACTAAAATTAATCGTAAAGACTTTGATTTAGTATGGAACCAAGCACTTGAAACCGGTGGCGTACTTGTTGGAGAAGATATTAAAATCTCTGTAGAACTTGAGTTAAACCCAGCTCAATAATTTAAATAACTCTTAAGCAACTTTGGACTTCCAGAGTTGCTTTTTTTATTTGGAAATGTGCTGTTTATCTAAAGAAAACACTTACATTACTATCCTAAAAGTCTAACTTTTCTGAAATATATTATATACTAACCATTCATGTTATTATGTTGAGAATTCTATATTGTCAGAAAGGAATAATTATTATGTCACAAATGCTTGCACTAGTAATCGTTATCGCGATTTTATTCATAGGAGATCTAGTTTCAACCCGGACGAAGGCTTGGATTCCTTCTGTTTTTATATCTGCAGTGCTCTTCCTTATCGGCTACTGGACATTCTTCCCACAAGATATCGTCCCGATTGCCGGGGTACCACCAGTTGTAGCAACTATGATGATTTACCTGCTCATCACCAATATGGGTACTTTACTATCTATTCAACAATTGAAAGAACAATGGAAGACGATTATTATTTCCATCGCTGGGATTGTAGGGATTATTGCCGCTCTATTTGGAATAGGAACGTTCTTATTTGGTATTGAAACAATCATCGTCGCTATACCACCTTTAGTTGGAGGTATTGTATCTGCCTTAATCATGTCAGAAGGTGCTGCAAATGCAGGGCTGACTACTTTATCCGTTTTCGCCATTGTTATATACGTTATGCAAGGCTTTGCTGGTTATCCATTAACCTCTATTGCGCTGAAGAAAGAAGGGAAAGTACTTCTTGAAAAGTTTCGCAAAGGAGAATTAGCCACAACAGGACAAGCTTCTACTGCTTCTGAAGAAGTGGAAGAAGAGCTGAAAATGTTCCGGAAAATGCCTAAACAATATAATACCGATTACTTTAAATTTTTCCGCCTTGCTTTCGTCGGTTTCCTTGCTTATCTTGCTTCTACATTGTTAGCACCAATCGTAACAGTTAGTCCGTACGTTCTTTGTTTATTATTTGGTATTATTGCGAAAAGCATCGGCTTTTTGGAGCGTCATGTATTACAAAAAGCAAATGGATTTGGATTATGTGTAATGGTTTTAATGCTATTCGTATTTGACGGGCTAAAAGCTGCTACACCATCTATGATTATCGATATTCTATATCCTTTGATCGGAACAATCGTATTAGGGGTTATCGGAATGTACATCTTCTCCTTCATCATCGGAAAAGTGTTAAAAGTAAGTAAAAATATGGCTTTCGCAATCTCTTTAACTGCATTATATGGTTTCCCAGCAGATTACATTATTACAAATGAAGTTATCAACTCATTAACACAGGATGAAAAAGAACGAAAAGCATTGACCGATCATATGCTTGCACCAATGCTTGTAGGCGGATTTATAAGCGTAACCATTGTTTCTGTAATTCTTGCAGGTATTTTCGTAGGATTCTTATAAGTATAGGAGTGATAGAATGTTAGCCAATCAACAAAGAATTGAACAGCATATTGAACTATTAAGTCAATTTACCTCTACGCCTGGCGCTGGCGTAACAAGACTAACTTATTCGAAAGAAGATTTGAATGCTCGAAATTATATTAAAGAGCAGATGCTCAAATACGGACTTACCGTTTCAGAGGATGGGTTCGGAAATATTTTTGGTAAGCTTGATGGAACGATTCCAAACGCCCCTTCTGTTATTGTTGGCTCTCATTTTGACTCCGTTCCGAACGGAGGAGCTTTCGACGGTACTGCAGGTGTGATAATTGGGCTAGAAGTAGCTGCGTTATTTCAAGAGAATAATTGTCAGCCTGCTTATCCTCTCGAAATCATTGCACTTGTGGAAGAAGAAGGATCCCGCTGGGGCGGTGGGTTAATGGGCTCAAGAGGTATGATGGGTTTATTGACAAATGAAGACTTTAAAGTACTTGCGGATAAAGACGGCGTATTAGCTGAAGATGCAATGATTAGCATAGGTCTGGATCCTTCAAAAGAAAAATTTCGTGATCCCAAAACAATAAAAGCATTTCTCGAGCTCCATATCGAACAAGGACCTATATTAGAAGAAAAAGATATTCCAATTGGCATTGTGGAAGCAATTGTTGGATTAACGCAATTAGAAGTAACAATTCAAGGGAAAGCAGGACATGCTGGTACCACACCGATGAATCGTCGGTCTGATGCTTTGGTTGCAGCCGCTGAGATAATTGCCGCTTTTCCGAAGCTAGCGATAGAGGAAGGAAATGGGACAGTAATCACTACTGGACAGCTCCAGGTATTCCCAAATGGTTCCAATGTAATACCTGATAAAGTGGTATTCTCCGTAGATATACGTTCTGGTAAAGAGCAGCACGTTCAAAATGCAGTGGAAAAAGTGGAAGAACTGATTGCTTCTAAACAGACTACCGACATTCTTACTTCAACGGAACAATTATTATATATTTCGCCGAAAGAGATGGATCAACATATTCAATCTATCTTTAAGGAAACGAGTAATGATTTAGTTATCCCTTACTGCTCGATCAACAGTGGAGCTGGTCACGATGCAATGGTATTTTCCGATTTTACTGCTTGTGGGATGATTTTCATTCCTAGTAAAGATGGGCTTAGTCATTGTCCCGAAGAATGGTCGGATGGAAGTCATCTGGCGAGCGGTGCAAATATTGTATTTCAGACAGCCTTAAAGTTAACGGAGGGAAATAAATAATGATTAACCAAAAAATAAAAGAATCCATTACAAATAATAGTGAAGAATTGACTGTGCTGCGTCGTAAACTACATAGTGAGCCTGAGTTATCATTTGAAGAATTCAAAACAACTGCTTTCGTTTGCGAGTATTTAGACGAGCTTGGCATTCCTTACCGAAAAACGGAGCCAACTGGTGTAATCGCAGAAATCCAGGCAGTTCCTGGTGGGAAAACAGTGGCGCTTAGAGCGGATATGGATGCTCTTCCAGTTCAACAACTGAACACACATGTACCCTATGCTTCTAAAGTGGAAGGAAAAATGCATGCTTGTGGACATGACGCACATACTTCGATGCTTTTAATAGCAGCCAAAGCTTTGAATGATGTAAAAGAACAACTTCCAGGAAATGTTCGTTTCTTATTCCAACCAGCAGAAGAAGCAGCGGCTGGAGCAAAAGCAATCGTTGCTCAAGGTGCAATGGACGGCGTAGACAATGTATTTGGTATTCACATTTGGTCTCAAATGCCAACAAATAAAGTAGCCTGCTCACCAGGCCCTTCATTTGCTGCAGCGGATATCGTTAAAGTGAGATTCAAAGGAAAGGGTGGACATGCTGCGATGCCAGAAGCTTGTATCGATGCAGCAATTGTCGCTTCTTCATTTGTGATGAATGTCCAAACAGTTGTCTCTAGAACGATTGACCCGCAAAGTCCTGCTGTTCTTACTATCGGGAAAATGGTCGTCGGAACACGATTTAATGTAATCGCTGAAAATGCCGAAATCGAAGGAACAGTTCGCACATTCCATCCAGAAACCCGCAATCATATAGAGAAAAGTATTACGCAATATGCGGAAAGTATTGCCTCTACTTACGGTGCTACTGCAGAAGTGGAATATATTCGCGGCACAGATACGGTAGTAAATGAGGAAGAAAGCGCACAACTTGTTCAAAAAGTGGCTACTGAAGCATTTGGATCTGATTCGGTGTATGATGAAAAACCAACAATGGGTGCGGAAGACTTCTCCGCTTATTTAACGAAAGCTTCAGGAAGTTTTGCACTTGTTGGTAGTGGAAATCCTCAAAAAGATACAGAGTGGGCACATCACCACGGAAACTTCGATATCGACGAAGATGCACTTGTAACTGGTGCGGAATTGTATGCTCAGTATGCTTGGGCTTATTTGAATAAATGATTTATTGACTCCCCCGAAGTTGTTCGGGGGAGCTTTTTTCGTTTTCGGATGGTTTTCCAACTAAAATGACGATTTTTCCAACTAAACTCAGATTTTTTCCAACTAAAACTTCATTTTTTCCAACTAAATGAGCTAAAATTCCAACTAAACTCATCAATACTCAGAATAATCCATATTTGTGAAACTATTTCTTTCTTTTTTCGTATATACTTAAGAAAATAGCTACGGAGGGATATAAATGGAGGATTTGTTCGCACTAGGGATTGGCTTAGTGGCTATAGTAATGATTTTTTCTATACCACTTACCGCAATTTGGACAACTCATTTACGAAAAACACAAAAGTTTAAGGCTCAAATTGTCAAAGATGAAATTGAACTTGAAAAACTGAAATATAATAACTTTTTAATCGAAACTGAAAAAATGCGATTAGACCTACAACAAAAACAAACAGATTTACTAGAGTCCTCTGCTGATCCAATTATTTTAGATTTACAAAAACGTGTACCAGCAGAAACGAAAACTTCTTCTTTCTAAAACAATCGTGCAGAGATTACTCCGCACGATTGTTTTTTATTGCCTAATTCACTATCTAAACTTAATCATTTCAATGAACATATATAGAGGTCATTATAATTTCCCTTCTTTTATCCATCCATAAATTCGATAAGTACCAAACATAGAGAGCATTAAAAGGAGAAGCATTGCTATTACCCATATTGACAATCTATTTATTAATAGCAAATCCTCTTTGTTTATAACCACAAATATTGAAAAACCGATAAACATTAAGTAACAAAAGATATTGTTTAATATCCATACCATTCTTAACTTTGTATTTTTCAATAGGATCACTCTCCTTTGTTTCCAATAGACATACGTATCAAAAAGTAAAAGGTTACGTAACAAGAAAGATTACTTCTATTTGAGGATCCCCCTTAAAATAGTCCTTACATAATACAAGCAGGCAGTACTCCACTTTCCTTGGGTACCGCCTACTTTTTCATTCAAATATTAAACTGACTCTCATACAATTCAGCGTAAAAACCTTGTTGCTTTAACAGTTCTTCATGAGTACCAGACTCGATCAGTTCCCCTTGGTTAATAACTAATATCCGATCCGCATTTTCGATTGTTTTTAATCGGTGTGCAATGACGAAGCTTGTTCTACCTTCCGACAATCGATTCAGCCCTTGCTGGATCTCTATTTCGGTTCTCGTATCAATGCTTGATGTCGCTTCATCTAGTATCAGTATATCGGAATCGGCTAATATCGCTCGAGCAATCGCTAGTAGTTGGCGCTGCCCTTGACTCAGGCTTGACCCGCCTGAGGTTATAAGCGTTTCATAGCGTTCTGGCAAATGCTTAATGAACCTATGTGCGGAAGCCATTTTGGCAGCGGCAATGACTTCTTCGTCTGTTGCTTCTAGGCGACCGTAGCGGATATTTTCCATTATGGTTCCGGAAAATAAGAATGTATCTTGAAGTACGATTCCAATTTTTTCACGGAGTTTACTGATCTGGTAGTCTTTAATTGATCGCTCATCGATTTTAATTTCTCCAGAATCGATGTCATAAAAACGCATTAATAAATTAATAATGGTTGTTTTTCCAGAACCAGTCGGACCTACTAATGCAATTTTCTCCCCTGCTTTTGCCTCAAAGCTAATGTCTTTTAAGATTGGTTTACCCTTTTCATATGCAAAATTTACATTGGTGAACGTGACATCTCCTCTGAAAGAGTCGACTTCAATGGCATTTTCTTTATCCGTTAAATCCGGTGTTTCGTCCATAATCTCAAATACTCGTTCTGCACCAGCTATAGCCGACTGGAATGTGTTGAATAGACTGGATAGTTGGTTAATCGGTCGGAAAAATTGGCGGGAATACGTAACGAATGCGGCAATAATTCCGACTGTTGCCATATCTTGCACCGTCATAACAGCACCAACCGCTATGATTAGCACAAGCCCTAAGTTATTGATGAAGTTATTAATCGGTCCTAAAAAGCCAGATACCGTATCAGCTGCCATTGCAGAATGTCTTAGTCTTTCATTCACTATAGAAAACTTTGTGAACGTTTTTTCTTCCTGTCCGAAAATCGTAATGACTTCATTTCCGGAAATAGCTTCCTCGATAAAGCCGTTCAGTTCCCCTAAATCACGCTGTCTTTTGATAAAATTACTACTGCTATATTTAATCACTTTCTTCGTTGTAAACATAATTAATGGAATGACCAATAAAGATACAATAGCAAGCATCCAATTCAGTAAAAACATCGCTATCGTCACACCTGACACCATTAGTATAGAGGAAATAATTTGAATCACACTTTGACTCAGTGCATTATTCAAACTCTCAATATCATTGGTCACACGACTCATTAAATCGCCATGCGTTCGTTTATCAAAAAAGCGTAAAGACAATGTCTGAAACTTATTAAATAAATCCTGGCGTAAAATTCGAATTGTTTTCAGCGATACTCGCACCATCAAAAACGTTTGCAACCAAGTAAAAATAGAAGCAGCTACATACACAATGGCCAGTATCACTAAAAATCGAAGGGTGCCATTCATATCTTTTGGAATGATATATTGATCGATAATGACACCAATCATATAAGGTACGAGTAAGTTCAAAAGCGTAGAAATGATGACAAAAATAACCGATGCAACCATTGCTACTTTTTGCTTCTCCATGTACTGCCATATTCGTTTGAGCGTACCTTTTCTATCCTTTGCCTTTTCCACTGGTCCGCTGAATCCTCGTGGTCCACGTGCTCGGCCAATCGCGCTAGATGTGGAAGATTTATTCATATGAATAGACCTCCTTCCCTGTTTGCGTTTCGTAAATACCACGATAAACACTGCTGTTTTCTAGCAGCTCAGTATGTGTACCACTCGCTTCCAGCATGCCATCTTCAATCACGAGAATCTGATCTGCGTTAATGATGGAAGAAATCTTGGCTGAAATAATAAACACAGTGGTATCCGCATGGTTTTGATGTAAAGCTTGTTGTACGGAAGCTTCCGACAAAGCATCGATGGCGGAAGTGGAATCATCTAATATTAAAACTTTCGGCTGACGGATAAAGGCACGAGCCATTGATAGACGCTGTTTTTGACCACCAGATAGATTCGTTGCTCCTTGCATAAGCTCATATTCATATTTATCTTCAAGCTTATCGATAAACTCTATTGCTGCTGCTGATTTAGCTGCTTCTTCCATTTCCGAAAGACTTGCTTCCTCTTTTCCATAGTGTAAATTCTCTTCAATTGTTCCGGAAAATAAGGTCGCCTTTTGGGGCACAAAACCAATCATTCCTCTTAAACGTTCAAGTGGATATTCCTTTACATTCACTCCGTCGATCAAAATCGAACCCGAATCCGGATCATACAACCTTGGAATCAGTTTAATAAGCGTTGATTTTCCACTACCGGTAGAACCAATAATTCCAATCGTCTCACCCGCTTTCGCTCGGAATGAGATGTTTTTCAGGACATATTCCCCGTTCTTACTATAGCTAAAATAAACCTCTTTAAACTCCACTTCCCCTTTTGCTTGTGGAAGCAAAGTAGGAATTTCAGGTTCCTGAATATCGATTTCCGTATCAAGCACTTGCCCGATTCTATTAGCAGAAGTAAAGGAACGAGCAATTTGCATTAATACATGGCTACTTGTCATAAGTCCGTTCATAATAATATTCAAGTAGTTAATAAAGGCTAAAATAACACCAACTTGAAGTGTCCCTTCATTTACCTTGATTGCACCCATCCACATACCTGCAACGACACCTAAATTCACCACAAATAGCATAATCGGCATTAGTGTTAAAATGACTTGTTCAGCAGACATATTTCGTTTCGTTAACAGATCATTTACCTTTCGGAACGTTTTAATCTCATAATCTTGACGATTGAATGCTTTAATAACCCGTATACCTGCAAACGTCTCTTGTAGTTTTGTATTCACCTGATCCATCGCTTTTTGGACTTTTGCAAATAACTGTCCCGATTTAGCCGAAAAATAATAAATACAAACCATTAAAATCGGGATCGCTACTAATAGTACTGGAAACAACTCACGCGCAGTAAACCAAACAATTGCTACCGAGCCAATAAACAATAGTGGACCGCGTACAAAAATCCGCAATGTCATCATTAAAGCTTGCTGAACCGCTGTTACATCATTCGTTACTATTGTAATTAGTTTTCCCGCTCCAAATGTGTCCGTATTTTTACTAGAAAACTGCTCCGTCTTTTTAAAAATATCACGACGTATATCTGCTGCAAAATTAACTGCAGTCTTCGTACTATAAATTGTACAACCAGCCCCACCGATCAAGCCAATAACAGCAGTTAACAGCATTAGTAATCCAAGCTTAATCACATATGCATTATCATTATTGGCAATTCCCACATCGATAATATGCTGCATAATGGTCGGTTGTAGTAAGTCCATTGCCACTTCCACACACATTAATAACGGAGCTAAAATTGCAAATAGTGTATATGGCTTAATATACGGAAATAATTTTCCTAGGGATCTCATGGCATTTCCCTCTCTATCTATTTTCTTTTTGTAAACGTTCGGTTATTTCTTTCACAAACTCTATTAACTTAGTCGTTTTTTCAGTGCTTTTACGTGACTGTTTAACCGCTTTATGGATTTCCACTTCCCATAAATCGAGTGCTGACTTTAGCATTGTTGCTTCATCGGAATTTTGCCAAACCCAGCGTGCTTTCCACTCTTCCCAAAACTCTCCTTCTCTACGAGTGGCGAATTCCTCTAATTTTTCATTCCCTTTTTCTTTTATCTCATATGTCTTTTTGTCCGAATCAGGATCTAAACCGATCATTTCTTTCTCCGTCAATTCCTGAAGCGCCGGGTATACTGTCCCTGCACTTGCTGAATAAAGTCCACCAGAGCGACTTTCTAATTCTTTCATTATTTGATAGCCATGCATTGAGCCTTCCTTTAGCAAATGCAAAATGGCTATTTGCATAAAACCTCTTCGCTTTTTCAAGTAGATCCTCTCCTTTAATCTATATCGATAATTTTAATCGATATATCGAATAAAAACAATAGTAAAGGAGTTACCCAATAAATGATTTGGGTAACTCCTTAGTGATGCAACTATTTTACAAGGAGCTGTATTACAACTCCTATCAATCCGTATACTCAACCTTTTCTAATGGTTCAAATGCTGGTCCCTCTATAACATCCCCATTATAACTAAAACGTGAACCATGACATGGACAATCCCATGAGCTTTCCGCACTATTAAAGGAGACATTACAGCCCATATGGGTACAAGCGGGTTTTACTAGATAGACTTTTCCTTGATCATCCTTATAAGCCCCTACCTTTTTGCCATCCAGCATGATTATGTCTCCACTACCAGATTGAATATCCTCAAGTTTCAAATCAGGTATCTCTGTCTTTCCTTTCACAAGCTCCTTTGCAACACCTGCATTATTTTTTGCGAAGCTTTTTATATCTTCTTTTTTCATTTTGGATCTCGCTGGATTATAGAGATCTATATAGCGGTTCTCTTTTTCCAATACAAGATCAGCCATAATCTTTGCGGCAACCGTACTGTTAGTCATTCCCCATTTTGCATATCCTGTCGCTACCAATACATCTGTCTTTCCTGCTGTCATTGTACCGACATAGGGTAGTTGATCTAAAGTGACCAGATCCTGAGCAGACCAGCGATAATCGTAGTGACTTACCTTAAATTGTTCTCGTCCAAAAGCTGCAAGGGTTTCGTAATTGGCATTCGTATCGCCTTCAAAGCGACCAGTTACATGTCCTTCTCCGCCAATAAGTAAATACCTTTTCCCATCATTCCCCATTGCAGTTCGTACAGAGCGTGTGGGCTTCTCTACATTTATATACATACCTTTTGGATAGTTAGTCGGTGCAACAGAAGCCAGGGCATACGAACGTTCTGAATGCATCCGTGCAAAATATAAGCCATCTCCGTCATTAAAGGGGAAATGACTACACACCAGTATTTTGTTTGCCCGGATTTCCTGACCTTCCATCAGTTCTACTGTGTTTGATTTAACTGTTTTCGCACGAGTCTCTTCATAAAACTGCACACCATTTTCTATTGCTTTTTCCATTAATGCTTTTGCATATTTTACTGGATGGAACTGGCCTTGGTTTTCTAACTTAAGAGCTTGCTTCACTGTATAAGGAAGTCCTGTGTCCTTCGTCAACGTTGCTCCCTCTATACCTAGGGTGTTATATGCATCCATCTCTTTTTCAACTTCTTCAATTCCTTCTTCTGTATCCGCATATAGATAAGCTGGCAATGTTTCGAAATCGCAATGGATATTCAATTGTTCAATCGTTTGTTTTATAAAATTTTTCGCTTCCGTATTTGCATCATAGTATAAGCGAGCTTTTTGCTCATCAAAAGTATTGATTAGCTGTTGGTAAATCGGTCCATGCTGGACAGTCACCTTAGCTGTAGTGAAGCCTGTAGTCCCTTTTAAAATATTACTTCCTTCTATAACGACTACTTTTCGACCACTTTGACTAAGCAAATAGGCTGCCGTAATTCCAGTTAGTCCTGCCCCAACAATGGCTACATCTACTTCTATATCTTCAATTAGTTTAGGAAAAAGCGGAAGTTCCTTATTTGCAAGCCAGTATGATTCCGATTCACTAGGTAAAATTTTCTGCGTCATGTTTAATTCCCTCCTGTTTCTTCTATTCTCTATCCATTTGTGAAACTTTATTCAATCTGAAGCGTATAAAAGAAAACTGTTTTTCAAGAGGAGTGTTTTTTAGATGGATAGTTACGGCTTCTTTGGTGGAATACCTCCATTTTTTGCATTATTTTTTCTTGTAGTAGCTGGTTTTATTATTTTTTCCATTGTGAAAAAAGGTGCCCAGTGGAATAAAAATAATAATTCTCCTAAGCTTTCAGTACCCGCTCAAGTAGTAACCAAACGTTCTCATACACAGGGAGGTTCAGGAGATAGTTCCGCCTTTACTTCCTATTACACAACTTTTCAAGTGGAAAGTGGAGATCGAATGGAGCTTCAACTAAGCGGACAGGAATATGGTATGTTAGCAGAAGATGATCTTGGTATTTTGACATTCCAGGGAACTAGATTTCTAAGTTTCGAAAGAACAAAATAAAAAAGTTCTCTTCCATATTGGTTAGGAAGAGAACTTTTTACTTTAATGTGCAGGAGAAATGCCTTCTTCTTCCGCTACTTTGTTCAGTGCACCTATGAACGATTCTAGTGGCTGTGCTCCAGAAATTGCATACTTATCATTTAATACAAAAAATGGTACGCCGCGAACGCCAATTTGGCCAGCACGAGCGATATCTAATCGAACCTCTGTCAAATAAGCATCCGAATTCAATACTTTTTCCGCTTCTTCTCTAGATAGCCCTAATGACTCGATTAAGTCTAGCAGCACTTCATGCTTGCCAATTTCTTTTGCTTCGATGAAATAAGCATGTAACAATAGTTCATTTGCTTCTTTTGCTTTGCCTTGCTCAGACGCCCATTTTACTAAGCGGTGTGCATCTAGTGTATTGGCTGGTTTCATGGCATCGAAATTATAATTCAATCCAACTGTTTTTGCTTGCTCGGCAACGCCCGCTGTCATTTGTTTTGCAGCTTCTACGCTTTGTCCGTATTTTTCCGCAAGTACTTCTACCATCGATTTATCAGATGTTTTTGGCGAAGTAGGATCTAATTCAAAACTTTTGAATTCAACTTCTGCTTGGCTTTCAAAACCTGCTTGTTGTAACGCTTCTTCTAGTCTTCTTTTTCCTATATAACAAAACGGACACACGAAATCGGACCATACTTCAATTTTCATCTCCAT
Organism: Psychrobacillus lasiicapitis; assembly: GCF_006861795.1. Classification (GTDB taxonomy): domain Bacteria; phylum Bacillota; class Bacilli; order Bacillales_A; family Planococcaceae; genus Psychrobacillus; species Psychrobacillus lasiicapitis. The sequence continues at coordinate 220,958 of NZ_VDGH01000007.1, read as the reverse complement.
CACCTCTCGTTCATTGTAATGGGAGTTTGCTTTGATTTCAAAATAATTGCCTGCAAACATACAGTGCTTTGCTTGTAATCGGGATTTGGCACAATAAAGGGATAATGCGTCTTAAGACAGAGCTATTATGTGTCCGCTGGGATTTTCGCTACAGGGTAGACGCTTTCCGCGGGCACGGCTTCAATCTCCTCGTCGCTCACGCTCCTGCGGGGCTTTCAGCTCGTGCTTTTCCCGCTGGAGTCGCCACCCTTTCGCTACAATCCAGTAGAGTTTGCTAATTACTAAGAAATGATGTACTAGATTTCGTACTATATTGTTTTCTATAGGGAAAACCTATGAATAATTGAATGAGACAAACTTTAGCAATTATTAGCAAGTTCGATTGATTGAAGCGCAAGGCGGCGACTCCTGTGGGATTAGCGAGGCAGGTGAGACCCCGCACGTAGCGTTAGCGGAGGAGGAGGCTCACCGATCGCCCCACGGAAAGCGTCCGCCTGGAGCGGAAATCATGGCAGACATCTTAGTATCTCTTTATGACGCATTATCCCTAAACAGTAACATATCCTCAATATTATAGTTTCCTAAAATAAAAAGACTTCCGACTAGTAAAAGTCAGGAAGTCTTTTTAATTAGTTTGCTAATGCTTCAGTTAACGCTGGTACTACTTGTTTTTTACGAGAAACAACACCTTTAAGTAAAGCTGTATTGTTGGCGAATTTCACTCCAAAAGCAGCTTCTGCTTTTAATGCTAATTTCCCAAGCGCTAAAACTACTGAGTCATTGTTTAAGATATCTGTAACGACGAAGAAGAATAGATCTAATTCTTGTTCTTCGATTGCACGATGGATTAGTTCCTCTAGTTGTTCTTGTCGACCCATTACGTCATTTACATCTACTGCATTCACTTGAGCAATGACTACTTTGTTATCACCCATGCTGAATTCTTTAGCGTCTAGTGAAAGTAAGTCTTCTAAGCTCTTATCGCTTAAATCTGCTCCAGCTTTAAGCATAGCCATCCCATACTCTTCCGCATTTACACCAGCAATTTTTTCTAGCTCACGTGCTGCCATGATGTCTTCCTCTGTGCATGTTGGCGATTTAAATAATAATGAATCGGAAACGATTGCAGAAAGCATAAGTCCTGCAATACTTGCTGGGATTTCTACGCCTTTTTCTTTGTAAATTTTGTTTAAAATGGTTGCTGTACATCCTACTGGCTCGGCGCGATAGTATAAAGGCTCAGCCGTTTCGAAGTTTGCAATACGATGATGGTCGATTACTTCTGTTACTTGTACTTCCTCGATTCCATCTGCGCTTTGTTGTTTTTCATTGTGGTCTACTAAAATTACTTTTTTCGCTTCTGTTGCAACGTTCTCGATCAATCTTGGCGCTTCATATCCGAACTTTTCTAAAGCGAATTTTGTTTCATTGTTTACTTCGCCTAAACGGACTGCCTCAGCTTCTACTCCTATTTCATTCTTTAAATGTGCGTATACAATCGCTGAAGTAATTGTGTCTGTATCCGGGTTTTTATGTCCAAAAACTAATACTTTTTCCATTATAAAATCCTCCTAATCAAGTTAAACAATATCCGAACTTATTTTATCATATATCCATTTGTTCATTGAAAAGTAAATTCGCTATTTTATACTTTTGTTGCAAAAAGTCTGCCAGTGTGTATCCATCTAATACTTTTAAATACGCAAATAATGCACGATTCAAAGCACCTTTTAGTCCACAAACAGGCGAAATAACGCATGTATTTGTTTTACAGTCAAAGCATTCTACTAGGTGGAAGTCGTCTTCCGTATGGCGAACTACTTGTCCTATATTAATGTCTTTTGGATCCATTGCCAAACGAATTCCACCGCCTCGTCCACGGATTGTTTCAATATAGCCAAGTTTCCCCAATTCATGTGTCACTTTCATCAAATGGTTTTTAGAAATACCATATGCATCTGAAATAGCTTGAATTGTGGATAGTTCGTTCTTTTCTTTTGCTCCCAAGTATATTAACACTCGAAGTGAGAAATCTGTATACATAGTCAATCTCATATTGCCACCGCCATTCTACCTTCTTATTATAACGATATTGACAAACTCGTGAAAGAAATGTGTCCGATTTATTAAAGCTATCTTAAAGATGTATTTTAAATATTGCTTTAAAGAAAAGGCAGGAGTATTGTAATAAGTGTAAATAACAAAACAAAAAAAGGACGTGTCATGATATGTTATCTCAACAAACAATCGATATCGTTAAATCTACAGCTCCAGTATTAGAAGTACACGGAGTAGCTATTACTACCGCTTTTTATAAAAATATGTTCGAAGCACACCCAGAACTATTAAATATATTTAATCATGCAAACCAAGCAAAAGGTCGTCAGCAAACTGCTCTAGCAAATACTGTTTATGCAGCGGCTGTACACATCGACAATCTAGCTGCAATTATCCCTGCTGTAAAACAAATCGGACAAAAACACGTAAGCCTTGGCATTAAACCAGAACACTACCCAATCGTTGGAGAACATTTACTTGGGGCTATTAAAGAAGTACTTGGAGACGCTGCAACTGACGATATTATCAATGCGTGGGGTGAAGCATATGGCGTAATCGCGGATGCATTCATAGGCATTGAAGAAGAAATGTATGTGGCTGCCGAGTCAAAACAAGGTGGATGGAGATTCTTTAAAGACTTCACAGTAGTTCATAAAGAAAAAGAAAGTGAAAATATTACTTCATTCTACTTAAAACCAGCTGATGGAAAAGAAGTACCAGCTTATACACCAGGCCAATTTATTACTATTCGAGTAAGTATTCCAGGTGAGAAGTACTTATTAAACAGACAATATAGTCTATCAAAAGCTTCTGATCCAGAAACATTCCGTATTTCGGTGAAAAAAGAAGATGAGCATGATCCTGAAGGTAAAGTTTCCGTTCACCTGCACAATAATGTGAACGTCGGAGATACAGTAGAGCTTACTGCACCAGCTGGGGAGTTCATTTTAGATCCAGAGAAGTCAACACCTGTTACATTTATAAGTGGCGGAGTTGGAATCACTCCTATGATGAGTATGTTCGAAACAATTGCGAAAAACCAACCTTCTCGAAAAGTTTCTTTCATCTACAGCGCTCGCAATGAAAGTTTACATCCTTTTGATAAAGACATTAAGTTTTTATTGGAATCGATGGAAGATGCGAAATACGTTTCACTTTACTCTGATACAGAAGATGGATTTATCACAAAAGATGTTCTTGCAGCGAACGCAATCCAAAATGGAGATGTCTATGTTTGTGGACCAGTTGGATTTATGGAAGCCATGATTAATTACTTACTGGAACTAGGATATTCAAATGAACAAATTCACTATGAATTCTTCGGTCCAGCTATGCAACTAGAGCTAGCAAATGCATAATTGATAAAGTGAAACTTCAATCAGGGGGGGTCTTCATCCCCCACTGATTGTTAGTTGTGACCCACACGATGTGGGTCACACAGACGTTGCAAAAGCTCTTTTATTTTGCGACGAGCTTTGCGCAGGAGCAACACGACGTTGCGTACTTAGTCTAGGATCATTTCATCGGGCGCATGCCAGCAGTCGATCTCCCACTTATCTTTTCGCTATTCTTAAAACTTGAAGTGGGAGTCTTACTGCCCGTTAATGCGGGATAAATATTGAAAAGTGGTACTTCTAGCTGAAGTATCACTTTTTTCGCGTCCACTAATCCACAGGTATTTTTTGACGTTTGAATATGCTTTAAGTAGTGTGCATAATTGGAGGGTAGTGCTATAATTAGCCTATAATTCTTTATCAAAGTAGAAATGAGTGAAGTTGTTACTATGACCAAACACTTTGAAAATAAATATATTCCGCTTGCCACCTTTTTCAAACAATTGACAAGTAAAGAAATTACTTTGACATTTAACGAAATAGAAGCGATTATCGGACAAGCTTTACCCAATGCTGCTTATTTAAGTAGTAGCTGGTGGAAAAAAACGAAGCCACCTGCTTTACATTATTTTGCATGGATGGATTCTGGTTACTCCATCCGAGATGTTGAGTTAGGAAAGTCCGTTCATTTCCATAGTGTTGTGCATGAAACAGATGAACGTATTGCCGATGAAAACAAACAAAAAGATATTCTAATTATTCGAGAGGCGGAGCTAGAAGACGCTCGTCCTTTTATCAAATTACAAGAAACCATTTTTTCAGAGACTGACTTTATGTTGTATGGGAAATCGGATATTCAAATGACCGTACAACGTATTCGAAAAAATTTCACTTCTTGGAAAAACGAATCCAATTCTATTCTTTTACTAGCCATTATGAATGGGCAATATGCAGGTTATGTTCAATTCACGGGAGGTCCCGCTCCACGTGCCCTACATAGAGCATCTGTTGTAATTGGTGTAACCCAAGAGTTCTCCAAAAAAGGAATCGCCTCTTCCCTCATGCTTCACGGGGAAAAATGGGCAAAAGAAGCTGGAATTTCTAAGCTTGAGCTTAGCGTTATAAAAGAAAACTTGAATGCTCAAAAGCTATATAGAAAGCTCGGCTTTGAAAATGAAGGTGACCGTAAAAATGCTCTTATTATTAATGGACATTTTGTTGATGAATACTATATGGGTAAACTAATTTAAAAAGATCGACCCAGGTAATTTAATGGGTCGATCTTTTATTATGAAGAACTTATCTTGTTTTTGATACAAATGGATTGCCAGTTTCCCAAAATCTATAAGGATAATGCACCGCTTCCCCGCTATTTTCAATCCCTATTCTTGGGCCTGCAGAAATGGCGGTTACTTTTTCCCCTTCTGTCAGATACAATGGTTTTTCCGTCCAATGCTTGCCATAGGATTCCATGGTAATTCCTAAGGCTTTTGTTAATTTACCTGGTCCATTCGTCCATTGCTTCATTGGTTGGTTTTTACGAAATTCCTTCATTAGTTCCATTCCTTCGATTGGTTCCACCGCACGTATTAAAATGGCATTAGGAGTATCAACAGGTGCTGCAACAACATTGATCAGCGTATGTGTGTGCATTTGATACGTATAGATCAGCCCTGGCTCACCGAACATTACTTCTGTTCGTTTTGTTCTTCTATTACCGAAACTATGAGCAGCTCTATCTTCCGGTCCCATATACGCTTCTGTTTCCACGATTTTACCGATGAGAAGTCCACTACTATGTTCGTGTACAATGTATTTACCTAATAAGTCTTTCGCTAAGTCTAAAGTCGGCTGATAAAAGAATTCTCTTTCCACTATGTTCAATTTAGATAAACCCCATTTTCTTTGCCTCAAAAGTTAATTCTTCTCTAAATTTCGGATGTGCAATCGAAATAAGCTGTTTTGCTCGTTCCGAAATAGGCTTACCGTACATTTTAGCAATACCATACTCCGTTACGATTGCGTCCACATCATTTTTAGAAGTTGTTACAACAGAACCCGGTGCTAAGCTCAGTTTGATACGTGAAATTTCATCGTTTTTAGCAGTAGATGTCATACACACAAATCCTTTTCCTTCTTTAGCAAATCGAACGCCACGTGCAAAATCTGCTTGTCCTCCAGTAGAGGAATAATATTTACCTGCAACGGTTTCAGATGCACATTGACCGAATAGATCGACCTCTGTGGTCGCATTAATAGATACGATACGCTCTTCTTTGGCAATTTCACGCGGATCATTGACGATACTTACCGGTAAAAATTGCACAGCTGGATTATTGTGTAAAAAGTTATAAATTTTATTGGAACCGTGTGCAAACGTTGCAATGATTTTTCCTTTATTCGTAAATTTTTGTGTACCGTCCACTGCACCTGCTTCCACTAAGTCAACAATTCCATCTACGAACATTTCCGTATGGATACCTAAATGTCGATGGTCTTTCAATAAACTCACTACTGCATTTGGAATCGAGCCTATCCCGATTTGTAATGTGTCCCCATTGTGAATTCTCTCCGCTACATATGTGGCAATTTGCATATCTTTTTCTCCAATAGGAGGCGCAGTTACTTCGAACAAAGGACGATCATTTTCTACAAAACCAGCAATTTGACTAATGTGAATTTGGTTTTCTCCAAATGTACGAGGCATATGCTCATTCACCTCTAGTATAAACGGAACAGTACCAATAAATTCACTTACGATGTCAGCTTGTGTACCTAAAGAGAAATAGCCGAACTCGTCCATTGGAGAGGCAACTGCCATAATCATTGATAGGTTTGTTGACTGTCTTAATATTCTGGGCATCTCATGAAAATGATTCGGAACAAGATCTACCAGCCCTTGGTAGAACATTTTTCGTGTAGCACCACTCAAAAAATAAGATACATGCTTAAGTTTACCTGGATATGCTCCTTCCATATAGGCTCTTTGTTGCAGTGCTAATAGCTGATGTATTTTCACGTTCTTTAAGCTATCCACATTTGCTTCTAGTATGTCGAGTAATTTATATGGTTCTCCATTTGTTAATGGAAGTATAATATCTGCTTCTTGTTCTATTAAATCGATTACTTGGCTATCTGATAGTTGTTTATATTTCATGTTAATTAGCACCTACAGCTTTCCATTTTACTTCTATCTTTCATTTTACTATGTTTTACTAACGTAAACAAAATAAAACCCGTCCCCTACTTTAGGAAACAGGTTTTACCGCTATTCAAGTTCTGTTTGTTTCGTCTCTGTACCAAGAAATAAAACGGATAATACGCCAATCACGATGGCACCACAGAAAATACCGAAAATATACCCTATCTCATACCCAGCTGCCACAAGAGAGCCAACCAATAGTGGTCCGAGAATACCACCGATACGTCCTACAGAAGCCGCCATACCTGAACCAGTTGCCCGAATAACGGTTGGGTATTGCTCTGGAGAATAGGCATATAAAGCTCCCCAAGCACCTAGGTTAAAGAAAGAGAGGAACATACCAGATATGATTAATAGCGCAGTCGTTTCTGCAGCCCCAAAAACAAAAGCACTGGCAGCTGTCCCAAGCAAGTAGGTAACTAATACAAACTTTCGTCCAGCTTTCTCAATTAACCATGCCGCTGAAAAGTATCCTGGCAATTGTGCTAAAGTCATGATTAACACATATTCAAAGCTTTTAATAAGTGTAAATCCTTTCATCACCATTACACTCGGAAGCCATAAGAACATCCCGTAGTATGAAAATACAACCATAAACCAAACAATCCAAAGCATAAGCGTTCGCTTTGCATACTTCCTCGACCAAACTTCTTGCATATTTTGCATGATGGATCTGGATTCTGTTTTCTTCGCTGTATATTGCGGTGAATCTGGTAATTTGATACGCAAATAAATAGCATAAAATGCAGGTAATGCTGTTATTAATAAAGCAATTCTCCAGCCGTAATCAGGAATGATAAAGTAAGCAATGAGTGCAGACACAATCCAACCAGCAGCCCAGAAGCTTTCCAATAGTACGACAACACGTCCTCTTTCTTTTGCTTCCACACTTTCAGATACAAGTGTAGAGGCAACTGGTAGCTCACCGCCAAGACCCATACCAACAAAGAAACGAAAGATTAAAAATACAACTAGACCAGTAGCTAGCGCAGATAACCCACTTGCAATCGAAAACATTAACAGCGTTAGCATGAATATCTTTTTCCGTCCTACTTTATCTGCAAAAACTCCAAACACAAGAGCTCCTACTGCCATTCCAATCGAGTTAATACTTCCTATCCAACCCATTTCTCCCGGTGTCAGATTCCATTCAACCGCGAGTGCTGCTATAACAAAAGATAATATACCCACATCCATCGCGTCGAACATCCAAGCAAGACCTGCAATGCCTAGTAATTTATTTTTAGATAGTGGTTTTTGAACATTTTTAGTAGTCATAGTTTACCCCTGTCTTTACACATGTAATGTTTAATGTTTACATGATTAGTATACCCATAGATTAAGGAACTTACAATAGTAAAATCAATTACACCTCGAGCGTAATTGATTCTAAACTTTAAATTGAGCTCGAGGCTTGCAGGACGTCGCGAACTCGGACTGGATTCCTCGACTTCTTACAAAATTTGTACATCCGCGGAGGCATTTTTTCCGTAGAGTTATTAACTCTTCAGAAAAATCTACTTGTTTTTTTCGCTTTATTACGGTAAAATGTCCATTATAGAAATACATATGTTTATTCAAGAAGAACAGAGAGGCGGATTACATCATGGCATGGCAAGGACTAATCGAACAATATAAAGAATTTTTACCTGTAACAGACAAAACACCTAAACTATCATTACACGAGGGAAATACGCCTCTTATTAAATTAGAAAACTTATCGAAAGAACTTGGAATCGAGCTTTATGGAAAAGTAGAAGGCGCGAACCCTACCGGTTCATTTAAGGATAGAGGGATGGTATTTGCTGTAGCAAAAGCTATAGAAGAAGGAAGCCAATGTGTTATTTGTGCATCTACTGGAAACACTTCTGCTGCCGCTGCTGCCTACGCTGCTCGCGCAGGCATAAAATCGATTGTTGTCATTCCAAAAGGAAAAGTGGCACTTGGCAAGTTGGCACAGGCATGTATGTATGGTTCCAAGATTATTGAAATCGACGGCAACTTCGATGATGCGTTACAAATCGTTCGTAAAGTTAGTGAAACATCACCGGTTGCGCTTGTTAACTCTGTAAATCCATATCGTTTGGAAGGACAAAAAACAGCTGCTTTTGAAATTGTAGATGCTCTCGGTTCTTCTCCTGATTATTTATGTATACCAGTTGGAAACGCTGGAAACATCAGTGCCTATTGGAAAGGTTTCAAAGAGTATGATGAAGTAAAACAGTCTGGCTTACCAAAAATGTTTGGTTTTGAAGCAGAAGGCTCTGCAGCAATTGTACAAGGTAAACCAATCGCTAATCCCGAAACAGTCGCTACTGCTATTCGTATTGGAAATCCAGCAAGCTGGGCACTAGCTGAAGCTGCTCGTGATGAGTCTGGTGGGTTAATCGATGCTGTTACGGATGATGAAATTCTACAAGCTTATCAAATGATTGCTAGTCGTGAAGGGATATTTGTTGAGCCAGGTTCCGCCGCTTCCTTAGCAGGAGTTATTAAATCAGTGAAAAGCGGTAAAATCTCTGCAGGAAGCAAAGTTGTAACTGTTTTTACAGGAAACGGTTTGAAGGATCCAGATACTGCGATGGAAGTTTCAACAGTTGACTTAGTATCATTAAAAAATGACGAAGACGAAATTCGCGCATATATTGAGGGTGTGCTATGAGTAAAAGATGGTCTATTTCCATTCCCGCAAGTACAGCGAACTTAGGACCTGGTTTTGATTCGATTGGGATTGCTTTGGATAAATACTTGGAGTTAGAGGTTGAACTAGCTTCTGCGTGGAAGATTGATAACTTATCCGAGAACTTACCGGACGTTCCCAACCCAAAAGACCATTTAATAATTCAAGCTGCCGAGAAAACAGCGGAATTATATGGTCAAAGCCTTCTCCCTTGCCATCTATCAGTGAAAAGTGAAATCCCACTCGCTCGTGGGATGGGGAGCAGTGCATCTGCCATTGTTGCGGGAGTTGAACTTGCCAATCAAGTACTTGAACTTGAGCTAACTGCACAAGACAAGTTAAAAGTGGCAACCTTAATGGAAGGTCATCCCGATAACGCAGCAGCTTCTATATTTGGTGGCTTTACTATTTCATCAAGTGCAGATAACGGAGAAATCCATGTGTTTCATGCATATCATATTGATGCTTCTTTTGTTTTATTTATTCCTAACTTCGAGCTAAAAACAGAAGCGGCTAGAAATGTACTACCAGATAGTTACACACGTCAGGTCTCCGCACAAGCAAGCGCAACTGCTAGTTTACTTACTGCTGCTTTTCTCTCTCAATCATTTGAGCAGGCTGGCGTATACATGGAGCAGGATTTGTTTCACGAACCATATCGTCTTGATCTGATCCCAGAGAGTAGAGAGATTAAGGTAGCAGCCAAAAATGCAGGAGCATTTGGTACTTGTATAAGCGGAGCAGGTCCTACCCTTCTTTCACTTGTTCAAAAAGGTTCAGAGCAGGAGTTCATTTCTAAGCTAGATGGGATTTTCCCTAACTTTCAGCTTGTACCAGTGGAGATGAACCGAACAGGGATTGTTGTAAAAAATAAAAATGGCAGTGCAGTCTTCTCTAATTGAGAACTGCACTGCTTTTTTAGCTTTTGCGTTTATGCCATTAATACTAAACTTAGTGCCATCACTAGCATTCCAGCTACTACACCATATATAGAAGAATGTGTTTCATCGTACTTTTTAGCTGCCGGTAGTAATTCATCTAAAGAAATGAACACCATAATACCTGCGACTGCAGCAAAAACTACTCCAAAAACAACCCCGTTTAAAAATGGCATTAATACTAAATATGCAACAAATGCTCCGACCGGTTCAGCAAGCCCTGAAAGAAAGGATAATTTAAATGCTTTTTTTCTATTACCAGTTGCATAGTATATCGGTACAGCTACAGCGATACCTTCCGGAATATTATGAATGGCAACTGCTATCGCAATTGCAATTCCTAAGCTAGGATCTTGCAATGCGGATGCAAATGTAGCAATACCTTCGGGGAAATTATGAATTCCTATTGCTAACGCAGTAAAGACCCCCATTTTCATCAGCTTCGTATACTCCGCATTAGAAGGTCCATTGTCCATGTCCTCTACACTTTTTACTTCATGTGGGTTTCCTATTTTCGGCAGTAAACGATCTACTATTGCAATAAAAATCATCCCGGCAAAAAAACCAACAATTGTCATCCAATACCCGTTTGTTGTACCGAGTTCTTCTGTTAACGAATCCTTAGCTTTCACAAATATTTCCACTAATGAGACATAAATCATTACTCCTGCAGAAAAACCTAATGCCATAGATAAAAACTTCGTATTTGTACGTTTCGTTAACAATGATAGTAAGCTACCTATCCCTGTTGCTAGACCTGCAAATAACGTAAGTAATAATGCAAAGACAACATTCCCGTCCACCTGTACCAACTTCTTTCTAAATAACGATTTTCATTTATTATACGCATTAAGTTTCCCATGTGCAATTCTTTTAGACTTAAGAAATTTTAATTTACTAAATCAATATATTGCCCTATTTTCGCCCAATCCTCTTCTAATATATCCCGATTGGAAGGACGATAAAATACAGCAGCGGGATGGTACGTTGGAATGATTAAATACTTTTCCTCAGACCATATAAATTTATTTTCTTCTAGCGACGCTAAATGCTGTACCTCATGCTCGATTAACTGCCCATGTAAAGCAGATACTTTTGCATCTTTGCCAAGTAACCGTTGCAGTCCCACATTGCCTAACGTAACAATGACGACTGGCGCTATATGGGTTAGTTCATAATCGAGTACAGGTGCATGGGCAAATATTTCTTGTTTAGTAGGAGGACGATTGTATTTTTTCTTTGTTATTTCACCATTTCTTGTTTTCTTGTCTTTCCATATATACGGACGACTTCTCACCGCACTTGTCATATAGACGTTATCTCTTGTTAAACCGATGCTTGCAAGAGATTTCACTAATTCATCCCCTGCTCTGCCTACGAATGGCATACCTTGGACTGCTTCATTCTCACCTGGTGCTTCTCCTATTAGCAGGATAGTAGGATTTTTAGGTCCTTTCCCTCTCACAAAGCCTTCCACTGGAAATCCTTCTATTCTTTTTTTGCCAAGTGTGACTAGTTCATCCGGTAGTTCAAACATACTTCTTACACTCCTTTTGAAAAAATCCTTTCCAAGAGGAGGAAAGGATTCTAGGGACTATTCTTTTTAAAAATATTACTTCGAAACTCGTACCATAATACTACGAGGATAAACCATGTATACCCTGCCATCCAGCCTGCAAACACATCTGTAGCATAATGGCGACTTTCTGCAACTCTCGATAATCCGATGAGAACGGTAAGTATAAGTGCACCAATCCATATGGACACACGAACTTTTTTATTCGTTTGATGTTCGGCTAAGAGATAAGCAATCGTAAATATATACAATAATCCAACCATCGCATGCCCAGACGGAAAACTAAAGCTTTCTAGCTGATTCGGAATATCTGGACGCTCTCTTTCCACCCACTTTTTCATAAGCTGGTTGAGTACGTTCCCTACACCAACCGAAAACAATCCAAATAACATACCACGATAATTTTTCGAGCGTATCCATAAGTAGGCGAACAAGATTAACATCATAATGACTATAAATTTCTGTTCTCCTATATAATGAAATAACGTGATGAATTGGTTGCCATAAATAAGTTCGCTCATTTTACGATCCAGTTGCACCATTTCTTCTGATGTAAAAGTTATATATAATGCAGCAAATCCAAGTAGTGTTACAAGTCCAAGTGGATAAAACCATTTTTTCATTGTACCCCACTCCTCTCAAAATTATTCATGACAAAAGTATAGACTACATAAATACAATACACAATTGCAGGAAGCACTTGCTTGGTTCCAACTGTTCTTGATAAAAACCTGTTATTAGCGAATAGCTAAATCTGGTTGAATGAGATATAATGCTTCGAACGCGACAAAACCAATCTAGCGGATGCTCTTTTAGCAATAGAGCATAGATTGGCGGCTATTTACTACGCAATATCCCATAATACGAAGTATATCACTACATTCTTATCCATTTAATGACTAAGAGCAATCAATCAGTCATGGAAAGCAACCAAATTACTAGTGAAAGCCACCAAACGATCTTGTTTTAAACTTATAATATGAGAAGAAATAAAAAAAATCCACGAGGCTTAATTCCTTGTAGATTATTATACTTACAGCATTATTTAATTATTTATTCTACAATGGTATAGTTTGCATGCTCCATGTAAATACACATTCTGAAGTTGGTGGCCTTTTCCATGCCTCCAAATTACCGGCGAATGAACATTTGACCATAACAGTTCGCGACCTATAAAACCCTTAATATAAAAAAGTAAGGAGCTACCCTATTCGTATAAACGAATAGAATAGCTCCTTTTGAGGATAAATTATTTTAATTCATCTAAGATTTCTTGTAATTTAGCTGCTTCAGTTGTTACACCGTTGCTTGAGAAATACCAGTTCGTGCCATCTAAGTATACGATTTTGCCTTCTTTGTAAGCACGAGTTTGTTTAATAATATCGTTTTCGATATCTGCTTTAATCGTTGCTTCATCTGAAACTGTACGGTCAACGATTAATAATACTTCCGGGTCTACAGAAAGTACGGATTCATAAGAAAAGTCAGATCCGTGTGACGATGCTTTAATATCAGTTGTTGATGGTTTAAAACCGAAGTCATTATATACATAAGCGAAACGAGAATCTGCACCATTATCAAAGCCAGAGATTTTTTTGTCGTTATACATCGCAACTAATGCATTTTCATAGCCAGCGGCTTTTTCTTTTACAGCATCCACTTTTTCTTGTAATGCAGCTTTTAGCTCTTCCGCTTTATCAGCTTTATCAAAGATTTCAGCTGCTAGGTCAACTGTTTCATAAACTGCATCAATATAGTTCGTGTTATCCGAACCAATAAATACTACATTTGGCGTAATTTCTTTTAATTCTTCATAGTATGGAGCTTGTCGACCAGAGATAAAAATGATATCCGGGTCAGCAGCTGCTACTGCTTCGAAGTTGATTTCTTTTAATGTACCAACGTCTGTAATCTCATCGCTTGGTGCATATTTTTCTTTTAAGTGTTCTGGAATGTTTCCTTTACCGCCGTTAGCTGCTACACCTACGATACCTTCAACACCTAAAGCATCCAGTGTATCTAAGAACCCGTAGTCAAAAGAGATGATGCGCTCTGGCTCTTCCTCTAAAGTAATATCTTCAAATGTAATAGAAGCTCCTTCTTCTGTTTCACGATTCGTACTTAACGAAGATACTGTCATTGGGAATGCTGACTCTTCCGCTACCTCTTCTTTTTCTGTTTCTGTTGCTTGGTTTGTATCATCTGTTTTTGGTGTTTCTGCTTCCTCTGATCCACATGCAGCTAGCATTAATACTAACGCAGATGCAGCGGTTAAAAACTTCCAATTCTTCATGCTAAATTTCTCCTCCTAATATATCTTCCTTATTTGATAGTGATAATCATTATCAATTAACTAAGTCATATTCTAAATGAGTCTACTACAATTGTCAATCACTTTTAAATTTATAAAAAATTAATATCAATTATGTGAATTAAAATATACACAAATTCGACAACCATCCTGTACTTGAACAGGAATGTCCATATCATAAACTTCACGTAAAGCCGTTGAATTAATAATTTCATGCGTTGGACCATCTTTTACTAGACGTCCATTTTTCAACGCAACAATACGATCAGAATAGACAGAGGCAAAATTAATATCGTGCAATACGATAACAACCGTTTTACCTAATTCATCTACAAGTTTACGCAAGATTTTCATGATTTGAACAGAATGCTTCATATCTAGGTTGTTTAAAGGTTCATCGAGTAAAATATAATCAGTATCTTGCGCTATAACCATAGAAATAAATGCTCGCTGCTTTTGACCACCTGAAAGCTCATCTAAAAACTTATCTTGCATGTCAGTTAAATTCATATACTCTAACGCTTGGTCCACAAACTTATGATCTGCTTCGTTTAAACGACCTTTTGAATATGGATAACGTCCAAAAGAAACAAGCTCTCTAACCGTTAAACGAATGTTCAAATGGTTAGTTTGCTTTAAAATTGCTACACGTTTCGCAAATGAATCTGATTTCATTTTTTTTACATCTGATTGATCTAACAATACCTCACCAGTGTCCGCATCTAATAAACGACTTACCATCGATAATAACGTTGATTTCCCCGCACCATTAGGTCCAATAAAGGACGTAATGGCTTTTGCTTGGATTTTCAATGTAACATCTTCGACAACTGTTTTTTTCCCAAAGCTTTTAGAAAGCCCTTTAATCTCAATCATCCTGCTTTCCTACTTTCCTTTAGTAATAAGTAAATAAAGTAAAGACCACCGATAAAGTTGATAATTACACTAATCGTTGTAGATAAATGGAATACATGAAGCACTAAAAATTGTCCGCCGACTAATGCAATAATACTTATTAAACTTGCACCTACAATCAAGACCCAATGTTTATATGTAGCAAAATACTGATACGCTAAGTTGGAAACAATTAATCCTAAAAACGTAATCGGCCCTACTAAAGCTGTAGATACTGCAATTAAAATGGACGACAAAATTAATATACGTAAAACCATTTTGTCATAGTTGATACCTAAGTTAATGGCATTGTCACGTCCTAAAGACATAACATCTAACTTATGTAATATTCGTGTACCATAAAGAAACGCTAAAATTACAATACCTGCTGATATAAATAGCAGCTCTGTTTTGACGTTCATAAAGCTAGCAAACAATCGGGCCTGTAAGCTTTCATACTCTACTGGATCAATAATTACTTGCATAAAGGTAACTAAACTTCCAAGTAGTGTACCGATAATCATACCTGCTAAAAGTAATAAGAAGATCGGATGCTTATCTGCACGGAACAAGAAGCGATATAAAACTAAAGCAAATAAAACCATTGCAATAATAGACACGCCAAAGTTTAAGTATCGGCTGACAACAAAGATCGAAGACGATCCTAAAGAAAAGTAAATAATCGTTTGAACGATCTCATACATGGAGTCAATTCCCATAACCGATGGTGTTAATAATCGATTGTGGGTTACGGTTTGAAATGCCACTGTCGCATAGGCAATTGCAGTACCGGTAATAACCATTGCAAATAATCGCTCTAAACGTTTCGGAAAAGCATAACTAAAACCACCTTGAATATTGTAAAACGCAAATAACAACATACATATGATAGCAATAACTGCCAATATAATTAGCTTCGTACTATTTTTTCGCATATGCTTTCCCCCTAAATAACATAATTAAGAAGATCGCACTACCGATTACTGCAACAGTTGTATTTACTGGAATTTCAAATGGATGTACGATTAAGCGGCTAATAATATCGCAGATTAACAAGAATGCTGCACCCATAAAAATAGTATGTGGAATAGTTTTACGTAAATTATCCCCCAAATATAGGGAAACAAGATTTGGTACAATTAACCCTAAAAATGGAATGACACCAACAGTTAAAATGACTGTCGTTGAAATAACAGCGACAATAATTAGTCCAATATTTAATACCGTTCGATAGCTTAAGCCTACATTTTTAGCAAAATCCTCACCCATACCTGCTACAGTAAATTTATTTGCATAGATATAAGCAATAATAATCGCCGGTACAGCTACGTAAAGAAGCTCATAACGTCCAGAGACAACTAGTGTGAAACTACCCTGGAAAAATGTATCTACGTTTTGTAAAATATCGGCTTCATATGCTAAGAAGGTAGATATTGCACCAACAATATTTCCATACATAATCCCGATAAGTGGAACAAATACTGCATCTTTAAACTTAATTCGTTCAAGTAATTGCATAAAAATAAATGTACCGATTAAAGCAAAAGCAAAACTGAAAACAATTTGCCCGATATAAGACATTCCGGTAAAGAATATCATGGATATAATAATTCCTAGTTTTGCTGCATCGAGCGTACCAGCCGTTGTTGGCGATACAAATTTGTTTCTACTTAAACTTTGCATAATTAAACCTGCAATGCCCATCCCTGCGCCAGCTAAAATAATAGCTAATAATCTTGGTAAACGACTAATTAAGAAAATTTGTGTTTCTAACGATTCCCAATTAAGCAAATCACTTGGCTTTATGTTAATCGCACCAATAAATAGCGAAATAAACGATAGGATGATTACTGCAATAATCAACATCCACAGTCTCATTTTAAACCCCATATTTCTTTTATTCTCAGTGAAAATTATTGCCAACACTGAGTATTCAATTTGTTTTACATAGAAGTTCTGATATTCTTATCCAGCAAGTACGCTGGAAAAACTTATCTTCCTCCGACAAAGGAAGATAAGGACAAAGTGCTACTGGATAGCTTTATTTATTTCTATCTATTAAGTCCTATTTAGGAGTTTACGATAGTGAAAATCATTATCATTTACTCACCCATTTTATTATAGCATCTTGCATATACAAGTCAACCAAAGAATGAAAACGGTTTTCAATTAACAATATACTATATATAAGATATGTTACTCTAATACAATCTTACTATAGATTAGATTAAAATTTATAAAATCCGCTCACTAAAATAAGAGTTTGCACATTGTAGAGAAACTGCGACTAAGTGTGTTAAATGAATGAAGCGTCCACCCCACCGCCTGCAGTGAAAAACAAAGAAAAGTACCTTTTTATTCAGTCTCAACTTGCTTAAACAGTTTTTGACTGTGTAATTTTATTAAATTGATAGAGCCACAGATTTTTTATTCAAAGCAGTTTTATTTAAAATGAGGCTCCAAGAACAAAAGCGCTAAGCGCCTGTCACATGCCCAATTAAGCTTATGGGAACGATAAAATAAAATAACGCACTTAATAGGGAAACTGCGCGGTAGTGAGTTGAATGAAGTGTCCGCTGGGATTTTCGCTACAGGGTGGACGCTTTCCGCGAGGGTGAGCGATAAGAGAAATGTGAAATATTATGGAACAAGAGGAGATGTGATACCAATAACTAGTTGAAAAAGATGAACCGAGCTTTATCCTAATAAACGAGCTACTTATTTGGTGATAGCCTTTACTAGTTTGGTTTAATTATTTGCAGTGGTAAACTTGATAAATTTATAACTTTGATAACTGCAGACACCAAATTAGCAGCCCATCCATAATGATTGAAGCGGAAGGCGGCGACTCCTGCCGGAATAGCATGAGCTGAAAGCCCCGCAGAGCGTTAGCGACGAGGAGATTGAAGCCATGCAGGCGGAAAGCGTCCGCCTGAAGCGAAAATCATAGTGAACTCCTAATAGGACAATTTACCGCGCATTTTTTCTATACTGTTACTTAAAAAAGTTTCCACATCTCTAAATCTTCTATAGTTTCCTAACCAATAAAAAAACTGCTCCCAGCTGTTGTTTTTATAACAACAACAGCTGGGAGCAGTCTTATTAGCTTATTTCATCTTATAATTCTACAGCGTTATCGATTACTTCTTGTGGAATGACGATTTCTTCTACTTCATTGAAACCAGAGAAAGTAGATTTTACATCTTGTACGATGTTCATTTTTTCACCGTCTATATCCATATCCATATCAAAGACAACATCTAATTTATTCGTTTGGAACGTTTCTTTATCAATGTGAATCAAATAGTTTACTGAGTGAATATCGAAATCCATTTGAACCTCTTCTCCCATACCCATTGATTGCATTACTTCATCAACTTGCGTTTTTACTAATTCTGTGAATTTTTCACCTGAAGCTTCAAGCGTTAAAATATAGTTATCATTATCTTGTTCGAATTTAAATTCATCTAAATATCCTTCAATCTGCTTCAACTGGTCAGACGCATTCGCTTGTTCCGAAGCGTTCATAATCCCCGCCATCATTTCTTGTGGAAGCTTCATCCACTGTCCAGTACCAGTAGACTCATCGTATACATAAAAATTATCTGCAGTCATGTAACTCTCAGTTTTAGATGTTTGATCAGACATACCTTCCACCAATCCACTTACAGTCGAAGTCCCTTTTTGATGCATCTGCATAGGGTCTACTATATATTCCATATCCATCTTCGAGCTAATTTCTAATTCATTTTCTTCATTCGGTATATTCATTTTTTGATTTAGATCCATTACTGCTCGTACACTCTTCAGTTCTTCTGATGCAGCAATAGATTTATCATATACTTCTTGAAGTGTTAAATTACTCTTTTCTGTTACCTCTGTCTTTTCTGCTGGTTTAGCAGTCTCGTTACATGCAGCTAAACCTAATGATAATGTGGCTACCGCGATAAGCGTTGTCCATTTCTTCATATTAGTTATCATCCCTTCATGCTTTAATAATTATTATACGAGTAAAGTTTCAGAAAGGTTTCATTTATTTTTATGAATATCCATTTCCAATACAATCATTAATCCATGCTATATAAAAAATACGAAAGGGATGCAATCTGTCGCATCCCTTTCGCATCAAAAATCTCTATTAGATTACTTTTGGTTATAACTTATTTCACTCCACGCATGTACTTTTGGATTAAAGGCGTCATTAAATACAATAACAACCCAATTACAAGTGCGATAACACCGATTACACCGAAGTATAAAACTTCATTTTCTGGTGAATACAGTTTAACCACTTGTGCATTGATTGCTTGTGCAGATGCGTTCGTCATAAACCATAAACTCATTGTTTGAGCGGCAAACGCACCTGGTGCCAGCTTCGTTGTTGCAGATAAACCAACTGGAGATAGTAGTAACTCACCCAGCACTACTAAGAAGAAGCTAAGTACAAGCCAAAATGGATTAACAAGTGTCTCTGTTCCATTTATATACGCTGGAATGATCATTACAATAAACGACATCCCTGCAAAGAATAATCCGAAAGCAAACTTTTTAGGTGTAGATGGTTGTCTATCGCCAAGTTTTAGCCACATCCAAGCAAAAAGAGGTGCAAGCACAATAATAAATAACGGATTTAACGATTGGAACCATGCTGGTGAAATCTCAAAAGATCCTATCATTAGATTAACACGCTCATCTGCATACTGGGCCAGTATATTCGATCCTTGTTCTTGTATTGCCCAGAACATCATTGCCGCTAAAAACAACGGGATATAAGCAAGCAATCTTGACTTCTCATCATCCGTTGTTCGATCGCTTCTATACATTACGATGAAATACAAAGTAGGAATAACAATACCTAAAATAGATACCGTCATTGTAAATACATCGATTGTCATAATCCCTTGTTGCACTAAAATATAGCCAAGAACTAATACGATTACAATGACAATACCAATTCTACTAAATACCTTTTTACGTTCTTCTTTAGACATTGGATTCGGCACATACGAACCAGCTAATCCAAGATTTTTTTTCTTAGTTAGTAAAAAGACGATTAATCCCAATGCCATTCCAACTGCTGCTAGTCCAAAACCTAAATGGAAATTATACTCCAGACCAATAGTACCAACGATTAAAGGTGCAAGGAATCCACCCATGTTAATACCCATATAAAAAATACTGAATCCAGAGTCACGACGAGCGTCTTTCTCCGAATATAAATCACCAACAATTGTGGAGATATTAGACTTCAATAACCCTGTTCCTATGATGATCAGCGCCATCGAAATAAATAGTGGCGTAATTCCACCTGGAAACGACAATACGACATGCCCGAGCATTATTAAAACTCCACCATAGAATACAGTTCTTGTCGTACCAAATAGGCGGTCGGCTATCCAGCCTCCAATAATTCCTGACATATAAACAAGGGAACCATATACTGCCATTATCGAGTTAGCAGTGGTTCGGTCTAGTCCTAATCCTCCCTGTGTTACTTCGTAGTACATATAATAGATTAGAATTGCGCGCATACCGTAGTATGAAAAACGCTCCCAAAATTCCGTAAAAAACAAGGACATTAACCCTTTGGGATGCCCAAAGAATCCTTTTTGAGGGACTGACTTTACTATCTCTTCTTTTGAAAACATGCTTTTACCTCTTTTCTAAATTGAGACATTCATTATAACGCCCTCTCTTTTCCCTGTCAAAAATTATCCAATTATTTCGTTTTATGAAATTGTTCGCTATAATAGTCACTATGTATAAAAGGAAGAGGGAGATTTGGTGCTAAAGAAGTTTTTTTCATTCTATAAACCACATAAACGGTTATTCGTCATCGATTTTAGTAGTGCGGTATTTGTAGCCATCTTAGAGCTAGCATTTCCTATGGCTGTGTCATGGTTTATTGATGATCTATTACCAACTAACGATTGGGATATGATTGTAAAAGTTAGTGTTTTACTGTTGCTTGTCTATATTTTGAGCACTTTTCTAAATTATATCGTGAGTTATTTAGGGCATAAGCTCGGTATTAATATCGAGACGGATATGCGACAGCAATTGTTCAATCACGTGCAAAGACAGTCATTCCGTTTTTTTGATAATACAAAAACCGGACATGTTATGAGCCGTATTACGAATGATTTATTTGATATCGGTGAGCTTGCCCATCACGGACCTGAGGATTTATTCATCGCTATTATGACCCTTATCGGTGCTTTTATAATTATGTTCAATCTCAATCCCGAGCTTGCCGTTATTGCGATTGTGATGGTTCCTTTCTTAGCGATTGTGGCTACATATGGAAACATCATGATGAACAAGGCATGGAAAAACATGTATGGCAAAATCGCCGATGTAAATGCACGTGTTGAAGATAGTGTGTCCGGTGTACGTGTGGTCCAATCATTTACAAATGAAAGTTTTGAGATAGCTCGTTTTAAACAAGACAATGGTCAATTTCGACTTGCAAAACTCAAAGCCTATAAAGTAATGGCAGGCACACATTCGAGTATTTATATGATGACTCGTCTTGTAACATTAGTAGTACTTGTTGTGGGAGCTTGGTTTACTTATAAGGGAGCACTTAAACCAGGAGAACTGGTCGGTTTTATCCTATACGTCAATGTATTGATCAAACCAGTGGATAAAATCACTGCTTTGCTTGAGCTATATCCAAAAGGGATGGCTGGATTTAAACGCTTTTTGGATCTTATGGAACAAGAACCCGAGATTAAAGATCGACCAAATGCTTTAAGTGTCACTCATTTAAATGGAAATATTGAATTTGATAATGTCAGTTTCCGATATGATGAGCATAAATCTGTATTAGATGATATCAATTTATCTATCAAAGCCGGGGAAACAGTGGCATTTGTCGGGCCGTCTGGAGCCGGAAAAACAACTATTTGTTCACTTATTCCACGTTTTTATGAAGTGAATGAAGGAGCCATTTCAATTGATGGTCTTAATATTCAAGACGTTACAATGAAATCATTACGTTCTCAA
Source organism: Psychrobacillus lasiicapitis (assembly GCF_006861795.1). Classification (GTDB taxonomy): domain Bacteria; phylum Bacillota; class Bacilli; order Bacillales_A; family Planococcaceae; genus Psychrobacillus; species Psychrobacillus lasiicapitis. The sequence goes on along the minus strand of NZ_VDGH01000007.1, from coordinate 198,957 downwards.
ATTGGAATTGTACAACAGGATGTCTTTTTATTTACTGGAACAATTGAAGAAAATATTGCGTACGGGAAAAAAGATGCTACTACCGAAGAAATTCGAGAGGCAGCAAAAAAAGCGCATTTAGAAGACTTTATCGCCGGCCTACCACAAGGTTATGATACGCAAATCGGTGAAAGAGGACTTAAATTATCCGGTGGGCAAAAACAACGTCTTGCCATTGCTCGTATGTTTTTAAAAAATCCTCCCATTTTAATATTGGACGAGGCTACCTCTGCCCTTGACACGGAAACAGAGAAAATAATTCAAAAATCATTAATGGAGCTTGCAGAAAATCGCACTACGCTTATTATTGCACATCGACTTGCGACTATTCGGGATGCTGACCGCGTGTTAGTTGTAACCGAAGACGGAATCGCAGAAGATGGATCGTATAATGAATTAGTTGCGCAAGATGGCATTTTTGCTAGGTTGCATAATATCCAGTTCCAGGAAGTATAAAAAGAAGCTTATCGCACACGCGATAAGCTTCTTTTTATTCTTTTACGAAGACAAATTGTTGTAGTCGATCATAATCGGATTTCTTTAATTCAACTTTCACAAGTGTACCTTCTTCTTCATAAGTAGTTGACTCTACAGACGCATGTTCATTTAAATACGAGACAATATCTCCCCTGTCAAAAGGGATTAACATGCTGCACACAACGTAGTCAGAAAAAATCTGCTTTTTAATCATCCCTAGTAGTTCGTCTAGACCTGCTCCTTCTTTAGCAGAAATCCAAATGTTTTCCCCTGATACATAAGGGTATTTCATATCTGCCAAATCTGATTTATTGTATACATAAATAGTCGGAATATCCTCTACGCCAACAGCGAGCAACGTTTCGTTCGTAACGTCCATCATATAACGATGCTCGGCATTCGAAACGTCAACTACATGTAGCAGTAAGCTTGCATCTCTTGCCTCTTCTAAAGTAGAACGGAATGCTTTCACTAAATGGTGAGGTAGCTTGCTAACAAATCCAACTGTGTCTGTTAATAAAAACTCTTTTTGGTCTGGTAACTTAATCTGACGAACAGAAGTTTCAAGTGTAGCAAATAGCATGTCCTTCTCAAACACCTGCTTGGAATCTGTCTGCCCTACTTTATGAAGTAATTGATTCATAATAGTGGACTTACCTGCATTTGTGTATCCTACTAGTGATACAACTGGAATTGCATTTTTCTTACGCTGTTTTCTTTGCGTCTCTCGCTGATATTTAACTTGCTCTAGCTCTCGTTTTAGTTTGGCAATTTGGTCTTCAATTTTACGTCTATCTAGCTCTAGCTTTGTTTCCCCTGCACCACGGTTTTTAAAACCGCCACCTGTGCCTCCACCTTGTCTGCTTAGAGAAGCACGGAGTCCAACTAGTCGTGGAAGCATATACTGAAGCTGCGCTAATTCTACTTGCATTTGTGCCTCATTCGATTTTGCTCGTCTGGCAAAAATGTCTAAAATAAGCATCGTTCGATCGATTACTTTACATTCTAAGTCACTCTCTAGATTTCGAATTTGTGAAGGGCTTAGTTCGTCATTAAAAATAACAAGATTGGCACCAGCTTCTTCATAAAAGTTTTTAATCTCTTCCACTTTACCTGTTCCAACATAATGCGAATTCGTCACACGCTCTAGATTTTGTGTAACCTCTCCCACTACTTCGACATTTAGCGCTTCTGCTAAATTGTGTAATTCTTCTAATCCATATTCAAAATGCTCATCATGCTGCAAATTAACCGCAACAATGATCGCCTTTTCTAAAAATTCCTCCAAAAATAATTCCTCCTCCTAATGGAAGTGATACGTTGCCTGTTCATACACAAGAGTTTCTTTATCCTTGAGTCCTTCTATATGAACTGCTTTTAGTCTTTCTTTCGTTCCGTTATCTAACTGTTTGAAGACTAGCTTTGTATTGTTTAATAGAAGTATGTGTTCATCTTCTTCTACCAAATCAAAATACCTTTTCCATTTATTTATTATATCCCTTGGATTACGCACATGAAACTCACATGCTGAGATGCTTAATTGTAAATTACTTTCGTTAATTGTGCCATCTTCTCGTAGTGATTGATAGCGTTCCTCATCACTTTCCTCCCATTCAATGAAAAATGGCGTAGGGAGGGCATCACTTATTTCTTCTTTAACAAACAGCATCTTCCACTTACGTATTAGACCACTGGTTGTTTTTCTTTCAGCATGTAATACTCCTGAGGTTTCTATACCTTTTGCTTCCAGTTGCTTATGTAATTCGTCAATGGATGTCGTACGAATACAAATCGTTCCAAACCCAGGAGCTGATCTCAAATCATGTAATAATAGATTAATTAATGGATGTTTGGCATTTTCAGCAACTTCTTTATGTTCAATTGCTAACCACTCTATATAGCTATTTTTCGTGTATAAAAGTGCATTATATGTACCCCAAAATGTATGCTGACCTCCAATAACTGCATGAATACCAGCCTTATTCCACTCTAGTGTTACTTGACTTGGCGTCTTTGTAACGTGATGAACGATATGATCTAAATACATATTGCCAGTCCTTCTTTCTATCTGTTATAAAAGAACAAAAGAGATGAACAAGAAATATGTCATCTCTTTTTGTCGATTTCCCGGGAAATATCTTATACTAAGACTTTTTCTTTCGACATTTCCCGAAGTAGGAACTTTTGAATTTTACCGGATGCTGTCATTGGATACGCATCGATAAATTCAATGTATTTCGGGATTTTATGATGTGATATTTTCCCTTTGCAAAAATCCTTTAGTTGTTCAATGGTTAGGCTTTCTCCTGCTTTTAATATAACCCATGCCATGAGCTCCTCTCCGTATTTTGGATCAGGAACTCCTACTACTTGGACATCTTGAATGGATGGATGCTGATACAAAAATTCCTCTACTTCTTTTGGATAAATATTTTCCCCGCCACGGATGACCATGTCTTTCATACGACCAGTTATATCGATATACCCTTCCTCATCCATAACCGCGATATCCCCGGTATGAAGCCATCCTTCTGCATCAATCGCAGATTTTGTCGCTTCTTCATTTTTATAATAACCTTTCATCACTAAGTAACCTCTCGTACATAACTCACCCGGAACCCCTGCAGGTGTATCTTCACCAGTTACCGGATCAATGATTTTCACTTCTACTCCCGGATGTGCTTTTCCAACAGTAGAAACTCGTTTTTCAATCGCATCATCTGTCTTCGTTTGTGTAATCACGGGTGATGATTCTGTTTGTCCATATGCAATAGTTATTTCAGACAATCCCATATCTTCTATTACCTTTTTCATCACTTCGATTGGACAAATGGATCCTGCCATTATTCCAGTACGCAATGATTTTAAATTAAACTGAGCAAAATCCGGGTGATTTAACTCCGCTATAAACATTGTTGGTACACCATGTAATGCAGTACATTTTTCGTCCTGCACCATTTGTAATACTTTTTCTGGGTTAAACTGTTCAATAATGACCATGGTTGTCCCATGCGTTACAGAAGCAATGGTTCCCATGACACATCCGAAGCAATGAAAAAACGGAACGGGAATACATAGACGATCATTTTCCGTGAGATGAATATAATCACCAACAAGTTGTCCGTTATTCACCACATTCTTATGCGTTAGCATTACCCCTTTTGGAAACCCAGTTGTACCCGATGTATACTGCATGTTAATAACATCGTCATTATGAAGGGAATTCGATTGTTGTGCTAATGTTTCATCCGATACCTTTTCCGCGTGAGCTAGCAAATCAGACCAAGTATAAATTCCTGTATATTCATTTTCACTCATAACGATGACACGTTTAAAATGTGGTAATTTCTCAGATTGTATTTTACCTTTTTCTGAGTTCTCGATTTCTGGGCAAACAGCACTTATAATATCCAGATAAGATGTTCCTTTATAAGATTCACATAAAATAAGCGTTGTTGCATCAGACTGTTGTAGTAAATACTCCAATTCACTTTCCTGATAATTCGTATTGACAGTTACAAGAACAGCACCCATTTTTCCTGTTGCAAACTGACTTAGTAACCATTCCCTTTTGTTATCAGACCAAATTGCAACATGTTCCCCTTTTTGAATACCCATTCCAATGAACGCTTTTGCAAGCTCGTCCGTTTCTTCGTCAAATTCTTTATATGTTTTACGAATCCCTTGCTCGGGATATACGTATGCTTCTGTTTCTGGAAACTTTCTCGCTGCTTCTTTTACAATCTGCCCAATTGTTTTTTCGTTTAACAAACAAATCTCCCCTTTTGATTGTTATTTCTTTTTCTATCATTCTATCACAAAATTCTGACGAAATAGACTATTTATTAACTAATTGACTTAATAATAAAACATGATAAAATCCTAATTACTTCGTCACTTCAAAGCGTTGAAGTGCGAAAGTGTTTGAAAAGATTTTCATTGAGGAGGATTTACAATGTTTCGAATTCGTTCGACAATTACGCCTTCTTTTATAGAGGCTGTTCTTATTACGTTTACGATTATTGCATTAATGGCAGTTTGTATTGTTCAATTTGATGCAGTTCCACATATGCCTATTTTGCTGGCTATTTTAATATTGATCACTTATGGATTATTTAAAAAAGTTCCTTTCAAAAAGTTAGAGGAAGGACTTGTAGAAGGCTCAAAAGCTGGACTTGGGGCCATCTTTATCTTTTTCTTTATAGGTATATTGATAAGTAGCTGGATGATGGGCGGTACTATTCCTACACTTATCTACTTAGGCTTTCAATTTATCACACCACATTTCTTCTTTGCGATTGTATTTTTAGTTACTTGTATTGTTGGGTTATCTATTGGGAGTTCCTTAACAACAGTTGCAACAGTTGGTGTAGCGTTTATCGGGATGGCGAGCGCAATGGATATTTCATTAGCCATTACTGCCGGTGCGATTGTGTCTGGTGCGTTTTTTGGAGATAAAATGTCCCCTTTGTCTGATACGACGAATCTTGCATCTGCGATTGTTCAAGTAGATTTATTTGAACATATTCGCAATATGGGATGGACGACCATTCCGGCATTTTTCATCTCGCTCATTGGATACGGTATTTTATCGCCCAATAAAGAATTCAAGGGATTGGATCAGATTAAGGTCTTTCAAGAAGGACTCCTTCAAACAGGTATGGTTCACTGGTATACGCTACTTCCAATTGTTCTACTCTTTATACTTTCTATTAAAAAAGTACCTGCAATTATCGCCTTAGCATTAACTTCTATTGCAGCTATTTGTATTTCTTATTTCTTTCAATATACACCTTTTGAGGATGTACTGAATATATTGTTTAACGGCTATACATCTAGTATAGGAGTCGAAGCAATCGACTCGCTGCTTACTCGTGGCGGTATAAATAGCATGATGTTCACGGTAGGACTTGTCATACTTGCATTAAGTATGGGAGGACTATTATTTACCCTAGGTATAGTGCAATGTCTACTCTCAAAAATGGAAAGTATATTGAAAAGCGTAGGCTCTGTTATTACAGCGGCTGCCTTCGCTGGAATAGGCGTTAACACGCTTATAGGTGAGCAATATTTATCGATATTACTAACAGGGGAATCCTTTCAGGCACAGTTTAAAAAAGTAGGACTGGCCAATAAAAACTTGGCACGTGTCATGGAAGACGCTGGTACAGTCGTGAATCCACTCGTCCCTTGGAGTGTATGCGGCATATTCATCACGAATGTGTTAGCTGTCTCAACGATTGATTACTTGCCATTTGCCTTTTTCTGCTTGTTGAGTCCAATTCTGACTATTTTATTTGGGTGGACTGGGAAGACGCTTACTTACGTGAAATAATTTCCAGTTCATTTCCTATACAACTAAATTTTTGATTTTTACAACTAAAGCTTTCATTTTTCCAACTAACCTAAAATAACGCCGATATGTTACACTATTTCCAAGTATATTACGGAAAAAGAAGGCGAAACTTATGGAATTTCAAGAAATGAAAGCATATCTAATAGATCAAATCACAAACAAGCAGTTGGTTGCTGCAACTATCAGTCAACCACGTGCAAAGTCGAATGAAATAAAGCGTGTAAAACTTAAACCAATCGAAATAAAAAATATGTATCATATCCAACTGGAATACCAATATGAACGCATTTTAAAGCATGAAAATGTGCAATTAGACGAATTCGCAAATACACTGGATGAGCTGTTAGAACAGTTCCGCCAAATTCATGCGGACTTCGTAACAGAAAAAGTACAAGTCCAGCTTTCTAAGAAAAACAAAGTGATGTTGAAATCGGAGAAAGCAGCGGGTACAAAAACAGTGAACCTTTCTCATAATCGGAAAAAGAATTATTTGTTAGATGAAAACACTCCCTATCCCTTCCTTATTCGTTTAGGAGTACAAACAGAGGAAGGAAAAGTAAAAAAACAAAAGTATGATAAATTTAAGCAAATCAATCGTTTTGTGGAATTTATCGACGACACGCTTGCCCATTTACCAAAGGATAAACCCGTGCGTATACTAGATTTTGGATCTGGGAAATCGTATCTGACATTTGCCCTTTATCACTATTTAAAAATCGAAAAAGGTCTCGATATTCGTGTAACAGGGCTCGATTTGAAAAAAGAAGTTATTGAGGAATGCGCAAAGATTGCGGATGATTTAGGATATGATGAGCTCGAGTTTTTAGTTGGTGATATTAATGATTACAACGATGAATCGGCTGTCGATATGGTTGTCACTCTACATGCCTGTGACGTTGCAACAGACATGGCGCTTTCCCGTGCAGTAAAATGGGGAGCGAGTGTTATTTTAAGTGTCCCCTGCTGTCAGCATGAGCTAAATCGACAGCTAGACGCACCCGGGCTAGACATTTTGCTAAAGCATGGACTTATAAAAGAACGTTTTGCGGCACTTGCTACGGATTCGATTCGAGCGGAAATACTTAATATGGTCGGTTATGAGGCACAATTAGTTGAGTTTATCGATATGGAAAATACACCAAAGAACATTTTGATACGGGCTTATAAGAGCGGGAAAATAGCGACTGCTGAACAAATGGAAAGCTATAAGCAATTTAAGCAAATGCTAAATGCAGAGCCGTTTTTGGAGAATGAATTGAAAGAAATGATACCTTATTCCCCAGATAGGAGTAGACAATGAAAGAACCAACACTAAAAAAAGTGGCATATGGTATGGCAATGGCCATCGCTATCATCCTTGTCCATTTTATCGATGCACGCGTATATAATATGCAACCGATTCTGGCCTTAATCTTAGCTATCCTCATCACCTTTGTTGGGATCACATTCATCAACAAATCGGAGAAAATGGATAGAAAAATTTCGAGGATGAATTACAACTTATTAAACGTAGCAGTTGTACTAGTTCTATTCTTCGCTTATTTCACCATTTCACAATAAAAGGTCGTCTCCATAACGGGGACGACCTCTTTTTTATAAGAATAGAAACTTTTTACTCAGTATGAACCTAGCTCCAGCGCCTTGCCCCTCAGGGTCAGACATAGGCGCTTGCGCTTTTCTTATAACTCTTGTCTTAATGCGTGAATGACATCAATTTTTGTTGCTTTTCGTGCTGGTCTCCATCCAGAAATCATCGCCACACTAATGCTAATCACAGATGCAATGACCACAAGCTGCCATGGGATTAGCGAGAATGTCATCGATAAATCTTGGAACTCATCCTCCCCTAATGCTGCTCCTACTACCATCGGCAATATCCAGTTTGCTAGGAAACTCACTGCATATGAAATAATGACTGCGAGCACAGTCCCGATAATCCCGATCCATGCACTTTCCATTAAAAATAGGCGCTGAATTAGTTTAGGACTAGCTCCTATTGCTTTCATCACTCCGATTTCACGAGTTCTTTCAGTTACTGCCATTGTCATCGTGTTAAAAATACCAATCGATGCGATTAATACTGCGATTGTCCCAACAAAGATAAGTCCTATTTTAAATGCCATGAAAAAGACATCTAACTGCTCCAATTGTTCTGAAACGGAATACACACTGTAGCCCATTTCTTTTAGCTCTTCTGTTACCGATTTAACATGCTCTAGGCTAGAAGTGTAGATTTTCGTGCTAGAGTAGAATAAGTCCGGATTCTCGTTCCCCGCATTCGCCTCGTACACTTCTTGAAACTTGTCTTTCCACGATTCATCTACTAACATATTAGTGTCGACAAACCAGTCCCTTGCCGGTTTCTCTGTTACCCCTACAATCGTAAAGTCCCACTTTTCAGGGAATGCTTCATCCATTTCGTAAGATTGCATAGACATGGAAATAGTTTTTCCGATTAGAGATTCTTTATAACCTCCTATTGGCTCAGCATCCTCTTCTGTAATTTTTTCCATTTCTTTACGTTCCGCATCTGTTAATAAGTTTTCTGCAAACTGGTACCCTACAACAATTTCATTTTCCTTTGTAGGCATACGCCCTTCGGATAATTGGAGGTTAGATTTTTCTTCTTCTACAAAATTAGTTAGTAGCATATTTCCTTCAAGCGAACGCTCGTCTAATTGAGAAACTGCCATTATGTCCATACTAGTTCTATGCACAATGGCATTTACATGCTCAACTTCGCTAATTTGAGAAATATCGAGTGCTTCTCCATTATTGGTATACACTTCTACCTCGGTAATAGCTTGATCTTCTAATATTTCCTTGCGCATCGTATCCTGTATGCCAAATCCTATGGAAGCAAGAACGATTAAAAATGCACATCCCATCGTGGCGGCTAGTACGGTCATAAATACACGTAATTTATTCTTCTTAATATGTTGGCTTACAAAGTCAACTTGATCTTTAAATAACATTGCTTGTATCTCCTTTCACTAATTCCCCATCATGCATTCTGAATTTACGATGGGCAATGTTTGCGACTTCCTCGTCATGCGTAATAATAACGAACGTTACGCCCATTGTTTGATTGAGATCTTGTATTAACAACAAAATATCTTGTTCGGTTTCTGAATCTAAGCTACCCGTTGGCTCATCTGCAAACAAAATCGGAGGATTAGTGATTAATGCTCGTGCAATACTAACGCGCTGCTGTTGTCCTCCTGACAATTCATTTGGATAATGATCTGCTACTTCCTCAAGTCCTACTTTTTTCAATAGTAGTTGCACGCTCGTTTTTCTTTTTTTAGCCGCAATTCCCTTTAGCTTTAATGGTAGCTCTATATTTTCAAAAGCAGTTAACCGAGGCATGAGTTGAAAGTTTTGAAAGATAAAACCAAAGTTATTTAAACGGAATTTTGCTCTTTCTGTTTCATTCAAATGAACAGTTTCTTGACCATTCACGATAATGGATCCTTGTTCTGGACTCATAAAGCCTGCTATTGTGTGGAGTAATGTGGATTTACCCGATCCACTTTTTCCTACAATTGCAACGACTTCTCCTTTCTCTACTTCAAAGGTTAATCCTTTAAGGACAGGTACCTTCTTTTCTTTTCCCTTTTTCCCAATTAGAAATGTATGATTAACGTTCTGTACTTGTATCATTTATTTTCTCCTTCCCTTTTGCTACTTACATAGTGTACCTACTGTTTCTTAATATTTTGGAAGGATAAACATGAAGAATTTCTTAAGAAATATTTTATTGATAGTCAAACTTTCCAAAACACTTGCCCGTCTAATCTTTGAAACGTAATCGCGGGTACGGGAAAAAGGAGTTCATATACGTCATGACGAATAAGGAAAAGTTTCAACTAGTTGAAAACTATATAGTAGAACATCAAAACGATTATTATCGATTAGCTTTTAGTTATGTAAAAAATAAAGAGAACGCACTAGACATTATTCAAGACAGCATTTATAAAGCGTTAAATTCAATAGATCGATTAGAGGAAGAACGATATATCAAAACATGGTTTTATCGGATTGTTGTAAATACTGCAATAGATTTCATCAGAAAGCACGGTCGTATGCAAGCAATGGACGATGATATCCTCCATTCGTTATTGCCTGAGCAGCATAATCTTGAAAAAGATTATGATTTATATGAAGCCATCGACCATCTAAATGAACCATATAAAACGATTATTGTACTTCGTTTTTTCGAGGATTTAAAAATAGATGAAATTGCAGAGATACAGAGCGAAAATTCAAATACCATCAAAACGAGATTGTATGCAGCACTTCGAAAGCTGCGAATAAACATGGAAGAGAAGGTGGAATTATGAAGAATTTACAAGATGCCAAACAGAAATATGAAGAAATTGAAATACCTGAGGAATTAAATCTTATTGTGAAAAGATCGATTAAAAAAGCCAAAAGAAAACAGAACAAACCTTTTAAACAATGGGGAATCGGCTTTGTTGCAGCGGCAACCTTATTTATAACAAGCGTAAATGTAAGTCCAGCGCTCGCACATTCCCTTGCCTCTGTACCGGTAGTGGGGTCCATCGTTCAAGTGGTTACCGTACAAGAGATTAAAATAGCGGAAGATAATTTCAGTGCAGATATAACAACACCGAATGTAACAGGACTTGAAAATAAAGAATTATTGCAAATGCTAAACGACAAGTATATTTCAGAAAACAAAGCACTTTATGAGAGCTTCCAGAAGAAAATGGAGGAAATGAAAGTAGCTGGTGGAGGAAATTATGCCGTAAATGCAGATTATGAAGTGGTTACGGATACAGATTCACTACTAGTTGTAGCAAATAGAAACCTAGAGATAATGGCTTCGGGAAGTGAATCTGCTACGTATGATAATATCGATAAAGAACAAGAATTATACATTACATTACCAAGCTTATTTAAAGATGACTCTTATATCCAGATAATCTCAGCCTATATTAAAGAAGAAATGCAACGACAAATGGCAAATGAAGAAGTTGTTTACTTTTTGGAAGAAGATGAAGATGGCTTTTCATCCATTTTATCTGATCAACAATTTTACATTACCGCAGATAATAAACTCACTATATCCTTTGACGAATACGAGGTAGCTCCTGGTTATATGGGGATGGTAACGTTTGAAATTCCAACTGAAGTGATACGTGATATTTTAATAAGTGACTACTATATTAAATAGGGACCGGTTCTCACTTTTCCATCAAAAAACTGCTCCTACTCACAAACTCGTGAGTAGGAGCAGTTTTTGCTAGTTAAGACGGCATTGGTGTTTTAGTTGGTGTTGCATAGCCCTCTTTATAAGCTTCGTCAATTGCGTTACGAATTTCTACTAATGACTTACCTTCTTGGACCATTTTGATAGAAGTAACCGCGGTTTCTAAACAAGCCGCACAGCGTGTTCCGTGGTCATCCCACACAACTTCTCCATTTTCTTTTATCTCGTGAACGAAACAGTTAAAGTTGTTCTTATGCCCCGCACTATCACCGCAACCGCAGTAACAAGGCATCCATTTTAAAATATCGTGTGCTTTGGCAGCTGCTTGATACACAAGTTGCATATCCTCTGACTGTTTGTCTAAAAATACTGGTAACACGTCTGTTGAGGCAGTTGTTTCTTGGATATCTCCATTTGCTAAATGTGCACTATGGTCTTCATGTCCTTCGTGATTCTCTTTCGTCTCTTTCTGGCCACATGCAGAAAGAACTAAAATAGAAATGAGGCATATAAATAGTATTTTTTTCATGTGAATAAATCTCTTTTCTTCTTATATCATTTTTTCTGGGCGAACAATTTCATCGAACTTTTCAGCAGTTAATAAATCAAGGGCTACAGCAGCTTCTTTCAATGTAGTACCATTTTTATGTGCATGCTTCGCAATTTTTGCAGCATTTTCATAGCCGATATATGGATTTAATGCTGTAACTAACATTAGTGAATTATTTACATGGTGTTCGATTGTTTCTAAGTTTGGTTCAATGCCAACTGCACAATTATTATTAAAGCTAATAATCGCATCGCTTAATAAGCGAACAGATTGTAGGAAGTTATGAATAATAACCGGTTTGAAAACATTCAACTGATAATGACCTTGGCTTGCAGCAAAACTAATCGTAGTATCATTCCCCATTACTTGGGCAACAACCATTGTCATCGCTTCACTTTGCGTTGGGTTTACTTTACCTGGCATGATAGAACTTCCTGGTTCGTTTTCTGGAATGGAAATTTCTCCAATTCCTGAACGTGGTCCACTTGCTAGTAAGCGGACATCATTGGCGATCTTCATCAAGTCCGCAGCAAGTGCTTTTACTGCACCATGCACGTATACAACATCGTCATAGCTTGTTAGAGAGTGGAACTTATTTTTTGCTGAAGTAAATTCAATACTTAATGCTTTAGAAATTTCAGCTGCTACTAAATCACCAAATCCTTTTGGTGCGTTTAGTCCCGTACCTACTGCTGTTCCACCGATCGCAAGTTCTTTCATGTCTTGCACACTTTGCGTAATCATTTTAGCTGATTTTTCGAGCATACGATGCCAACCGCTAAACTCTTGTCCTAGTGAAAGAGGCGTTGCATCTTGCAAGTGTGTACGTCCGATTTTCACAATATCCATAAATTGTTCTGACTTCTTACCTAGTGTTTCTTTTAATATATCAATTGCTGGTAGAAGCTGCTTTTCTACAGCTAGCACTCCTGCAATATGTAAAGCTGTTGGGAATGTATCGTTTGAACTTTGAGATTTGTTAACATCATCATTTGGATGAAGTCGTTCCTCGCTTCCCTTTTCTTCAAGGAGTTGATTTCCACGATGAGCAATTACTTCATTTACATTCATGTTCGATTGTGTACCGCTACCTGTCTGCCATACGACTAATGGAAAATGGTCATCTAGTTTTCCTGTTAGAATTTCGTCTGCTGCTGCTGCGATCGCATCTTTTTTTGCTTCTGATAAATTTCCTAGAGAGTGACTAACTATTGCGGCAGATTTTTTCAATAGGGCAAGTCCATGAACAACACCAATCGGCATTTTTTCATTACCAATTTTAAAGTTTTCTTTTGATCTTTGTGTTTGTGCTCCCCAAAGACTATCTTGTGGAACTTGGATCTCTCCCATAGAATCACGTTCAATACGATAAGACATTTTTCTCTCTCCCTTTCAGTACCATTTGTTGTTTTTTTCTTCTAACATCTTTAAAAACACATCCACTACAAGCGGGTTAAATTGAGTGCCTCTACCGTTTTTCATTTCTTGAAGAGCTTCTTCAATCGTCATAGCCCCCCTATACACACGGTTCGTTGTCATTGCATCGAACGCATCTACTACGGAAACAATAGAAGCTTCCAATGAAATCTCACTACCCATGAGCCCGTATGGATATCCTTTTCCATCATACCGCTCATGGTGCTGTTCTACAATAAAAGCGGCTTCCCGCAAGCGTTCTACTTCATGGTTTCTCATCATTTCGGCACCAAATGTAGTATGCCTCTTGATGATTTTCCACTCATCTTCCGTCAATTTACTTGGTTTCGTTAAAATCTCTAATGGAATAGCCAATTTTCCTATATCGTGAAAATAAGAACCTATACTGATAATGGCTAAGCTTTTTTGAGGATTAATTCTTTTCCATAGTTCAATAGAGTAATCTCTAATACGAGCACAGTGATGGTAAGTATACCCATCCACTTCTTGTATTTTCCTTGCATCCAGTTGAATAATTTCTCTCTCAAAAAAGTTCTGCTCAAAAACTAAGGAAGTCATTTCAAACAGAATTTCCACCGTTTCTTTTGCATAACAAGTGTAAACTGCATGATCCAGTCTTGCATCCAGGACATCACCAGGGTATAGCATAAATTTTTCTCCGTCTTTTTCTAACTCTAACGCGCCAAATAGAATAGTATACTTTTCTATAAACTCCACATGTTCATTTGGATTATAATTTATCCAAGAGGTACTCCCTGGAAGTAAAGTGTATAAGCAGTACGCAATTCCATTTGCACTACCTATATAAGTCGTTTCAGATTTATCCGTCACAACTTTCGGCAAATGCATTTTTTGCTTAAGATCTTGTACCTGTTCAGTTGTTAGCATGCTATTTGCCTCCATTCATTCGACAATATCCTACATTATGTATATATATTATATAGTTTATTTAGAATAAATGAAATACAATGAAAAAGCTCAGAAAAATTTTCTGAGCTTTTCATTTTGTTGCTATTCTGCTTTTTGGTGAGCGAGTTCATTGGACTTTTTTACTTCTTCAGTCAACTGTTCAATGCTTGGACGTATATTCCCTTTACCAGAGTAGTTTTCAAGCATTTCTTTTACATCAATTCCAGAAGAGGCTTTTAACGTTTCCTGTAAGGTAGACATTAAATTAGTTGCATAAGATGTCACCTTGTTTGCACCGCCTCCTTCTCCACTTCCTGTGTCGACTACCGTAATTTTGTCGATATTCGAAAGTGGACTTGCAATTTGTTTTGCATATTCCGGTAACATATGGACAATCATATCTAGAACCGCTGCCTGACCATACATGTCAAATGCTTCGGCAATTTTACGTTTTGCTTCGGCTTCTGCCAGACCTTTTAGGCGAATAATATCTGCCTCTGATTCCCCTTGAGCACGTTGAGAATCTGCTTTTGCAAGTCCGTCCAATCGTACTTTTTCTGCCTCCGCTTTTGCTTTTGCTTCAATTCGATATTTCTCCGCATCTGCCTCTGCAATTTCGCGTGATTTAGATGCCGCCGCGTTTTGCTCAATTGCATAGCGATCAGCGTCTGCTTTTTTCTTTACTTCCGAGTCATATTGTCTTTCACGACGTAAGATTTCTTTTTCTTCCAGTTCGATTTGTTTTTGACGTTCGATAATTTGAATTTGCATTTCCTGTTCAGTTACTTCTTGTTTAGAACGTGCGGTTTCCAATTCGTATGCTTGGTCAGCACGTGCTTTGGCGATATCTTGTTCACGGCGATATTCTGCCACTTTCAATTGATTATCTTTTTCTGCCTCTGCAATTTCCGTAGCTCGTTCTAGTTCTGCACGTTGCGCGTCTTTAGAGGCTTCTGCTCGTTTAATACGTGTTTCTTTTTCTGCTTCTGCTGTTGCGATGTCTGCATCTCTTTTGACTTGAGCAATTCTTGGTTTCCCTAGTGAATCTAGGTAACCATTTTTATCTCGAACATCTTTTATCGTAAAGGAAACAATGATTAATCCCATTTTCGCTAAGTCTTGAGAAGCAACTCTTTGTACCTCTTGGGAGAACTTATCCCGATTTTTATATATTTCTTCTACTGTCATAGATCCTAAAATGGAACGTAAATGACCTTCTAATACTTCTTTTGCTTCATTCTCACGGTCTTCTTTTGTTTTTCCTAAAAACTGTTCCGCTGCAGTGGCAATTTCGGATATCGATCCTCCGATTTTAATAATTGCCGTTCCATCTGCCATCACTGGCACTCCTTGCTCTGTGTACACTTCTGGCGTTGTAACTTCTAGCTTACTCGATAAAAGACTTAGGGGTACTCCTTGTTGAAATACCGGAAATACGAATGTTCCTCCACCGCGAATTATTTTAATACGGTTCCCGGAATCGTCCGTATGTACGTTTTTCGATCCTAAATAACTTCCTGTTACGATAAGCGCCTCATCTGGGCCAACTGTACGATATTTCGTGATATATACTGCAAGCACAACGATTAATACAAAGACAACAATTCCTATTACGATTAAAAGTCCAAAATCCATTTCACATTCCCCCTATCATTATTTTAAAGGCTCATATTCTTTTACTAAAAATGTACCATCTTCCACATCAATTATTAACACTTGCTTGTTATACTCAATTTCTTCTTGGTCATATCCTGTTGCCCTTTTCGAAATGATTCCATTCACTGTTTCAATAACGATTTCTCCAAAACCATCCATAGGAATCGGAACAATTACTCGTGCGACCTGACCTTGCAGTGACTCATTTGTATATGCTGTTGAAACTTCTGCAGAAGCTAATGGAACAAGAACAAAGAAGTATAATAGAAATGTTATAATGCTCGAAACTACAAGTGCTACGATGATAATTATTTCTTCGTTCCAGTTTGTTAACTTTAATAGTATAAACCCAGCAGCACAGATAAATAATAAGAAAGTAAGTACGGTCGTAGGATTTAAAATTCCACTGTCCATTCCATCTATCGCATCTGCAAACAACACATATAATATCGTGATCAATCCAATAGCGAATAATCCATACAAGAAGATTTGCTCTATTTCTCTCACCCCTTCCTCTTTATACTTTTATAACTTTTATACGAATGAACTAATGGAAAGTTTCATATTTTTACATTCTTATAAATATTTGAATTTGATTCGACAAAAAGCGCTTTCATTCGTCATTTTAACCCTTATTTTAGGTAGTAATGTTACAGCATTGTAAATTTTGATAAATTGAAGTAAAAAGTGTGTAGATTTTGTATTTTTTTTGGTATGCTATTTGAGGAAAAACGTTGAAAATAAACTTTAAAGTCCAGGAGGCTTTTTTATGATTGGTTCAAAAAAAACAGATCCCTTTTTCGCATCCTTGTTAAATATCGCTAAAAACGTGCAAGAAGCAACGCACTATGCAGATGATTTCCGTATTCAGACTGTTGCAGATTTAAAGGAAATTAGCGTAAAAGTAAAAAACTATGAGACAGCAGGAGACAAACTAATTCATGAGCTAATTGTTATGCTGAACAAGTCGTTTATGACTCCTATTGAACGAGAGGATATTTTGCAACTAGCTGTTAGAATGGATGATATTTTAGATGGCGTTGATGATTTCACAGCAAATTTAGAAATGTTCTCTCTTATTGAAATCGATGATTCAATGCGTACGTTTTTAGGGTATATTGTGAAGAGTACAGATGAAATTGTAAAAGCTATGGAGCTTCTTGCTCAGAAGAAGCTACTTAAAATGCATGAGAATTCTGTACTTATTAAAGATTATGAACGTAAATGTGATGAAGTACTTCGTTCATCTATTAAACAACTATTTTTAAATGAAAAAGACCCGATTCGGATTATTCAATTTAAAGATATATATGAAAAACTAGAAGAAGTTGCAGATTATTGTCAAAACGTAGCTACTACGATTGAAGCAATTATCATGCGAAATGCGTAGGAGCACGTCTTATGGATTCTATTTTAATTCTTACAATTCTTGTTGTCTTTTTTGCTTTAGCCTTCGATTTCATTAACGGGTTTCATGATACGGCTAATGCTATTGCAACTTCTGTTTCAACAAGAGCATTAAAACCTCGAGTTGCTGTATTAATGGCAGCTGTGATGAACTTTGTTGGAGCACTGACTTTTACCGGAGTTGCGAAAACAATTACAAAAGATATCGTTGACCCATTCCTATTACAGAATGGTTCCCTAATCATTTTAGCAGCTTTACTTTCTGCTATTATATGGAACTTAGTAACTTGGTATTACGGGATCCCTTCCAGTTCTTCGCATACTTTAATCGGTTCTATTGCAGGTGCTGCGGTTTCTGCTGCTGGGTTTGCTGTTTTAAACTGGGAAGGATTTATCAAAATCATTCAAGCATTAATCATTTCACCATTTCTAGCATTGGCAGTTGGATTTTTAATGATGTCTTTATTCAAAGTACTTTTTAGAAAGACAAGCCTATATGGAACGAATAAAGGATTCCGTACATTTCAAATCGGAACTGCCGCATTACAATCCTTTACTCATGGTACAAACGATGCGCAAAAAGCAATGGGGATTATTACAATGGCTTTGATCGCTGCAGAGTTACAAACAACAGATGATATTCAGTTATGGGTACGAATTGCTGCAGCAACTGCAATGGGACTAGGTACATCCATCGGTGGTTATAAAATTATTAAGACGGTTGGCGGTAAAATTATGAAAATCCGTCCTATAAATGGAGCTGCCGCTGACTTATCATCAGCCATGATTATTTTTGGAGCAACAACTATTCATTTACCAGTTTCCACAACGCATGTTATTTCTTCTGCTATAATGGGAGTTGGGACTGCCCAACGTGCGAAAGGTGTTAAATGGGGAGTTGCGAAGAAAATCGTCATGACTTGGATTATTACATTACCGATTTCTGCAGTATTAGCAGGAGCTATATTCCAAGTACTGAACTTGTTCTTTTAATAAGTAAACCTCGTCTGAAAAGGCGAGGTTTTTTAGTATCCTTTATTCTTTAATAACCAAACCGAGTGATTTTGCAAATCCTATTGCTTGTTCAGTCGATACAGTACAATCCTCAAGCTTCTCCATGGATACAGTGAGCTGTTCATATGTATTTGTACTTAAATCAACTCCTTTTAAATCCGTTTCGGTGAAGTTTGCACCATCTAGTTCACATCTTTCAAAGCTAACTTTATCAAAAGTTGACTCGATAAAATCTGCACGATTAATGGAAGTTTGTTTGAACATTACTTTCTTCAATTTCGAAAAACTCATGCTCAAATAATTGGCAACAGATTCTTCTATTTTCACATCTGTCAGTCTACTTTGAGAAATATTCGTCCCTAATAGCTTGGAATTTTTAATCTCTACCCGATGAAATACCGCATCTCCAAAGTCCACATTAGACAAATCACATTTTTCAAACAAACAATCTACGAATTCAACCTGTTGAAATCGTACACCTTCCATTGAAACTCCTTGAAAATGTATTTGATCAAATATGATTTTATCTTCTTGCTCCTCTTCTAACTCCAAAAATGTCACGATTCCTTCTGACACGTAAAAATCTTCTAAAAGTGCACTATTTACATCCAGTTCAGGTAAAACGCTACGTAGCTTTGGTGGAATAATTTTCAATTCGTTTCCTCCCTTATTTTGTTCCTCTTATCTTAACATTATATTAGTATATGCTCTCTTCTTTCTAGTACAATAGAGAAAGTTATTTAGCATGAGGAGGAAACTTTATGCAATGGTTGTCTAATATAGTGACACGCTATTATAAATCTGTATTGAGCTTATGGCTGGTACTTTTTATCGCTTTAGCAGTTCTTGCTATTCGTTTGCCAAGTTTATTGGAAGGAGACGGTTTTAGCACTGACGGTGAGCATCAACGCGTGATGGAAGAATTAACGGATACATTTGATCTTCCAGCTGAAACTTTATTCATCGTTTTTGATCAGGTGTCGAACGAAACGATTCAACAAACTATATCTGAAATGGAAGATTTACAAATTGCTGAATCGATTCAGTCACCTTTAAATGATCCTACTCTGTTTAAAGATCATGTAGCTTATGCTATGTTTCATTTCAGTGGAGACACTGCGGATATAACCGAGGTGGTAGATAAAATTCGCAACGCCATCGACGGTGAAAAAGGAGTTACACTAACCGGAGGCGCCGCTATAAATAAAGATATTAATGTTGCAAGTCAAAAAGATTTAGCGAGTGCAGAAGCAATTGGAATACCGATCGCCATAATTGTGCTTCTCCTTGCTTTCGGTAGTGTATTTGCAGCATTTGTCCCACTCGTAGTCGGTATCGTAACAGTAGTATCTACTTTCGGCATAATGACTTTATTTAGCGAGACAATGAATTTATCTATCTTTGTGTTGAATATTATTCCTATGCTTGGACTCGCTTTAAGTATCGATTTTGCGTTATTACTTATCAATCGCTATAAAGAAGAACGCTTAAAAAACTCTATTGTAGATGCTGTTCAAACATCAATTCAAACGGCTGGACGTTCCATTATTTTCTCTGCAGTATGTGTATTTATCGGGTTAGGTGCAATGCTTGTTATGAAAGTAGAGATTTTCCAAAACCTTGCACTTGGAGGAATGCTCGTTGTATTGATGGCTGTGTTAGCCTCTATTACGCTGCTCCCTTCCCTATTAATGTTAATGAAAGATCGTATTAATAAATGGACAATTATTCGAGTAAAGCCTGGTGCTTCGACTAGATGGCGTAACTTTGCTGCATTTGTTATGAAACGTCCAGTGTCCTTAGTAGTTGTAGCGCTCCTAATTTTAGGAATCGGAATTATTCCTGTAAAAGATATGAAGCTTACGATTCCACAAGTTGATTCGTTACCCTTATCTTACGATTCTCGTCAAGCTTACGAATTAATGGATAAAGAGTTCGGTTTCGGAGAGAAATCGACTGTTTATATGATTGCTGAGCGAAACGATGGCTGGGAAAACACGGATGGACTTGAAGTGATGAAAAAAATAGAAGAACAATTGTTAGAAGATAAACATGTGGATTCAGTTAACACTATCTTTAGTGCAAGTAATATTTCCACTATTGACCAGTGGGAGCAAAGCCTGCAGATTCCTGAAGTAAAAGCTCAGGTAACTCCTTTGCTAGAGTCATTTGTTCAAGGCAATAAGTTATTAATCCCAGTAACACTGGATTTGAATGGATCCTCCGATGAAGCACAAGATTGGGCAAGGGAATGGTCTAAAAAAGATTTAGGTGTCGATATGATGCTAGGTGGACAGCCTAAATTCAATCAAGAAATTTTCGATGAAATTTTCAATAAAGTCGGTTTACTCCTTGCGATTATTTTGGGATCTACCTTTATCATATTAATGATCGCTTTCCGTTCTATTTTAATCCCATTGAAGGCAATTATCATGAATATAATTGGTCTATCCTCGACGTTTGGAATACTTGTTTACATATTCCAATACGGTCATTTTGGCATAGAAGAAACGACGATTGCGTTAATCATTCCCGTAATTGTATTTAGTTTAGTATTTGGTCTAAGTATGGATTACGAGGTATTCCTAATTTCCCGTATTCAAGAAGAGTATTCGAAAAGTCTTAATAATACAGCTGCTACAATTGAGGGTTTAACTTCTACTAGTAAAGTCATTACGTCTGCAGCACTTATTATGATTGTCATTACAGGTGCTTTTGCCTTTACCGATGTGATGCCAGTAAAACAAATCGGACTCGGCATTGCCATTGCAGTTGCAATTGATGCCTCAATAATACGACTATTACTAGTACCCAGCTTAATGAAACTATTTGGAAAATGGAATTGGTGGATGCCTTTTAGAAAAGGGCCATACAAAGCAGGTAAATGGCATTGAGATTAAAAAACTGCTAAGCAAGATAAACTTTGCTTAGCAGTTTTTTGTCTTTTCCAATATATATTTAGATTTTTTATAGCTTCTTATTAAAAATTGTTATTGTACCAAATTTTCGCAGCTTGTACTTCGTCTTGCGTTAATTGGTGACCATAGGAATGCCAATACAACTCCACTTCCGCCCCGGCGTTTTGTAATAAATCACGTAATTCCTCTGATTCTGTCGCAGGACACATTTGGTCATTTTTCCCTGCACCGATAAATACAGGTGCTCCTGTAAGTGCTGGAATTTCTACTCCACGCCTAGGAACCATTGGATGATGCAAAATAGCACCCTTCAATACGTTTTTGTATTCGAATAATAGGTTCGCAGCAATATTAGCACCGTTTGAATAGCCGATTGCGACTACATTAGTACGATCGAATTCATAATTTTCGGCTGCTTCATCGATGAAGTTTTTCAATTCCTCCGAACGGAATTTTAAATCCTCTAGATCGAAAACACCTTCAGCTAAGCGTTTGAAAAATCGTGGCATTCCATTCTCTAATACATTTCCACGAACACTTAGTATATTAGCAGATCCATCGATTTCTTTTCCTAGCCCAACTAAATCATGCTCATTTCCTCCTGTACCGTGCAATAATAATAATGTTGGTTTTGACTGGTCGTCACCTTTATAAAAAACATGTTTCATGTTCATACTCCTCTCTATATATCTTGAATTCAAGATAATTATAACTTCATTCATTTGGTAGGTCAAATAAAAGAGTTTACATTAAAACTACTTATAGTAACAGTTGCTTCAACTTTTCTGGCTCATCCACTCGAATCGCAAATTCAGTTACTTTCTTTTTTACTCCCATGAACATTACTGCTTCTACAGGTTCATGTAAGCGAACGATAGCCTGAGGGTCTATTTTTTCAAAGTCCTTATAGATAAATTGCAATGTCTGCCTATTCGGTAAAGCAGCATTCCACTCTACTTCCTTAATATTAGATAGAGTAACTACAATTCGCGAGGCCATCCCTTGTGTAATATATAGTTTTCCGTTCTTTATTTCCATTGGATGAAGCCTTGTAATCTGGATGTCGGCTATTATAAAAAAGACAGAGTATACATTCAAGATCAGTAAAATAATCGACAGAACTAGTGATTTTTCATGCAGCCACCAATGTAGTCCAATTGTTTCAATCAGAATTGCATGGATGAGCATAATATTCATCGCGACTGCACTCGTTTTTTTGTGCATGGTTACTACACCTTCGTGACTAGGTGCTTTCTTTTTCCATGTAAACAACGCATAATAAAACATTAAAAATTCAGTCATTAATAGGCGGATAAACACATTTTTAGTCGCCACTTTTTCAACAGCTGGAAGTAAGCTATAAATCGCACCCTCGCTCATCTCTTTCATCTTACGTCGAATTGCAGAGCCTTTACGGATTACGGTAAAAATAAGCGCTAGTTCGGCAAACACTAGCAGTGCCTCTAATACAAGACCAGTATATAATATCCCCTTATACGGCGCATATAACTCCGCAGGTATTAGAAATCTGGCTATCACTAAACCAAACACCATTAATCCAATTGTTTGTTTTATAGAAATTTTAAATGCTACATATACTAAAATAGGTGCAACAATCGCTAAATCAATAAGTGATCCAATAGCTACACCACTGGTTAATGGAAGGGATAAAAAATCTGGTACCCCAGATTGATAAAGAAGAAAATTCGTTGTCAGTAATAGAAGAAGAAATGCCAGTGCTAAATTAGCTTTTCGGGTTTTACGATAAACCATATAAATTCCTCCTTTTCTTTTATTATATCTTTTCTCTGAATAAAACCTTCCCCCAAAAAGACACATTTTTGTGACATTACAAAAGATTGGATGATCCTATCCCTATCCAATTTAGTATGTGGAAACAATCAATGGAATCTTACACATAATAGGGAAACTGGGCGGTAGTGAGTTGAATGAAGTGTCCGCTGGGATATTCACTACAGGGTGGACGCTTTCCGCGGGCACGGCTTCAATCTCCTCGTCGCTCACGCTCCTGCGGGGCTTTCAGCTCATGCTTTTCCCGCTGGAGTCGCCACCCTTTCGCTACAAATCCAGTAGAATTTGCTAATTGCTTAGAAATGATGCACTAGTTCCAGTACTATGTTGCATTTTATAGCTAAAACCCTTTGATTAGAGGAATAAGATATACTATCTAGCGATTGGTATCAAATCATTGCTTGAATGGCTAAAACCAACCTTCCCTGTAATTTATACAGCACATAAAATAATTCTAAATAAGAAACTGCAAGGCAGATATTAGTTAGCAAGTTCTACTAATTGAAGTGCAAGGTGGCGACTCCTGTGGGATTAGCGAGACAGGTGAGACCCCGCACGTAGCGTTCGCGGAGGAGGAGGCTCACCGCTCGCCCCACGGAAAGCGTCCGCCTGGAGCGGAAGTCATGGCGGAAATCATGGCGGACATCTTAGTATCTTTGCGACGCATTATCCCTATATAGCGCTCTACATAAAATGACATACCACATATCACAACGAAAAAAGTCACCCATAGGTCTAGCTTTTTATATTCCCTAAAGCACAAAAAAGCTGCTCCATAATTCAACTTATGGAACAGCTATTCTTATGCTATTTTCTTCGTACCTTTCCACAAAATCGACCCGATCATTGTAATAAGTAATACGATCAACCCTAAAACAAATGGATAGATGATGTGCACATCATACAATAAACCTGCTAAAAGTGGTCCTAGCACATTACCTATACTCATATATGCATTGTTCATCCCCATCGCAAAGCCTTGTTCCTGACCTGCTAATTTCGAGATTAATGTCGTGAGCACTGGACGCAAAATAGAGGAAGAAAGGAAGATAATCATTGTAATGACAAAGAAAAATGCATAGCTTGAAACGACAATTGAAAGGAGAAAGCCGAAAGCAGCCACACCTAAAAATATTTTCAACACATTTTCTTCACCAAAGCGGCGCACAACCCAGTCAACAGCTATCAATTGGACAATGACACTGACAATTCCTGTAGCTGTTACCATCCAGGCAATATCTTGGGGTGACGCACCAAATTCATTGTCTACGAAAAGCCCAAGAACCGATTCATACGCCATTAATCCAAAACTCATTACAAGCGTAATAACAAGTGGGATAAAATATGGTTTCTTAAACGACTGAACAATTTCTTTTACCATAGGCTCTGGTTTATTTTCAGGAGAGATGCTAGTTTCCGGTTTGCTTTCTTTTAGGACAAACAATGAAAAGATAACTGCAAAAACACCTACAACCGCAGAAACTAGTAACGGCATCTTCAGGCCAAAATCTGCTAGGAAACCACCAATACCGGGACCAACAACGATTCCAAGGGACATCGCTGCCGATATAAAACTATTCCCTTTTGCTCGTTGCTCCATTGTTGTAATATCAGCCACATAAGCAAAAATTGCTGGTACTAATAACGCAGCGCCAATTCCACCTATCACACGCGAAACATATAAAATACTTACAGTATCTGAAAAATAGAAGACGAACATAGATAACGCTAAGCCACTTAACCCCGCTATGATCATAATTCTTCTTCCATATTTATCTGCCCACTTTCCAGCAATAGGAGACATGACTAGCTGCGCTCCGGCAAATATCGCAATCATCAATCCTGCCGCTGTTCCCCCTTGCCCGATCGACTTTAAATAGGCTGGTAAAATAGGAATAATTATTCCAAAACTCCCTATCGCAATAAACATATTTATCATTAACACAAATAATTTCTTTCGCTGATCTTTCGTCATTTGTTCCCTACTTTCATTCTAAAATAATTGCATACTTGCAAAAGAATACCATGCCACCGAGTACTATACAAGAACCTAATTTTAGTTCACAAGACGATAAAAAGAGTCACTCGTTTAACTAAACGAGCAACTCTCTCTTACTATTCATTCAACTTTTCAAGCGTTTTGGCTGTTCCTTGCATCGGATAAGACTCCGCTAAAGCATCATAACCAACTTTCACTTCATCATATACTTCTAGCGTATCTCTTTGGCCCATCGTTATTGTAAACCATGTGGCATCTTTTCCATTATCTATTGCTTCTTGTACGGTAAGACTTTTTACTTCCTCAACCGAAAGGTCACCCACGACAAGTATACTTGTGTTATTCATGTCTACAATAACACCAGTCATATAACTAGATGGCTGTGATTGAGTTGGATTTTTATCATAAAACTGCATGATAAAATAAGCGATAGCTCCAATAGCTATAAGCGTGAGGACTAACATAAGAGCAACCGTAGATCTTCCTTTCACACAAAATCCTCCTTACTTAGAAGCAACTTTTCGAAAGCCTTCTTCTAATAAGTATGCTTTTGCCTCTGAATAGGAACCGAAGCTTTCTTCTAAATTATAGCCATGATAAATATTCCACATTTCATCTTCTTGCAATAAGGTTAATTTCGAGTTTTCTTTGTTTTTCCACTCTTCTTCTACTTCCTCCAAGGCAACCTCTTCTTCCTCCGTCGCTAAATAAGCGATAGAGTCTTTAATCGTTTGCCTTAATTCATCGGCAGTGGCCTCACGGATGTTCAACATTCCTTTATCATTGGCTTCCTCATATTGGGCAAGATCTCCTACATAGACAAATCCATTTCCATTTGGATGAAGGTGATAAACGACTGTTGTTTTTTCATATAAACTTTCTTCATAATGGTAATTTACCCGTTTTAAAGAAACTTCTTTTCTAGTGAGCTCCTTAAATTCTTGGATAATCGCTTCTTTTTCTTCAAATGTTAGCATGTGATTCCTCTTTCTATTCGTTGTCATTTCTCTAGTATAGCATACTCGTTAACTTCTCCGTGTCCACCATTCAGCAACGATTATAAAACAAATAACTACTGCGATAGCGACTGCAAAAAACCAATCTGGTAAACTACCCAATTGCCTTACTCCTCCTTGCTAATTTCTGCCGCAAATCGACCGAAATTTCGCGATGTAAAACCTTGAACCTGTTCTGTTGTATAATCCTTCAATAAATGCCTTACTAAGCTTTGTGTCTTCGATGCATCTTCCAACCCAGTCACAAATTCACTTATTCCGTCAAAGTCTGAGCCTAATCCTATCAAATGTTCCCCTCCAAGAGAAGCAATATGATCAACATGTCTTACTAAATCCGACATATCCACATATTTTTCAGAATTGTTAATAAACTGTGGATAGTAGACAATATGAATTGGTGAATCTCTTTCAATTAATCCTTTTAGTTGCTGATCCGTTAAATTTCTATTCGAGTCGCATATCGCTCTGGCATTAGAGTGACTTGCCATTAGCCATTTTGCTTTTGGAAGTACGTCCCAAAATGATTTTTCACTTAAATGGGATACGTCGATAATAATATTTTGCTCGTTTAATAACGTGACTACTTCTTCCCCAAATGAAGTTAACCCTGTTCCAGACTCCCCTGCTGCTCCGTCGGCTACGGCATTTGCTCCATTCCAAGTAAGACCAACTAATTTTACTCCATGAGATAGTAGCAATTTTAGCTTTTCAATATCTCTATCTATCATATCCAAGCCTTCCAATGATAATACTGCACCGATTTGCCCTTCTTGTAGCGTTTCGAGCTGCTCCCACTTATAAATGGCTACTATATCATCATGCTTCCCAACAATTTCGGTATGGAAAAATTCAATTTGTCGAACCGCCTCCATAAATTGTTGCTCTTTCGGAAATCCTTCGGATACAAACACAGCAAATAGTTGTAGAACAACTTTACCAGCCTCTAAACGCTCTTTATTTGCTTGTAACAAAGAGGAATCTGTAAAAGAAATCGGTGACTCTGCTTTGGCAAGCTTATAAAGCACATCACAATGTAAGTCGTATATTTTCATCTTTTATCTCCTAAAAAAACCGGTACCCTTATAAAGAGTCACCGGTTGAATTTTATAGTAATTCCGCACGAAGCTGTTCAGCAGACTTTGGTGAAAGTAAACCAAATGGAATATCAAATGCTGTTTTCGCACCACTTTGACCAGTTTGCCCTAAACGATATGCTGCTCTTGCATATGCCACCAACACACTAGAAGTAAAATTAGGATTGCTTTCCAGTTTCAAAGAAAACTCCATCAATTGTTTTTCTTTACTGCCACTTTCACCACTTCTAATAACAAATCCACCATGAGGCATTCCACTGTGGTTTTGTTGTAGCTCTTCTTCTGAAATAAAATGGACCGTCGTATCATAATCAGCGAAATAGTTTGGCATAGTAACGATTTGTTGCTCCACTACTTCCTGTTTTGCACCGTCTTCTAAAACAACGAAGCATTCTCTAGTATGCTTTTCACGTGTTGAAAGTGTCGGATTTTCTCCATTACGAACACGATCTACTGCTTCTTTTACTGGCAATGTATATTGAACTGCATTTTTTACACCTTCGATTCGACGTAGTGCATCGGAATGTCCTTGACTTAAGCCGTCCCCCCAAAATGTAAATGTATTACCTTGTGGAAGCACCACTTCTCCAAGCAATCGATTTAAAGAGAATAAACCTGGATCCCATCCAACCGAAATGACACTTATTTTATTAGAAGCTTTTGCAGCTTTATCTACTTTTTCGAAAAACTCTGGTATTAATGCATGTGTATCAAAGCTATCTACAGTATGGAAGTTTTGTGCTATTTGTGGCGTTTGTTCAGGTAAATCTTTCGCAGAACCACCGCATAAAATCATGACATCAATTTTATCTTGAAAATCTATTGCTTGTTCTACTAAATACACACCAACAGAAGCATCATTCACTTGAACAGTTGAAGGATCACGTCTAGTAAACACTCCTACTAACTCCATATCAGGATTTTGTTTTACTGCTAACTGGACTCCTCGACCTAGGTTTCCGTAGCCGATAATACCAATTCGAATTTTACTCATTTACTTTTCCTCCACATTTACGATTTCATAGTATTAAAAATACATGCATAATTCAAAAGAGTCAACGGATAATTATTCAGGTGCTTCTCCAGAAAAAGACAGCCACTCTTCTTTTGATGGGCCATACATTCCCGGAACAGCCAGTCCCGCTTGTCTCATTAGTACCGTGATTTGTCCTCTATGATGTATTTGATGAGATATTAATACTTGAAGAATAGTTGAAACTGTCCATGTTTCACCGTACATATCTTTTTCTTCGAGAAGCGTTTCATCTGACCAGTGTGCTTTTATCGCTTGAACCATTTCATCACTAGATTCTTTGTATGCCGCTGCCATTTCTTTAGCTGTTTTTGGTTTTTGTGCGTCATGTGGAGTCGCTTTAAGTTGCAATCCAGTTTTCCCAAGCATCTCATCTATTGTCACAACAATATGCCAAGCAAGCGTTCCGAGCGTTCTTCCTTCGTCATATACTTTTTGATTTAACGACTCATCGGTTAATGTATTTAATATTTTCAGCGTTGATTGAGACTCATGTTTCCAAGTCATCCAAAAATCTTCTAATGTTCTAATCAAGTGAATCCCTCCAAATTTTTCTATAAGCTCTATTTCGATATACAAAAGAAAGATTCCTTCTTTCTTGCGAATAGATATTACTGCTTTGTTATGGTAGACTAAAGGACAGACAATAAGAGGACGTGAGCAAATTGATTAAAATCGAATTACCAAAACCAACTGTTACTATTACCCAGCGTGAACAAGTATTAAAAGAAGGAGATATTGAAATTCCATCAATTTATGGATTTATCGACTTTCACCAAATCCCTCGTGATAAAGGTGGCATCTTTATGTTTTTTAACAAAAATGATGAGCTATTATTCGTCGGGAAAGCACGTAAAATCAGACAACGTATTAAAAAGCACTTTGAAGACAATGTATCGCCCATGATCAAACATCGTGATGAAGTGTATAAAATCAGTGTTTGTATAGTAGAAGAAGCGATGGATCGTGAAATTTATGAAACGTATGCGATTAATACACTTAAGTCAAAATACAATATTGACAAAGCTTTTTTTAGATAAGTACCTAATAAAAAACACAAAGAGAAAGATTTCAATTTCTCTTTGTGTTTTTTGTTTGCTTTCACTTCCGGAATCTACTTTATCCATTTGGCACAAGTTTTTATTTTGCAGTCTCAAAAATGCTCGTACTGTGTAGTGGCTGAACGCGTGATTTCGGATCGATGTAGGTTTTAATATGGCTAATAGCAATTGGTACTTCTCCAAAGCCAACTGCTATTAGCTTCACTTTTCCTTCATGCGTACACACATCACCTGCAGCGTATATTCCTTCTATGTTTGTCTCCATTTTTTCATTTACAACAACTGAATTTTTTTGCATATCCAGTCCCCAATTTTTTAATGGTCCAAGCGATGCCACATTTCCGTAATTTACAATGACATGGTCAACTGGAATTCGCTGTTCGGATTTATCTTTTGCAACAATCACTACTTCTTGAACCGCTTGCCCATCACCCACTAATTCTTTAATACTAAAAGGTGTTTTAATTTGAACCTTAGAATTTAATAATTGCTGGACAGACATTTCATGAGCTGTAAATTGTTCTTTCCGATGACAAATCGTAACGTTTGAAGCAACATCCTCCAACATTAAGGACCAATCGAGGGCAGAGTCTCCCCCACCTAATACGAGCACATCAGCATCTTTGAAATGATTAATATCTTTCACTTTATAATGAAGGTTCTTCCCTTCATACTCTGCAGCTCCCTGAACATTTAACTTCCGAGGTTGAAAAGATCCAATACCAGAAGTAAGCAATATTGTTTTTGAATAATGTACTTCTTTATCGGTTGTTAATGCAAAGTAATCTGGAAATTTTTCAAGCGACATTGCCGTCTCTTCCAAGCAAATCGTCGGATTGCTATAAGCAGCCTGTTCCTCCAGATTCGCTACTAAATCTTTCGCTAAAATCTTGGGAAGTCCACCAACATCGTATATATATTTATCGGGATAAAGCTCCATTAGCTGACCACCTAATTGTGGCAAGCTATCAATTATCTTCACTTTCAAATCACGTAATCCAGCATAAAAAGAAGCAAATAGCCCTGTTGGACCTCCGCCAATAATAATTACATCATATAATTCCTCTTCCATACTTACACCCACCTTACTACTTTTTCAAGAATGAAAATGATTCTCAATATTAGCCTATCATATATCGAGTCCATCTTACAGAAATCGGTTTCGTATATCCGGGGATGGAATAATACAGCTATCCTTTTTCCCGAACCATTTGTATCTATTTTTAGCGATTATTTTATACAACTGATCTCTAAACGACTTAGGAGTGACCTTTAACAAATAAAATCCCTTCCACATCCCACTTAAATGTTTACAAATCGCAAGTGCCGCATCGGAGGACTCATATACTGTATTATTATCAATTACTATCACACTATCCAACATTTCAGGTATTAAATACTTTTTCTTTAATTTCTCACCCATATCGCTTTGTAAAGCAGCAAAGCGAAAATACCCTTTAGGATCTCTTTTAATGATAAATTGAACGCTTGCATCGCAGAAATTACATTCTCCGTCAAACAAAACAATAGCAGACATACGCAATCACTCCTTTTTTACAGTATATCAGTTATAACAGAAAAAACCTCAGTACATAAATACTGAGGCATTACGTTTACTGCTTATCAGAAGGAGTATCTGACGAACCAACTTCCTCTAAAGTTTCAAAGCTATTTGAATAATCCCTAAGTCTAGGATCTTCATCTTCAACTGGTTGGTCAGTTGTAGAATTTAATACAGATTCTTCTAAGGAGCGTATTTCCTCGTTTACTCCTTGCTGAGCATGATCCACGCATGTCGTTGTAGAAGGTACCGCCTCCAGCCTTTCCATCGGAATTTCTTTACCACACTCTGTACATACTCCATAAATACCTTCTTCTATTGCAGTTAAGGCTTCTTTTATATCAGCTATTTCCTCTTCAGAATGCTTCCGTAATGCAAGTCGTGTGTGTTGATCCGTTAAATCTGTTGCATTATCTGCTGGATGATTATCGTAATTAGATAGCTCTGTTGTTTCAAATTCTTCGTCATTCTCTTTACTTTGTTCTAGCTCCTCTAAACGGTTTAATAATGTATGTTTTAATTTATCGTATTTCGACATATGAATTCCTCCTTGGGGTTATATTAGGATTACCCATATTTCATCGAAATAAAACAATTTCCACATCTCGATTTAGCATTAATAAGTACTGATACAATTGGGCACGATGGTGGGCTAGATGTGTTACTATTTGCATTAACCATTCTGCTGTACTATACTCACTTTTCCAATATGTTGTAAACTTTTTATCCAATTGTTCCTTCGTTAGCTTTTCGCATAAACAAATAAGTTCTTGAATCCCAGCTAAAAATAGTTTTTTTGCATTATCTATACTAACCGGTGTATTAACGTAATAGTAGTTGGCCATCTGCTCCTCTGAATAACCCTCCAAGATTAGTAGGTCAGCTTTTGGAATCTGGGCAAGGTGCACACAAACCTCCCATAAGCTCATTTTATTTGCAATTGGTTGTCTATGTTGTATTTCCACATCTACATATTGAAATAACTGCTCTATTGTTTTCGCTATATATTCCAATTGTTTTATCACATCATTGATCATTTGTTCGTTCTTTTCCCACTTCGGTATGTGCGAACTTTCTTACCATTTTTTTTATATGCTCTACCTTACGAAACCGAAGAGCTGACCAATCATCATCTATTGCGATGTTTCGTACTGGTTCGAATCCTTCTTCTGCCAAAACTGTTGCTACAGTATCCCTGTTACAATTGGACCCTTTATAAACTTTTGATGACTTTTTCGGATAACATAGCCAAAATAGAGCATCCTCTTCTAAAGCAGAGACTACAGATTTGGCAAGTGTAGATACTTCTTCCATGGTGGTTCCAAATATTTGAACAAATGGGTACGTTTCTTCTTTCCGTTCTCTATCTACCCTTCCTTCAAACGCCTTTACCACATCTTCATATTCCTTTGGAACATTTACGATTAATACTGCTTTTTGGTTTTCTTTCCATTGTAACTTTTTTAATAAAGGGTGTTTATCGCTCAATTTTTTTGCCTACTTTCTTTTTATTTAAATAGTACATTTACTTCACTAAATTCTCAAATAAGGTAAAATAAAAGATAAAGGAGTGGTTTTAATGGGAATCCATAAGTTTTTTATGAGTATGAATGATTTAGAAAGAATTATTCGAGCTCCTGGACGTTTTAAATTTGAAGATCATAATGTGGCAGCGCATTCTTGGAAGGTTTCCCAATATGCCATGTTCTTTGCTACAATAGAAGAAAATAATGGTGCTACGATCAACTGGAAATCACTTTACGAAAAAACGATTAACCATGATTTTGCAGAAATTTTCATCGGTGATATCAAAACTCCTGTAAAGCATGCCTCACCCGAATTGAAACAAATGCTTTCACATGTAGAAGAAAAAATGATGGAGAATTTTATAAAAAAAGAAATACCCAAAGAATTCCAAGCCGTGTTTTTCGACAGGATGAAAGAAGGAAAAGATGAAACAATAGAAGGCAGACTATTAGAGCTTGCAGATAAACTGGACCAAGTATACGAAGCTTTTGCAGAATTGCAACGCGGAAATACAGACATCGAGTTTCTTAAGATGTATGAAACTGCGCTTCGAAAGATTTTCAAAATACCCCTACCTAAAAGTATCGCCTATTTTAAAGAAGTGATGCTTCAAGATATAATAGCAGAGGAATCTGTTATCGATGTAAAAACAATCACATTAAAAATACTGATGGAATAAAAATAATTACTTCAAAAAATACGATATATCGTATAATATAGTGTATACTATTATTGAACTATTAAGATAATTGAGAGGAGGATGTAGAATGCCAATCCCTGTAAATCATGCAAAACCTGTCCGCACCACTGCTAAAATCCATGCGTTCAATCAATTACAACAATGGATTATTGATGGAACATTACAACCGCTAGAAAAATTAAATGATATTGAACTGGCAAAAGCATTGGGTGTAAGTAGAACACCAATTCGAGAATCATTGCAACTATTAGAGTCACAAGGTTTCGTATCCATGCAACCAGGGAGAGCTACTCAAGTCACTGCTGTGGAAACGGAGGATATAAATAATCTTCTACCTCCGCTCGCTGTATTGCAAGCGCTTGCAGCGGAGCTCGCTATTTCTAATATAGACGAAGATACACTTCAGCTACTAGAGGAAAAAAACAAGCAATTTGCAGAAGCACTCCACACAAAAGAATTCACTACTGCCTTAAAAGTAGATGAAGAGTTTCATAAGATTATTGTAGATAGTGCCAATAATCCATACATACTTTCTATGGTAGAAATGCTTCAAGCCCATGTGCGAAGATTATTCTATTATGAAAAAATCATTTTAAGAGAATATTCCATCGAACAACATGAAGAGATTATTAAGCTTCTACGAGAAAAAGATGCAACAAAGCTTGCAGAAACGATGCGTTCAAATTGGATATATACAATCGAAGAATTTTAAAAACGCCTGACGCTTTCTAAGCGCAAACCAAATTTAATTTTTAAAACAGTAATTATGCTTTAATTATAACCGACTAATTTTACTAGAGGCTGCCGTGATTAACATCACAACCAGCCTCTCTCTTTATTGTTTCCTATCTGTTGCCCTTCTTCTTGTAGAAGCTGATTTCAAAACCCTCTTAGCTTTCCCTGTCTTCACAAAAAAAGTTCACTCTATTTAACTAGAGTGAACTTTTTACTTATAAGCTTATAGTATAATTTATACTGTTGCTACTTTTTGAAACCTAGCAATAACACCCGTGATAATTGTAACGATCACAAACGGTATAAGCCAACCAAGACCAACATTGTAGAATGGTAAGCTACTCTCATAAAACGATACAATTGGTTTTAACCAGCTATAATGTTCGATTTCTAATGAATCACATAATGCTTTAAATCCATCAATAACACTTATTAAAAACGTAACGAACATAACACTCACATATACAATTCTCGCATGATTGAATAATGGAGATAAGAACGTTAATAAAATAAGTACAATTGCTAAAGGATACAGCAACATCAATACTGGAATAGAATACGTAATAATATTCGATAAACCGAAGTTAGCAATAATACAAGTAAACACACTGAAGAAAATGACAAAAGCTTTATAGCTAATTTTTGGCATTAGCGTATGAAAGTATTCACCACAAGCTGTTGTTAAACCAATACTAGTAGTTAAACATGCCAAGAAGATTACTAAAGATAAAAGAACTGCACCAAAAGAACCGAAATAATGCTCTGAAGCACTACTTAACACCGGACCTCCATTATCAAACAAGCCAAAAAGCTCGGTACTAGTTGCCCCTAAATAAGCAATACCTGCATAAATAACACCTAAAAAGAAAATCGCAACACCGCCAGCTTTCGCAGTAGCTGTGATAATTCCTTTTGTTGAAGTTACGCCCATTGATCGAATTGCAGTGATTACAATGATACCAAACACTAGAGATGCCAATGCATCCATTGTATTGTAGCCTTCTGTAAATCCAGTCATGAATGCTTTGTCCCCATAACTTCCCTGAGGTTCCCCAAATCCACCCATCGGCTTAATGACAACAAATAATAATAAAATAAATAAACCAATGATTATTCCAGGTGATAAATATTTCCCGACATTATCCACGATTTTTGATGGATTTAGCGAAAATAGCATGGTAATCCCAAAGAAAAGTATAGTAAAGATAAGTAATCCAATCTGTGCATATTCTGCGCCTATAAAAGGCTGAATCCCTATTTCGTATGAGACTGCTCCTGTTCTTGGAAGTGCAAAGAACGGTCCTATTGTTAAGTACAACATTGAAGTAAAAATTACTGCAAATATAGGATGTACTCTGTTTGATAAATCTTGTAGGTTTTTACTTCCTGAAAAGCCCATTGCAAGTGTCCCTAGGAAAGGTAATCCTATACCAGTTGCTAAAAATCCTAATACTGCTGGCCATAGATTTGTACCAGCATTTTGTCCTAAACTTGCTGGAAATATTAAATTGCCTGCTCCAAAAAACAGTGCAAATAACATTACCCCGATAACAAGGTAATTGGAAAATGATATTTTCTTGTCCATTCTTTCTTCCTCCTGTGATATAAGAAATAATCATCTCTTAACGTGTGCCAAATTTCTCTTAGATGAATGCTATACAAATGATTGTTCTTTATCACCGTTGTATGCAATATATCAGACTTGATAATACTATGAATTCAGTCTCAATGCAATATATTAATCGAAATTAATTGAACATTTATTTTATTGGAATAATATTCTTCTATGATTCTGTCGAGAAAATAGTATGCGCAGTATAGGGAAACTGCGCGGTAGTGAGTTGAATGAAGTGTCCGCTGGGATTTTCGCTACAGGGTGGACGCTTTCCGCGGGCACGACTTCAATCTCCTCGGAGCTCCCGCTCCTGCGGGGCTTTCAGCTCGTACTGTTCCCGCCGGAGTCGCCACCCCTTCGCTACAATCCAATAGAGTTTGGTATTTACTCCATAATGAGACACTAAATTTAGTACTATGTTGCATTTTCTATGGGTGAAAACCTTTGATAAGTTGTATAAGATATACTATCTAGCGATTGTGATCAATTATTAGGAGCTGCCATTGCTTGAATGGCTAATAGCAACCTTTCCTATAATTAATACTGTACGTAAAATGATTCTAAATAAGAGACTGCTTGACAGTTGTAAATAAATTAAAGAGCTTTTTTGCATTGAATTATAGATTAGTCAGCAAGTTCTATTGATTGAAGCACAAGGCGGCGACACCTGCGGGATCAGCGGGACAGGTGAGACCCCGCAGGAGCGTGCGACGAGGAGGCTCACCGCCCGCCCCGCGGTAAGCGTCCGCCTGGAACGGAAATCAATTGCCTTTGCCGTATCTCTTTTACGACGCAGTATCCCTATTAAGTGACAAAACTAATACATTATTCTTTCCTAAAATAGAAAAAGCTAATTCTTTAAGATACGCTCTTAAAGAATTAGCTTCTATTTTCTACACTATTTATCTTCCGGAAAAAGAACATCCTTTAGCTCATCGTCTGACGAGTCATCTGTGAGTTTTACCCTTGCTCGATAGGCTGCTCGGGTTATTAAATGACCAGCTACTGGAGCTGTCAAAAATACAAATACAATACCAAGCAACAATCTAACACTTATAAGACCTTCGTGCACCCAAAAATAGACAAATGCACCAGTAAGGGATAATAAAACTGCTAGTGTAGAACTTTTCGTTGCCGCATGTGATCGCGTATACACGTCCGGCAAACGAATGATTCCTAATGCACTGATTACACTCATAATACTACCAAGCAAAATGAGCAAAGCTGCTCCTAACTCAATCGTCTGATTTGCGTTCAACGATAACCCCCCTTTCCACGTACTTCGAAATGGCGATTGTACTGATGAAAGCAAGTATCCCTAAAATTAGAATCGCTTCTAAAAAAGCTTTTGTTTTTAAAACGATGGAAATAACTGCAATCATGGAGATTAAATTTACACCAATCATATCTAAGGCAACAGCACGGTCTGGTATCGAAGGACCTTTTATAATTCTAACTAAAGCGATTACAATCGTAATAGCAAATAAGGCAAGGGCTGTAAAGAGTATCTTTTCTACCATTAGCGCGTCACCTCCATAATTGCTTTTTCAAACTTGGTAATGGACCGCAGAACATCTGCTTTTGACTGTTCTATATCCATTGCATGAATATAAAACATATCCCCTTCAGGATTCACTTCCATCACTACAGAGCCTGGTGTTAAAGTAAGTAACATTGCAAGTGTTGTGATTTCCCAATCTCCTTGCAGTTCTGTTCTATATGTGAAAATACCTGGTTTTATTTTTAACTTCGGACTTAATATTTGCCTACTTATCAATACACTTGAAGCTGCTAACTCTGAAATGAATATAAAAATCAGTTTAATGATCGAATATAGCCTTCTTAAGTAAAACTGCGTACCGAAGAAACGATGCATTAAGAAGATAATCACAATTCCAACGATGAATCCACCGAAAAAGGTTGTAATTTTAAGTTCGTCTTCATCTTGTAGCAGCATCCAAAGAAACGCTATAAATAAATTAAGTAAAAACTGTGCTGGCACTTTTCATCACCTCTCCTATTACTAATTTCCACCTAATACTGCTTCAATGTAAACAGAAGGGTTGGATAGCGTACGTGCTGCATCACTTACATATCCCGATATAAATTCTGCGCCGAGTCCAAGAAAAACCGTACCAATGGCAAGCAAGATGATAGGGACAATCATTCCTTTTTTCAATGGCACCTCATCTTCTGGACTAATAATTGTTTCACCAAAGATAGAGTTTAGAAAAATGCGAAGAAGTGAGTATAGCACCACAATGCTTGAGATAAACGCAAGTGCAAGTAAAACGTATGAACCCGACTCTATTGCAGCTTCTCCAACTAGCAGTTTGCCAACAAATCCACTGAGTGGCGGAATACCTGCAAGGGAACAAGTTACAACGAATACCATCCAGCCAAATAAAGGATAGTTGCGTATTAGCCCACTCATTTCATCAATTTTCGTTTTTCCAGTTAGGGCAATCATCGTACCAGCTATTAAAAATAACATTGCTTTTGCTATCATGTCGTGCATTACATAGTAGATTGAGCCTTCGAATGACGTTTGCGTAGCAACTGCTAACCCGACTAATATAAATCCAACTGCAATCACAACATTGTATGACGAGATTAAACGAACATCTTGGTAAGCAATCGCCCCTATACTTCCTACTACTAACGTCACTCCTGCCATAATTCCGATTAATGTATGTGTAATCGAAGGTTCATGGTAGAAAATGAGTGTGAATGTACGAAATAGAGCATAAATTCCTACCTTTGTTAATAGTGCACCGAACAATGCAGCAATTGCCGTTGGAGGTACGCTATAAGAACCAGGTAGCCAAAAGAACAATAACAAACCTGCTTTTAAACTGAAAACGATTAAAAATAGAATACTAATAGTTGTTAGCAAAGGACCCTGTCCTGCCTCTGCTACTCTTTCTGATAAATGGGCCATATTTAACGTACCTAGCGTGCCGTATAAATAAGCAAGTGCCACTAAGAAAAACCAGGAAGAAAGAATATTAATAACAACATACTTAATCGATTCTCTAAGCTGCGCTTTCTTACCTCCTAATGTTATTAACACATAAGAGGCAAGAAGCATCACCTCAAAACAAACAAATAAGTTAAATAAATCGCCCGTTAGAAATGAGCCATTTACACCAGCGATTAAAAATAAAACAAAAGGATAAAAGAACATTTTCTCATGACTTTCTCCAATGGAAGAAAAAGCATAAATTAGACAAATTGCAGTTACAATATTTGCTATTAAAACAAATAACATTGCAAACGAATCTGCCACAAACAGAATACCAAACGGAGGCTCCCATCCGCCAAAATCTAATCGTAGGATTCCATCTGTTTGTATTTTGTTTAAAATATATAGACTAATTCCAACCATACCAAGCATTGTAACCAAGCTAATCACACGCTGTGTTTTTACATATGGTCGAAGAAATACGAGGATAACCCCAACCATGATTGGGATTATTAAAGGCAGTACAATTATATTATTCATCATTTGTCCCTCTCAGTGCATCTAAATCATCCGTTCCGTTATCCTGATAAGCGCGGTACGCTAACACAAGTATGAAAGCCGTGACTGCAAAACTAATTACGATTGCCGTTAGTATTAATGCTTGTGGCAATGCATCGGTATAGGGCGCATCTGCTTCTGTCAACAATGGTACGTTTCCTGTTTTCAAACCGCCCAACGTTAAAATGAGCAAATGAACCGCATGAGAAAGCACCGCAGTCCCTAAAATTACGCGAATAATATTTCGTGAGAGGATTAGATAAGTAGCAACGGCAACTAATATTCCGATTAGTAGTATTATTAACGTTTCCATAGTCTATTCATCCTCACTTATACTTAAAATTATTGTTACAACAACACCAACTACAGCAAGTGCCACTCCAGCTTCAAAGATCGTTACGGTCGTAAGCTCTGTTTTGCCAAAGACAGGAAGATCAAAATAAGCAAATGTTTGCGACATGAATGGTACCCCAAACAATAAGGAACCTAAACCAGTTCCAGTCGCTAACAGCACACCTGATGCTGCAACTAGCTTAAAATCGAGCGGAAGGCTTTTTTGAACTTTTTCAATATCATTTGAAAGATATAAAAGAACAATCGCAGATGCTAATACTAATCCACCGATAAATCCTCCACCTGGAGTATTGTGACCCGAAAGGAACAAATACACACCGAATGTTAAGATGATAAAAACAACAATCCTTGTGACTGTACGTAGGATAACATCATTTATTTTCAATGTTTTCATCCCCCTTTTTCGCTCTAAGCTTAATCATTGTATAAACCCCTAAGCCCGCTATAAAAAGAACTACTACCTCAAGCATCGTATCAAACCCACGAAAATCTCCTAGTATAGCATTAACGATATTTGCACCGCCCGCTAATTCGTAAGCATTCTCAAAAAATGCCGAAATCGTTTCAAATCGATCATAATTTAATACTGCTAACGCTACCAATACAACAACTGCCCCAGTCCCCACAGAAATAACTGCATTTGTTATTTTCGTTTTGGAAGGAACTCTTTCCTTTTTCCAATCAGGTAAGTGGGAGAAGGCTAACAGGAATAGTGCAGTTGTAATAGATTCCACGACCAACTGAGTTAACGCTAAATCAGGTGCTCGAAAAATGACAAAAAAGATGGCAATAGAATATCCTAAAACTCCGTTTAACAAAGTTGCCGTCATACGCGACTTGGAAAACAACATCGCTACAGCAGCCACTGCCATCACTCCAACCAAAATAACTTCATAAGCTCTAATTCTTACATCCATCGAAAAGCTAATTGAAAATGCTCCGGAATAAAAGAAGAACCCACCTACCGTTAATATAAAGAAGAGATAAATATAGACTAAGTAGTCTCTTAATAGACCTGTCATATATTTGTTCGTTACATTAGTAGATTTACTTTCTGCAAACGATAAAAAATTATTATAGTATGCATTTAATGTATATCTAGAAGACAATAATCCATAAACCGGTTTCCATTTTTTAAGGAGTCGATATAATAATGCCCCAACTAAAACTACACCAATCGTCATTAGTAATTCAGGCTTAATCCCATGCCAAGCATGTATGGAAGGCGTAAGATTTGCCGGATCTCCAAATGTCGGATAAATACTCTCCATTGATGGCTTCAGTATATAGCCACCCAAAAGATTTGGGAAAAAGAAAATGCCAACAACGAACACACTTAAAATTATTGGAGAAATAAGCATCCCTACTGGTGCTTCATGAAGGGGTTTATCCAATTTCTCTGGTTGGACCGGTCCAAGAAATGTTTTGAAAATGATAATCATACAGTAAACGAATGTAAATACACTCGCTATCCATGCAATAATAGGAAAAATGATTCCTAAAGATTGTAAAGAAAATACATCAGCATTCATTATTTGAACAGTCGCTGCAAAAAACATTTCCTTACTTAAAAATCCATTAAACAGTGGCAGCCCGGCCATAGACAAACTACCAATTACCCCTACAGTAAAAGTAAATGGCATAAAGGTCATTAATCCACCTAAACGACGAATGTCCCGTGTTCCAAGCTCATGATCGAGAATCCCAACGACCATAAATAGTGCTCCTTTAAACGTGGAGTGATTAATGAGATGAAATAAAGCTGCAAATGTGGCTTGTGTATAAATAATAGATTCCTCTGAATAACCGTACTGCAAAGCAATGGAACCTAATCCAAGTAAACTCATAATCAGACCAAGCTGACTAATAGTAGAATATGCTAATAGCGCCTTTAAATCGGTTTGACGAACGGCATTAAACGAACCCCAGAATAATGTAATCATTCCAACACCACTTACAACCCAAAACCATAGTTGATCTCCGCCAAAAACTGGTGTAAAGCGAGCGACTAGATAAATTCCGGCTTTCACCATCGTCGCAGAGTGTAAGTATGCACTAACAGGCGTCGGTGCTTCCATTGCATCTGGTAACCAAATATGAAAAGGAAACTGAGCGGATTTGGTGAATGCTCCAAGTAATACTAAAATCATCGTAGGGATGAATAATGCATGTTCTGTTAAGTCCCCTACGTTTGCTATAATTTCACGTATACTAAAAGTATCGGACATTGTGTGAAGCATGATGAAACCGACTAGCATGGCAATCCCACCGCTTACTGTGATCAGCATTGCTTTTTGAGCACCAAGTCTTGATGCTTTACGATGATTCCAAAATGCAATTAATAGGAAAGAAGAAACACTTGTTAATTCCCAAAACACATATAACACCATTAAGTTATCGGAAAATACGACACCAAGCATGGCACCCATGAATAATAGAAGATAGCAATAGAAATGTTGAAGTGATTCTTTTGTAGAAAGATAATAAATAGAATAGAGAATTACTAAACTTCCTACACCGGTAATAAGTAATCCTAATATCATACTTAAACCGTCCAAATAAGTAGTGAAATTAATATTTAATGAGGGTATCCAATTGTATGTATGGATATATGTTTTACCGCTCGCTACCGAGGGAATCAGCCTAGCGAGCATTAAAAACAACGTTATAGGCACTAACATGACAAACCATCCTATATGCAATAATTTAAATCGCCTATAGATGAATGGCACGAGAGCAGCTATTATAAATGGGATAATAATAGCGAAAGTAACTGAAAACAAATTGTAGCCTCCTATTTCCAAAACGTATTATGTGAATTTTTAGTTTTGAAAGAATTATTTCATTTGAAAGGGATACTTGACTATCCCAGTAACTAGTAGCATAATAGGAATCCATATGAGGTCCTTATAAGTACTTCAGAAGAATTTGGGGTGTTTAACATTGCCTGTTTAAGCGAAAAGCACTAAGTATGCTTTTCATATAAAAGATGGATTACATGGATATATTAAAGAATATATCATGTTAAATTATACATGAAAGAACTAGACACTGCACTTGATGTGAATAAGGCAGAAGATTTTGAATAGCACATGCATGTAGATAGATGAAAAACAATTAAAAAACGAGGTGTAGAAACCGTGAAACACACAAAAGGTCGGATGGATGAAAGTATACTTGTCTGCGTATACTACGGCCCAAATGGAGAACGATTGATCAGAAGAGGACATAAAATAGCAAGTATGCTGGATTGTCCACTTTATATTCTAACCGTAGACCCACTTCCATATGATGCGTTCGACGCTGAGAAATCTAGTTATATTGAGGAATGGAAAAACTTAGCGGAAGAATTAGAAGTAGAAGAATTTATCATTCGCGATAATGAAAAGCGTTCATCTTCGAAAGTGATTAAAGAAGTTGCTCATCAGCTTAATATTACACAAATTATTATTGGACAAACTGCTCAAAGTAGATGGGAAGAAATCACAAAGGGTTCTTTTATGAATGTTCTGTTAAGAGAAATTCCTTTCGTCGACTTCCACGTAGTTTCAGTTGAACGTTCGGTAAAGGATGAAGAAGAGGGCATTTTTGAAAAAGGAGTCCGTGCCTATTTAGTTACTGACGGAGACTCCTATAAAGTTTCGTTCACTTGTGCTAAAAATATGTGCCAAGAAGGTATTTTCTTTAAAGAAATAGGCACAGATTTCGACAATGGCATTTTCAAGTTTATGCATAATAACAAAATGCATCAGGTTCATATTCAAGATAATTTAGTTACAGATACATCTCAAGTACCCGATGGCTGTAGTGTAAAGTTATAGAAAGCAAAGATATCTTTGCGAGATATTCAACTACTTATTAGTTGAATATCTCGCTTTTTATTTACGCCATTCTTCTGTAATGGTTGTTTAAACGAAGCTTATAGTTCATTGATCTACTACTTTTTTATCCCGCATTAACGGGCAGTAAGACACCCACTTCAAGATTTAAAAGCGAAAAGATAAGTGGGAGATCAACTGCTGGCATGCGCCCGATGAAATGATCCCAGACTAAGTACGCAACATCTTGTTGCTCCTGCGCAAAGCTCGTCGCAATATAAAAGAGCGTTTGCAACGTCTATGTGACCCACATCGTGTGGGACACAACTAACAATCAGTGGGGGGATGACGGGGACTTCCTGTGCGTCGAAAAACCCCCACTGATTGAAGTTTCACTTTATTTACTTTCCAATGTAATTTTTCGATCCCTTGGTAATGCGAATGCTACGAGTCCTATGATCGGCAAGGTTGAAACAATAATCATTGTCGTATAAACACCAACGTGGTCCATTAATATACCAATCACTACCGCTCCTACCGCTCCCATTCCAAACGCAAGTCCAACTGTTAGCCCAGCCATTGTCCCTATCTTACTCGGTACAAGTTCTTGTGCATACACAACAGTTACCGAAAAACTTAACATAATGAAAAAACCAATCAAAACAAGTAAAACGACAACCGTCCAAATCGGAACATACGGCAATAATAGTGCTAGTGGAATCGGAACAAGCACCGAAAGCAAAATAACATTTTTTCTACCTAATCTATCCGCCCATGGTCCTCCAAAAAACGTGCCAACCGCTCCAAGCGCAAGGAAAATAAAAATAAACAATTGCCCTTTTTGAATTGTAAATCCGTATTTGTCCATTAGGTGGAATATGTAGAAATTTGTCATATTCGTCACATAAAATGATCTTGCAAAAATAATAATCATTAAAAGTGTCAATGCAATTCCTACTTGTTTTTTAGTAAGAGGCGGTAGCGACGAAAGTAAGGCTCTTTTCGTTTTCGCCGTTTTCTCTTCCTCTAGTTGTTTTTTATACCAAGTCGAAATTTTGGATAAGATGAAAATTCCAGCTGCTGCAACAACTAAAAACAGTGCAGCTCCTTTTTGACCAAGTGGCACAAGGATAAATGCACTTATTAAAGGTGCAAGCGCTTGTCCAGAATTGCCTCCTACTTGATAAATCGATTGAGATAACCCTCTTTTAGTTCCTGCTGCCATAAAAGAGACCCGAGAACCTTCCGGATGAAAAACTGCTGAACCAAGCCCTAAAAAAATGACAGAAACTAAAATCATCCAATATTCAGGGGCGAACGCAAGTCCTGCCACGCCTATAAAAGAACTCGTCATTCCAAGCGGAAGTGCATAAGGCATCGGTTTCTTATCGCTTATAAAGCCTACAACAGGCTGTAATACAGACGCTACAATATTTAACACAAAAGAAATTAAACCCAACTGGGTAAAAGTTAACCCAATCTCCTTGGCTAGTACTGGGAACATAGCAGGAATAACTGCTTGAAGTGAATCATTAAATAAATGGCAAAGACCAATTGCAAACATAATAGGATAAATCGGATTACCTAATCTCCTCGAAACAGTTCCGGTCGTCATTTTACATATCACACTCTTTCTACTCTCGAAATAACTTTATTAGAGTCATTATATCGCAAATTCTGACAATATGATTAAGTTTTTGTTTCAGGGATAGTTACATGCATGAAGGTCATACTAAAAAAAAGTTATTTTATAGAGGAGTTTGAATAGAATTATGGATACATTTTTCGAATTGAACTTTTGGGAAATGATTATTAGGACTACTATTTCCTTTGCAGCATTATTAGTGTTAGCACGTATTCTAGGCAAGAAACAGCTTAGCCAGCTTACATTTTTCCACTACATCACAGGTATTTCAATAGGATCTATCGCTGCAGAAATCGCTTCGCAAAAAGAAACTCCTTTTCTGGATGGTCTTGTTTCAATAGTATGGTGGACTCTTCTCACATTATTTATGAGCTACATTTCATTAAAATCTAC
Organism: Psychrobacillus lasiicapitis; assembly: GCF_006861795.1. Lineage (GTDB taxonomy): Bacteria > Bacillota > Bacilli > Bacillales_A > Planococcaceae > Psychrobacillus > Psychrobacillus lasiicapitis. The sequence goes on along the minus strand of NZ_VDGH01000007.1, from coordinate 154,072 downwards.
TAAGTTACGTGTGCTAATCGACGACGAGCCGACGATTATTATTAAGGATGGTGAGATTTCCGTCAAATCCTTAAAGTCTTCTCGCCTACATATGGACGATGTTTTAATGATGTTAAGAGAACAGTCTATCTTTTCCATTCAAGAGGTCCATTATGCCGTTCTCGAGACTAATGGAGAATTGAGTGTTTTTAAGAAAGTAGCGCAACAAGAAGCCACAAAATTAGATGTCAAAGCAGATGTATCGCTTCCTGCCTTTATGCCTGCTGAAATTATTTCAGACGGGAAAATTGTCCAAAAAAACTTAAAGGAGCTTGACTTAACAGAAGATTGGGTAATGAAAAAACTCCGTAAACACGGAGTTGAATCTGTCAGTGAAGTATTTTATGCTCAACTTCAAACGAATGGCTCTTTATATATTAGCTTAAAGAAAAACGGGATTTGAAACAGTATAAGCTTTAAACTGGGCAAGCGACGTGCTCGCCCAGTTACTTCACTTAAATCCCATAATTTCTTGTATTAATTCTTCGGGTGCTTCGTACATACTCATATGACCAACATTCTTTAGTAGTATTTGTTTTATATGCTGCCCCTTTGCTGTAAAGACTTTGTCTGGAGGTATCAATTGATCCTCTTCTCCAGCTATTAATAGCACTGGTAGATTGGTGGTTTGTATAACTTTTCGGCGATCAATTCGATTTTTCATAGCAATAAGTGCACTTTTTGCTCCAGCAGGAGATGTAGAATAGCCGATATTTTTCACTTCTGTTATTTCTTTATGATGTCTATCCAAATGTTTAGGTGAAAATAATTTCGGAACTAATCCTTCTATAAATCCTTCCATTCCCTCTGTCTCTATTTTGTCTGCAGAAGCGTCTCTTCCTTTTTTTGCTTCTTCTGAATCGGGGAAGGCTGTAGAATGGATTAACGAGAAACCTTTTAGTCGATCACTATACATTTCTGCAAATGCAAGCGTAATATAACCTCCTAATGAATGGCCAAACATTGTTACTTGGTCAATTTTTAGTTCATCTAGAAAATCTCTTATAAAAGTAGCATACTGATCTATTTCGTTTATATTTTCCTGCACGGAAGAATCCCCATGGCCCGGTAAATCTAATGCAATAACTCGGTACGTTTGAGCAAGTTCATGGATAAGATTGCGCCAATAATCAGAACTACCACAAAATCCATGCACAAGTAAAATCGGTTCTCCTTTTCCCTCTTCTCTATATGCTACATCCACTTGATTTATTTGAATAATCATTCGACTCATCTCCTTATTTTATCGATAATTGTTCTACAGCTTCATTAAGCTGCTGTAAGTTGACTGCTGTTACTTCCTTATTAACTAATTTATAGTTTTCTTTTAGTGCAAGAATGCGGTGTACACTTTCATTTATTCTTTCCTCTGAAATCTCTCCGTCTTTTACTGATTCTTCAATTGCATTTATCGCTTTTAGAACATTTTTATAATCATGTGCGATTAACACAATATCGTTTCCAGCTGTTACTGCTCGGACAGCCGCTTCACCAATTTCATAGTTGTGGGTGATTGCGTTCATCGTCATATCATCCGTCATAATAACGCCTTCAAAGTGTAGCTGTTCTCTAAGTAGTGTAGTAATAATTTCATACGACAAAGATGAAGGAAACCCTGGATCAAGTTTAGGCATTAAAATATGAGCAACCATTATGACATCCGCCCCTTCTTCCATTGCTCGTTTAAACGGGATCAATTCAAGTTTCTGTAAATCCTCCAAACTTTTTTCAATAATCGGTAGTTCTAGATGAGAGTCCACATCCGTATCTCCATGCCCTGGAAAATGCTTTACAACAGAGATAATATTTTGACTTTGAATGCCTTTCATCGTCTGAACACCCAGTTCGCTGACAATATCCACATTATTCCCAAATGAACGATCACCAATCACTGGATTTTCAGGATTACTATTCACATCCAATACAGGCGCAAAATCAAGATTAAAACCAAATGCGTTCAATTCTTCACCTAAGTGGGTACCTATTTTATAGGAATAGGAAGGATTATTTAGTTTCCCAATATCCTTATTGGTCGGTAACTTGCTCAGTCCTGGTAATCGTGAAATTCTACCCCCTTCTTGATCGACACCTAAAAATAATGGGAACTTTTCATCTTCACTTTCTTTTTTGATTGCGTTTAATAATGCAACTGCTCCCTGTACATCTTTTAAATTATTTTTGAAAAAAATGAGACCACCTACTTTGTCTGTAGAAACTAATTGCTTTGTCTCTTCAGAAAGGCCCGTTCCTTTTACTCCCGCAAAAATCATTTGCCCTATTTTTTCTCGTAAAGTCATCTCATCTATCAAGGGATTAACTTGTTCCGTAACTTCTACAGGATCTGTAACAACAGATATATGATCGACCTTTGGATTAGCTTCATTTTCTGTTGGTTTTTGAATGATCCACTTAAGTTGGTAATTAGATTTCACTTCATACACGAGTATTAGTTGGCCCAACTCATCATATTTTATTGCATCCTCTTCCCCTTTTACCTTTTCAATATCCTTTAAGCTTATTTGCTGGATAGCTTCGGAGTTAGTTCTTATATCAAATACGATATCGGACTGGTGACCAATCGTTGCTTTTTTAGATGGATATTCTTCATATATAGCTGTAGAAAGCTCACTTTTACTCGCAGATTCACCCCATAACTCATACACTTCCTGTATACCCGTTTCTCCTGCGATAAACGGTACATCTAATACTTGACCTTTTGAAGCAAGCTCAAAGACAAGTTCAACAAGTGATTCTGCCTCTGGTAGAGTTCCTTCTTCCTTAGGCTGTACATCTTTATCTATCGTTTCGTTTTTATCTTCCATCACCATCACAATAACCGAGATAATAATAAATAATAAGAAAATGATTGCAACTTTTTTAGTCATTCAAGAACCCTCCTTCCTATTGGTTTTCCCTTCTTTCCCATTCTATAGTCTTTCCCTTTATACCTTTTTTATTTTAAATATATTTTTTATACTTGATATATTTTTTATACCAATTATAATGAAATAGAAAAGAGGAATGAATACAATGAAAATTTGTCCATATTTAGAATCATCTTTTGAAATACTTGGCCGCCGCTGGAACGGTTTAATTATTCATTACTTATTTAACTGTCCCAATTATTGTGCCCATTTCTCAGATATGAAAAAGGATTTAAATGACATCACACCTCGTGCATTGTCACTTAAGTTAACAGAACTCGCAGAACATGGGTTAGTGGAGAAAAAAACGATGGTGGAGCCATCTGTCCAAATTTCTTACCATTTATCAGTGGCCGGAAAGGAACTTGCAGAAGCACTCAAACCGGTACATGCTTGGGCAAAACAACATATTACACTAGAAAAGGAGAAATAACATGACGAACAATAATTCAATGATGTGTGATTTAGAAACAGGTATATGTGGACCAGCAGGAGAAGGAAATTCCGAGATGGAGCTAATCGATTTAACTGCACCAACTAAAAAAATCGATCTTTATTATGTAACCGACCCAATTTGCTCGCATTGCTGGGCACTAGAACCGACATTACGTAAATTTTTGGAAGAGTACGGACAGTATATCAATCTGCATACATTAATGGGTGGTTTGCTCGAAAAATGGGACGGATTCGCAGATGTATCTAATGGAATCTCCGGACCTGGTGACGTAGCGGGACACTGGCGAGAAGTGGGAGACCATACACGTATGCCAATCGACGGTAGCTTTTGGTTCGAGGATCCAGTCACTTCCTCTTATATCCCGTCCCGTGTATATAAAGTAGTACAACAAAAAGACGCTAGCTTAGCTCCTGTCTTTTTAAGAAAAGCAAGAGAAGCCGTTTTCCCGTTTAATAAAAATATTAGTAACGACCAATTACTAATCGACATTGTGAACAGTATCGGTCTAAACGGAGAAGAAATCGTAAAAGAATCACATCTGCCAGCTGCACAAGAAAGTCTGCAAGAAGATTTCATCATGGCAGGAAGACTGGGAGTTCGTGGCTTCCCAACAATCATTTTCTTAAACGAAGAACAAAAAGGAGTAAAAGTTGTAGGAGCTCGCCCATACGATAATTACGTGCAAGCATTGAAACAAATACTGCCAGAAGAAAATATTCAACCAAAAGCAATTAATACTTTACAACATGTTCTACAAAAAGAAGGGCTATTATTCTCTCGTGAAATTGAAGAGCTTTATAATTTAGCACAACAAGATGTAGCTGCTTTCGTGGAAAAAGAATTGGCTGCTGATAGCTATATAGTAGAAGAAGTACTTGGTGAAAAATATATTCAACTGAATCAGTAATAGAAAATGCCGTTGGGTACAGTCGCACTCCAACGGCATTTTTGAATTGACTATCTATGCTAGTAGGTAGTTGCTTTCACAAGCATTTCTGCCCTATTATAATTTCTCATAAGCCATCTTTCGAATAATTAGTTCATGTTGCGGATACTTTTCCAGTAATTCACTTTGCGTGAAGAGCTCAAAGTCTTCAAAATCAAAACCAGGAGACACCATACATCCAACGAGCGAAAACTTTCCTGTAGCCACAACTGATGAACCAAATATTGAATTACGAGGAACAAGTACTTGAGGAGATTCCCCATTTGCGATATCTAGCCCTAGTTTATGCTCGACATAATCCCCTTCTTCATTAATGACATGTACAATTAATGAACTGCCACCATGGAAGTACCATAATTCATCTGATTTCAATCGATGAAAATGTGATACATCGCCTTCCCCTAACAAAAAATATATGCTCGTGTACTGTTTTCGAGTCTTGCCAAAAGCATCATATGTCTTTTCAGACGCGAAAGTACTTTTATAATATCCACCTTCCGGATGGGCTTCTAAACCTAAGTGTTGAATGTAATAATCTGCGTCTTTATACATTATACTTCTCTCGTTTCTAAGTGTTTTGTACAGTTAAATAGATGACATAAATTTTTACTATCTTGAAGCTCTACTACGGTAACAGAAGTGTTGCCTATATCGTTTTCAAACTCTCCATGGGGAACTAATATTTTTAGAAGCCTTCCGATAAACCCACCATGACTCACGACTAAAACTCGTTTACCAGGATGTGCTTCTTTAATATCTTCGATAAAGGACATCCCTCTAGAAATAATCGTTTCCTCTGGTTCAAAACCCATATCCTGCTTTCTCCATTCTAGACCCCACTTCGCTACACGTTCTGCTTCCGTAGTACCTTCAATGATTCCTCCGCCAATCTCACCTAAACGCTTATCTATATAAAATGGTAGTGCTGACTGCTTTTCTGCAATAATTTCTGCAGTTCTTTTTGCTCGAATTAAAGGACTTGTATATATGATATCCCATTCTTCATATTCCATTCTATTAGCAACACGCTCAGCCATTTGGATGCCCTCTTCATCAAGCGGCACATCCGTACTTCCTTGAGCTCGTCCTTCTTTATTCCATGCTGTTACGCCATGCCTTATAAAACCGATTGTTGTCATTTTCCAATCCCCTTTGCTTTTTCTTTAACTCTCTACTGAAATTTACTATGAAAACACTCTGTCGGCAACATTTTAACTAGATTGATTGGACTGATCTTTTTTAAAGTTTCGACTTGACCTTCACGCTACGTCAAGGTTTACACTGTAGCTATTAGGAGGTGAGGAAGTGGAATATACTATACAAAAGCTTGGTCAACTGGCTGGAATAAGCACACGAACACTTCGCTACTATGATGAAATCGGTTTACTAAAACCTGCACGTATCAATTCATCAGGATATCGTATTTATGGTTCTGCAGAGGTAGATCGACTGCAGCAAATTTTGTTTTATCGGGAGCTTGGAGTAAATTTAGATAGCATTAAAGAAATAATGACTTCAGTAGACTTCGACGGGGCAACTGCTTTAAAGGAACATCGGGAAAAACTGCTTGAAAAAAGAGCTCAATTAGATTTATTAATCGAAAATGTGGATAAATCCATTCAATTAACAGAAAGGAAGATAATCATGACAGACCAAGAAAAATTTGAAGGTTTCAAACAAAAGCTTGTGGATGATAACGAGCAAAAATACGGCAAAGAAATACGCGAAAAATATGGTGCGGACGCTGTAAATAAATCAAATACGAAAGTAAAAGGAATGACGCAAGTACAATATGAGGAAGTGACAAAGTTAGAAGAACAACTAGCTTTGAATTTAAAAGCAGCAATGGTAACAGGTGATCCGGCAGGAGAGCTTGCACAAAAGACAGCAGATTTGCACCGACAATGGCTGAGCTTTTATTGGGATCAGTATACGAAAGATGCCCATGCTGGTGTCGCACAAATGTATGTGGATGATGAACGATTTACTGCTTACTACGATAAGATACAGCCTGGTGCAGCAGTGTTTTTGAGAGATGCTGTGCATATTTACACAAAAAGCTAAAAGGCGAGTTATGCCTTTTAGTTTTTTGTGTGTATAAAATTTTTCTCGATTAATCTTAGTTTCCCAGAATTTGCGATCTGTTCACTGATAACGTCCCATTCTCTTTTTTCAACAAAACTTTCAGCTAGTCCATTTGCCTTTTCTGTAATAGTTTGTGGATAACTAAGTACTTCTAGAAGTTTAATGGCATTCCTTGTGTTGGAGGGACCCGGATGAATGGTATAGTCAAATCGTACTTCTCCATTTTCGATGGATTCTCTAAAATGATAATTTGCATACACATGACTCGCAATTTCTGTTAGTTCTATATCATGGGATGCAATAATATTTATACCTTTATTCGAAGAAAGCCATTCCATCATAGCTGCAGAGGCTGCGATTCGTTCCACTGTATTCGTTCCTTTTAAAATTTCATCCACAAATGATATACATGGTTTACCTTCTTCTATTAAACGCACAATGCGTTTAAGTGATTTAACTTCTGCGATGAAATAACTATCTCCATCTAACACATTGTCTTGAATAGCCATGGATGTCGCAATATAACTTGGTTTCATGACCCACTTTTCTGCCAATACCGTGTTAATCGTTTGTGCCAGAATCGCATTAATGGCGATTGCTTTAATATAAGTGGATTTCCCAGAGGCATTTGATCCAGTCACAAGCGTGCTTTTACCAAGTGCAGACGTGTTTGTCACCGGGTTATTTATAAGTGGATGTGCCATGTTCTCGAATAATAATTCTTCTTTATCTACGAATTTAGGTGTGCAATATGTACCAAGCGATTTTCGGTAAAATGCAACCGCGATTGCAGCATCCAGTTTACCAATCAGTTGCCATACTTCATGATATTCCTCTTGATGGTCTGAAATCGTTTTGACAATTTTGTTATAGGAAATAAAATCGAGCAAAAATAATATTCGAATATACTCGAAAATAACATCGAATTCTCCTCCACCTTTGTTCCCAAGGGAAGAAATATTACTGAGAAACAAAACCTTTTTTAACGGTTTCATATTGTCCTTAAATCTATTTACGTAAGAATTAAATTCTGACTGATTAACAGAAGAAAAACGTTTTCCGGTATGAATGATGGAAGCAATATAGGTAACGGATACCAAATCGTACTCCAACATACTTTTATTTCGGTAATAAATGATGGTATTGATCAAAAAGGAGGCAAGTAAACAAAAAAGTCCCCATTTCAAATTGAAAAATAATAAAGCAATAGAAGCTATCGGCAAAAAAGCGAGGAGATAGTAGACAGATCCATTCCCTACTTTCTTACTATTAGTGTCATAAAAAAACGAGGTAGAGTTCGTGTAATCCCTTTTTCCAAGTCCAGTAAGGAGAAGAAGGATTTTTTCCCTTAATCCCTGGTTGCTAGCAACTAATGTATAAAGATGCTCATCTTCCTCTTTCTGTTCAAGCGTTGGCTCGATTTCACGCAGCTGATTAAATAAATATTCCGAGCCCACAGTGGTTTGTGTGTAATTGAGCTTTTGGAATACCTTATCCATAGATAAATCATTCCATGTTAGTTGGTCTACCCCATCATAGCTTTCTTTGCTGTTCTTTTTGTTTAACCAGTAGGATGAAATAGATTCTGTTGCTTCATTTTGTCTAATAAACTTCCCCGTTTCCCACTCTTCCCGAAACCTTTTCAGTTTTTTCTTATCTCTCGTTAAAAAATAGTTAACTAGGAAGAAGATTACTACCGCTACTAAAACGATTAAAAGATTTGGCATCTTTATCACCTCTTTTATCTATACGTTTTTAAGAAACTACTAGTTTCTATTTTTTAAAACTTGCTCAAGTATGTGGATATCTTCTGGATAAGCTAATGGGAGTTCTGCAATCTCCTCCAATGACTTCCAAGCGATTTCATGGATGAATTCATCTGGATCTTGAAGCGTTATTTCCCCACTTATTATATCTACTAAAAAATATTCTACATGATAAGAAATTCCATGTTCGCTGATGACGCCACTTTTCGTATGTATATTTTCAGTAGTACCCACTGTAAAACCAGTTTCTTCTGAGAACTCCCTTATACAGCATTCTTCAAATGTTTCTCCTTCTTCTACTGTCCCCGATGGAACGGTCCATTTCTTTTCTTCATCTGGAGCTGCTTGAAGAACCATTAATATTTCCTTCTTTTCATTTATACAAACACCTGCTGCGCCTTGCCATTTGAACATTTTCTTTTCCTCTTTTCTTTCAATCAAATTCGCCTTGGCGTATTTGCGTCCAGATTTTGAATCGTACTCGTACGATTAACTCCTTTCAAAATCTGTGACATCCGCCGGAGGCTTTAACTTTATTCATTCTGCACCCTTACGCAGAATGAATAAAGTTAAATTAAATCTACATCATTAATTTCAGGTACATGTCTTGATTTTTTAAGATCCACAAGTCCATTCGAGCGAAAGAAAACGCCTTCTGCTTCTAACATCGTACGCTGTGAATAAGCAGTTTCTTCATCCGGAATGGCGATTTCTCCTTTAATATTGATTACTCGATGCCATGGTAGGTTGTGTTTTGCACTCATCGTATGGAGTATTCTAACGACCTGTCTTGCCCCTCTTGGACTTCCAGCTTCTTTTGCAATTTGACCATATGTCATTACTTTTCCTTGTGGTATTGCTTGTATAATTTCCATAACTCTTTCTGTAAAAGGGTTCATTATTTCTCATCCTTTCATTACTTTGATTATAACTGATTCAGAGCTGCCGATGATTATAACTTTTCCAACTAATGTAATGCATTTATTTTAGTGTGCAATTAGTCAACTTCTGATTAGCTTTCCGTCACTCAAAAGGGATGATGCATCGTAAAGAGATACTAAGATGTCCGCCATGATTTCCGCTCCAGGCGGACGCTTTCCGTGGGGCGAGCGGTGAGCCTCCTCCTCCGCTAACGCTACGTGCGGGGTCTCACCTGTCTCGCTAATCCCACAGGAGTCGCCGCCATGCGCTTCAATCAATCGAACTTGCTAATAATTGCTAAAGTATGTCTCATTCAATTATTCATAGGTTTTCCCTATAGAAAACAATATAGTACGAAATCTAGTACATCATTTCTTAGTAATTAGCAAACTCTACTGGATTGTAGCAAAAGGGTGGCGACTCCAGCGGGAAAAGCACGAGCTGAAAGCCCCGCAGTAGCGTGGGCGACGAAGAGATTGAAGCTGTGCCCGCGGAAAGCGTCTACCCTGCAGCGAAAATCCCAGCGGACACATAATAGCTCTGTCTTAAGACGCATTATCCCTACATAGCGAATTGAAATATTAAACTGCAAACAATCGTCATTTTTACTTAAGGAAACAAGATGACTGATCAACGCACCTAGATTAAGAATATTTAATTCAGTACCTTGCATAAGGTAATACTGTGTGATATATTGTTCTCAAAGGTACTATTCATTGAACAGTAGTGAAAGGAGTGAATTAGAAGTGAATATTCAATTTAAAAAAGGTGTGCTTAATCTTTGCGTACTTGTATTACTGGATAAACAAGATCGATATGGGTATGAGCTTGTCCAAAAAATATCCGACCAGATTTCCATTTCGGAAGGCTCTGTTTATCCTTTATTAAGACGCCTAACGAAGGAAGGATATTTCACCACTTATTTGCAGGAATCAACAGAAGGCCCGCCGCGTAAATATTACAAGCTAACGGAACTTGGTAGAGCATACCTACATGAGCAATTGAACGAATGGAAAAGCTTCACAAACGGTGTCAATAATCTAATCGAAGAGGGTGCAAGAAATGACTGAACAACAGTTTTTAAATGAATTAGAACTTGCGTTGGCGGGACTTTCAGCTGAAGAACGAAACGATATCCTTTCAGATATAAGAGAGTATTTTATAAACGGGCGCGAGGATGGAAAAAAGGATAGCGACATTGCTGCATCACTCGGTTCTCCTAAAGAGATTGCACAAGAATTAGTAGAGTTTCCGATTCAAGAGAAAATGACGACTGAAAATAAAGTAACAAGAATTCCACAGTCGAACTTTTCTAATGTTACGATGAAGATTGACTACGGCTCTCTAAATGTATTTCCTTCTGATACAGATGAAACGATTATTGAGCTAGTAGGAGAAAATGAAAAGCTTATACTAACTGCAGAAGTCTTGAACGATACTTTATCGATTCAATTAAAACCGAAAAAATTCCAGTTTTTTAGTTTTATCTTTCTTATTAAAGAGATGAAAGTAAATGTGGCCCTACCTAAAAAACTGTACACAACAATCACCATGAAAACTGACAATGGTCGTATTCGAGCAGAAAAACTGCTTGGTAAAGCGATTAAAGCAACATCCGATAATGGCAGCATTGGTTTAAAAGAATTTGCCGCTACAGTTTTAGAAGCAGAAACAGATAATGGACGTATTGAAATTGATAAAGTACAGGTCGATAAGCTTTCCACTCAAACAGATAACGGACGAATTGAATTACGTAATGTCGATGCTGAAAAAGTTATTACAGAAACAGATAACGGGCGAATCATCATGGATAATGTAAACGGACATATTATTGGAAAAACAGACAATGGACGTATTACACTTCTAACATCAACCCTTGATCGCATGATTCAATTAGAAACAGATAATGGTAGCATCTTAGTGGAAACAGAGAACAAGCCAACGGATGTATCTATTTATACTAAAACGGATCACGGCAGGGTCAGTGTGTTTGGGGACAAAAATTCCCGCACAACATTTGGTAATGGTTCTAATACTGTTCGTCTTTCCTCTGATAACGGGAAAATTACAGTTATGAAAAAAGGTATTAGTTAAATTAAGCCCTTTGCATCGGCAAAGGGCTCTAAAGTATACTTAAAATACATCTCGAATACGAAGTTACGCCTGCATTAAAAAATATTAACTTATAGGTTGCTCCTGTATTTCAATACCATTTAGTGAGACATTCCCATTTTCAATTAGCACAGCCTTCGAACCGGAACCTTTCGAAATTATTCCGCCCTTTACGCTTATTTCCTTTATTTCTCCCTGTACATGAAGACTTCGAACGTTTGGTCCATTGGTAATGATTTTCCCACCAATTTCAACCATGTCAATTGTCCCCCCCTCTTTCACACTCAACCCGTCGGCGGACAACTTGGTAATAACACCCTTAACTAAGGATCCACCTTCCCCGCCGTAAGTTTCAATGTCTTCATGCACGATTAATGTTCCTACAGGTCTACTAACTTGAATACCAACCGAAGCATTTGCACGCGTAACAATCCGTTTAAACTCTGCATGCTTTACGCTACCAGCATATACATTAAATCCCCTTGCCCCAATCCCATCTGTCTCAATATCACTTAGTATGCGTATTATCCCTATTTCATTAAAGTTTACAAAACCAATTCCACTTGGTCCATGAGAAGTAATTCGATCTTCCGCTATCCATTCACCCACGGTTCCCCAATTATCTAAAACCATATCATTCACACCATATGTCGTTACGGGCCTGCGATTTATCACCTTTTTCACATTAGCTCCATAAACAACAAATACCCCGCCTGTAATAACATCTGGTGTACCTTGTTTAATACCCCCATTAGAGTGAATCTCACCTGTTTCTAAAAGTTCAACCTTTAGTACACCACCAACGTCTCCAGCACCGCTGATAAAGACGCCACCTCCTTGCACAGGTTTATCCTTACTTCCTACCTTCAAACCCGTAAGGTGAGCTGTAATAGTCACGTCTTTATCGGTTTGACGATTCCATAATGTGAATGCTCCTTGCAAGACATAAACGCCAAATCCTTTTGGTCGATCTTGTAGTTCCCTCGTATCCGCTTTTATGACTTCCACATTCTGAGCAACTACGTGTCCCGAGCGTATGGTGCCAGTAGCTACAATTTGAACTTGTCCTATTGTTTTTATATTCTTTAAACTTAAAGTTCCGAGAGACTCTTCATCGGGCTTGTTGTATATTGCACGACGCGTTGGTTCAACTATGAAAGTTAAACCATCGATCGTATTATCACGACTGATTTCAATACCGTCAGCTCTTTCCTTAAATTCAATAATGGAATTGCCATCACCAACTAATTGCTGTCCTGGAGATAAGTATAATGAAGGACTTCCTGTTATTTTTCCCTTTACATGAATTACTTCATTTTCCTTATCTTCCATTGCATCTATCAGTTCTTGTAATGTAGAAACTATGAGCTTTTTCAATTGCTTCATCCTTTTTTCTAGTTTTCTGTCATTGCATTTAAGATTCCTTTATATGATTCCCACTATTGTACAAAATAATTACTTCTAGTAATTTATAAAAAAAACACCACTTCTTTTAAGAAGTGATGCTTGGCATCTTCCTTGATAATATATCTACTTTCACTCAAATTAAGGATATTACCCTACTTTATGCAAGACATTATCCAAATGTTTTGTTAGTTGCATAGAAGTAGATTGTTAATAAGTTCGAACCGGTACGATCAATTGTAAAACTGCATCATTATGAACGGTATTTAAAATGAACGGACGCATCCCACCAGTGAATTGAACAATTACATCATGTCCATCCAAAGCTTTTAAAGCATCCAGCATGTATTTTGCACTAAACGAAATTTTTATCTCTTCCCCTTCGTTTGACGACGATTGAATTTCTTCTTCCACTTCTCCAATTTCAGGAGAGCTAGATGATACTTCAATGATATTATCATTTAATGAGGACAAACGAACAATATTATTGCGTTCTTCACGTGCTAATAAAGAGGCACGATCTATCGCTTGAAATAATGCTTTTCCGCTCATTGTAACAGTTGTTTTATATTCAGTTGGAATTAGGCGGGAAGTATCTGGATAGTTCCCTTCCAGTAAGCGAGAATAAAGCAATACATTTTCTGCTTTAAATAATATTTGTTGATTCGTTATTGCTATATTAACAGGTAGCGACGAGTCTCCTATGATTTTGCTTAATTCATTTAAGCTCTTCCCTGGAATAACCACACTGTATTCTCCTTCTGGTGGTTGCTCTAAATTTACTTTACGACGGGCAAGACGGTGACTATCTGTAGCTACACAAACAAGCTCGCCTTCTTTTACTTGCCAGAGAACACCTGTTAATACAGGACGACTCTCAGAAGTTGATACTGCAAATACTGTTTCACGAACAATTGATTTCACTAAATTCGCTGGAATAGTAAACTGGTGATCTTCTTGGATTTCTGGAAGCAACGGATAGTCAGATGCTTCTTGTCCAATTAAATGAAATTTGGACTTTCCAGAACGAATATGCGTATGATAATTGTCATTTACTTCAATTACTACTTCACTTGTTGGTAGCTTTCGTACAATTTCATTAAACATACGTGCTTGCACAACAATTGAACCTTCTTCTATTACACGTATGATTTGATCCCCATCTTCTTCTGCTTTAATAAATGTTTGAATTGTTATATCTAAATCGCTACCAGTTAATATTAACCCCTCTTCTGTGATTTCCAACTTTATCCCAGTCAAAATAGGAACGGTGGTTTTTAAACTAACCGCTTTCATTACATCATTTAAACCATCTAGTAAGCGATGGCGCATAATTTCAAATTTCATCATTTCTCCCACTTGTAAAAGTATTTTTTTCATTTTCCGCCTGAATATATCCAAATTGGAATTAGTCAAGTTATATCGAAGCAAGACCTCTTCCAATAAGATTAGCAGAGACCGGCTTTCTCCCAAGTTCTCTTGCCCATATCGATAATTGGCCAATATGATGAATTTCGTGTGCAATTACATGGCGCATAACCTCACCCCATGTATCGGTATCGACCCTTCCATCGGGCATTGTTTCTTGAAACAAGCGATTTTCCATGCTTTCATCCCATTCACAAACAAATTGCTCTACTTCTATTCGGAATTTAGCATCCAGCTCTCTAATCTTTTGCAAGCATTGATAATCTTTGAAATTCTCTTGGAAATCCGGCTTTCCTTGAAGAATTCTTATCCAACTCCACTCCACATCTATAATGTGGAAAAGTGTATGTAATATCCCTCCTACTCCGCCTATTCTCTTTGTGAGGAGTTCTTCTTCGTCTAAATCTTCACACCATCGATACCAATCTTCCCTTGTCATCCAGTTGTATCGAAACAACATTTGCAACATAATCACCCCTTTGTTATTCGCTTTTTATAGTTCAAACCCCAAATGCACAGAGTCTATTAATTTCTTATAACCAATCTCTTGATAGATTTTGTTCGACGTCGGATTCAGCATATCTGTGTAGAGCACGCAAAATTTAAATTCTTTTAGAAGTTCATTGCTTCCGGCTGCTACCATTGTACGAGCATATCCTTTTTTTCTCTCTTCTTTTGGTGTGAATACGAGAGAAACAGTGACACCATTTGCAGTCGGTCTTGCTTTTTTCATCATAGATACAATTCGTCCTTCATTTTCCCATAGGAAGACTTCCTTTGCATCTAGCATTGCTTTTACACGTTTTTTTATTTCCACTGGTGCAGTTTTTGGAAGTTTTGTATCCTCTTCGAATTGGCTATACCATTTTTCAATAAGCAATGCATCCTCATTTGTCGCGTAACGCCATGTACCTGGGCTCGTTTCAAGCGATTCATCTATTTGGTCTAATCTATACAGTCCTTGATCCATCAAAACGGAAAAGCTTTCTCCTGTTTTTTCTTGCCACTTTTTTGCAAAAGCATATGCCCACTCTTTTACACTAATAATGGAGTTGATAGAAATAGATTGCTCGATTAGTTCATTAATACTTAAGTCAATGCATTCTTCCATTCTATCTTCATTTACGAAAATGATATTGAGTGGATGTGGTGAAGTCATTTGAAAAAGGGCTAGTAATTCACCCTCTTCTTCAATGGTGGACATGTATGGATCTTCGTATTTTCCGTCTTTTATCGCTTGTAGCACCCCAAGAAATAAACTGAACTTATCTTCGTTTTTTTCTAAAAAAGGGGTGGCTACTGTAGCAAATTCTTCTGCATTTTCATATCTCTGAAATTTCAACTTACTCTCCTCCTCTTCACCTTTGTATGTTAATATAACGTAAAATACGATTGAAGGGGAGACTATTTTATGAAAATTGTTTCTATTCGAGATATTCATATCGGTGAAGGTGTTCCGAAAATTATTGTGCCACTTATGGGAAGAAACGAAGAACAGCTTCTTTTAGAAATAAAAACAATCAAGCAAGCAGCCCCAGATATTGTGGAATGGCGCGCGGACATGCTAGAGGAAATTGAAAATTTAGAGGTAGTCAAAAAGACAGCTTCCACTATTCGCGATGCATTATTCCCTATCCCCCTTTTGTTCACTTTTAGAAGTCATCGGGAAGGTGGAAATAAAATAATCGATGACGCTTATTATCAAAAGCTTCTAGAAAATGTAATGAGGACAAAAGCAATCGACTTAATAGATGTAGAACTCTTCTCATCTAATGTAAGTGGAATCGTGGAAGCAGCCCATGCTAATGGCATTTATGTCGTAATGTCCAATCATGACTTTGAAAAAACACCTCCTAAAGAAGAAATAGTATGGCGTCTTCGACGAATGCAAGATCTCGGTGCGCATATCCCGAAAATTGCAGTCATGCCAAAAATTCCAACGGATGTACTGACTTTACTCGATGCCACCTATACAATGAAAACACTCCATGCAGATCGACCAATTATTACGATGTCAATGGCTTCTACGGGAGTTGTCAGTCGAATAGCAGGGCAAGTCTTTGGCTCTGATGCAACATTTGGTTCTGGAATGGAAGCATCCGCTCCTGGTCAAATACCTGCTGGGGAGTTAAGAAAAATGATAGGGGTTTTACATACCACTTAATTGGTTAAAGAAGTTATAGTCCGGGCTTGGAGTGTGATTGTCCAACTTTCATAAGAGATTGTCCAGGTTTGCGAAGGGATTGTCCAACTCTATTAAGCGATTGTCCAGTTCAATTAAAATACCAAGGAAAGCTCGATTTCCTTGGTATTTTTTATAGTTGCTGTGCCAGTCGGATCATATCGACACAAACTATTCCGTTTTCTACAATTTCTTCATCGTAATGTATTTTGAAAAAGTCTTTATCCACACCGGTGATTCTAAATCCACATTTTTGGTATAATGCAAGCTGACCTATGCTGGAGTTGCCGGTCCCTACTTCGATTATTTTATAACCATATTGCTTTGCTTTTTGAATGGCATCTCGTACAAGTACCTTTCCGATTCCTTGCCCGTGATAATGTTGTGCAACCGCAATATTTACAAGCTCTACTGTATCAGGTCTTGTTGGTAGTAAGACATATACACCTACTGTTTCTTCATTGCTCTCTGCAATATAGCATTTTCCCCTTTCTACATACTGCTTTACAAGTTTTTCAGAAGGGTCTGCGAGGAGCAATAAATCCAGTGGATACGCTTCTTTGATTAGCTTTGTTATCAAGTTATCTTTCTCCCATTTCTAATGTTAATAGTTTTTCTTTCATTTCTAGACCGCCACGATAACCGGTTAGTGCACCACTTTTTGCTACTACTCGGTGACATGGAATGGTGATAAGTATAGGATTTGCACCGATTGCAGCTCCAACTGCTCGAACGGCTGTGGGATTATTTATGAGATTCGCAATTTGTGAATAAGACTTCTTTTCACCGTATGGAATTTTCGTAAGTGCATCCCATATAGCTAATTGGAATGCTGTCCCTTTTAAATCGACGGGCATTGCAAATTCTCGGCGACTACCATCTAGATACTCTTTCAATTCGTTCATATAAGGAGTTAAAACTTTTTCGTCCTCCACTAATTCATATTTCGGAAAACGCTTTGCCAGCCAAGCCTCCATTTCTTCATAAGGTTTGCCTTGCGAACCTATGTAGCTCAATCCATTTTCTGTTGCAGCTATATAAAGTCTCCATTCGTTATGAATGAAACGTGTCCAATATATTTTATTCATGGGGATGGCCCTCCTTTTTTCTGTATTGAAATGGCGTTAATCCAGTTACCTTTTTAAAAACTGTTATGAAGTAAGGTATATTCGCCATACCAATGGCCGCACCTATTTCCACAAGCGGCTTGTTTGTAGTAACCAGATATTCTTTTGCTTTATTTATCCGAATTTGTTGCATGTACTCCATAGGTGATATACCTAAAACTTTCTTAAACGTTCTTTGCAGATGATAGGGACTTCCATGACCTATATCTGCTAGTGTGTGCAGTGTGAGCGAGTCATTATAGTGATTATCGATATATGCTTTAATTTGTGTGATCCATTCTTCGTCAGGTAATCGTAATCCAGTTGGTTTACATCGTTTACATGGTCGAAAACCCTGTTCTAAAGCTTCCTTTGCTTCCGTATAAATCCGGACATTTTCTTTTTTGGGCGGTCGTGATTTACAAGAAGGTCTACAAAATATTCCAGTAGATTTTACGGCGTAATAAAACAAACCATCATAGTTTTTATCGTTTTGAATGATTGCTTGCCATTGTTCATTGTTCACTGTGCCACTCCTCCATTTATTTAAGTATACTTTTATTTACAAATTAATTGCAGTTTTTGAAACGTAATAGCAAGATAACGAAATTTTTTTTGTTTATAATAAAGAAACAAAGGAGTGTCTGCACATGTTATGGGAAGAAAAAGAGGAACTTATTTTATTAAAAACTCCCCCAGAGTTTAGTTTTACACAAAATCTCCACTACTTGTCTCGCTCCACAAATGAATGCCTATATCGTATTCATGATAATAAAATAAGAAAAGCGATTATTATCGGTACATGTACAACACTTGTAGAGATTGGGGAACAAGATAAACATACATTGCTCATTGAGTTTTTAGGTAGTACAAGACCTTCAAGCAAACGAGTTCGTGAACAAGTTGTCGCCTACATCATCGAATGGTTAGACCTGAAAACAGATATAAACACATTTTATGAGGTAGCTAAGAATGATCCAATACTGAACCAAGCAATTTTACAATTTAGAGGATTACGTATTATGGGTATTTCAGATTTGTTTGAAGCAATGGCTTGGGGTATATTAGGCCAACAAATTAATTTGACATATGCATATACGCTAAAAAGACGTCTTGTCGAAAAGTTTGGACATTGGATTGAATTTGAGGGCGAACAATACTGGCTGTTTCCGAATGCGAAGGATATTGCCAAGCTGACTGTAGATGATTTAGTAGAAATAAAGATGACCGTAAAAAAATGTGAATATTTAATAGAAGTAGCTACTCAAATAGACAGAGGATTACTTACGAAAGAAATGTTGTTAGAAACAAAGGATGTGAAAAAAGCAGAAAAAATACTAACAAAAATTCGAGGAATTGGACCATGGACAGCCAACTATGTGTTAATGCGCTGCTTAAGATTTCCAGATGCTTTTCCGATAGATGATGTGGGTCTCCATAATGCAATCAAGTATGTGATTGGTTCGGAACTAAAGCCTACAAAGGATGTAATACAACAATTAGCATTACCCTGGAAAGGCTGGGAAGCGTATGCGACTTTCTATTTATGGAGATTTTTATATTGAATTAGAAATACCCCTTTTGATGGAAAGGGGTATTTCTTTGTAGGCTACTTTTATAGTTTAATCAAGGAACCAGCACTTCTAAAATGTCCTCAGACACATAAGTTTTATTGTTTTTTATTACTGGAGGCTCTGTAAAGTTTCTTAAACTTCTATTGTAGCTATACGTTTTATCGCCCACTGTAATAATAAGGGAACTATTACCTAGCATCAAGAAATTTCCATTACCTCTTGTATAGCTTAGCACTACATAGCCAAGATGCTCCCCTACTGTTTTCAATGGAATCATTTTTGTTCCATTTTGTATAAAATGGTCCTGTTCAATAACCGTTTGAATATCTTTCATTTCTGGTGAAAGATTGTTTATCGCTATAATTTTGGTTGGTGGCGTTTGTGCTGGAATGCTTCTCGTTGTTATCGTATAAAATACAACTAGCTCTTTTCCATGTAAATCTTCTTTTTCAATTTTCTCGCCTTTTTCATTTTCTAAAATCGTTTCTTTTCCTATGTTCAGCTTTAGTTCGTTATCCAAGCTTAAAAATTCCTTATCGAACTTTGATACTTTAACAGAACCTATTTTTTCTTCATCATGAACAATTACCAACTCCGGAGTAATTTGTGCAGGATAAATTAAAATCATTGGTTTGTTTTTGTCATAGTATGCGTCAATGTGCTGTCCTTTTTGAAATGCTTCTTTTTGTACAGCTTTTGTAGAGCCGCTATTGAATAAAAGCGTATCATCGTTCAATTTTAAAATAGTAATTTGTGGATCTTTTTCTTCGGATTCCACTGTCAGTGTAACAATACCATCTTTTGTTTCAACGTCCTTAATAACTCCAGACGCATTCATAAAATTGGATGTGTCTTTTTGTTCTGCTATGGTTTCTTTCTCACTTTGCGCATTTGCTACAGGCTGGTAAAAACCAAATCCAGCCACGAGCAATGCTACTGCAATTATGCTTCGCTTTTTCATCGTATCGCTCCTTTTTCTTCTATTCATTAGATTTGACGACCAACCAAGGAAAACGTTACATAAAAAAATGAAACATTCTTTCATCCTTTACGTATATGGTAAAAGAAAGAATACTAGATAGGAGCATGCATATGACATTATCTATTAACCAAGTAACAAAGAGATACCAAAACTTTGTAGCCGTCGATAATCTAACCTTTACGATTGAAAAAGGGGAGATTTTTGGATTGATTGGACAAAACGGTGCTGGAAAAACAACGACGTTTCGTATGATTCTTGACCTTCAGGAAACAACAGAAGGAACAATTATGTGGAACGGAACACCAATTAATTCGATTAACCGAGACCTTTTAGGTTATTTACCCGAGGAACGAGGGATTTTTCCTTCTATGACGGTGGAAGACCAGCTTTATTTCTTTGGAGAGCTTAGAGGAAAGAACCGTAAAGAATTGCGTAAAGAGGTCGAGTATTGGATTGAACGTTTCGAATTAGAGGACAAACGAAAATCGAAAGCGGAAACGTTATCAAAAGGAAACCAACAAAAAGTACAGCTAATAGCAAGCTTTATACATCAACCAGAGTTCCTAATTTTAGATGAACCATTTAGCGGATTAGATCCGGTAAATAAAGATCTTTTAAAAAGCGCTATTTTACATTTAAAGAATAATGGTACGACTATCCTGTTCTCCAGTCATCAAATGGATAACGTGGAAGAGCTTTGTGATCATCTATGCCTGTTGAAGCGAGGAGTTTCTTTATTTTCTGGTAGTTTATTAGACTTGAAGAAGCAATATGGAAAAACAAAATTGACGATTCGTACCGATGTGCCAAAAGAAGTACTTGGAAAGTTAGATGGCGTGAAAGATATTCAGGTTGGAAAAGACCAATTCATCTTAACATTAGAAGATGAATCATATGCACAATCTATTTTTGACTTTGTATCAAACGGCAAATATATTGAGAAGTTTAGTTTAGATTATTTAACGTTAGACGAAATCTTCAAAGATAAGGTTGGTGGACCAAATGTCTAAGTTTTGGTTGCTTGTAAAGCAATTATATAAGCAAAAAGTAAAAGCCAAATCATTTATTTTTTCAATCGTTCTTTATGTTGCCGTCATAAGTGGTGTCATGTTCTGGTCAGATATTAAAGAAGCTTTTTTCCAGAGCGAACCTTTGCAAGTCGCTATTTTGAATGAAACAGATGCGGAAATGGAAAGCTTTTTTGAATCAACAAATGATATCGAGTTTTCGTTTCTCAAAGATGAAATTGCAAAAGTGGAGCAGCAAGTGATCGATGGTGAATACGATGCAGCTGTCTTTGTGAAAGATCAAGACAACTCTTTAGCAGCGGAAATTGCAACGTTCGAACCACTTACCTTTAATGATCAACAAAGCATTTCCTCTATCTTGCAATACGTCGGAAAAATTTATGAAGTACAACAATTGAATTTAACAGCAGAGCAAGCAGAAAAAATTCTTGAATCCGAAACGAGTATTTCTGCCAAAAATTTAAATGTGGATTCAGCATCAGGTAAAAGTGAGGACGAAAAAGCTGCTGGTATCGGAGCTTCTTTCCTAGTGGGCTTCCTTATCTATTCGTTCGTCATGTCATTTTTATCAATGATCACTACAGATGTTGCATCTGAAAAAGGTTCTCGTGTTTTAGAGGTATTACTTGCAAGCATTAAGCCATCTACTCACTTCATGGCAAAACTTACAGGAACGTTTCTACTAGCTTTAACTCAAATTGGCGCACTTTTAGTTGTGCAAGGCTTGTTATTCATGTTTATCGACGGCGGCTCGAAGTGGGATATGGTTGTGGACATTGCAAACGAATTATCTTTAAGTTACATCGGCTATGCTGTTTCGTTTCTCCTATTAACAATTATTTTATACTTAATATTAGGAGCACTCCTTGGTTCCCTTGTTTCTAAAGTGGAAGAGTCCAGTCAAGCAATGATGCCAGCGATGATGATTGGGATTATCGGTTTTTATGTGTTAATTTCTGGAATGGCTAGTCCAGATACAATGCTTATCAAAGTATTTTCCTACATTCCGTTCACATCAGGAATGGTTATGCCACTTCGAATTGGAGCAACTGATATTGGCTCGATTGAACCAATTATAGCAATGCTAGTGTTAATAGGAACCGTTATCCTCATGTTCCTAGTGAGCCTATCATTCTATAAACGAAGTGTATTAACTTATAGCTCGGGTGGTATTATCCAAAAAATTAAAACCGTCCTCAAAGTGACAACTTAAGAATACTTACATGTCTTAATAAAACCATCGTGAAAGCTTAAACTTTTACGATGGTTTTTTCGTTTGTTGTAAAGTGAAACTTCAATCAGTGGGGGGTAACTTCATCCCCCACTGTTTGTTAGTTGAACCAATCAGGCTTTTACGGGCAGTTGATCTCCCTCTTATCTTTTCGCATTTCTTAAATATTGAAGTCGGAGTTTTACTGCTCGTTAATGCGGGATAAAATGCTTTAATCATTCACAGGCACAAATTTGGTAGTTTCTTGCATAAAATAGGTCATGAAAGAAAGGATGCGGATATATGTGCGGAATTACAGGTTGTATTCATTTTAAGAAGGATTTGCGAAACAAGGAATTAATCGTTGAAAAAATGACAGGGACGCTTAGTAAAAGAGGACCTGATGATCATAATATTTGGGGTACGACTCATGCTTTACTAGGCCATCGCCGATTAACAGTGGTCGATCCTATCGGCGGAAAACAGCCAATGGTTAAAACCCATGAGTCTAATCGATATACGCTTTGTTATAACGGTGAATTGTACAATACAGAAGACCTTCGGAAGGAACTATTGAAGCGAGGACATTCTTTTTCCGGGCATTCTGATACGGAGGTGTTATTAACTTCTTATATCGAATGGAAAGAAAATTGTATAGATCATTTTAATGGTATTTTCGCTTTTGCCATTTGGGATGAACAGGAGCAAAAGGTTTTTATCGCAAGAGATCGTCTGGGGGTTAAACCACTTTTTTATACGGAAAGAGCTGAAGGCTTTCTTTTCGGTTCCGAACTAAAAGCACTTCTTGCACATCCAGATGTATCTCCAACCATTAATCGAGAAGGGTTAGCAGAAATAATCGGGTTAGGACCCTCTCGTACTCCTGGTTCTGGAGTTTATAAAGGAATCCATGAATTACGCCCTGCACATGCACTCACCTTTTCTAAAAACGGGCTTCACATTTGGCGCTATTGGAATGTCCAAAGCGCAGAGCATACCGATTCTTTAGATGAAACTGCAGAAAAAGTTCGCTATTTAGTTACCGACGCTGTAGAACGACAGCTCGTATCGGATGTTCCCCTTTGCACATTTCTTTCCGGTGGCTTAGATTCCAGCGTTATTACGGCGATTGCCTCGAGTGCTTTTACTCGTGATGCAAAAGGAAAGCTCCACACATACTCCATCGACTATGAAAACAATAGTAAACACTTCAAGGGAAATACCTTTCAACCATCAGACGATCAGCCTTGGATTCGAAAAGTATCCAGTACTTTGAATACAAATCACCATCACTCCGTTATTAGTCAAAAGGAATTGGCGGAATACTTAACGGAGGCTGTCCATGTACGCGATCTTCCTGGAATGGCCGATATCGACTCTTCCCTACTTTGGTTTTGTCGGGACATAAAACGAGACTTTACGGTAGGATTGTCGGGCGAATGTGCCGATGAAATTTTCGGAGGTTATCCTTGGTTTCATCAAGTCGCAAATGCAGAAAAAGGATTTCCGTGGATTCGCTCTACCAATGAGCGATATACTTTACTAAACGATAGCTGGAAGAAAAAACTTACGATTAATGAATATGTTCAACATGCATACGATACAACAATTGCAGAAACGCCTCGTTTAGATGGAGAAGCTTCTATTGAATCAAAAAGACGCGAGCTATTCTATTTGAATATGACTTGGTTTATGACGACCTTGTTGGAGCGAAAAGACCGTATGAGTATGGGTGCCAGCCTAGAAGTAAGGGTGCCGTTTGCGGATCATCGATTAGTCGAGTATGCATGGAATATTCCGTGGGATTTCAAAATGGTGGGCAATCAAGAAAAAGGAATCTTAAGAAAAGCATTTCAAGGTAATCTCCCGTATGACGTGCTTTACAGGAAAAAAAGTCCATATCCAAAAACGCATAATCCTGTTTACAGCGAGCTTGTCGGGAACATGCTTAAAGATCAATTACAGGATAAAAACTCCATTCTTCATGAGCTCTTCCATGCAAATCGCCTGTCCGATTTAATCGAATCTAATGGAGATGCCTTCAAGGTTCCTTGGTTCGGTCAATTAATGTCTGGACCACAGTTATTAGCTTATTTGGTACAATTGCATATTTGGTTTAAAGATTACAACGTGCAGCTTGTGGATTAACTTTATCGCTTTCACAAAGGATTGGCACGTTTAGGATTATTCTTCCAAAAAGAAGGAGCTACCTTTATATAAGGTGGCTCCACTTTTCATTTATTTGAAAGTGCTCGAAAATAGGAATCTATAAAAGGAACAAGATAATCAATGACCGCTTCATTTGGATTCAGTTTTGCATGATGCAATCCAAATGGTGATTCTACTCCTGCCCAAAATAAAACACCTGGGATTTCTTGTAGAAAGTAACCGAAATCTTCTCCTGTCATAGCAGCATCACAAACGATTGCCGTAGTCGATGGATCACGCTTAGCAAATGATATAAAATCATTCGCCAAGGTCTCATCGTTTTTCACTTGATAATAAGATGAACCATAATCGATTCGAATGTCGCAATCAAACGCTATTTCTGCAGCATGGCAGAAGGATTCTATTTTCTGTTTAATAGTCGTCATTGTTGCTGCATCCATCGTTCGGATCGTACCTTCTAATCGGGCTTGACCAGAGATGATATTCTGAACAGTACCAGAAGACATTTTCCCGATAGTTAGAACTGCAGGATCCATCGGATTAACGGATCTACTCACAATCGTTTGAAGCTGTAATAACAATGTAGCTGCTGCAATGGACATATCCTTTGCTTGATGCGGAAAAGCTGCATGCCCCTCCTTCCCTACTAAATCGATAAATAGTTCGGAAGTGTTAGCAAATAGCAGACCAGGACGAGTAGCTACTGTACCTACTGGATATTCTGGTGCTATATGAAAGGCATAAATTTGCTCTGGTACAAGCTCTGGATATTCCTGTTTCAACCATTCTCTCATCGGTAAGGCCCCACCTGGACCTTCTTCAGCTGGTTGAAAAATAAGAACTACATGATCATTTACCGGGTTATCCACAAGCTTTCTTAGCAAGCCTAAAGCGACCGTCATATGCACATCATGTCCACATGCATGCATCTTTTCCTCATGCTCCGATTGAAATGGTAGACCTGTAGCCTCTGTTATGGGCAATCCATCGATGTCTGTACGCCAGCCGATGGTCTTTTTTCCCTGCATACCTTTAATCTTCACAACAATGCCAGTTTTCCACTGAATAATTGTTAATCTTTCCTGTGGAAGTGCCGAAATTTGTTCCAATAAATAGTTTTGCGTTTTTACTTCTTGGAAACCAAGCTCCGGTATACGGTGTAAATCACGTCGAATTTCAATTAAGGTTTTCATCTGATCCCTCTTATAGTTGACGTAGTTCTTGCATAATTTCTGTTTTAGAGCGTGTTTGATCATCGATTTCTTTTATAACTCTTGCTGGTGTTCCTGCAACTACTGAATATGGCGGAACATCCTTCGTTACGACTGCTCCCGCCGCTACAACAGCACCTTTTCCTACTCTGCAGCCTTCTAATACAACTGCATTGGCGCCTATTAATACATCATCCTCTACTATAACTGGAGTTGCAGAAGGTGGTTCAATTACACCTGCAAGCACCGCTCCCGCTCCAATATGACAGTTCTTCCCGACCGTTGCACGTCCACCAAGAATCGCTCCCATATCAATCATCGAGCCTTCCCCAATTACAGCCCCTATGTTAATAACGGCTCCTAGCATAATAATAGCATTATCGCCAATACTTACTTGATCGCGAATAATAGCACCTGGTTCAATACGCGCATTGATACCTTTTAAATCTAATAGAGGGATGGCAGAATTTCTACTATCATTTTCTACAACGATATCTTCTATTAAGTTTGCATAATCATTAAGTGCTACTTCAATCTCAGCCCATTCTCCAAACAGTACGAGTGAGTTACCTTCTCCAAATACCTTTGTGTTTTCTCCAAAAGAAAGCTTGTCGATATCTTTCCCTTTTACATATACCTTCACCTGTGTCGACTTTTTAGCATTTTGTATGTATGAAATAATTTCATACGCATCTAATTGCTGCATTTCTCATACCTCCTTAAAAACATGTTGTAATTGTACAGGAATTTTCATAAAATTTCACGAAATTAAATACATTTTTTGATATTTAATTGAAGAAAAATACATTATAAAATAAAAAAGTCGATATGATCATCATGGTTTATTGAATTATCAAAGTAGGCTGAAACATGTTAAACTATTTACGAAGCGGAGGTGGATCAGTGGGAAACGTCATTTTAGAAGCATCGGATTTGAAGAAAGAAATCGATGGGAAAGAGATTTTACAGCATGTCTCCTTTCAAATTGAGGAACATGCATCGATTGCGATTCGCGGATCAAATGGCTCCGGTAAAAGCACCTTGTTGAAGTTACTTGCAGGGATTTATGACCCTACGAGCGGAAAGTTAGTACGAAATGCGAAAAGAATCGGGTATGTCCCTGAACATTTTCCGGAAAACCTTCGATTCAAACTAAAGGAATATTTAACATTAGTAGCGACCTTCCAAGGTATGTCTGAGACGGATATAGAAGCAGAGCTATCTGAATACATCCGTTTGTTTGGAATAGAGCCTTTTACAAACACCCCTTTAAAAAAATGTTCAAAAGGCACAAAACAGAAAGTAGGCATCCTTCAAGCACTTCTAATCAAACCAGACATTCTTTTGCTGGATGAACCTTTAACTGGTTTAGATACAAGCTCGCAGCTAAATCTTATGGCTATGTTAGAAAAACTAAAAACAAAAATGACCATTATTTTTACAACCCATGAAGACCTGTTAGTAGACAATATTGCAGATCAAATATTTTATGTAAAAGATGGACGTGTGTTAGTTCATACAGAAACTAAAAGCCCCCATCTTGTAATAAAAGTGAGATTTTCAAACAAAAGTGTATTGTTAAGACTTCAATTAAACGAAATGCATATCGAAGAGGACATAGCTATTATCACCGTATCTAAAGATAAGAGTGATGATCTGCTGAGAAAGCTTTTGAATAACAATTGTTCTGTGCTTGATGTCAGGGAAAGGATTTAACAATGCAGGGATTTATAAAGTACCAATTCAAAAGTTATATCCGCTCCTTCAAAATAATTCCCCCAGCTGCAACCTTTTTAATATGGATAGTTGTTTTATACCATTATAGTGGAGTGGAAATATTAAGTAGTTACGCCGTTTCAAGTATTGTCTTGTATATAGTGACAACATGGATAGCGATGAGCTTATTTTCCATTGAAGAGGAAGCTGAAAAAAATATGCTATTTGTTCAGGTCGGGAAAGTAAATTATTTACTCGGTAAATGGATGATTAGCTTTCTTATTGCGCTAGCGTTGACATTATTTTCGATTTTCTACCCTTTACTATTGGGCAGCTTCAAAGAAACAGTTCAACCCGTCCATTTTGGGCTCTCGATTTACATACATCTTTTATTTGCTATATTCGGTATTTTAGTTGGTTCTTTCTCATCCATCACTTCCTTTATCCCAAAGAGATACACTTGGCTTTCTGCAGTTCTTATTATTGCAATTACCCTTTCTTACGAGGGCATAGTGGAAAAGCTGTCATTCTTAAAGTGGCTATTATTAATCTTTCCTCCAGTAGTAAATGTTATTAATTTTTTTGAACCGGACGACTTAAATTATTTTGGAAAGGAATTTTGGATTTTTTCATCATTTGCGATCATATACTCAATTATCGCTTTTTCTGCATTAGTGAAATTGTTTATTAAAAAAGAAAGTTAGAATATGCTATAATGAAGACAACTATTTTTGAGAGGATGATGGGTGGACGATGGATATTTAATCTTATTTCTTAAGTAGAGGTTTAACAAAATAAACACTACAAAATCGGAAATAGGATTAGTCTGCCCATTTTTCAATCAAATACGAAAGATTCTCTACAACACTCTTTTTTGTAGTGGTTTTTTGCGTATTTTTTAAAAGGCAACGAGTCCTTCCGATTCATATTCGGAGGGATTTTTTTATTCCTCCAAAAGGAGCGGATTATATGACATTACACGGTAAATTAATGAATATTAGTATCACATTTGGGGAAAAGATTATTTTGGAAAATATAACAGCAGACCTTCCAACAGGTGCTGTTATTGGCATAACAGGAAGGAATGGAGAAGGGAAATCTTCCCTACTTTCTGTGGTGGCAAAAGAAACGATTCCATCCAGTGGATCTATAGAATGGTTTGGAACTACACCTACTATAGGCTATTTTAAACAAGAGGATGATCAATTTAAGAACGATGATTTTGCAGATGAGGAGCGAGCTTATTTCAGTAAATGGTCTGTTCCCGGGCATAGAGAGTATAACGATTTAAGTGGCGGGGAAAAAATGAAGAGTCGTCTTTCCCGAGTATTTGCGGAAAAATCGCAGCTTCTTTTATTGGATGAGCCGACGAATCATTTAGACCAAGAAAGCTTGTCATTCTTAAAGCAACAGATACAGGCCTACCCTGGAACAATTATTTTAGTATCTCATGATCGTTATTTTTTAGATGAAGTAGCCAATTGGATTTGGGAAGTGGAAAATAAAAAGTTAACAGTGTACGCTGGCAACTATACATCTTTTCGACAAAAGAAAGAAGAATCAAGACTTTCACAACAAAGACTATATGATGCACAACAAACTAAGATCAAACAAGTGGAAAAACAAATGGCTGCGCTACGAAATTGGTCAGCTAAAGCACATGCAGATTCAACTAAACATGAATTCAATAAAGAATATTACCGAGTGAAAGCAAAGAAAATGGATGTGCAAATTCGCTCTAAAAAGAAACGATTGGAACTCGAGCTTTCCAAAAACACTATCGATCAACCAGAAGCAGAAAAAGAAGTGGCCTTCTCTATTGAAGGTAACAAGAAAAAAGGAAAGCGAGTAATAGAAGCCAAACGCTTGAGTAAAACATTTGAAGATCGATTGCTGTTCCAAAATGCCACTTTCACCGTCCAATCTCAAGAACGAATTGGCATTATAGGCTCTAATGGGAGTGGAAAGTCGACATTTTTCCGCATGTTGTTAGGGGAAGAAAACGGCCAAGGGGAACTTTGGAAGTCAGAAGCGATGAACATCGGCTACCTGCGTCAAACAGTATTTGACTTACCAGAAGAAAAAACACCATTTGAGTTTTTTGGACCCACTGATTTTGAAACAAGAGGACAAATTCAAACCCTTATGATGAATTTAGGATTTTCAAAAGATCACTGGTCCCGTCCGATCCGTACCATGAGTATGGGAGAACGAGTAAAATTAAAGCTAATGGAATTCATATTAGACCAAAAAGACGTTTTGCTATTAGATGAACCAACAAATCATTTGGATCTTCCATCCCGAGAACAACTGGAGAAGACTTTGTCGTCTTATCCTGGAACAATTTTATTAGTCACACATGACCGTTATTTTTTAGAAAAGCTAACGAATAAACTACTCATCTTTGAAAATAAAACGATTCGTAAAGTAGAAATGGGCTATAGTGAATGGATGCATAAAAAGAATGAATCCTTACGTGAAAAAGAGCTATTAACATTAGAAACTGAGCGACAAGCAGTGCTAGGACAATTAAGTTATTTGCAGAAAAAAGATGCCAAATATAACGAGTTGGATCAACAGTTTATTGCATTAACTAAACAAATCAATAAACTAAAGAAAAAATGATTACAGATATGTTACTGGTACCTGGCACCAGTAACATACTTGTAGTAAAGCATCGAATTTTGTCAATTTCCCAGGAAATATATCAATGAGATCTTTCGTATGCCTTTTAAACTATTACTCTATATTTTTATTATAGATAACACATTTCTATGTTCCATTCTGCTTCTCATACAAAAAAAACTGTATACCAACCCGTTTAATCGTTTGGTATACAGCCTATAAATCCTACAAAAAGTAGTCTACAAAATAGATTTAAAGGTTATTTGGATACATTAAGTAAATTGAACAATTTCACTTAGTGGTAGACGGGATGAACCGTATGCAGGTGCAGCTGCTTTACCAATGGCAATTAGTGCGATTGGAAAAATATGCTCAGGTAATTCGAATCTTTCTGCAAACTTCACTTTATCGAATCCCCCCATCGTTACCGTATCTAATCCTTTTTCTTTTGCAACCAACATCAATTGCATTGCAATGAGACCAGCATCAAAGGTGGCAATATTTTTTCTCGTTTCCAATGTAGCAAAAGGATAAGTACGATTTGTATTGTTAATCATTAAATCCTTTGTAGCCTCATCCATATAGCCTTCAGCTACATTTTGAGTATAGATTTGTTCGACATTTTTATACATTTCAGCATTTCCTAATACTGCAATAACTGCCGAAGAAGTTTCTACTTGTTCTTGGTTATTCGCTATCGCTCGAAGTTCTACTTTTATATTGTCATCTTGAATGACAAGGAATTTCCATGCTTGAAGATTACTTGAAGACGGTGCAGATGTTGCTTCTTTAATAATTTCTTCTAACTCTTGTTGTGAAATTTTAAAATTAGGATCGTAAACTCTAACTGATTTTCTAGCATGCATAATCGTATATAGATTTGACTCTTTTTCTGTCGACATATTATTTCCTCCCGAAACTTACTATTAGTAAGTTTTTGTACTAAAAGAGCTTACCATTAGTAAGTTTATTCGTCAATAAAAAAGTTCTATATGCTACAATAAAAGAAAACGAATGATTTAATGGAGGTTTTTTTATTGGATAAACCAAATGATACCAATATATATAATAACTATTGTAGTAACTATCATCAGGCCATTGAATTTATCGGTAAACGTTGGATGGGGATGATTATTTACACATTGCTATCCGGCTCAAAACGCTATAACGAAATTCTTACAAGTATCCCTGGTATTTCTGACCGATTACTTACTGAAAGGCTTAATGATTTAGTTGATGCCAAATTAGTCAATAAAAAACTACTTGAATCCTCTACCAAAAAAGTAGAATATGAGCTTACTGCCAACGGGTTTGCCTTCAAGGAAGTGATTGTTTCTTTACAGAAATGGATTGATATTTGTGAATTTGAAAAAAAATCTTGAGAGTGCACCAATTGCATTCAAGAAGTGCAGATTGAAATATATGGATAGGCACATTTGTAAATAATTTGTCTACAGTAATAAGCCTTACTCTTAAATGAGTAAGGCTTATTACTGTTTGTGAATACTTCCTCCTGTTGTTGCCACTCCTTGACTACCTAGCATTTTCAAGCTAATCCGGTGCAGACCCTTCGATTTTTTCTACTACCTGTAATTTGTTTCTTTTGTATTTACATTTAACTAAACCAAACATATAATATAATAAATCAAATATGAAAAGTAGGTTTTAAAATGAAAACAATTCCAAAACCTCTTGTGATGGCAAATCAGTGGACAATTGTTTTGTCTGTAATCATTGCGGTCATTACACAATCAGTATGGATTCTATTCATCCCTCTAATTGCAAATCTTTCTAGCTTATTAACTGGGTTTCACCCTATTTTAGTTATAGTTAAACGATTTTTATCTAAACTTGCAAATGAATATATTCAAGAAGATTACGCCCAGCTAAGATTTAATCAGTGGCTTGCAGTCGGCTTTTTATTTATTGCGAGTATCAGTTATTTTTTAAATTTGATTATATTATTTAATGTTGCGACAGTCATGGTTGGTTTAGCTGCACTCATTGCAATTCTTGGGTTTTGTGTCGGTTGCTTTGTACGCTTCCAATATCAGCAATGGAATTATCGTCGAAAGAATTCAGTGACTCGCTAATTAAAACAGCCTTTCCCCAAAATTGGTGAGGCTGTTTTTCGATTACTTCGCTTCTCGGTGGAGTGTTACTCTTTTTAAACGTGGACAGTATTTTTTTAGTACAATACGCTCTGGATTATTGCGCTTATTCTTCTTAGTAATATAAATTCTGTCTCCTGCTTCTGTACATGCTAACGTGATATTAACTCTCACAACTAGCTCTCCCGTAAATAGTAATTGTTACGTTCATAGTTGAAGTTACTTTTTAATATACTTGTTTCTAACAATAGCTTTGATTCTTCCAAACTTTCCTGATTTTCTTCCAAATAGACAGTAAAACAACCTTAACCCAAAAGAAAAAGGTTGCCTCAAAAGTAGTAAAACTACTGATGAGACAACCTTTTTCTCTATTATTCTCCTAAGTCTACGTTATGGTAAACTTGTTGTACGTCTTCTAAATCTTCTATTGCATCGATCATTTTTTCGAATTGTGCTTGTGCATCTGCTTCCAAGGAAATATCGTTTTGTGCAAGCATTGATAGCTCTGCAACTGTAAACTCTTCGATTCCAGCAGCTCTTAAAACCTCTTGTACTGCATGAAATTGATCCGGTTCAGCATAAACGATGACAGAATCCTCTTCTTCGATAATATCACGAGCGTCTACATCTGCTTCCATCAAAAGCTCTAATACTTCATCAGCTGTCTTGCCCTCGACTCCAATAACAGCAGTTGCATCGAACATATACGCAACCGAACCACTGACACCCATGTTTCCACCATTTTTACCGAATGCTGCGCGCACATCGGATGCTGTTCGATTTACGTTGTTAGTTAACGCATCGACGATTACCATCGAACCGTTTGGACCGAAACCTTCGTAACGAAGCTCGTCATAGCTTTCTTCCGATCCGCCTTTTGCTTTTTCAATTGCTTTATCAATAATATGCTTTGGCACACTGTATGTTTTCGCACGTTCTAATACTACTTTTAATGCTTGGTTAGAAGTAGGATCAGGTTCACCTTGTCTTGCAGCTACGTATATTTCACGTCCAAATTTTGCATAGATACGGCTAGTATTCGCGTCTTTGGAAGCTTTTTTTTCTTTAATATTATTCCATTTACGACCCATAAAGTCCCACTCTCTTTCGATTCATTTTCCTACTTTAAGTATTATACATTAATTGTTTATCCCATAGCAAAATAAATACATTAACTTCCATATGTTTCTTGCAAAAACTTAATCGATCTATTAATCAATTCTTTTAACACTTCTACATCAATATCCGCTACTTTGTTAATATACACACACGCTTTCGCAGACGTATGCTTGCCGAATCTCTCTAGGATGACTTCACGTTCTGTATCCCCAGTCGCGAAATACAAACTGATTTTTGCTTTACGAGGAGAGAACCCTACAAGCGGAGCATCTCCTTCATGTCCAGACGCGTACTTATAATGATACGACCCGAAACCAATAATGCTTGGTCCCCACATTTTCGCTTCATAGCCAGTTGCTTCACTGAAAATTTCCAGCAGCTTATAGGCATCTTCTCTCTTTTTAGGATTCTCCACAGTTTCAATAAATTCAATGACACTACTTTCTGTTTCTTTCATCTTTGCTTCGTATTTCGCCATGTTAACATCCCCTTTAGCAGATTACTCTTATTTTACAGGCAATTAACATTATTGACGAATTATTTTATTACTAAAAACGAGCCTTTCTCGATTCCTCGAAAAATAGCTCGTCCTTTTTCTATCTAGATGGTCTGATCAAGAAACCACCGTTAAATCTAGTTGGCTCATAGGAAATGATAAAAGCTTTAGGCGATAAGGACAGAATGTAGTCTCTTAGCTTTAATTCGTTTTTTCGTTTAGCTAGCACTTTCATACAAAGACGTTTTCCGTCTTTTCCATCCGCCACCCAAGATGTTACACCGTAGCCTTTTGCTCGAACTTGAATTGGAATTTCTATTTCTAATGAGTCGACGATTACATCAAATACGACATAGCCTAGTGCTAATCGATTTTCAATAATACTTCCACAATATACGCCAAGACCCCAACCAGCACAATAAGCAACAATATTTAAAGGCTCGTCCAGATTATCAAGAACCATCGTTAATCCCATTAAATAAACAAACACTTCTGCCATAGACAAGAACGATGCTACTACTCTGTAACCTTTAATAACTAATATCAAACGCAATGTAGTTAATGTCATATACACAACATTAATAACAATAATAAGCAATATGATATCCATCTTTACTTCCACCTCTTTCTAACGTAATACCGTGGCTTTCGTCGAGCGTTCAAATCATTATACAGTATTTCTTTCAAAATGGTATTAAAACTCTTTTCATCTTTTGTAAAATATAAACAGAGGCTCTCTGACTCATACAGAACGCCCCTTCCTTATGAAAGTTCTTTCTCTAGTACAATTTTATGTGTCCCTTTTTCACTGATAAACGTTTCTATTATATCAAAGCCAAATTTAATGTTTAGTAATAACATTGCTCGCCTTTTGTTTCGAGATATAGTACGGACCTTTTGATATCCAAGAGCCTTTACTTTCTCATGTTGCCGGTGCATCAGTTCAGATGCAATGCCTTTTCCTCGATAGTCTGAATGTACCCCGCCTAGCCAGCTATAAAACGTTTGGTCATTATACTCATATCCGATTTTAAAACCTACGATCCGATTACTGTCTACTGCTACAAATATTAATAGGTTCTTTTTCTCAGTTAGTTCTACTAATTTTAGCTCTGCTCCTTCAAAAACATGTTTATGGAGTTCCATAATACCATTTAGTACATCTGTCTTTGGTATCTCTTGAGAATGTATATATTCCATCTATTTGTTCTCCTTTAAAATGTATCTTCGATATTCTTTTCTGCTATTTTCTTTAATTCGCTGGCTCTTGAAATAATAAAATTCTTCATGTATTTTTCTAAAAATAAATGATCTGCTATCTTTCCTAACACTCCGAAT
The DNA here is from genome assembly GCF_006861795.1 of Psychrobacillus lasiicapitis. GTDB lineage: Bacteria > Bacillota > Bacilli > Bacillales_A > Planococcaceae > Psychrobacillus > Psychrobacillus lasiicapitis. The sequence goes on along the minus strand of NZ_VDGH01000007.1, from coordinate 119,123 downwards.
GGGGCTCTATACGTAAATACGTCCTTCATAATTGTGCCTCCATAACTTTCAGTAAATATATGGATATGCGTAAAAGAATGAAAGGCCCCTCGAATCATTACATCCGTAAAATTTTGCGGTGCCTCCATAGCTACGATTTTTGCCGTTAGTTTTTGTTTTACACCAAAATGAATTGCTTCCCACGTAACACTATCTCCTAGTTGCAATAGCCCCGTTGTTACTCCTGCAACTGCTTTTTCGTTTGTATTTGATGTTGTTTCTATATGTTTTTCCACGCTACGGGCAAGGTCAAAGCATTTTACTAAGGGAGCTTCTATATATGTTTCGTGAATAATTTTAGGCATTTCCCTTGTCCCCTTTATCTCTTTTTCCTCATATCCCTCTTGTCTGTTCTGATGTGTATCCAATCAATTAATTCCCCGGATTGCTTTAATTTCATTCCAGTTAACTGATTACCAAATACAGCGGCTGTGTCAATATTCCAGGAATTACTTTGCCTATCAAATATAGGCCAATCTCCTGGTGTATGGCCGATAATTTGCAGTTTCTGTATATTTTTCAATGGACCTCTATTCCACAAAATACCGTATTCACTAGTTTCATTGAATGGATTTTTTGCTATTTCGGAAATACCCGCATGGCTTATAAAGACGTGATCATTCCCCCAATACAAGGGCATAGTTCGCAACCAGTCTACGTCGTCTTTTATGTTTTGCCCAACCGCTAAGTATTGATGCAATGTTTCCGAACCACCTTGCTTTAACCAATTATTATTTGGTGGGTTTGTTATATGTTCTATCATCTCATATTCATGGTTACCTTTTATAAAAAATGCTTGGTCCCTGTGTACTTTCTTTAAGTGCCTTGCTAATTTTACAACTTCTGGCGATCCGTTTCCTCGGTCTATTAAATCTCCCAACTGAATCAGTATTTCCCTTTCTTTATCCCATCGATCTATCATCTTCAAAAATGTTACATAACAGCCATGCACATCTCCAATGACAAATAAGTCCAATTCAAAGTCTCCTCATCCTCGCATTTTTAACACTTTCTAACTTGTATGAGACCTGCTTATCACCTATTAATGAAAAAGAGCTATCATCTTGACAGCTCTTTGTGTTCCATTTTCATTTTATCTAATAACGCTCGGCAGCCCTCTAACACAAGATCATATGTTTCTTGAAAATCCCCTGTATAGTAGGGATCCGGCACATCTTTTGGTTGTTTTGTTAAATCTAAGAAACGCATAACCTTTGGATGATCTGGCTGTCCTAATATTTCTCGAATATTCGTCACATTACTTTGATCCATACCAATTATATAATCAAATTTCTCAAAGTCCTCTTTTTGTAATTGCCTTCCAGCCATTCCTTTTGTAGAAATATTATATTCCTCGAGCTTCATAATGGTTCCTCTGTGAGGAGGGTCACCTATGTGCCAAGCACTAGTTGCAGCAGAGTCTACCCTAATTTGATCACTTAATTTCTCTTTCTCTACTAGATTTCTAAAAACTGCTTCCGCCATTGGGGAACGACAAATATTCCCCAGACAGACAAATAATACGTTGATCATTTTCATCCTCCTATCCTAGTTCACCGCTTTTTCATACACTTTAATCGAATCTCCAAAAGGCCCATAAGTAATAGTAGAATTAATCCAACCATATTGCTCATAGTACCCTACTAAGTCACTGGATAAGTATAGTTTTTCATGCCCCAGCTTTGCAGTCACATGTAGTCCATGTTCTAAAAGTTGTTTACCTATAGAATTCCCTCTAAAAGCTGGGTCGACATATAGACATGCCAACCATGGAAACAAATCCTGACGACTATTAATATCATTTCGAAGTAATGCATAGGTACCAATAATGACATTATTTTCTAACGCAACATAAAATATCGGCAGAGAACTGGAGTCTTTGCCTGCATGAATCATACAATCTTCGTAAAATTTATAGTTACTTTCATTGCCCCATTGCTCCCAAAATAGTTTCACGGCTTCTTGAAAGAATTTAGGCCTTTGGTGAATTTCGATTATCTCCATATTAATTCTCACCCTTTAGTTTGATATATAATAATACTAGTATGAGTTCGAATGTTCTGTCTACTATCATTAGATTGGAAGGTGTATTTATATAAGAAACAGAGGAGCAACTATCATTATTGAAAATGGTCGAATTGCCTTAATCAAAAGAACGAAACCACATAAGACCTACTATGTATTTCCAGGTGGAGGTATTGAGGATGGAGAAACACCAGAGGAAGCGGCAATCCGAGAAACGTATGAAGAGCTAGGGGTACATGTACGTATTCAACGTCCCTTTAAAATTCTGGAGTATAACGGAAGGCAACACTTTTTCCTTGCTGATATTATTGGCGGAAAATTTGGAACGGGTACAGGCGAAGAATATTTCCACACTTCCGTTCAACGAGGACTCTATGAACCAATCTGGATTGATATGGCTGACCTTCCTTCATTAGATGTTCGGCCGAAAGTGATTGTGGAACTTCTTTTAGCAAAATGAAAATGGTCCAATGTGAGCACAAAATGACAGGATTCAATAATAGTTACAATTTATGATTTACATGAGGTGAGGGTCATAGGATGGGTTGAGTCGATACAAAGAACAATCAATTATATAGAAGCAAACTTACTGGATGAATTGACGATGGAACAAATCGCTAAAGTGGCAAATTCATCTGTATTTCATTTCCAACGAACGTTTTCCATTTTAACAGATATGTCAGTCGCCGATTATATTCGTCGCAGAAGATTGACATTAGCAGCGCAGGAATTAATAAATAGCGATAGTAAAATCATCGACCTATCCTACAAATATGGCTACGACACTCCCGAAGCTTTTACGAAGGCCTTTCGAAAGCAGCATGGCGTGACGCCAAGTGATGCACGAAAGAAACGAGGTAATTTACAATCATACAATCGTCTGGTCATCCAGGTGAGCTTGAAAGGGGCAGAACCAATGAAGTATAAGATTGCGGAAAAAGAAAGTTTCCAAGCTGTTGGAGTGAAAAGAACGTATAACTGTAAAACAGGTGAAAATTTGAAAAATATCCCGTTATTTTGGGATGAGGTAAACACAAACGGCACAGATGGCCAGCTTTTCCAATTAAACAATGGGGAAATTGAAGGAGTACTCGGTGTATGTGTTGTAGATGAGAGTCAGAAAGATAGTGGCTTGATGGACTACTGGATTGCTTCGGCTCATATTGGAGATGTCCCGGAACATTTATCTTCATTAGAAATTCCTGCTTCGAAATGGGTTATTTTTGAAGTACACGGCGCCATGCCACATGCGATGCAGGATACTTGGAAACAAATCTATTCCGAATGGTTCCCTTCTAATCCGTATGTCCCTGCTGGAACTCCTGAGTTAGAAGTGTATTCAAGTGGGGATGCTTCGAGCGAGGATTATTATTCAGAAATCTGGATACCAATTAAGTAAATGGAACCCGAAGAGCATTTCGTTGCTCCTCGGGTTTACTTTTAGATCCTTTAATTCGCTAAATTTAACTGCCATGAAACTCCAAACTTATCTTGCACCCAGCCGAACTTTTTGCTGAAGCCATAATTGTTAATCGGCATTAAGGCTTGTCCGCCTTCCAAAAGCTGTGCATATGCTTGGTCGAGTTCCTCTTCAGAATCACATTCCACGAATAGCGAAATGGAAGGTGTAAACGTGAATTGGTGTTGAATCGAACTATCATGACATAAAAATTCTTGTCCATTAATCGTAAATACCGCTTGCAATACTTCCCCTTCTTTTCCGGGACCTTCTGCTCCGTAACGAGCTAAACGAATGATTTCTGATTCTTGAAAAATGGATATGTAAAAATTAATCGCTTCTTCTGCTCGCCCTTCGAACATTAAAAATGGTGTAAGCTTAGACATATTGATCCATACCTCCAAATTTATTTTTCTATAAATACTATAGCTTATTTATACAGACATATGAAACTTCCTGTTTTTATGTTACTGTTTTCTTATGAAAAAAATTATTCCTTTATTCTTTTTACTCGTCGTTGTTTTTATTTCGTCTGGACAAACAGCCGAACAGCAATCACTTATACCAGTGCTTGAGAAGTGGTTACCAGGTAAACCTTTGGAGTCATTTCTATCCTTCTTTCAGATTCCTTACTGGGGCATTTTAGTTTCCATTGAAGAACGAGGATACTATGCATTCGTCGAGTTTTTGATTCGAAAAGGGACGCATTTCTTTTATTTCGGTGTGATTGCCCTTGCAATCTTTGCTGCTTTACCTAAATTTAAATATCGAACAATTATAGCTGTTGTTCTCACAATGCTCTTTGCAGTAGCGGATGAGCTACATCAATCATTCACCAGTGGACGCACAGCTTCTGCTCAAGATGTAATACTTGATACCACTGGTGCCATTACCGCACTTCTATTATTAACTTTCTTCAGGAGAAGGCAAAGAAAATCCGCTAAGTCATAATTCTTCAGCGGATTTTCTTTCTATCATTTTATTTTCGAGATCTCTTCCATAAGAACCCAAGTCCAAGCGTAACAACACTAATGATTGTTAAAATGAAATAACTATTCATAACAGGTCTAAACTTCACTTTTTCAGGTGTAATCTCAAAGACTCCTACTGGCTTAATAGCAAAATAGCCCCCTCCACCTTCACCTTGAGCAGCAGAGGTATTTTCACTCGCATCGGAATAACCACCGCCACCCCCAACATAATAATTAACTTTCGCAACGGGGAGTACACATTTATCTTCGAATTCAATCGGCTCTCCATAAACCAATGAAGCATCTTTAGTGCTTGAAAATTTATCGAATATAGACCGAATAGGAGAACGGTAGATCACTTGCTTGTCATTTGCACTCGAGCTATCCACTAACTTTTCTGCTTCTATAACCTTCTACCTCCTTTGTATAATTCAATAACTACTTCGACACTTTTCATGTAAACCCTTCTACTACAAACTAAGTACCATATGATCTTCATCGTAATATGTATCGGCAACTTTCAATGCTTTTTCCTCTACCCCAAAAACTTTAAATTCTAATTGGCTATATAGCTTCTTTGCTTTCTCATTTGTTGATACGACAGACAAATTTATCTTTTCGATTTCTTTTATGGATTTAGCTTTATCAATTGCTTCTATAAGCAACGCTTTTCCTGCTCCTAATCCACGAGCTTGTGGGCTCACATACATCGCGAAAATATTTGCTCGGTGTTTCATTTTAAGATAGCCTTCTTGAGACAGTGTAACCATCCCAACTAGCTTGTCTTGCTGGAATGCCCCGAAAGTATAGTTGCCTTCTGTTTGTAGATTTTTTTCTACTTGTTCAATTGGATTCGCTCTTTGTATCGCTTCCTCGTAACTTGTTGCAAATGCTTCCGGGTTTTGCTGTAATGCTTCTAATCTCAATTTCCAGTATGCACTTGCATCGGTTGGTGTTAATAGTTTAATTTCCATTACTTACTCCTCTTATAAAAAAATTTTCATTGCATAATTGATGTGTATATAAAATGAAATCTCTACAATCTCTAGCTCTTTTTAGTTTGCTTTTGTACAATGATTTTGTATTAGCCTTTTTTCGAATACGAAAACCTTCTTTTAAAAGGAGATGCCATCTTTTTGGTAGCATGTCTACACATAACCTAACTGCCTCGTCCTTCGATAAAATAGCTCTTAGTTCAAGCGAACAAACTATTCTACTAATCGTACAAGTTGCAAATTCCACCATACTGTCAGATAAAAATAAATAGGTCTTTTTTGATTTACTGAACCAATATTGGTTTATATTGTATTCCATTGTTTCTAATACATCGTCCCATTTTGTAGGAATGTTCAATTCTCCAATTGGTATGCCTTGCAATGTAATACCATGTTTTTTTAAAATCCACCAAGTAATATGATTAACGTCCCAATAACCTACTTCTACAATTCCATCCGTACAATAAGGATACGCAGGTAATTCTTCATTTGTTTTGCCTATCATACTAGCCTGAATGTATAACCCATCCATTCTTTTTCCAAATGCGTGTTTGTTCATCTGTACATGGATATCTTGTAGGATCGAGAGTTCTTGTTCATTTACTGCACTACTTAATAAAACAATAAAATCTATATCGCTCTTCACTTCATCGAATGCCCCGAGAGCAATCGATCCGTATATGTATACGCCTTCTATTAAATCCGAAGGTAAGTGCTTATTTAGCAGCTCTACATAGTTCTGCGTAAAGCTTTGAACATACATCGGCATTTGATTACTCACAATCATAGCTCCTTATCCATATACTCGTTCTTTAATATAGAACAAATAGCTGCGTCACAAAACTGTCCTTTTTCAAAGGATGATTTTCGCAGTATACCTTCGTATGTGAATCCAGCTTTTTCTAACGTCTTTTTAGAAGCTGTATTTTCAGGGTCATAAAGGGCTTCAATTCGGAAGAGTCCCATTCTCTCAAAGCCGTATTTCAATACATGCTTTAATACTTCCGTCATGACTCCTTTCTGCCAGTACTCTGGTGTCACTTCAAATCCCACTTCCGCTTTGAAATGCTCTTTCTCCCAATTATGATAACCACAGCTGCCGATTATTTTATTGGTATCCTTCGTCGCAATTCCCCATCGAATACCCTCGTTATTTGCAAATCGTTTTTGCCAGTTTTCAATTAATTGAATGGCTTCATTCCTACTTGTAAACGTGTCCAAATCATAATACTTTGTCACTTCATCTAGCGAAAAATAATGGAATACTTCCTCGGCGTCCTTCACTTCTATTGCTCGCAATAGAAAACGTTCTGTTTCTAAATACGGAAAATCATTTAAAGTTTTCATAGAATTCCCTCCTACAAGATTTATTCGTGAAGATTAGTCGAAAATCCTTTATAGGAGGGGTTTGTCATGCAGTGATCATTCGCTTTTTAATTGCTCCAGCAATTCATCCATGCTCATTTCACCAATAACTCCAACTTTGTGCTTTCTCACAGAGAGCTTGTCACGCTCTATTTCTTGATCACCCACAATAAGCATATACGGATGCTTTTGTAAGGCTGCTTCTCGTATTTTTAGTCCTATTTTTTCCACACGATCATCGACTTCCACGCGGTAACCTTCTTTTTCAAGTTGCTTCTTCACATCTTCTGCATATGAAACATGAGCGTCTGCTATTGGTAAAATCTTCACTTGAACAGGTGCTAACCAAAGTGGAAAGCTTCCTTGAAAATGCTCTAAGAGAATTGCCATGAAACGTTCGATAGAGCCATAAATTGCACGGTGAATCATTATTGGTTGTCTTAGCTGATTGTCTTCATCGATATACTTGCAATCAAATTTTTCTGGCATTTGAAAATCAAGTTGTACTGTTCCACATTGCCAGCTACGGCCAAGGGAATCTAAAATATGAAAATCGATTTTCGGTCCGTAGAATGCCCCGTCTCCTTCATTTACTTGATATGCTACTTGTTTTTGCTTTAGCACAGCTTCAAGCGCATGTTCTGCTTGATCCCAAGCTTCCACAGAACCCATAAAATCTTCTGGGCGTGTAGATAATTCGATTTTATAGCTAAAACCAAACTCAGAATAGAACTCATCCACTAAATCAAGCACTTTATCGATTTCCTTTTCTATTTGATCCTCACGAACGAACAAATGTGCATCATCTTGTGTAAATGCTCGAACTCGTAAGAGTCCATTTAACGAACCGGATAATTCATGACGATGTACTAATCCGAGCTCTGCATAACGGATTGGAAGCTCTCTGTAACTTCTTTTTTTGCTGTTGAAGATAAGAACTGCCCCCGGACAACTCATCGGTTTAATCGCATACTTTTGTTCATCCACATTAGCAAAATACATATTTTCATGATAATGATCCCAGTGGCCTGACTGCTCCCAAAGCTCTTGCTTCATCATGATTGGTGTTTTAATCTCCTGGTAACCCGATCTTTGATGCTTAACTTTCCAAAGATTCTCCAGTTCGTTTCGTAATACCATCCCCTTTGGTAAATAAAACGGCATACCAGGTGCTTCTTCAATGGACATAAATAGCTCCAATTGTTGTCCTAGCTTTTGATGACTTACTCTTTCTTCAGCTTTAATTGACATGTAAATTCCTCCTAATTTTAAAAATGAAATAAAAAAAGACCACACCCATCCCTGGAAAGGGACGAGTGTGGTCGTGGTTCCACCCTAATTTTGTAGCACAAAAAATTGCATTACGCTCATAAAAAGATAACGGTTCTCCCGATTGTGGATAATTGCAAAGTTGCTTTCCCCACAATAGCTCCAAGGTGGTAAATCATTCGTTTTTCTTTAAGGGCTTCCAGCCTATGACCCTGTTCTCTAATAAGAAAAATCAAATTAGCCTTGGCGTATTTACGTCCAGGTTTTGCATCGAGCTTACTCGATGTATTCCTTACAAAATCTGTGACAACCGCCGGAGGCTATCATCTTATTCAATGTATTGCTGAATGAGATGATAATGATTCATGTCCTTTTCTCAGCTAAATTATTTAATTTTAAATACAAAAAAACCACACCCATCCCCGGTAAAGGGACGAGTGTGGTCGTGGTTCCACCCTAATTTTGCAACACAAAGAATTGTATTGCGCTCATACAAGATAACGGTTCTCCCGATTGTGGATAATCGCACAGTTTGCTTTCCCCACAATAGCTCCAAGGTGGTAAATCACTTGTTTTTCTTAAGGGCTCTCAGCCGTAGACCCTATTCTCTAATAAGAAATGAAAATGATTCATGTCCTTTTCTTCGCTTATTAACACTTCATAATTTATTTTGTTGTTTAGTATATGCAAAAAGTTTTAAATAGTCAACTTCTAAATAACAAAGAAAATTTTGATTTCCCATAATAATGAATTATTCCAATTAACACAGAAGGACTGAGCTTTTTCCAGACGAATAGCAATATTCTTCTTCATTTTTACCCTTCATATGCATTTAGAGCATTTACACTATGAGCCAAGGCCGAGCCTGCCTTTAAAGCTGTAGCTACAAAAATAGATTCAGTGATTTCTTCTAGAGAAATACCTAATTGTTTTGCCTTTTGCGTATGCGCTTCAATGCAGTACGCACAACCCGTTACATGCGCAACGGCAATCGCCATTAGTTCTTTATCTTTTTGACTTATTAATCCTGGTTTCATCGCTTCCATATCAAATTTATTGAATGCCTTGAAGGCGTCAGGATTGGCTCCCCCCAATTCTTTAAATCTTGCCATATTCGATCTTTTGTATAGTTCATCATCGTCTGTACCGTCAAACGCATTTAGCCCATTTAATCCATGAGCAAGGGCGGAACCAGCTTTTAAAGCAGTAGCAACCATCACCGCTTCTAGTATCTCTTCTTTGGATGCTTCTAATTTTTTTGCTGCAGTTACGTGGGCTTCAATACAATAAGGGCAGCCGGTCACATGTGCAACTGCTATAGCAATTAATTCCTTCGTTCTTTTTGGAATAAGTCCATCTGCTAAAGCTAATTGGTCGAATGCTACAAATGCTTTAAATGTTTCTGGAGCGAGCTTTCCTAATTCCGTTAATCGTTTAGCATTAGATTTTACATATAAACTATCCATTGGCATTTTATAGCCTCCATTTTTTTAGATTTTCAAATCATACATTATTAATCCAGTTGTGTACTAGGCTTTGCTACTGGAATAGCTTCTCCTAAAGTTGCAGCTGTCTCTAGCTTAATACTCGGATCATTACCAAAATTACTGTCCGGTTCGTTTTCAAAATGAAGTGGTTTATTAAGTCCATACTTCGAATTATTTCCAACAATAATTACATAAGTCGCTGCAACAGCCATATAAACGACCGCCCCAATAATAATTTTGTAAAATAGGGAAGACATTAATAAATATCCTTGGAATAATAACAAAGCTACTCCGATATATACAATTGTATTTAAAACCAGAGGCGATAATTTAAATGGTGCTCTTTTATAAAGTTCTGGATATTTCTTCGGCAATTTGGTTGCCGCAAATACAGGAATGATATTGGAGAGTAGAAAAACCCCTGTACCTAATGCGGATATTAATCCAAGGGATAACCCAGTAACTATTGGTATAACACCAATAATATAAAATAGAGTTAACAACCAGTGTGGTGTCCCAAATCTTTTATTCACTTTTCCTAGTGATTTTGGTAACCATCCATCCTCACATGCGATCATTATCCCTTTTGTAACCCATGAAAGCGTCGCATTTAAAGTCGTTGCTAGTGCAAACATAGCCCCACCAACCATAAAGAAAATGAATAGTGGCCCTGGGAGTATTGTTCTTGCAACATCTGTTAAAGGCATATTAGCGACATCAACAATTGGTAATACACCTACTGCAATAGTAGCCATAAATGCGTATAACAACCCTATAGCCAATGTAGTTACTATAATGGTTAATGGTATATCTCTTCCTGGGTTCTTCATTTCACCACCAAGCTCCGCTACAACTTGTGCACCGCCTGTAGCAAATGAAAGCAACCCTACTGCCATAAAGAATCCTACGAATCCACTCGGAAACATTTCTCCCGTATTGAAAACAGCATAATTTACCTCTGGCATACCCCATACAACAAAAACTATTAATGCTACAAGCAAAATAATTACCATAAACTTCTCGACAAGTGCTGCAAATTTTACCCCAACCAGATTCGCTATAAAAAACACAGTTAGAAGTGTAAACGCTACCAACTTAAGTGGGGCAGACGGAACCAAGCCTTGCACGTATTCTGCAAATGATATGGAATACATCGCTAGTGTAAGTTGCGCAAGTATAAATAACGTTAGCCAAAAGAATCCTATTTTAGGAGATAAAAGTCTACTAGTATATCTATATAATCCCCCTGTTGTTGGAATAGCTGACCCCATAACAGCTATTGGTAGTACCATAAATAATGTAAACACGGAAGAAATAACAAATGCTAAAGTTACTCCGCTACCTGTCATTCCTATTGCAATACCCGTTAACGCCATAACTCCAGCACCGATAATTTGTCCTGCACCGATACTCATTACATCTCCTAGACCTAGTACCTTCTTTAAATTTGCCTCTTGATTCGCCATTTATTACACCCCTTTGTGAAAGCTGCATTTTATAGTTTTAACTTTGTATTTTAAGAGATTACACTTTTCACTCTTATATCTACATGAACATCCTCAAATTCCTTTGCAATTCTTTCAAATGCTTCTTTTATAACAGACCTTGGCGACGGAAGACAAATTCTTTGATAGGATAAACCTTCTTCTCCGAACATACTTCCATCCTCTAGAATTACATTAGCCCTATTGTAAATTCGGTCATGTACTTCTTTCGGTGAAAGTCCATAAGCACTAAAGTCCAGCCACATAACATACGTACCTTCTGGAATTCTCACTTTTACTTGCGGCATTTTTTCAGCTAAGAAATTGACTACCCACTCGATTGTCTCATCGATATACTCTTTCAGTTGCTCTAACCAATCTTCTCCCTCGTTATATACCGCTATAAGTGCAGCTATCGTAAATGGCGATGCAAGTTGAAAGCCCATTACTTCACTAAATGTGTTTCGAAGCTCTGGATTTGAAATAATCACATTAGTACAATGAAGCCCTGCTACGTTAAATGTTTTGTTAATAGCGGTACAGGTAATAATATGACCTACATCCTCAGCTACTTTTGCTATTGGTATAAATGTTTGATCACGTCTCATTAAATCTCCATGAATTTCGTCTGCGATTATCAACACATTATTTTCTGCACATATAACAGCAAGTTTGTGAAGCTCTTCTCTATTAAAAACTCTTCCTACTGGATTGTGAGGGTTACATAAGATGAATAGTTTCGTATTTTCTTCCTTTGCTTTCGCTTCAAAATCCTCAAAATCAATGGAATAATAGCCTTCTTCGTCGTTTTTAAGCGAATTATTCACAACTTTTCTTCCATTGCCTTCTATCGCTGAAGTAAAAGGTGGATACACTGGACGTTGAATGATAACACCATCCCCTGGGTTCGTAAAAGCTTTTACAGCCACATTTAAAGCATGAACTGTGCCTGGACTATAAACGATTTCTTCCTTTTTTATCTCCCAGTCATGTCTCTTTTTGAACCAATGCTGAATCGATTCATAATACTTATTTGGAAGTACAGAGTAACCAAATATTTTATGATCAACCGTTTTGTGCAAAGCATCTATTAAGGGCTGTGGTACCGGTAGATCCATGTCTGCTGTAAATAAAGGAATTGTGTTATCATCGTATCTTTCAGTCAATCCCATTTCCTTAATCATTTCTCCTCCATCCCATTTAAGAGAGTAGGTTCCTCTTCTGTTTACAATTTCATCAAAGTTATATCTCACTTAAACTGCCCCCTTCTCTTCATATATTGCTAACAGTCAATGACTTAAAAGTAGTTTAGCACCTAAACAATGTAACGTCAATTATATTTTTTAACTAATCAGATAATTTAGTTTATAGTATCTAACCTACTTGTCAAATTGCTCTCATGTTACAATAGTCATAATATGTTACAAAGAAATCACGAAAATCTTTGGGAGGAGAATTATGACTAGAGAAGAAGTTTTCAGCGAACTAATGGAATCACTATACGAGATTTCTAGGAAAATCGCTTCGTATGAAAGCGTACCTAGAAAGTATGGTACGGAAGATGAACTTTACATGGTTGAGGCACATACAATTAATTTAATCGGGAACAAAATACAAACCACTTCTACAGAACTTACAGAACTCACGAAAAAAACAAAAGGTGCTATCTCTCAAATGGTAGATAAACTTTCTAAAAAGGGGATGATTATTAAAAATAAAAATCCAAAAGATAATCGAGAAGTCATCCTTGAACTATCGGAAAAGGGAAAAATAGTGTATGAATATCATAAAAAATTGGACTCGGTGGAGTATGAGAAGCTTTTAACTAAGCTAGATGACTTTTCAGATGAGGACTTTTTAATGTTTAAAAAATTGACCTCTTTACTAGAGCCCGAAGTTGGATGACTGATTCGATTAACTTTATAAAATGGTGATTATTTTCTTGAAAGAGGTGTTGTTTTGAATTTTATTGCATGGACGATAATCGCTTGTGAAGTTGGCTTTTGGGTGGTTATTTTACTAGGCCTCATAACTAGATATATAGTAAAAAAAGAACGTCTTGGTTTATTTTTTCTTGCATTAACACCCGTAATCGATTTGATCTTACTTGCAATCACATCTATAGATTTATATAACGGGGCAACTGCAACTTTAGCACATGCTATCGCAGCTGTTTATCTCGGTTCTTCCATTGCGTTTGGAAAAAGCATGATTCGCTGGGCAGATATACGGTTTCGATACTATGTTCAAAAAGAAGGAACTAAACCTGTACGGAAAACAGGAATGGAGTTTGCAAGAGAGTCATTAAAAGGATCTTTTCAGCATTTACTTGCTTACATCATTGGTGGAATCATACTACTCATTTTAATTTACATCATGGATGACAACTCAAAGTCTGAGGTTTTATGGGGTACATTAAAACTTTGGGGACTGATTCTTGGAATTGACTTTGTCATCTCCATTTCATATTTTATATGGCCACGACTCGCCAAAAAGTAAATAAATCAGAAAAAGGCATGCCACTTGTGTTGAAGGCATGCCTTTTACTATTTTTATACAGCTCGATTCCAAAAACGGTGTTCAGCAATTGCATAGATGAAACTTTCTACAAAACTATTTTCCGTTTCTTCCGTTATTACACCAGCCTGTCCTTTTAAACCAAGCTCATCAAGCAATTGGCCTCCATAAAACGATGCAGCAATCGGCTTGAAATGTGCGTATGCTTCTTTCACAAAGTAGGCCGCTTCTTTTTGGTATGTCGGTGTTGTACCTTGTGGACTTGCGACATACACTGCATCAAATAATACAGAATCTGCAGTAGAGAAAGTATGATTTGCTTCTAATAGAGAGCCATCAGCCCCTTTAATCGCTCCTAGATGATCACTTACTGTCTCAATCATTGTCCCTTTCGCTTTCAGAGCGTCTAACGTAGCAATCAGTTCTCCAGCAAACCCTTCTGAAACGAGTACTGCAATTTTGCGAGTATCTGGTTTTTTGGCAGAATTGGATTGACTTAACGCAGGAGAGACCTTGCTATTAGTAGGTATATTAGTCGCCTGAATAGTAATTCCCAAGTTTTTAGCCACCTGACATGCTAAATCTACATCTACATTCATAATCATTTCTACGACTTGCTCACGAACAGTCTTTTCTTTACACTTGCCAAGCTCAAAACTGAATGCATTGATAATATGCTGTTTCTCAGGATCACTCATACTGTTCCAAAACATAGTTGCTTGAGAGAAATGATCCTTAAAGCTTTCGCTTCGAGCACGAACTTTGTGACCATCGACTTTTTCCTGATAATGTGTGTAACCACCTTCTTCCTCGCTAACTGGGGAAGGTGTATTACCCGCAAGTGAGTTATTATGGTAGCTTACTTGTCCAACGTTTATCGTTTGTCTGCCATATCCATCTCGTTGATTATTATGAAATGGGCAAACTGGTCGGTTAATCGGAAGCTCATGAAAGTTAGGGCCACCGAGTCGGATTAATTGTGTATCTGTATACGAGAACAATCTTCCTTGTAAGAGCGGATCATTAGTAAAATCAATACCCGGCACTACATTTCCAGGATGAAATGCCACCTGCTCCGTTTCTGCAAAAACATTGTCTACATTTCTATTCAAGGTCATTTTACCAATAATTTTTACCGGTACCTCTTCCTCCGGCCATAGTTTTGTAGCGTCTAAAATATCAAAATCAAATTTAAACTCATCTTTTTCCTCGATCATTTGGACGCCTAATTCAAACTCCGGATAGTTTCCGCTTGCTATTGCTTCGTATAAATCCTGTCTATGGAAATCAGGATTTTTACCATTTAATTTTTGTGCTTCATCCCAAACAACAGAGTGTACTCCTAAAACAGGCTTCCAATGAAATTTTACAAAATGAGACTTACCTTCTGCATTAACGAATCGGAAGGTATTAACTCCGAATCCTTCCATCATTCGAAAGCTTCTTGGAATTGCCCGATCAGACATTGCCCACATGATCATATGGGCAGATTCTTGATTGTTAGCTATGAAGTCCCAAAAAGTATCATGTGCAGTTGCTGCTTGTGGAATTTCATTGTGTGGCTCTGGTTTCATGGCATGGACTAAATCAGGGAACTTGATGCCATCTTGTATGAAAAAAACAGGAATATTATTTCCTACTAAATCATAGTTACCCTCTTCCGTATAAAACTTTGTCGCAAATCCACGTGCATCACGTGCGAGTTCCCCAGATCCACGTGAACCAATTACTGTTGAAAACCTTACAAAAACTGGTGTTTTCGTTCCAGGGGTTTGTAAGAATTTCGCTTTTGTATAAGTGTGCATCGATTCATATAATTCAAATTCTCCATGAGCAGCATATCCTCTTGCATGTACTACTCGTTCCGGAATACGTTCATGGTCAAAATGGGTCATTTTTTCACGAAAATGAAAATCCTCTAAAAGAGTAGGACCTCGTTCACCGTTTTTTAAAGAAAATTCATCCTCTGAAACTTTTAGGCCTTGATTCGTAGTCATTGCTTTGTCTTTATCATTCGCACGAAACTGTTCTAACTGTTCATTTTTGCTGTTTGCATTCACTTTTTTATCCAACCTGGTTCCTCCTCTTTATTTGCTACTAATCCTCTGTATTACTACTACCCTATAGCTCTTTTAAAAAACATTATTTTGAGTAAGAAGTAAGAGATTTATAGAAAATTAGGTAAAAATGCGAGGTAATAGCTGTAAATGGATTCCCATATCATATAATTCCTACTAAAATAATCAGTATTATAATTGACTTCTTTTTCTGATAAAGGTAGACTCATTCCAATGCAATCGATAAGTTTAATACATATATAAATAGGATTAAATTTAAAAGGAGATTAGCAATTATGAAAAGGTTATTTGTACAAAATAAGAAACAACAAGATTGGCTCAATAATTTGGCAAGATTAGAAGAAAAATTTACAAGTAAAGCAGCTGAAATTGACGAACTTTCCATTTTCCCAAAAGAAAATATAGAAGACTTAGTGAAGCTGGGTTATACGAGCATAACATTGTCTAAAGAATATGGCGGTGAGGGACTTTCTGTTTATGATATGGTGCTTCTACAAGAGACATTGGCATGCTATGATGCAAACACTGCATTATCGGTAGGCTGGAGCTTGGGTGTAATCGGTGACCTTTTTGAGAAAAAGCTTTGGACTAAAGAGAAATTGGAGTTCTTTTCTAAAGAAGTTTTGAATGGCGCGCTCATAAATCGATCTGTTAGTGAATCACAAACGGGAAGTCCAACACGTGGTGGTCGTCCAGGAACAACAGCTATTAAAAATGGAGACAACTGGATACTGAATGGCCGAAAAATATTCACCACAGCTTCTCCAGTACTCACTTACTTTTTAACTTCTGCATGGATTGAAGAAAAAGAAAAGGTTGGATTTTTTCTTATTCACCGTGATATAGAAGGAGTTTCCATAGAAGAAACATGGGATGTTATTTCTATGCGCGGTACAAGTAGTAATGATTTAGTACTTACAAATGTAGTGGTCGACCAAACTGACTTAGTGGAACTTCCTGAATTAGTAAGCGGTGGTAAAGTGAACGGATGGTTACTCCATATTCCTGCTACTTATTTAGGGGTCGCTCAAGCTGCTCGTGACTATGCTGTTCATTTTGCTAACACGCATTCTCCCAATAGTTTAAATGGAACAATTGCACAGCTACCAAATGTGCAACAGTTAGTAGGGGAAATTGACCTGGAGCTGACGAAAGCACGTTTTGTCATTTACGGAGCTGCTGCTGCTTATGACAACGAAGCCTCCAGAGATTTACTAGCAAATGAAGTATCAGTTGCGAAGCATGTCGTAACGAATTCAGCTATCACGATTGTTGATAAAGCAATGCGCTTAGTCGGTGCAAAAAGTTTGCAACGAACAAATCCATTGCAGCGCTATTACCGAGATGTTCGAGCTGGCTTACATAATCCACCAATGGATGATATGACGATAAAAAAGTTAGCACAGTCAGCACTGGAAGAAGAAAAAGTAGAAATCTAGTAAAATAATTAGAGGAAAGAATATAATAAAAAAGAAAAGAATTTGCATTTTCTAAAGCTATTTCCGTGAAAAAATTTCCGGAGATAGCTTGTTTTATTTGCATTCCCCTACATTATTGCATTCCCTAAGTAAGTCATCGTTACAACGGAACTCCCCTTTCATAATGTACTCTTCATTTTGATCTATTTTTTATTATGCTAAGATACTATTTCTATCATTAGAAACTGCCTTTAACTAATACAATAGATTGTTTTATTTTAATATTTTTGAAAATTCAATTGACAAATGAAACCGTTTGCAATATTCTGAATAACAATTAGAGAAAACGTTTTCGTAAAACGTTTTCCTAACAAGTAGGAACAGGTGATTATAGATGGAAAAGTTAACAATCAAGGATATAGCTAGGGAGGCAGGTGTTTCAATCACAACAGTTTCACGAGTATTAAACAATAAGGAAGACGGAATGACCCAAAAAACTCGGGAGAAAGTCTTGAAAGTAATGGAAGAGCTAAATTACCAACCAAATAAGTTAGCTCGTGGTTTAGTAACAAAACGCTCCAATATGCTCGGATTAATAGTCCCAAATATTACCAACCCCTACTTTCCTGAACTTTGTAGGGGTGCAGAAGATGAAGCAAACAATAGGCAATATAGTCTCATTATTTGTAATTCAGACGATCAATCCGGGAAAGAAGAAAATTATATACGCTTGTTAAAAGAGCAACAAGTAGATGGCATATTACTTTCTAGTAAGGATCGTTTATCAAAGACTAGTAAAAATCAGTTACAAAATGGCAAAATTCCTTATGTACTATTTGACCGTGGAGAAGATGGAACCGATTATTCAGGTGTGTTTTTAGACAATGAAAAAGGTGGTTACCTAGCAGGGAAACACCTGACAGATTTAGGTCACTTTCAAATTGCCTGTATGACGGGACCAAGAGAAATTCAAAATTCCAAACAAAGACTTTCTGGGTTTCAACGAGCTCTAAAGGAAGCTACTGTAGATCTTCCTGCATCCTCCATTTTAGTTGGCGACTTTCAAATGGATACTGCTTATCGTGTAGCAAAAAAGTTTCTACGGGATAATACGGTGACCGCTATTTTTGCTAGTAATGACTTAATGGCCTGTGGTATTTACCAAGCTGCACATGAAATGGGAATTCAAATACCCGATCAACTATCCATAGTTGGTTTTGATGATATTCCATTAGTAACCGCATTAATCCCAAAGTTAACTACAGTTAGGCAAAATACGTATGAAATGGGGAGAAAAGCAATAGACCTACTTATTAACAAAATAGAAGGTGAGATTTCGGAAGGTGTAATATTTGAACCTACTTTAATAATCAGAGAAAGCACAAAAAATTACAATGAGGTGTAAACACATGACAATACCAGTAATTATCGATTGTGATCCTGGAATAGATGACGTAATGGCGCTAACACTCGCCTTTGCTCATCCCGAACTAGACATCAAACTCATCACAACAGAACCAGGAAACCAAACACAAGCAAAAACAATTCACAACGCACTTGCTTTTACTAGTTATATGAAAAAAGATATCGAGATTGCTAGAGGTTTAGATAATCCTTTTTTCCGTCAGCTTGAAATCGCCGATGAAGTACATGGAGACAATGGACTTGGGGATGTCCATTTTCCAGAACCAACTATCCAATTAAGTAATAGAACCGCAATAGAAGCAATGAAAGAAACACTCTTATCTAGTGATGAACAAATCGTTCTCATTGCGACAGGACCCTTGACAAATGTCGGTGCCCTACTCCTAGCGCATCCAGAAATAAAATCAAAAATTAAATACATTTCTTATATGGGTGGAGCCGCAGTAGGTGGAAATATGACTCCAACTACAGAATTTAATGTGTACGTCGATCCACACGCTGCAGACATTGTCTTCCGTTCAGGCATTCCAATTATTATGAGCGGATTAGACGTAACCCATAAAGCATACGTCACAAAAGAAGAACTCAATCGAATCGAAGCAATTGGCTCTGATTTTGCACAAAAAGTTGTTCAGATGCTTCGTTTTTATGTCCACGCAGCTAAACAGACGGCATTTCATGAGGATGGCTTTGAAAATCATATACGTTTACATGATCTATGTGCAGTATCTTACGTCTTGACACCTGAATTATTTGAAGGGGATGACTGTTATGTAGCAGTCGAGCTGGAGGGCAAGTTGACAACTGGAACAACTGTCGTAGACTATGCACAACGAACTGGGCTTCCGCATAATGTGAAAGTATTACATACGGTTCACAGAGAGAAGTTTGTTGAACAATTTCTGAGTGCCGTTCAAACAATGAGCCGACAAATTGGTTAAAAAAAGCAAAGGGGGAAAATTCATGAAACGCAGCTTTAAAGATGATTTTAATATGATGGCAATGCTGTTAATTCCGATTGCAGTAGCAGTGAACCTAGTAGGATTTCAGTTAGCTAATGTACTTCGCTTACCAATATTCTTAGATACGATTGGCACAATTATAGTTGGGGTTATTGCAGGCCCTTGGGTTGCTCTACTTACAGGACTTATTACAAATTTAATTAACGGTATTTTTAATCCTGTTTATTTTCCTTACGCATTAACTTCTATAGCAATTGGGGTTGGTGCAGGTTACCTTTCTAAATACGGTTTTTTCAAAAGTGTACCAAAAACAATTATTTCTGGAATCATTATTACTTTTATAGCAGTTATTGTTTCAGCACCTATCACGGTGTTTGTCTTTGGTGGAGTAACAGGAAATACTTCATCCCTTATTACTGCAGCTTTCTTAGCGTCAGGACAGGAATTATGGTCCGCAGTCTTCTCTTCTAGCTTTATCACAGAGGTTGCAGACAAAGTTGTTTCTGTTTTAATCGTTTACTTTATCGTAAAAGCCATGTCAGATCGTTATTTATCCAAGATGAATTATGGGGACTTGTACATGAAACGAAATAACAGAAAATAATTCTTATTCTTCCCGTTTAACTATTCATTTCTTGAACGGGAAGAAATTATTTTTATAAGGGGCGTATGTAACTTGAAACAAAATATATTACTTCAACTTCATCCTATGACAAAGTTCTATTTCACTCTCTTTATCTTTGCGGTAGTGCTCATATCGCCTGGATATATATTTTCTTTTGCCATCTTCCCTATTTTAATACTAATAGCAATGCTTGCCGGTGTTGCAAAAGAGTTCCTCAATATCGTTATTAAAGCTTTGGTTACTGTTTTAATCTTCATCTTCATTATGCAAATGTTTTTCTATCCTGGGGAAAATGTGCTTTGGGAATGGGGCATCTTTGAAATAAAACAAGAAGGAATAAAATATGGTCTATTACTCACATCCCGGATTCTTGCAATTGGATCTGCTTTTATTCTATTTTTCCGAATGACAGAAGTACGTGATTTCGTGAAATCATTAGAAGATATAGGATTGCCACCAATGGGAGCATATGTCGTATTATCAACCCTTCAAATCATTCCAGAAATGCGTCGCCAAGCAAATACCATTATGGAAGCGCAAAAAACACGTGGTGTCGAAACGGAAGGTTCCATATTTGTACGTGCTAAAGCTTTTATACCAACGCTAACTCCGCTTATCTTATCTTCTATCGCAGGAACAGAAGAGAGAGCAATTACATTGGAATCTAGGGCATTTTCTGCTCCCGTCAAAAAAACAAGCTTACACCAACTATCGAAAAGTAACATGGACCGAGCTCTTCCAATTGTCTTTGCATTGGTTGTTATTGGTCTAATTGTATGGAGGTTTTTCTTATGACAGCTATGATTGATTTAAAAAATGTATCTTACCGCTATCCAGTCAGCGATGACTCCGTGTTAAAAAATATTTCATTTTCAATTGAAAAAGGAAAATTCACTGCAATTATAGGCAATAATGGCTCTGGAAAAACAACATTATGTAATACAATACGAGGCTTTGTCCCCCACTTTTATAAGGGAGATTTAGATGGAGAAGTAATAATCGATCAAACAAAAATAACAGATTACCAATTAGGGCAACTTGGAGAAAAAGTAGGATATGTATTTCAAAATCCATTTATTCAAGTGTCGGGAGTAAAAGACAATGTATTTGAAGAAGTAGCGTACGGTTTAGAAAACCTAGGCATACCGGTCGAAGAAATTAAAATTCGAGTAGAGGAAGTACTAAAACTTGTCAAAATCGAATATTTAAGAGACAAAAATCCATTTGAACTTTCAGGTGGACAAAGGCAAAGAGTAGCCCTTGCGTCTATTATTGTAATGGATCCAGAAATTTTAGTAATAGATGAACCAACTTCTCAACTCGATCCTATTGGTACACAACAAATATTTGAAATTATACGGCTGATGAAAGAGCGTGGAAAGACAATTGTTTTAGTAGAACATAAGATGGATCTGATCGCAGAATATGCGGATGATTTGCTTGTCATGCATAAAGGAGAACTTGTTATGCAAGGCCCTGTTCGTGAAGTATTTGCGGATCCTGAGTTTGAAAAATATCAAATTCAATATCCACATGTTACAGAAATTGCTCTTCAATTACAGCAATCAGGTATCCCCCTTTCCTTCCTACCAATTCGTGATGAAGAACTAGCCGATGCTTTAAATAGAACGGAGGTAGCTGCACATGACTGAACTTCATCTAACTAATGTGAGCTTTTCATATCCAGATGGAACAAAGGCGCTAGAAAACCTTACACTCTCTGTCACATCTGGAGAACGTGTGGCCATTGTAGGACAAAATGGGGCAGGAAAAACGACAGCAGTCAAGTTAATGAATGGATTATTAAAACCTACAGAAGGCTCTGTTCTAGTAGGTGATTGGGATACAAAAAATCACACAACAGCACAAGTTTCAAGAAAAGTAGGCTATGTTTTCCAAAATCCGGATGATCAAATATTCCATAATGATGTAGAATCTGAAGTTCGTTTTGGTCCTAAAAACATGGGATTTGAACCTGAACGAGTAAATGAACTTACTGATTGGGCGCTGAAATTATGTGGAATCTCTGAGTTCGCAGAAGAAAATCCTTATAACTTACCTTACTCTGTTAGAAAGTTTGTAACAATAGCATCGGTATTAGCTATGGATTCAGATATTATCATTTTGGATGAACCTACTGCTGGACAAGATAAAATTGGTTTACAAGTTTTAGGGAATCTACTTCAAGTGTTAGAAGAAAAGCAGAAATCTGTTATTACAATTACGCACGATATGGAGTTTGTAACAGACTATTTTACACGCATTATTGTAATGGCAAACCGACAATTAGTAGCCGATGAAAATGCACAAAAAGTCTTTTATAATACGGAAGTTTTAGAAAAAAGTATGTTAAAACCTCCCGCTGTTGCCCAAATGGCAAAATTACTTGATTTCTCTCCAGGCATTTTATCAAAGCAGCAATTAATCGAAGCAATTTTAGCACAGCGCAGTTTATGAAAGGAGTGAAATAATACGTGAACATCACTGTTGTAGGCAGTACAAATATAGACCTTGTATACACGGTACCACATATCGTGAAAGCCGGAGAAACATTACACAGTACTGAACATAAACTGTTTTTTGGAGGAAAAGGTGCCAATCAAGCGGTAACCGCTAGTCAATTAGGTGCCAATGTCGAATTTATAGGCAACGTCGGAGCAGATGATTTCGGAGAACAAATAAAACAAAACTTACAAGATAAAGGAGTAAAGACCACCGCTGTTCAAGAAATCGGCTTGACTGGTCAAGCAATTATTCAAGTCGCCGATTCGGGAGAAAATTCTATCGTGCTATTTCCTGGAGCAAACTTTCTTGTTACAAGGGAACAAATCTATGAAGCAAAAGACAGAATAGAAGCAAGTGACGTTCTTCTCTTACAATTGGAAATCCCAATACCCGTGGTCGAAGTCGCTGCAGAGATTGCTTCACAAAAAGGAGTACATATCATCTTAAATCCGGCACCTGCTCAACAAATAAACGAAAAATTACTAAGTAAAATTTCCATATTAACACCAAATGAAACAGAGCTCGCAATTCTAACTGGTTTAAAAACAAACACTGAAGAGGATCTATTCCAAGCTTGTTCTCTATTGATCCAAAAAGGAGTAGGATCGATAGTCGTAACATTAGGAGAAAAAGGTTCCTATTATATGAATAGCACTGATCATGGTTATGTACATGCAAACCAAGTAGAGGTAAAAGATACAACAGGCGCTGGTGATGCATTTAACGGTGCTTTAGCAGTAGGTTTGCGTCAAGGAAACTCATTACGAGAAAGTATTCTATATGCATCAAAGATTGCGGGATTTGTTGTTACACAAATGGGTGCACAACCTGCCATTCCCCATTCTTTTCGAGTAAATAAATAATGAAATCGATTATTTATTTATTCATTCTCAGTTTTTTATGGGGGTCGGCATTTATGTGGACAAAAGAACTTTTAGATGTTTTTAAGCCGCCTACTATTGTTTTTTTTCGCTGTTTATTTGGTTTAGTTGCTCTTTTACCGTTTGTCTTACTAAAAAAAAATCGAATGCATCTAAAAGTTCGTCCTTTTTTTGTATTTGTTCTAGCATTAGGTGCGGCCATCCCTTGGAATATTATGGCCTTCTCTCTTCAAGGAATTGACACAAGCTTAAGCGGAATATTAAACGCTACCACACCTTTATTTGCTTTATTATTTTCTATAATTATTCTAAAAACAAAACCTTCTTGGAACCAAACGACCAGCCTGCTAATAGGATTTGTAGCAGTTTCCGTGTTAATACTTTTTTCTAGTCAATCTACTGGCGTTCAATTTTCCATTTTCCATGCTTTTCTTATGTTCGCTGTTACAATGGCATACGCATTAAATTCCATATGGATAAAAAAGTATTATACAAGTATCCCTACCATTCTCTTAGGTTTCTGGACACTCCTTATCTCGGCCATAATAAATGGTATTATTAGTGTCTTTATGGAACCGTATGCTTTTAAACACCTAGTAGCTTGGGAAATAATCATACCACTTCTCATATTAGGTTGCCTGTGCGCCGGGCTTGGCTATGTTATTTTTTATCAAATCATTTCAATTGGAGGACCTATTCTTGCATCTATGGTGACTTTTATCAGTCCTTTTGTCACAATCGTTCTAGGGATTTTCTTTTTGCAGGAACCATTCCATTTAGGAATAGTTATCGGGATGCCATTGATGATTTTAAGCTTACTGCTCATGAATATACATATATTTAAAAGAGATGTTCCATTGATAAAATAGGATATTCCTTATATTAAAAAGGGGCCGACTATTTCTTTATAAATTCAATACTTATTTCTTGTTACTATAAATATAACCATAAAAAACCCGTAAATATTAGATTTTTATCTAACATTTACGGGGAAGTTTTACTAAAAATTTTTCTTATGATTAACTGATTAGCCCATAATATTGTAACCAGAATCCACGTAAACGACTTCTCCTGTTACACCTCTAGATAAGTTTCCTAGAAGCCCCACTGTCATATCTCCCACTTCTTCTGCCGTTACATTTCGTTTTAGTGGAGAAGTTTCTTCGATTTTATGCAAAATCGTGTTAAAAGAAGACACCCCTTTTGCAGCTAGTGTACGTACTGCTCCTGCTGAAACAGCATTCACACGAATGTTCTGTTTACCTAAATCTAGCGCCAAATATCTAACAGACGCTTCCAGTGATGCTTTCGCGATTCCCATTACATTATAGCCTTCTAATACACGCTCTGCTCCAAGGTAAGTCATCGTTACAATGGAACCACCTTCTGTCATAAACGGTGCTGCTTCACGAGCTGCCGCGATCAGTGAATACGCACTTGTATCTTGTGCGAATGCATACCCATCTCTAGTTGTTTGAAGGAAATCGTTTTTCAAGTCTTCAGCATGGGCGAATGCTACAGAGTGAACAACTCCGTGAATTACTCCTACTTCGCTTCCAATTTTCTCGAAAGCCGCTTTAATACTGTCATCACTATTAACGTCACATTCTACGACCAATCTTGCTTCTAGATTATTGTCTGTTAATGCTTTTTCAATTTTTCCTAACGAACGTTCTTTCCGATACGTAAAAATAACGTTTGCCCCAACATCAAATAGGGATTTTGCTACTCCCCATGCAATACTACGCTCGTTGGCAACTCCCATAACTACAATATTCTTATCTTTTAATTGGATTAAGTCTTTCATATGAACCTCCATTTTATTATGCTAATATACTATACCTATTATTAGTACCAGTTACTAATTTTATCATACCATATTTCTCCCCTTTTGCACTATTCTCTCCTGATTTCTCTTTTGATTTTTTAACTGGTTGATGTATTATTATGCAAATTAAAAATTAAATATAAAGAAAGAAGGCTACGGAATATCGTTAGCCTTCTTTTAGTAATAGCAATTCAAAGCATGTGCCTTTTTCTGTACTCTCAACTAAATATAAATCACCTTTAATCGATTGTGCCATCATTTTACTCAGAGGTAATCCTAGACCAAGTCCGCGAATGCCGTACTTTTTATTTTCTCCTCTAAAGAACCGCTCGAAGATAAAAGCTTGCTCTCCAATTCGTATTCCAGAGCCTGAATCTTTAACGAGTACAGATACATACTGTCCTTTTTCAGAAAGCGAGATTGTTATTTCACCTATCCCCGATATTGCTTGTTCTGCATTTGTTAATAAATTGGTCATGATTTGTTGTAAACGAACTAAATCAGCAGAAATCATTACTTTTTTATGAAGTAATTGTAGTTTCACCACTACATCTGATTGCTCCTGTATCACTTTCCACTGAGTAGTAAAATCTTTCATAAAATTATCAACATCTAGCCGAGAGATTTCCACAGGCACCGCACCTACTGCAAAAGAGTTGAATGCTAGTAAATCACCGACCATCGTTTTCATCTTGGTCGTTTCAACAAGCGCCATTCGAATAAACTCTTCCGCTTCTTGTTCAGTAACGACATCATCATTTACCGCTTGCAGTAATCCACTAATCGACGTTACTGGTGTTTTCAGTTCATGTGTTACGCCTGCTAATAATTCAGTTCTTGTTTTTTCTAATTGCTCTAACCGACCTGCCATTTGTTTAAATGAAGAAACAAGCTCGTATACTTCTTTTTCCTTAATGTGGTCAGATAAATTGATTTCATAGTTACCACTTTGTACTTGTTTAGCTGCTTCTGCCACTTGTTTTATCGGATGCGCTAATCTTCTCGACAGAAAATATATAGCCCACCAGCCAAGCAATGCAAGTCCAACTATTAATATAGCGAGTTGACCATACTCTTGTTTGACCATCGTTAATTTATCTTTCGACTCAACCATCAATATCCAGCCAATAAGCTCATCATCTATCACAATTTTCTTTTTTACCGAATAATATTTTTGGTTATTTTCGGAAGAAGTAAATGTTTCAATCTCATCTTTTCCACTTATTAACTGACTAAATATCCTTTGCTCCCCTTGTTTTAAGGGTAAATTACTTGATATTACTTTTCCATCCGTGTTGACTATGTACATGGATGGGTTAATATTTTGTATCCTGAATCGATCTTCAGCAAAATCTGGCACTCTTTCATTTGGAGGAATTCCAGGCATACTTACATCAGTAATCCGATTTACCATCTCTTCTGCCATAAACTCCATCATTTCCAAACGATTTTCAAGTGTAGTATGTCTTATCCATAATGCTGAAATAAAAGAGATTATTAACAATCCTATTATTAATGTTAATAAATATCTACTTGTCCAATACGACAACAGAGTCACTCTCTTATTTTTGCCTAACATTGAATTGATACCCCAATCCTCGTAATGTCCTAATCTCACCTTCATCTGCCGACCAATCAGCTAGTGCTTTTCTAAGACGCTTTATAGATAAGTCAACTGCTCGATCACTTCCGTCGTAATCCCATCCCCAAATATGTTCAATTAATTGATCTCTAGTGAATGTTTGGTTCGGTTGCTTAGCCAAAAAAAGCAATACTGACAAATCCCTTGGTGTGAGAAATATTTCTTTCCCATCTAACCTTACAGAATGACCAATAAAATCTATATGAAGCTTACCAAAGTTCATAGTTAATGGTTCTTCACTAGATACCCTTCGCAATACTGCCTTCACTCTTGCCACTACTTCATCAGCAATAAATGGCTTTGAAATATAATCATCTGCACCTTCGCCAAAGCCTTCTAGACGAAAGTTAACATCTCCCAATGCAGTTAACATAATAACCGGACAACTCCCTAGAGAACGAATTTCTTTTAAAATAACCCAGCCGTTTTTTCCAGGAAGCATTATATCTAACAGTACTAGATCAGGACACTCCTTTTCAAATACCTCGATTGCTTCACTGCCAGTGTAGCACTGTACTACTTCATAATTTTGCTTCGTTAAATACGCTTTCAGTACTTGGCTAATGGCAAACTCATCTTCGACTATTAATATTTTTTTCATCCGCCTAGCACACCCTTAACTAAGAGTTTCTTCATTTTTTACATTATACCACCTATTTAAGTCAGATAAATGTCGGCCGGAATCTCACCAAATTAAATTATTTACATACATTGAATTCCGCAAGTTGGCAGCTTATATACCAAAAAGAAAAGCCTTCCCAGTCGAAACTTTCGACTGGGAAGGCTGTTTTCTCGTGAAAACATTAGTATAGATGAAACTGAAATTACATTGAACTACTCATTTGTAGCATCCTCTGTTTTGTCAGGTTGTTGTCGCTCTTGGCCTCTACCAAAACCACCTCCACCCTGCATATTACCTCTCATTCCACCTCCTATCGTAGATGAGCCTTCTTCTGTCACTCCACTACTATTTAAATAAGTCATGACTGTTGTGGGTGAATAGGTCACACTACTTGTTGGATCTGTGGTATTTGCATTCGTATAGACCCCATTAACAACTTCACCTGTTACAGTACCTCCATGATTTAAAGTTGTTTCTTCATTTAACTCGAAGTCTGGAGAACTAATTACGATCATTTGATAATTTTTTTCAGGTGCAACCGTGATAATTTGTTTACCATCACTATTTGTTACAGTAACAGGTGTGTTTGCTTCAAGTGTCTCATCAAATGTCATCATAATCGTATTTTGTGTTGAGCCATCAGATACACCTAACGGCATTCCAGCACTACCAGAAGCTATTAATGTTCCTCCTTGCATTAAAAATGTTCCATCATAATCTAATGTCCCATTCATATTCTCAGTTGGACCATAAACGATAGCGGTACCACCCGTCATCGTAATATTCGTATTAGAATCTAATCCATCACCATCTGCATCGACGTATAGATATCCGCCAGAAATAGTAAGCAGGCCATCCTCTATTGTAGAGACATCTTCAGCCATTTCCTCAGTCTCTGTTGAAGTTGGGGTTCGATTAAAAGTCCCAAACATCTCATTCATACTACTACCACCATTTACATTGACTCCATCATCTGCTGCTTTAAGATGAATGGAACCATCTGAAATTTCAATATTAGTTCCTTCTATACCCTCAAGGCTTTTTAATATCTTAATATCACCACCAGCAATGAACACATTACCATCCGCATGTATACCATCATCACCCGTTGAAAGAGTTTCTTCTCCACCTTGAATGGTTAAATCTCCATTACTATGCAGTGCATCCTCCACTGTATCAACTGTGATTGTGCCACCTACGATATTTAAATTTGTTCCTGCTTTTATTCCCTTTTGACTGGTAGTATCAACACTTGAAGTACTGGTGCTATTATCTTCTGTATTTCTTTCTTCTGGAGCTTTAAAATCTGAATTTCTTTCTGGTGGAGTATTTTGTTCAGCACTTTCATCAGGAAGTTGTCCATCTTCAGGTAATTCACTACCTTCTGAATTTTGCCGATCCATTCCACCACCGCCTGGTGGCCTCATAGATTCTAAAGTCGTTGTTAAATACGCTCGAATCTCCTCTGTTGTCATGCCTTCAATTTCAGTTGAAATATCAATCGGGAAATTCATACTTTCCATATTCTCAACAAATGCCTCTACTTCGTCATCTGTCATTGAACTGAATTCCATCCCCATTTCTGGCAGCGCTCCTACACCTGGGCCACCATCCATTCCCATGCCTGATTCTGATGAAGACACAACCTCTGGACTTCCATCACCTGTTTTAATGGAATACTCCCCATCGATTACTATAATTTCCTTTTCGGCTTGTATGCCGTCACCCTGTGCTACCACTGTTAAATAGCCACTTTCGAGAACAATATTTCCTCGGCCATCATCCTCATCATTGGATGATTTCACACCATCGCCATCTGCAGTTATATTAACCGTAGCATTAGACATTGCAAATACATCGCGACCAATAACACCATCATCGACTGCAGTTACATTAATAGTACCACCTGTAATAATCAAATCATCACGGCTCGTTATTCCATCTTTGTATTTACCATTAACCGTCAATGTACCGATTCCATTGATGACTAAATCATCCTTACTAAAAATAGCCGCCCCGACTTCTGTATTTGCTTCATCTTCATAAACATAGGATGTTGCATCAGTTAAATTATTTTCTGTACCTTTTTCAAGTGAGATAATCGTTTTATCTGATTGCTCGATATCAATTGTTGCATTAGTAGATGAAGTAATCTCTACACCATTTAATATTAAGCGTACATTTCCAGTATCCTCTGTATTAACCTTAATTTGACCATCAGAGAGGGTTCCTTCTAATACATAAGTACCTGATGTATGAATCTCTACATTTTGCCCATTTATAATAACGCCACCAGAGCCGTCAAATGTTGTTGCCTCATTATTTAAAGTTATTTTGGTAAATATATCTTCTTCCCAGGGAGTATAGTAATCTTCTGAATCATAATCTACATATTGAGAAATTAGTGCTTCCGTATCCACTGATTTCTCTGTACTCCTCTTTTCATTACATCCACTTGCAATCAAAACTACCGATAATATTAATGGTAGTACTATTTTTTTCTTCATCCTATTACCTCCTATAAAACAAAGGCCTGTAATTTTACAGACCTTTGTTTTCAACTATGCTGTAAAATTACCATCGTAGCTTAGCATTACTGCTGAAGAAACACCTTTTACTTGTGAAATATCGGAAACTACTTTTGTATCATTTTCTTTCACACGTATTTCATACGTTACTTCCGTTTCATATTCTAAAATATGAGATTTTGATTTTAATGCATATTTCTTCGTTGAATTTTTTAATAGTTGATCAATAGAATCTGCTGCTTCACCATTCGCAAATTTCACAACTAATAAATATGGATTTTCAACTACAATTTTATTTGCAAATAGGATAATGACCAAACTTATTAAGATTGTGCCAAGGATTCCTAGTAGGATAAAACCTGCACCACATAAAATTCCGACAATTATTGACCAAAATAAGTAAACTAAATCCATTGGATCCTTAATCGGCGTACGGAAACGAACGATCGATAACGCTCCAACCATACCAAGTGATAATAGAACATTTTGACTGATACCCATGATGACTAGTGATGTTGCCATTGTCATAATCATCAGTGAGATATTGAATGTATGGGAGTAAATTACTCCATTAAATGTTTTCTTATAAACTATATAAATAACTATCCCCAATAGAAATGCTGATATCAGACCTATTAGTGAATCAGTTAATGAAAAGGTAGTTGTTTTTTCTATAAAGCTTGATTTGAAAATATCTGTAAAAGTTGTTGAAGTTGCCATTTTATTTCCTCCTAATTTTATCTCGCTAGGGATGAAGAACCCCCAACTGATTGAATATTCACCTTATATATACATACGACTTAACTGATATTTGGAATAAGCCTCATGTTTCGTATGAATACCTTGAAGCATCATTTTCACAACATCCGGTAAGTACTCGTCAAACTTTACTTCTAAAATGACCTCTGTCGGATCAAGTACGTCTACCATCGGTAAATGCTTATTGAACATATCCGTATTCCGTATGCTTGTTTGCACTTTACTATCAAACGTCACTCTTACATTTCCGTATAAATAAACGTAAGCCTCTCTTTCGTAATCTACTACTGCCATAGGTTTAATTAAGTTTCTAGTCATTTCTGAGTACAAATCACAAATTAACGGGCGATTATCTTTTTCCATCCACTGAATATCACCGATACGAATTTTTTCAAATTCTGACCTCGTCATATTGCACTTAGATTTAAAAGTTAGATTATTACGCTTACTTTTCCGTTCAAGATTAATAATCCCATCACTTTTTCCATAAATACGAACGCGATATTTATCTCTAGTTAAATAGCCTTCCTTTTTCTCGTTCATTACTTTGTTTTCAAAGTTATCAAAATAACACGAACGAATTAAATATTTTCCTGTTGGACCAGAATGAGTATCTAAACTCATCACATATTTCAGTCTATTTTTTAATAACATATAATCTATATATGTGATGCCATATTTCAGTTCTTGTCTACCATTCGGATTAAATGATGTATGAATAGGCATGAATACACTCCTTTTTTAGATTTGAAACGCTTTGGAATAGATCAACTAACTTGCTGATAAACATACTTTAACTAATGAATATGTCAGCAATACGTCAAGTAAATATTTTATAAATTTTTATTAGTAGTATAGAATTCAACTTTTGGCGTACTAGTTCTAGTTGTACTGAACTTCAGACGGATTTTTCACTCGTACTTTCCATATGAACAAACTATCTATTCCAATGTTCAACTATAAAAAGAAGACCAATTCTTAATGAATTGGTCTGTTTTTCTTTATGGTCGTGAAATACCAGAAAATAAATTGACAAACGTAATCGCCTGCAATACTCTAAATATTTAGGTTAGCAATTGACTCTGTAGTTGTACCTAAATTGCACATTTTCTGAAGAAGTAGTCTTTGCACATACTATAATCAGTGAAAGCATGGAACATTTTAAATAAGAGGTGTAGATAAATGACAATACCAGTAATTATCGATTGTGATCCAGGAATAGATGACGTAATGGCATTAACGCTTGCTTTTGCACATCCGGAACTAGATATTAAACTAATCACAACAGAGCCAGGCAACCAAACACAAGAAAAAACGATTCACAATGCACTTACCTTTACGAGCTATATGAAAAAAAATATAGAAATTGCAAGAGGTCTCGATAAACCGTTTTTCCGCAAGCTTGAAATTGCCGATAAAGTGCATGGCGAGAATGGACTTGGCAATGTCGAATTTCCAGAACCAACTATTCAAGTAAGTAATCGTCCAGCAATTGAAGCCATGAAAGAAACTCTATTATCTAGCAATGAACAAATAATACTTATCGCAACCGGTCCTTTAACAAATGTCGGTGCATTACTATTAGCACATCCAGAGGTAAAATCGAAAATTAAATATATCTCCTACATGGGTGGGGCTGCTGTTGGAGGAAATATGTCTCCCACTGCAGAATTTAACGTATACGTCGATCCACATGCAGCAGATATTGTCTTCCGTTCAGGCATTCCAATTGTCATGAGCGGTTTGGATGTGACGCATAAAGCATACGTTACAATAGAAGAGATAAATGAAATGGAAGCAATAGGCTCTGACTTTGCTTCAAAAGTTAGTCAAATGCTTCGCTTTTACATACATTCAGCTAAGCAAACTGCATTTCATGCACCTAATTTTGAAAACCAAATACACTTACATGATTTGTGTGCAGTGTCTTATGTACTAACACCCGAGCTTTTTGAAGGGGATAACTGTCACGTTGCAGTTGAATTAGAAGGAAAATATACTGCTGGAACTACAATTGTAGATTATGCGCAACAAACTGGACTTCCACATAATATGAAAGTATTGCATACAATCAATAGAGAAAAGTTTGTGGAGCAATTTTTCCATGCTGTAAAACAAATGAGTGCGGATTAAAGTACCTTGTAGTCCATGAAAGGAATAGAAAAACATGAACATCACAGTCGTAGGAAGCACCAATATCGACCTTGTTTATCTAGTGCCACATATTGTAGCAGCTGGTGAAACATTACATAGCACAAAACATGAATTGTTCTTCGGCGGAAAAGGAGCAAATCAAGCTGTAACTGCGGGTCAACTAGGAGCAATGGTTCACTTCATCGGCAATGTTGGTGCAGATGATTTTGGTGAGCAGATAAAGCAAAATTTGCAAGACAAAGGTGTAAATATTGCCGCAGTGCAAAACGTAGGTATTACAGGACAAGCAATTATCCAATTGGCAGATTCGGGCGAAAACTCGATTATTCTTTTTCCAGGTGCAAACTTTCTCGTCACACCAGAACAAATAGAGCAACATGCAGAAAGAATAGTCTCAAGCGAAGTCCTTCTGCTACAATTGGAGATTCCTATGTCAGCAGTCGAAACTGCTGCTAACATTGCTTCCAAAAATGGCGTACCAATTATTTTAAATCCTGCTCCCGCTCAACAAATTAGCGATTCATTATTGAGTAAAATCTCTATACTAACACCAAATGAAACTGAATTAGCAATACTAACAGGGATGAAAACAGAAACGGAAGAAGAACTGTTTCAAGCTTGCTCTTCACTACTACAAAAAGGTGTAGGAGCAGTAGTAGTAACCCTAGGTGCTAAAGGCGCTTATTACATGAACCACTTTGAGCATGGATATGTGCAAGCAAACAAAGTGGTTGCAAAAGATACGACTGGTGCTGGGGATGCTTTTAATGGTGCTTTAGCTGTAGGACTATGCCAAAGAAGCTCCATAAAGGACAGTATTTTATATGCATCGAAATTATCCGCATACGTTGTTACCCAAATGGGAGCACAACCTGCTATACCCTCTTCTTTCCGTGTAAAAAGTTAAGTTTTTTAGAAGTGAGAAAATCAGCAATCCATAGTCTGATTTGGCGTTTACTAAATATGCGAAAAGCCAACTATTTAACAAATAATAGTTGGCTTTTCATATTATATTTTCTTTTTTGTATCTATTTCATTATCATCTAATTTAAATTCTTCCGCTACATCATCCACAATGTCTTTCGTCGAATTTTTAAATTCTTTTAAAGTTTGTCCCACTGCTCTACCTAATTGAGGTAATTTTTTTGGTCCAAAAACGATTAAAGCAATTATTAAAATAATTATTAAACCTGGTACGCCGATATTTGGCATAGTATTTCCTCCTCATAACTAAATATATATTAATCACTTGGCTTTTTGTGCAATGTTGTTTTTTTGATAAATTATGGTTGTTTTGTATCACCTACATATTATACTCCTTTGTCGAAGTTTGTAAATACTTCCTAACCCATTTCATGATTGCTCTTCCTTCCCATAAAAACCTAGATATACCCTCACTAGTACAGTAGGTACCTTATCTTTTCATGGGCTTAAGGAATTATTCCGCATCCAAAAAAGGCGGATCACTATTAAGTAAAAATAATAATTACTATTCTCGTAGCATTAAACCCCTTCTTTTAAAGTGTGAAATATAAGCATTAATAAGGTATTTTCAGAAAAGTAGAATAGTAAAAAGGTTCTAGTAAATTCCAAAAAAGTATGGACATTTTATGAACAGGAGGAGTAGAATAGGTTCTGTTGTTTTGTATCGTTATCTTAAAATATCTTTTTCGTAAAATAAAATCAATTATTTATCAGGAAGAAAGGAGATTTGATGTGACTCAATATAATAGAGAAGAATTGAAAATGCTGACTCAAGTATTTTTTGCACTATTTATAGTAGCCGATTTTGCACTATGTCTTTTTTTCTATAACAATCCCTTTCCTTGGTTTGCACTATTAGGATCTGGTATTGGTCTGGCTATTATAGTTTTTTGCTGGACTGGAAAAAAACATACATACTTTATTGCCTCTTTATTAGTTTTTACCGTTGTATTTTCAATCGTTTACAACTGGCATTCAATTGTTCATTAATTAGAACTTTAGAAAGTTTATATTTAACTAGATAAACAAATTGTTAGATTTTTTACTCATTTTATTTAGGAGGTTTTATTATGTCAGAACAAGATAAAAAGACTCCAATTTTAGATAAACGCTCTTCTAGACGTACGTTTATCAAAAATTCGGGCTTGACAGTAGGCGGGGTTGTTCTAGGTGGTGCCCTTGGAAGTCTATTAGGAAAGGATTCTACAAAAACTAAAACGGTCGAATCACATGTCCACTCAGAAGCAACTGCAGTGAACTTTAATCAGGCATTAATGTATTTTGACAAAGTACAATTCGATACTATCGAAGCGGCAGCAGAACAAATATTTCCGAAAACAGATGTAGGTCCTGGTGCCAAAGAATTACTCGTTGCTTATTTCATCGATCACCAACTAGCTGGTAACTGGGGATTAAATGCAAAAGAATATATGACTGGACCTTTCTTCCCGACAGAAACAACTGCTTTGTTTGGCCATCAAACGCATTTAAATAGACAGCAAATCTTCAATTTAGGAATCGAGGCATTGAATGCGGAAGCACAAAAGAATTATGACAATAACTTTGCTGCACTAAATGAAGACGATCAGATTGCTATTTTAACTGCATTTGAAGCAGACGAAGTACCCTTAAACGGTGCGGTAACATCTGGCTTCTTTTTTAGATTATTAAAAAGTGCAACTATTGAAGGCGTATATGCTGATCCTCTTTACGGAGGCAATAAAAACATGGAAGGCTGGAAAATGAAAAACTTCCCTGGCCATCAAATGAGTTATGCGAACATCATCGAAAAAGATGAATTTGTAAAAATGGACCCAATGAGCTTAAATTCACAACACAATCATTAATTGAGAGGAAGCAAATAAATCATGGCAAAAAAATTACCGAAAACAGACATAGTTTTGGCAGGTGTGGGCTGGACAGGTGGCATTATCGCTGCAGAACTTACTAGAAAAGGATATAAAGTAGTAGGTTTAGAACGCGGAAAAGAAAGAAAAACAGAAGACTATTTAATGGTTCACGATGAGCTTAGATATCAGCAAAGAAACGAAATGATGCAAGATCTTTCAAAAGAAACATTAACACTTCGTCATGATCGCTCTAAAAGAGCATTGCCTTATCGTCAGCACGGTTCTTTCTTAATCGGCGATGGTGTTGGTGGTTCCGGAGAACACTGGAACGGTTTAACTTATCGCTTTTTCCCTTATGATTTTGAGATTTACACAAAAACGGTAGAACGTTATGGAAAAGACAAAATACCAGCAGACATGCCCCTTCAAGATTGGGGAATCACATATGACGAATTAGTACCGTACTTCGAAAAATTCGAAACAATGGCTGGTATTTCGGGGGAAGCTAATCCACATCCCGAAGTTCCAGAAGTTAAGTATCCTACAGCACCTCTTAAAGAAACACCTTCTATGAAGATGTTTAGAGAAGCCTCTAAAAACTTAGGGTACCATCCTTATATTGCGCCAGCGGCTACACTTTCTGAAAGCTATACAAATCCAGATGGGATTTCGCGTGGAGCATGTCAATATTGTGGGTTCTGTGAGCGCTTTGGCTGTGAGTATGGGGCAAAAGCATCGCCGGTAGTAACAGTTCTACCAGTAGCAAAAGAAACAGGTAATTTTGAAGTAAGAACTCACTGCGTCGTTCGTAAAGTCCTACACACTAATGGTAAAGCTACTGGAGTTTTATATGTGGATACACGTACTGGTGAGGAATATATCCAAGAAGCGGACGTTGTGGTTGTATCTGCTTATGTTCTTAACAACATAAGAATCTTGCTAAACTCTAAACTTGGCCGCCCATATGATCCGGAAACGGGAACAGGAGTAATCGGAAAGAACTATGCTTACCAAATGACTTCAGCAGCATCTACTGGTTTCTTTAAAGATAAAGAATTCAATTTATATGCCGGCACAGGTGCACTTGCAGGAGTTCTCGACGATTTTAACGGCGATAACTTTGATCACACTGATCTAAACTTTATTCATGGTGGTAATATTGCACTTGGTCATTACGGAAAACGTCCTATTTCGAACAATTCTGTGCCTAAAGGAACACCAGGCTGGGGTAAAGAATTTAAAGATGAGTCTATCTTTTGGGCTAATCGAAGCTTATCAGTAGGATCTCAAGGCTCCGTTATGCCAAATAAAGAAAACTATATTGATCTAGACCCTACATACAAAGATCAATTTGGAGATCCTTTAATTCGTATGACATTTAACTATAAAGATAATGAACGAAATCAACAAAAATATATAAGAGAAATAACTACGAAGATTCTTGAAGAAATGGGAGCAGATATGATTACCACACCTGGAGATCAAGGTGATTGGGATACGACAAAATATCAAACTACTCATAATACTGGTGGAGTTATTATGGGCGCGGACCCTGAAACAAGTGCTTTAAATAACTATCTTCAAATGTGGGATTGCGAAAATGTATTTGTACCTGGTGCCAATGCTTTTCCTCATAATTCAGGAATGAACCCTACAGGAACGGTTGGAGCACTTGCATACCGTGCTGCAGAAGGTATTGAAAAATATTTAAAAAATGGTGGATCTTTAGTCTAATAAAGTGAAACTTCAATCAGTGGGGTTTTTCGACGCACAGGACGTGCTAGTGGGGACGTTGCGACATGGACGTCGCGCTTTTAGTCCCCGTCATCCCCCACTGATTGTTAGTTGTGTCTCACACGATGTGGTCACACAGACGTTGCAAACGCTCTTTTATTTTGCGACGAGCTTTGCGCAGGAGCAACACGATGTTGCGTACTTAGTCTGGGATCATTTCATCGGGCTTTTACGGGCAGTTGATCTCCCACTTATCTTTTCGCTTTTCTTACATCTTGAAGTGTGAGTCTTACTGCCCGTTAATGCGGGATAAACGATAAACATCTTTTCATAGAATTAGCCAACAACTAAAAAGCTACTAGTTCTCTCTTTTGAGAGTGCTAGTAGCTCTTTTAATATTGGAAGATAAACTGATTTCTTCCTATATACTTCGTTCAGCCATTTCAAATTTTCTTCCCTTACGTCTATAAATTTTGTCTATTGATTTCAAATTATATTAACATAATAGTCGCAATAGGTAGTATTTACATTCAACTTTTTCACAATACTGCTGAAACTTGTGATAAAATGAATGATAAAATTATTTTCTTACGCGAGGAGTGCTTTTAATTGAATATCGAACCATCTAGAAAAATGTCCATATTTGAACCTGCTATTTTCGGTGATTTAAAAGCAGCCGCCGCGGCAAAACAAGCAGCTGGTTATGAAGTGTACGATTTAAGTTTAGGTAGTCCGGACTTACCTCCGGATGAAAAAATAAGAAAAGTTCTATCTGAACAAAGTTTCTCTGAACATTCATATGGCTACATGCTTACTGGTACAAAACGTTTTAATGAAGCAGTAGCGAATTATTATAAACGACGAGTAAACGTTACTTTAAATCCACAAACTGAGATTTTACAAACGATGGGGTCCCAAGAAGGACTTGTTCATCTTCCGATTGCATTTTGCAACGAAGGAGACATTGTGCTCACAACAAACCCTGGATATGTTGCATATGATGCTGGTATTAAGCTTGCAGGTGCAGTTCCCTACTATATGAATCTAACGGAAGAGAACGGCTATTTACCAGATTTAGCTGCAATCCCTGAGGAAGTCGCATACAAGGCGAAGTTGATGATATTAAATCTTCCAGGGAATCCTGTTCCAGCAATGCCTAATCATGCTTTCTTTGAAAAAGTAGTCGCTTTTGCAAATAAGTACAATGTAATTATCTTGCATGATGCCGCTTATTCTGAATTTTATTTTTCGGGTGATACACCAAGCAGTTTTTTGACTACCCCTGGTGCAATGGAAGTCGGAATGGAGATTAATTCATTATCTAAAAGCTTTAGCTT
Source organism: Psychrobacillus lasiicapitis (assembly GCF_006861795.1). Lineage (GTDB taxonomy): Bacteria > Bacillota > Bacilli > Bacillales_A > Planococcaceae > Psychrobacillus > Psychrobacillus lasiicapitis. Next base: position 80,180 of record NZ_VDGH01000007.1, on the reverse strand, counting down.
AGCTGGTACTCGTATTGCTTATCTCGTAGGGAATGCGGAAATGATCAGTATTATGAAGCAATTGAAATCTAATCTGGACTTTGGTATTTTCAGCCCCATCCAAGAAGCAGGAATTACGGCATTAAATAACGCAGAGGAAATCACAGATCGTCTACGTCAATTATTTGCAGAACGCCACAAAGTGTTAATGCAAGGCATAATGGATTTAGGTTGGACCGTAGCACCTTCTAATGGTGGTATGTTCGTTTGGGCTAAATATCCTTATGATATGGATGATAAAGAATTTGCCTTTGAAGTCATTCGTCAAACTGGTGTCGTCACTGTCCCGGGTACAGTATTTGGATCCGAAGGTGCTGGCTTCGTACGACTTGCACTTGTACAAGATGTTGAAACACTAAAAAAAGCAGTGGAGCAGTTGAAAACATTAAACTTGGAAACCTGTGCTACTTTAGTGAATAATTGAACAAAAAGACCAAGGAAAGCTTATGCTTAGCTTTCACTTGGTCTTTCTTTTTCTTCCATCGGTTTTACGAGAGCAAACTTCTCCCATCTTCTACCCTTCCATCTAAAATACATAATGATGGCTCTTGTCCATTCATCCGCTGTTATTGCTAGCCAAATTCCTGGCAAGCCCAAATCCAATACAAACACTAAAAAGTATCCTAATGGCAAACTCATCATGACCATAGATAGTGCACCCATCGCTACTGGAAATTTAGCGTCTCCAGCTGCTCGTAATGAGTTAATAATTACAATGTTCATTGTACGACCAGTCTCTAGCAAAATACTTAGGATTAATACAGATGCACCGATTTGTATAACTTGTTCGTTATTCGTAAACAAGCTTAGTAGTGGAATTCGGAATATCATAACAATCGCGACCATTACAAGCGTGAATAATAAAGCCCATTTCACACTTTTCCATACCGACTTATACGCCTCATCTTTCTCACTTGCGCCAACTAGTCTTCCGACAATAATTGCCGTCCCCATTCCGATTGCTATTGCAAATAAATAAGTGAACATCGATATATTCACCGCATATTGTCTTGCAGCTAACGATTCTGCTCCTAAATACGTTACATAATAAAGGAATACAATTTGGCATCCTTGATACAATATCTGTTCAAAAGCAGAAGGTAAGCCAATTTGTAAGATTTTACGAATATACTCTTTGGATATTGTGAAATAATAACGTACTTTCACACGGTATTCCATTACTTGATACAACAACCAGAAGAAAACAAGTAATGCAACCACTCTACTTAGTACAGAAGAAATAGCTGCCCCTTGTACTCCTAACTCTGGAAAACCGAATTTCCCAAAGATCAACAAATAGTTCCCTACCACATGAATAATATTCATCCCTAAAGACACTAGCATCGTCTGTTTCGTATAACCATGTACTCGAATAACTGCCGCTAATGCATTAATCACTGCCTGAAGGAAAATGGCACCTCCGACAATGGACAAATATTGATGCGCGTGAACGAGAACGTCTCCTTGCAAGTTCATTGCCGTCATCATACTTTTAGAAAACAGTATAAATCCTATACTTAATACAATTCCAACTCCTAAATTCAACGTAACCGCCAAACCAGAAATTTTAGAAGCTTCAAGAAATCGCTTGGAGCCTAAATATTGAGAAACAACGATTGCTGCACCGTTTCCTACTACTTCTAATATTAAAATGGCAATATGAATATACTGATTCGCCGCCCCTACCCCAGACACCGCATCATCTGATAGGCTACTTAGCATAAACGTATCGGCAATTCCCATTAACATAAATAAAAATACTTCTAAAAAAATGGGCCAAGTTAAATGAAATAGACTCAACTTTTCCCCTAAATCCTTCTTCTTTTGAACTGCCATTTACATTCCTTCTTTAACTATTGATTTTTTCATAAGAAGTATCTTATCATACCCGAACTTATGAAGCTAGTTAAGAATTTGAAAGCGTTTCCCGTTAAAAAATGAAAAGTTAGAGGTGACATTTCTTTTACTGGATACCTAAACATCGCAAACTACAGCTTTAGGGAAACTGCGTCGTAAAGAGATACGGCAAAGGCACTTGATTTCCGCTCCAGGCGGACGCTTACCGCGGGGCGGGAGGTGAGCCTCCTCGTCGCACGCTCCTGCGGGGTCTCACCTGTCCCGCTGATCCCGCAGGTGTCGCCGCCTTACGCTTCAATCAATAGATCTTTGCTAACTAATCCATAATTAAATGCAAAAAGCTATTTAATTTATTTACAACCGGCAAGCAGTTTCTTTTTAGAATCATTTTATGTACAGTATAAATTATAGGAAAGGTTGCTATTAGCCATTCAAGCAATGGCAGCTCCCTATAATTGATAACAATCGCTAGATAGTATATCTTTTTCCACTAATCAAAGGTTTTCACCCATAGAAAATGCAACATAGGACTAACTTTAGTTTCTCATTATGGAGTAAATAGCAAACTCTATTGGATTGTAGCGAAGGGGTGACGACTCCGGCGGGAACAGTACGAGCTGAAAGCCCCACAGGAGCGAGAGCTCCGAGGAGATTGAAGCCGTGCCCGCGGAAAGCGTCCACCCTGTAGCGGAAATCCCAGCGGATACTTTAATCAACTCACTCACTCCCGCGCAGTTTCCCTATACTGCGCTTAATAAATTGACATACCCTACGTCGTTTAGGCGAAAATATTTAAATGTAATAGATTACTATTTTCTATAACAAAAAACGTTTGACTAGGCCTTCTAATCAAACGTTAAGAGGTCCTATTTAGTTATTTTCATCCGTTATTCCCACGTTCTTATAGATATATTCTTTCAGCGTTTCCTCAGTAAAAGCTATTTCATATGTCAGAAGGCTATCTTTCACATGCGCCAGTTTGTTTCCATCGGTCGATTCGGATTGAATGTGTAGGATATTATTTATATATAACACACCTTCATTCGTAATACGCTCTTTGCCATCCTCTTTTGAACTATCTACCAAGCCTTCCCTTTGCAGCTCTTCTACCGATTTAACGTGATTTTCTTGTAGGCTATCCTGTAAGATATTCTCCAATTCCCTCATCGCTTGTTCCGTGTCTTCTAAAAAATTATAAATATAATAGGCAAGTAATACTTGTTCCTTGAGCGTTAGTTTTGCCATGGGTTTTCCTCCTATTTATCGTTGTATAACCATTATTCCTTTTCAGCCCTGTTTTCAAACTTCCATTTTTGGATTTGTCCCTGGTTTGATCAAAGTGTAAATAATGCCTCCAAAAATAAGTAGTATACCGATCGTCTGTAAAATCGAAGGACGGAAATTTAAAATAAGTGTATCAAGTAAAATAGCTACAACTGGATCAACAAAAACTAAAGCGGATATAACCACAGTTGATAGTTTGCGAAGACTATCAAAAAATAAGTAATAAACAAATCCCGTATGTATCAAGCCAGTTCCTAATATGTAAAGCCAATTGGATCCACTTAAATCACGAAACACATCAAAACTTACGATTGGAAGTAATATCAAAATCCCTATTATTGTTTGTACAAAGGTCATAGCATACGCACTTAAACCATTAATTCCCTTTCCAAGCAACATCGTCAACGCATAGCACAGCGCTGACAACAAAGCCCACACAAAGCCTGAGCCCATGAAATCTGTTAAGGAAGTGAAATTTTGAATACCAATAATAAATATACTTCCAAGGAAACAAACGATAATTGCTAATAAAGATGTGAATGTCAATTTTTCTTTCAGAAACAAACTCCCTAATATCAAAACAAATATGGGAGCCAAATTATAAATAGAGATAGCTACCGTAATGGACATCTCCTCAAATGCTTTAAATAAAAATACCCAGTTTAATACTAAAAAAACACCGCAAATAAGCGTTTGTATTACTTCACGTTTGTTCCAAACCTCCACTTTGTGTTGTCCTGTGATGAACCAACAGAAGCCCAGAAAAAGCGTAGCGCAAATACATCGCACAAAAACCAATTCTACTGCCGGTATACCAGTTTTACCTGTAAAAAAACCAATCGAACCAAATATTGCCATTGATAACGTCATCTTGAACATTGCTGCTCCGTTCATAACGTGTCCCCCTTCCTCCTTGATTGGCTTTTAAGATTTAATCCACCGATAATAGCTGGTGCTCCTGTGCTTTTTGCACAGCTTCCATTCTTGATTCCACACCTAGCTTGGAGAAAATTTTCGTTAATTGGTGCTCAACTGTCCGCTGACTCATAATTAAGTTTCTAGCTATAATTTTATTCGTATAACCTTTTTCTATTTCCCTTAAAATTGCTTGTTCTTTTTCTGTTAAACGAATATTCACTAAAGGTGCTTCTTTATCCTGTACACTCACAGGAACCTCGACTCTTTTAAGCTGACGAAGTAAGCATAATGGAACAACCACCTCTTCTCTTAATGCACATCTAATGGCTGTAATAATTTGATCCCCCGTTGCTGTTTTGCTTAAAAAACCGGAAACTTTCGCTTCCATCAACAAATTGTAGTGAGTCTCCATGTCGAATCCGGTATAAATGAGAATAATCGACTCTGGCTCTTTTTCTCTGATCATTTTCATCAGTTCTAATCCATTCAGTTCCGGCATATATAAATCGATTAAATACACATGGTAAGTCGTTTGCTCCAGATGTCCCATTACTTCTAGACTGTTGGTCAATACAGTAACATTCATATCCTTTTGTTGGTTTATAATAACCTTTGTTCCTTCGCTTACAGAAGGATGATCATCTACAATTAACACTTCAATCACTTCACTTCGCCTCCGTTTCAATCTCAATTCTGATTTTCATTCCTTGACCTTTAGATGATCTTATTTCAATATTTCCATCGATACTTCTAATTCGTTCTTTTATCCCTACGAGACCCATGGAGCTAAAAGAAAATCCTTCATTTGTCAGATCAATCCCTACCCCATCGTCTTCATACTGAAGTATGATCGACCGATCGACTTGATAAAAGTCAATTCTTACTTCTGTTGCGTTAGAGTGTTTCATTGCATTTGTAAGTAATTCTTGGAATATACGATAGAATATCAGCTCTTCCTCTTTACTAGGTTGAATGTTATCACCTATGGATACATAAAGAAGAAAGTTACAACGCAATTTGGTTTGGCGGATCAACCTATGTAAAGATACCTTTAACCCTTGTTCACTTAGTAATGGAGGACGGAGTTCCATACACGTTTCCCTAATGAGGTGCACATTATCTAACATCTGTTCTTTCATCTCGTTCAATTTATCTTTAATCGGTTGATCATCAACTATCTTCTGAATACTATCCATCTCTCTTAACAGCTGCAATTGTTCCTGTAATATAGAATCATGCAAATCATTGGATAGGTTTGCTCTCTCTTTTTCTGAAAGTGCAAATAATAATCTCGATAACCATTTTGGGTACTCATTTGTTTCTTGCAATTTTAGTTCGTCGATTTGTTCCACTAATCCTTCTATAAGCTTCATATTTTCCACAACTACATTTGCAAAGTAAGCCATCATTTCAATCCAAATCTTCTCATCATTTTTCAATTTCACGCCTGTTTTTTTCTCATCACATAAAATAAGTTTCTTAACATGAATGTCACTACCAACAACTACGGCAAAACCTCTTGAAAAGGTGAGGATATTGCCAATCGATTCATATTCCCAATCCACTGCTTCTAATTTTGATAAATCCATTAAAGTTTCTGATGATTTAGTATGAACTTTCCAAGCCTTGGAGGATTCTTCCTGGTGCATTTCTATAAAATTTGCGCTTTTTACATTCAACGTGTTTTCCATCTCTTTTAATATTCGATCGATAACGATTTGTACTTTGTTTTCATCTTTTGTTTTTTGAAAAAAAGTGTACATATTCGTTTGTAAGTTACCTCTAACCGAGAACATATACTTTCTATTTCTGTAATCCATTCTTTCTTTTATGTACAAGAAAAGAATGTTACTGACAAATAGCATCGCAAATACCAAGCAAACTTTTTCCAAGGATACATTTTCTATTAAAAACAAACTAATTATTCCACAAATAAGAGCCGAAAATGGAAATGCAAGTACAGTATAATATTTAAACCGACTTAAAATGTAGTCGATGTCAAACAGCCTCTCTGTTAATTGTAAATAGATGAAGCTGATAGGAATGAATAATAAAAACATAACTGCTATTTCAGCATTCATAATAGGTTCTGAAATAATTACTGCCGGAATTGCATATAAAAACGTAAATGGAACAAAAGCTAGAACAAATAGGAATACAAGTAGCTTCACAGCTTGACTCCCCGGCTTATCCCTATACTGAGAGTAATTTTTGATAAATAAAGCGATAATAAGAATGAGCAGTAAGCTAAATATCCCCAATTCCAACATCGTCCGAGTATCCTTCCATATCGGAACGAACAAAGTAACTAAGTTTGCTATAAAGATAAATAATGGAAGGCAAAATAGTTTTCGTAGACTAGATTCACTGATAAACGTAATTTGAAACCTTTCTAAGAAAATCTTAAGAAACTGGATATAAAAAACTAGACAGCCTACAAGCGTTACTCCGTTAACTACTCGTCCCACTATATCTCCTCGACTCGAAGCTCCCGCGCTTCCATATGCCAAGGCAATGCAGAGTAAAAATTGGATTAAAACAAGCGCAGATAGTTCTTTCTTTTGTTTACGGTATATATAGAGTGCAACGTATATAGTTAATAATAAATAGAGAAGTGGAAAGAGTAAATGCGAGAAAAGCTGCTTTGTTTCAGACACGTAAGAAACAGAGAAGGTTTTCTCTACCCCGTTTTTACCTATTAAAGTAAAATTTTCTGCTGCTCTAATTAACTGTTCTTTTATAACTTGGTCATTATGTTCCGGGCAATCACCATCTAGCTCTAATAATATATCCCCCGGCTCTATATTTTGGTTATATGCCCAACCGTCCTCATGTATATCGTCAACTATCCAATTGCCTTTCTCGTTTTTAACACCAAAACCAACAAGTGGTGATTGGATTGTAATATACGATGCATAAAACATGAAAATAAGGACTGCCACTATTGGTATTAGTATTTCTTTATCTAAATGTCTCATTGTTGGTTCTTCTTCCCCCTATTGTATTGTCATCCCCCAATAAACAATACGCATTGGCTAATACCGATAAAAAATGCCGGATGTTGAATGGGTGAATCTTCTGCTATTTCTAACTGGATTAAAAATTCTCCATCCATATCTGCTTTCCATTTTGCGATTTCTTTGCCATCACATATAAATCGTGACCAGCCTTCCATTTCCTTCTGGATATGGATTTGTAAATTGCCTTTTGTGATGATTAAATCTGGAATCAGTTCTTTCCATTTATCGTAAGCCACCATATATTTTTCTTTTGTTAAATAGTCGTAAGCTTCAAAGTAAATGCTGCCTTTTCTCGAGACCTTCTTGCATGTAAATACTAGTTGATTCTCTAGGTCATATACATCATATTGTAAAAAATATCGATAATCCATTAGCTTGTCTATATACTTTTTTATCCCACTCGAGTAATGCCTTTGAAATTTGTAGGCCAGGATACTTTCTTCATTATATACAGGTGTAATTGGTGTTGTTTCAAGGGAAATTGGTTGTGTATATGTATATTTGTACATGTTTAGTTCTCCTTTTTCTTTAACCATAACACAAATAGAACCCCCTTTAGATAGTAAATTCTAAAGGAGGTTTCCTCTTGGGTAATTTATTATTATAAACTTTTCATTTGCACTGATGAGGACAAGTTTTACAATACTTCTTGCTATTTGTTAGATGTGAATAGCAACAAGTACTTCTTCTGACTTCAATTCCTTGCCCTTCATGACAATATCTATTTAAGGGATTTATATCATAATCTCCAAATAAATGGCCCGGAGCTTTATTCATGATAAATTGAAAATCTTCCTTTGACCGATTGACTATCTCTATTGGTTCTTCTTCCGTTAAAACTGTTCCATACAGCCAGTATATGTAAACCGCTATATTTTCCCATAGAATTAGTTTTGACACTTTCGTTGTTTGTGAAAGGAGATTGAGTATAGGAGATATATGCTCCTTAAATAGAGCTTCTATACAATACGATCGCCACTCATTCCTATCAACATGTAATGTTTCCGATTCCAAATTATGAAAGTGGAAATTTGGCAACCAAAGTTTATCATGATCATCTGTTTCTAACGATATATTTTTATAAGAAACGTTTAGCTTTTCGTTCCATGCTGTCATTGCATACAAATATATAACCGTTAAGAATGAATAGCGTTTCACAAATAAAGATGCCGCAACTTTAGTATTAGAAGCTCCAATGTGAGTACTAAGAATGTCTAAGTAGTTACTTATAGATTGTTCCTCTAGAATTTCACTAATTTCTACAGAAAGAGAAGAATGTATTCTTTCAGTTGTAAGACGCAGCTTTCGGAGCTTATCTAATTTAGAATCCAATTACAACACTACTTCCTTTAGAATACATCTACCTTTTCCAAAAGGAATACATAAAGGAGTTCCAAATAGTGGGTCCATTGTAATCTGACAGTCCATACCAAATACATCCTTTACTAAAGGACAACTTACAATATGCTCTGGTTTTCCTTGTGCGTATATCTTACGATCTTTTATCGCAACAATATTATCCGCATAGCGGCATGCTAAGTTTAAATCATGCAACACCATTACAATAGTCCTTTGCTCTTTTTCATTTAATTCGTATAGCAAATCTAGTATTTCAATTTGGTGTGTCATATCTAAATAAGTTGTAGGCTCATCCAAAAGAATAACATCTGTATCTTGCGCTAAAGTCATCGCAATCCAAGCCCTCTGGCGTTGCCCTCCAGATAGCGAATCTACCGGACGATCCTTTAAATCTTCAATCGCAGTAGCTTTCAAAGCCTTTGTTACTTCTTCCTCGTCTTTCTCGGTCCATTGCTTTAACCACGTTTGATAAGGGTATCTCCCCTGCTTTACTAGTTGGAGAACGGTAAGTCCCTCTGGAGCAATAGGAGATTGCGGAAGAATAGACATTTGTTTTGCAACATCCTTTGTAGACATTTTGGAAATTGCATTTCCTTCTAACAAAACCGCTCCATTTTTTGGTTTTAATAATCGAGCAATAGAACGAAGAATTGTCGACTTTCCGCAACCATTGCCACCAATAAAAACAGTAATTTCACCTTTAGGAATTTGAAGATCTAATTCATTAATAATAATGCTATCCCCATACGAAAGGGTTAAGTTTTTTGTCTCAATCGCTGTCTTCATTTTCGTCACTCCTTTTCCCGAAATTTTCTATATGAATCATCTATGCGCTACGCGTTTTAAACAGTAAATAAATAAAATACGGTGCTCCTATTCCCGCAGTAAACACGCCCGCTGGAATTTCTAATGGAGAGAACATTGTTCTACCGATTAGATCCGCTAGCATAACTAATATAGCACCAATGAAAGCAGATACTGGTAATAATGCTCCAAACGAAGAACCAACTAATCTTCTTGCCATATGAGGGGCCATTAAACCGACAAATCCAATACCACCTGCAAATGCAACAGATCCTCCGACAAGTGCTGTACTAATCAGTAACAATAAAAAACGATGACGCTGAATATGCCCCCCTACACCAGTCGCAATATCATCTCCAAGTTCTAAAATGTTTATATTCTTTACCATAAAAAAGGCAATTACAATAAAAATTATAGTCCATGGCACTAATATTGCTACATTGCCCCAACTTGAACCGTATACGGTACCTGTAATCCAAATATTAGCCTGACTCGCTCTATATATAGGACCCATGATCATCATTAAAGTCGTTAAAGCTTGCATAAGAGCAGAAATACCGATACCTATTAAAACAATCCTTATAGGTGATACTCCATTTTTCCATGCTAGGAAATAAACGAGCATGGCAATAATGGTTGCCCCAGCAAATGCAGCTAAAGGCATCCATTTTATGCTCACTGTCAAAGCATTGTTCTGGTCACTAAAAAATGCTAAAAAGCTTACTACTGCAACGGAAGCTCCACCTGTAAGCCCTAGAACATCGGGTGACGCTAAGGGGTTACGAATGATCCCTTGAAGTATCCCTCCCGCAACCGCTAGAGCCATCCCTACTATTAACGCAACGATAATCCTTGGTAAACGAAACGACTGAACAACAAGTGTCTCCATTTCTGTTCCTCCACCGAAAAACACCTTTAGAACAGCTAACGGGCTTAATTTCATATCACCCATTCCTGTACTTAAAACGAAAATAGCCCCTGCTATTATTATCAAAACTATTAAGACAATCGTTGCTTTTTTATCTAAGAGAAAGGATACTTTTCCTTTCATCGGTCTAAAATTTTTATATTGACTCATCGTGCATTAAACCCCTTTCTTGCAATGTAGATAAAGAATGGAGTTCCGATAATAGCAGTCATTACACCAACAGGAACTTCTTGTGGCATGATGATATATCTCGCCATTATATCTGCTACAAGCAAAAGAATGGCTCCTAAAATACCAGCAAAAGGTATGAGCCAACGGTGATCTATTCCAACGATAGATCTTGTTACGTGTGGAATAACAATGCCAATAAAACCGATCGGACCTGCAATTGCTACAGATCCTCCTGCTAGCAGGACGACAATGATAGCAACCATTATCTTTAAAAATCCTGTATTCAAACCTAAACCTTTTGCCACATCTTCCCCCATAGAAAAAACGTTCATCTTGGAAGAGATGATAAGCGATCCTAACCAACCAATTATCAAATAAGGTAAGACATTAGTTAAAATCTCCATTTTCCTTCCTTCTACAGACCCCGCTAGCCAAAACAAAACTTGCTCGAAGGCAGCCTCATTAATAACTAGAAAGCCTTGGGTAAAAGAAGCAAACATAGCCGAAATTGCTGCACCAGCCAATGTTAATTTCATTGGTGTTAACCCTTCTCTACCCGTAGAACTAATTGTATATACAGCGATCACAGCGACAGTTGCCCCTAAAAAGGATATCCACGTAAATGCCTGAAGATTCCCTACAGAGAATAATGTGACAGCTAAGACTACCGCGAACCCCGCTCCTGCATTTACACCAAAAATTCCAGGTGATGCAAGTGGGTTTTTAGTTAAAGTTTGCATAAGAACTCCAGAAATAGCTAAACTTCCTCCAACGGCTGCCGCAATTAATGACCTTGGCAATCTTACAGTTTCTATTATTATATGTTCGTTTGAACCGTTATTATTTTGAAAAGCGTCCAAGACCATTCTCCACGTTGTGTCCGTATATCCGTAAACAATACTTGCACACATCAATAGTAGTAATATAAAAATGGCAATAAAAAGTCCAATTAACCTTTGTCCATTATTTTTTAACAACATTACAAAAACCCTTCCAACAACTTATTAGTAAAGAATTTTACACACTTTAGTCTATTCGATGTTAAATACACTGTCAATGATTCTGAAAATCATTTTCAATTACATATTGACATGTTCATAGGATGGTTTTATTATAAAAATTGTAATGAAAATGATTATCATTGGCAATATACATAGGGGGAACCATAAGATGAAATCTTTTAAATTCATATTCACCCTTATTTCCATCATGAGCATCTTGTTATTAGCTGCATGTGGAAATAAGGACGAAAAGGCAGACAAAGAACAAGATACAGGAAATAAAACGGAAGACTCGAGCTATACAATTGAACACGCAATGGGGTCAACTACAATCGATAAAACACCTGAACGGGTAGTAATCCTTTCAAACGAGGGAACGGAAGCACTACTTGCATTAGGAGTAACACCTGTAGGTGCTGTTCAATCGTGGTTGGGTGATCCTTGGTATGACCATATTTCAGATAAAATGAAAGATGTAGAAGTGGTAGGCACGGAATCAGAAGTAAATTTAGAAAAAATTGCAGCACTAAAACCAGATTTAATCATTGGTACAAAGATACGCCAAGAAGCTATCTATGATCAATTAAACGCTATTGCTCCAACCGTTTTTTCAGAGACATTAAGAGGCGACTGGGAAGATAACTTCACATTATACGCAAAAGCTTTGAACCTTGAAGAACAAGGAAATGAAGTATTAAGTCAATTTGATGCACACGTAGAAAAAGTAAAACAAAGCCTGGGCGATAATGTCAATCAAGAAATATCGGTTGTTCGTTTCATGGCAGGAAAATCACGTATTTACTATACGGATTCCTTCTCGGGAGTTATTTTCGATAAATTAGGATTTCAACGTACTGCACCACAAGCTGAGCTATTCGAAACAGATACCAAACTAGGCAACCTTGCAATCGAAGTAGGAAAAGAAGTAATTCCTAAAATGGACGGAGATGTTCTATTCTACTTCACATATGCACCACAAGGTGACCAAGCTGCTCTGGACACAGCAAAAGAATGGACAAATGATCCTCTTTGGAAAAATCTAAGTGCAGTAAAGAGCGGAAATGTTCACGAAGTTAGTGATGCTGTATGGAATACAGCAGGTGGAGTTTTAGCTGCTAATTTAATGTTAGATGAAATTGAAGCTATTTTTGAAAGTAAATAATTTCTCATAAAAGGCATCCTTTCCTCAATTTTTTGAGGAAAGGATGCCTTTTGCAATTTAATGTATAGAGGATGCAAAAACTATCTTCCGCAACACCCTCCACGCTTAGTGTTTTTAATTACTTTTTTTCCATCTGTTGTAGTGTTTACTATAGTAGGGCTTTGGGTTGCGTTCGTAGAGGATTTCTTTATATATTGAATACTCGCCTTGTTTTTTTTCAATTTATTCACCTCCATCGCTATGGTGTAGTATATTAAAACTAGCAAATAAAGGTAGGGCAAATATTATGTCTCTATTAAAAAAAGGCATTCATAATATGTTGGGGATAAAATGTGGTAGCACTTTGCTTCCGGAGGTTCTGACTTAAATGAAACAATTAGCATTTTTACTTCAGGATCAGGATGGTTTATAATATCATGACTAGAAGGTATGGGTGAAGTAATTGGATGTGAATGATAAATAGCTATTACATTTTCTTTCCGTTCTGCAATTTGCGCAAGCGTTTTTGACACTGCCGTCTCTGAGACAAAAAAACGTCTATCCGATTTTAGTTCATTTTCTAATATCCAAAATGAATTTACTTTTCCATTAGTACCAGCAAGTAGTCCACATGATTCATATGGAAGATGAGCACGTGCATGGTCTATCACTTCTTTTAAAAGAAATTCTGTAATGCGCACTTGGTTCATTTCCACTTTAACCTTTCTTCTGAAAAAAGTTTAAAAATGCAAAAATATCTCTATTTTTTGTTTTGCTTTCTGGCTGTTCTTTTACTGTGGATTCTTCTACTGCTTCATTTATCGGCTCAATTGTATTCTCCAATATCGTCTCTGTTTCATCCTTTACTATTAGTTCAGTCTTATCTTCTGTCACCATATCAACTTTGTCCTCTACTACTATGACAACTGCATCTTCTTCCACTAGCTCAGTTTCATCCTCTACTATCATATCAACTTTATCTTCCGCTTCCGTTTCAGCTGTAACTTCTATTACCTGCTCGATTTTCTCTTCAACTATTAGTTCAGATTTATTTTCTAGCTCTTCAATCACTGCTTCTTTTTGTACTATATCAAATGATTTCATATCAGTTGTATTTTCTTCCGGCTGAGTATCGTACGTTGTGAAGGAAATAGAAGGACTTATATTTCCTTTTAGTGGTATCGCTTGTTTCAATACGACTCTATTTAATGTGTTCGTAGGTTTCGTATGAAAACTTCTAGACTGACCGTGACTTTTCTTGGAAGAATTACCCCCTACGGACGGGAAACCTCTTCTTCCGATGGATTTGTTTACCATACTTGTGTTTACTATAGGTTCGGGATTGGCCGAAATTTCTTGAACATCGTTTGCATTATGGAAAAAATTTCTTAGTTGTTTGTAAGAAAGCGGCAGAGTCGGTGTTGGAATCGGAGAAGCTATTGTTTCTGTATGATTGATTGTCATTTCAGACTCTTTCTCATCGTTTTCATTGGCTATATTTATTGAATCATGTAAATCAACTAGGGTATTAATACTTTCAATAAGGTCGTTCACTTCCTCTGATTTTAATAAATCCATAATTACGGAAATATCCTGACTCAACACATCTACAGTTTGATTTATAGATTCTATCTGAACTGAAATGTTTTTCACTCGTTCCCCATATTCTTCTTTTTTAATGTTTTCTCTTTCATCTTTAACCTCCACTGGATTACCAGCTTTCAAGGAATTTAAAGTGTCTCTATAAATAGCAATTTTCTGTTTCAGGTTTTCGATGTCTTGAGTGGAATATAGCTTAGAATCTTCCATTACTTTCACCCCTTTGTGATATATGACTATACTATTAATGACGTTTACTTAGGGTGACAAATTTTAACGGCTAGGCTTAAGCAATTCGCTCTGGCAAATCTGCCCTAATACTTCCTGAAACTTTGCTTCCATAGTAAGAAGTGTATAGAAGTAAATCACCAAGATTCAGATGTAAATACATTTACCAAATAATCATTTAAACAGTCAATTTAATTAATGCTCTAATAAGCACTTTACCTATACGCTTGAGCACTAACTCCATATGATACTTGTGTAAGCAAAAAAATAATGGAGGTTTTCGCAAATATGCAAGCAAAAAATTTAAGTGGTGGTCAAGAACTTATATGTATAAATGTTGATAAGGTCTATGACTGGATTGTAAAAGAAAGATCGTTTGATTTTGTATTGCCAACAGGAAATATCGTATTTACACCAACAGCTGGAGTACCTACAGGAACTGCTCCAACTACCCTTACTGGTGCGGTAGTTACATGTGAAGTGACTCCCGATCCGGTTAACCCTGTAATTATCGTAGATCGTGAGGATCGTCCATTTGTTATTGATGGAACACCAGTTACGCTACAACAACTCAATATCCGTAAGAACTTTGTGATCAGACTTTGTATCACTTTAGCAGATGGAACGGTGTTGACTAGTGCACCTTCAGTTGTAGGCGGTACAAATGCAAGTCTTCTAATTTCTCGTTGTGAAGTAGTAACTATGTGTGCTCCTGAAGGTACGGATGTTGAAATTACGTACACAGATCTAGACTGCTTCATTTGTACACCTGGAGTACTAACAGTAGGAACTACAGCTACACCAGGTATTCCTGCTGGTTCAATCAATATCGCGGGGTTAACTCTCTCCATCGTAACTTGCCAAAGCATCCAATCTACTTTCCCTGTAACTGTTGAATTCTTAGCTGAGTTCTGTGAACCAAGAGAAGAATTAGCAACTGAATGCCCTGCCCCTATTCGTCCTCTACAATGCCCTGTTATTTTTCCTTAATGTGGGCGATGGTGATAATGGATAAGAATCAAACATATTATGAAGAGAGGATATTTCTCTCTTCATTTTTTTTGATAAGGGGGTGCGAAGTATTGAATTACGATACGAATGATGTAGAAGTAAAAATGAAAAAGCTACAACATCAAACGAGAACATACTTAGATGAAATAAAAAAATTAGTAGGTGAGCTTGATAGCCCTAGCAAACCGAATATCATAAGCTATTTTACTTATTCATTGGATATTTCACATAGTCCTTCAGAGGAAAGCCTCTGCCTTGGGTCTTACCATGTTATGAATATAGGGAATAAACCGATAACAAATCCTTATTTATGTATCAAAATTTCAAAAGAATCCCCTTTTTCATTCTCAGGGAAGTACGTTTATGAAGATTTTAAACAGTCATTAAAGGGTCCAGGAGGATGGCAACGCATAAATGAAAAAACAAATAAAGAGGAGTTTTGGCTGAAACCTTTAGGTAAATCATCCATCGAGCCTAATGAAGTCCTTTCGTTCTCCAATTTCCAGATTACATGGTCAGCCGAAAAATCTTATGGAGGCAGTGTGATGGGGTTTACATATAGTGACCAAATAGCAGAAGGGATAGCTGCAGTTAATCCCATTAGCTTGAATGGAACTATTTTTAAACAGGGGGATGAAAATGAGTGACCTAACTGGAAATGAACAGGAAATACTTCTAAAAAATCTAATGCGTCGATTGATGAAGGAGCAACTGGACGAGCTAAAAGAAGAAAAAAAGAGAAGCAACAATAGTTTTCTCTTTTTAGAAAACAATACATTGAATATGCTCATTACTTATCTGGTGATGAACCAAACTAATCGTAAGGATGTAGCAATGGTGGACGATAGCAATAAGCCTTCTCAAGAAAAAATTTTGCAGGAACTTGACCATATTATTGCAGATAACCAACAGCAATTTGAAGAAATCATCACTATATTAAAAGAAAAGCTATAATTTTTCTTTCTTATCGAACATTTGTGATGGGAGGAAATGATGTGAACAGTGAAGACATCCCAAGTAACGATACGAAACAACTTCAACAAACGATTATTTACTTAAGAGCAGAACTGGCTAAATCGACCGAACGACTAAAAAAATATGACGAGGCCCCTGATTATGTGTTAATAGAAAAGCTAGAGCAAGAAGTCTTCCAATTATCTAACGAAAAAAATGACCTATCCAATGAATTGTATAAATTACAGGAAGAAATGGAAAAGCAAAGTCTAAATCATAAAGATCGAATAAATTTATATGAGATGCAAAGAAAAACAGCGATGACCACTATTAATCACCTAGAGAAAACAGCCACTGATTTAAGACAAATGAACAAACAGTTAACCGAGGTTATTAAAGTGCTAAAAGATGGTTTCACCACCGATAAATATAGGACACAAAAATATGACAAGCAAGTCACTTCTCTTCATCAAAAAATAGCTGAATATAAAGCGACCATAGAACAGCTAGAATATAAGCTTGTTCAACTCCTTGAAGAAGCAAATAAACAAATATCTTCCAAAATTGAAAAATTAGATATCACCTTCCATGACTATACACAGTCCCAAAATGAAAAGCAGCAATTAATAAATGAAATAGAACAGAAAAATGTAACTATCGAAAACCTCCAACAGGAACTATTGAATGTAAAAGAGCTGAACCAAAAGCAAGGTTTTCAAGCTGTTACAGAGGAACACTTTCTGTCTGTTAAAGCTCCGGAATCATTTGTACAATTAGAGCATCAAATCAATGAAGTAATAGGAAAATCACTAGACTCCGAAGAAAAATTGGATGCCAAGTTGAACATTATTAATGATTTAGAACATAAATTAAACCAGCTTGCTACAGAAATTGACAACAGAACAAACCCTCAGCTCTAATATTTAAAAACATTGGACTAAAAGAGGACTGATCTTAAAAGCCATTATTAATGGCCATTGAGATCAGTCCTTTTTCCCTTTTTAACAAATTATTTTACTTTCTTGTAACGATTCATTTGTTGTGATAAAAACAGGAACACCCCTAGTAAGACAAGCAATCCGCCTACAATTTGCCAGCCTACAAGTCGTTCGCCTAAAAAAATTGCTGCAAGTATTGTTGCACCTACTGGCTCTCCTAAAATACTCATCGAAATAGTGGTGGCATTTACATAGTTTAACAACCAGTTATTAATGACATGGGAAATCGTTGGCACGATTGCAAGTAAGACAAAAATTCCCCATTCTTTTGCATCATATCCACCCATCGCTACACTTGTTGCGATGTTATAGACAACCAATGCAATTGCCGCGAACCCAAAAACACAAAAACTATAAATCCAGTGAGACACTTTTTTTACTGCATTTTGTCCTATTAACAAGTATCCGACAACTGCAATAACACTTAAAAAGGAAAGAATATCTCCTATAATTGCACTTTTACTTAAACCAAAATCACCCCAACCGACCATTACTGCTCCTACAACAGCAATACCCATTGTCGTTAAAGCAGCGGTTGTCGTTCTTTCTTTATATAAAAATGCACCACCTATTAATGCGACGATTGGTTGCAATGCCAGAATAATTGTCGAACTGGCAACCGTTGTTAACTTAAGTGAGCCAAACCAAAGCGCAAAATGAAGCGCTAAAAATAAACCAGCAAAAAATAATAATAACCATTCTTTTCTTGCTATCTTTTGAAACTCTTGTCTTTTAAACCAAACAACTGGAACTAATAACAAGCATGCCAAGATCATCCGATACATACTTAAAATAGTTGCAGGTGCAGAAGACCATTTCACAAAGATTGCTGCAAATGATATCGCAACAATTGAAATGATTAATGGTAACACAATGGACTTTGATGTATTTCCTTCTTTCAAATCTCTACCCCGTTCTTTCAAATTTCGTATTTATATTCGTTTTACACACATATAAATATACTGTAAACGGGTTGGAATAGGAAATAGAAATTACTTAAAATGTTCCCGCTTCCATTTTCTATATTTATCCCTAATACCTTTTCCACTTGTCGAGATAAGCAAAGTTGTTGATAATGCTATCCCTGACAGCGCAGTAACGAGGGTAATCCACTCAAAGAAGGTATAGTTGAACACGCTAGACCAATTAAAGTCTTCTTTCCAATCCTCTATTACTAAATTCATCCCATAAATCCCGGAAACAACCGTGTATACCGTTAAGATAAACAATAGCATATTTTGACGTTTACCCGCTTGCTTTTCTTGCGCACGATATAAATCATCTACAGTTCTCTTAACTTCTACAAAAAGAGGCTTTAAATAAAAAGCTTCACGCAGCATGTTTGTAAGTTCTTTTCCTTCTGAACGGACTGATATTTCTTCAAAGTAATAATGCGAATCAAATTTAGAAATTAGCTCGATTAACTCTTCTACATATTGCTTGTCTTTTTCCCAGCTTATCTCACTATGTTCAAAAGACAATCTCAATAACATAATTTTATAATAAAAATGAAGCAATAAATTATAATAATGAATGCTCATAAATTGCGCTATCTCTTTCTTTAATGATTCTTTAATTTTTACTGAAATAGTCGTTTGAGTATGTAAAGAAGTAATCGTATATGTATTCGGTGCCCATCTATCATGTATCCGCTCCTCTACATAACGGTTAATATATTCCGGATTAGTGCTAGATATAAATTCATTTCCTTCAGGATCCCTGCCATCTAATTGACCCATTCGGAATAATTGATCGTTCGTAATAAGTTGGCCTCCATCAGCTATTAAAAAGGCTTGGGAAAGCATACGCTCATCCTCAAAAAACGGTAAACTTCCATAATACCCTGCCATTTTTTTGTTTTTCACTATAAACGATTTTAAAAAAGGACATAGATAATCCAAAATAAGTTCACTCGTTGTTGTGAATGTTTTATTATGCAGATATATCTTTGTTCCTCTTTCTTCTTCCAGTTTAGGCTCTAATACACGAAAATGGCTCATAAAGTCCAACACGTTTGTTAAGCTTTCAAGCCCTTTTATCATTTCTGTTCGAATCGTAATAATTCCAATGCCAAAAGGACATAGTATTATATCCAAACTATTTACAGTAAACTTGAATTCGTTATTATTTCCTTTTAAAGCAAATGATTCTTTTATTTCTCTCGAGTAACGCAGAAAACCTCTTGCGTTCACAGAATGTGGAAATAGCTTATCTTCAATAAAAGGTAAAAAGAATTGATCTAATTCTTGATGGTTTATTTGAATACCTTTCCCGTAGTAAAGGTCTTGAAGCTCATAGTTGTCTAAGTCGAACAGTTTAAAATTGTGTTTCTTCAACTGTTCCATTAATTTTTCTCTTTCCTTTTCACGAAACGAAAAAGGAAATAAATAATTCATGAAAGCATCTGTTATGTCCAAATGTTGAATACTTTCCATTTTATAGATGACCTCCACAAAATAAATGTTAGTTCTTTATACCACTAAGGCTCAAGCTTCAAACAAAAATACAGTCCTTCCTGTTATATTTTTTAGGAAGGACCGAACTTTAAATTATTTGATGTTGTTTTGATTGTTTTGGTTATTACGATTGCTATTGCGATTATTTTGGTTGTTTTTATTTTTTTCGTTACGTTTTTGGTTGTCTAAATTGTCGAAGTTGAAATCCTCACCGAACTCAAGACCATTGTTTTGATTGTTGTTTTGTTTGTTATTATTGTTATTGCGGTTGTTGTTGTTTGCCACTACTGCTCACCTCCTTGACCATATTAGAATGGTCTGTTTAAAGTGAAATATACTTTTTGATTTATTATTTTCTTTTACCATTTTTATCTTTATTGCCCGTGGGTGTTACTTGTTTTGTTTCTCTGGATATTTCATCTACATCCACTTCTTCAGCAAACTCAGTTTGTAGGTTTGTTCGTTGGTAATAACCTGTTTTTTCCTCGGGATTCGTAATTTGGGGTTCAAAAATATGGCTTTCCATATATCGATGTAAAAATAATTCTCCCATCATCAGAACAAGGGCAGATATAAACGAAGCCGTTCCCAACGCAATTCTTTCGTCAAATATGCTGGATCCTAGGACCCATACTACGACCATTGCAAGAACGAAATCAGTTATCGCGGCAAGCACATTACCAATTCGCGGCAAAACAAACAAATCACCTAGAAAGCCTATAACGGTTAACACTATGCTTGTAATTAATATATCCGTAAAGTTAACTTTAAAGAATAATCCTAAAATAACCCATAAAACCGCAGTAGTTACTACAAGTTTCATTAAAAATGCTTTAATATGCAACTTGCTCGCCACACCTTTCCTCCATTGTTTACTTGTTGTTACTAATCGAAGTACCGTTCACATTCTTCCCATTTTCACCATTCATTTTTCTGGCAAACCATTCATTTAACTCGTTATAACTCATACCCGAATTTGCATTCAGTCTTTTTACTTCTTCAATGTCCGTCCCAACGACCGTATACTTTGCCTGCTTCTTTTCCATTTAAAACATGTCCTTTCTAATTTTTCTGTAGTTGTAGATTAGCTGCCTTCACCTTAGATCGAGTATTTCTATACCACTGATAGCAGAGGATACAGACTAATCCTACCTCTATAGCATCCCCACCATAATACATAATCATCCCACCCAATTTAGCCTGTGCCGTGGATATACCATCAGGTGGATGTGCATAAAGATACTTGGACAATATGGAATGCGCCGCTAAAGCCATTAATAGTACGACCGAACGATAAATAAAGGATTTTCGTTGAGGAGTGGGATCAATATAAATGATGGATATAGTGAAAAGATAACCTGCTAAGAAAATGTGGATATGAATGAATGCATAAAGTAAGACATTTTCATGCATCATGGGAAATAGCTCAGTTGTGTAAAGTAACCATAAAGCTCCCACGTTTATAAGTGAAGTAAAGATAGGATTATGAAGGATACTAATTGGTCCACTACGTAAAATATAAGAAAGCCGTCTCGCCGAGTGGACAGGAAGGGTACGTAAGATAAGTGTCATAGGAGCACCTAATGCCATGAGAAGTGGAGCAAGCATGCCAAGCAACAAATGACCAACCATATGTGCAGAAAAATCTTCATGAGAACGATCTGCTATTGGTCCAATTACCGATAAAGATGCACACACAACACCAATTATCCATAAAACTACACGATAAAACGGCCACTGTTTTTTCTTTTTATTAGAAATACTTACCGACAGTAAATAGCCTATTAAACCTAATACAAAAGGTGTTACTAATATGATTTGGACAAGGTCACTGATTTCATTAGAATGATCATGGGTATGCATATGTCCAACTCCCTCCAATCAACGTCGTGTTCGATTCAGAAGAACAAGACCTATAATAATCATAATTACAGCTGAAATATTCCATATTAAATCATATGGAACAATGTTGACATTATAGCGGATTTGATGAAGCCCCATTAGTTTATGCTGGATAATACCATCATAAAGTTGAAATACTCCGGCCCCCAATAATATGCCACCAATCCATCTCTTAAGCCAGAATGCATGCCGCCGGTGAAGGTCCGCCAACAAAAACGACGATCCGATTGTCGCAAAAAAACTAAAAGCATGGAATAGACCATCCGAAACCAGTCCAATATCCTTTGTAGATTTATCATAAAAATGATGCCAATGCAGTAACTGATGAAATACAACCTCATCGATAAAAGCTACTAATCCAAAACCAAATAAAATACCTGTCCACATATTTCGTTTTGCATACATCAATTGATTATTACGCTTATTTGTCATAGAAACCTCTTTACTAACGAATTTTCTTGTAGTTTCCCCTAGTGGTTTAAACTTAAACTCCGTTTTAAAAGAAAAAAGTGAGAGAAAGTTTATTTCCCCCACTTTTACTAATTATAGACTTCCTTTGTATGTTAGTTCTTTAACAGACATACGATCCATTTTTCCTTCTAAAATAGATTCTACATCAGCAAGTGTTTGGGACATGGACACTGCTTTTCCTTCTTGACCAGTGAATGCTTCTGCCACAAAGAATGGTTGTGAGAAATAGGCTTCTAAACGCTCTCCTTTTTCGTATGTCTCCATTTCTGTATCTGGAATTTTATTAATCCCATGTACAACTACAATAGAGCGCAATTCGCGATAACGTCGTAGAAGCTTCTGTGCACGTTGTCTTAAATGGAAATGACGTTCATCTAAATCGACACCTTCAATAATAGAAGATGTGGAATAGATTGGGTGGATAGCTGGATAAAGATGACGCGTTGCAAGATCCGCATCCAATTGCCAAACAGTTTCCAAAGGCCCATAAGGCATATCTTCATCTACCACTTCGCCAGAAAGGTCCAATAAAATAGTTGTGATGTTATAAATTCTTTCTGCCACCAATTTTTCCTGTAGATCTAAAAGCTCTCCAGATACTATATAACTCTTATCCGTAATAAAAATAATATTCCCCGATAGCTCTGCTAATTTTGCAAATGCTTCATCAACGGAGATCACAACAAAGTCCGCTAACTCTGTTGTACCTTCTAACTCACTATGCTCAGTAGTTGGCAATAAAAAAACAGTGGTGTAATCACTTCCTTTAAAGCGATGCATCAACTCAGCAAGAATGACAAGTTGCCCCATTCCAGGTCTAGCCACTAATCCTGTTGTACCTCCTTTTACTAGTGGTGCAAAAAAGTCCAATGCTTTAATTTGCGTTTCAATCATCTTTAATTTCTCCCCCCGTATGATTAATTCATCCACTGTACAGTTAGCAAGCGTCGCCAGACCTACAAGAGTCTTTACCTCGGCTTTACCTAAATCAATTTTTCCGGTACACAGATTGGATACTGTTGCAGGTCGAATCCCAATCGATTTTGCAGCAGTCGTTA
The DNA here is from genome assembly GCF_006861795.1 of Psychrobacillus lasiicapitis. GTDB lineage: Bacteria > Bacillota > Bacilli > Bacillales_A > Planococcaceae > Psychrobacillus > Psychrobacillus lasiicapitis. The sequence goes on along the minus strand of NZ_VDGH01000007.1, from coordinate 56,981 downwards.
AATTAGGTACTTTTCTTCTTAATAAAGCTACGTTTAACCGAATTTCATCCATTTTCTCCCCTCCTCGTTACTTCTAATAGTAAATTATTTTACTTTATGAAGCAACCTTTTTCCTTTTAGAGTAATTTTTTTTACTCTTAAATGCCAAACAACAAGATGGCGTTTTTAATAAAAAAAACAGGTTCATCTCCCTCAAACGGTAGATAAACCTGTTGCATTATGTTATCAGCTGGATACAATACTATTATTTTTATGCAATTATTTTATAATAATAAATAGTGGCTTGAAATTCACCAGATACCGATTTCACATAGTTAGGAATCCTTCCAACCTGAATAAAACCTAATGAAGCATAAAGGTAATTGGAAGGATCCCCGTCTCTTGTATCTAGTATTAATAACGATTTGTTCTCTCTCCTTGCTCTCTCTTCTACACTTTTCATCAACAAGCGAGCTATACCGTTTCTTCGATAATTAGGATGAGTCATTAATTTAGCAATTTCTGCCCTATGTACTCCATTTTGTTTTGCACAGAGATGCAGCTGAACACTTCCAACAATTCGATTATTTCTTTTTGCTACAAATAGTATTACTTCTGGATTCAATACTTCCTCCCAATAGTTCATCGCATCCGCTAAATCTACCGGCGGTAAAAAGCCAATTGACGCTCCATCTTCAACTACTTGAATAAGAAGTTCCGATAGTTCTTCCATATGTTCTTCTGTAGATATTAATTGTTCTATTATCACTTCATTCCCCACCGCAATCACCTCAAATTAATACATTTCCTTCTATAAAAATTATTCGACACAACGTTCGTTTCTTCCTTTTATAATGAACAAACTCCCCATCCATTAAGATGAGGAGTGCTCTTTAAATAATCTGATCAATGATCCCATATTTCATCGCTTCTTCTGCTGTCATGAAATAGTCACGGTCGGAATCTTTTGCAATTTTATCGATTGACTGGCCAGTTCTTTCAGAGAAAATCCTATTTATACGTTCTTTCATCAAAAGAATACGTCTAGCACTAATTTCAATATCACTCGCTTGCCCTTGTGCCCCTCCAAGTGGCTGATGAATCATAATTTCACTGTTTGGCAAGGCAAAACGTTTTCCCTTTGTACCTGCTACAAGTATAGTGGCCCCAAAAGAAGCTGCTAATCCAGTACAAATCGTGCGCACATCAGGCTTAATGATCTGCATTGTATCGTAAATTGCAAACCCCGCACTTACTGACCCACCAGGACTGTTAATATATAAAGAAATATCCTTTTCCGGATTCTCTGCTTCTAGAAACAACATTTGCGCTACGATATTGTTTGCAACGACATCATTAATTTCTGAGCCGAGAAAAATAATCCGGTCTTTTAATAATCGCGAATAAATATCATAAGAACGCTCCCCGCGACTTGTTTGCTCCACAACATACGGAATAAGATTAGACATTCAAAATCCCCTTTCTACGCTACAGTCGAAAATTCCTTTTGCTTCAACAAAGCTATTTGCGATAATAATGCAGATAACTCTAATTGATAAAATGGAACGAAAAGGCTTCCCCCATTTTTCTTCGGAATTGAGATAAGCACGTAAGGAATACTGCCACTCACAAAAGTATGAGCAATTGGGGAAGAGTGGATAATGTATTGATTGCTTCTAGCATACATAGATGGTTCTTGCATTTCTTTTTGATATAGCCGTAGGACAGCGTTTGAATTTTGATTACTTAAAGCAGTTACATATAGCAATAAGTTATCTTCATCCAAGTCGTAGGAATAGTCATGAATGTTCATTTGTTTTAACTTTTTTCGCGCCCGATGAAGGGCTGCTTTTATAGAGCCTTCACTTTCAGAAAGCAAGCTTGCAGTTTCTTTTATTGTGTAATCAAATCCTAGTACAAATAAAACTACAGCTCTTTGTTTAGCCGACAGTTCGTTTAACACTGCCATAATCGCCGGAAAAACTGACTCCATTTTAGATGCATTTTCTTGTGCAAATTGAGATAAATCTTGCCCCATGTCTTCCTCTATTTTTCGTTTACGGTGTTTATCAATCCATGTATTAGAAGCAATGCGGAACAAATACGCCTTAGCTATTTGCTTTGGGGTTTTCATCCAGCTATCATAGGTCTTCGCTAAGGTTTCCTGCATTAAATCTTCCCCGTCCCACTTAGTTCTCGTTAGGGAAAAGCAATACTTTTTTAAATCGTGCATATAAGGCATAATTGCCGTCTCAAATTCTTCTGTTACTTCAATGGGAGTTTTTTCAACAAGCGGCCGCATGTTTTCCCCTCCTCCAAATTTGTCTTTCACTTATATAAACGAAAAAACTTATTGAAAAGGTACGGGTAAGGAAAAGAATTATACTTTCTTTATTATTCCCGGTTCATATCATGTGTTGGTCCTCCTTCGCAGCTCTTATCATTGAAAAATGGAAAAATGATCAGCATTATAATGACCATCCAATACTTTGTTGATGATTGATAATTTGTTCAGCAACTAAAACGGGGCTATCTGTTAAGTGTCCATCATCCACTAATATGACGTAGATACATTGCAGTTCTTACGGCAGTATCAATGCAATGTTCTGTTTCACATCATTAGCTAGCAATCCTAGATCGAAAAAATGTCTTTGAGAGCCAGTGAATCAAAGCAAAAGTAAAAAATACCGAGAGCATCAATATCAATACTGTTGACCAAAAAGATGAAATACCTAACAGAAGGAATACAAAATGAATTAGTACTATCAAAATGATGACTGGAACCCCATAGCAAAGACTAACCAGCACATTTGGATTGGATTTGACAGCCTCGGATGGATTTCCCCATTCTGTACTAGGGTTTTTCATATCATAAATAGGAGCGAGCAAGTTGTAACAAGTAACAAGGAATAGCACAATCAACATCATCATGAAGGAATCCATATTCATGTATCCCAACAAAGAATACACAAGAAAGCTTGTAATGATTGCAATCATACTAGTAGCAGAAGCAACGATCACCTTTGAAAAAAAAATTGTCCTTGGATTGAACGGAAGATAGTTACTCAAGTAAAAATATTTTCCTTCTCTAGAATAAGGGGTACCACTATTATTATTCATACAACTCAATAACAAAAGCGCATAGGCAAAGTACTTCCCAAAATACACTGATTCTGTATCTAATAAAAGCCAACCTGTTTGAATCGTTATTAATAAAATGAATGAAATCACAGGTGGAAATAAGAGTCCGAGAACAATTTGCATCTTAAAATATGCTTTCGACTGAATAACCCATAACTCTCGTTGCAAATAGTATCCCCATTCGCTTTTTATATTGTACATTCTAGACTTTTTTCTACTTGTTTGACTTATATCTGTATGACCATTTATAAAGTAATTAATAGCAATATTTTTTGTTATCAAGAAAAAGAGGAGCGAACTTATAATAATTAATAAACCAATGAGGAAGAAAAACATCCAAGAAAAACTACTAGATGTAAACTCGCGTATTATAGTTCCGATGAATGGTAGATGTAAATTCGTTTCATACATTAAGTTCAACAAAATAGAGATTGACCCTTTCAATTCGGAAATACTTGAAAGTTCAATTTCTGAAAATAGGAGGCCCATACCCTCTCTTAAATTTTGCTTGACAAATACTGCAAAAGCTATCATTACCAAAGACACTGCCAAAATATTGCTAAATAAGTACATCACTTTACTGACAAAACGATGGCGGAAACGATTAATCACCGACAGAATAAACAATAGGAGCAGTGTGGTAAACAAATTGGAGATCGGTAGAAATAATAGTAGCTTTACTGCCTCAACAAATTCCATTGAAATAACGATGAATAGCAGAGTTGGAATTTGTGTAACAATCGATATGCAGATAGGAACGATCAAACTGCTACAAACTTTAGACGCAACAATTCGCTCAGGCTTAATCGGAAGCGATGCCATCATATCAAATTCGTGATAGTGAAAAACAGTTGAAATTGACAAATATGAAATAAGCGAGAAAACTAGAATGTTCGAAATGACCAAATTGTATAACATGTATTCTTGTATATCTCCTAAAAAGTAAATTGCCACATTCGCAGCTGTCAATTGTATGTAGAGATAGATAAAGGCGATAATTAGAACAACCTGAAGCATCGTTTGTTTTGGTCGGGAATAGAAAGAGGATATAAAGAACGTTGTAAGTGGGAATTTATGCTTCATTGGCTTGTTTCTCCATAAAGAAGGATTCCAGTGTGCACTCACCAATTACATTATTAATATCTTCATGTAAAACAATCTTACCATCTTTTAGAATCGCCACAGTACTACAAATTTTTTCAGCTATATCAAGTAAATGCGTAGAGAAAAAGACAGTGCCCCCTTCTTCTACATACGCCTTTAAAAGTAGTTTAAACATTAATACTGCAGTAGGGTCCAAACCATTTAACGGCTCATCCATAATAATAATGGGTGGATTAATTGTGAAAGCGGCAATCAGCGACATCTTATGCATCATTCCATAAGAATACGATCCCATCGGATTATGAATTGCTTCATCCATGTCAAAATTTCTAACAAATTCATTCAGCTTTCCCGTTTGCTTATTATCGTATAGTTTCAGGACGAAGTGAATCCAGTCATATCCGGAAATGTTTTTAAATACATTAATCGTATCGGGAATATAGAAGAACTGCTTTTTATAGATAAGTCGATTTAATTTAGAAATACCATTAATAGTGACCATTCCCTCATCAGGTTCTAAAATCCCTGTAATGCTGTTTAAGGTTGTAGTCTTACCTGCACCGTTTGATCCAACGAAACCTAGTATTTCACCCTTTTCAATTTGTAGTTCAACACCTTGTAAAACCTCTTTACTACCATATCGTTTTTTCAAGTTATTTATGGTTAACAACGATTCCTCTCCTCCTATTTTGGTTAATCTTGCTGGAATTTTTTCTGGCTAATCCACAAATGCGAAACTAGCAATGTAAACAAAACCCAGAGAAATGTAATGAATAAACTTACATATATACTAGAATCCACAGAACCAGTAAATAAGAGGGACATAGCATGCTGACTCATTCCTGCCGGATTTATTAAATCAATTATTGGATGAATTCCCGTTATCATTCTACAAATTATTAGAAATACAATTCCTATTAAAGCTATAACACCTTGTCCATTAAATATCGTGCTAATCATTAGAGTGAAAGAAATCATAAAAAGGACCCAGATCAAGTAAATTAGAAGCGCTGAAAGCATATGTGAAATCGGCACATCTGTAAATAGATAGTTGACATATAAGTAAGAAACAAAATAGCCAGACGTTACACTCACTATCACTAACAAAAAATTCGATATGACTTTTCCGGCAATGTAGGACCAGACTGTTACAGGCCTAGTCAAAATAAACGCAAGCATTCCACTAGCTTTATCTGCCTGAATCATCCCCATCATAGAGATAACGATAATCAAAATACCTAGCTGATCAAATTGGGAGCCAAGCGTCGTTGCCAACACTTGACCACCTTCTTGCTGAACCATTGTTGGATCAATCGTAATACCTTGCCCCCCACCGAGTGCGCCTAAAATAGTTGGCAAATAATAAGTAAGCACTGGCTGAGTCATGCCCAAAAATATAAAAACGATTGGTAGCCAAATAATTTTAAAGTCACGTATCATTTGAAAGTATTCTTTATTCATCAAGATATAAAAAGAATTCATGCGCTCACCACCAAATTTAAAAATATTTCTTCTAGCGTGTCGTTTCCACTCACTTCAAAATGAACAATATCTACGTCATTATTCAGTGCATGTTGAATTAACAGATTTTTATGTACTTCGATGTTATCCATTGTAATTTTCACTTTACTCCCTATCACCTCTGTTTTCTTTACATAAGGTAGCTGACTAACCAATTGAGTCCAAAAATGATCTTTTGGTGTTATTTTGACATATACAACGGGTTCATGGTTGCGACTTATCAATTCAGTCATCGTTGTGTCTTCAATTTTTGTGCCATTTTTAATAATTACGAAACGTTCGCAAATTTCCTCTGCATCACTCAAGATATGAGTAGATAACAAAATCGTTGTTTCCTTTTTAATTTCCTGAATTAAATTTAAAACCTCTCTTCTTCCGATAGGATCAAGTGCGGAAACTGGTTCATCCATCACGATTAAAGCTGGTTTATGAAGCAACGCCTGCGCGATACCAAGTCTTTGCTTCATCCCCCCAGAGAACGTACGAACTTTTCTATTTTGCTCACCAGTGAGTCCTACTTTCGTCAAAATAGTGGGAATATCTTCAATTAGTCTTTTTTTCGAAATGCCCGATAGTTGTCCCATAAATAACAGATTTTCACGTGCTGTCATCCACTGAAAAAAGTTTGGAAATTGAGGTAGATACCCGATCTCTCGCTTCATTTTTGAAATCCTCTTTCCATCCAGAACAACCTCCCCTTCATCCGCGTTTAGAATATCCGCAATGATTTTAATTAATGTGGACTTGCCTGCTCCATTTGGACCAATTAGCCCAACACATTGCCCAGTTTCAAGTTCCATCGAAAACTGGTTAACTGCCATTTTATCTTTAAATCGCTTCGTTACATTTCTTATTTCAAGTTTCATCGTTCTGCTTCATCCTTTCTTCCAAGTGCAAAATATAATATCGGTCCAATTGTGTTAAGAAAGAAAATAATGAGTGCCCACATAAGAACATTTTTTCTTGTCTTTCGATTCCGAAACAAATCGATCCATGCAATTAGAATAAGAATGAAGCCGATCGCCAAAAACGGTAGAATAATTGGCATTATACCCATCCAGTCTAAATCCTCTAATTCTTCTAAACCATAATGCAATTGCATACTAACCTCTCCTTCACTTGCATTCGTTATCATTATCGATAATGATAATATAATAATGAATCGTTTGCAATTGTTTTTTTACACATGCTATGATTATTATTATTAAAAATGATAATATTCTCACTAAGAAATTCAAGGAGGTGCAAAAAAAATTGGTTAATAAAGCAGAAGTGTTAATGCACCCTGTAAGAATGAAGATTTCTCAGGCACTCATGCGCAACAAGGAAAACGGCTTGACCCCTCTTGAAATGGTAGAAATCATCCAAGACGTTCCACAAGCCACATTATACCGGCATATTCAAGTATTAATGGATGCTGGTGTTATACGAATATTAAAAGAAAAAAAAATAAGATCTGTGACCGAAAAATATTACACGCTTAACGAAGATGCCGCACGACTTAATACGGAAGAGTGGAGAAACTTAAATAAGGATAAGAAGCTGAGTTATATTTCTTACTACCAGTTATCCTTAATGACCCAGTATCAAAATTACCTTTCGAACTTAGAGCAAAAAAACAGTTCTGAGGATCATGCAACTTTCTCGATATTAGAGTTAAAAATGGATGATCAACAATTTGAAAATTTCCAACGCGAATTAAACGATTTAATGCTCAAGTATTACGAGCAAAAAAATGAAGAATCTAATGTTTCAACCCGTACTATAGCAGTGACCATTATTCCAGAATCTAATTCACATTGTTGATGATGAAGGGAATAACAATCAGCATTCACTATATTTGTTTCCAATAAGAACACCTTTTTAGAGTATTATCTAAAAAGGTGTTCTTATTGGCCTGTTGGTAATGTTGTAAGCAGAATATGCTGATTCAAAATTTGCTGATAGTCTTTTTTAGTCTTTTTCAACTTTATCCCTCTTTCAAGCAAAGGAAGTCAAAAACTAGTTATAACAATATCCGAACTTTCGATAGGATTTACTTCTTGTAAATAATATTCCTCGCCTCTCCAATACCTTCGCTCATATTTTTTCAATCGATTATTCATATTCCCTAAGTACTCATCCCTTTGTAAAACTCTCTCACTTCGAATTTTCTTTGGGCAATCCAGGTAAACTATATAATCAAAAAAGCCGCTCCATTCTTTTCGCTGAAGGAAGATTCCTTCTAGTAAAATGACAGTACATTGTTCTATATTTATACTTTTCATATAGCATAAATCGTTCTCTTTATCGTAAAACTTTAAATGGAGATGATTTAACCTTTCATGTACTGCTTCAAAAAGTTTTTCTTTTATCCCATGCACATCCCATTGAAGCGAGTAATATTCATACCATTCAGGATGACCCGTATTATACCTGTTCCCTCGCTCTTCAATTAAATCGTCGATATGAATGACTACTACCTTTTGACCTTTAGTAGTAAGCTCTTCAGCAATGATTTCTGTTATCGTCGTTTTACCTGCTCCACTTAATCCGTCAATCCCAATAATGTATGTTCGATTCAGTTCCTTTAAGTGTTTCATTCTTTCCATTATCTTATTTGTAATGTGCATAGCTAATATTCATCTCTTTCTATTACCAATTTTTTATGCATACTATCTAGATTTCCGGATTCTCTATGTGGATGGGATGCCCTGCATTTGTTTGTATATGTTCTGTCTTGCCAGATATAATTGGCGTGTACTTCAGAATGCTTCGTTTGTATGATTTCACCCGGAGCAGTTACTTTATTTAATTATTAGTTCCAAGCGGTTAATGGAAATGCTATAACCCCTAATATATTTCTTAAAAACAGTTTTGTAGTTTCCATCTGTTTTTCCTTCTTCAGTTAGAATTTACTCCAAAGTGCTTTTGTATAAGCTAATTTGAGTCCAGCTCCTTCCATATTTCGATGACTAGCACTTCCAAAAGCAGCCTCACTCGTAATATATTTTGCTCCTTTTTCAAACGCAACCTGAATTCTTTTTTGGATTAACGTCGATTGGACACCCCTCCCCTGGTATTCTGGCAATGTTGCCGCCGCGGCCAGTGTTGCCATTTTATCTTGTACAAATAACACAGCTACCCCTGCCGGCATCCCCTTCACATACGCTACATAAAATTGCCATCCCGGCACGTCAAATAGAACTTCATTATTTTGCTTTATACCATTTTGAATACAGGAAGGAAGACCAAAGCCATTCACGTAGATAGAAGCAAATAAATCGAAATCATCCTGATTTAAATGGCAGACCTCTATATCCGGTTGATAGATCTGACCTCTATTCTCTACACATTCTCCAATAAAGGATGCGTGGAAACCAGAATGATAATATCCTTTATCGGTTAGTGCTCTGAATAATAACTCTGAACTATTCATCGGTGTTATTTCAAAACGGAAGTTAATGGCATTCTTTTTATAAAAAGTAATTATATCCTCTAGGTATGGTATATCATTTTCACTTAAACCTCTAACTGTATTAAATGTTAGACCTGGAATATTTTTAGCAGCAAACGCGCTTGTTTGTCCTTTAACTAATTGATGCACCCCCATCGGATTGCCGTCTATTGCTTGTATTGCAGAGAGCCTTGACTTTAAAGTTTGAATTTCTGCTTGCTCTAGGACAGATAAATCCATTCAAATTCCCCCCTGTAAATACGTAAAATCAATTGCCTTTTGAGTAGAGTCAATTAGTGATTGATCGCCCTTTATTAATCTTATTTGCATGGCTTTCCGAAAATAATCTACCGCTAAACTTGTTTGTCCTAATTCTAATAAACATTTTCCTTTATGCTGGAAGGCAAAATCTAAAAAGGTGGTATTATTAACACATAATTCAATCGCTTCATCAAACTTGTTGAGCGCTTGTTCGTGTTGCCCATCATATTTCAGTGCTTCTCCTAAACGAATGACATTATTTATTTGTTTGCTTTCCCCTAAAGTTATCGCTATTTGCAGACTTTCAATCGCCAATTTTGTTTTTCCAACGATTCTATACAGATTTCCTATATTGCTATATAAAAAGATTTTCTCTGAATTTAACTCTACCGCTCTTTCTGTCAGTAAATCTATTCTGTCCTCAAACTTCTTTATAACTTCTCTTAATAAATCCTCATTCGAACATTTATCACGTAGATAATGAGTATTATCAAAATAGATGAATTCATTGAGTTTGATTAAAGCTGATTTTAGCTCTTCTAAATTTATATTTTTTCACCTCATACCGATAAGTTTTTTATAAAGTCGTTTCACCTACTCTATGTATACAAATTCGCTACTAATTGTTTATTTCCTTTAATAGCAAAAAGACGACTCGTATGTAATGTTTCGAGTCGCCTTTACTTCTTTCTATTACCAAACAAACAAACCAACAATCATCGCACTTAACAAGGAGACAGCCATACCACTTACGATAAGTTTCCATACGTTTTTACCGATAATCGCTGACTTCTCTTCTGATAATACAGAGTTATAGGTTCCATATATCATACCAATTGTACTAAAATTCGCAAATGACGTTAAGAAAGTTGTTGCCACAGCAATCGTGTGCGGTGGAAGTGTATCTAAGTTATTTTTTAAATCCATCATCGCTACGAATTCGTTCGTAGCTAATTTAATGCCCATCAATTGCGCTACGTACATAGCATCCTGGAGAGGCAAGCCAAGTAAAAATGCAAATGGACTAAAGATGAAAGAGAAGATTTTTTGTATTGTAAGTCCATTTACAAAAACACCCAATATCCCGTTAAGACCAGCTGTAAGTGCTACATAACCTATAACCATAGCTAAAATAACGATAACCATGTTCATCCCGACTAACATACTGTTCGAAATCGTAGAGAAGAAATCCTTTTTCTCCGATTTTGGTGGCACATAAATAATGTCTTCTTCTTTTGTCACATGTACTGGATTTAAAATACTAACTAAAATAAGCGCATTTAAACAATTTAACGGTATGGCACTGAATACATATTCTGCTGGAACCATTGATAAGTACGCTCCAAGTATGGATCCACTAATGCTACTCATACTCATAATCCCAAAAGTAAGCAATCGGTTGTCCTTTAAAACAGATAACTGATCACGAATAACAGCCAATGCTTCTGTATTGCCCAAGAACATCATTTGAATGGAGAAAAAACTTTCTAGCTTGGGTAAACGTGACACCTTTGATATAGCCCAGCCGCCTTTATCAATAATCCATGTTAATATTCCAAAATAAGATAAAATATCGAAAAAAGTAACGATAAAAATAATTGGTAGCAATGCACCGAAGAAAAAGTCTACAGTTTCATTTGCCATAGCTGATGGAAAAACAAATGCAATACCTTCACTCGCGCATTCAATTAACCACGTAAAGAAAGATGCAATCTTATTGATCACCCAACTCCCTATTGTCGTACCTAACATAAACCATGTAATGAGTAATTCAAGAATAATAAGGGAAATAATTGGTCTCCATTTTACCGCTCTCTTATTCGGAGAACATAAAAAAACGATGCCCATTACGACAAAAACGCCCAAAATATTAAGCAAAAAGTACATACAAGCAACTCCTTGGTGTGTCTTAACGAACAAAAAACCCTTACTTTTCATCGTTTCTAAAAAAGAGAAAGAATGAACAATAAGGGATATAAAAAGAGGATAGTATACACTAGCCCTTCTACATACTAACTTTAATCATACTCCTGTAGTTTAGATTTTTACGATAACTCGGTAGAAACAATCAGCCCATATAGCTCATTCTATACAGAAGTCTTTTCTAAATTAGTATGAATAAATCCTAAGCTTCACCGCTCCTATAATCAATTCGTTAGCCCTTATTCGAAATAGCAACATTACCGTAAATAATGTTTCTTACATATATACGGAATAGTATGAGCAGAATCTTATTTTTCATACAAAGTAGAATTTTTTACAACAAATGAACATTGTATTCCCCTCTATTCTTCCATAAAATTATAGAGATGATATAGGAGGTAATAGGATGAAAAAAGGTTATTTAGCAAATGGGTTATTTGGTTTAGGAGACAGATTGATTAATGAATTAGTCGCAAAAGAGGTGCGAACAGCAATTCTAGGAGTCGATTTATATGTGCCCCAAGAAAACATGGCCATTAATGACAAGGCTGCTTATGCAGATAGTCTCGCAATTGCAGGAGCGGATATGCAAGCATTAAAAGAAAGCGACTTTTTAGTGGCTGTTATAGACGGCGTTGAAATTGATGCTGGCGTCGCTGCTGAAATCGGTGCATTCTCTATGTTAAATCGTCCTATTTTCGGACTTTATACAGATACACGTCAACAAGGTCGGGACAACACGAAAAAAATTGACGCATTATTAGCAGATGGTACAGAAAACCAATTTATGTATCGCAACTTGTTTGTAGTAGGTTTGATTAAACAAAATGGTGTGATTGTAAATTCCATTGAGCAATTAGGGGAAGCACTAAAGAGTGCAAAGTTTTAATTTCTACAAATATACACCGAGCTAAGTACTGTTACAAAGCTCTATTTGTTATATCATTATTCGAATATTTGAATTACAATAAACTATATAAATCGAGAGGAGTGTTAAAGATGAAAAACGTACAAATGGTGATTGGAAAGTAAATGGCTGCGCCAGCTCTTTTCAATCCAATTCATATACTTAAAATTAAGGGATGAAAAGAGGAATTTTATGTTTTATCAAGATGATGAGCTAATCATTCGTCCATTTCAATCGGATGATTTGCCTAGACTTTGGGAATTAGCTTTTAAGGATGAGGCTCCCGAATGGAAAAAGTGGGATGCACCTTATTATGAACATAAAGCAATTCCATTTGACATATTTATGGAAAATGCAGCTTCATATATTGCACGAGATAATTTTTGGGCCATTGAAGTTGCAGGAATCGTTTGCGGGTGTGTTTCCTATTATTGGGAGCATGAACCTTCCAAATGGCTTGAGATGGGAATAGTCTTTCATGAAGCACCTAGCTGGGGGAAAGGCTTAGGGACACGTACCTTAAAACTTTGGATGGCCCATTTGTTTCATACGATGCCTCTGGTTCGTATTGGATACACAACATGGTCAGGTAATAAGCGTATGATACGTGTCGGAGAAAAACTAGGTATGACAATGGAAGCACGCATTAGAAAAGTTCGTTATTATGACAGTCAATATTATGATTCCATTCGAATGGGGATTTTACGGGAGGAATGGGAATCATTAAGAACTGAAATCTCCACAAACATTCGTTTAAAATAGTAGAAGACTAGGTTAGAGATATCTAACCTGGTCTTTAATTTTATGTAAGTGTAACCTAGCGATAGGCTTTCTGTTAGTATGAGTACTTATATTTTTGCTATAATACTGAGACAAAAATTTACTTTTGCAGGTGAACTAATATGTTGTCTTTTATATTAACCGTCAAACGATTTATTGAAGCATTCTTTAAAGCTTTCAAGGAACCAATCTTTCTATCTCTGTTTACTACTTTATTTTTTATCCTTCTTTCTGGTACTCTTTTCTATACGAAAAAAGAAGGATGGGAAATATTGGACGCTATTTACTTCTGCGTTGTAAGCTTGATACCGACTGGTGTGGAAACAAATCTTTATCCATCTACGGACCTTGGAAAAGTGTTTACAATGATTTATCTAATAGTTGGAACTGGTGTCATGTTTATCACCCTGCTCACCTTAGGTAAAACGATGATAAATACGGAAGCATTAGAGGAAAAAAGAAATAAATTACGAGACAAAGTGAAAAAATAGTTATACACGCCAGAGCCGAAGATTTCATAAAAACTTCGGCTCTTTTTTACTCACTATTTCTTATTTTAGAATAGTATTGACTACTCTAAATAATTATATTAATATTATAACAATTTAGTAGAAGAAAATTATACAAAGAGTGTAATGATTATTAGGCATTAAAAGTATCTGCTCGTCCTATTGGAGGGCTTTTTATTTTTTTAATTTTTGCAATATATTTAATGCAGTATATTTGGAGGTATTTAGAAATGAAACAAACGACGAAACAATATATCATTGAACGAATGTATAAAGCGTCGCAAGGACTTGCAAATGCGGTACTTGTCACACTAGGTATCGGGCTACTTATAGAAACTTTTGGTACGTTCACAGGATGGGAAGGCTTTACTACAATCGGAAAGGCTACGCAGCTAATGCTAGCACCAGCAATAGGTGCTGGTATCGCCTATCAACTTGGTGGGAATACATTAGTTATTTTCAGTGCGATGGCCTCCAGTACTATCGGTGCAAATGCACTTCATATGAATGCAGATGGTGCTTGGATTCTTACTACAGGACAACCGATCAGTGCTGTGTTAGCTACCGTTTTTGCAGTGTGGGTTGGAAAACGCATTGCCGGTAAGACAAAATTAGATATGCTAGCAATTCCATTTGCCGCTATATTAGTAGGAGGAGTCGCAGGGGTTGGTTTAGCAGCGATTACTACTCCACTTTTAGAGCAGTTAAGTAGTTTCATCGCTAACTCTGTTTCAGGATCGCCGCTTATGGGATCAATAGTTATCGGACTTGTTTGGAGTATTTTTCTTATGTCTCCAGCCTCTTCTGCAGCTATTGCAATTGCTCTGCAACTTGATCCAGTTTCCAGTGCGGCCGCTTTAATTGGATGTACAGCTCAATTTGCCGGATGGACGGCGATGTCATTCAAACAAAATGATTTAGGTGCAAATATTGCCCAATCATTTTTAACACCGAAAGTACAAGTTCCAAATATCGTTAAAAATCCGCTTCTTGTCATAGGACCATTTCTATCTTCTGTTATTTGTGCACCCATTGCGATATTAATGTTCCATTTTGAAGTTCCTTATACATTAGCAGGCCTTGGCCTTAATTCTTTTATCGCACCTTTAAATATTCTTGCGAACCAGGGTGTAATTGTTCTATTAATGTATATTATATTAGGTGTCATTTTACCAGCAATCATTTCTCTCACTGTTTATCATTTGCTTAAAGCTAGAGGTTTGGCTAAAACAGGTGATCTTCGTATGGAAATTCAATAGTCGAACAAGTACATAGATAAAAGCCAGGGATTTTTTATGAATTTCTGGCTTTTTAATGTTCTATCTCACTCCTAAACATACTGGTTACTTCTTCAAGTTTACTTTCTAAGACACCGGGTAAATAGATTGCAAGAGTAAATAGACTAGGAGTGATTAATAATGGACGAAGAGAAACGCGTTGAAGTACGTAGAGAAGAAAAGTCAGATTCGGGTTTGGTAGGCGCAACATTTATTAAATACGC
Organism: Psychrobacillus lasiicapitis; assembly: GCF_006861795.1. GTDB lineage: Bacteria > Bacillota > Bacilli > Bacillales_A > Planococcaceae > Psychrobacillus > Psychrobacillus lasiicapitis. The sequence continues at coordinate 41,919 of NZ_VDGH01000007.1, read as the reverse complement.
TGCCTATCTAATTATCTTTTTCGGTATTCTCTGGTTTTTAATCTCATATGTTTTTCCAAAGTTTTAACAAATTTAAAAATCTCACATTTAACCTCTCGGGCGAAATGTGGGATTTTATATATTTATACTTATTTTATTTAGCGTTAACTGTTTCTGCAGATAATAATTTGGCGATTGTATCATAAATGTAATCTACAAAAGTTTGTCATTTTACTGGAATTGTTCAGCTCATAATGGGAAGGCTATTTTTGTGATGTTGTATATAGTTTGAGGAGGTAATCTTACTTGTTAGATGCTAAAACGATAGAAATTGTTCAATCAACTGCCCCTGTTCTAAAAGAACATAGTAATGCAATTGGAAAGAAGTTTTATGAATTATTATTTTCCAAAGCTCCAGATTTGTACAATCTATTCAACCAAACCAATCAAAAAAGAGGAATTCAACAAGAAGCGCTAGGCTTTGCGGTTTATGCAGCAGGTGAACATATTACTAATTTAGAAGCCATAAAACCTGTTATTCAAAGAGTGACGGAGAAGCACCGGGCTATTGGAGTTGTACCGGAGCAATATCCAGTTGTAGGAGAAACATTACTGGAAGCCGTAAAAGCTGTACTCGGTGATGCTGCGACTGATGAAATTATAGGTGCTTGGGGGAAAGCATATGGTTATATTGCGGATGCCTTCATCGATATCGAAAAGAATTTATATGAGGAAGTAGAACATCAGCCTGGAGGATGGGAAGGATTCCGTAACTTTGTGATAGATCGGAAGGAAAAAGAAAGCGACACCGTGTATTCTTACTATTTAAAACCACAAGATGGAAAATCGATTCCTACTTACAAAGCGGGACAATATTTAACTTTGAATGCGGAAATACCGGGCGAGAAATATAACCATATTCGACATTATAGTCTCTCAGATTCCCCAGGGAAGGATTACTACCGCATTAGTGTTAAACGGGAGGATGCCCATCATAATGCGCCAGCTGGAATCGTCTCTAACTTCTTGGCCAATCAAAAAAACGTCGGGGATAAGCTTGAATTTTCCGCCCCTGCAGGAGACTTTTTTCTCGATGAGGAAGAGACTCCGGTTGTCCTAATTAGTGGGGGAATTGGTATTACACCTTTAGTAAGTATGCTAAATTCTATCATTGAAAAGCACCCGCAAAGAGAAGTCACTTTCATACATGCTACAGAAAATAATTCGACACATGCCTTTAGAGAACATGTGAAACAATTAGCAAAGCAGCATTCCCAAGTGAAATCACTCGTTCTTTACAATACGCCAACGAAAGAGGAACTTGACGCCGCTGACTTCGACAAACAAGGATTTGTTGATCTAGACTTCTTGCAAACGAATGTTTCATCGAAAGATGCGCATTTCTATTTTTGTGGACCTATCCCCTTCTTAGAAGCAATTAATAGGGCATTGCATGAATGGGGTGTAGCAGAGAATCATATTCAATTTGAAGTATTTAATCCTATTGCCATTCTGGGCGGTCAAAAATAAAGTTAGTTGAGATTTCCCTTTTTGTTTTTTCAAAACGAAAAGCGATTTTCTATTTATATATCTTTAACGTACCCCACAAAATCTCTTTTACAACTAAATGAAAGAAAGTTACAACTAACACTCTCTGTTTTCCAACTAAAATAGAATGCCAATAAAAAATCCCACATTCTGCTCAAATGTGGGATTTTTTCACTATATTAAGCGTTAACAGTTTCTGAAGATAATGATTTTGCAACAGACGTTACTCTTTCAAGACCTTCTGCAATAATTTGTTCTGCTTTATCTGGCATTGCATTATGACCTTCGATAATTACTTCTTCTACTGACATACCGAATACGCCGCCAAATACATTACGCATATAAGTAGCTGCCATTTCCATTGGTGCTGATTCAGGTGTAGAGTATATTCCTCCACGTGCACTTAATAGAATTGCTTTTTTCTCTGGCATTAAGCTGATTAATTGGCCTTCTGGACTATATTTAAACGCATATCCTGCTTGATATGTGTAATCTACAAATGTTTGTAATTTTGCTGGAATTGTTAAGTTCCATAATGGGAATGCAAAAACAACTACGTCTGCTGCAGATAATGCATCCATTGCCTTTTGTTTAGCAGCCAATAAACGTTGCTCTAAATCTGTTAACTCTTCCCCATTTTGTGTTTTTCCGAATGCATTGAAAAGATCTTGACCAAAGTATGGCATGTCTTCTGCAAACACATCAAAAGTTGTTACATTCAAATCTTTTGAATCTTTTACTGTTTCCATAAAAGTTTCATACATTTTGCTTGATATAGCTTCCGTTGCTGGACGGTTATTTGCTTTTACTACTAAAATATTCATTGATTTCTTTCCTCCAAAGCTGTTTCTATTTACGGTTACCTTTAGTAACTAACATAACATTTTTTATTCTAGCACATGAATCAATAAGAAATCTATATTAATGCTCAACAAAGGAATCGCTAATAAAGGCGAAAGCCATTTATAATGCTATTTTATTCGATTGTTCCTTGTTCTTTTCTAGCCATACAAGCGTTTCTTCAAACAATTTCTCTTCAAAAGAATAGCTAGCAAATGTATGATTTGCTTCTTTAATATAATGAACATCCGCTGAAACGCCTTGTTTCAATGAAGCCGAATAGCGCATTGCATTCTCCTTTGGAACATCCTCATCTTGCTCTGCATGTATGATTAATAGTTGCTCATCGTATGAACGTATTGCTTCTAGCGGATGATGGTTTTTTAAGTCCTCCAAAAAACGATGACTCACATAAAAACCACCATAATCAAAAACACCTAAACCTTTAGCTGTCTGTAACGCTGCCTCTCCCACAATAGCTGCAATATCATCATATGGTTTTGCAACTGGTGACCACAGGATCAGCTTTCCGATACGCTTATCAACAGCTGCTGTTAAAGAAGCAACTGCACCTCCTAGACTATGACCGATCAAAATAATATTCCTCTTATCGACCTCCACTCGTTGTGAAACATAGTCAAGAATGGCTTGTACCTCTTTTAACTGTTTAGTAACCGTAACATCCGCATAATCTCCATCACTTTCTCCACAACCACTAAAGTCAAAACGAAAAACAGCATAGCCCTTTTCGGAAAAGTTACGCGCAGCTTTCACAAATAGACGATGTTCCCCTACCTTGCTCCCCACAAAACCGTGTAATAGAACAATAAGTGGAACTTTTTTGTGTTGAATTCCCTCAGGAAGATGAAGTACTCCTGAAAGGTGTAAGTTATCGTAAAGAATAGAAATCGACTCGGTCATATTATCCTGCTCCCTTTCCTAAAACAATACTATTCTTACCTATTTAGTAGGTATTATAAATAAATATTCTCATTAGGTCAATTAAAAATGTAATCTCATTATTTTGCCTGAAATGTATAGAGTTCCTTGATGTTTCCCTATACAATTGAAATTAGTAAACTGAATTTTCCCTTAACGATGATTTATCCCGCATTAACGGGCAGTAAGACTTCCACTTCAAGATTTAAGAATAGCTAAAAGATAAGTGGGAGATCAACTGCCCATAAAAGCCCGATTGTTAGTTTCTCTTTATAAGGAGGTATTCGATGACACGAATTTTTAATGATCATACTGGACGACAAGTAAATATTCCTGCAACACCAAAACGTATCATCTCTATTTGTCCAGCAATAACTGAAACACTTTTCACACTTGGTCTACAGGATGAAATTGTAGGACGCACAAAATATTGCATATTCCCCGAGGATATTGTTGAAAGTGTAGAAAAGATTGGGGGTACTAAAGAAGTCAAAGAGGATAAGATTCGGGCACTACAGCCAGATCTCATCCTAGCTGAAAAAGAAGAAAATACCGCAGAAATAGTACAAGTGCTTGAAAAAATTGCTCCTGTATATGTCTTAGAAGTGCAGTCAATTCAAGATTCTTATCGATTTATTAAGACACTCGGCACACTAACAAATAAAGAGTCCGAAGCAAATTTGCTCGTTGACTCTTGTAAAACTGTATTCCCTTCTTCTCGCATGCAAGTGAAAAACGCTGCTTACGTAATATGGCGAAAACCATATATGGTTGTTGGAGGAACTACTTATATTAATGATGTTCTACATACGCTTGGTTTTCATAATCCATTTGCAAATGAGGGTTCAAGGTATCCCGCTGTAACACCAGAGGATTTATCGGCTGCAAATCTTGATGTCCTTCTACTCGCTTCTGAGCCATTTCCATACCAAGAAAAACATATAGCAGAATTTCGAGCTTTTCTGCCAAACACTAAAATCATTTTAATAGAAGGTGAGATGTTTTGGTATGGAGCTAGAATGGAAGTTGCCGGCGCCTATTTAGAAAAGTTAGCATCAAGAATAGATTGAGTAGCATTTCAGTTATATTTAATCCTTATTCTGACCTTAAACTAAATAGAATAAGGATGATTCCACCAAACAAGCAAATCATTCTCACCAATGAAATTTTTTCAGCTAGTCCAAATAGTGCGATTCCTGTAGTAATGATCAATATGCATGGACCTACTAAAGCTAGTAAAGTATTAATATAAAAGGCTTTTTCCAAATCATTAAATTTTAGCATCAACATGGCAGCTGCTATATCGATACTTCCCGAAAAAATTCTCAATATAATGATTAAAAGAAGTGCTTTTTCAATCAGTACCAACAACCCTCTTCCCTATAAATTCCCTTAATATCTCCTCTAGATTGTATGCATGCTTATCCACTTTTATAAGTAGTGGATTTCAACAAGTAGATAATTAAGAGCTTACTGAAAAGGGTTATTATGTTTGATGCAGAGGATATTGAAGGAATACCAAAGAATTTTAACAAATATAAAAAATCCTGTGTATTATTTTCACACAGGATTTTTTTATCATAATTTTAAGATTGAAGAATTTCCTTATCTCTTTTACCATGCAACGCATAATAAACGAAGATTCCTATCACGATGAGCGCTACCAAGGATAGATATAACCCTCTATAACCGATTACAGGAACTAAATAACCTAATAAGAAAGGTCCTAATCCGAGACCCAAGTCAAGGAAGATAAAATAGGTGGAATTTGCCAAGCCCATACGATGAGGCGGTGTCACTTTAATAGCTAGTGCTTGTGTAGTAGATTGGAAATTACCGTAACCTAATCCGATAAATGCAGCTGCTAATAAGAAAATGAAACTGCTATGCGCTTGGCTAAGTAATAGCATTCCGATTGCAAATAACACTAATGCTGGATAAGCGACACTATTCCCGCCTCTACTGTCCAACATTTTCCCCGTAAACGGACGAGAAATTAATATAATAACTGCATAAACGAGGAAGTAAAAGCTCCCTGCCTTCACTAGATCAATGTCTGCCGCATAGGTTGTAATAAAAGATAGTATACCTGAATAAGCCAAAGCCATTACCAACATAGCAATGGATACTGGCATTGCTTTGGATTCGAAAAAGCTTGAAAACTTAAAACCTGTGCTTTCAGAATTTGCTACATACTTAATTTGTGGAGCCCTAACAGGAAGTGCAAGGAGTAAACTAAAAATCCCCATCACTAACGAAAATATAAAAATACTCGTATAACCAAAAGAAGCTATTAACGCAAGTCCAATCAGTGGCCCAATAGCTGTAGATAAAACTGCACTTAAACTAAAATAGCTGATTCCCTCCCCACTTCTACTGGGCGGGATAACTTGTGACACAATTGTACCAGTTGCGGTAGTAGCAAGGCCCACGCCAATACCATGCAACAGGCGAATAAGTATTAATACATAAAGATTAGTCGGGACAAAGTAAAATACCGTTACAATACTGAATATAATAATCCCGGTTATAAGCATTTTCTTACTACCAACTTTTGCAATCTGTTTACCACCAAATAATCGGCCTATTAATGAACCAATGATAAAAATACTGGCAACTAAACCTGCTGTACTTGCCGACGCATTATATGTTTCCGTTGTATATGTCGCCATCGTTACTAATAGCAAGTACATCGATAGCATTAAGACAAAATTGACTACCGTTATAGAAATGAAATCCTTCGTCCATAATCTTTCCTTTTGCATTTATCTTTCCCCTTCTTATTTATAATTTGCTAGAAATCTTTTTTAAAACTTTGGCTACGACCAGTCTCTCTTCTTCAGATATACCTTCTGATAAGTCCTTTTGAAAATGGTCAATTTTTTCGCGCATTTGACCATATACTTTCGTTCCTTCTTCCGACAACTGAACAATTTTGACTCTTTTATCATTTCCAGCATGAATTTCTACGTATCCGAGATCTATTAGTTTTTGAACCAGTTTTGTCGTCGTTGGCTTCTCTACGTTTTGATAAAGCGATATGTCGCCAATTGTTTTTGCCCCTTCTCGAAAAATCAATAACATAATAGACCATTGGGCAGTCGTTAGATTATATGACGCCAGTAATGCATTCAACTTGTTTATATATGGTCGATACATTGCTATATACTCATTAAAAAGCTGTTTGTATGATTCCATAAGATCACCTTCTTTATTAGTTAGTTAGGGAAACTAATTATTATTATACAATATATAAGTTAAATTTGTCTACCCCATACAGAAGGTGAACAAGCTTTTACTCCTTTCGATAAAATTATTTCCCACGGAATAATTTACTCCTTAATATGACAAAAAGTTAATTAATTCGCGAGTGTATAAGCACCATAAAGTGACCCATTCTTGTTTTTAAAGAATACAAAAAGCCCGACAAGATAATCGTTCATCTTGTCAGGCCAATATATTAGTTTTCTTCTATTTCTTTACGGTTTTTCTTAAATAATTTGGATAGCATCTCATACACAATCGGTACAACGATTAATGTTAATAAAGTAGAACTTACTAATCCACCAATTACAGTAATACCTAACCCTTTCGAGATGAGACCGCCGCCTCCGCCACCAGATCCAAGTGCTAACGGGATTAATGCACCGATTGTTGCAATTGCCGTCATTAAGATTGGACGTAGACGAGTGCCACCTGCTTCTAAAATCGCTTCACGCATTGTCATTCCATCACGTTCCATATGCACAATACGGTCCACTAGAACAATCGCATTCGTTACAACGATACCGATCAACATTAATAGACCCATCATAACAGATACAGAAATAGTTTCGCCTGCGATTAATAAACCTACAAATGAACCAATTACCGCAAATGGTAACGAGAATAGAATCGCAAACGGTGCGACACCTTCACGGAATGTCACAACAAGGATAAAGTAAACAATAGCAATTGCCGCAAGCATTGCAACAATTAATTGTGTAAATGTCTCCTCCATATCAGCAGCTGCTCCTGCAGTGCCAATTGTAACCCCTTTAGGTAAATCTAATTTATCAATTGCCTTATCAACCTCTGATGTAGCTTTAGAGATGTCCGCTCCTAGAATCGTACCTGAAACTGTTGCGTAATACTCCCCTTTACTACGTGCAAGTGTATTTAAGGTTGTGCCTTCCTGGACAGTTACAAGCTCGGAAAGTTTCATCGTTGTACCAACTGCAGTCGGTACTTCCGTTGCTAAAATATCATCGACAGATTTAGGTTGTGCAGCTTGTTCTTGCTGAACAATTACTTGTAATGTATCTCCGTCTTTTTCAACAGTCGTTAAAACATCCTGTGTTTTGTTTGGGTTTAACATCATGACAATTTGCCCCGTCGTTAAGCCATATTGCAAAAGTTCATCTTGCTCTACATTGAATGTATACTCTACATATGCATCCTCTGCACTTGATGAAACATCTTCTAAGCCGTCGTTTTCTTTCATAACTCCTTCAACCATTTCTACCGCTTCATTTAGTTTATCTAAATCTTCACTGTAGAATGTATAGCTAAGTTCGTTTGTAGACATCGACATAGACGTGAAGTTTTGGCTCTTCCATTCGCCAGTTTGACCAATGTTAAACACATAATCTTCAATTTCTGAACGAACTTCTGGGAAGTCTTTCATATCAGGGTCAAAGATTAAGTACATTAATGCACCGCCTGCTCCTCCACCCATCATCGCTGTCATCTCATCTGCACTTTCTGTTACAGATACTTGAACGATATCAATATCTTCGCGTTTCAGCAGTTCTTCCTCTACTACACTAACATTTTCTAATGTATCTTCTTTCAACTCGCCTGCTTCTGGTGTATATGTTAAATACATTACTTTTTCTTCTTCACTGCCCATGAAACTAAATCCGATTAATGGTGTTAGTGCAACACTTCCAGCTAATAGAACAATGGCAATGAGTGAAGTAATAACTTTGTGATTTAAGCTCCAGTTAAGAATACCTTTGTAGCCATTCGCCATTTTACCTGCTTCTTTATGGCTGCTTTCTGTTTTTTCTCCATATAACTTTTTCTTAAATAAGAAATGAGATAACGCAGGAACGATCGTAATCGCAACAACTAATGATGCCGCAAGCGCGAACGTCATCGTTAACGCGAAAGGCATGAACAACTCACCTACCATACCACCAACAAAAATAAGTGGTGCGAAAACCGCCACTGTTACTAATGTAGAGGACATGATTGGTTTGAACATTTCAATCGTTGCTTCTCGTACAAGCGCACGACCCGTTAACTTCTCTGACTTCAAATGCAGACGACGATAAATATTCTCTACTACTACGATAGAGTCATCGATTACACGTCCAATTGCAACTGTAATTGCACCTAATGTCATCATATTTAATGTAATATCCATCCAGTTTAATAGCAGTAATGCCATGAAAATAGAAACTGGAATCGAAACAATCGAAATGATAGTAGATTTGAAATCACGTAGGAATAAAAGAATGATCAATACTGCGATTAATCCACCAAATAATGCTTTTTCAATCATCGTTTTAATCGAAGCTTCAATTGGCGCACCCTGGTCTAGTGATATATCAATGATGATTCCATCGATAGCCGCCTTTTCTTCTTTAACTAAATCCTTCACAGCGTTTACAACATCTACTGTATTAGCTTGTTGTCCTTTGACTATTTGAATAGCAATCGCATTTTCACCATTTGTACGTGAAACAGATTGTACTTTACCTACTACTTCAATCGTCGCAATGTCACTAAGTTTTACGAATGGAGATGGATTTTCAGCTGTTGGCGTAACAGGGATAAGCATTTCTTTCAGCTCATCAGCTGTCATAAACTTACCATCTACAGCGACTGCTTGTTCACCTTCTTCAAACTCATATAAACCTAGTGAAACAGCTAGATCGCTCGCTTGAATCATTTGTTTTACATCATCTTCTGTTATTGCGAGGTCAGCCGTTTTTTCTTTATCATAAGTAAGTTGGACTTCCTCGATATGCTGACCTGTAATCGTAGCAGATGCTACCCCGTCAATTTTTTCGATTTTCGGAAGTAATAGTTCTTCTACTGTGGATGTCAATTCTACGATATCCTCTGTCGAACTACTTACACTTAATGCAACAACCGGCATCATGTTCATGCTGATAGCAGTAATTGTTGGTGCTTGTGCCCCTTCTGGTAAATCCAATGTATCTAATGCAGATTGCAAAGCACGCTTCGCTTCATCCATATCTATCCCATACTCGTACTCTACTTGAACATTTGCCATATTCGAGTATGAATTAGAATAAACAGATTTTACATCTTCTAAATTCTCCACCGCTTTTTCGAGCGGCATCGATATATCTTCCATTACTTGCTCAGGAGTTGCTCCTGGATATACTCCCATAACCATTAAGTATGGAATCGAAATATCTGGAATCGTCTCCGTTTTCATTTGTGTACCCGAATAAATACCGGATACTGTAATAATAATCGTAAGTAACCAAACTGCTAACTTATTTTTTAATACAAAGTTAACTAAACCTTTCACCTTTACACCTACCCTAAATTGACTTATCTTGCTCCGTTAATTATAATAATGACTAATCGGTCAATTGTCAACGAAATCACCTAGGAGCGATACATAAAATATGAGTAAAAAACAATTAATAATGGAAAAAGCATTAGAGCTTTTTGCGAAACAGGGTTTTGAAGCAACTTCCGTTCAACAAATAACTGATCATTGCGGTATTTCAAAAGGGGCATTTTACTTGTCCTTCAAGTCAAAAGATGAACTGATCTTTTCATTAATCGACTATTTTATGACACAACTTATTTCAGATATTGACTACAAGGTCAAAAATACTCAAAATAATGAACTTTTGTTCACATATTTCTATACTACTTTTCAAACCTTTTCTCAACATTCGGACTTCGCTAAAGTTCTTATGAAAGAACAAGCCCAAACATTTCATAATCAAGAACTAATTGAAAAGATGTATATGTACGATAGATTAGTGGATAAAGCTACTTTATCTATGGTTGAGCGTTTATATGGAGAAGAAATAATCAACACAAAATATGATTTAGTTTATTGTATTAAAGGACTAATGAGCAATTATTCAAAGCTTATGTTATTTTCTAATGTTCCTCTTGATTTGAAATTGCTATCTGAATCACTTGTCGAAAAAATAAACTTACTTGCCGAGCATGCTACTATTGCATTCATATCAGAAGATTTTATTCGATCGATGGAACAACCCGCTCTGAAAGAAGTAACAAACGAACAGTTATTAGAGATGCTTACACTAAAAATTGAGGAGATGGAGGAGTCCATCGAAAAAGAATCATTGATCCTACTAAAACAACATTTACTTGATCCCTCATTAAATCTTGCAATCGTAAAAGGATTAATCGAAAATATTCGCAATCATCCTCATTGCAAATGGATTTCTTATTTACTTCTTAGTTACTTTAATTTTTAAATAGTGAAAGGCAGAATGCATTTGCATTCTGCCTTTTTGTAAGTATATTACGCTTCAGTTTCTGGAAAAAACGCCTGCTCTGTATAAATATCAACTAAGACCGGACCAGTAGTATGGATAGCTTTTTCTAGAATAGATTCCAATTCACTATCCGTTTCAGCACGGAACCCTGTCCATCCACAAGCTTTAGCCACCTGAACAAAATCTGGGTTAGTCAATTGCGTTCCTAGTTCCCTATCTCCCGCCGCTTGGATTTTATCACTTTCCATCTGTAGTGCCCCATTATTAAAAACTAGGACTGTAATATCTAGATTATAGCGAGTTGCAGTTAATAAATCGGCTAGCGTCATCTGAAGTCCTCCATCTCCTACTATGGCTATGACTTGTTTTTCAGGGTGCACAAGCTTTGCCGTAATAGCCGCAGGAAGACCAAACCCCATCGAACGCCAATAACCAGAAAAGAGGACGGACTGCTGACTTTGGCGAAAGTTACGATTCATCCATACAGTAATATCTCCTGTATCCAATGTAATTACCGCATCTTCTGCGACCGTTCGTTCAATTGCTCGCACAATACGAGATGGATGAATAGGAGATCCAGTAATCTGACCTTCCTCTTCATTTTGGTCAGCCCATTTTGCTTTTGCTTCTTCCACTTGAGTCTTCCATGCAGAATTTTTTTGATAGCCTGCTAAGTCTTGAAGTAATAGTGGAACCACTTGCTCTGCTTTGCCATTGACCCCAAGCTCCGTGGGAACCCCTTTATGGGCGGTTGCGAAGTTGGTATCAATCTGAATAATACGAGCTTTTTCAGGCACGTATCCCTCCGGCCACCAAGTTACCCCTACAAGAAGGACAACATCGGCTTCTTTAAAAACCTCGGCTGCATGAGGATTTCCCCCTTCTCCAATTCCTTGAAGAAGACATGGGGTAGATTCTTCAAACAATCCTTTACCACCTAAACTAGTGAGGATACCCGCTCCCCAAGTTTCGGCTAGTTCTTCAATAGCAGGAGCTGCTTTTTTCGCTCCTGCTCCCGCAAGTATAATCGGCTTATTCGCTGTTTTCATTAATGTCGTTACTTCTGTTAAATCTTCCACTTGAAAAGAAGCTGTACCTTCAATTACCGTTGGCAGTGCACGAGCTTCCACAGCTGTCTTTACTTGAAACAAATCCTTCGGTATAGACAAATGTGTGACTGCTCGCTGCTGAAGCGATGTTTGAGCAGCTTTTTGAAGCAGGTCTACAATAGCATCTTCACTTGCGAGATTCGCTGAGTAAGTCACAAATGGTTTGAACAGTTCCTGTTGATCCACATATTGCTGAAAATCTGTACCGATTTTGTTGCGGGGTGCTTGACCAGTTATCACAAGGACAGGAGCCTTATCCGAATAGGCATCACCAAGACCGTTTAGCAAGTTGGTTGCTCCTGGTCCCATCGTAGCTGTACATACTGCAAGCTTTCCCGTCAACTTAGCTTCAGCGGAGGCCATGAACGCAGCGACAGATTCATGCTTTACCGGAATAAATTCAATCTTATCCTGCGTTGCCATCGCATCTAACAATCCAATAATGGCATCTCCAACGACACCATAAATACGCTTGACTCCTAATAATGACAGTTGATCTAGCGTTACTTCAGCAACCGTTTTATTCATAAACATTAACCTCTCCTTTTGTGCATTTACTTATCAAGTAATTTCCCTTAAATGATTGAGCTAAACATTACGCTACAGTTATAACTAAATTGGGGATATGTTGTGTATAAGTTAGATGAAACTTTGGACAACTGAGTGGATAACTAGTCAACAATCATGAATTGTGAATAAGTTGGGGAAGAGTTTGAAGAAAGGAAGAGAATAATGGAAACTCCTATGCCAATAAAATCATCTGTACAAAACTATTACATGAAAAGCGTAAGAAATATTTAATTTTCAAACCTATTTCTGTCGTTTTCGAAGGATATTGGACAAGCTTGATACTGTATCATTGCCGAGTAAATACGAAGAGAGGCTGGTCTTGACTAACGTCATGACCAACCTCTCTTTTTTCGGTAATCTTACGGTATCCGTCTGTCATTCATCCTCCTTCAACTATAAGAATAATGTTAAAATCTTTTTGGATAATGAAAGAAAAGAAGCTTCCTGATATATATAGAAAGCTCCCGAGATGCAATTTCGGGAGCTCTAGCGCTTTTCTATATGATAAAATCTATCTATTTACCTCTTGCTTACTCTCATAGTTTCGATGAAGTCGCCCAACATATTGTTGTAAAGTGCCTTTCCACGATATTGGCATGAATATACCCGATCTCACAATCCCGTAACAGCATTATTAGGAAAAATGGGTTACAACGAGAAAGAAAAAGTTCAAGTTAAAAAAAATTTTTTATCGATGCTAGTACGATAAAATTAAACCCTGCACAATCGGAAATTAAAAGTACTTTATAAAAGAAACTACAAAAGGCGATGATAAATGTTCGTTCACTTCTAGTCGCCTTTTAATTTATTCACACTCTCCTTATATTCATCATCCTACCAATATTTTAGCTCTCTTTGTTTTCTACACATTTGGTCGGATCTATCTTTGTCTCTTCCCATGTTGACCCTTGCTTCCTTTTTATTAACTGAGAGACCAGTACATCTGTATCATTTGTTATTTGAACGAAGACGAACCGATAATTGTTTCCATTCATGCCGATTATATCAATGAATTTCACATAGTCATCTCTTTTCGTTGGCAATCTTTTTTTAATGAGTTTGCACCATCCTCCGTATTCAATATCGACAACGTTCTCTCCTTGCTGACGCCAACCATGATAAGCAGCGCAAAGAAAGTCTTCTCCTATCAAGTTGATGTTATCTATTTTGTATAGCCCATCTTCTTTTTGAATGGAAATAGTACCGTAATAATATTCGAAAGCGGAAACGCCCGTTGCTGTCCCATTGATCGTTTCGAATTCGATAAAAAAACGAGTCGGTTGGTCTGCTTTTTGGTTGGGAAGTTTATATAATTTAATCAAGTTTGTATGACCAACGCCTTCGAAAGAAGCAACATATGTTGTATAGGGAATTTTTTGTTTATAGTCTTTCGTGAAGAAATTGTACGCAATTGAAAATGGTGTCTTTGCCCATCCTACTGTACCGCAACCTCCAATTAGCTGTTCAGTTAAGTTTTCAGCTTCTTGTAAAATGCTAAAATAATAGAGAATTGCATTTTCTGGCGTATCTAAAAAGAAAGCAGGCAGACTAATTTCGCTATAAGTTTTTCCAAAATAGGGATTGAAAAAGTGATAATCAAATAGTCTATTATTTAGAATGGAACGACGAGATGGGCGAAAATATTTTTCAACATCTACCTGTTGGTATTTTTCTTTTTCCTCGTCATTTTGACTTTGGTGCCATTTTTGTTTCTGTCTTAACGCTCCCATCACATAAGCGGATGTATCATTACTAGCTTGCTTTCGGGACCTGCGACGCCTCATAAACTTCACTATACGACTCCCCTTAGCTTCTGTTGCTATAGCATATTCTATAAACCAAAAAACTGCTAAACCCATCTAGGTTTAACAGCTTTCATTTACGCTGGAAGTGCTTATTTCAAAACGTATGCAGCTAGTACACTTTGTACTTTATATATATTCAGAGATTTATTGAATTTTTTTTGAATTGGCACAGCACTTCCCGATATCCAAATTTTCAATTCAGCATCTAAATCTAGGGTTCCTGCTGTTTCAACAGAAAAATGAACGACACTTTTATACGGAATGGAATGGTATTCTACCTTTTTGCCAGTCATTCCTTGCTTGTCGATCAGCAACAGTCGTTTATCCGTGAAAACAAATAGATCTCGAATCAGCTTGTATGCATGCTCTACTTTTTCAGAAGGTACCAGTAAATCCTTTAGCTCTTTTTCGACTTTATCCAGTTCTAATTCGGAGGCATTTCCCATCAAACCATCTAATAAGCCCATTTTTATCCATCCTTTTCATTAATTTTCTTAAAGACTATTTTGGCTTGGCATAATAATTACTTTTTCATCAATATTCAATTTTCCTTGTTAAATATATCATACAGAAAATTCAATACAATCACAATTAAGCATTATAGCTTCTTTTGCATCACTTTAGCCATTTCTTGAGAGTTTGTATCTTCTTCCTCCTGGAGTTTTTGAACGATATTAATATAGTCCTTCTCATTACGATTCTGACTCATTTTATAAGCGGCTTGAACTTCGTGTATCTTTATTTTAAATCCTACAATTCCCTTTAGCTCTCTTTCTAATATTGATGGAGAAAGTTTTTCCCACATAACTGGATTCTCCCGATGTTTTTCATATTTTAGCAGCATTTCAGATAGCTCTTGCCTTAACTCTTCTTCATCCAAAATGCTAGCTGAGCCATATGCGTGTACTGCTTGATAATTCCATGTTGGAACATTTTCATGCTCGTACCAGGAAGACGAAATGTAGGCATGTGGCCCTTGGAACATAACGAGAACATTCTCATTCACCTCGAATGTTCTCCATTGTGGATTACCATAAGCCATATGCCCCGTTACATAGTAATCACCATCTTTTTCACTGAATCCTAAAGGTAAATGAGTGGCAATCGGCTTACCCTTTTTAGTTGTAACAATCGTTCCAAATGAGTTTTGTTGAATAAATTCTTTAATCTCCTCAAAGTCTGTTATCTTATAGTATTTAGGTATATACATAAATGACTCCCCTCGCCCTTTAATTATTTATATATTCCGAGTTAATAATATTATACAAACTGACATTTAAAAAGGTACAATTACAAAAAATCAAACATGTCAAAGGAGATCTTTATGAGGAATATCATTTTCGCTTTGAACGATGACTCTCCTAAATACAAACAAATCTACGAACAGCTTAAACTGCTTATTGAGCGAGGTGACATACAACCTGACGAGCAACTCCCCTCTATCAGACAGCTTGCCGAATCCCTTCATGTAAGTCGTAATACGACATTAACAGGTTATGATCTTCTTGCAGCGGAAGGCTATGTTCGCGGAGAAGGAAGAAGAGGTTATTTCGTCAATGAAATAGAGCTGATTCCATTAACAAAAACATTCATCTCTCCTAATAAAAAGCAGATAGAGCTTGCGACATCAGTCCATATTGACTTTCGAGCAGGTGCTGTAGACCAAGCGCACTTCCCCTTAAAAGTTTGGAGAAGAATCTCCAATCAAGTACTAACCTTTCAAGAAAGCTTTCTATACGGTGACCCCTTTGGCGAAGTATGCTTACGTGAGCAAATGGCTCTATACTTGCTCCAATCTCGTGGGGTTAAAACAGATGCTAACGCCATCATTATCGGTAGCAGTACTCAACAAATGCTTGTCCAACTTGGGCATATACTAAAGGATGATTTCTCAAGCATTATCGTAGAGGACCCTGGCTATGATGGTGCCAGAGAAGCTCTTCATTTTCATCGTCTAACGCTTGAAGCTTTACCCGTGTATGAAACTGGAGCTGATTTTTCACGATTGGAACAGATGAAATCCCAAGTTATTTATGTAACTCCCTCCCATCACAGTCCTATAGGTGTGAGCATGTCCATTCAACAACGGCAAATGCTTATCCAATGGGCTAACAAGAGGGATGGGTATATTATCGAAGATGATTATGACAGTGAGTTTCGCTATACACAGCAACCATTTCCTGCTCTCGCTTCTATTGATTCCTCAAGAGTCATTTATTTAGGGAACTTCTCCAAGTCCTTTCTTCCAGGAATCCGCTTAAGCTATATGGTGTTACCACAGTCACTTTTAAGCCGTTATAAAGAGCAGTTTCTTCATTTTGAGAGTACCTCTTCCTTACTGAGCCAGCTCACGATGGCAAAATTTATGGAAGAAGGAGAATGGAACCGCCATATTAAGCGCATGCGTCTTGTGTATAAACGAAAAATACAACATATAGTATCAGCATTAAATGAACATTTCGAGCAGCATTTATCTATTATTGGTGAGCAATCTGGTTTATACGTGTTAGTAAAAGTACATTTGAAATACTCAGAAGAAGAGCTAATCAAGCGCGCTGCCATATCCGGAGTAAAAGTGTATCCCACTTCACTCTACTTCATTAATAAATATGCAGATGAACCAATGATCAAACTAGGCTTTAGTAATCTTTCTTGTGAAGAAATTTCGCGTGGTGTAGAACTTTTAAAGAAGGCCTGGTTATAAAATAGTGCCAGTCACCCACACTATTTTTGAATAGCTTGGACGACTGGCAACTACATTTTTTTCATTTTGTGAAGGGCATGCGCAGCTCCCCATTCATGCATGGCTACTAAAATGGGTTCTAAGCCTCTTCCGTAATCTGTAATAGAATATTCAACTTTTGGAGGTACTTGTGGATATACATTACGCTCAATAATGTCCTCTTCTTCTAATTCGCGCAATTGTTTTGTTAACATTTTCTGTGTTATTCCCGGTACTCTTCGTTTCAGTTCGCTAAATCTTTGCGTACCAGCTTGTAATAAAATTAATAATATAATTGGTTTCCATTTCCCTACTATTATTCCTAGCGCGTCTTCCACGCGACATAATTCCGGTTGCATTTCCATCTACTTTCACTCCTATAGTATCTTTTTGTATACTATACCACTTATAAGTGCGTACTTAAGTTTTAAATACTTTAGAATTATACTAACCTTAATGAAAGGTAGGGATAGAAGTATGGAGAAATATCGTATAGATGAGAGTAAAGGTCTAGAATTCGGGCTTTATACACTAGGAGATCACATCCCTAGCCCACTTACCGGGAAGCGTATTTCTGCTGATCAACGGATTCATGAAATTATTGAGTTGGCCAAGCTTGCAGAACAAGCAGGTCTCGACTTTTTTAGTGTAGGAGAAAGTCATCAGGAATATTTTACAACGCAAGCACACTCTGTCGTATTAGCTGCAATAGCGCAAGCGACTAGCAAGATAAAAATTGCGAGCTCTTCTACAATTGTTAGTACATCCGATCCTGTTCGTGTCTATGAAGATTTTGCGACAATAGATTTGATATCTAAAGGACGTGCAGAAATTATCGCTGGTCGTGCATCACGCATTGGGCTTTTTGAGTTACTAGGCTATGACGTGCGAAATTATGAAGAATTGTTTGAAGAAAAGTTTGCGTTATTATGTAAGATTAACGAAGAAGAAATGGTCAATTGGAGCGGAGAGTTCCGTGCTCCTTTAAATAATGCACAAGTTATCCCCCGCCCACTAAACGGCTCACTTCCTATATGGCGTGCGGTTGGTGGTCCACCAGCAAGTGCAATTAAAGCCGGTAATGCTGGAGTTCCAATGATGCTTGCCACATTAGGTGGACCTGCTACTAGTTTTAAAATATCAATTGATGCTTACCGAGAAGCCGCAAAGCGTAGTGGTTTTGATCCAGCGACACTTCCAGTAGCAACAGCCGGATTTTTCTATGCCGCTGAAACAACACAACAAGCGCAAAGTGAGACATATCCCTATGTGAATCAAGGAATGCAACTAATTAATGGTCGGGGTTACCCGGAGCAGCACTTTGTACAAGGGGCAAATCCACATGACGTCATGAATATAGGAAGTCCACAGCAGATCATTGAAAAAATACTCTATCAGCATGAGCTATTTGGTCATCAACGTTATATCGCCCAAATGGATTTTGGTGGTATTCCTTTTGATAAATTATTAAAAAATATAGAACTGATCGGGTCAGAAATTTTACCTGCCATAAAAAAATACACAGCAAAAAAATAAATACACTTATAAAGACCGCTTAATGCTATTGCATCAAGCGGTCTTTATAATGTATAATTCTACTCGGAAATTTCCTTCACTGCCGGCTTACCCGCTTCTAGCAACACTTTACTTCGTCCCAAGAAAACACCGACTATTAAGATTAGTATCCCAGTTCCTACGAGTAACCATTCGATCTTTACGACATCCGAGATCGGACCAAAAATGAGCATTCCGATTGGCATCATGGAAGTAGAAATCATCCCAAACACGCCGAATACCCGGCCAAGATAATTACTTTCCACTTTCTCTTGGACTAAAACCATCGTTGGTGTATTGAATATTGGCATGGCAACTCCGAATATACCCATGAAGGCTAAGTAAATCCAAAACATAGGAATAATTCCAAGTGCGAATGTACAAATACCCATTAATATACTCGCAAATGTCATCGTGTGTACTCTGTTATTAAAGCCTCCCCAGGAAGCAATAATACCTCCTCCGACCATCATTCCAATCGAAAAAGCTAATTCAATTGCTGTTAAGCGCCATACATCATCCCCAAAGCTACGCGCTACTTGGAGCGGAGTTAAAAACGCTGCTGGTGCCATCAAAACAAAGAAAAAAGCGAAAAATAGAAAGAACTTCTTCAAAAAAGCATGCTGATTAATATAGACTAGCCCTTCCTTAAAGTCGCTGAAATAACTCGTTGTTTGTTTTTCAGATGCCTTTTCATGCACCGCAATTTTTAAGAATGCCAATAACGTAATAATCGCCATTGCTGCTGTAATGACATCGATGAAGAAAATCATTTCAAGTGAAGCCATCGTAAGTAATGCCGCACTGACCATCGGGGAGACAAACATAATGATTGCTTGGATACTTCCATTTACTCCATTTACTTTTGTCAGTTTGTCTTCCGGAACAATTTGGGGCAAAATAGCTCCAACCGCAGGGGTTTGAATACCCGTTCCAACTGCCCGAATTGCAGCCATAGCAAATAGTAACCAAATGGCATCGTACCCCATCAAAAAAACAATTGCGAGTACAAGGGTTGCTGTCGCGATCAAACCATCCGAAACTATGATGAGGAGCTTACGATTGTAGCGGTCAGCCCATACGCCTGCTACTGGCGATAATATAAAAGTGGGGATAAAACCACAAAGGATGAACAACGTCATCATCATACCAGACTGTGTAGTAAGCGTAATATGCCACATAATCGCATATTGCACTAAAGAAGAGCCAAAGAGTGAGATAGTTTGGCTACTTAAAAAGATGATAATATTCCTTTTCCAGTTTTCATATGTCGAATTCATCTTATTCACGACCTTTTCTATTTAAATAGTTTTACTTAAAAGTAAATGGTATAGGTCTCTTTTTTAATGGAAAGTAGCTACTACATATTTATGTTTAAAGACAGCAAAAAAGAGGGCAGACTCGTCCCCCTCTTTTTTAATCATAAAATAAAGGTTTCCTAAAATAGACAGACCAATCCCATTTACTCTGCATTTAAGCAGAGCATCTGAACGTATTCAATTAACGATTCAAAAATTGGATTCTTAGTCTCATTGATGCTGTCAAAAGGAAAACCTCCATTTCCATATAGTGAACTCGATTTTAACATACAGTTTTCGACTATTTCAACTATCAAAGGAAATAATCATTATTATTGCATTTCTTTTGTTGGCCCCATAACACCCGGAACTGTTAAACCAGCTTGACGTAGTAATACAGTCATTTGACCACGGTGATGAGTTTGATGGTCTATTAAGCCGCGTAAAAGTTTTCCGCGCGCTGTCGGTCCAACGAAACCATTCACTTCCTCTGATAACATTTCATCCGTTAGTTTAGCTGCCTCCGTTTTAAATGCTTCAGCTGCTTTCTCATAAGCTTGCACGATTTCTGAAACATCTGTTGGTACTGGCTCATTTTGTCCCGGTCCCGGGACTTGTAGACCTGCAAAATGACCAAATGCTCCTGCTGCACCTACCAAGTGCCAAGCAAGCCAACCAAGTGTGCTATGTCCTTCCACTATTGCTTGATCTAGTTTGTCGTTTGTAATTGCTTGAAATACCTTTGACGTTCCTGCTGCTGAAGCTGTCCAATCTTCTACAAAATCCTCTACTTTACGATACATATATAGCCCTCCAATTTCATAATAGCTTTCTCTTTCCATCATAGCCTATCGATGAATTTCTTTGCAACAAAGAGGAAAATAAAGGAGCATTTATATTGGGTGGTTTGCGTTTAAGCATGCTAAAATTATGAATGAAGACAAATTATTGGAGGAAAAAAGATGTTAGCTAATTTCGAAGAGAATTTACAAAAGTATGCAAAACTATTAGTGGCAAAAGGTATCAATGTTCAATCCGGTGATTGGGTAAAAATGACCATTACAGTTGACCAGGCACCATTAGCACGATTAATCACAAAAGAGGCTTATGATTTAGGTGCGGAAAAGGTCATTATTAAATGGTCTGATGATGAAATTAGCAAACTACATTATTTACATCAACCTACAGAAGTATTGACCGACATCCCAGATTATGAAATCCAAGAATCTGAGGATCATGTGTTAAATCGTCGTGTAAGTCGTCTTTCTATTGTATCCAGTGATCCAGGACTGCTAAACGAAGTGGATCCTGCTAAAATTGCTGCCTACCAAAATATAGCGGGAAAAGCATTCCAAGCACAACGCATAGCAACTCAAAATGATGATTTGAAATGGACTGTTGCCGCAGCTGCCGGAGCGGGTTGGGCTGCACAAGTATTCCCTGACTTAGCAACCTCGGAAGAACAAGTTGATGCTTTGTGGAACCAAATTTTCAAAACATGCCGGGTTTATGCAGAGGATCCAATCGTAGCATGGGATGAACATAAGAAAATATTAAATGAAAAAGCGGCTATATTAAATGAAAGTCAATTCGATGCATTACACTATACAGCACCAGGTACAGACTTAACATTAGGTTTACCAAAAAACCATATTTGGGCATGTGCAGAAAGTTATAATCCTAAAGGAGAAGAATTTATTGCCAATATGCCTACAGAGGAAATCTTTACCGCTCCCGATACACACCGTATGGAAGGTGTCGTACGCAGCACTAAACCACTAAGCTATGCTGGTACGCTAATTGAAGGTATCGAAGTGCATTTCAAAGATGGCAAAATTGTAGATATATCTGCTGAAAAAGGAAATCAAACAATTAAAAAACTAGTTTTTGACAATGAAGGCGGCACAGGACTAGGTGAAGTAGCGCTTGTTCCAGACCCTTCTCCAATTTCTCAATCAGGCGTGACTTTCTTTAATACGCTATTCGATGAAAATGCATCTAATCACTTAGCAATCGGGTCTGCTTATCCGACGACGATTCAAGGTGGGACAAAGATGAGCCAGGAAGAATTATTAAAAAACGGCATGAATACTTCTATTGTTCACGTTGATTTTATGATTGGCTCTGACAAGATGGACATCGATGGTATAAAGCAAGATGGCACGGTAGTTCCTATTTTCCGTAGTGGTGATTGGGCATTTTAACTATCGCCTTGTAAAAGAAATTCCCTAATAATTGGGTTGGTTCTTACATGCAAGAACCGTTATAATAGTTTCATAACTGAATGATAAATATGATACATGGAGGAGCCTGTCACAAAGGCCCCTTCATGTATTTTTTTTGTTCAGAAAACTGTTTAATGGGAGGAAACTTGTGTTTATTTTGCAAATAGTTATTATTTTACTTGCAACAAAATTAGCTGGTCAGTTAAGTATTCGACTAGGACAACCATCTGTTTTAGGTAAGATTATAGTAGGGATTATATTAGGTCCTGCATTATTAGGATGGGTACAGGATACAGAGATAGTTTCTATCTTCAGTCAAATAGGAGTACTTCTTTTAATGTTTTTAGCAGGACTAGAAACGAATTTAAAGGATTTAAACCGTAATTTAAAAGCATCCGTATTCGTTGCTATCGGAGGAATAATATTTCCAATCATTGGTGGATATGCAGCTTCCCAATATTACGGACTATCGATAGAAGAATCTATTTTTATCGGTCTACTGCTATCGGCAACTTCTGTCAGCATTTCTGTTCAAACACTAAGAGAATTGGGTTGGCTTAATAGTAAAGAAGGTTCTACTCTATTAGGTGCAGCAGTTTTAGATGATATCATTGTTGTTATTTTAATCGCGATTGCTATGAGCTTCTTTGTAGGTTCTGATGTTAGCATTGCATTATTAATAGGCAAAAAAATCTTATTCTTTATCCTCATTATATTAGCTTCTAAATGGTTCATTCCTAAATTTATTCAAGTATTCTCTAAACTAAAAGTTACGGAAGCAACATTAAGTGCAGGATTAATTATTTGCTTTAGCTTTGCTTACTTTGCAGAGTATCTTGGAATTGCAGGGATTATTGGAACATTTTTTGCAGGGATTGCCATTGCACAAACGAAGTTTAAAGAAGAAATTGAGCATAAGGTCGAACCCATTGCGTATGGGATTTTCGTACCATTCTTCTTTGTCAGCATTGGTTTAGCTGTATCATTTGAAGGAATTGGTAACCAAGTTGGATTAATAATTGTTTTCTCTGTGATTGCAATTCTTTCCAAGTTTATTGGTTCAGGAGCTGGAGCTCGTTTATCTGGTTTCAACTCAAGATCATCTATGGGTATCGGGGCAGGAATGATTTCAAGAGGAGAAGTCGCTTTAATATTAGCTGCCATGGGGCTGGAGAGCGGTCTATTACCTACGGAATACTATACAGCGATGATTATTGTAGTTATTGTTACAACACTTGTTACCCCTCCATTATTAAAAATATTTTTTGGAAATCGAGATTAAATATGTGTGCCAGGAACTTGAGATAGTTTCTGGCACTTTTTTTACTTTTGGACGCTAATATTAGAGGGGTGGCAAAAACATTCCAACGTATGGTCATTTACCATTCCTACCGCCTGCATATACGAATAACAAATCGTTCCCCCCACAAATTTAAAACCATCTTTCTTCAATCGTATGCTCATATAATCACTTATTTCACTTGAAACCGGCACTTCTTTTGCTGTCCTCCAATGGTTCACAATTGGTTTGTTATCGACAAAGCTCCATATATAATTTGAAAATGAACCATATTCCTTCTGGATTCTCAAAAATGCTTTAGCATTAGTTACGACACTTTGAATTTTTAGCTTATTCCGCACAATCCCAGTATCCTCTCTTAATGATTGCAACTTTTCTTCTGTGTAACACGCAATTTTTTCTGCATCAAAATGATCAAACGCTTGTCGATAATTTTCTCGCTTTTGTATAATCGTCCACCAACTAAGTCCCGCCTGTGCCCCTTCTAGACAGAGCATTTCAAATAACTGCCTATCGTTAAATACAGGCACTCCCCATTCATAATCGTGATACTCCACATATAAAGGCTCTTTTGTTGCTGCCCACGTACATCGATCAGTCATTTGTAAATCCCCCTTGCGCCATCTATTATAGTGAGAGTATACCACACATATGTTCTATAAAAATACATAGATATTATTTCTTTCTTGATACATAATTTTATAAGAATAATAGCTAAACAGAAAAGTGGCGAATCTATTGAGCAAACTTCTTGATCATGACAAACCAATATATATATGCAAATTCGAGAGAAAATTGAAGACCAAATTGTAAACGATTAGCTACAAGAACATTTCTTAGTGGAAGAGAACCACTTATCAATTTTCACCAGTTGTTTCCCTTGTTCTTTTGCTTGTATGCCAAGAAAGTAGTGAAAATAACCCAACCATTGTCGTGAACGCTTTTTCCAAAGTGAAGGGTTTGAGACATTCCTTTCATGTTCAAGCCCTCGATAATCACAGCATCATCGGTTGATGCTCTTGATGGGATCTATTGGAGCACCGCCTGTTGTAAGCAGACAGAAACTCCTTGACCAGAACATCTCTTTCCAAAGTTTCTTTCTGATATGCGGAAAGCCTCTCAAATGTGACTAATAAAAAGCGTGCCCTTTATGAAAAATGGGAACGCTTTTTATTAGTCATTGTACCTGTTACTTTCTATAAACTATAATAGAGCCTGTTTAGAAACAATAACTCCGTCCTCATCTGCATACACATACTCTCCTGGCTTCCATTCAATACCACCAAAGTAAAGTGTACCATTACGTTCGCCATTGCCAGTTTTTTTACTCTTTAGAGGATATGTTCCTAACGCCAGAATGCCCACATTGATATTAGCAAGCTCCGCTGAGTCTCTCACATAACCATTAATAATTATGCCTGCTAACTTTCTTGACTCTGCGATGCCCGCTAGACGATCGCCTAGGAGTGCACATCGCTTAGAACCATGACCGTCTACAACAATGACAGAGCCTTCTTCTACATTTTCAAGTGCTTCTACGACCAGCACATTATCCCCAAAAACGTTTACAGTTTCTATTTTCCCAGAAAAACGTGTTACTTTCCCGAAAGAACGGAAATCAATATCACAAATTTTTAATGAATCTGAGTGGTCGTCACATAAATCAGTAGTCTTAAAATCTATCAAAGCTGATTCCTCCTAATCTTTTATCATTCATAGCTAGTATACACCACTAACTATTTTGGATTGAACGTGACGTACATTAAATTAAGAATTATTTCTTGTGCTTCGATAGATCGTCAAATCTAACTCATATGCCTACTAATTTCATACCCAATGACGGGTATATAACTGAATATTTCTTCATACCGAACTCAGGAGATAAGCTATAATATTAGATAAGGGGGAGTTTAAAATGGTAGAGAAAGTTACAGTTTTAGGCGCAGGTACTATGGGACATGGAATTGTGCAGCTTTATGCACAAGCAGGCTATGATGTATTTATGTATGATATAAAAGACGAGTTCCTAGAAAAAGCATTAACACGAATTTCACATAACTTGGACATGCTAATCCAAGAGAATGCCATAACAGCATCCGAGAAAGAAAGTATATTAGAACGAATTTCTATTTCTACTGATTTAAAAGAAGCGGTTAGTGGAGCACGATTTATAACAGAAGCCGTATCTGAAAATTTAACGATTAAATTTGACTTATTTAAGCAGTTAGAGGAAATCATCGAAGAAGATACGATTATTGCATCCAATACATCTACGTTTTCCATTCAGCAACTATCCGAAGGTGTCCAAAAGACAGACCGTTTAATCATTACTCACTTCTTCAATCCGGCACATTTAGTTCCACTTGTAGAAGTCGTGAAAAGCCCTGGAACATCACAAGATATTATCGATCGTACAGTAGAGGTTTTGAAAAACAT
The DNA here is from genome assembly GCF_006861795.1 of Psychrobacillus lasiicapitis. Taxonomy (GTDB): domain Bacteria; phylum Bacillota; class Bacilli; order Bacillales_A; family Planococcaceae; genus Psychrobacillus; species Psychrobacillus lasiicapitis. The sequence goes on along the minus strand of NZ_VDGH01000007.1, from coordinate 16,089 downwards.
TGGTAAGAAACCAGTTGTCTTGAAAAAAGATATTCCTGGTTTGATTGCCAACCGTCTACAAGCGGCATTAGTTCGTGAAGCTTTCTATCTATTAGACAATGGCATTGCTGACGCAGAGGATATCGATTTAGCTGTTACTGCAGGTCCTGGATTCAGATGGGCATTCATTGGACCATTAGAAACTGCAGATTTTGGTGGTCTTGATATTTGGAAGAGCGTAGTAGAAAACCTTGCACCTGTATTATCCAAAGAAGAAAAAATCCCACCATTTGTTGAGCAGAAAGTCCAAAGTGGAAATCTTGGGACAAAAACCGGGAATGGCCTATTCACATATGCAGGGAATGAGGAAATACAAAGAAAAATAACAGAACGTGATGAAAATTTCATCAGATTGTCTAATATAAAGAATAACAGCAAATAACTATTCACAGGTAGAAAGATTAAAATCTCAAAGGAACTTGTCTTTATGACACGTTCCTTTTAAAATTGTATCCCTATTTATCACAGGAGTTATATACTAGTTGCATTTGCTTTTAGTTTTTCTAGTTCTAGTTCAATTTGTTTTACATCAATGCGTTCATATAATGGCTTGATTGATGTGATTTGCAAGGGTAAGACTTCAATAACGTTCCATTTGTTTAGAGTAATATTTAACATTTGTCCGATCTCTTGACATCCAAAAGGTAGAAAAGGCTGTAATAGTTGAGCTAAATTTTGAATGATGTAAGCACAAGTGGCTAGTGTCTCTTCGCAATGTAATTTGTTATCGTTCACTGTATTCCATGGTTGTCTTTCATCAAAATAACGATTTGCAGCACGAACTGCTTCAAAAATAGTTTCTATTGCTTTTTTGAAATGTCCCTCTTCAATTAACCGGCCCACGGATGGATATAAAGAAGATATGTCATGTTGTATAGTCACATCCACCTCTACTTGAGGCACTTTTGAATCAAATGATTTTTCGATAAACTTTAAGTTGCGGTTCACAAAATTAGCGAAAGCACCAAGCAACTCACTATTATGGCTATATATAAATTCGCGCCAAGAGAAGTCTGTATCACGATTTTCTGGAGCGTTGGTCGTTAAAAAATAGCGAAGTGAATCGGGATGGTATTCCTGCAAAATGTCCGGCACCCAAACTGCCCAGTTTTGACTCGTAGATAGTTTTCGTTTTTCAAGCGTTAGATACTCATTGGATATAATATTCGTTGGAGTTCCTAGATTTCCAAGTCCCAATAAAATGGCTGGCCAAATTACCGTATGGAATGGAATATTATCTTTTCCGTGAATATAATAGGAGGTCGTATCAGCATTCCACCATTTGGACACGCCTATATTATGCTGTTTTCCCCATTCAAGGCTTGCTGTATAATATCCTGCTACTGCTTCAATCCAAACGTAAATCTTTTTCCCTTCAAATCCTGGTACTGGCACATCAATCCCATTTGGCAGGTCTCTTGTCACTGCACGATCCGGAAGCCCTTCCGCTAAATAGCGTTTCGTAAGAGCAATAGCATTATCTCTCCAACGTTTCTCAGTCTCAGCATTTGCGACATAGCGCTCTAATTCCTTTTGAAACTTACTAAATGAAAAATAGAAATGCTCTGTTTCCCGGATTTCTGGTTCATTCCCGCAAATTTTACATCTTTTTTCGAGCAAGTCGAGTGGATCTAAAATGGTTGAGCAGTTGTCACATTGATCCCCCCTTGCTTTAGCACCACAATTTGGACATATTCCTTCAACAAATCGATCGGGTAAAAATTGCCCGTCTACTGCGCAGTATGCTTGTTCAATTTTCTTTTTGTATAAAAATCCGTTTTTAAGCAAGGTTAAAAAGATTCTTTGTACGGACTTGTGGTGATGCTCATCATCTGTTCTTGTATATAAATCATAGCTAAAGCCAAGCTTTTGGAATGAATCCACAAATTCATGATGATAATGATCTGCAATTGCTTTTACGGTTGTACGTTCTTGATTGGCACGAATCGAAATTGGTGTACCGTTACAATCACTACCTGATACGTATAATACCTCCTCTCCTTTTTGGCGAAAGTATCTCGCTAAAATGTCCCCTGGTAAAAGTGCTGCAATATGTCCTAAATGCAGCGATCCATTTGCATATGGCCAAGCCCCACCGATAAAAATTGACAATTATAAAACCTCCTTTAAAATAAAAAAAGCCCTAATCGTAAAAACGATTAGGACGAGTATACTCGTGTTACCACCTAAATTTGCAAATAGCTCACACTATCTGCCTTACTCAGTACGTGTTCATACTGCTGCTGTTATAACGAGTGCCGTTCTCGTCGTAGCCTACTGTTCATTCGGTACGAAGCTCAAAGGTCATATTCGGTAAGGTTCATTTGCCTCTTTCCCACCATCAGAGGCTCTCTTTGAAACATCCACTTACTTACTCTTCCTTTTCAACGCAAAGGTATTCATTTGAAATATATTCTATCAATTCTGAAATAAAATTGCAATATTCAAATTTCTAATTGTTTGTAGCTGCATGTTCTGAGTGAATTATGCTTGGTAGCAAGCGGTTAAAAAGTTCAATTTTACGTTTTGGATAAAGAGCACTAAAATAAATAGAGAAAACATTTCGTAGGAGGAAGAAAAATATGATAAGGGAAGCAACTCCAAAAGATTTAATGGACATTTTAGAAATCTATAATGACGCTATTGTCCATACTACAGCAGTTTACTCATATGAACCCCAAACACTTGAAAATAGACAAGCATGGTATGAACAAAAGAGGAATGAAGGCTACCCAATTTTAGTATTCGAGGTAGATAATAAAGTCGCTGGGTTTGCAACATTCGGTCCCTTTAGACCATGGCCAGCTTATAAATACTCAATTGAACATTCCGTTTATGTAAATAAAGAATACAGAAAAATGGGTATCGGATCTTCTTTATTAAAAGAGATAATCTTAATTGCCAAAGAAAGAGAGTACAAGACTTTAATTGCTGGAATTGATGCAGCGAATGAAAAAAGTATTGCCCTTCATAAAAACTTAGGCTTTGTTCACTCAGGTACCATTGAAAAGGCAGGTTTTAAATTCGAGAGATGGCTTGACTTAGCTTTTTATCAATTAGAGCTTAACGGACCAAAAAATCCTTTAGAAGCATAAAAATACCGAGTACAAACCATTGAACAGAAAATAAACAGATGCAGTAAAATCAGTCAAACAATAAATAGACCCAGACCAATTTCTATTGGTTTGGGTCTATTAAGCTTATAACCAGTTAGGATTGACAATTTCATTTAAAGAAAAGAAAAAGGACCTAATGTATAGTCCTTTTTGTGTTTTATTCTTCGTCACTTTTGTACTCTAAAATATCACCTGGCTGACAATCTAAGGCTTTACATATCGCTTCTAAAGTGGAAAGACGTACTGCTTTTGCTTTTCCGTTTTTTAAAATGGAAAGGTTAGCCATCGTAATTCCCACCCGCTCAGAAAGCTCCGTAACACTCATTTTTCGTTTTGCTAACATTACATCAATATTTATAATAATCGCCATATCCTCACCTCAGACCGTTAAATCATTTTCAGATTTTATATCTATGGCATTTTTTAATAGCTTTTGCAGAACTGCCGCAAAGACTGCAATCACGAGAGTAGCAAAAATAAGGACCAGTCCAATTAGAATAATACCAGGAGCATCGTCCATCTCTGCAATCATATAGAAAATAGGCATTCCTAATACAAACAAAATACTAATTGTATTTGCACTGTATTTTATCTTCTTTAAAGCTGTTACAGATAATTCCGAGAAGGCTTCATTCTGGTCAATATAACTTAAAAGTTTATAAGCTTGATACAGAGCAAAGTAAAAAGGTATTGCTGCTACATACAAATCTAGATAAACGAGATATTCCAAATACGCGTAATCTGGATACAATTCAGTTACAAAATCAGCTATCTCCGGCACTACAAAGATACACAAAGCAAGCACGGGAATTCCCATCACAATTAGCGCTAACTTCAAAAATAATGTTGATCCTCGTTTCAAAAAAGACACCTCACTTATTTATTGTCCATTTGAATTTAACACATCATTTATTGAATTACAATAAATTTTTGTTGTTTATTGTTAATAAAAATATAAATAAGTTCATGCTTAAGATGTAGCCAATCTCGTCCCGGAGGCTTACAAAACTTCTTTGTTCAAATGCTATATTTATTTATGAAGGAATAATTCTAGTGAAAGGAGGGAGAAACCATATGAAAATGACCAAAAAAATTTGGAAATATTTCGGGTTAATCATGATAATATCGCTAGTAATAGCACTTTTTTCTCCCACATGGACGCAGCAGATTAAAGGAGAGAACAGCATTAGTGAATTAGAACAAGTAAAGATAAATGGAAGTAAACACGAAATTATGATACGTGGTAATGACAAGGATAATCCCGTCATTCTTGTTGTGCACGGAGGGCCCGGAACCCCTGAAATACCATATGTCGATACATATCAAGACTTATTAGAAACAAATTTTACGGTCGTTCATTACGACCAAAGAGCAAGTGGTAAATCCTATCATTTCGGTGAGGACTATTCGAATCTATCAACCGATTTATTAGTGGAAGACTTGTTGGCTATGACCGACTACATATCAAAGCGCCTTGGAAAAGAAAAGGTTATCTTGATGGCCCATTCTGCTGGTACATATATTGGAATGCAGGCTGCCGATTTAGCCCCCGAAAAATATGAAGCATATATTGGGATTGGGCAGATGAGCGATACCATTGAAAGTGAGATGGATGGGTTGAACTATGTGATTGATCAGGCTAAACAGAATGGTAATACGGAGGATGTTTTATATTTGCAAGGATTAACCGAGCAAATCAGAAACGGTGAAATGGTTACCCCAAGAAATTATGTGATGAAATATGGTGGAGCTACAAGACTGATTGAGAATCCTGGAGATAATATAAGTGTTTTACTGAGCAGTGAGTATAATTTATTAGATGTCATTCGTTATAATTATGGAATGTCCTATACTCAACAAAAGTTGCTCAAGGATATATTGGAAAATCCACTGCCAACTATCGTAACAAAGCTTGAAATGCCTTTCTATTTCGTCATGGGGAAGTATGATTATATGACTTCATCTCGTGCAGCGAAAAACTATTTTGATAAGATTGAAGCGGATCAAAAGGAATTTATTTCTTTTGACCAATCAGCTCATTATCCACAATTTGAAGAGAAAGAAAAGTTTTACGAATGGATGGTTGACACATTTCTCAAATAAATATAAACAAGGAGTATTTAGAAGTATAAATAGATCCCAAGCACCGAAGTTATCTAAAATCGTGTAGTTGTTGATAACTTCGTGCCCCATCTGTTCTTATACTTCTTGATAATACATAGAATACAAATCATTCAGTGTGACTTTCCCAACACTAAACTCTATCAGTTGGTTTTCTTTCAGAAATTCTACAATATGTCCTAATTCCCTGGAATCATAGCCACGTACATCTATTAAAGTAATGTCGTTTGGTAATACTTTAACATTTGTTTCTGGAAACACTTTTGTAAAATTTTCTTTTATGTTATTTAGCATTCCGATTACTCGAACGGTAGTGATTTCTCTCTGTTCAAACCCTGGGGATAGTTCGTTGATAAGTATTAACTCTCCATTTTTCATAAAGAAAATACGATCTGCATACTTTTCTAGGTTTTCTAATAAATGAGAAGCCACAATAATCGTCTTTCCTTCAGACTTCTTTTTAACTAATATTTGTGAAATAAGTTCGACATGGGTGGGGTCCAGTCCGTTCATGACCTCGTCCATTAACATGACTTGGGTATCTGATACAATTTGCATCGCAAAACACAGTCTTTGGCGCATCCCTAAAGAATATGTTCCTGTCGGCTTATTAATATAAGATGTCATTCCTAACTCTTTTATTGTATAGTCTATCAATTTTGTATTACTACTCCACATGGAGGAATAGATTTTTAAATGCTCTTTTCCAGAAATCTGATTGTATAAATCACTTTGATCAGGCATCATGGATACTAGTTGATGGATTTTTACTTCATTCTTTTTATTCGTATACTCCAATGTATTGTTAAGAATTACTTTTCCGTTATTTGGGTTAATATAATTCATGATGACATTCATAAGTGTTGACTTCCCTGTCCCGTTAGGAGCTACCAACCCAATTATTTCTCCAGGATGAAACATTACAGAAACATCTTTTAAAATATCTCTTCCCGAAAACTGAACCCCAATATTTTTTAACTCAATCATGTCTTCCCTCCACTCTTATAAACTAAAATAACCTAAACTTTCTACGACGACTGATCAAGAACATGATGAACAAAAAAACGCATACACATAGCCCAATCACGAACAGTCCAGTTCCAAATGTAAGTGCATCGGTACTATAAAGAAAGTTCCGGTATCCAGCAATAATTTGTCCAGTTTGTATATAACTTGTAGGATACCAATGAACATCTCGAATAGCACCTATTCCGCGAGCATAGTACATAAACTCAGCAATAACAAACACACTTCCCACCAATAGATTAGCAAACTCATTTTTGATCACTATACTTACTAGGAGAATCAAGGAAATAAAAAATAAAAACCAGAAAACAATGAATAGCAAATTTTGCATAACGTATTGGCCTATCGTTATATTTGAAAATAGTTTTTCGCTAGCCAAATAAATCGGAACAGGTAATTCAAAATCACCGAGACCATTTCGAGCTCCTATTATGAATAATCCTACAGAAAGCGGAATGATTGCTAGGAGGCTTCCTAGCAAAGAAACTCCTCCTTTAACTAATAACTTTCGCCAATCAGAAAGTGGTAACCCTTGTAATAATGTTGTATTGCGCCGATCCTTTAGCACCACATCCACAGTGAAGAACATACAACTAACAATAAGAATTAAAGGGAGGTAAGAATGTAATAGACGTTGCAATGTTTGCAACGCAGTCCTTTCCTCGAAAACATTTATAGATAAATCTGACTCCCCTTCTGTGTAACCTTCGTAACGACTGGCAGAATATAAATACGCATAGTGACCGTCCCACGTTGCGTAGGTGTTCTCATACGTGTAATACCTTGGATTGTAGTACAGATATCCATTTTTTAAAGTCATTTCATCGGCATACGAATACCATTTGGATGTGGACTCCGCATACTCTTTCATATTATGCTGTCGAATTGCATCCAATCTTTTTTTATCATATTCATTCCATTGGGGATATATAGTAGCTGCAAATACCGTTAAAGGGTGTGTCCAATTATTGATCACTACATTATTCAAGAACTCTTCCCTAGTTAAATATCGTGCTTCTATCTCATACTCATCTACTTTTTCAATAGGATCGTATTCTGGAGCTGTTTTCAGCGCATAATAGCAGGAGAAGAAAAGTAAAATAACATAAATGGCGATGTTCTTTTTATTGCTCATAAATTGTAAGAATTCTATCTTGAAATATGCTCGCACTCTCTCACTCCTCCTACACCTTTTGAAGTTTTCCAGTAGTTAAAAATGACTTTACAGCAACTATCATTACGACAATACTAATCCAGATATACATAAGTCCGTATGTGCTATTTAAAGCGATCGGGTTGGCCAAATCGAGTGTCTGTCCATTCAATACACTAGAAAAGTTCAAATAGTTAAACGGATTAAAAGGTATAAAATTCATCATGCTAGGAAATAACAAAGGGAAAATAAATAATAACAATTCCATAAACAACGTCAAATACATATTCTTCAATAAAACATTCAAAATAATAGAAAGTAATATAGTAAAAATGGAAATGCTAATCATATAGAGTATAGCTACACCTATGTATTTGTATATTGGATAAACGTCAAACGTTCCATTAAAGATAGCTATAGGATATAACGGGTTGCCTAATTCCTTAAAATAAATTAATGGTAGGCTACAAACAATTAACTCCAAAATAAACACTCCTACTAGAAGCATGGATGAGATACATTTAGCGATAACATACTTATCAAACGTTATTGGATACCCCTTAATCAAAGACGTATGCCGAAAATCTTCTATCATGATTCCACATGAATAAATACTCATAAAAACAAACCAAATAGATCCAAGCATACCGAATAGATATGCGAGAAACGGAAAGAAGGATAAGGAATCCACTGATAGTGGCATTCCTGCTTTCTTTATGTATTGAAAGAATGCACTCTCCAATTGAATCTCTGTTTTCGAAGGTAGATTGTTCGCTACCTTATCATATCCTTCCATATCAAATGCTTTCAATCTTAGATCCACAACATCAATCGCTGTCTCCACATACACTTCCGAAAGCCCCATTCTAACCGCCATTTTTTGCTTAGAAATATATTGTTGCTGGAGCACTATATTCTTATATAGGTCGCTACCATTTCCTTTATCACTAGCATCTACGTTTTGAAATTTATTCAATGCTACAGAAATTGATTGATATTCCCCAGATTTTTCTTTTAGGGAGTTTCCTAAATCCTCCGTTTTCACAAAAAAAATCAAGCCAAAAACAAATGTTGCCACAACAATACAAGCAAATATATTTTTTTTATTCGATTTCTCTAGAATAAAAAAGGTCTTTAAAATCTTCCACACGGACATCCCTCCTCCAAGTAAAGAATTTCTTCAAAAAGCTAACACTTTTATTCCTCGCCCTCCCCAGAAAACGGAACATTCAGTCATTTCGGCGCGTTTTTTCGCCTTTTCTATTAGTAACTTATGCAAATGTCCAACTAGTTTTTCTTAAAAAAATTAAATACATCTTTATACAATATTATCCAAACAGTTACAGATAAGCAACCTAAATTCGATTCATACTAACACTACAAATAAAGAGCTTCTACAATCGATGATATAGTTTCTTCCCTCACATATTCAGCTTCAAATGAATTGGAAGTATTACACCCTACATATATACCAACAATTACACACCTGTAATTCAATAATAAAATAATGATAATTAATAATTATATATTGTAATACGATAAATAATTTGCTAAAATCAATTCATAATAATGATATGAGGTGTTTTTAATGAAACGAGGAACAACACTCTTTTTAAAGTTGGCGGTTATTTTGATGGGAATACCCGTACTTGCTTTGTGTTTATTTGTGTTACCTCAGATTGCAAATGAAGCATATGAGGCGATGGAAAGAGGTTCCGATTTAGCTTTTGTGGTTTATAGTATTTTAATGGTTATGTACATTTCGGCAGTTCCATTTTACTTCGCTTTGTATCAAACCTTTAGCCTTTTAACCTATATAGACAAGAATCTAGCTTTCTCGGAATTATCTGTGACAGCTCTAAAGAAAATAAAAAACTGTGCTATCATTATAAGTTTTTTGTATCTGATAGCCCTACCATTTGTCTTCATTATGGCAGAGATAGACGATGCCCCCGGTCTTGTAATAACAGGGATGATTCCTATTTTTGCTTCCATAGTAATTGCAGTCTTTGCTGCTGTTCTCCACAAGCTTTTAAAGGACGCTATCTATTTGAAAGAGGAAAACGATTTAATAGTCTGAGCTGAGGTGAATAATATGGCCATTATAATAAATATTGACGTAATGCTTGCTAAACGAAAAATGAGTGTGACCGAACTTTCGGAGAGGGTTGGAATCACAATGGCAAACCTTTCTAATTTTAAAAATGGAAAGGCAAAAGCGATTCGGTTAACCACTTTAGAGGCGATTTGCAAAGCTTTAGAATGTCAGCCGAGAGATCTTTTAGAATATAAAGGTGAGGATTATGTTCAGTGAAAAAACGATTTATATCCTTTTAACTGACACTGGAACAATTTTAACAAGAATGATCAAGTCTTATACGAAAAAACCCTATAATCACGCCTCAATCGCATTTGATGCTGAATTATTCGAGATATATAGTTTCGGGAGAAAAACAGCAAAAAATCCTTTTATGGGAGGGTTCGTTAGAGAAGATATCCATTCTATCTTATTTAAGCAAGCAAATTGTGCCATCTATTCTTTAACCATTCCGAATAATGAATTTCAAAAGATGCATCAATATATCCAAGAAATTGCTGCGCAAAAGGAACATTATCGCTATAATTTTATAGGATTATTTGGTGTGCCGTTTAAAACGCCGATAAAAAGAAAGAATGCTTTCTTCTGTTCTCAGTTTGTGGCATCTGTCTTAACGGAAAGTAAGATCATTGGCTTTGAAAAAGATCTTTCGCTTGTTGAACCAAGCGATTTACCACATTCTGCGAATTTTCAATTGATTTTTGAAGGAAGATTAAGGGATTATCATCAGAGAGATAAAAACAAAAGGGATTCTATTTTGGTAATCCCATTATAAAACTCTACTAACTGAGCAGAAATAAAGGGCGATACATAACTAAATATGTATCACCCTTTATTTTTTATGACAACTTTTATTGAGCAAGTAACGCTAACTTCCTTTTAGATGGTGTTTCGTATTTTACTTTAGTGGACTTTTGAACGTAGCTTCCGCCACCTACACCATATAAACCGCCATTATTACTCTTATAGCTATAAACTCGATATTCTTCGCCTTTTTTCAATGGACGAACCGTTGTCAAAGAACCGTTGCTTTCTATTTTAACTAAGTTGGTATTAGTGAGAATTGTTACTTTCCCTATTTGCCCTATTTTTAGTTCTGTTTTCCCCCACATAACCTTTACGGGAGTTGTAGGTATAACTAGCTTTTTCGTAATGTAAGCTGATGAAATATAACCTGCTACCTTTTGATCGGCCGTTTTAACCGGGTACCAAACAAATTGATTTTTACTAGTCGGAGATTGGTCATACAGGAAATTTCCATCAATCGTCAAAGCAGTATTTTTAGTTACAGCTTTTGCAGCAGATGAAGTACTCGGTTGTGACCTTAAATTTACTGCGTCCACTGTTATCTGTACCTTGTCTCCTTTTTGAAAACGATAGGCAGAGGTATGCGTCTGCTCTTTTACTGTGTATTCCTTCATTTTAAACACTATATTTTCAATACTGTTAGGATCATATTGAAAGTCAGCACTAAGGAAAGGAATTTGACCTAATTTTGTACCATTTAAGTAACTATCTTTTTCAATAAATGAAAAAACCTTTTCTTGATAAGCATCTATATTCTTTATACCACTGGACTGATACAGAGGACTATTAACAGGCTTTATACCGTTATAAGCCATGACTGGAAAGTACCAATTTTCGATTACTTCTGGTCCTGCTCCCTTTATTTTGGGCAGATCTTTACGCTCATACATACTGCGAAGGATTTCGACACCTGCTTGAATATTATAGTGGATGTCGTCTTTTAATCTTTCTTGATCATAGTTTGATTGATTGGTAACTTGCATAAGACCGATCCCATTATCTGTAGAAATTACTGGCTGACCATTCTCGTCAAATTGTTTCCACGCTCCGTTTTCTCGTGAAGCCACCGCTTTTACCACTTCGGGAGGAATATTCGCTTCCAAAGCAGCATTCGTCAGTAAGCAGTTCATATGCTGAAAAGTAGGATTTTGGTTTGGCTTTATTGTCCCAAATGATGAACACTTAGAAGTCCAGGTAGACTCGGCGAAAGCTTCTTCATATGAAAAACCTAGGAGCATTAAACAAGTTAAAAATCCTGCGATCATTTTGATTGATTTCATTCCTTCATTCTCCGTTCATAGAATTATTTAGCTTAATATAGTATATTTTACCATAATAGATTAATAGTTTGTCCAGTCGGAGGGATTATCATTGGAATAATTTAAGAAATAGTACCCTCTTTCTATATTAAAAGCTAATTTACCTCCTATACTTTCGATACTTGTGCAACGACGGTATTAGAAGATTTCACGCGAAAATTTCCCGATAAATATAGACCAAACAAAACAAAAATGGTCCCGACTACTGCATGTATCGTGATACGTTCTCCTAAGAGTACTGCTGCCAATAGATAGCCAGCTACAGGATTCAAAAGCAACCAATTGTTTGCCACAATGGCATCTTTTTTTAGCAAGTAAAACCAAAGACTTAAATTGAAAATAGATAGAGCAAAGATAGACCAAAGTAGATAACCGATAAATTTATAATCCATCGTGATTGGTTCACCAGCCTCTAACAGAAGGGATGGGATAATTAAAATAAGACCTCCAAAAACTACCTGCCATGTGTTAACTACAATGGATGGTAATTGTAAATTCGTTTTTTTGTAAACAAGGCTACCGACCGCCATCGATATAATCGCACAAGCTAATAATAAAATACCCCCAATAGTAGCATGACTACCTATTAATGATGGGTAAGAAGCGATGAATAATCCGATAAATGATATTACCATCCCACCCCATTCCTTTCGCCCAATGGATTGCCCTAAAAATAAGAAGGCCAATAGAGCATACAACAAAGAATTTGCCGGTACGAAAAGATTAAAAATACCAGAGGAAACCGTTTGAAGAGCGATTAATCCTAATCCTAAAAACAAGGAAGTATTTAACAAACCTAACCAAAATAAAATAACAAATTCCTTCTTATTCGGCACTGCATATTTTCCTTTTTGTAGTACATAGATATAGATTAATAGCAACAAACCAGCAATAATAAAACGCAGTGTAGCGAGTGTTAATGGAGGAGCAGAATGAAGTCCAAATTTCATTGCGATTGCTCCAGAAGCATATAAAACAGTAAATAATAGACCCAGCATTAGACTTTTAAGCCCCATAGACTTCTACTCCCCTCGACTTAATATACTCCTATTATTGCAGTACTTGTCCTATTAATCCATAATTTAGCGCAATATTGCGAATTATCATAAGTTGCTCGTTAGTTTTAGCTCATTTCTCCATAATCTTTAGGATAATACTTAAACTTAGATTACACTTCCGTATTTAATAACTTGTAATCATTGTCGAAATGGGCATGAATTCTGTGTCCACCAAATAAATTTCCATCATTATATTCACAGTATATATCCTTTTCTCTAATTTCAATGTCATAGAGAGAAATTGCTTCAGCAAATTCTTCTTTAGTTACATCATATTCCCCTGCATCTACAGCATCCCAATTGAGATTTTCATCATCTTCGTCATACTCAGGCCAAAAATCATTTTTGTGATTAATTAGCTTTTCTGCTATGGCTGTTTTCGCCTTTCGATTAAATTCTTCTAAGACTAAAAAAAGTGCTTCTGCTCTTTTAAGCATCTCATTCTGATTAACCAATTCATCTATTATATTTAATTGCCAATGTATTTTCCCTTTACTTGCTTCAAATGTTTTAGTGTCCTCATTATATGTAAATACTCCGATTAATTCACTTCGTATTATTTTTTCCATTGCACAAACCCTCTTCTAAGCATAAACTTCTATTCAATTAAAGTTGTGTCCTCCACTAAATGGAAACATCAAGATTTGTTGTAGCTTTCTTCATCTGTTCTATAAGACATTGGCGCAATACCTCCTCAATAGGAGCGTTGCGACTTTTCAAGAAACGGACCATAAAGAACCCGTCTGGGGCAAGCATGCTCAAAATCAGTTCATGCTGCACTCCAGAGCTGCCCTTGAATTTGGATTCAATGATGGAATAATTCTCTCCCTGCAACAAGATATCACTATATTCCAGATTGTTTCCCTCCATATACGCATTTGTATGCTCTTCTATCGAGTCAGCCTCCAACTTTTGAAAATAATCAAATGTAAGCTTTTCCGATGTCCGATATGTATATCGCTCCTCCTCCGGATAATAGCCAATGAACTCACTATCGGTGTATGTAAGATAGGTCGCTGGTTTGAAATGCTGCAGTTGAATAATATCAATAAAGCGCTTCATATTGTCGAAGTACACAGCCCCCGGTGGCACAACCGCATTCTCACCTGAGAGAATTTTTCCTTGAAGATCCAAAAACAGTTCACTGTATCTTGCATACTTCCTAATCCAAATTTTTTTATCTTCTACCTTAAGCTGTACATAATAGCTTGATATATTGTTCGGGTTTGTCCCTTTTTCATCCTCTTCATTTATACATGTATACATATGTTTCCGCGTATATGTAAAACTTGCTTCCTCCTCATTCATATCCAATAACTCTAGTTTGAGAATTTCAGAAGTAATATTATAAATTTGAAAGTTCATCATAAGGGAAAAGTGATTTAAAAAGGAGATATCGCGTTGGTCTGGATGAAACATTTTCGACAATTGTTCCATTTCTTTATCCGTATACATTGTTTCCAGTTTCCAAATGAGTTCCTTGATTGTTTTATCATTTATTTTCGGTTTTCTTTTGAAAAACATTTTAAGCTACCTCCAGTAAACAAATTATCTTATATGTTGTTTTCATTTTTAAACAAAAAGACCCTGTTTTGAAAAAGATTAATCAAAACGGGGTCATTCTATTTTTTCTCGTTTAAATAGACATTTCTACTGATAAAAACTCAGACATTTTTTGTTCATGCTTATCGAGTATCATCTGTTCTGGGTTGATGCCCTGCTCACGAAGTACTTCAATGTTCTGCACAAGGAATTCGTCGCTACCGACAATATAGAAAAGACCATTCTTGTCTTCAGCAAGTCTTTTCACTTCCTCGTAATACTCTTTACGGTTATCGACGAACTGTGATGTAAACTTCTTTTCAGGTGCAGATTCAAAAACATTAGTGAATAAGAAATCCTTCGATGAATCGATGTTCAAAGAATGAATCTGATTAACGTTGTCCGCACGTTGTAAATAATCAAGTACAAGCGGTCTGAAAGTTGCCAGGCCAACACCTGATGATAGCAGGTAAACATTTTTATCTTCTCTTCTAAGCGGCACATTGGAATGAGTTTTAAATATTGCAACTTCATCCCCGACTTGATGATTTCTTAAAAAAGCTTTGAACTCGGAGCACTGCTCTTTGATACGTGTTGTGATGCCGATTGAATTTTCGTGCGGTAAAGTAGAAATCGACATGTGACGAATCAGGCTGCGGTTTGGTTTCTCTCCGGCATTAAAACCTTTCAGTGCGAAGTGGGTATGCGAGCCTTCTTCCCATGTAAAGTCTTCCGGACGATCAAGCAAATACGTTTTAACCTCTGGCGTTTCTTCAATAATCTTGTTTATTTTAGTCCAGTATATTTGCATTATTTATTCTCCTCATCCATTTATATATGTCGTTACTATCTAGCATACAATAGGTGATAACTATTCTCAATTAAAAAGATTAGAAATATAGTATTTATATTTCATTACGTTTTATGAACTCAATTTTAGCCTTAATTTATAGAGGTATTGCGATTATACAGGACAATATTTATATTGGATGTTTCAAACAATTTTTCAATTCGACTGCAGAATACTTTGTTGCAATTCAAAACGTTTTAGCTCATTGAAAATGGGAAAACATAGGGTAAAAAAGGAGGCTACCTTATGCCATGGAATCACAACGATTATCCAGATTCAATGAAAAATTTAAATCCAGATGTACGAGAGAAAGCCATCGAAATCGCTAATGCCTTATTACGGGACAATTATGATGAAGGACGAGCTATTGCCATTGCAACCTCTCAGGCAAGAAAGGCTGTAAATGATGAAGAAGAAAATCGCATCACATATGAAGTGATTTCTCGTGATACAGACTGGATCCTAACTAAAGAGGATGGGAAAAGGGCTATCTTTGCTGAGGAAACAAAAGCGGATTTGCTTAGCAAGGCCAAACCTTATGTAAATGAACATAATGGAATTCTTAGAATTTACGAGGAAGATGGTTCTGTTGAAGATACTTTGTATGAGTAAAATCGGTGCCGGTACCTAAACTATTCAAATATTTTAGGTACCTGGCACCCAACACTATCTCATACGACGTACTATCTCGCAAAAATACAGTTCCACCCTTAAACCTTTTGTTACTTAGTGCTAATGAAATCTATCCTATAGTAAATGTTTCAAAATATTTTAATTTACATTATAGTTAGTAACCCAATGTTATGGTTATAACTTTAAAATACCCAGTAATAATATTAATTATTTTGGAAAGCGAATCTTTAACTAAACCAGCTAATAGGATGTCAATATTTTTCTTTAAAATTTCTATTAATCTTATGATATACTATTTTGTGCATGACAAATAGCCCTCCAAAAACC
>NZ_VDGH01000006.1 GCF_006861795.1 Psychrobacillus lasiicapitis | reverse complement strand
GCTTCTTCATCATTCGCTCGACTTGCATGTATTAGGCACGCCGCCAGCGTTCGTCCTGAGCCAGGATCAAACTCTCCATAATAGAGAACTTAAAAAGCTCACTTGCACACGAGGTGCTGACATCGACGTTGCCACACGGATGTGGCGTTTTTAGTCGATGCCCCTACTTAATTGCTGGCATCATCATTAAATGATGTCATAATTGTTTTGCTATCAGACTAACAAGTTAATCTGAATAGCTATATTTCTTAACGTTTTGCATGTTCAGTTTTCAATGTTCATTTTTCGCAACCGATTATTCGGGGCAACTTTTATATGATAACAAGTTCAGTTGTCGTTGTCAACAACTTTTAATGTCGTTTTTTTAAAATTAGTAATTAAAACGACAGGTTATTATCATACCACCCTCTAAATATTATAGCAAGTTTTTTCTCGAAATTTCTAAAAAAAATTTCGAACAATCGATTTACCGAAAATTATATATTATAGAAGAAACTCATTTCATGTATTTCCTCTTACTAAGAAGAGGCCGACCAAATGTTACAGTAGCAGAAGAGTTTAAGATCCCCTAAGACCGTGGTAGTTATAAGTACATCTTCAAAATTTAAGATTTGAATTTCTTTTATTTTTCACTCTATGATATCCATATTTATTAAAACCCGAAAAATCTTAGGTGATTCACTAGAGCTTGATGGATATTGTGAGTTACCAAATCAATTAAAAATTGCTTTTGAATATCAAGGAGAGCAACATTATAAGTTTAATAAGTACTTTCATGGCAATGCTGATGGATTTATGAAACAAATAATTCTCGACTTAGAAAAAAGGCATCGCTGCAAGGAGTTAAACATTCATTTAATTGAAATCCCCTACAATCATCCCGAAGAATTAAGTGATTTTATCAAACATGAATTAATTAAGCGTAACATCCCTTATAACGAGAAGATAGAAATTAGTACGGACTCGGTTTACAGATCTAAAAGTAAAATAGCTTATCTGAAATCTCTTGCAAAATTGAATAGCGGCGAACTCCTAACTAACCATTATGAGCATTATTTGACCAAACTCGACTTCAAGTGCCACAAGGGCCATACTTTCCAACTAAAACCTTATGAATTAGAAGTACTCGGTAAATGGTGTAAACATTGCAACTCTGAGAAACGGCGTCAAATACATTTTGAAGAATTACTTAAAATCGTTCATGAAAGAGAAGGAACTTGTTTATCTAATGAGTTCATTGATTCAAAAACACCTTTAGTTTTCCGTTGTAAGGAAGGTCATAAATGGCATACTATACCATACGTAATAAAAGGACATTGGTGTACAGATTCAGATATCACGATTCATTTAGTATAATCTACTGGCTTAGATGTGATTACGCTAAGCGATAATAAGAAATTTATGCATAAGTTTATATTTAGATATAAATTTCAATTTTATTGCGACAAACCAAAAATCCATAAAAAAAACACCCCAACCATTTCTGGAAGGAGTGCTCTATAAATATTGCTATTATAAGCTTTTTAGATAAGCCGCCTTTGCCGTATTTTATTAGAAAGTTTTAAACCACCACTCCTCAAAGTGGGTGTTCGCAAAAGCTATCTTGCATGTCCTTATTGTCAAAAGAGAATAAGGCCTGTCATTCCAGCTTCTATATAAAACTCCCTGTTACAGCATAAAGGTTAAAACTTAATATCCATACGTACAATGCAGCTCGTATTTATATAATAAACCTATCTCATGTGAAAATCAACGGAAATGATTGCCACAGATTTTACTTTTAATTAATGTGCATCTGGGAATACTCTTTTTACCGTATCCGAAAACTCTTCAAAAAATCCTTCTACAGGTTCATTGGCTCTAATTTTCTCGCCGTATTCATTAAATTGTTTAGTGAAATCTGGATTTGTTGTCACGTACACATTATTAAAGTTTGCATTTGCCGCTCTAGCCTCATCTGCAACTTTATTTTCCAATTCTTCGCTCGCGTCTACCCCATCTTTCAGGTCAACAGCTACATAAGCATTGTTATCTGTTACAAATACACTTGCACCTTTTACTTCTTCCATTCCTTCGATTTTGTCAGCCACATCATCCGCTAGCTCTACTTTATGACCTTCGTGACCATTTGTATCGTCCGTGTCGGTATTAACAGTATCGGTGTCTGTATTGATGTTTGTATCCGTCGCATTATCCGTTGTAGTAGCGTTATTGTCAGCAACATCATCATTTTTGTTATTTGTTCCACACGCTGCTAATGATCCAACCAGAAGCATCATCATAGAAATTTGTAGCAATTTGTTCATATTAAATCCTCCTTTTAATCTAATTACTCGAGGATAGTGTGCGTTGTTTTTTACTATTTATTCATTTACTTTTCTAATATTGGAGGGTAAAATCGAGCTTTTTTCATCGTGGAATAATGAGCTATGGGACGCTTCATACTAAAATTCTCTTTTAAATAGGGAGCCATTGTATTCTCATAAACAAGCCCATTTACATTTTGCAGTTTCCAAGGAGTATGGGTTATCTCTACTCGGAACAATCGTCCTTTTGTTTTCGTCCATAGACAGTACCTTTCTGTAAGCCAAGTATTGAGCCGAGTGCTTTCCAAAGGTTTAGCGTTCGGTTTGAATGTAGTAAGGATACTTTCATTTGGGCGTTCGTATTTGCTGTAAAGTGAAAATGTTTTTTTATGTTTTTTAAAACTTATTTTGGCATTACGATACGGTAAAAAACCACCCAGGTTCGCTAATTCCACAACAAAGGGATGATTAGCATCTAAACTGAAGAAATACACTCCTTTTTTTCCTTTATAAGTAACGTATGTTCGAACATTTAGTTCTAAATAAGATTTGAACCCAGGTAAAGGAGGGATGAATCTTGGGCGATTTCCTTTCACTTGGAAAAATACTACTCCAATCCATGCTTGATGATTATATAAATCCATTTCGAGTTCGGCGGGGATATATGTGCGTACTTTCTCAGGAGAAACTGGCCAATGCAGAAATAATACATGATGCCATTCCTGAGTCATGATCCAAGTTTTTTTCACATGAAGTTTCTCCTTTCATTTGAGATAACACGCTTATAGTGCCCTATTTTTTATTCCTCAAACCCAAAAACCCCTTTCAATTAAAAAAGGGGTTGTAACTTGTTCCTCTATGCATTTAAATCCTTACCGAATATAGAAACACTTTGTCGATTGACTACAAATTCCTGTCCATCCCATTTCCATTCATTTTGAACGTATCCCAGTGCATCCGCGTGGTATCTACCTGCAATTTCTTGATAAGACAGGAGCTCATAAGTGCCATCTCTTGCATAATCAATTGGATACAAACCACTAATCGGGTCTACCCATCCTTCTATCAGTTCTTTTAGTGTACCGTCCTTATTATAAATTTCCGATAAATACTCTTCTCCTTTGTACATTAAATCTATTGTGTATTCCTTCATTGGATTCGAGCTAGTTACTGTTACTTTATAATGGTCTCGATAGTTAACTTCATATTTGGAATGCTCATTATATACATCGGTATCAAATATTTGTTTCATTTTCCCATCTAAAAATGCAAAAACATATGCATAAATCGTACCGCCACTTCCACCAGTATCGATCACTATTTGAATGTCATCTACCTGATTTCCAGTAAAATCACCGAGAAAAATCGTTGGATTGTATCCCATATTTTCTTTTAAAGGTATGTTTTCGTACATATTCGTTTTTCCATTTAGTATTACAAGGGTAATGTTTTTCCAAAGTGGACTTCCCTCTGTCACTTCCCCGGTTAAATAGACAGTATCCTGGACTCCATCACCGGTTACATCTCCCATTACCCAATCTATTACAACTGGTCTATTTGAATTTGTTGTCCCCTGTTGATTTAATATTTCCTGTCTTTTTTCTGTCAGCACTTCTTTTGATGGATACGGAGAAGAAAAAGATAGAGCTTTATCAATAGACGCTAAAGCTTGATCCAGCTCCCCCGCTTTCATTTGAGCATCAGCCAAGTAGTACCAGTAGTAAGAATAATCATTTGTTTGAAGTAAGTTTTCATAATAGGCCGCTACTTTTTTAAAATAATAAGGATAGACGTCTTTCGCCTGTACAAGATTGTTGTTTTCGATGCGATAAACTTCTACTTTATAAGCTTCTCCAGTATCATGCGTCCAAATAGCAAGTTCATATTTACCGTCTTCGTTCATATCTTCTACTTCTAGCTTACTATAGACAATATCATTTGTAGGTAACCAGACAAAACCGTTATTTGTCCATTGTAGTAAATTTAATTGGGACCATATACTACCTTGCTGCCAACCTATGATGAGCGTATTTACACCAGTATCTGTGAGTGGGAAGGCTAACAAATCTGAAATACCGTAACCACCTCCACTTATCATGATCAATGGCTGCCACTGATTGTTTCTGTTTTTTAGAATTAAAATATAGTTTTTCCCTTGATACTGGAAAGCCCCGATTAACTCAGCCACATGATCCCCGTCAATATCTGCTACTATCACTGCAGGTTTCTTTTCAGGTTGTTGCAATTCTAATACAGTTGCAGTTTGCGGTAAAAATTGCTTAAACATCTTTATATAATCGTTCATCATACACCCCTTCTCCACATCATATGCAGAAATTTGGGCAAATGTGGCCTATTAGTTTAAAAATATAGTGATTGATATTTTCATTGGAATTAATGGTACGAAGAAGCGTACTTGCTGTTTATAGACTTAACCAAACCGTAAAGATGCATCTACTACTTTCCATGCTTCTGTACGGAAAAATATGAGGTTTTCGTAACATTTGTAATCAAAATGTAAAGTTCCTCGACAAACCTATTAGTGGCAAGGCTTCCTTCCTGTCACATAGTCTCGTGGAATAATCTACCTAAAAGTAGCCACACTTTTACATGCTAAAATCAGTGCAGTGAAAGCCACCAATAAAATTCAGGAGGGACATAATGAAAAAAAAATTCATCACAACTACATTATCAGTAGTAATCGGTTTTAGTGCATTAGGGGTTTCTCCTACTGTTATTCATCCAATAGAGGCTTCAGCTGCAGCCGTTAATAGTCAGCATAACCAACAAGCAGTAGAAGCAAAGGCCAATCAATTAATTCAAACAGCTAAGAGTTTAATAGGCAAGGCTACTTATAGTAATACAGTTTACAAGGATATATATCCTTACAAATTTTCATGTGCAAGTTTTCTAATGTACATTTTTGAGAAAAATGGAGTAGACCTTGGAACGTATAATGAAGATTATATGATGAAACAAGGAACAGCCGTTTCTAGAGCTCAACTACAAAAAGGGGATCTTCTTTTCTTTGATAGTAGAGGTGGTAAAGTGCCAAATCACGTTGCCATGTATATAGGGAACAATAAAGTCATTCACATGGCAGACCCAAAACAAAATATTGTTATTTCAGACTTAAATAGTAAGCCATATTATAAAGATAACTATATTACAGCAAGAAGAGTATTACCGACTCTACTTCCTGCAAACCCTGCAACTAAAGGGGATAATATCGTCGCAAAAACGATCAGTTTAAAGAGCAAAGTGAAGATGGGTAATGTCAATAATGCTGCAGCATTACGTTTCACTGCTACTGGGTTTGTGGATTATGTGTACAAAGCAAATGGTGTTAAATTAGGAACAACTAATATGAAAGAACTAATGAAAAAAGGAACAACCGTATCTCGCTCCAACTTAAAGAAAGGTGATTTAATCTTCTTTAACAGTACTAAAGGATCTAAAACACCAACTATGGTAGCAATTTACGCGGGGGATCATCGTATCATTATTCCAAATTCAAACGGAGTTATAACAAGAGTGCTATTTGTTGATTATTACAATCAGCATTATATAACAGCAAAACGCGTTTTTTAAATGTTTCAACCGTATATCGAAAAACAAGTCACTATATTTTTAGAGGGAAGAAAAGTGGTCGGCCACTTTCCTTCCCTCTTTTTCGATATCTTAAAAGCTGGTAAAACAAAAGAAGTATTCAATGCGTAGCGCCTGAATGCTTCTTTTTTATCGTTCTATTATTTTCTTTTATTTTCTTTCAAGCTATTGGCGAATTCAATCATCGATCGGCTCGACATTGGACCTTTTATCAATAATATGGAATTTTCGTCAAGGATAGGATCTAATATATCAATAACCCCTTTGACATCATAAAAAATATGGACTGTTGCCTCTGTTCCATCTTTTTTTGCTTGTTTTGCAATATCTTCTGCTTTGCTCCCTATTGTAATAAGTGTATGAATATTTCTTTTCGCAACCATACTTCCAATTTCTCGATGATATTTCTTTTCAAAGTTTCCTAATCGCTTAATATCGCCGAGTACAAGGATGACTTTTTTACCCTGCCCAATTGAATCTAGCACCTTTAATGCAGCTTCGACAGATGTAGGATTATTTGTCCAAGTATCATCTATAATTGTACTTCCACCTAGACCATCTGAAAATTCTAGGTGTCTTGTCATATTTTTATAGGTCGCTAATTGGGAAATGGCTTCATTTATATCCATCCCCATTTCATTTACAGCTGCGATTGCTGCTAGCGCATTATACACTTGATGCTCTCCATACCCTGGTATAAATGCATTATATTTTTTATTGGAAATATGAATTTGAAAATTCATTCCATTATTTGCGAATTTAATATTAGAAGCTCTAAAATGAGACTTCTCACTTACTCCAAAATAAATTATTTTCCCTTTAAATGATTGCAACGGAACTTTTTTAGTATTAGCATCATCGGCATTTAGTATTAATGTGCCGTTTTTCTTTATACCATCCACTATTTCTGACTTCGCTTTTATATATCCTTCCAGATTTCCACAACCATCTAAATGATGAACACCGATATTTGTAATAATACCAATTGTCGGCTGATAAATATTGCACTGATGTTTTATATTCCCGGTATTACCCAATCCAAGCTCAAAAACAGCTGCATTTGTGTTTTCAGCAATGCCCATCAAATAAGGTAAAGATTGACGCGGTTCATTTTTACTGCTAATAGATGCTTGCACATTCCATTTTTTACTTAAAATATGTTTGATCATTTCCTTCGTTGTAGTTTTACCACATGTCCCTGTTATTGCAACTACTGGTATTTCAAATAGATTTCTATAGTAATCCATGAATTTCCAGTACGCTTGCACGAGACTTCTTACTCTTATAACGGTTGTATCCGATAGAGCATCTTTCAATTCTGAGGAAGGCTTATCTGAAATCACAAGAGAAGGTCCCTTATTATTAATTTCCTGCCAGTTAATAGAATCACTTCTGCTTACAAACATTAGTGAATTTCGTGTTGTTAGTTCATGCCGATTATAGTAAATAGCATTACTTACATTCCAAAGTTCGGAACCACTTATTAGTTCCCCTTGTAATAAATTCCGGATTTCTTTCACACGTAAAGGTTTCATAGTACCCTCCTTCCCTTTGTATAGTATGAAATCAGTTTTTAGATGATTAGGTATGAAATGTGCACAGTGTTTGTCCATCTTTTTAAATTTATTTATCACCAATATTTCAAAACAGTATTATCGGTTAAATTAGTAGCTTGGTGCGGTGATGCATTATTTCTTCTTCCTCAATAATGCAGCTAACTCAATTATTGGCTGGCTGTACATATCTCCCTTAATCAGAACAATTGTATTGGAGTCTATAATTTTATTTAATAGATGTAAAACAAGGACTTCATTCCTAAATGTGTAGACCGGTGAAGTAAAACCTCTTTTTACCGCATGGTCTGCTATTATGCTCGCATGCTCTCCTATCGTAATGAGTACATCCACTCCATTCTGGTATATTAAATCTCCTGCCTGTTCATGAATAAAATAACCCCATGAACCTAAATCAGTAATTGTCCCTATGATTGCTACCTTCTTTTTTCCTTTGCCAATTTCATTTAATACTTTTAATGCTGCTTCTAAAGAGGTTGTTGTTATACTCCACGTATCATCTATAATCACAGAGTCATTTATACCATCCACCACTTGCAGTTGCTTATTAAACTTCCGGAACGTTTTTAATTGATAAGCAGCTTCCGGGATAGTTACTCCCATTTCATAAACAGCCGCAATAGCTGCTAGCGCATTATAGACTTGATGAACACCGAGTCCAGGTACGTATACTTGATAATTTCTCTTCTTGTGCTTAACACTGAATTCCATACCATCTTGACAGTACTGAATATTACGAGCTCGAAAATGACAAGATCTATGAGTTCCAACTTTAATAATTTTCCCTTGAAAACTACTCATATTAATCTTGCTTGTATTGCTATCCTCCGCATTAATAATTAATACACCCGTCGGATTAACAATTTGTAACATCTCCCCTTTCGCATCAATATAGGCTTCTAGCGTTTTGCAATAATTTAGGTGATGTGCCCCGATGTTCGTAATGATCCCTATGGTAGGTTTGAAATATTCCCCTGCTTTTAATACATCCCCTGGTGAACCAACAGCCGTTTCAAAAATAGCCGCATCCGTTTCTTCGTCTATGCTCAAAAGATACTGCAGATTTGCTGTTCTAGAATTACTAGTAAGGCTTGTAGCTGTAACTATCCTATCTGCTGAAAGAATATGCTTGATCATCTCTTTTGTTGTTGTTTTCCCTGAGGTTCCTGTTATGGCTACCACAGGGATATGAAATAGACTGCGATAGTAGCGAACAAATTTCCAATATGCTTCGTCGGCATTCGTTACTTGGATGACAGTTACATTCTCCGGAATTTCATCTTTATTATATTTCCACTCTGTTGCAAGTACTAAAGGGAAAAACTTTTTAAGGCTTCTCCAGTCAATAATTCTTTTGTCAGTAAAAAGTATGGTATTTTGATTTTTTATTTGTTTTAAACGGTATGCCCCGTATTTAACTAGCACTTCATCAGAACCTTGCACCAACTCACCAGAGATGATTGCTCTTATATTGCCGACTGTATGGGATTTCATTAGTTTATTCACACTCCTTTCATCTATATAATATGTTTTCAAACGGAAATTGACTGGATAAATGGAATATAATTGCGTGATACATAACTATGCCAAAGCTAGAACATGTCATAAATATAGAAAGAAAAGTCTTTATCAATTTTTCAGGAGGGAGTGAGCCGTTTGAAAGCAATTATTTTCATCAGCACAAACAAATCCGGATCTAGCAGGGAAGCGATTAAAGCAGCTGGAGATTTAGGATACTTTACCATCCTTTTCACAAACAACGAGAAGCAAATTCAACAAAGACAGGAATATACAGATATCCATAAAATGGTTTTTGTAAACACATATGAGTTAGACGATATGAGAAAAGAAATTTTCAAGTTACAAAAAGTTGGCGTCGATATAAAAACCATCGTTAGTTTTGTGGACCCTTTTGTTCATACTGCATCCATCCTTTGTGATGAATTTTGTCACAATTATGTTCTGTCTAAAGCCATTGAAATAATGGAAAATAAAGAGGAGACAAGGTCGGCTTTAAAAGATCAGCCGTATACCCCTAAGTTTTTCTTGATTAACCCAGGCGATACGATTCCTATAGAAACAATATGTGAACAGTTTGATTTTCCTATTATTATAAAATCACCCAAGTCTACCGGATCTAAAGACGTACTGCTAGCTGAAGGAAAAGAACAATTAAAAAAGCATATTGAAAATCTTCTGAGTAAGAATCCGGATACCACAATAATGATCGAAGAATATATAGATGGTGCTCAATATTTGGTAGAAGTACTCGTTCACAAACAGAAACCTCGTATTGTTGGAATTCTTGAACAAGAAATTACAAAGAACAAGCGATTTATCATTACAGGCTATGGTGTTCTTGCAAATGTTCCTTTAACGATTAGAACAGGAATTGAAAATGTTCTTCAATCCATCATTAAAGAATTAAATATTGAAAATGGAGCTTTACATTTGGAAATCCGTTTGGCTAAGAATGGTTGGAAACTAATCGAGATTAATCCGAGAATTTCCGGAGGTGCCATGAACAAAATGATTCAAGCAGCATTCGGAATTAATTTAGTAGAAGAGACGCTTAAATTATATTTAGGAAAAAGCCCTGCTATATTACCTAAATTTAAGAAGTTTGTTTTTACCAAATATGTTATTGCCACCAAGAAAGGAATACTAGCAAAAGTAACCGGAAAAGCGAGGGCTAAAAAATCACCGGGAGTCGTAGAGGTTTACGTAAAGCCTAAAAAAGGAACTCTTTTAACGCCACCATTATCCATGGGGCATCGATATGCTTATGTCATTGCGGTGGGTAGTAGTTTAGAAGAAGCCAAAAAACTCGCAAATAATGCAGCAAGTGAAATTACTTTTCATTTAGAAGAAGAGTGACACGAAGAACACCTTATAGGTGCTCTTTTTTTAATTTTATAAACAAAAGTGTAGTTCCAGTCTTTGCTCGATTTAGCAAGGGGGAAAGATACATGGAGTGACGAATATTATAGGGATAATGCGTCGTAAAGAGATACTAAGATGTCCGCCATGATTTCCGCTCCAGGCGGACGCTTTCCGTGGGGCGAGCGGTGAGCCTCCTCCTCCGCTAACGCTACGTGCGGGGTCTCACCTGCCTCGCTAATCCCACAGGAGTCGCCGCCTTGCGCTTCAATCAATCGAACTTGCTAATAATTGCTAAAGTATGTCTCATTCAATTATTCATAGGTTTTCCCTATAGAAAACAATATAGTACGAAATCTAGTACATCATTTCTTAGTAATTAGCAAACTCTACTGGATTGTAGCGAAAGGGTGGCGACTCCAGCGGGAAAAGCACGAGCTGAAAGCCCCGCAGGAGCGTGAGCGACGAGGAGATTGAAGCCGTGCCCGCGGAAAGCGTCTACCCTGTAGCGAAAATCCCAGCGGACACATAATAGCTCTGTCTTAAGACGCATTACCCCTATATAACGAATCATAAAAACTGCCATAACTTATGTTACTTAAAAAAGTTATTAACATGTCTAAATTTTTATTGTTTCTTAGCCAAATACAAGAAACCTGAATAACGCTCTTTTAGTAAGAGTGCGTTTTTCAGGTTTTTTTAAGATTATTCTTTAAACGTTTGATCCAAAAACTTAACTGTATCAAACATATTCGTTTTACTTGCTCCTTTGATCAAGATCGTATCGTCTTTCTCCACAATCTCTACCAATAATTCATGTAATTGTTCCTTGTTTAGAAAATGATAAACATTTTTTGAGGGAAATCCTTTTACTTTCGCTTGAGCACCAATTTCTTCCGTTCTAAATCCATAGGTGATTAATATATCAATGTCTTTTTCATAAACGTAATCGCCGACTTTCCGATATTCTTCTTCTCTCAACTCCCCTAACTCTCTCATTTGTCCAATGATAGCTATTTTTCGTTGTTTCCCTATATTAGCTAGTACATCCAACGCAGCACGAACCCCTTGTGGATGGGAGTGGACAGTGTCATCAATTACTGTAATGTTGTCTCGACAATTATATATTGTTAATCTTCTAGGTGGCTTTCTAAAAATCAACCCGGCTTTAATTTCCATTGGTGTGAAACCTAAATAATCAGCCACAGCAATCGCATTTAATGCATTGTATACATGATGCTCCCCTAAAATAGGGATAAATAGTTCAATTTCTTGTCGCTGCAACCTCATTTTGAAACTCATACCGTTCTCTTTATATTGAATCTTATAAGCTCTGTAGTTTGCTGGTGACTTTGTACTAACTGTCATTATTTTTCCTTTAAATTGCTGAGTCTCTAAATATTTAGAATTTTCATCATCTCTGTTTACAACAAGGATACCTTCTTGATCCATCCCGTGAATAAGTTCGGATTTTGCATGAGCAACTCCTCTAATATCACTATCAAAGTTTCCGACATGGGCAAGACCGATATTGGTCACTATACTAATGTTTGGTTTAATAATGCTACAATGCTCTGTAATAACCCCTGGATAAGCCATACCATATTCTAATACAACCGCCTCGTGAGCATCATTAATTTCTGCAGCATGTTTTTTGGTATGCTCTGTTGTATTCCAATAATCTTTGGATTCAAAAATATTCCACTTCTTAGACAAAATCGATGCAAGGAATGCCTTTGTCGTTGTTTTACCAGCGCTTCCCGTTATTGCAATGATCGGTATATCTCCTTTTTCTTCGATTTTTTTCCTCTTTACTTTGCTAATTTCCTTTTTTATTTTCACTTGATTTTCTGCTATAAATTTTGCATATTGAATGGAATGAATTACTACATCTAGTTCCAAATAAAAAGCAGGAGGACAGCCTGGACGCCAGTTTACTTCATAAATCCAAATTTTTAAATTTTCATCTAGTCCAACGTCAATTCCTATTTCATCGATAACCTCTCCGTATTTCACCATTTGTATTTCATCTAAATGATTAGCTAACGATAACGAAAAATGCTCTAGCATCCGTCTAATATCAAATGCTTCTTCCTTGAATTCCTGTAGTAAAAATGGATCTAAATAATTGGTAAAACCACCATTATTAATATTGGGAATAATCGATCCTTTTGGAGCTACACGTGGGTAAATAGTTGTGATCACCCACTTGCCTTCTCCATTTTTTTGGACATGAAGCCTAAAATCGTACACTTGACCAGATTTATTGACAGATTGTATATATGGTTGAACTATAAAAGTGCCAGACGATAGCTTATCCTCCAAAAAGACATTTAGTTGTTCCCTTGTATAAAATTCATTTTCTGTGTTTTTCCTTACTTCATAACCCTTTTCTATTTCCGAAATAAAAAAGATTCCTTTGCCCTTTCTTCCATCAATCGGTTTAAGGACAACTTTATGAAAAGAAGAAATGAACTTGTAAAAGTTCTCTACGTTCTTTACCACTTCAGAAGGGATTAAGTAACTTGCAAATTCCTTAGCCTCCATGAGTCGTTCATTTATATTCCATTTGTTACCTATCGAGTTTGTAGTAAATGGAATTTCACTTTTCAATTTATCAATGATTTCTTTTGACTTAGCTAATTTTTCAGGACTCCCTGCGTTATAAATTACATCTGGAAAAGGCAGGGTTTTCTCTTTCCAGCTTCCATTTTCATAAACTTGACCTCGAATAGATCGATTCACAAAATTTACTACACCGGGTGAAAAGTAAAAAAAGTTGACCCCTTCTGCCTTGGCGACTGCAGCATATGCATATGACTTAATGACGGATTTTGGATCTTTACGATGGTGCAGCATTCCTATTGTTGTCATTTAATATTCTCCTTTTAACATTCGTGTGATTATATTTGTATTAAATTCATCCATCCTGCTTTGGATACGGACAAACGTTCAGTTTTTTTAGTAAAAATAAAAAAACACCCCAATACTTGTAGGGTGAAGAGATGCCATTACCACTTCGGCTCAATAATTATTTTTCTTGTTAACAATTCGGTCTCCAATAGTTGTATGGCACAAATACGCGACAAATCAACATTCTTACATATAGATGTTTTTTCTAATCTAACCAAATCGCAAAAAGAATTAGAGTAATTGCCTTCAATATCAAGAGGACGTAATAACGAAATTGTTGTACAGCAACTTTCTTTATCGATGGACTCTATTCTAAAATAAATTGTTTCAAAACACTCTTCCGTACTGCTAAAGCTTAAAGGGTCCCCTTTTTTTGTTATTAAGAGTAAGGGAATCGTATCGGTACCTGCTATTTTGGCAAGTAATCGACCGAAAAATTTCGTTTGGGAATTATTCAATAAATCCTGGAGCAATTTCAATTCACAGAGTGCATCACATATACATTGGTTACTTTTTATTTCGCTGCTCATTTGATTTTCAACCCCCTTCCTACTCTTAGTACTTATAATATTACGGTTTGAGAAGGTTACACGGGTAAACAGACTACCTCATTGAACCATGTTGGTTTCAAAAAGGTTCCAGATAAAATTTAATTTCTTTTGCAGCTTCTAGGGCAATCCCTACTGCTTGTTCCGCCGTTTCTGAAACAGCAATGACACATGCATAGCGATTTCCCATTGAGTATGGGGTCGTTAGAATTCTTCCTTCAAGTGGTTTAATGTGAACGTGCCTCACACCTTCATGCATTAAAGCCTGCTCTTTTCCTAAAATTTTAAGTAGCTTTCCTCGAGAACCTATCGTTAGATATTTGGCATACACATGCTTTTTCTTCTTTTCTAGTAGAATAGGCTCCTCACCTAAATGTACTTTTAATATTTCTTTTAACAGATTAATCCCGGTTCCTTCTTCTATAATTCTATTCATCTCTCCTCCAGCCATCCTCGGATTTGTTTCTATTAGTTTCCATTCACCACTAACAAGTTTCATCTCCATATGACAGGAGCCATTTTCAAGACCTATTTCTTCTAT
This sequence comes from Psychrobacillus lasiicapitis, assembly GCF_006861795.1. Taxonomy (GTDB): domain Bacteria; phylum Bacillota; class Bacilli; order Bacillales_A; family Planococcaceae; genus Psychrobacillus; species Psychrobacillus lasiicapitis. Next base: position 299,407 of record NZ_VDGH01000006.1, on the reverse strand, counting down.
AATTTTGGAAATGCAAGTACATAAGCTACGATATTCAGCTATATCAACTTTTCCCGGAAACCTATAACCAGTCACGATAAATCTGCCATTGTATAATACTTCCTGCTCCACTAATCCCAGAAATTTAATGTCGTTGTTATAAACTAAAATCTCAATAAGATACTGCGGTCCCTGTAAAAATTCTTCTATTAACAGTGGATTATTTGGGTGATTTTTTTTCAGCAACTTTAAAGCATTTGCAAATTTTTCTATCGTTTCGACAAGTAGTACATCCTTTGAACCATTTGATATGGGGGGTTTTATAATAAAGGGTAGGAGGGATTTAAATTCATTTTCCAATTTTTCAAGGGAATCCTCAGGTTGAAAAATTGTATAAAAAGGGGTTATCGGAAGGTTTTTTAGTTTTTCCCTTATCGCTATTTTGTCTTCCATTAATCTTAAGGAATCGGTGGAGGTTTCAGCTAGCTCAAAATACTTCGAAATACTAGCCGCATAAGAAACATATGGATCAATTAAACTAACGCATGCGCAAATTTGTTTCCCTTGGTCCATTAGACTCGTTATTTCTTCCACCATTTGCTGTTCGTCTAATAAATCTTCCATCAACACAATCTGATCAACTTCCGAGAAATCAGAATTGCTCGTGATGTGCTTAGTCTTGTCCGTGCACAGAACGACATAATATCCCATTTCTTTCGCTATCATCAGGGCTTCCTTACTTGTTCCATACTTGTAACTTCCAATAAACACAATGGTTTTCATAGGAATAGCCACCCATTCATTTATCCACTTTTTCTCTATAAAGTATGTATGGAAAACCATTTAGCCACTACATTCGCCTAATAGGATACTACTTTTCAATCAGTTGTTTTATAGTGGGTTTTATTGTAGTATTAGTTGTTTACTTTTACTATGTAATATAAGTAACGGTAGGCGTTTTTTCGTCTATCCGTTAGTAGAAAGTCTGGTGTAAAAATTGAATAAGAAAGCACTCATTTTAGCCTCATTTACAGTCTTTATCTGGGGTTCTACTTTTGCCGCAATTAGTTCTAGCTTACATGGAGGCTATTCTGCCGGTCACTTGATTTTATTCCGCTTTATCATCGCATCCATTATTTTCGCTATAATTGCATGTTGGCCAGGGGTTAGTTTTCGTTTACCCAAAAAAGAAGATTTACTGAAAATAGCGGTTCTTGGTTGGATCGGGATCAGCTTATATCATATATGTGTGACCTTTGGACAACTGACTATTACTGCCGGAACTGCAGGGATGCTAATTGGTTCTGCTCCCATCTTCACAACTATTATCGCAGTAATCGTATTAAAAGAACGTCTTGGAACAATTGGATGGTTTGGATTAGGATTTGGTTTTGTGGGGATATTGTTAATCGGAATAGGTACTGGAGATTCCTTATTCAACATCTCACCTGGCGTATTTCTAGTTATTATAGCAGCTATTGCAACTTCCATATTTTTTGTTTATCAGAAATCCTTACTGTTAAAATACAATCCAATTGAGTTGACTGCCTATTTTACTTGGACAGGTACCATTCCTTTTCTGGTGTTTGCTCCAGGATTCTTAGAAGACATCGGGCATGCAACTCTAGAAGCAAATTTGTCTGCAATTTACATAGGAGTATTTCCAACAGCCGTTGCCTATTTAACTTGGGCGATTTCTCTATCGCTAAGTAAAGCAAGCTCCATCTCAAGCTTACTCTATGCAGAACCGGTTATTGCAATAGTCGTCGCTTGGTTGTGGTTAGGTGAACTACCAACTCTTCTTTCTATCATTGGAGGAACTACAGCAATCGCAGGTGTATTGATTGTACATTTGTATGGTAGAAGACGAGGCTCTGTTCCCCAAAAAGAAATATAAAAGTGCTAAAGCTCCTGTTTCTGATCCGATTTAGCTTATAGGAATGATAAATGGAATAACGCGTATAATAGGGAAACTGCGTGTAGGGAGTTGAATGAAGTGACCGCTGGGATTTCCGCTACAGGGTGGACGCTTTCCGGGGGCACGGCTTCAATCTCCTCGGAGCTCCCGCTCCTGCGGGGCTTTCAGCTCGTACTGTTCCCGCCGGAGTCGCCACTCCTTCGCTACAATCCAATAGAGTTTGCTGTTTACTCCATAAGGAGATACTAAATTTAGTATTATGTTGCATTTTCTATGGGTGAAAACCTTTGATTAGTCAGCAAGTTACATTGATTGAAGCGCAAGGCGGCGACACCTGCGGGAACAGCGGGACAGGTGAGACCCCGCAGGAGCGTGCGACGAGGAGGCTCACCGCCCGCCCCGCGGTAAGCGTCCGCCTGGAGCGGAAATCAATTGCCTTTGCCATGTCTCTTTACCGCGCAGTTTCTCTATACCATGTTTAAAATAAAAATATTCCATCCCTGATGCTACTTGAAAAAGTATCACATGACTAAACCTTTATAGATTCCTTATTAAAAAAATATTAGGTTTCAGTATAACCTAATATTTTTTCGTTTTATCTATTCTGTGATATTCAGATATTTGAATCACTCGAACGTTTCGCGTATTCAGTTCATGGTAAATATCTCTGCTATCAGTGAAAGAAATATATTGATCTCGCTCCTTTTGAACGAGTTCTTCCGCTTTTTCCTGGGACTCTATATGGATGAATCTCCGAATATAATGCTCTTCATCAAAAAAGTAAGTTATTTTGAATTCTTTCACTACTAATATCTCCTGTCCCATACTATAATCGTTTGACGTTTTGAAGAATTACTTTGCTATGTGGGATACTTGGCATGCTCACCATACTGAAACTTAAATCTTGTGCCGGAAATCGATAGGATAAACGATTCGCCAAGTAATCTAAGCTTACCTTCATCACTTCAATGGTGACAAATTCTCCTGCACAGCGGTGACCCATCATATAATCTCCGCCTCCTTGAGGCATAAAACTAAATGGACTTCCCTTCCAGTCAGCGAACCTTTCTGGCTTGAATATATCAGCATCCTCCCAAAGCTTCGCTGATTTGTTCCGTACAAATCAAGCAAGGTTAGTGTTCCTTCTTCAAATGTGTAATCTTTCCAAGTGAATTCTTTCTTTACTCTAGCTGCCACTAAAGGAAAGAATGGATAGTAGCGTCTAATTTCTTGAACAAACATGTAAGTGTATTGATCGTCCCCTGTTTTCAGCTTTTCTCTTTCCTTAGGATTATGATGTACGGCCAACGCCGTAAAATTAATGAATATTGCAATCGCCACAATTGGTCTTAATATATTGACCAATTCCACAGCAGCGATTTCTATATTTAATAATTCTCCTTCTAAATCACGATGCATAGAAATAGTATATAGCGCAGAATCTTCCGAGCATTTCATCGTCTCTTCTCTTACTTGTAGAATCATCTCCTCTACCCATTTTTCCACCTTTTTACGTGAATGTCTCCCTTTCCAATGCTCTGGGCCTACTGAAGTTGGAGATTCAAATAGATCCCCTAGCTGTTTCGTTCGTTCTAGTACCTCACCATCCTCCAATGGGAAACCTGCCCATTGGCAAGCTGTGCGGCACATGATCTGTTTGCTTTCTTCATAAAGTATGATGTCTTCTTTATGTTCCCATTTTTCCGCGGCATATGCCCATTGCTTTGTAGTAATACTTTTAAGTTCTTCTAGCTTTTCCGGAGTCATTAAGGACATGAACATCTTTTTACGATGCGTATGGGCCTCTCCATCTAAGGTTTGAACCCCTTTTTCACCAAATAATGTTTTCTGCACACGTTTGGGAGCTGCCCCATTTCTTATGAATTTTTCGTTATCATAAAAAATCTCAGCCGCTTCTTCTCCGCCCATACAAATTGCTTTTTGCCCTAATAAGCGTGTTTCAAAAACATTAGTTGCAAAGCTATGCCGTCTATTTGGAATGTACATATATCCTTCTCTTAACAAGCTTAAACTATTATCTATTCCCTCTTCACGCGGTACTTGGCTAGAACCCGTCATATGATCCGTCTCCTTTTACATCTCCATAGATTTCTCCTTTACTTATTCTTCCCTTATCCTTCCTATTAAAACTCACTAAATAGAAATCTGACGATGAAAAACTTCTGCTATGATAAAATGGAAGTACTTTTAGCTTGAAAGGAAGAAATGAAATGAACTCACCTTTTACGTATAAACATACAGCTCCATTAGAAGCTGGAAAGCAACCGGCTATCTTTTTATTACACGGCATGGGAAGTAACGAAGAAGACTTACCACAACTTGTTAAAAATTTTGAGGAGAGCCACCATATTTTCAGTTTACGTGGACCGATTGTTCACAATCCAGGTTATGCGTTTTTTACCATTGCGGAAGTAGGAAAACCTGATCGCGATGTATTTGATAAAGTACTAACCTTTATTCAATCATTTATACATGAAGCAATCGAAGAGTATGACCTAGATCCAAACGGTATTACGCTTTTAGGCTTTAGCCAAGGAGCAATACTTGTACAATCATTAGCACTAATTATGGGGAATGCTATTAACAGCGTTGTTGCATTAAGTGGATACATACCTGATTTTGTAAAAGAAGAATATAGTAAACGTCCAGTCGATCAATTGAACATTTTCATTTCACATGGGGATTATGATTATGTCATTCCTTCCCAGTGGGGGGCAGAAAGCAAAGATTATTTCGAAGCGCTCGGAGCAAATGTAACGTTTAAAGCTTACAGAGATGGGCACGGGGTAACTCCAGAAAATCATCAAGATTTACTAGCATTTCTGAAGGATCAATAATACTAACTTGCGGGACTCTCTGATAGAGTCCCATTTCTATTTCGCCAACAACTTATTTGGCTAGCATTTATTTGTTGATTTTTAGCTTCTAGCGTAAACTTGATTCTTTCCATTTTGCTTTGCATGATAGAGCCGCATGTCTGCTAGATGGAAAAGCTCATTGAATGAATTAATGGACTCATGTTCCGTAGAAGAAATTCCAAAACTGGCCGCTATTTGTATAGATTGCCCGTTTTTCACTAATTGCAGGCTTGCTATCGATTCTTTTAGGATATTCGCAAGTCTCAGCGTCTCCTCAAAAGGTTTTCTACTAATTATTACAAATTCATCTCCACCGTAACGACCAACAAAGCACCCCGAGCTTAACGTATTTTTACATAGCATCCCTACTTCTCGAATAACTTCGTCACCTATCAAATGTCCATGTACATCATTAACCATCTTAAACCCGTCTAGATCAAATGCTATACAACTAATTGGTGCATTTGTATTTGTTAGATCACTGAACCAGCTAGTAGCAAGTTCATTTAAATAGCTTCGATTGTACAAACCTGTCAAGTAATCTAATTCTGCTTTTTTCTGTATCTTAGACAATTGATGTTTTATATTCAGCTTTATCGCCTTAAATTCAAGTTCTCGTTCATTAATCGTCTGTAAAAGCTGAATATATTCTTTTTGCACTTGATAGGATTGATGGATGTCCTTCATCACCTCACTTATTTTCAAACGTTTTTCTTGGATAGTCTTTAATAAATACACATCCTGATAAGTATCTACAATTTCCTTAGCAGTTGAATATGCTTGAAATGATTCTTCATACGCTTCTTTCTTACTTAGCCAGTCCCCTTTTAACATTTGGAACTGTGCACGTTCTCGTATAAAGGATTCGAACACATTTTTCTTTTCCATTTCATCCATCACTAATCTCGCATCTTCTAATAGATTCAAACAAATATACGCATGAGCAATATTGAACATTACCCGTACTTCTAGAACAGGAGAATTAGGCTCGTGTTGCTTTGCGGCCGCAAGTCCTTTTTTAGCATTTTCTAATGCTTCTTCATAAGCATCGAGCTTAATACAAACATGACTATAATTACTAAAGGCATTACTCAAAATGTTATATCTCTTTAGTCGCTTCGCAAGCTGCATACTTTTGTTTAAGGTTTCCTTTGCAGACTCATATTGTTTGTTGAATTCATATAACAAAAACAATACATTATATAATTGCAGATAGTCTGTATCATCTCCATGAGCCAGTGTAATTTCTTCATACCGTTCCATACTTATAAAGGCTTCCTCTATGTCTCCAATTGAATAATAAGAAGCGGCCTGAGTGATATGAGCGATAAGTATAGATTTGTAATCTTTATGTACTGTTCCAAGCTCTAATAGCTCGCTGGCTAGCTCTATTGTTTCTTGGTATTTCCCATCAGCTCGTAACTGCGTAACCTCTGCCTGCAATCTGCTTAACACTTCTTTCATGACCACTTTCCTCCAATCTTTTCGGGTTTCTAGATTAAAATAATACGAATGATACTTAGTACCCGTTTTATAGGAAGTGTTGAATATCACTTTTACCTATATATCCATTTTTTTATACTCACTTTTTACTCAATTCATTATAACTTGGAAATATTTAATTATCTAATCATTGTATTTATTCATAAGTGTTAAATAATTTGTAAATAGATTGTAATTTATCGTTACTTTTAACACCCCATACCACTAATTCTTAATAACTTTACCGACTTGCCGATACATATTAAGTGGAAATAATAAATAGTTAGGAATGATTTTATGAAGAAGGGCATTATTTTATCTACGTTCATCGTTTTGGCGCTTATACTCACTGGATGTTCGAATAAGGAAGAGCGTACAAATGCCAATGAACGAGTAAAGATAGGGGTTATGCTTTCAGATGATGGTCTAGGAGATCAATCATTCTCGGATCTTGGTTTAATAGGCTTGGAACAAGCTCGTGACGAGTTAAATATATCTTTTGATTACCGAGAAATTCAACATACAAAGACATATGAAAATGGCTTGGAAGAGCTAGTTGCACAAGGAAATGATTTAATCATAGGATTAGGCTTTTCTTTACAAGAGGCACTTGAAACAATAGCTCCAAAATATCCAGATACTATTTTCGTACTTATTGATTCCGTATCGGATGTGCCTAATATTTATAATGTTACTTTTAAAGAAGATGAAGGCTCATATTTATTAGGTGCTTTAGCTGCTCTTAGAACAGAAAGTAATGTTGTTGGATTTATAGGTGGCATGGATACTCCCCTTATCCAAAAATTCGAGAAAGGTTTTACAGCAGGAGTCAAATCCCAAAACCCAGAAGCACAAGTGCTTACTACTTATGCCAATAGTTTTGGTGACGACAAACTTGGAGCAAGTATTGCAAGAGAGATGATTGCTGGGGGAGCAGATTTTATTTATCCTGCAGCTGGCTTTACAGGAGTGGGGGCAATTCTAGAAACCCAGAAAGCTGGTATTTACTCATTTGGAGTAGATAGCGATCAATATTATTTGGCGGAGAACAGTATCGTGACCTCTATGTTAAAGCAAGTAGACATCGCCATTTTCAATACGATCAAAGAGTTTGTGGAAACTGGGAAAATTTCCGAAAAAAATCAGGTGTTAGGCATAAAAGAAAAAGGTGTAAATTTGGCTCCTATTCGTGTCATTAATCTTTCACCCGACGAACAGAGTAAACTCGATAAACTACAAGAAGAGATTTCAAATGGATCAATTACCATACAATAATAAAAAGCGAGGTGAAAGTAGATGAAACTTAAACAAAAAATATTACTGATCTCTCTTATTCCATTACTGCTTTCTGCTTGCATTATTGGATATAACATTACTCAATTAGCTTCACTAAAATCTTCTACCGAACAAATCGTGAAGGACTTAGTGAAAGTAGAAGAACTGAATAGCACCGCAAAAAGCCTTCAAAAATCTTTAAGCGCTTATTCTTTAAATATTTCCGAGAGCAATAAAAACGATATAGACATCGACTTAGCAAATATGCTATCGCTCTACGACTCACTAAGCCCTACCTTAACGAAAGAGGACCAGCAAGCTATTTCGAAACAACTCTTGCGTAAATATGAAGAAATTTTAAACGAGACAAACCGCGCGTTAAGTACACAAAACATAGCAGAAATAAAGCGGCAATCTCTCCGAACAAAAGGGATGATAAATGATGTAATCGAACTAAAACGAAGTATTACATCTGAATATCTAATGATGCAGTCTGACTTACAAACGAAGATTAATGGAATTATGTCTATTTCCATTATTTTAGTTGCAACCCTTTTAATTGGCAGTATTTTATCTACTTTCTTCTTTACGAACCGGATTGTACATCCAATAAAGCAAATTACAAATAACGCAGAAGAAATTGCAAAAGGAAATTTAACCGTCAAACTAGCAAATGTCACAACTCGGGATGAAGTGGCAGCTTTACAAAATTCCTTCCAACAAATGACCATCCATTTAAGAGATGTCATTACACATGTATCAGATAGCTCCAACCAAGTTGCTGCTTCTGCAGAAGAATTAATGGCAAGTGCTGATGAAACTATGAAAGGAACCGAGCTAATCTCTACTTCTATTCAACTCGTTTCAGATGGAGCGGACCAACAAACCTTCATGTCTGATGAATCTGCACGTTCAGCTGAAGAAAGTGTAAACGCAGTAACACAAATAGCAGAGCAAGCGAATGCTGTTATGGAGCTTTCCGTATCAACCAATGAAAAAACAAAACAAGGTGCTGAGTTCGTTCAAGAAACCGTTTCACAGATGAAATCGATCAGCACATCCGTTGAAGAAACAGACAAAGCACTTATTATACTAAATGATCGTACTAAAGAAATCGTACACGTATTAAAACTAATTACTGATATTTCAGAACAAACAAATTTACTTGCACTAAACGCTGCGATTGAAGCTGCAAGAGCCGGGGAAGCAGGAAAAGGATTTGCCGTGGTAGCAGATGAAGTAAGGAAACTATCCGAGCAAACAAGAAATTCTGTATCAAGTATTTCTGGAATCGCCTCTGAAATTGAACTAGATACAAACAAGACCATTGCTTCGATTAATGATGTGAAAGATAGAGTGAATGCAGGTCTAGAAATTGCCCATCATACCGAAGAGACATTCCACGATATCCTTGTTTCTGTAGAGCTTGTAAAAGAGCAGGTAAGCACTATTACGAAAGTCACTAACAATATTAACGATCAAATGGTACAAGTATCTACTCATGCGCAAGAGATGACTAACGTCGCTAAAATAACTGCGGACAGCTCTAATTCCGTTGCTGCTGCTTCCGAGGAGCAATTAGCCTCTATGGAAGAAGTCACAGCTGCAGCCGTTTCCTTAGCTAACCTTGCAGAAGAGTTACAGCAAAGAATTTCGAAGTTTACGGTGTAAGGGATTTACGGAACACAGTAATAAGTTTGGGATTGTTTATCTCAAAAGGTGATTGTTAGCCTTCTTGCTTGCCACACCTTGCATGAGAACAACTTGTGTTGCACACGAGCTGGTCTCATGGCTGAGGTTTATGCGGCCCAGCGCGCTACGGCACATATATAAAAGTTATTTAGCTGGAGAAGATTTCTTAATAAAAAATGCACAACGTTCCAGTCATTACTCGCAACATGATATAGAATTTGCGCAACATTCCAATTCAAATGCGCAACGTTGTCGAAAAAAATAAGGCTATCTCTTCAGTCAAAACTGACTGGGAGATAGCCTTACTTAGTTTATTCCTGCATACTAGATACAACTTGTCCTACAGCTTTTGCTGCTACTAATAAAGATGCTTCATCAATATCAAATTTTGGATGATGATTGAAGTATGGATCCTCCACTCCTTCAGGTGTACAAGCAATATAGAAGAAGCACGCTGGGAATTTCTCCGCGTAGTAAGCAAAATCTTCCGATGGCGCTAATGCCGGGAACTCTCTCACTTCTTTAATATGTGGATCATTTGCATTTTTTAGTGTCTCAGCCACTTTCGCTGTTAACTCAGGGTTATTGTAAACTGGTGGATAATCTGGTGTGTATGTTAACTCACAAGTAACACCAAACTCTTCTTCCAATCCTTTCACAAGGCGTCTTACTTCCCTTTCAATCGTTTCTTTTGTTTCCACTGTCATATAGCGAATGTCAGCTTCTAGTTCAACACTATCTTTAATGACGTTGAATGTGCCTTTCCCATCAAACGAACCAATGGTAATTACTCCAATATCAAATGGGCTTAATCTGCGACTAATAATTGTTTGAGCTGCCGTAACAAAATGAGCACCCGCAACAATTGCATCGTTTGCTAAATGGGGAGAGGAACCATGTCCACCTCTACCTTGAATCTTTAATTTCATATACGCTCTTCCATTGAAAGCAAAACCTGCGTGATAGCCGACTAATCCTGCCGGACCCATTGGTAGCAAATGAATTCCATACACTTCATCTAAATCATCTATTAATCCAGATTTCACAATGCTTTTTGCCCCACCAGGTGGAACTTCTTCTGCATGCTGATGAATAATTTTAATCGTTCCAGATAACTCTGATTTTAATTGGATCAAGCAATCAGCTAATACCAATAAATAAGCGGTATGTCCATCATGACCACATGCATGCATAACTCCTTCGTTTTTTGATTTAAATGGAACTGGTGTTTCTTCCATAATTGGGAGTGCATCAAAATCTGCACGAAGCCCAATAGTTTTACCGGGTTTATCCCCTTTAATCGTAACAATGATACCGTATCCATTTCCAACGTTCGTTTGAACTTCCACGTCTTTTCCTTTATAAAAGTCTTCAATATATTTAGCTGTTTTTTCTTCTTTAAATGATAGTTCTGGATTTTCGTGTAAATAACGGCGAATTTGAATAATTTCTTGTTCTCGTTCTTCTAACATTTTCATTAATGTTTCTTTCATAATATCTGCACTCTCCTTATTTAACTTCATTTTTACCAGCGTTATTAGGAACCATGAAGAGAATTGATAGCAATGCAATGATCGCGAAAATCACGTTTGTTATAATACCACCAGTTGCCGCTGCATCAACCCCACTTTTGTCTGCAATCATTGCATAAACAGTAGCTGAAATCGCAACCCCAAAAGCTGAACCGAGGGAACTAGCCATTTTGTAAATACCAGATGCTGCCCCAATTTTATCATCAGGTGCATTGGATACCGCTGTATCTGTAGACGGTGTTGCGTACAGCCCCAAACCTAAGCCGAACAGTGCAAAACCGATGAATACGACAATTGTATAAGCTACGTCCGGTAAAAATGTTAAGCCCATTACACCAACACCGATCAGTGTCAAAAATGCGCCCCAAAGCATTGGTTTTTTCGCACCGATTTTTTGTAGAATTTTTTCACCAACACGAATCATACCCAGAACTGCAATGAGGTAGCCTATTGATAACATACCCGATTGGAAAGATGTAAATCCTCTACCCTCTTGTACATACGTATTTGCAACCACCAATGTACCTGCAACCGCATTAAGCAAGAAGTTAGAAACTGTTGCACCCGTATATGGGGCATTTTTAAATAGCCCAAAATCGATTAACGCATTCGATTTACCATTTTCTACTTTCACAAAGATAATTGCCCCAATGATTGTCACCGCTACTAAAGCGATTGTAATCCAGTTTGTCCAGCCAATTTCAGCACCTTGTGTGATGAAAATATTTAACGCCAACATCGTGATAATGAAGATAATTAATCCACCTATATCGAATTTCGAATTACCACTGTCTTTTGCTTTACTTTCAGGCGTGTCTTTTATTAACCATAACGCAAGAACTGCGAAGATAATGGAAAAAATAAAAATCCATTTCCAACCCATATATGTTGCGATTGCACCGCCTAATAAAGAACAAACACCAGAACCACCCCATGAACCAATAGACCAAAAGCTTAGTGCACGCTGACGCTCAGCGCCTTCAAAGTAAGCTTTCATTAACGCGATTGTAGAAGGCATAATACATGCCGCTGAAATCCCTTGAATAATACGACCAATAATGAGTAATGCAGCACCGTTTGCTAACACTAAACAAAGTGAACCGATAATACTTAAAATCAGTCCAATATTAGTGATTTTCTTCCGTCCTACTTTATCTGCAAGACCACCTGCCGCAACGATAAAAATACCTGAGAATAATGCCGTTAAGCTAATTGCAATATTTAATGTTCCCATTGAAATCCCTAAATCTTTTTGGATCGCTGGAACTACGTTAACCATTGCTTGGGCAAATAACCAGAATGTTAATACACCAAATACAATACCTGTAATCATTTTATTTGAACCTTTATAGGTTGTTCCCATCATATACACTCCTTATTTCGTTGCTTCATACGTACGTATTGATTATTTGTTAAAAATGCTGTTTCATGCAAAATATTTAATAATTAGTTCAAGGCCTGTTTTAACTTGTTAGGTAAGCTTCCCTATAGCTATATTTTAAAAGAATGATCATTATTTCATCATGCTTTTTTTGATGTGTTGCTATACAAAATTGGATATTATTATGATTAGCGAAATGTTAGGTACAAAAAAGACGGTTAATATTATACCTTTTGGTGTAAATTTTCCTCGAGGGTTGGAGGAATAGAGAATAATTTGTTGTACAAAAAACACACCAGTGGACACTAGCTACGCTAGTATTCACTGATGTGTTCCAAGATTTCATACGATTGCTGTTAAACGTACGATTTGCGTATATCAAAAAAGTGAATGGCATTGATCGTTAAATATGAGTAGAATGACCAGTCTCCATCTATTGTTTCATCAAAAATTTGCAAGGATGGATGACTGAGTCGATGAATATATTCAGCTATTTCTATATCTACTCCATGCTTACTACCTAAATTCCACCAGTTTGTATAAAGAGCTCCATTATCTTTATCATACGTATACTTTCGTACCTGATACTCCCCAGGCTTCAAGCCTTCAATAATTACACGTATATCTTTATTCAACTTTTTCAAAAATGCATCTTCAATAGAGAAATAGGGGTTTACATTAATGCAATTCATGAGCACTAATTGATAGCCCCTCTCATACTCCGTCATGATGAAATCTGGGCCTTGTGCGACAATGCTTCCAGACAATTTTTCCGCAAACGACATTGCATAAAAAGCCGGACGTTTTCCATTAAAATAATGAAACAATTCCATTCCTTCTAACTGAATTCGGTGATACTGATCATCGACTTCATGCAATTCCGTGTTAATCCAAAAAGCAAGTGAGTCGACATCATTTGAAATATCCCAAGCACTTTTTAACACTAAAGCCCCTCGGAAAAATGTGCCATTTGTATAACGTGTATTTCCAGATAACGTATTCCACGTCACTAAATGGAGCGGTTTGTCGATATGATGCTGCTTTAAAAAATATTTCACTTTATTTGTTTTTTCTTTAATATAATCCTTTGCTAACAAAAATCGATCATTACTCGTCTCTTCAAAATCAATGACTTCATTTTGATTGGCATGGAAACCAATAAAATCTATGCGATCGTCTTCTTGTAAAATCCACGTATGGCGATTGCTTGTTTTTTCTTCTTTATAAGAAAATGGCAAATACACACCAATATGAATTCCAGGAACAATTTTTTTGATACTGCTATACAATTTCTTATACATCCGACATAATTCTTTTGGTTCAACTGCTGTAAAATATGATTCATAAAAGAGAACATGCCACTTACTTACATAATATTCTCCAAACACTTGAAGACAATGGCGAAGAAATTCCTCCAATTTTTTAAAATAAGAAGCTTCATCCACTGATATATCTTGATAGCTAACACGGCTAAATATGGCAAGATCATGCTTCTTCAAAAAGTTAATAGCCATATCCGCTTTAAAATACGGGGAAGAAGTCGCAATCGCCTCGTCTGTTTCAACAGTGGGTAGAAATGTAGCATTACTGACTAAGTTCTGAATGCCTATATAACTAAGCCTCAAATTTTCTTTTACAGTTAGTACTTGCTCCCGTATATCCTCCTTTAAGAGCTCTTTTAATTCTCGAACGATTAAGACATGATCGGGGCGAGTAATTTTGTCACTGGAAGGAACAGACACATCAATACGCAACTCTTCAAAACGAGTTTCCGTATTGCTGTATGTTTTATTTGTTTCAGCAAGCATTGATCCTAATTGAAGAAAAATGGAGGATGAGTTAGTGATTGTTTCCACGCCTTTTATGTTTGCCGTTTTATCAATGTTTACATTCTCTTTCTTATGTCTTTCCCGATATATTTTTGGTGTTTCCTCGTAAATTTCCTTAAAAAGGCTCGTAAAGGATTTCGTGTTCGGAAAACCATTATTCATCGCTATAGAAGCAATGGAGTCTGTTGTATAAAGCAAGTCTTTCACACTATGTCTTAATCGGACATCCATCAAAAAACGACTAAATCCCACGCCCATTTTTCGTTTGAAATAGCGAGATAAGTATCCCGGTGACATATATAACATATGGGCCATCTGTTCTAATGTCATCTGTTCTTGATAATGTCTCTCCATATAATCAATGAGCTGTACGAGTCTATCATCTTCAGTATCTAGCTGCCCTAATGCATTTCCTTCCTCTTTGAAACGACGAATAAGTATAAGAAGAATTTCACTTACAATCCGTTGCATTTCTATCGTGTAAATATCGTCTTTACGATAGAAAGTGATGACCATTTCACCAAATAATGTCCGGAGCTGATCCATTAATGCCTCACGCCCGATGTCTATGTTTTGTGAAAAGCATTCAAACCATTGGTATCGATAATCTTTATAGGATTGTTCCATATACAAATCAGAAATGGTGAATCGCAGAACACTGTTTTCTTTATTTCCTTTCATCTCAAAAAGCTCGTTTCGATTAATAACAAGTAGATCCTTTTCTTTCATTTGATAAATTCTACTACTCGTCTCGATCGTAAGTTCCCCTTCGATCACTAACACAAATTCAATCCCGCGATTTACTTCACGGTCTACGTGACCAATTTTTTGTATACGAAGATGAAAATCCTTTAATCGCTCGTCCATAACGATCACCTCCTAAAACCCTTATCGTCATCTTACTAATTGAGAAGTATATGGTGCAACACTTATCAGTTCACATAGAACGAGTATCTACCGGTAAAATAAATAATACAAATATTTGGTCCGTGGGGTAATTTGCTGTTAGGAGTTATTTTCGTGTTAGCCTGTTTTACTATTTGTGTAGGGCTAGTTTCTGCTTGTGGAAACTATTTTCATTCGTGAGTACCTACAGTAAGCTATAAAAAGATTGCATTATTTTTTACACTCATTAGTTTGGGGTTGTAAATTTTGGACTAAATACAATTTTCTCGTTGAGTGTTCCATTTTTAGTAGCTACTTACTCTTCGATTGTGTTAATAGTAATTTCTATTTTCATCCGCTATTTGGAGGCTCTTCTTATGTTTATATCGGTGCGATATCACTTACTAGTATAATAGCTTTATATGACGGCCTTAGAGCATTTGGATTCACTTTCGGCATAATTGACACATATAGGGGCTATCTTCCTTTTTCAGAGCTGGGGCTAGGATGGATTGTACCTGCATTTATAGGGTCTGCAATTTGTTATATATGAAAAAAAGAAAATCAAAAACGATTACAACACAATTTCATATTAAGTGAAGTTCAGCTCTTTTTGTGTTAATAATAGTAATAGGTAAAAAATTCTGTTCTTTATAAAAACAGAATGTATGATTTCTTCTATTTTTTGAAACTTTTTGCACGCAAGAACGTATCATTTATAAGGCTATTTTTAAATGGAGGGATATGAATGGGCATTAATTTGGTAAAAGGTCAAAAAATAGATTTAACTAAAGGTAGATCTTCCTTATCAAGCGTTATGGTTGGTTTAGGCTGGGATCCAGTTGAAAAGAAAAAAAGTGGTGGTTTTTTAGGAGGTCTACTAGGTGGCGGGGCTAGCGGAGCTGAAGTAGATTGTGACGCATCAGTGCTACTTTTGGATGAGAACGGCAAATTGCAATCTAAAAAAAATCTAGTGTATTTTGGTAACAAAGCTAGTCAAGATGGTAGCGTCGTTCACTCAGGGGATAATTTAACTGGAGCTGGTGAAGGCGATGACGAGGTTATCAATGTTAACTTAAACGCGATTTCACCTTCCGTGCATAAGTTAGTATTTGTAGTAAACATTTATCAAGCAAAACAACGAAAGCAAGATTTCGGTCTTATTCAAAATGCCTTCATCCGACTTGTAGATAACGGAACAAAAGAAGAATTAGTACATTATAACTTATCCGAGAACTACGCCGGAAAAACATCTCTTTTCCCAGGCGAGTTATATAGACACGGTTCTGAGTGGAAATTCTCCGCTGTCGGTGAAGGTACTTCCGATTTAGACATAGGTTCAATTGCAAACAAATACTTATAAGGGAGCTGTTTATGAATGGGCATTAACTTATCAAAAGGACAAAAGGTAGATTTAACAAAAACAAACCCAGGTTTGGTGAATGTAACAATCGGGTTAGGTTGGGATACAAACAAATACGACGGTGGTAATGATTTCGATTTAGACTCATCCGTATTCTTACTTGGAAGCAACGGGAAATGTACTTCTGAAAGCGACTTCGTATTTTATAACAATACAACAGGTGGAGGCGGTGCTGTTGTCCATACAGGAGATAATCGTACTGGAGACGGTGATGGTGACGACGAGCAAGTAAATGTCAACTTATCAACTGTTCCATCTTCCATTGAAAAAATCGCATTCAGCATTACTATTCACGATGCAGAAACACGTGGGCAAAACTTCGGTCAAGTAAGTAACTCGTATGTACGTATTTTAAATGCAGATTCCGGAGAAGAATTAATCCGCTACGACCTTGGGGAAGACTTCTCCATTGAAACTGCAGTTGTTGTAGGAGAATTATATCGTCATAATGGCGAATGGAAGTTCAACGCAATTGGTAGTGGATACCAAGGTGGTTTGGGAGCTTTAGTTACTGACTTCGGTCTTAACTAAAACAGCACAAGCAAAAAGCAAGGGTCTTTTTCCTTGCTTTTTATTTTACAAAAAGTAAAACATAAGTGGAATATGGGTGAACCTAACAGCGCCTTCTTCATTTTTAGGAGTGGTATTCATGAAGCATTTTAGAGGAGTGCATGAAAAGGAATTACAACAATTTTTTCATGCAACGCCTAAAGATTTTTCGAAAGATCTAGATAAAAAAAATTTAGGCATTGCACTAGGAGCTACCTTATATATTCCAGGTTCTATGCCCGACATCAAATCAAAGTTAACGAACAATCAGTTAAAAAATTTAACAAACGCTATTATTTGCTTAGAAGACTCGATTGCAGATTCCGAGCTTTTCTTGGCAGAAAATAACGTGATCCATGAGCTCCGCTTAATAGACCAAGGTTTTGAAAAAGGAGTAATTTCAGAACATGAACTCCCCCTTCTATTCCTTCGCATCAGAAATGCAGAGCAGCTTCAAAAACTAGCAGAACAATTAGGAAGCACCATTCGCCTTTTCACTGGGATTGTTTTCCCAAAATGTACAACTTCGAATGCCGAGAATTTTTTATCCTGCTTACAAGATATTAATCAATATTATTCAACCTATTTATACGCATTGCCTATTCTCGAAACAAAAGAAATAATTTATGCAGAATCTAGAGAACAAGAGATTACAAGCTTGTACAAGTTATTCAAGCAATACGAAGACATTATTTTAACCATTCGTGTAGGGGCAACCGACTTTACAAGCCTCTTTGGTTTAAGACGTCCTGGCAACCGAACTGTATATGATATAAAACTTGTTTCAGATTGTTTAACTGCTATTTTAAACCAATTCACAAGACAAGAGGATAACTTTATCGTCTCTGGTCCTGTTTATGATTATTTTAGCTCGCAAAACCATGCGATAACTACTGATGACTTAAATGGATTTGAAGCTGTTCTATGGAACGAAGTACAACTAGATATTGACAATGGTTTTTTCGGGAAAACCTGTATTCATCCTTCTCAAATTGACATTGTGAATGCTGCTTACATAGTACCAAAAGAAATATACGATGATGCACGATTAATCGTCGGAAATAAAGACGAGACGAACGGAGTTTTACGAAGTTCGGCGAGAAACAAAATGAATGAAGTGAAGCCTCATTATAACTGGGCTTTAAAAATACTAACACAAGCAGAAATATATGGGGTGCTTAAAGAAAATGTTACATCACTCGACTTCCTCCAACATATCAAAAACGTACAACTTACACGGAGACTTAAAATTAACAATTGAAGTAAAAAGCAATCCAAATAACTTTTCACCTGATGCCCTTTTTGAAATGGGGGTAAGAATAAACAAAAAAAGAAACTTTTTATTCGTTAGCCGCTTACTCGGAAAGCATTTGGCGGTAGACCCCGCCATCTCTCTTGCAACCGGGTCTATTTTAGCTTCTATGCTACTTGAGAATGAAGGACAAAAACCTCTTCCACAGTTAGATGAAATTGTGGAAATGGTTAATTCAGGTATTCCAAATCGAGCATTAAACGCAAAATCATTGGCATACAAAGCAAAATTACCAACCAAAACTGTTTTTATTGGTTTTGCTGAAACTGCTACTGGCTTAGGACATGCGGTATTCAACCACTTTTATGATGCAACATATATCCATACAACGAGAGAAGAAATAATCAATTTAAAGCCTTCCTTTTATTTTGAAGAAGAGCATTCTCACGCTACCTCACACCGCGTCTATGCACCTGAAGAAATATTAATGGAAGCGGAAACGATTGTCCTGGTGGATGATGAAATTACAACAGGCCTTACCGCCTCCAACCTTATCGCAGCGTTAAGTAAATCATTTCCTGACAAACAATATAAAGTATTATCTATTTTAGATTGGCGAAGTGACGATCAACGAAGTGAATTTAATCATGTGATGAAAGCTCGCGGTATATCAGCAGAAGTAATTTCTATTCTTTCTGGTCAGTTTTTATTGAGCAATGAAGCATCGATTGAAGAAAAAGAGCTGACTTATCTTGAAGGCAAGAAGAAATTTGAACTATTTACGGACACAGCATTAACAACACCAGTCACTTCTACTTACTATAGTACACATGCTTCGTACAATACTTTTACAGGCAGATTTGGTTTAACCGCTGATCATCACGAAGAAATGGAAGAATGGATTCAAAATATGATTTTTAAGCTCCCTTCTATAGATAGAAACAAATCCACACTCGTGATTGGTGTGGGAGAAAATATATATTTTCCATTAAGATTTGCTTTGGCTTTTGGCGAAAAGACGAAAGTACAAACAACGACAAGAAGCCCTATTTTCGCTAAAAATGAAAAATCCTATCCTATTAAACAAAAATGTAAATTCACTTTACCGGACTCAAACGGAATCGATCAATATATATATAACCTAGCAGAAGTTGAAGCAGAACAAATCATTGTAATAGCAGAATCTGTGAAAGAAAAAACGACCTGGTTTCCACTGCTTACACATCTAGAAAATTTAGCACCTGTAACATGGATATCCCTTACCATGCCATATGAAGAAGGAGGAGAATAACATGAAGTTACATACGAATGAGTTAGTAAAAACAAGCTATTCTCCAGAAGATATTACTTTTTTATTGAAGGATTTATCGAACGTACAAATCGAGTCATCAATCGAATCACGGGAAAAGTCTTTTCAAAGCGGTTCTCACTATTCTGAGTCATTACCGATTGAATATCGCCCCACCGCTGAATACGTTAAAGTTTACGAGCAAGCGCTAAAGGATTCTGCTGATCATATCGCACAACTAGTTGGCATTTTAACAAGACGAGTGCGAAAATTCGCAAATACGGATGATGTCGTACTTGTTTCCCTTGCACGAGCAGGAAGTCCAATCGGCATATTAATGAAAAGATATGCTAAAAACTTTTTGAAACTTAATTGGCCTCATTTTAGTATATCTATACTAAGAGGAAAAGGAATCGATGAGGAAGCAGTTAAAACAATCAGGGAACTTCACCCAAATAGCCATATACAATTTGTAGATGGTTGGACAGGAAAAGGAGCCATTCAAAACGAGCTTACAAAATCAGTACAGCATTTAAATGCAGCATATCAATTTCGTTTAAATGATGATTTGGCTGTTTTAACCGATCCCGGGGAGTGCGCCACAATTTTTGGTACACGGGAAGATTTCCTTATTCCAAATGCATGCTTAAACTCTACAGTATCCGGCCTTGTTAGTCGCACCGTTTTAAACGATCAATTTCATCAACCCGGTGATTTTCATGGTGCAAAGTATTATGCAGAACTTGAAAATGAAGATGTATCCAATAATTTTGTTGACCATATTTCCATACTATTTTCAGAGCAGGAAGAAAGTATCAAGAAATTAGCAGCAGAATTTCCTATTACGGATGCAAGAACTTGGAGAGGAATGCAGGAAGTAGAAGCAATTGGTAAACAGTTCTATCAAACAATAGATATTAGTAAAGTAAAACCAAGTGTTGGAGAAACAACAAGGGTATTATTGAGAAGAAAACCATATAAAATACTAGTACGGGATACGAACCATGAATCAGTCCGCCATATCTTGCAGTTGAGCAAGGAAAAAAATATTCCAATTGAAGTTGTTCCAGAATTATTTTATCTTGCCATTGGACTGATTGAATCGGAGGATCTACGATGACTATTCTTTTTGCCAGTGATTTAGATCGTACACTTATTTATAGTAAAAACTCCAGAGGTACCGAGGTCCAAGAAAGGGACCTTTCCGCTGTAGAATGGGTCGATGAAAAACCAACTGCTTTTATGACCACAAAAGAAATTGAATACTTTCATAAACTTTCACCTACCATCACTTTTGTACCTGTTACTACAAGAACTGCGAGTCAGTATAATCGGATTACAGGGATTTTCCAACCATCTGAAAAACCAACCTATGCAATCGTTTCCAATGGCGCAGTTATTTTAGAAAATGGAAAACCCCTTACTGAGTGGTCAGACAAAGTGAAAAAACAACTCCAGCTAGATTGTACAACGATAGAACATGTAATGCCCCAGTTAGAGGCATATGCTAAAAAAGAGTTCGTTCTACGCGTTTTACATGCAGAGTCTTGGTTTGTATATATGATTATTGATGAAAAAATGTTCTCAGTGGAAGAACTTGAAAATCTTTCGCAAATTTTTTATGAACAGGGTTTTACACTTTCTCATCAAGGCAGAAAGTTGTATATTATGCCAAATTGTATTAATAAATCAACGGCACTTCAATTTGTGAAAGATCGAATAGAGGCCAAAACTGTTATTGCTGCTGGTGATTCTATGCTTGATTTTGATATGGTTATGAGTGCTGACCAGGGCTATATCCCCTCTCACGGAGAAGCAGTAAAACAAAGGGAACTACTCCCTCCTCATGTTTACGTCACAAACAATAGTGGAGTGCTTGCAGGGGAAGAAATAGTAAAAAAAGTATGTGAGTATTTGTTATAATAGTTGTGAATAGGGGGAGAGCCCATGGTGAATTTAAATCCAAAACGGATGAACTCGTGGGATTCATCCAATATTGGAAATTGGTTAAAAGATTCTTTAGGAGATCCTACGAAAGTATCTATTGACGGGGAAAAATTAACTTACCCTCAATTAGTTTGCCAATACGTCGGTATGTCCTTAGATGAAGATGAATATTTCTCTTTCCTGCATACACAAGTAAACGAATCTTCTGGCATGTTAACTATCCTTTCTGATGCGCTCAATAAAGAAATTTCAGCAGAAAGGTTACGCTCGATCAATCAATTGTTTGATATGCATCGAAAAGAAAAAGGATTATCCCCAAATCGAATGGTTGCATTTTTAGACGGTTATGCACTATTGCCTGCTTTAAAAGATACTGGCCTAAATAGAAGAATTCGAACCACTTTAATAGATCTATTAAAAAAACTGCAAGCTACTTATGCAGAAGGAACCCTTCATCACGAATATAGACGAATTACAACCGATCTAGTGAAGTGGATTTTCAACCATGTAGAACCTGCTTTAGAAAAAGTAGATTTTAAAAAAGGCCTACCTGGATTTCTTTGGTACGGCGAGTCTACACCGAGCGAAAAATGGTTCCTTTCCTTTTTAGCTAATTTTGGTTTTCATGTAGTTGTATTTAATCCTTCCGATGAGGCTTGGCCAAAACAAATGCTAGGAATTGATGCAGAGCATAGCCATCGCTTTCCGAAAATAGAAACTGAACTAAAACCATTGCCAGATGAAATGCCTAAAATTGCAGGAACTGTTGCTTTTAAAGCAACCCAAGAGATTAATGAACTATTACATCATGAAAACTCAGGATTATATAAGCCATTCCAATTCAAGTCTTTTTCCACGAATTCTATCCGATTAAAAACGACAGAAGATGAAGCGTTTTTAATCGCAAAAGAAAGAGCGATGATTCGCCCTTATTTTGAGGTAAGCAATAAGCAAGTAACTATCCCTGTTGTGTTTGCTAAAATGATGGGAATTGATAAAAATCGTAAGCGCTTCTGGAACAAAGTGCACTCTTTAACTGAACGTGAAGATACACATGTCATTCGACATTTCCCTTTCACAAAGGAGCAAAAAACAAATCAGCTTTTTCATTATCGAGATGCATTAGGAGCAAATGGGATACTAGATGCCGAAAAGATGAAATCTGCCAATTGGTGGACATATGGCAAATTACCAACAGGCACACAAACTGTTATTGGAGAAGCGATAGCTAAACATGCAGAAGATCCAATTTTACTTCCTCAAGGAAAAGAATCAACGGAAGATCTTCAGCTATATGCATTTGCACAATCGATGGTATTACCGGACTTTGTTATTCGTCTTTTGCAAACTTTTGACTATCCACAATTTGTCCCCACCATTTTTCTTTATAATGAGGAAAATGGACCAGAGTTAAGTAGAGCAGATGCTAATGCATTGTGTATGATGCATTTACTAGGACTAGACGTTATCATTGTTAACCCCAAAGGTCATTTGGACATTGAAAAATGGGTACAGGAAGGTACATTCGACTTACATTGGATGGATGATCGAAGTTTTAATGAACCATTTAAAAATCCAAGTGTCGTACAAAAAATCTTTAAAAAATTTCGTTAGTATGAGGGGGAATAAGAAATGGAACTAGAAAAGTTAGAAATAGACCAACAAGAAAAGCTTTTAGAAGAAAGTACCGATTTAAAGGCACAACTGAAGCGAGATCCTCAAGTATTACAGCTAGTAGCTAGAATAGATCCTAAAAACCAGGTGGAACTTCTGGAATTTGGTCGTGAGCCAGCAAATGAAATATCCACCTTTACAGGCAAAATTCTAAACACGATCAAATCAAGCAGCATGGAAGAATCAAGCGAGCTTTTAAAACAGCTTGGTAAAATCATGGATAAATTCGACAAAAAAGATTTCGTTGAAAAGCCTTCATTCCTCGGTAAAATATTCAAACAAGGCGAAAAGCTTATCGAAAAGTTATTCAACAAATACCAAACAATGGGCAGTGAAATAGATAAAGTATATGTGGAAATAACAAAATATGAAAAAGAGATGAAAAATTCAACAGTTACATTAGAAGAGCTGTATGATAAAAACTTTAACTACTTTATGGAACTAGAAAAGTATATTGTTGCAGGTGAACTCAAAGTAAACCAGCTAAGACAACTTGTTCCTAATTTACAACAAAAAGCAGAATCCGGTGATCAGCTTGTATTAATGGAGCTAAATAGCCTACAAAACGCAATCGAGCTACTCGACCAACGCATATACGATTTAGAAATGGCTAAACAAGTTTCCTATCAATCGGCTCCACAAATTAGAATGCTACAACGGGGCAATACAAAGTTAATCGGTAAGATAAACTCTGCATTTGTCACGACTATTCCAATTTTTAAAACCGGACTTATTAATGCTATTTCAGCTAAAAGACAAAATCTTGTGGCACAATCGATGAGTGAATTAGATCGTAGAACAAATGAAATGCTCCTTCGAAATGCCAATGACATTTCGAAACAAAGTGTCGATATCGCTCGAATGTCCGGCCAACCGAGCATTAAAATTGAAACAATTGAACAAACATGGGATACGATTATGCGTGGGATGAATGAAACAAAGGCAATTGAAGAAGAAAACCGCAAGATGAGAGAACAAGGACGTCTTCGACTAGAAGAGCTACAAAAGAAATACGAGGACGGGCAAAGAAAATAATTTACTTTTAACAATGGATGAGGAGGAAACAGAATGTCAGTTATTAACCTTTCAAAGGGGCAAAAAATTGATTTAACGAAAACGAATCCAGGATTAAAAAATGTCATAGTCGGATTAGGCTGGGATACGAATAGGTACAGTGGTGGAAATGACTTTGACTTAGACGCTTCCGCTTTTATCGTGGATGGGAACGGGAAAGCGTTTAATGAAAAAAGCTTTATCTTTTATAATAATCTCCAAAGTGAAGATGGCTCGGTTATCCACACTGGGGATAACCGTACTGGAGTCGGTGACGGGGATGATGAACAATTACTCGTCAAATTACCACTTGTTCCAAGCGTCGTACAAAAAGTCGTTTTTACGGTTACTATTCACGACGCAGAACTGCGTAAACAAAACTTTGGTCAAGTTTCCAATGCGTTTATCCGAATTGTTAATGAAGATACAAATGAAGAAATCGTCCGTTATGATTTAGGTGAGGACTTTTCCATTGAAACAGCCCTTGTAGTTGGAGAAATCTACCGACATAATAACGAATGGAAGTTCAATGCAATAGGTAGCGGCTTCCAAGGTGGATTAGCTGCATTAATTACCGAATTTGGACTAAACTAAAGCGAAAACATTTTGAGGCTATTCCCATTGTCAGTAATGACTTGTGGATAGCCCCCTTTTTATTAACCTTTGTCTTTGTACATTTTATCCGATATACCCTCTTTACGTTGGTTCGGCGTCATTGGCTCTTGCTTTGGTAGTAAGCTATCAAATTCAGCCTCAAGCGAAATTTCTTCTTTCATATTTTTGCTTTTAATGTCTGGATTTAACGAATTCGTGTATTTACTTGCTTTTTTATAATTTTCAAAAGACATGTTTACATCACCCTTTCATCTCATTCGTGCCTTTTTAATATGGCTAGTAAACCTGTTTTCATTCATACACTAAAAATCGATGAAGGAAGCGTGAAAGTAACATCGCCACCAGAAGAAAAAAAGCGATCAAACTAACAACTCCAGCCCAACCAAAATTGGACCAAAAAATACCACCCGCAGTTCCACCAATACTCGACCCGACATAATAAAAGAATAAATAAAGCGATGAAGCCTGTGCTTTATCATGATTTGCGCGATGACTTACCCATCCACTCGCAATCGAATGAGTACCAAAAAAACCAAAAGTAAATATGGTAATACCAATAATCTTCAAGGTTAGATGAACATCAAGCGTGATAAGACTACCCGCAAACATGATAATAATCCCCGAAATCAAAACTTTTTGACGACCAAAACGATCAGCAAGACTACCAAACCATGTAGAACTGAACGTTCCAACCAAATAAATGATAAAAATCCAACCAACAATGGTAGTACTCAATGAATATGGAGGATCAATTAATTTAAAACTAATGTAGTTATACAAAGAAACAAAACCGGCCATTAAAGTAAAGCCTATACCAAAAAGACAAAGCATTGCTGGATCTCTTAAATGATCCAATAGCGACTTTGCTAATGCTTTCACCTGTAATTTTCGTGGTTCAAAATGTTTAGAAGTAGGCAAGGAAGCAACAAAGTAAATACTAATCGCAATACTAAGTAACCCAAGAAAAATCATTCCAACTTTCCAGCTAAATAAATCTGTCATCGTTCCCATAATAATTCGTCCTGCTAATCCACCAACTGAATTCCCACTTATATAAAGTCCCATAGCAACTCCGAGACTCTTTGGTTCCACTTCTTCTCCCAAGTAGGCCATTGCAATAGCCGGAAGACCTGCAAACGCAATCCCCTGAATGACTCGCAAAGCAAGCAAAAATTCAAAACTAGGTGAAAAAGCAATTGCCAACGTTAATACAGATGCCGAAACAATAGAAATCGTCATCAATCTTTTACGTCCCCATGCTTCTGAGAGGGATCCAAATATGACCAGACTAATCGCTAATGCCAAAGTTGCAAAAGACAAGGATAAACTCGCTACTGCCGGTGAAATATGAAATTCCTTTGAAAACTCTGGTAGCACTGCTTGCGTACTATATAGATTAGCAAACGTTATAAACCCCGCAGCAAATAAGGCCAGATTCGTCTTTTTAAATTCTTTTGTTCCTTTTTGTATATAATCCATTTCTAAAAAATCGCCTCTTTATCGAAAACTACCCATTACATTTTATTAGCGCCAATTATTTCGGTATGTGTTCAGGAACCATCTTGCCTCTTTTAATCTTCCTTACCTAAGTACGTTGTGGATAACTTTGTTTCTAAGCCCTTATCCACATAATATCCGTGTGCTTGTGGACGAGAGCTCACAATCTTGGACAACTTTTCGTCTGTAAAATGTAGAGCAACTCCATCATCGGCAGCGTATCCTGCCCCAATAATGCCTTGTTCTATAAACTTTTGATACACAGGACGTCTATCTGCCTCACCATCATAATGGGGACAATTGCTCCCGCTTATTAAACCAAGACATGAAATAGGCTCCAATTCATCTCCATAAGAGTCCGTCACCCCTTCTTCAAACCAGCAAAGCGATCCAGCACTAATACCTGATAAAATTGTTCCATTGATATAAGCTTCTCGAATAGCTTTATCAAGTTCCCACTCTTTCCAAAGAACCATTAGATTTTTGGTATTGCCTCCACCTACATACAAAATGTCTTGTTCCATAATGAATTTCTTAATATCACGTGTAGAAGGTTTAAATAAAGATAAATGCATCGGCTCACATTCTTCTTGTCGAAAAAACTCATAAAATTTGTCTATATAACTATCTGCATCCCCACTCGCCGTTCCAATAAAACAAATTTTCGGTCTTTTTTTCGTGGATTGCTGTAAAATATATCGATCTAATAACGGGTTTTCCGGTTCCATTGAAAAACCGCCGCCCCCCATTGCAATAATTTGTCTCATTTTTTCCTCCTAAGTAATCCGTCTTTTAATATTGTTATTGATATGGAAACAAGTTCCTTTATTGTTCCTATAATAACATGAAAAAAGAGCTATTAGTAGAAAGCTAAAGTGCAAGATTTCATTCTCAAAGTGCTGAAGAGCCTGTAGCGAAAATGAAAGGAGTTTGGGACTATTTATTACGCGGAATCTCCATAATTTTAAGTATCTTTCTGTACTATTATCCAGTTAATGGCTAAGGGCAATCATTCAGTCATGGAAAGCGACCAATTCCATTCCTAAAGCAACTAAGTCAGTATAAGAGCAATCAAATTCCTAGTGAAAGCAACCATTTCTTAAAATAACAAGTTTACTTGGATTAAGACACCATTAACCACAACACAGTTTCCCTATATCATGATTAAACTATGCCATTGCTTATGCTCTCGAAATAGTTGTCCACATGTCTATATCTTCTATAATTTCTGGTTCAACCAAATAAACCACCCTTCCAAAATAGAAGAGTGGCTCTTATGCGACAACTGTTTAAACAATACGGATCTCTGTATTTGCATCGAAGAAATGCGCTTTCTCCATAATCGATTCAAAATCTTCCCTAGACATGGATGTTGGGTTGCTTGATCCAGTTACTACCTTAGCGAAAACGTTTCCATATGCATCTGCTACCACTTCTTCTGTTTTCGTGCCGCCTCCATCTATCCCTAGTAGATACAATGAATCACTTCCCCCATTATTAATACAATTATATTCATCTATTATAAATATTTTAAATATTATTTCAATTTTTTTATTTTAATTTCGTTAATTATTTTCATCAACACAAAAGGGCGCAAAAACTTTCCTAGAAAAATAGATAAAGCGTTAGCACCTTCTATATATGAATATATGTTTACCCCAGAGATGAAAATATAATAGTAATTGTAATAATAAATACAATAATAAAAATCACAGTAGAAGGGATAATTATCGTCCAAAACCCTTTCCAGCTAGAAAACTGATGTACTTCCCCAATTGCCTTACTTTGAATGACAATCATCCAAATCGAAAATGTCGCCATGATAAATAACGACAGTAACGACCAGCCAATTGCACCTGCGGATAATTGCCAAGTTATCGTATCTGCCATTGCCTTGTTAGTAATTAATGCATCTACTATATAGTAAGGTGTCATCCAAATAATAGGAATCATGCTTACTCCTACAGCTTGAACCATTTCTTTAAACTTTCCAGTTCCACCAAACCATTTTCCGACAAAAGTATACAGAGCTGCTCCAATTGGTAATCCAATTAAACCGATTATTGGACCCAATACTAAACTCCCAATGAGCAACTGCCATAAAGGTATATCAAACCTCGTTTCCCATTCTCCTATCGCACCAATTGCATTTGGTATACCTGCAATAATCACGATCAATAATGAAAACCTTATATCTTTATAATCCAACACATAACGAATCGTTTCTCTTGTGGAAAGCCAAATGGAGAAAAACGGATTTAGCGATTTAACTTCTTCCTTTTTCAAACTACTCCCCCCTCATGAATTTCTTTCTCTCTTAAAATATGCAAATACAACCATTTTTATTTAAAGGTTTACATATAGATTCGACAAAAAACACCAAATTCCTTCCAATTTTAAAATCATCATTAATCATGAGTTGAAATTTGCACAACACTTTTTCTATTCAAGATAGGAACCTAAGCATTTCCAAATAGATTTAATACACTATACTAATCTCTTTAAATGAGAGAAAACTTATTATTTGGAGGTGATTATATAGATCGGATTGTATAACGGTTAACTCAGTCGGATTCTGTTAATTGATCACGAAAGACTATTACCTCCTATCGTCTCACCATGTATATGTCTAAAATAAAGAAATAAGTAAACTCAATTGGTTCGTGATGAATCAATTGAGCTTTTTTCGTGATTTCATAACAACTTCTTTTTATTATTTACTCAAGTAATGTAAGATATAGACATTGATTTAGAACAAGGGGTGGAAAAGCTTTTGTCCAAAGAATCTATTTTAGTTGTAGAAGATGAAGAGAAAATTTTAAGACTTCTGGAAATCGAGTTAGAATATGAAGGATATGAACTAGGGAAAGCAACAAATGGAATAGATGCATTAGAAGCCTATCTTTCTAAAAAATGGGACTTAATATTATTAGATGTCATGCTGCCCGGAATGAGTGGAATTGAATTACTCCGACGCATCCGATTAAAAGACTCCCTAATTCCAGTCATATTGTTGACTGCTAAAGATTCGATTGAAGACAAAGTATCTGGTCTGGATCTTGGTGCCAATGACTATATTACCAAACCCTTTCGAATGGAGGAATTACTTGCAAGAATTCGCGCAGTCTTGCGCATAAAACAAGTTGCAACCTCCTCAGTATTCGGAGATGATGAATGGCTTCATGCCGGTGATTTAAAGGTAAACGAGAAAACACGAGAAGTGATTCGCCAAGAAAGCGATATTGACTTAACACCAAAAGAATATGATCTTCTTTTATATTTACTAAAAAATAAGCGACAGGTTTTAGACCGCGAGCAAATTTTAGAAGCGGTTTGGGGCTATGATTACGATGGAGAAACAAAGATAGTCGACGTATATATCCGATATCTTCGAAAAAAAGTGGATGCCAATTATGATCATGCCCTCATCCATACAGTAAGAGGCGTCGGTTATGTCTTAAAGGATGCCACATGAAACTTCGAAATAAGATAAATTTATATACTTCCGTGTTATTTATTGTTTTATTAATCCTAATGAATGCTTCTATCTATTTTCTTTTCAGCCACCTAATGCTGACGAACGAACTTAATAGAGCAGAGGCGAATGTCGAAAAGATTGTCACAGATATCGGGAAGACAAAAGATCGTCTTCCGCCTGATCAACTTCTTCGTGCTTATCTTCCCGTCGAAGGGATGATTCGAGTAGTAAAAAATGATTTAACAACTCACGCGAAGATCACCTCTCCTTCTGAAGCAGCACTAGAATCACGACCAAAGAATTTTTTTATGGGGAAGACAAGTGAAGTAGTCAAACTGGAAAAGAAGCGCTATGTATTCGTCTCCTATCCAGTCATTTGGAATGATGGAAGTGTTGTGAACCTGCAAGTAACAAGTAGCATACAGGAAATGGATAACATGCTCAATATATTACGAATTGTGCTCATTGTTGTAACCATAATTGCGATGATACCTGTTTTTCTGTCTAGTAGAGTTCTGAGTAACTTGATAATCCAACCAATTAGATCCATGATTGATACGATGAAGGAAATCCAAAAAAGTGCTCAATTTAAAAGATTAGAACTAGAAAATACTTCGGAGAGTGAACTAGTAGAAATGGGAGAAACATTTAATCATATGATTGATATACTCCAGTCAAACTTTGAAAAACAGGAACAATTCGTCTCCAATGCTTCACATGAATTGAGAACTCCCCTAACAATCATTGAAAATTATGCTGACCTTCTAAAACGAAGAGGCTTGGAAAGACCCGATTTATTTGAAGAATCGATTGATGCCATTCACTCAGAAGCTGTGCGAATGAGAGAAATGACAGAGCAGTTATTACAACTAGCAAGACAACAGGAACAATGGAATATCCAATTAGAACAAATCAACTTAACAGAGCTTGTAACAGATACAGCAAACACCTTTCAAAATACCTATCAACGAAAAGTATTAGTGGAGGGCAACGATATCACGACTGGTTATACAGATGCACAAAAACTGAGACAATTACTTTATATATTTTTAGATAATGCCAGAAAATATAGTGAGGACCAAATTACGATTCATATCGGACAAGCATCCGATGAGACATATATCCAAATTGAAGATAAAGGAATAGGAATACCAAAGGATGATTTACCTCATGTGTTTGACCGTTTTTACCGTGTAGACCAAGCAAGAAGCAGAAAACAAGGTGGTTCTGGACTAGGACTTACAATGGCAAAGCAAATAGCAAATGCGATTGGAATAAGGATAGAACTTAATAGCCTAGAAAACCGTGGAACTACTGTTACTCTTTTTTTCAAATCAACAGAAAGCGGATAAAGTGAAACTTCAATCTTGGAGTGGGAGTCTTACTGCCCGTTAATGCGGGATAAAAGAATCGCCTATTTCTCATCGTTTTCTTACTTTCAGGTTGTATACTATGGCTAATAAATTGTTACATGGAGTGATATAACATGAAAAAGAAATGGATATGGCCGGTAGGAATTATTCTCCTTGTGGTTTGCTTGGTATTTTGGCTAGCCCCTTCAATCTCAGCAAAAGACCTCACAGAAGCAGAAGCGAATTCAGTTGTACTTGAAAAGTATCCCGGAGATATTATAAAAACAACAAAGACTAAAGACGAATATCAAATAGAAATAAAGCTTGAAACCGGCGTATATGTTATTAAAATAGATGCAAAAAATGGAGACGTACTTTCTCTAGCCCAAACTGAAAAAGCGGAAAAGCCTATCAAAGAAGCATCGGAGCAAGTAGAAATGGAAGAACCAGCACCGACAAAAGAAGAAAAACCAGCAGAAGAACCCGCTCAAATCACCTTAATAACAAAACAAGAAGCAGTAGAAATAGCAGCCAATCACCTTAAAGGGATGGCAGAAGAGGATGATGCAGAGTTTCATGCAATTTCTGGTCAATCTCCCTATTACCTAGTAGAAGTAGAAATCGAGAATGGGGACGATGATCGTGAAGCCGTTGTACAAGTGGATGCTTACACCGGAGAAGTGAAATCAGTAGATTGGGATGACTAATAAGAGATAAACACCAGGTTCACCTAATTTTAGTGTCGAATCTGGTGTTTTATTTGGTTAAAATAATGAAATCTTTTTCTCTCCAAATTTTAACCTTCCTTTCCCCGTCCTTTAGTTTTGTCTGGTTATAGTGTTAACTGTAAGACAAAACAAACTTAGGAGGCATAAATGATGAAAAAATTATTTATTGGTTCATTAGCAACTACTCTTTTAGTAAGCGGTGCAATTGGAATTAATGCATATGCAAAAGGAAATGACAGCAAGCTTGAAAGCACGCAAGTTCCAAGTGTTACAAAGTCAATTATCTCTGAAAAAGAAGCTATTACTATCGCCAAAAATCAAGTGGACGGCGACTTAGTTAAAATTGAGTTAGATTCTGATGATGGTAGATTTGAATATGAGTTAGACCTACGAAACGCTGATGGAGAGCATGAAATTACCATTGATGCTTCTACAGGCAAAGTAATAGAACTAGACTTAGATGATGATCATTACGATGATGCACGTACTACAGCAGCATCGATTAAATCCCTTATTTCTGAAAAAGAAGCTATTGCTATTGCCAAAAAACAAGTAAAAGGCGAAGTGACTAAAATCGAATTGGATAAAGATGATAATAGATATGAGTATGAAATAGAACTACGTACAAATAAAGGAGAAGCTGACATTACAATCGACGCTTCTACTGGAAAAGTGTTGGAATTAGATCTTGATGACGATGGCTACGACGACTGAGTTTTAAAATGAAGGAACAAAAGTGCAAGGGCCTATGTCTACCTTGATATGGCAAATGAAAATGAGGAACAATATTGGGATATCGCATAAAATAGGGATACTGCGCGGTAAGACTTTAACAGGTGTCCACCGAGATTTTCCCTGAGTCGTACGCTTTCCGCGGGCATGGCTTCAGCCTCCTCGTCGCTTGCGCTCCTGCGGGGTCTTCAGCTCACGCTATTCCCGCTGGAGTCGCCACCCTTTCGCTACAATCCAGTAGAGTTTGCTAATTACTAAGTCATAATGCACTAGATCTAGTACTATATTGTTTTTTCTATAGGGAAAACCTATGATTAATTCAATAAGACTTACTTTTTAGTGATTATTAGTAGGTTCTATTGATTGGAGTGCAAGGCGACGACTCCTGTGGGATTAGCGAGACAGGTGAGACCCCGCACGTAGCGTTAGCGGAGGAGGAGGCTCACCGCTCGCCCCACGGAAAGCGTCCGCCTGGAGCGGAAATCATGGCGGACATCTTAGTATCTTACCGCACAGTTTCCTATACTGATCGACAAGCCATAAAAAAGGTACCAGGCCATGATAAACATAGCCTGGTACCTCTTTATTTATTAATTTACCTAATACTAGGTTGCAGCTCTTTTGGTAATGGATTGCGATACGCATTTTTTGTTTGCTTAGCTAGTTCTTCCTTCGCTTTTTCGATTAGTTCAGGATTTCCAAAGACCTCTACGGCACTAGCAGCAAGTACTTTACCTGCATACAATAGCCCTTTATGTGCCAAAGACGTTTTCCCTTGTGAAACAAGCTGCCATGTATGTAATGGGGTTCCTGCTACAAAACAAGTTGTAAAAAATTGAGCTGTTGGGACAATCCAACTAACATCTCCCACGTCTGTCGAACCTTGCATCACTTCGCGAGTTTTTGCATAAGGGATAACCTCATTGAAAAAAGGATATTCTGGCGTATAAAATTCTTCCGTCAGTTGATAGTTAGATAGTTTTTCTGCATCCAGAATAGCTGCATCTACTTCTTCTTGCGTAATAGTTTGAGCCATTTTATGTGCATAACTTAATTCTTTATCATCATAATTTGGCAATCCGAAGTGTTCTAATTGATCCTGCAAAACAATATTTAATGTATCGTTTGGAATGTAATTAGAACATGCCTTGTCAAAGCGAACAGTAACCTTTGTCTCTGTCATCAACGCTGCGCCTTCCGCAATTTTAATAACACGTTGATAAATATCCTCTACCTCACTAATATGTGGAGCTCTTATCAAATACAACACTTCTGCATCTGATTGTACAACGTTCGGAGAAGAACCACCTGTATTCGTTACTGCATAATGAACTTTAGCTTCGGAGATAATATGTTCTCGTAAATAATTGACCCCTACATTCATCAATTCGACAGCGTCTAACGCGCTTCGTCCAAGATGAGGTGAATTTGCAGCATGCGAAGCTTTTCCTTCAAAAGAGAAATAAACTTGATAATTCGCAAGCGATGAAAACGAGAAGACACCTGAGTATGAGTTTGGATGCCATGTAAGCGCAACATCGATATCGTTAAAGACTCCCTCACGAACCATATAAGTTTTTCCCGATCCGCCTTCTTCTCCTGGACACCCAAAATATTTAATAGAACCAGTAATTTTCTTTTCTTCTATTAGTTGCTTTAGTGCAACAACTGCTGCAATTCCTGCAGTCCCCAATAAGTTATGACCACAGCCATGTCCATTTCCGTTTTCCTCAAGCGCTTCTCTTACATCTGAAGCTTCTTTTTGGCTAAGCCCTGAAAGTGCATCAAATTCTCCGAGAATCCCAATTACCGGTTTTTCTTGACCGAATGTCGCAGTAAAAGCTGTTTCAATGCCTCCTACTCCGCGCTCTACAGAGAAACCATTATCCTCTAAAAAATCACTTAACAGTTTAGTAGATTTATGTTCTTGAAATCGTGTTTCAGGTGTATCCCAGATTTGATCACTTAACTCCGTGATTTCCTTACTTTTTGCCTCTATTAAAGAACCAATTAAATCTTTCATGTTATCCATTTAAAGTTGCCCACCTTCCTTTAGATAAATTTGTTCAATTGCTTCTAGCCAAGTGTTCAAAGTTATAGAGAGTACCTTTTCGTCAATATCGAATTTTTCGTGATGATGTCCAGCTGCCAATGTTGTTCCGAAAACTGCGTATGTCGCAAGTCCACCCTGCTTTTGCACTTGGTCCATCATATAAGTCGCATCCTCTGACCCAGCGGCAAATTTAGAACTTGGTATAATCTTCTCTAATCCTTGAATGCTCCTAGCTGCTTTAGCAACTAATTCTATTAATTGTTCAGAAGAGGAACAGGTTTTAGCAGCCCCAACTACTTCATAAGAAAGCTCTGTTCCATACATTTTC
Source organism: Psychrobacillus lasiicapitis (assembly GCF_006861795.1). Classification (GTDB taxonomy): domain Bacteria; phylum Bacillota; class Bacilli; order Bacillales_A; family Planococcaceae; genus Psychrobacillus; species Psychrobacillus lasiicapitis. The sequence continues at coordinate 264,586 of NZ_VDGH01000006.1, read as the reverse complement.
GCTGCTCCCTCTAATACAGCTATCGCTTGTTCATGAACGTATGTGTGTACCTCGCTGTTCTCGCCACGTGTTTCGAGTTGTAAAGATGCATGAGCCGGCACTATATTACGTCCATCTCCCGCTATACAAGTACCTACATTTATACGGGATGCACCACCACTATGATTGGGAATCGCATGAATTCCTAAAATAGCGGAAGCGGCAGCAAGTAAAGCATTGCGTCCTTTCTCAGGCTCTGCTCCTGCGTGTGCAGCTTTTCCGACAAATTTTGCATTTATTTTAGTTGTTGCTAAAAATCCATTTGTACCTGCAATTACTGTACCTAGCGGCGACCCTGCTCCTACGTGCATACCCAAAAAGTAATCTACCCCGTCTACTACGCCAGCCTCTACCATCGATTTTGCACCGCGAACACCTTCTTCTGCGGGCTGAAAGATGATTTTAATTGTTCCTTCAATCTGATCTGTATTATTTGCAAGTACAGTCGCTAAACCTAAACCGATTGCACAATGAGCATCATGACCACAAGCATGCATATTTCCTTCATATCGAGAGCGGAACCCATATTGCTGAGGAATATGGGACGCTTCTTTAGATTCTTCTATTTCTAATGCATCCATATCAAAACGGAATGCGATGGTTGGTCCTGGTTTTTTCCCTTTAATCGTTCCAACTAATCCTGTATATCCTCCAACCATCTTTTCCATATATTCCATGTAACCGCCATTACTTACAGCTCTTTCGTAACAAGCTAATAATTGATCATGAACAGGTACACCCATCCGGTCTTCTGATACAACCTCTTTTCCTACCTCCACTTGAAAGCCTAATTGACTTAATTCATGAGCAATGATGGAGGCAGTACGGAATTCTGTCCAACCGATTTCAGGATACTGGTGGAAATCTCTTCTCCATTCCATCATTTGTTCAGGTAAACTTGAGTTAATCGTAAAAATACTCATCTTTTCCACTCCTTAAACTATAGATACAATGAAACACCTGGTCCAATTGGAATTCCAAATAATGCAAATACCAGCATTAATATAGTCCAAATAATCAGAAACCCAATGGTATATGGAATCATTAGAGACATAAGCGTACCAATACCTGCTTTTTTGTCATATACGTGCATGAATGAAAGAATTATCGCAAAATAAGGATTTAAAGGTGTCACCATATTGGTAGATGATTCACCGATACGATATGCTAACTGAATGAATGCCGGATGATAGCCGAGCACCATAAACAGTGGAACAAATACTGGACCAACTAATGACCATAAAGCAGAACCACTAATAATAAATAGACTTAAGAATGCTGTTAATAAAACAAATAATACAATAACAAATACATTCGTCATATTTAGTGTGGTCAATAGATCCGCACTATGAACTGCTAACCAAATGGCAATATTACTCCAGTTGAAGTAAGCTACAAACTGAGCGATCATAAAGATTAATACAATATATCCAGATAAACTTCCAATAGCTTCCGTCATCAATTTGGGAATATCAGCAGAAGACTGAATCTTTTTTGTACTAACACCATAAGTGATTCCAACTACTAAAAAGAATAAAAATAAAATTGGCACAATGCCTGATAAAAATGGCGAGCGTAATATAGTGCCATCCTCATTCAAAAGTGGTGAGTTTGGAATAAGCATTCCTCCAACTATAACTGCGATGAAAACGATTGCAGAGATAAAGGAATTACGTAAACCTCTTTTTTCTAACGGGCTTATGTCTTTGGAGATAGACTGTTGCTCCCCTTTGTAGACTCCCAAACGTGGTTCGACATATTTCTCGGTAATCAAAGTACCTAGAGCAGCCAGAACAAACGTAGAAATACTCATGAAAAACCAATTATCAAGTGGAGTCACTATAACATCTGGATTAATTCCTTTCGAAATCTCAGTAGAAATTCCAGATAAAAGTGCATCTGTACCTGCAATTAATATATTCGCCGAAAATCCAATACCCGTACTCGCTAAACCAACTGCTAAACCAGCTATAGGATGGCGACCAACAGATAAGAAAACAAGTGCTGCTAAAGGAGGTATTACAACAAAAGCTGCATCAGATGCAACATTCCCTAAAATTCCGATGAAGAATACTGCAAATGTAATTATCTTTTTTGGTGTACTTAAAATTGCCCTTTTCATGAGCATTTCCAATAATCCGACTTTTTCAGCTAAACCAATACCTAGCATGATCGTTAGAACTAATCCTAAAGGAGCGAAGCCCGTAAAGTTTTTAAGTGTATCAGATAAAATAAACTGAATACCTTCCCCTGATATAATACTTTTAACCGCAACCATCTCTTGCGTATTCGGATGGACAACCGCCGCCTTAAACAAACTTAAAATCCATGATAGAATGACGAGAAGAACAGTTAAGTAGAAAAACAAGATAAATGGATGTGGAAGCTTATTACCTACTTTCTCAATAAACGACAAGAATTTTGAAAATCTATTTTCCTCGTTCTTTTCAGCCTTAGTAAATACTTGTTGCAATAGAATCACCCCTTTTTTCGATTAAAAGACCCCTTTGTGATATGTCTTTAAATAACAGAGTAAACTAATACAAAAAAATTATCAATATATTTTTAGAAAAAGGAGAAAAGTATAAAAATGCCAAGAATTCGTATTTTCACTACAAAAAATTCATTAAAGTGGGTTAAAAATGTAGAATTACTAAGCATTGAACCTTGTAATTTTGAGTTTACTGTTTATGATTCACTAGCTCATTTACAAGAAATATTTTTAGAAAAAATTCAACAAGTAGATGGTATATTGTTTAGTGGACAGATTCCTTATTTTTTTATTCAACAACATTTTCCCAATGTACCCATCCCTATGTTGCATTTTGACGTCACTCAAGCGGACTTTTACAGAGCTCTTTCCGAATATATTTATAAACATAAAGATTTCCAAATGAAAAGATGTTTAGTAGATTTTTTGTATGAAGAAAACAATTATTTAGGTGTATATGAATGGGCTGAAAAAGATGATACCCCGTATCTCTTTGATCTTAGTATGCAAGCATACGCAGATATGGATGTATATAATAAATTGCGGGATTTTCATATAGAGATGTGGAAACAAAACAAAGTGGATGTGAGTATGACGCGACTAGGTAATTTGCCTGAAATGTTAGAACCGCATGGTATCAAACCTATATTAGTTGTTCCTTCTGAACAAAGTATGATTAAGATAATTGAGGCGTTATTGAAAGAAATACAGCTCCTTCAATTGATTGAAAACCAAGTAGTTATTGGTCACTTGGAAATGGCTATTAATCGTGATAATATGGCAGATTTAGAATATCGACAAATGTCATTACATAAAGCAATTCTTGATTTTAGTAAGAACAACCACATGTCCTTTATTATCCATCGAAATGTTTTTTATTATGAAATTATAACTAACTATAGTGATTTCAAATTAATCACAAACGAGATGCAGAATTGTCAATTGGCATCATTTTTAACACAGGAATTAAAATTTCCTGTGCATATCGGTTGGGGAATTGGCAACTCCATTCAAGAAGCACAACTTAATGCAGAAAAAGCTTCGCAAATATGTGCAACTTCAGAAACTCAGTCCTATATTTTGTCCAAGGAGGAAACATTGATCGGACCGCTAGGCGACAAAGATTGGATCAGAATAGACACGCAATACGATTTGGGGATCGAAAAGTTAAGTCTAAAACTGAACACTTCTCCATTACAAATACAAAAAGTTATGGCCGTAATGGATAAGTTACAATCTAACATGATCGCGTCAGAAGACTTAAGCAGCCATCTAGGAATTACCACAAGAGCTGCAAATCGCATATTAAAGAAATTAGAGGAACATGGAGCTGCCACTGTATCTACACAACTTCAGAAAAAATTACGAGGACGTCCGAAAAAGGTGTATGAAATTCATTTTGACAGGCTAGAGAGGCAGACAGATCAACAAATGCACTAATATCAAACTCTCTTGTATGTAGTTTTTTATAAATTACTATTACTTGTGCAAGTTATATGGTTGAAAATAGTATCGAACCACTTGGTAGTTTCTATTTCGAGTAATTCCTCACATTTAACAGACTATCCTTCGCTCCCCCTTTAAGGTGAGAGTCTTATTGGGCATGATATATTAAAAGCTCTAAGAACTTTGATAGTTCACTAGAGCTTTTATGTGTATCTATTTTAATGATACAAAACCTCATACCAAAGACATAGCTATGTTAATTCTGACACGATTTCGTAAATTTTTTTCGGTCTCCCGGGTCTACCAGAAGACTCTTCTCTTACAACTTCTAGTAACCCCATTTGTTCAAGCTCATTTAAAATTCTACGTGTGTTTCGATCCGTATTTTTTAAAAGGTCTGTTATTAGTTCACTGCTAAATTGCTGAATGTGTTTTAACTTTAGAAAGTGATATATTTTCGCAGGAATTACTGGTGTATAAGAATTTTCTTGTAAAGTTTTCTTCCAATAAACAGGTAAATTCTCTACTGTATAATAGCTTGTATGCTCTTTGGAATAATCAATAACGTTCTTTTCTTCATTAACAAATAAAATACTCGTCTCACGTTTAGATGATTCTTGTGAAAATGCTAAGTCTACATGCTTTTGCGCTTCATGTACAGTATAGCCTGATCCGATACCTACCCTTAACCCTAAAGACGTCTGCAATTCTACTTCTTTAACGATATCTTCAAAAGACCTTTCCGAGTTGAGTAGTTCAAAGTCTCCATACGTCGTGTAAATATGGAATCGACCATCCTGCTGATTGCTCAAAGCACCGTTTAGTAATTCAGCAACCTTTTGTAATTCTAACTCAAGATGAAGACTTTTTTTCCGATTCTCATATATGTACGTAGATAAATTAGATGATAACTTCGCACGTAACTCGAATCCAATAATAGCGACTTTTAATTTTTCATATATTTGACTATTCGCTCGGGAGACAAGTAAATTCAGAACAGTCTTGATGGCAAGTTGAGAAGGGACAAGACGATAACAAGGAATACCTTTTTTCGTTAATTCCTGGTATACCGTTAACAAACAAGTTAGCGCTACCTGAGTCTTTCCTTTTTCATATAAGTCTGAGTGGAAATTAATTAGCTCATCATATGGTTTGTAGCGTTCATAAGGTAACAATTCGAATGATAAATTGTTTAATGAAAACTCATTCAATACAAGCCTTACTGTTGTCTCATCAACGGTATCTAAACTTATCCGCTTCACGATAGTTTCCTTATCCTGAACAACTCGCAGACAGGTCCCAAGCAAACTGATTCCATGAAGCGGGGGAAAACTTGCTTCTTCTTCAGAAATTAACCCATGATGCAATGAATAGTAATAAGGATTTTGACCAGAAAATATCCACTGCGTGACATTATATCGATGTTCACTTAAAATGGTGGACAATTGACTCGGGTGCGAATATTCATATTCTACTAATTCAATACGTGCATCCTTGTTTGCCACTTCCCTAATCTGGATAAGTGAATCACTTGGTCCAATTGCTCCAATCCTCACTTTCATATTCATTTATCCTTTCTAGTCTTCATAACTTCTGGTAATATATTTGTATTTTTGTCACTTAATAGGTAATGACACGCGACAAAATGATTTGGAAATACCTCTAAATAATCCGGATCACTTTGTTTACAAAGATCTGTAGCATAAGGACATCGAGGATGAAAATGGCAGCCTGATGGTGGATTGCTCGGATTCGGTATTTCTCCTTCGATTAATTGGTGTTCTTTTCGAAAAAGCGGATCGGGAATCGGCACCGAATCGAGAAGAGCATGGGTATATGGATGAAGCGGTCTCTCAAAAATTTCATTCCGATCAGCAAGTTCTACCATTCTACCTAAGTACATAACCCCGATTCGATCACTAATGTGACGAACCGCCGGTAATCCATGAGCAATGAATATATAAGTCAAGCCCATTTCACGCTGAAGCTTTTTTAATAAATTTAATATTTGTGCTTGAATCGATACATCCAAAGCAGAAACAGCTTCATCGCATACAATTACTTGTGGCTTTAAAGCTAGGGCACGTGCTATACCTATGCGTTGTCTTTGTCCACCGCTGAACTCGTGTGGAAATCTTTTTAGCTGGTGTTCTCCCAAGCCTACTAACTTCATCAATTGCATTACCTCATCACGTAATGCCTGTCCCCTTGCCAGTCCATGGACAACCAAGGGCTCACCAATGAGTTCTTCAACTGTCATTCGTGGGTTCAAGGAAGAATAGGGATCTTGAAAAATAACTTGCAAATCACGTCTCGCTTTCCTTAATTCCTCTTGGGACATACCCGCAATGTCTTTATCCTTAAAGTATATATGGCCTTCCGTGGCATCCAATAAACCAAGAATCAATTGACCAGTAGTCGACTTTCCACAACCAGATTCCCCCACAATCCCAAGCGTTTCTCCTTCATACACCTTAAAGTTAAGGCCATCTACCGCGCGTACCTTTGTAGTGGTCTTTTTAACAAATCCCTTTGTCATGTCGAAATGTTTTTTCAAGTTTTGTACTTCTATTATAACTTTCTCTTCTGTGCTTAATTCCTCATTTAATTGAATCATTTCAACCTCACCTCCTACACTTTAATGCAACGCTTCGCATGTCCTTCACTTACATATTCTAAATCTGGATGAATTCTTTTACATTCAACGTCTGCTAATGGACATCTAGGATGAAATTTACATCCTGATGGCATATTCGTCGGATTTGGTACAGTTCCTTCTATAGAATATAAATCATCTACGACATCATGTACTTTTGGTATCGATGCCATTAATCCCTTTGTATAAGGATGCTTAGGATTCTTAAACAGTTCAAATACAGATGCTTCTTCTACCACTTCGCCTGCATACATTACAATTACTCGATCAGCAAGCTCCGCTACCACCCCTAGATCATGGGTAATGATCATAATACTCGTATTAGATTTTTCTTTTAAATTTCGCATTAATGTCAAAATTTGTGCTTGAATAGTTACATCTAACGCCGTTGTGGGCTCATCAGCAATTAATAATCGTGGATTACAAGATAAAGCAATTGCTATCATCACACGTTGACGCATTCCTCCAGATAATTGGTGAGGGAAGCGTCCCATTACTTTTTCTGCGTCCGGGATTCCAACTAGTTCTAACATTTCTATTCCACGAATATTCGCTTGCTCTTTTGTCATTTTATAGTGAACAATTAAAGTTTCTCGAATTTGATAACCAATTGTAAAAACAGGATTTAAAGCAGTCATAGGTTCTTGGAAAATCATTGAGATTTCATTTCCCCGTAATGCTCTATAATCTTTTTTACTTAGTGTACGTAAGTTTTTTCCGTTAAATGTCATTTCACCCTCGTATACCTCACCATTTGGAGGCAGAATTCCCATTAAAGCAAGAGAAGTAACGCTCTTTCCACTTCCAGATTCACCTACTATCGCTAATGTTTCTCCCTCATTCACATTAAACGTAACACCATTTACAGTTGATACATGACCGTCTTCAGTTTTAAAACGTACTTTTAAATCCTTAACGTTCATTAGTTTTTCCACCATAGTATCACCTCTCGATTAGTCTTTTATTTTCGGATCAAGTATGTCCCTTAGCCAGTCTCCAAGGAAAATAACACCCAGTACTGTAACTGTTATCGCTATACCTGGGAAAGTCGCTACCCACCAGCTTGTAGCAACGTATTGTCGTCCATCGCTTAACATAAGCCCCCAAGAGACATCAGGTGATTGAATACCTAAACCTAAAAAACTTAAACTTGCTTCCATTATTATGGTTGTAGCTACATTTAATGTAGCTATGACTATAAAAGAAGAAATGACATTCGGCAAAATATATTTGGTAATAATTCGAAAGTCTTTAGCTCCAATAGCTTTAGCAGACCTTACGTAGTCTCTCTCTTTCACACTTAGCGTCTCACTTCGCACCATACGTGCATATACAACCCATGAAGTTCCACCAAGCACTAGTATGAGCGTTGTTAAACTTGGTCCTAACACAGCTAGAATAATTAACATAAATAAGATGTTCGGAATTGCGAGAAAGGAATCTACAGTTCTCATTATTATGAAATCCCATATTTTCCCGTAATAACCCGCAATTAATCCAAAAAACATACCAATGATGCCTGCTAGTATTACAGAGCTAATACCCACTAATAGGGAAATACGAGAGCCATAGATAATACGACTTAGTACATCTCGTCCTAAATTATCCGTCCCCAGTGGATAATCCATATTTCCCCCCTCTGCCCAAAAAGGAGGCAATAACCGATGGACAACATCTGTTTTTGCTGGATCATACATCGCAATAAAAGGCGCAAAAATAGCCATAAGACTCACTACAAGTACAATTGAAAGACCAACAAGCCCAGTTTTACTTTTCAATAAACGTTTTCCTAATTTTCCTAATCGCTTTCCATAATTACGATTTTCAGCAATAGCTGTCCGTTCTATAGTGGAAGTCATTTCATCAGCCTCCTTAGTCGTATTTGATTCGCGGATCTAGTAGACGATATGTTAAATCTGCTATTAGGTTACTTAAAATAACAAATATAGCAATCAGAAATGTCGCTGCCTGAACAACGGCCATATCGCGTAAATTAACAGCTTGAACAAGTAGCTGACCTAGTCCAGGCCAAGCAAAAACTGTCTCGGTAATCAGTGTTCCACCGACCAATGTAGAAGTTTGTAATGCCATAATCGTCACAACCGGTATTAATGCATTCCTAAATGCATGCTTGTTTACAACAAGTGCTTCTTTTAGCCCTTTACTACGTGCTGTTCGGATAAAGTCTTGACCTAATATCTCCAACATACTTGAACGAATGAGTCTCGTCATTTCAGCAGCGATACCGGTACCGAGTGTAATTGCTGGTAACACTAAGTACAAAAGTCCTCCTCTTCCTGATACAGGAAATATTTGGGTGTTAACTGCTAGAAATAATATGAGCATAATACCTAACCAAAAGCTAGGCATTGCTTTACCAAGTACTGCACCACCCGTAATAAATAAATCTAGAAAACTATTTCGTTTTACTGCGGATAATATTCCAAGAGGGATGGAAATTATAATTGCTACAATCATGGAGGCAAAAGCCAATTCAAATGTAGCTGGTAAGCGCTCCAATACGAGAGCAAAAGCATCCGTATTGTATCTAAAAGATTCCCCGAAATCTCCTCTCACTAAATCACTCAAATATGTAAAATATTGAACTGGAAGGGGGTCATTAAAACCTAATGCTTCTCTCAATGATTCACGTTCTTCATCAGTTGCAGTTTCAGGTAGCATAAGGGATACAGGGTCTCCGGTAACTCTTACTAGCAAGAACACAATCAATGTAATAAGGAGCAAGACAGGAATGGTTTTTAACAAGTTTTGAAGAAAATATTTCATATAATGGCTCCTCCTCTAATCTAGTTGTCTATTCAATATGTAGAATTCTTTTAATCCCCATCGAATAATTTTCAACCTTTGGACTTTTATAGTCGTATATACTCAATCTAATAAATGGAGTATTAAGAGATAAAGTGAAACTTCAATCTTGAAGTTGGAGTCTTACTGCCCGTTAAAGCGGGATAAATATTGAAAAAGAGGGGAATTGTCCCCCTCTTTATTATTTCAATGTAATGTTATCTACATAGAACATTTCATCCAAACGAGGCTCGAAAGAAACTCGGTCATTCACACCATAAAGGGACTCCAACTGATATAGATAAATTTGTGGTCGATCTTCAGCAATTAACTCTTGGGCTTTTTTGTATTGCTCAGCACGTTCTTCTAAGTTCATATTCGATTCTGCAGTTACTAATAAACTTTCAGTTTCCGGGTTATCATAATCTGTTTCACCCACTGCCATTTCTTTCTTTAAACGGTCAAGCGCAAGTGATGCATCAAACATAGAGTTTCCATACCCAATATAAAATAAGTCTCCGAAAGAGCGTTCTTGATATTTTTGATTAAACGAACTCCATTCAAGCAGTTCTAAATTAACTGTAATCCCAACTTCTTGTAACATAGCTGCTATTAACTCAACAGATTCTTTATCTTTTAAATAACGACCATTTGGAGAGCTAAGCGAAAGTTCCAAGCCATCTGCATAACCCGCTTCCTTTAACAATTCTTTGGCTCTTTCAGGATCATATAAAGTTTTTTCGTATAAATCCTCGTTTGCACCTACGTTACCTGGTGTAACACGGGTACGAGTAACTTTCCCTGCACCTTCAAGTAAAGAATCAACAATTGCTTGTTTATCAATAGCTAAGTCGATTGCTTCGCGAACAAGTGGATCAGCGGTTGGTCCATCTCCCCCTGTACGTGCAACAAGCATCATAACTCGCTGCGTAGGAGATTTTAAAATATCGACACCCTCAGTAGATTCAATACGTTTTAAATCTGTCGGTGGAATATTCACTGCAATATCAACACCACCAGTTAACAATTCTGATACGCGTGTGGAATCTTCAGGGATACTGCGAAATACAACTTCTTCCCATTTTGCAGGCTCACCAAAATAATTTTCGTAAGCTTCAATTGTTAAGCGATCATCTTTCTTCCACTCTTTAAATTTATAAGGGCCAGTTCCAACTGGTGCTTCTAAAAATACATCCCAGCCTTCAGTTTCAATATAATCTTTCGGTAAAATACTTGAACCGAGACGGGACAAACGATTTAGAAGCGCAGGCTCAGGATTTTCCGTAATAATTTGGAATTCATAGTCTCCTAGTACAACAACTTCTTTAATTTGTTTGTAAGAACCATATTCTAATAAGGTATCATCTTTTGCAACGCGTTCTAGCGTGAACTTAACATCATCTGCTGTTAAATCCTCACCATTGTGAAATTTTACTCCTTCTTTTAGCTTAAATGACCACGTTTTATCATCCACGTTTTCCCAGCTTTCAGCTAAGTCGGGTAAAAATCCATCTTCTCCTCCGTTTTTCACTAAGTAATTAAACATATTTACATGAACGGCTTCCGTACTAGTTGTATTGTGATTATGAATATCAAAAGATGATAAATCCGTTCCATTTGCAATAACCAATGTTTTTGAATCGCTTTTTTCAACAGGTGCTTCACCTACTGCACCTTCTTTATCACTATTAGAGCACCCAGTTACAATAAGAATTAATATTAGTAGTAATGAAAATATCTTTTTCTTCATTTAGTTTCCCTCTTTTCATCTTGTAAATATTTATAAGTAAGATAACTTAATACTGTAATTCCATATCGAATTGCTTCTTCATCCACATTAAATTTAGTAGTGTGAATGCCATGAGAGGTAGATTCTCCGGAATTCGTTCCAAGCCTGAAAAATACAGAGGGAACTTCTTGGGAAAAGTAAGCAAAGTCCTCTCCACCCATCGATGGATTAGTATATTTCAATGCATCTTCTCCAAATAACTCACTTACCACATCATGAAGTAATGCCTTTGCGGTTTTATCATTTTGAACTGAAGGTGTAACTTTCTCATATGTTAATCGTACCGAACCGCCAAAAGCGGCGGCTACATTTGATGCAATTTGCTCAATACGTATTGGCATCGATTCTCGTGTAGCAGGAATCATCGTACGAACCGTTCCATTGACTTTTACCGTATTCGGTAATATTGTGCCTTTTGTTCCTCCTTGAATTTGTCCAATGCTTAGGACTACTGAGTCCAGTGGATCAATTTGACGGCTAACAATTTGTTGAAGGGCAACAAGCACTTGCGCTGTAATCATCACAGCGTCCACGGCTAGGTGAGGATGTGCAGCATGTCCTCCCTTACCAGTCACTTCTAGTTCGAAAATATCTACTGCTGCACAACTAAATTCTGAATTTGTAATAGAAAATTCACCCACTTGTAACGAAGGAGCAACATGAAGGCCAGCCATTAAATCCACAGGGGGATTTTGTAGTGCACCATCATCAATCATCGCTTTAGCCCCTGCTCCTACTTCTTCACCAGGTTGGAAAAATAATTTCAAGGTCCCCCTCTCAAGTCCCATAACAGAAATTATTTTTGCAACTCCAAGTAAATTAGTTGTGTGCACATCGTGTCCGCATGTATGAGCAATACCTGAATTGACACTTCTGTAGATTTCATCAATTTCATCTGGCATCGGTAATGCATCCATATCAGCACGCAGTCCTATCACCGGTCCTGGATGCTCTCCTCTCAAAATACCGATAACTCCTGTCCCACCAACACCTTCCGTTACTTCATATCCCCATTCTTTCAAACATGAGGCAACAATGGATGATGTGCGTTTTTCTTGAAATGCGAGTTCCGGAAACTTACGCAAATCACGTCTGATGACAATCATGTCATCAAATATAGCGTCTACCATTTCTAGTAGTTTAGGAGATAACTCCTTCACGCGTTCAAATGGATTTATCTGTGTATTAGATTGCTTCACTTGTCACTCCACCTTCCTCATTCATCTTTTCTTCAAATTTAAAAACGAGTGCGGCTATCAATTTAATATTTTCAATAAAATCCTCAATTCTTATATTTTCATTTGGTGCATGTGTATAGGAGGCAAAGTGACCTACTCCAAAGGAAACAGATGGAATACCATATCGTTGACACAAGTCATACATCGGTCCTGTTCCTGGTGTGTTAGGTACAATATTTGGTGGAAGTTCGCTATATGTGCTAATAGTTTCAATGACTGCTTCTGCAATTTTTTCACTAGGATTGGTTCGTGCAGCCTCTTCAGCGCCAAAAACTCGAATGCCAATGTCTTCATACCCATTTACATTCAAATAAGTTCGTAAATCCTTTAATAACTGATCAGGTTTTTGTCCTGGAACTAAACGAAAATCAATTTTAGCAAATGCTGAAGAAGGCAAAATTGTTTTTGAGCCTTCTCCTGTGTATCCGGATTGGATTCCACAAATATTACAAGTAGGTTCATATAAATACTTTGACTTTAACTTTTCCCCAGAAAGTCCATTAATAAATTGTTTGAGACCTAAATGCTCCAATGTAGAGTTTTCCTCTAATATATAACGAGAAAGTAAAATTTCCTCTTCGGAAGTAACCGGTTGAATAGATTCATAGAAACCAGGTATGAGTACATGATCATTCTTATCTTTTAATAAATTTAATGCCCAAACCAAGCGCCAAATAGGACTTTCAATAATAGAAGCCTGAGCTGAATGTAAGTCTGTATTTGCACCGTTAATGAAAAGCTCTACATATAACATACCTTTTACACCAAGTGATACTTGCAAACGATCATCGGCATCCCGGTAACCAAACTCCCATACACATCCATCTGATTGAATTTTATCTTGGTGGTGGTTAGCGAAGTCAGCTAAATGGATACTACCTATCTCTTCTTCCCCTTCAAAAATGAATTTAATATCAATAGGCAACTCTCCCATTACTTGTTTAATAGCATGAATCGCTGCTATACGTGCTATGATATTTCCTTTATTATCAGCAACACCTCGAGCATAGATTTTCCCGTTTTTTATCGTTGGTTCAAAAGGGGGACTGTCCCATAATTCAATGGGGTCTTCCGGCTGTACATCGTAATGATTATAAAAACTTAAGGTTGTAGTCTTCTTCCCAGCCAAATGAGCGTAAACAACTGGTTGTCCTCTTGTAGGCAATATTTCAGGTTTAGTTTGTAAAGCTTGGGCAAAAAGACTTTCTAGGAAATCCCTACTTTCTACCATTCCACGATTTTGTGCGGCAACACTAGGTATCTCACAAAATTTACACAGCCACTCTATATACTCTTCTCTATGCTCTTCAATAAACTCAAAAATACTTTTATCCAAGCTTTATTATCCCCCTTTTTGGAAATTTACCATTATTAATTCTTTTCATCTTACTGAACACAAAGTGACTTGTCAATAAATTTTTATAAAATTTAAAATGTTGTAAATATATTGATTTATTGGAGTGTAAAAGGTTATTCTTATTACTATAAAAACGGAGAAAAGGAGATGCATTTGACAATGACAGACAGTTATAAATTTATATCGCAAAATCTAGAGAACATTAGAAAAGATCTTATAAGTCTCGTACAATCGGAGTCTCCAAGTTCTGAAAAAAGCCTTGTGGATTTAACAGGAAATTTAATAAAGGACATTATCCATAATCGTCTTGGAGATAATTACATCTGTACAGAACATAAGAACAGGGAGACAGGTAATCACCTTCAATTCGAAAAAAAGGAAGACACGAAACCTCGTATATTATTTCTTTGCCACTTTGATACTGTTTGGAAAAAAGGTGAAATACCTCTTCGTTTCGAAGAAGACGTGTTTTACGGTCCTGGGGTTTTTGATATGAAAGCAGGATTACTATCATCAATCTGGGCAATAAATTCATTAGAAAATACACTAGATAAATTGCCCATTTCACCAGTATTTCTATTTACGTCAGATGAAGAAACTGGAAGTTTAACCTCTAGAGAGTTAATCGAAGAAGTAGCCAAAACTTGTGATGCCGTTTTTGTAATGGAGCCAGCTGAGGGTAAAACAAATGCGTTGAAAACAGCTAGAAAAGGGGTAGGTATGTATGAATTGCATGTACAAGGTATAAGTGCTCACGCAGGAAACCACCATGAGGATGGTGTGAATGCAATCCTTGAGATTGCTTACCTAGTGCAACAACTTCAAGAGCTGACAGATTATACAAAGGGGACAACTGTAAGTGTTGGCACTATTAGTGGAGGAACAACTTCTAATGTGGTACCCGAAAACGCTTCTATTGAAGTGGACTTTCGCATCGCTTCTTTAGATGAAGCAGATCGAATTATGCAAACCATTGAGCAACTAACTCCGAAAAACCCACTTGCTAAACTAACTATTGCAGGAGAGTTAAACCGTCCACCACTTGAGAGAACGGAAGCAAATCAACAATTGTTTAAGCTCGCCAAGAATGCAGGGAAAAAACTTAACATTGAAATTACAGAAACTAGCGTAGGAGGAGTAAGCGATGGTAACTTCACTTCTGCTTTAGGTATTCCTACTATAGATGGACTTGGCATTCCTGGGGATGGTCCTCATGCCAGACATGAACATATACGATTCGATTTGTTTGCAGAAAGATGCGCTCTTGTTGCAGAGCTGTGTATTATATTCGGCGAAAAATTTGTTAATCATGATGATCTGGTTGAAAAGGAAGAAAAATTTATTACGAAATGAATGCATTTCTAGTAGAACACATATACAAATAACTCATTAAATGTTGTAAGAGCAATAGTCAGACTTTTTCTAACAAATTATATATAAGAAAATATTGTTGGCTTCCTCGATAGATAGAGTAAGCCAACGATTGTTATAATTTTCCCTTGCAATTAAAAAGGTTAACATTTTCACAGAGCTCTTCAGGGAGGATTGGTTTCCTTAAAGATGAAATCCCTCTCTGATCAAGCTCAGAGAGGGATTATTATCAGTATTGAAACTTAACCCTTACAGTTGCGTTAATAGTGATTTGACCCTCTTCAATTGGGGTCGTAAAATTTTGTTCGGACATGGCGACTGACTTAAATGCAACAGGTTGGTTTTGACTTTCTTCTACTATTTCTATTGGATGTGGATGTAATGGTAATTGCAGCGTTTCAGCTATCGTTTTTGCTTTTGTTTGTGCATCCTGGAGTGCTAGTCGAAGAGCTTGCTGGTAGTATGGGGACGTGTCATCAATTCTAAACTGCACGGATGAAACTCGATTTGCACCGTTTTGTACGGCAGTATCGATAACAGTACCAACTTGAGCTGTGTCTGTTACTTTTACTGTAATCGCATTCCTTACTTCATACCCGCGAAAAACTTGTCTTCCATCTACAAAGTCATAATTCGGAACTATGTTATAAGTAGAAGTTTGGATATTCTCTCTAGGTATCCCCAATGCTAAAATAGACTGAATGACCTGGTTCATCAAGTTCGCGTTTTCTTGTTGGACTCTACTTAAATCTTCCCCTTCTGTAATCACCTCTAGCTGGAGTTGTACATAGTTCGGTTGTGCATCAACTTTTCCATTTCCCGTCACTGTTATGACCCGCAGTGGAGGATATTGAACGTTTGAAAAATACATCCCATCATCCCTTTCATACTGTTTATCCTAATTATTCTATGCGCGCTATCTCAGAAACATAATACCCCTTGATTAAAGCAAAGAAACTCCACTTGAGTTTCAAACAATCCAGACTTATACTACAGTTAATATAAACAGTTACAACTGAAGAACAAAGTGGACTTTCAACTGAGGGAGCGTGACGAGGTGTTTCCTTTTAAGAAAAGAAAAGAAGTAACCATGCAGAACAATACGTTGTATTTCACTTATTCCGCAGAATCATCTACGGAAGAAGATATGAATGAGATGGCTTCTTTGCTACGAACATTATGTAAAGCATCCAAAAGTGATATTGTCTTTCTATGTATTGGATCTGATCGTTCGACCGGAGATTCATTCGGTCCATTTGTTGGAACTATGTTAAAAGAACAAAATTTCCCCTTCCATGTTTTTGGAACAATTGCAGAACCCGTACATGCACTAAATTTAAAAACTGTACTAGAAGAAATTCATCTCCAATTCAATAATCCTATTATTTTCGGCGTAGATGCCTGTTTAGGAGATGGTCACCAAATTGGTTCTATTATATTAAAAGACGGTCCCCTCACTCCAGGATATGCGATCAATAATATGTTACCAGCTGTAGGTAACTATCATTTAAAAGGAATTGTGAATTATTTAGACCCAGATTCCCCAATAAAATCATTAAATAGCACGAGACTAGATACTGTAATGAGTCTCGCAAAAACGACTTCTACCATTTTATTAAGATCAATCTAAAAAGACGACGAATCCTAGATTCATCGTCTTTTGTATTATCCAATTGTAATAACACCTATCACTAACGCCGCAATTGTCATTACAACAACCGTTCCAAACGCCCATTTCAATGCAAATCGCTGTAAATCACCAAATTCTGTTTCAACTAAGCCAATCAATAAATGTGCTGCTGCAACTAAAGGACTTAGTACGTGAACTGGTTGACCTAGTAACGATGCACGTCCTATTTCTACTGCACTAACACCATATGCTTCGGCAGCTTGCGAGATGATCGGCAAGACACCAAAATAGAATGCATTATTCGACATAAAGAAAGTAAATGGAGCACTAAGAAACGCTACGATTACTGTCAAATATGGTCCCAGTGCATCAGGAATAATCGCAACTAATGTATTTGCCATCGCATCAATCATTTCAGTGCCACTCATAATACCCGTGAATATTCCTGCTGCGATAACGATAGATACAACGGCTAACGCGTTTTTAGAATGCACCGCAATACGTTCTTGTTGCAGTTTTAAATCTGGATAGTTTACAAGTAATGCAATACCAAAAGCAATCATAAACAAGACAGCAAGTGACATAAAGTCAAGGATTAGACAAACCATCAGTAAAATCGTTAATCCAAGGTTAAACCAAACAAGTTTTGGTCGTTTATAATAAGGTACCTCAGCTGTTGCAGCTAGCTCTGGGTTTGTATCAAACTGACTTCCCCCAGATTTTTGGATTGGTTCCAGTTCAATAACTCCAACTCTTTTTCGTTCCATTTTTCCTAACATAAATGCCGCTACAATAACCCAAACAAGTCCGATTCCCATTACTGGAATCATCGGGATGAACAATTCCGATGAATCTAGCCCTAATGACGCCATAGCCATCGCGGATGCTCCACCCCATGGCGTCATATTCATAACTCCCATAGATAACATAGCTACTGTCGCTAAAACTAAACGATTCATACCAAGTCGCTTATAGAGTGGCAACAAGGAAGATACTGTGATGATATAAGTAGTTGTCCCATCCCCATCCAACGCTACCATCATAGAAAGTACTGCAGTCCCTATTACAATCTTTAATGGATCACCTTTTACTAACTGCAATATTTTAGCGATTAAAGGATCGAATAGACCAGTATCGATCATTATTCCAAAATATAAAATAGCAAATAAAATCATAATAGCCGTCATAGCCACTTTTTCTACGCCAGCTGCCATCATTGGTCCTAAATCCGTCAGGAATCCACCGATAATTCCGAAAATTATAGGCACAATCATAATGGCAACTAATGCCGACAGTCTCTTCGACATAATCAAATACATAAATACTGCGACCATTGAAAAACCTAATAGTGATAACATTTATTAACCCCCTCATTACTTTGAAAACGTGCTCACTTTCACTTAACATCCCCAATGAATGAATTAAATGATAGCGCTTTCTTCACCTTTTTCTTATTTTTCTAATCTTATCAGCTATAAAAAATTTAAAATACAAAAAAATAATAATGGTTATTTTTTTTATTGTTTTAATTATTTTCATATTTTTCACGAATTTGCTTCACATAAAAAAATCCCTATTGAGAAGTGTATGTGACAATTCATCAATAGGGATTTTATTTGGATAACAGTTTGTATTTTCTTTCGGGTCTTCCAACACTTCCATATAAAACTTCTACTTCCATTTCCTCTAGTGAAACTAAATACTCCAAATACCGACGCATAGTTGAATAACTTATTCCAACTAATCGACTAAATTCGTCTGCACTTAAACTCTCATTAATATGCATAATCTTACTTCTAACTAGTTTCAACGTGTGTTTATCAATTCCTTTTGGATAAGTTACTTGACTAATGCTAGGCATCGACTTTATTTTATTGTTCGACCGGAATAAATCGTCTATGTTTTCCTGATTAACTAGTGGGTTTTGATGTAATTGCTCCCGCACTTCGTCATATTGCTTTAGTGCGGCAATAAACTTATCGATGATGATAGGCTTTATGAGATAACCAAATGCACCACCGCGTATTGCTTCACTAACGGTTTTAGTATCATTCGCCGCAGTGATCATAATGACATCTATACCAAGATACTGCTTTCGAATTTCTCTAAGTAATTCGATTCCATTCATATCAGGCAAAAAAACATCCAACAATAGAAGCTGAGGCTGTATTGCTTTTAATAGTTGTAACGTTTGGCTTCCAGAACTTGCCGTAGCAATGACATTAAAATGATCGAGTTGATTGGTAAACTGTTTATAAATATTCACTGCATCTTCATCGTCTTCTACAATAATGACATTTATCATCTCTTTAGACATATTTCCATTTACCCCTCCTTTTTCATTCCGCGTTAACGGGCAGTATGACTCCCACTTCAAGATTGAAGAAAAGCGAAAAGTTAAGTGGTTTCACTTTATCCTACTGTTTTGTGGAATAACAATTGTAAATCTTGCACCACCTAATTCACTTGTATCGATGTAAATTTGACCGTTCAATAATCCAATGGAATTTTTCACAATAGCCAGACCTAGACCATGGTTTTCTCCACTCTTAGTTGTGTATCCTTCTTGGAAAATAATATCTTCCATCATTGTAGGAATACCCGGACCATTATCTTCAATATCAAATACGATTTCTTTACCTAAATCTGTAAAAGAAACTTTGACTAATCCTTTATGCTCATTCTTTTTTCTTGTTGCTTCCATTGCATTCTCTATAATATTACCGATTATAGGGACAAAATGATTCGATTCCGCATTGTCTAAGACGCTATCTAATCGACTATCAGGATCAATTTCTAAAGTGACTTGCAATTCTTTTGAACGGTTTATTTTACCAAGCAAGCAAGCTGCTATTAATGGATCTTTTACTGACTCCATAAGGAAAGAAACAATATTTTGTCGTTCACTCACTTCAGAAGATACGATACTAATCGCACGATCATATTCCTTCAACGTAAGCAACCCATAGATGGTATTTAATTTGTTCAGAAACTCATGGTTTTGGGCTCTCATGTTTTCAGAGAAGGTTTTTATCTTCGAAAATTCTTCCGTTAATTGTTCAATTTCTGATACTGTTCGTATTGTTAAAACAATCCCCATTAAATTATGCTCACTTAATATGGGAGAAGCATCTAGAACATAGAGTTGTTGGTTAAGCAACAACTTTCTATTTGTAAAACTTTCTTTTGTTTTGATTGCTTCATTTATATAGTTCTCTAACTGATTGTCTGCAATAATTGAACCACTAATAAGCTGCTGATCATGAAATAATTCGCGTGCTCGCCTATTCATTGATGTAATTTTCTTCTCGATATTAACAGTGATTGTTGCATCGCGAATAGATTCAAGCGTTGCTTCTTTTTCTGTAAAAAGAAAGGAGATTTCCGCTGGTTCTAAACCATATGTCAGTTTTTTTAACCTTCTCGCTATTAATATTGCACCACCTATTCCTATTAGGAGTGGAATAATAGCTAATTGAATCACATGTTTTTTATAATTGAGTACTTGTTGTTCTATGCTATTTACTAAAAATCCGACGGAGGAGACTCCAATTACTTCTCCTTTATCGTTCCAAATTGGGGTTTTTGCTTTTATGGCTGGTCCTGAAATCCCGTTACCTCGGTAAATGATAGATTTATGCTCCTGAAGTGACGCAGCATTACTCGTAAGCGTAGGCTTCCCTATGTTTGCAGGATTAGGATTTGAATAACGTATCCCCTTATCATTCGCAACGGTTACGTAATCTGCTCCGGTTGTTTTACGTATTGTTTCTGAAATCAGTTGAATGCGCTCAGATGGATCTTCGTCTTCAAATGCTTCAATAATCGTAGGGTGTTGTGCAGTTAGTTGTGCGACAGTCATCGCTTGTTTTCCCATATTGTTTTCCACAATATCATCGAGCATCGTAGAAAAGAGTATGCTTACTAACAATGTGCTGATTAACACAACAACTATTATAAGTAACGTCATTTGTGTCAATAACGTCACTCGCGATTTTTTCATCGGAACACCCATAACTTACTTCACACCTTCAATATCATTAGTATATATAGTGTTTTTGCCTATCCAGTTATTATATAGTTTGTCGCTCGTTT
Organism: Psychrobacillus lasiicapitis; assembly: GCF_006861795.1. Lineage (GTDB taxonomy): Bacteria > Bacillota > Bacilli > Bacillales_A > Planococcaceae > Psychrobacillus > Psychrobacillus lasiicapitis. The sequence goes on along the minus strand of NZ_VDGH01000006.1, from coordinate 243,669 downwards.
CTTCAATGAGCGGAAGAATAACACTGTTTCTAACAAAATCAGTGGAAGTAATAAAGGATATTTCGCATTCTAGGGGAACTGTGCGGTAGTCATCGGCGTCTCGATTCAAGTAAACTTGTTTTATGAAAATGGATTGCTCTCAAGAGGGATTTGGTTGCTTTCAGACTAGAACTAGTTGCTCTCAACTGTCGTTTGGTTGCTCTGAGACTAGAACTGGTTGCTTTCGACAGATGTTCGATTGCCCTTATCCATTTATTGGATATTAGTACATGGTAATACTTCGAATTATAGGGAAACTGCGCGGTAGTGAGTTGAATGAAGTATCTGCTAGGATTTCCGCTGCAGGGCGGACGCTTTCCGCGGGGTGAGCGATAAGCCATCACCGACGCTACGCGTACGATGTGATGGCTTATCTGTCTCACTCATCCCGCTGGAGTCGCCGCCCTTCCGCTTCAATCCAATAAAGCATGCTACTACCCTAATGCCACTAGCTATTAGGGAAATGTTAAGCATTACTTCGCCCAAACAACAAGCGTACTTAGATGGAGAAGAATATAAAGAAGATGTAATACCAATAAATAGTTGAAAAAGACGAGCCGAGCTTTATCCTAATAAACGAGCTACATATTTGGTGATAGCATTGTCTAATTTGGTTTTATTTTTATGGAGTGGTAAACTTGATAAATTCAAAACTTTGATACCTGCAGACACCAAATTAGCAGTCCATACATAATGATTGAAGCGGAAGGCGGCGACTCCTGCAGGAATAGCATGAGCTGAAAGCCCCGCAGGAGCGTAAGCGACGAGGAGATTGAAGCCATGCCGGCGGAAAGCGTCCGCCTGAAGCGAAAATCATAGTGAACCCTTAATAGGGCAACTTACCGCGCAGTTTCCCTATAAAGTAACATACCTTATTCTGTGGAGAAAAAGTTTTCCAGAAAACTTAGATTTAATTATCATTTCAAGCACAAAAAAAGACGAGTGCTAGGCCCCATCTTTTCTAACTATCTTAATCTAAAATTTTTACTTTAACGGTTTTCTTGCCCCAATTGACCGCTTCTTCTTTTGATGGGATGAAAATATCTATTTTATTTCCTTTAATCGCCCCACCAGTATCTCCAGCAATTGCTTCCCCATAGCCTTCTACCCAAACTTTTGAACCTAGTGGAATAACGGAAGGATCTACAGAAATAACTTTCTGGTTAGGATTTGCAAGTAGGTCAATCCCTGTAGCTGTTACACCTGAGCATCCTGCACAACTTGCTGTATAAGCTGTGGATGTAACCGTCAGCTCTTTCACTGCCTTTTCCACTGGAGCTGTTGCTTTAGCCACAGCAGGTTCTGCAGTTTTAGCTGTCTCATTAGATACATCTGCACTTGGTAAAGAAGCAGCACTTACTTTCGGTACAATCTTTTTCGTACCTTCAATTATTAATTCATCTCCAGGATGGATTAAGTCGCTAGTTAATTGATTACGATCCATTAACTCATCCACCGAGATATTATGTTGTTTGGCAATATTGAAAAGAGAATCTCCCAAAACAACGACATGCGTTTCAGGTTTATCTTCAATTTTTAACTCTTGAGCTGGAAAAATTACAGTTGATTCGAGTCCATTCCATACTTGTAAGTCTTGTACAGTTACATCTCTCTCTTTTGAAATAGACCAAAGTGTTTCTCCTTTTTCTACCGTATGAACGCTTGATGCGGATGCTTGTCCCGCTGCTCCTACTGATAGTGCTGCAATAGCGGTTAGTGCAACAATTTGTTTTTTCATAAAATGAATTTCCTCCTTTTCACTAACGACACTTAGTTTAACATTTGAAGATGTCAATACTATTGCAAAATGATGAGAAGGAGATTTCAATTATATGACAAAATTTATGACACTTACTAAAAAAACTCCTTATCGACATCAAATAGAGGACGATAAGGAGGTTCTATTCTATTAATATGGTCAGCTCATTGACACAATGCAATTACCATACTACCCGTTGACGTCGTCTATATACTTTATTCTCTTTATAGTTTTTTTCCTCCTTTCCTATCCCTAAATAATGTTCACGAACCTCTTCATTGGATAATAGATAGTCCGCCTTTCCTTGCATGACAACTCTACCGTTCTCCATAATATATCCATAATCGGCAATGGAAAGGGCAACATTAGCATTCTGCTCCACAACCAGCATGGAAGTTCCCTCTTCCTCATTGATCCGTTTGATGATTTGAAAAATTTCTTTCACAAGTAGCGGTGCAATCCCCAAGGACGGTTCATCCAACAATAATAGTTTTGGTTTTGCCATAATCCCCCTGCCAATAGCAAGCATTTGTTGCTCTCCACCGGATAAGTAACCTGCTTTTCTTGAGCGTAAAGCCTTTAGTTTAGGAAAATAGACAAATATCTTTTCCATATCTGCTTTAATATTAGTCCGATCCTTCCGTGAATAGGCCCCCGCCATTAAATTTTCTTCGACTGTTAAATCTCTAAATACATGCCTCCCCTCCATACAAAGGAATATGCCATTCTTTACAATTACATCTGGCGTAATATTGTTCAGTTTTTTCCCTTGAAACTCGATTGTACCAGCTGTGATTTGCCCCCCCTCACCAGACAGTAGACCAGAAATTGACTTTAAGGTTGTCGACTTACCTGCTCCATTGCTACCTAACAATGCAACAATTTTTCCCTCTGGTACGTGAAGCGACATTCCCTTTAAGGCTAATATGATTTTCGAATAGACCGCTTCGACATTATTTACATGGAGCATCTTATTCTCCTCTCCACAAATTCAGTTATTTGTAAGCATTTATTAATCGTTGTGGCTGAAATAATCTGTTAACGGCTCCCATTTACCACCTTTAACAATACCAAGGCGTGTCTGTTCAGTACCTGTATGGCTATCTGCACTAAAGCTAACAGGAGCTCCTAAACCACCAAGATCTAAATCCTTTAAAGATTCCAGTCCTGAACGAATTTCTTCCCCAGTTAAATCTCCTTCCGGATGTTTTTTAGCCGCTTCTTGAATTCCCGCTACTAGGATTTTGGCAGTGGTCCATCCTTGAATGAATTTCTGGTTTATATCTTCAAACGTCTTTCCTTCTGCATCTAAATACTCTTTTATTTCAGCCATTCCTGGAAGATCCTCTGACGGCATCGCATGTGAAAGAATTCCTATATAGCCTTCTGCAACGTCAGCTCCAACAATGTCAATTACCCCTTCACCAGATGCCCAGTTCAAACCGATAAATTGTGTTTCGATTCCAAGTGTATTAGCATCTCTTAAAATAGTCGCTGTTGCCCCCCATGTTTCTTGAATAATTGCATAATCAGGATTTTTCTTTTGCATATTGAGCAGTTGTGACTGAGCTTCCGTAGCTTGTACATCAACGATTTGCTCATCTACGATTTTCACACCTATTTCTTCACCGTATGCTTTAATATCTTCAATCGGTGAACGGCCAAATGCAGTATCATTATATAAAAGTGCGACTGTTGGATCTGAACCTTTATGATTATCTTTGATCCATTTCAAAACAGAGCGCCCTTGGTCTGAGTAAGATGCAGCAGCCAAGAAATTATACGGACTTTCCTCGAGACTTTTTAGGTTTTCTGAGTAGGAAGCAGAAAAGAATGGAAGTTTATCACTAGCCACTTGTTGACGCAAAGCTTCCGTGTCACCAGTTCCCCAACCAAGAACAGCGGAAACCTCTTCCTTATCACGAAGTTCCTGATAAATTTTTTGGGCTTGTGGAATTTCATATGCATAGTCTTTCCCCGTCAACTCAATGGATAGGCCATCTACTCCACCTTTGCTTTTTAAATACTTGAAATAGGCTTGTTCTCCTTCCGCATAAGGAGTTCCTACATCACCAGTTCCTCCAGTAATATCATAAAGCCCACCAATTTTAACCGTTCTCCCACCTTCTTTTACTTCTCCGTTTACCGCTACTTTTTCATCCGAACATGCCCCAAGCAATAAAACGAATATTATCCCCATTATCAAACTCGTAAATTTACTTTTTCTCATTTTCACGAATATCCCCCTTTTTTATCAAATTCGCCTCGGCGTATTTGCGCCCAGATTTTCTCGAGCTTGCTCGAGAAATTCCTCTAAAAATCTGTGGCATCCGCCGGAGGCTTTAACTTTATTCAGCAGTTATTATTTGCTGAATGAAGTTAAAACCTTTTATTATTAATAGGAAAATGGCCATAATCTAAAGTACTTCTTCATATTGAGCCAAATATGAGCTAATCCCCCTGGTTCAAATATTAAAAACAAAATAATTACTGCACCAAATACAAAATCTTTAAAAGCAGAAAGGAGCTGGTACAAATCTGGTGCAAAGGCAGCTAAAACATCGATGATGGAGCTTAAACTTACCGGCAAAAGCGTGATAAAAATAGCTCCTAAAATGGAACCAAATATACTTCCTAAGCCCCCGATTAAAATCATAGCCAAATATTCGATCGATACATGAAAACTATAAAGCTCTGGGCTAACAATCATCGTGTAATGCGCTAATAACGCACCTGCTATTCCGACAAAAAAGGAACTGATAGCAAATGCCATTACTTTATATTGGAAGAGATTAATCCCCATTATTTGTGCTGCAATATCTCGATCTCGGACCGCTAAAAAAGCTCTACCAGTTCGTGTTCTTATCAAATTTGTGGCATACAATATAGTTAATAGAAGAATAATTGCACATAAATAGTAATAACCTGTATTACTGGATAAAGAAAACTCCCCAATTGACGGTCGGTTCAGGACCATTCCTGCAGTTCCGCCTGTTACACTATCCCATCTGCTAATAACGAAAAGTATAATTACTTGAGCAGCCAGTGTGGCAATTGCTAAGTACAAGCCTTTCAAGCGTAAGGAAGGAATCCCAAATAGACCCCCTATTAGGGCCGTTACAATTCCTGCAATTGGCAACGCAATCCAAAAGCTTAAACCATAAGTGGACGTCAATATTGCCGAAGTATAACCTCCCACCCCTAGAAAGGCTCCTACCCCAATCGATATTTGTCCCGTTAAACCAGTCAAAATATTAAGCCCGATTGCCCCGACAGATGCAATTGCACATAAGGTGAGCAGTCCTATCCAATAATTGGACACCAACAGAGGCAGTGCGAGCACGATAAGTACAATGAGTAGGGCTTTGACTTTAGCTCCCGTAGTACCAAACAACTTCATATCGTCGCTATAGGAAGTTTTATAATTCCCACTTTCCCTTACAAATAAATTACGCACTCCATCACACCCTCTCGATTCTTCGACTACCAAATAATCCATGTGGTTTTAACATCAATATAAGAAGCACAATGATAAAAGGAACTACATCCTTTAGGCCTCCTCCTACGAGAGGATCCAAATATCCTCCAGCTAAGTTTTGAACAACCCCAATGATAAATCCTCCAACAATTGCTCCTAGAACGCTATCCAGACCTCCTAAAATAACGACTGGTAAAACCGTTAAGCCAATTGCAGACATGGTAGGACTTAGACCATTTATGTTACCAAGAAGCACTCCACCAACTGCAGCCACAACCGCTGCAATCGTCCAAGTTGCAGCATAAACGTATTTCACACTCATCCCCATGGACAATGCAGCTTGACGATCATCTGCAACTGCTCTCATCGCAATTCCCATTTTAGAGAACTTGAAGAAGAGTGAAAAAATGACAAGCAACAGGACTACTACTATAAATGACCAAAGATAAACAGGAGAAATAATTACTCCCGCAATATTAATAGGGGTTTGTGGAAACACCGGTGGAAATGTACGCGTCTGATGTCCCCAAATCATATGCACCGCACCACCTAGTAAGCTCGATAAGCCTATGGTGGCCATGATGACCGATACAACCGGTGCATTTTGTATAGGCCTGATAACCAGTCTCTCGACAACTAATCCGAGAACAGCGCTGAAAATAAGCGTTATAAGTAGTGCATAGATGAATGGAATTTTATAAGCCGTCATTAAGATCAAGCAGATATAAGGTCCGATTATAACGAATTCGCCATTCGCCAAATTCAAGGCTCCGCTTGCTCTGTAAATTAGGACAAATCCTAATGCGACAAGTCCATATATACTTCCGACTACCACTCCTGTTACGAGCATTTGAAGAAAAAATGTCATGTTTATGCCACCCCCTGTTTCATGTTCAATTGAATGACCTGTAAACTAATCTCCCCTATAGATTCTTTTTCAAAATTAGTCATCGTCACTTTTTGAGTTTCTGAATACATACCATTTATAAGCATCTGGTACTTATCCTCGATGAACTTCCTTCTCACCTTTAATGTACGGGTAAGCTCACCATCATCAGCAGTAAACTGTTTGTGTAAAATAGTAAATCTTTTTACCCGTGCATAAGCTGGTATTTGACCCATTAACTCAGTAACTTGTTGTTCGATAAACTCTACCACTTGGGCATTTCTTGCTAAATCCGAATACTCGGTATAAACAATTCTGTTTTTATCCGCCCAGCGACCTACACTATTCATGTCGATATTCAAAATAGCGGTCATGTACGGCTTTTCCTTGCCAAAGCAGACAGCTTCTTGGATATAGGGACTTGTTTTCAATTTACTTTCTACGATTCTCGGATAGATAAGTTTACCATTTTGGTCTTTTATAATATCTTCTCTGCGGTCAAGCATATAAAGATGTCCATCTGTTCCTAAGCGCCCACAATCCCCTAGAGTAACCCAACCGTCGCTAATTGTTTCGTTATCTTTTTCATGTAAATACTCTGTAGAAATAGAGGAGTTTCTTACATAAATAGCTCCATCCTCTCCAATTCTTACCTCAGTTCCAGGTAGAGGAACACCCGCACTTTCCACATTAATATCGTTATCATGCTGAACAAAGGCAATACCAGCTAGTTCTGTCCCTCCATACGTTTGTTTTACATTCACTCCAATACTATGAAAGAAATAAAAAGCTTCTGCTTCAAGTGCAGCTCCCGCAATGTACGCCCTTTTAATCCTAGATAAACCAAGATGATCTCGGATTGCACTAAAAATAAGGACATCTCCAAGTTGATACATGAATTTTTCCCCGCTTGAAAGTGTTTGTTTGTTTAGCTTCGATTGTGCCATTTTGTCTCCAAACTTTTTAAAGGTTTGGTAGACTTTTTTCTTAAACCAACTTGCTCCTTCCATTCTGATCGTAAAATCAGACATGATTTTTTGGTAAACTCTTGGCGGTGCTAGTAGTGTTTTAGGCCCTATCTCACGTAAATCACCAATAACCGTATGTGGCTTTTCCGGAAAATTTATAACGATTCCGGTTGTTAACGGGATAACGCTACTTATCACTTGCTCATGAATCCAAGATAGCGGCAAAAAAGAAAAGTAATCCTCTCTATTTTCCATCTTGTCGACCAGCGTAAGATTTTTAGCAGCCTCTATTAAACTATCATGTGTAAGTAACACCCCTTTTGATTTGCCAGTTGTCGCAGCACTGTATGCAATCATTGCATAATCATCTCCAAGTATCTGCGCTAGTTTATCTTGAAAAAAGTGTGGAATTTCCTCTATTAAATTGATTCCTTGATCTAATAGTTCCTCCAAATCTATTAGCTTTGAATGTCTGTAATGTCGCATTCCCTGTTTGTTGTAATAAATAATATGTTCAACCAGCGGAATCTCCTCTTCGATTTCAAGCAATTTATCTACTTGCTCCTGATCTTCCACTACAACGATACGTGCCTGACAATCATTTAAATAATAGACAATCTGCTCTGGAAGGGACTCTTGATAAATGCCAACCGATATGCCTCCTAAACTTTGGGCTGCCATTTGTGAATAGAGCCACTGTGGTCGATTTTCCCCTATGATGGCAAGTTTTTCACCGCTTTTGAAAGCTAATCTATTAGCAAGTGAAATAGCTAATTGTTCTACTTTTTTTAAATAGTCACCCCAAGTGATTTCGTTCCAGATTCCCAGGTGTTTTTGCCTGAGTGCAACCTCTTGTTCGTGTTTAAATCCACGTTCCGCTAAAAGATTAGGTAATGTTTTTTTTGACCCCATTTTTGTTCCACCTTTCTAAATAACGGTTTCTTCCCCAATGTAAGCTCGAATGACATCCGGGTTTTTCTGTATTTCTTCCGGAGTACCAAATCCGATACGTTTTCCAAAATCTAAAACTGCAATATGATCAGATAAATTCATGACGATCCCTAAATCATGCTCGATCAGTACAACCGTTATATCCATCACCTCATGCATATCAAGTATGAAACGGGCCATCAAATCTTTTTCTGCATTGTTCATCCCGGCCATTGGTTCATCTAATAGTATTAACTCCGGTCCGAGTGCTAGCGCTCTGCCTACTTCCACTCTTTTTTGTAATCCGTATGGGAGCGTTCCAACGGGCGTATGTCGTATATCTTGCAGTTCTAGAAACTCAATGACTTCTTCTACTTTTCTTCGATGTTCAATTTCTTCCTTCGCTGCTTTGCCCACATACAATCCCCCGCTTATTGCACCTGAGTTCATCAATGTATGTCTACCTAACTTTAAATTGTCTAATACCGACATATGAGCAAACAATGCTATATTTTGAAAAGCTCGTGCAATTCCAAGCGTTGTCCGATGATAAGGCTTCATGTTTACTATTTCCTGTCCTTTATAACGGATGGAACCACTAGTTGGTTGATATAAACCGCTGATACAGTTGAGCATACTTGTTTTCCCTGCCCCGTTAGGACCAATAAGCGAGAAGATCTCTCCCTTTTTTATATGATAGGTGACGTCATCTAATGCTTTTACTCCACCGAATTGTAAAGACACGGCTTCTATCTCTAGAATAGGCTCCACTAGGATTCCCCTTTCAAACTAACTGTTATAATTTTTTATATATTCTGAATACTACTTCAGGAGCGTTAGCTTTGTCAACGTAATTTATGGAACTTAAGAACTAGTATTTTGTCGATAATTACATTAATATGTACAGTAAAGCGAAGCGAAATAAAGCATATATTTTTCAATATAATTACAATAAAATAAACTAAATGGATTACGTATGATGGGATACTCTCACATTCCCCCATTACTTCAACGAAAAAAAACTCCATCTATGACGATTAGTCATAAACAGAGTTACTAAGGTTATTCAACTTTCGACAAGAACTTCTTCATTCATATCTCTTTCAGCATAAGAAACTTTTTATAAGAATGAAGATATATTATTTTAACTTCTCTATTTAGGCTCTCTTAGACATACTTTTTAGAGAGACGGACGACTACTTCACTCATCAAAAAATGCGAAAGAATATGACAAAGTCGCATCCCTCCGCATATAAAAATCCGAAGAACTCATCACGTTCACCTAAGTTCTTTGGACCAATTAAAACATATATTATTTTACCTAAAAATATTATGCTTAAATAAGTATTCATAAGAAATATCAATAAATAAATAGCCATTCGCATTAATGGGCACTGAAAAAGTACGGGTCATTTCTCCAGTGTCGATGTCGCTATACACATCAGAAAAAACTCCACTTTGATTATTGCGCATAGTAATAATCGTTTTCAAAAAGTATGGACGCCAACTCCAATTTTTATTAATCGCTTCTTTTTGTATATTCCACTTGTCATTAACACGCATAATATTAGGAGATGTTTGAAAACCTTCTTCATCGCAAATATAAAGACGGAAGGAATAATCATCTAACGCTTCGGCAAGTGCAAGAAGCTGTTTTGTATCATCACTTGTCGGCTTTAACAGGTGTATGGACTTTTCTAGTATACTCTGTAAGTTTTTTAACTCCTTGTAGTTTTCTTCAAGAAGCCGTTTTTCTGCCGATATGAATTGCTTACATTTTTCTTTAAAGCTTTCTTTCAACTGATCGCGTGGAATCATTGCTGTATTTACATCCGCTAAATACTTCCCTTGATAATAGCGACCACCGTTTTTCCAAGCAAATTGAAGCTGGTGTACACTATCAATGCCTTCAAATAACATATTTGCACCAATTCTACGTGCCATTGTACTAAGGGAGGTGAACAAATCATTTTCTACACCCCATGACTCATAGCTCAACTTTGCTATATTCAACTTCAGGATATTAGGAGATAGCATATTAATATAATCTAGATGACTTTCTGAACCAACCTGGTTTATAGCTATTTTTATCCCGTATGTTCGAAAATATCGAAGTACATTATTTAGTTCTTTAAATGCACCTTTAAAGTCGTGCTCCGATAGGACGACCACTATGCGTTTTAGTTCATCTTCTGTTATATATTTTTTAATGATATCAAAATAACTTTCTCCATAGTCAAGCACAAGTAAATTGGCATTACACGGCAAATAAATATCAAAGTCTTTCGCTTCCTCTTCTAATCGAGAAAGAGCAAGATCCCAAATTTTATGTGTCACTTCCACACGGTACTCTTCCGGAATATCCTCATCAAAGGCAAATGAATTCAAATTCACCTCTTTATCGTCAACAATAAGTTTACCAGAGATTTCATATGCAATAACTATATGCTCATCCGCACTAAAAATTGGTTGAAAACACACTTTTAGTTGATCTAAATTCGTTAGTACTTCTATTGCATCCATTTTCGTATTCCCCCTTAAAACTTCAAACGACTTTTTCCTTCTTTTCATGTTATTCCAATGAAATACAACTTGCAATCGAATTGTATGTAATTTCATTTACAAATTATGACCCAATTTCAAACGAATCAATAGTTGAACTAAAATTCCATTGAAATCATGATTGTAATAATAAAATTTAATTCCGAACGTTTCGCAACACCATAAAACACAAACTTTATTTAAAATAAATATAAATATAGTTCGTGTTTGGTGTAGAAATTTGTTTTATATTACTCTATAATATCAAATATATTAAACAAATACGAATGTTTAGGAGTGTTCACTAGGAATGGTAGTACCAATAAACAAACAAACGGAAGAAAAAAGGAACCATCCACACTTAACGGTTGGACCCGACGAAAAAGTCTCACGTGGGCAGTCTATTTTACTCGGTTTACAACATGTATTAGCTATGGACGTATATGTAGTTCCTTTTATTATCGCCATGCTGATTTCCCTACAAGCTGGTCAATCAACAGCTTTAATACAATCTACCTTTATAGCTGCTGGGATTGCAACCATTGTACAAACCTATTTCTGTATGAAACTACCTGTTGCTCAAGGGCCTTCTTTTATTCCAATCGGGGCTATCGTAGGTATATACGCTGCTAGTGGTGGTGGAATAAATGGATGGAGTACGGTTTTAGGTGCTAGCTTAATTGCCGCTGTTCTAGTAATTATTTTAGGATTTACTGGCATCTTTCATAAATTGATTAGATCTTTTGTACCTCCAATTGTTGGGGGTACCATCATTTTTGTAGTCGGCCTGTCCTTAATGCCTGTTGCCTTAAATGATAATATTTATAATGCGGTTGGTGCTACTGTTACCCAAAATGTGTATTTAGCACTTATCTCAGGTACTATGCTTATTCTATGTGTGATGTTAGGTTCTTTGTTTCAAAATAATGGTCGCATTTTCCGTATTGCTTCGGTTATTATCTCGCTAATCGTCGGGTGTATAGCGGCTAGTTTTATGGGAGTATTGGATTTATCTGCTGTTGCAGAAGCAAAATGGTTTAGTCTTCCCCAAATTCCTTTTATCGATTTTAGTTTTTCTTTTAACCCATCAGCGATTATTACAATGATTATTATTTACGTTGTGTTAATGGCAGAAACAACTGGCACGTGGTTTGCGGTAAGTAATGTAATAGACAAACCATTAACCGATCAAAACATTAATCGTGGAGTTATCGGTGAGGGGATTGGCTGTCTAGTAGCTTCGTTATTGGGTACGACTCCTGTAACTGGTTATTCAACGAATGCTGGAATCATTTCCATTACCGGTGTTGCTAGCCGAATTGTTTTTGTTGTAGCTGGTGTCTGGTTTGTATTATTTGGTTTTTCAAGTAAATTATCTGCCCTAATATCGTCCATTCCATCTGCCGTAATCGGTGGCGTTTTCGTCATCATATGCGGCGTCATTGCTATTAGTGGAATGAAAGTGATGAAAAATGAGCATATCGGTGAAAAAGAAATGTATGTCATCGCTGTGCCAATGATTTTGACATTAGCTTTAACATTCATTCCTGATGATTTCTTATACGCTTTACCTACTACATTACAATATTTATTTAACTCACCCGTTGCAACTGCTGCCATCGTTGCAATTATATTGAATAAATTATTACCGAGTCTAAAGTAAGAAAAAGACCAATGTGCCTGTCTCTGATTCGATCTAGCAAGTAGAAGCTGTGAATAGAATGACGTACATTATAGGGAAACTGCGCGGTAAGGCTTTATTAGGTATCCGCCTTGATTTTCGCTACAGGGTGGACGCTTTCCGCGGGCACGGCTTCAATCTCCTCGTCGCTCACGCTCCTGCGGGGTTTTCAGCTCGTGCTGTTCCCGCTGGAGTCGCCACCCTTTCGCTACAATCCAGTAAAGTTTGCTAATTACTAAGTCATAATGCACAAGATCTAGTACTATATTGTTTTTTCTATAGGGAAAACCTATGATTAATTGAATAAGACTTACTTTTTAGTGATTATTAGTAGGTTCTATTGATTGGAGTGCAAGGCGACGACTCCTGTGAGATTAACGAGACAGGTGAGACCCCGCACGTAGCGTTAGCGGAGGAGGAGGCTCACCGCTCGCCCCACGGAAAGCGTCCGCCTGGAGCGGAAATCATGGCGGACATCTTAGTATCTTATCTCGCAGTTTCCCTATACTGTCTTTAATTCAAAAAAGCTCATCACCTATTACGAATGATGAGCCTTTTCATATACACTTTTATTCTTGTAAGTCTTCAATAGATGTAATGTCCATATAAGACGGGACAACTAAACCTATTTTTACACCCGTCATACTAGCACCAAGATCTTCAAACTTTCCATCGAACTTCTCTGCATAAGTTGCGTGAGTTAAAGGTAACCATCCCGCAAGTGATGCATCTGCACTACCATCGGCAACTGCAGTCCACATAGGACCTGCTTCTACTTGTACTGTTGTTACTTTATAGCCCATATCTTCTAAGACGATTTTCATCACATTTGTGCTGGCAATTTCACTATCCCATGCAACATATGCAAGCTTGATTGCATCACCATTCACTTTTTCCACACCATCTGTCCATACAGCAATTTTATCTGCATTTGCATCTACCCAATTTTGGGCTGCAACTTCTGGTTTTTCACCTTCTTGGATGGCAATCATAATTTCACCCATATCCTCTTCAGACCAGCTAAAGTTTGATAAGATTTGGTGAGCTTCTGGTAAATCTTCTTGTAGTCCAGTTCGACCAATTGTATGAATTTCTTCTTCTCCACCATACGAACCTTTTGGATCTTCAAGATATTTCAAATCGTATTTTGCAAACTTCCAGTGTGGCGTCCACCCCGTAATAATTATAGGTTTCTCTGCATCATACGCTTTTTTCAAAGCAGCAGTCATTGCAGCTCCAGAACCAGATACTAAATCCCATTTATCTAATTCATAATCAGTTATAGCACGTTCAGTTGCTTCCATAATTCCGGCACCTGGATCAATACCGGTTATTTTATAATTGACCGATTCTCCGACTGAACCAGCTTCTGAAGTGGAACTATTATTCTCATCTGAACCACACGCTGCAAGCCCTAGTGATAGTAGAGCGATTGCTCCTAATCCTGTAATCTTTTTAGCTAAATTCATGATAATTTTCCCCCTATTTTTTTCTTTCTAACTCCCGCTTGTTGCGTAATACGATCTAAAATAATGGCAACAATAACGATAGAAACACCAGTTTCGACCCCTACTCCGGTTTTCAATTGTGTCACGGATCGATAAACTTCTTCCCCAAGTCCTGGTGCACCAACCATCGATGCAATAACAACCATCGATAGGGCAAGCATGATGCTTTGATTGACGCCGGCCATGATCGTTGGTTTAGCAAGTGGAATTTGTATTTTCATAAGGCGCTGCCCAGCAGTAGAACCAAATGCTTCTGTTGCTTCTATTAAATCTTTCGGAACCTGTTCGATCCCTAACATAGTTAAACGAATCGTTGGAGGCATTGCAAAAATGACCGAAGCTACCACTCCCGGAACAACCCCAATATTAAAGAAGAAAATCGCCGGTATTAAGTAAACGAATGCAGGCATCGTTTGCATTAAGTCTAGTAGCGGATTGACCACCTTACGAACACTTTCCTTTTGCGAGCCCCAAATACCAATTGGAATACCAATTACTACAGCAAGAAATACCGAGGTCAATACGAGGGCCAACATTTGAAGCATTGGATACCAATAACCTAAGTAATCAATGAACAAAAGACCAATTAATGTAAATAAGGCTATTTTTCGAGTAGAAATAAAATAAGCGATTAAAGCAAAGATGATCGCTAGTAAAATCGATGGAACCATATCCAGAACTGTTACCGCTCCTTCAACAACCCCACCTAGTACATTTGCAATTCCATCTAACACAGAACCGAATGTAGAAACGAGCCAATCGACGCCGTTATCAATCCAATCTGCAAACGGAAGTCTAGGTAATAATTCATTCATCTTATACTACCTCCGTATTCATTTGGTCCGCTGGCTCGATTATTCCATCATTATTGATAAACTGATTATCACCTGATAAAGCACCAATCAGTGCCCCGCGAATAATAATCCCTAGCAGCTTTCGATCTTCACTAATAACTGCTACAGGAATCGATGCAGTGGATACTACATCAAAAAGCTCAGTCAACACAGTATCTGGCGAAATCATTGGAAGATTAGAGATTAATACTTCTTCGAGTGACTTATCTGTTTCTGAAGCCGCTACCGCATCCTGTGCAGTTACTGCTCCCATTAAACGATTACTTTTATCTACCACATAAATAGAAGAAATTCCGAGTTGTTTCATTAAACGAAGGGCAACGCGAGGTCCTCTGTCTACCTGTACTGTATCTGCTTGTTTCATAATGTGTCCCGCCGTTAATACTTTCGCTAAGTCGACGTCTTCAACGAAGCGTTCTACGTATTCATTTGAAGGGCTCATCAATATCTCTTCTGGTGTACCAATTTGCACAATTTCTCCGTCTTTCATAAGTGCGATACGGTCTCCAATGCGAAGGGCTTCATCTAAATCATGGGTGATGAAAATAAATGTTTTACCCATATCGCTATGAAGCTGCAGGAGTTCATTTTGCATATCTTTCCGAATAAGGGGATCTAGTGCACTGAATGCTTCATCCATTAGTAGTATATCTGGATCATTGGCTAGTGCCCTTGCAAGTCCCACACGTTGTTGCATTCCACCGCTCAGTTGGTTCGGGTATTGATCTTCATATCCAGCAAGACCAACAAGCTTTAATGATTCGACCGCTTTTTTTCGGCGCTGATCTTTTGGGACTCCTTGGATTTCCAAACCATATTCGGTATTCTCAACAATTGTCTTATGTGGAAAAAGAGCAAAATTTTGAAAAACCATGCCTATTTTTTTTCGTCTCACTTCTCGTAACTGTTCTTTATTCATTTGCACAATGTCTTCGCCATCTAGCAAAATTTGCCCCACGGTCGGATCGATTAAACGATTTAACATCCGAACTAATGTGGATTTACCGCTTCCAGATAGACCCATGATGACAAAAATTTCACCATCATACACATCAAAAGTTACATTTTTCACGCCTACTGTTGCGCCGGTTGCTTTTAAAATATCTCCTTTTGACTTTCCTTCTTTTAGAAGCTGTACTGCTCGCTTCATGTTCTTTCCGAAAACCTTCGTAGTATCTTTAACCACGATTTTTTTCTTGATACTTTGTTCGTTCATATACACACTCCTAACTGCTCATAATAAATGAACACCTAATCATTATATATGTAATATGTTTGTAAAACAACAGTAAAAACTTTTTTTATAGTTTGTACAGTAAAAACTGTATAAAAAATATTTAAATAAATTGCTTTTTTTTCATGGATATAATACATTTAATTTAAATTTAGAGGGATCCCAAAATCCCTTAAAATTTAAATGAAGCCTCCGGCGGATGTCATAGATTTTGAAGAGAGTTAATTGCGATGGCGCAATTCAAAATCTGGGCACAATTACGCCGAGACGTAATTGATTTTTTGTCAGCTAGTGTAAACGAGAAAAGCTGATTTTTAGTGGAGGGAAGACGTAAATGGAAGGTTACGAAAAACTCGAAAAAGCACGGGAACGTATTATCGAGACAATTGCACAAAATATACATCTCTACGGTTTGGTACCTTCTGCAGGTAGACAGTACGGAATGATGTTTTTTCAAAATGAACCACTAACATTAGATGACATGACGGAAAAGCTTGGAATGAGTAAAACAAGCATGAGTACATCCGTTAGAGCTTTGTCTGATTTAAAATTAGTCGAACGCGCATGGAAAAAAGGAGTTCGAAAGGATTTATATAAAGTATCAGATGATTGGTATCAAAGCTTTATCGATTTGTTTTCGATTAAATGGCGGAGATCCGTTACCCTTCATTTAGTTGCGATAAAGAAGTCATTAGCTGAACTCGAGCAATTATCAACGGATCCAACAGCTAGCGAGGAATTATTAGAAGAAGTCCAAATCGATATTGAAAAACTAAAATATATTAAAAATTATTATGAGTGGCTCGAGCGTTTGGTAGATGTCTTTGAAGATCAAAAGATTTTTGACCTTGTACCAATCATGAACGATTCAGATAACAATTCGAAAGACTGAACAATCGAAAAAGGTACTGCCGAAAAGAAAACTTTTCTAGCAGTACCTTTTTTCATTTCATCCCGCATTAACAGCAAGTCAAGACTCCCACTTCAAGATTAAAGAAAAGCTAAAAGATAAGTGGGAGATCAACTGGTGGCATGCGCCCGATGAAATGAACCCAGACTAAGGACGCAACATCGTGTTGCTCCTGCGCAAAGCTCGTCGCAAAATAAAAGAGCGTTTGCAACGTCTGTATGACCCACGTCGTGTGGGTCACAACTAACAATCAGTGGGGGCTGACGGGGACTAAAAGCGCGACGTCTATGTCGCAACGTCCCAACTAGCACGTCCTGTGCGTCGAAAAACCCCCACTGATTGAAGTTTCACCTTATATAAAATAATCCACCGTTTATAATGTCAATTTTAATCTTTGCTCCGTATTGTTCTTCCATTGCTTTTTTCTCCAACTCATAGCATTCCGGCTTTTCTTCTACCTCTTCGTAAAAGTGCTCTAAAATCTCCTGATCTTTTTGCCATCTACTTTTTGCTTCTTCTGCCCATGCGTGATCTTCCTGTTGTATCAGATTTTCAATTACAGTATCTAATCTATCTAGTGCACGAAGAGGCTTAATAATATAAGGTAAAAGAAAGGCCCTTTCTGACTTTTGATCATCCAACTCCTTGGTAGCGATCGATTCCTGAAAACCATTTATAACCTCACCAGTCATTAAGTTAATACCTAATGAATAAAGCATTTCCTTCGTTCGATCACAATAATACGATACTTTATAATTCACCCCTAGCCATGGAGTTAATATAGGTCTTGTTTCCATGTTATTTAATATTCGTTCATACATTTGTACGCAAGCACCAAGCTCTCTTGTTGTATGAAAGATCTGACTTAGTCTAGGAGAACCAAAATGCACTACCTCTCCTTTCATATTCTTACTAACCTTCGTTTGATCTGTGATTAAAGTTAATTGAGCCGGGTCCGGTACACCGTTTGTATTCTCTATATACTGCCAATGAAAAGGGCGATTCATAATTTTTTTGTCCATATCAACTGTTAATTGAACAGTCATATAATGCTCATTACCCTGCACTATTTCACAATTATTTTCCTTGAAAAACTTTTGTAAGTAATCGTGAACTTGTTGTGGATACATAATGATCCTCCTTAAATTGTCTTTTTAAAAGTTGTCAGTATATCGTCCAGCTCTCCTACTACTTTTTCAAAGACATCTAATTTAACATAAAGTAGTTCCAATATATCTTTTTCAATCGTATTTTCAATCGCTAAATTGTAAATATGAACATCATGTTCTTGTCCTAACCGATGGACACGTCCGATTCGTTGCTCTAGCTTCATCGGATTCCACGGCAAGTCATAGTTTATGACGTGATGACAGAACTGAAGGTTTATCCCTTCCCCACCAGACTCAGTAGCGATTAACACTTGGAATTTTTCTTTAAATAGATGCTTCATATATTCTCTTTTACTCTTATTGAATTGCCCATTAAAGGGTACACTTGTTATGCCTTTAGAATTTAAGTACCACTGCAGGTAAACTTGACTGGCCTTATATTCCGTAAAGATAATCACCTTATCATTTGCTTGGGAGATAATCTCATACACTTTTTCTGCCTTCGAGTTTATTTCCAATGTCATTAGTTTTTGAATAATATGATCAACGAAGGCAATTTCCTCTGGAGTAGTACAGTTTTGCCGCATTTTATTTAACGTCAAATAGGTCGCTTCTTTGCTGCTACACATTTCCTTTTGCAAAGTAATCATCGAAAATGCACCAGAAAAGACTGAGGAGACATTTTTAAGTTCCAATATCAAATCATAAACTTCTCTTTCTTCTTTCGTAAATTCGATTGGTATAGTTTGGACACGACGACTTGTCCATTCAATACCTGTCTCTTCTCTTCTATTCCTTACCATTACTTGATTAACTAATTCTCTTAAGTATTCATCATGTTCTAGACTATGTTTACTAGCAGAAAACGAGGATTGAAATGTTTCGTAACTACCAAGATGTCCCGGCTTAAGCAACGAAATAAGATAAAATAGTTCAAATACATTATTTTGAATAGGTGTTGCTGTCAATAACAAACAAAACTTTTTCTTCAAGCCTTGAACAAACTCGTAAATTTTCGTTTTATGGTTTTTAAGTTTATGTGCTTCGTCAATAATAATCATGTCATAATTCTGTGCATATATAAGTTCTTTGTGAGGGCTTTTTTTGGCAGTATCCATACTCATCACAACTACATCATAGTAATCGATGGAGGTATTCTTTCTGTAGCCAATTGCAGGAATGTAAAATTTATAGTTCAATTCTTCAACCCATTGATTGATCAAAGAAGCTGGTGCCAAAATCAATACTTTCTTTACTAGTCCACGAATAAGATATTCCTTCAATATTAATCCTGCCTCAATTGTTTTACCTAGACCCACCTCATCTGCAAGAATTGCTTTTCCATTCATTCTACTAATGACCGTTTCTGCCACTTCTAATTGGTGTGCGAGAGGTGTTAAGTTTGGTAAATACTTAGGTGATTGGAGTCCAGAAAAATCCGTGATCAGATTGTTTTTTACTGCTTCGTAACTCATCTTATATAATGTCCAATTATCCCATGGTTTCTGGTTTTCTAATCTACTTATGAAACCATCTTTCCATTCAGATGATCTTTCTATTATCATAAATCTCACCTCATGTAACTTTCTTTTTCCTCTTAGAGTGTCCAAAAAAGAAGTACCTATGTTCATTTAAGAGAAATAAATTGACTAATAAAAAAAGATGCAGATTTCTCTCCATCTTTTTGCTTTTTATTATGTGGTTTTATCCTGAGTATCGTCGATAATCCCTATTTGAAAGCCTTCTAGACTCTTTTCACGACGCGC
The DNA here is from genome assembly GCF_006861795.1 of Psychrobacillus lasiicapitis. GTDB lineage: Bacteria > Bacillota > Bacilli > Bacillales_A > Planococcaceae > Psychrobacillus > Psychrobacillus lasiicapitis. The sequence continues at coordinate 224,006 of NZ_VDGH01000006.1, read as the reverse complement.
ATTTTTTTGTCTGATAGCCTCTCGTTCCTCACCACTGTTATAAGCCATTAATTCTTCAGCTGCTTCCATGTTGTCTTTTGTGTTCATTACCATATCTTGAAGCTTTTCTACATTATCAGAACGATTATCTGGCTTTAAAGTGTTTTTACGCATTTTTTTCCTCCTAATGTACAAATATGAACATACGAGAATTATCGTCCCCATTCAAACTAAAAAAATGCTGTACAACCATTAATAAAATATCGTTATAAATAGAATGAATTAAATGAAGAATTTAGGAGAAGATAGAAATGGAAAAACACTAGGAGGCGAAAATGATATGTCGATGGAATGGTTTAACAGAGTAGCTAGTGAGCTTCAGGAACAATTGGAATCCATTTGTGAGGAATATGACAAACGTGGACATATGAGTATAAATAAAGCTTCCAAACATCCACGAATGGAGTTTTTTGTAGAAACAGAGGAAGAGGAAAGAGAATATTTCTTTACTCTACATTTCGATCCTTACAATGAAGAATTTTACGAAGAAAGTTTTGATACAGTACTTCACCAACCTATTAGAATAATGTTAGATGACATAACGGATATAATGGAAATAATTCATGAAAGCTTCCATGAATTCATGGAAGAAGATGACGCTGATTACTATGATTTAGAAGAGGGATACGAAGTTTTAGACGATGAAATTACGCTTGAAGAAATTGATGTTGAATGGGAAACGCCAGAAGTTACCGCTTTCCAAATCGATGATAAAATTGAAGTAACTTATCAATTTGGTATCGACAGTGCAAATGGTGATGGAGTTCTACGAAGAGTTAATCGTATTTGGACGGAAGACTCCGAGTACTTCGAAGACGAAAGTAACTTTAGCTTTAAAAAAGAAGAGGGCAGTACAATCATCGCTATGATCGCCAGCCATCTGGATCAAATGGTAGGCTATGAAGAAATTATAAACGAATAATTTAAAAAGCATCTCTTTGTAGAGGTGCTTTTTAATGCAATGATTTAATAACTTTTATTGGTTTTAAATTTTTTTAAAAAAAGTATTGCTTTTTTCATGAAATGTGTTGTATACTATATCTTGTCTTCAATAATATTTCGGAGGAATACCCAAGTCTGGCTGAAGGGATCGGTCTTGAAAACCGACAGGCGGGTCATACCGCGCGGGGGTTCGAATCCCTCTTCCTCCTCCATTTTATCTTCAAAATTTATTATATTATTATCGCGGGGTGGAGCAGTTCGGTAGCTCGTCGGGCTCATAACCCGAAGGTCACAGGTTCAAATCCTGTCCCCGCAACCAAATGGTCCCGTGGTGTAGCGGTTAACATGCCTGCCTGTCACGCAGGAGATCGCCGGTTCGATCCCGGTCGGGACCGCCATTTATTATTTTGATTTGAGATTTAGGATAAGCAAGTGTAGCTGACGAAGAGATGCTAAGCTTAGCGTAAATCAAAGCGGCTCAGTAGCTCAGTCGGTAGAGCAAAGGACTGAAAATCCTTGTGTCGGCGGTTCGATTCCGTCCTGAGCCACCATAGTAATGCGGGTGTAGTTTAGTGGTAAAACCTCAGCCTTCCAAGCTGATGATGAGAGTTCGATTCTCTTCACCCGCTCCAATAATATAAATGTTAACCCTTTGCGAGTATTTGCTCCTGAATGGGTTATTTTTTTTTGACTAATTATAAGAGTTAAAAACTCTTTAACAACGGAGATCATGTTATGTTTTCTAATAAAACGATTGATGCTTCAGCAGGTTCGATTATTATGGCCTTTGGTATATTTCTTCTAGGTGCTGTTTATCAATTTCCATTTTTAAATAGTCATCTAGCTTTAGCATTATCAGGACTTTTAGTTTTAGTTTGGCTTTTTATGCTCTTCGCATTTTTTCTTTCCTTGTCAAAAAGAGATTATCGGAATAGCTTAGTTAATTTACCTATTAAAAGCTTTGGCGTCGGTACTTGGATTGCAGCATCTTCTGTTATCGATGACTTAATCATACAGCGGGCTCCTGCTCTTCTATCGATTGTTCAAGTATTAGCGTGTGCCAACTTAGTTTTATGGATAGCTTTTATCGCTTTGTGTATTCGACAATGGAAAACAATTATTGCTAACAAAGAGACCAAAAATACTCATGGCGTTATCTTGCTTTCCACCGTTAGCACTCAGTCAATCGTTGGTTTATTGGTGACTACCTTTGGACCAGCTTTCCACCCCTCATTAATGATTGCTTTCATTATGTTGGGGATTTTGTTTTATGTGTTTTCTATTACTTTAATTGGTAGTCGTTTTGCTTCACAATGGCGGGATATCCACGAATGGAAAAACACTGATTGTATTATCCATGGAGCGATTTCCATCACTGGATTAGCTCTGGTGCAATCGGGGAGTTTTTCTCTGGTAACAATCCTGTTCGTATGGTATATCGTACTTTTTTTATTTGGTATAGTTGAGACAGCGGAAATAATAAGAGGTATTGCAAGAATTCAAAAATATGGCTGGCAAAAAGGAATTTTTACATACCATATCACTCAATGGGCAAGAAATTTCACATTTGGCATGTTTTATTTCTTTACATTCAATTTAGTGCACACCTTTTCATCTTCCAGTAAACCTTTGTCTTTTCAAAATCATTTCCTCCATTTTTTAGGATGGATTGTGTTAATACTCTTAATCGTAGAGCTATCCTTGTTTTTAATATTCATTGTCACAAAAACAAATCCCCTTGCGATAGCTAAAAAAATATAAACCATTGTTTCAACGGAAACAATGGTTTTAACTTTTGGAAGAAGATAGTGAAAAGGTAAAATGCTTGTCGTCTGAAAATTCTCCGTCCACATAGGTACGTTCTGCAAAAGTTACTTGATTGTCATTATCCACTAACAAGACTGTGGAGCAACGAGTACCGTAATTAGGCATTTTGATAAACAATGCCGATAAACTTCTCTCTAGTTCAATACCGACCCCTGTATTTGGCAGTTCCTCATCTAAGGCAATTTCCGCATCTGTCATAATGGCAAACAATTCTTCTAATTGGACTTCCTTTTTCTTTGAACTGTATGCTTTCAAATTCTCCCTTCCCTTTACTACCTTTGGCCATGACGTGTTCAAAAACTTATTACTCAACCCATGTGTTCCTGGCTGAATCTCTGTAATTTCACCTTCTATATTGTTATAATAGTAAAGTTTTTCTGGATCACCTACGATCAAATTGAATCCGTTGTACTTTTCTTTTTCCCTATCCAAATACTTAAGATACTCTTCTGATGAAAGACTACATGCCAAAAAATTTTGTACAATTTCACCACGCGAAGTCTTCCCATCTGTCATTTTAGTTGGATTTCGATAATTTGTTAATGCCGCAAACTTTCCTTCTTTTGTAATGCCTAGCCAAGTTCCTAATCCTACTAGATCTCGTCCAGCCAATAAATTTGGAGCATCCTCCCAAAAATGTGCAGGCTCCGTTTTCCGATTATAAAACTCATCCCGATTAGCTGCTAAGATTAGTTTATAGTTTGGATGGTTGTGGAATTGAAAATTAATTAAACACATTTATACTCCTCTTTTCTCATTTCATTTTTCTATTTAATAATATTTAGTAGTCATCTTATCAGATTCCTTATATAGTTATCACTATACATTACTTCAAACAGAAGGAGGAAAAGTTTTGGTATCTTCCAAAGATGTAGCAAAACACGCAGGCGTCTCCCAAACGACGGTTTCACGTGTATTAAATTCTCCGGAATTTGTTAAAAAGCCTACCTTTGATAAAGTTATGAAAGCGATTCATGATTTAAACTATGTCCCCAATGGACATGCACGCTCTCTCGTACAAAATAAAACGAGTACTATTGCGCTTTTATCAGGACCACTACATAATCCATTTTTTGTCGACACGACATCCGCCATAGTTCATTATGCCAATGAAATGGGATACCGTGTTAACGTACAATTCGTGAATGATGAAAAGTTAAATGAAGCATACGCAACTGCCATAGAACATAAAGTGGACGGCGTTATATTATCCTGTATATTATTAGACGATCCGATATTCGAGAAGCTTACTCGAATGGATATTCCCTTTATTACATACAATCGAAAACACAAAAATAATGAGCATTTTGTAGAAATAGACAATTTCAAAGCGGGTTATTTAGCAGCACAGCATATGATCGAACAAGGTCATACAGCGATAGCATGGGTTGGTGGAACATTAACTGTGAGCACCTTCAACAACCGCTACCTTGGATTTCTTCAGGCCATGAAAGATTATAAATTATGTTTACCCGAACAATATATCATTAATACGGACGCATCTAAGCAGGCAATTACAGATGCTTTTCATAAATTAATGAAGCTAGAACATCCTCCTACCGCTATTTGTGCGGGTGCAGATTCTCTTGCTTTGTTTTTAATAGATGTGGCAATTCAAGAAAATTATACTGTTCCACAAGATATTAGTATTATTGGTATTGATAATGTTGATATAAGCAGCCACGGTTCAATTCAACTTACAACGGTCGGCAGCATTTCCGAACAAAATCTTGGTTATTTGGCTATCCGCGAATTAATTGAAATGATTGAAAATAAAAAAAACAGTTGCATACAAATCACCGAATCTGTTAAAGTGTTTCATAGAAGTACGACACGGAAAAATTAAAACAGACTTTTAAAGGTTTGTTTTAATTTTTTAACCAAAATGAATACGTAACCATTTTTATATTTTTATCGGAAAATGGTTACGTATTCATTTAGTGAAACTACTTCATATATTCATCCGTTTTTGTAAGGGGTTTCATTTTATTTGTAAGGGGAGAAATTAGTTTATGAAATGGAAAGATCGGAAATATGGGGAAGAGTCACCATACATACCAGCAGGACCTTTTAAAATTCGTTTACCTTTTATTCATTATCGCTTCGAGTGGCCTGACTATGTACAAGGTCTACTTATGTGTGCGGTTGACTTGTCGGCTATTCCACTTTTAATCGAACTATTAGGAATGCCGTTTGAAGTTGCTTTAGCAATTGTCGTTTTAAATGGAGTCTTCTATTTATTACATCATTTACTTGGTGATCCTGCTGTGCCAGGATGGATTACTCCAGCAATTCCCTTAATCATGTTGTATTGTCAGCAATTCCCTGAAGGACCTGAACGCGTGCATGCACTTATCGCATTCCAGATGACGCTAGGAATTCTTTCCGTTTTCTTGGGTGCAACAGGTTTAGCCGCAAAAGTTGTCGGGATTATCCCTTCAGCGATAAAGTCAGGGATTATTCTCGGTGCAGGGCTTGCAGCTGTCATTTCGGTATTTCAAATTGGGGGTAAATTTGAAAGTTTCCCTTGGACCATTACAATTGCAATTGGAATTGGATTCTACCTATTATTCTCAAAACATTTTGCTCTTTTCCAAAATCGTAACCCGTTTTGGGGAACGATCGCTAAATTGGGGATTTTCCCAGTTATTATTATAGCAGTTGTGATTGCGCCATTATTTGGTGAGGCAGCTTGGCCAACGATTCAATGGGGCTTCTCATCTCCAGATTTCATTACGTTGTGGAATGAATACACAATCTTTGGTATAGGATTCCCACCCATTATGATGTTTATCACAGGATTGCCTACTGTACTTGCAGCCTATATCGTATTATTCGGCGATGTACTGCAAACCAAAGCTTTAGTGGAAGATGGGGCAGCATCACGTCCTGATGAAAAAGTGGAGTATAGCCCAAGTCGCGCGCATTTAATTTTCGGTATACGTAACAGTGTCATGAGTATTTTAGGACCAGACGTAACGATGAGTGGTCCATTATGGTCTGCTATGCAAGTAGTAATGGTTGAGCGTTTTAAAAAAGGCCGTAAAGCGATGGATTCATTCTTTGGAGGCGTTGGTTCATTCCGTTGGGGTACAAATACAGGTTTACTTTTATTGCCTATCGTGAGTTTAGTTGAGCCCATTTTAGGAGTTGCTTTAGCCTTAACAATGTTAATTCAAGGATATGTAAGTGTAAAAGTCGGAATTTTAGAATCACGCAGCCAACGTGACTTAGGTATCGCGGGTATTATCGGTGCTATCCTTTGCATTAAGGGTGCTGCATGGGCATTCGCGGTAGGAATCTTACTTTGCTTCTTAATTTTTGGTAAAGATTTCTTCAAGGGTGAAGTTGATCAAACATTTTCAAAAGATCAGCAATCAGATTCAGAAAAAGTATAACTTGAGAGGATGATTCGATGAACAAGCAATATTACGTAAATGGTGAATGGAAGTCTTCAGAAAAGACTACAGAACTAAAGTCGCCACACACAAAAGAAGTCATTGCTCACATACCACAAGCGACTCGTGAGGAGGTAGAACAAGCAATAGAAGTAGCTGATTATGCTAAAAAACGAATGGCTGAGCTTACTGCCTATGAACGTGCTGCTATTTTGGAGCAAATCGCTCAATTGTTTGCTGATAATCGTCAAAAAGCGGCAACAATTATTTCGTTAGAAGCTGCCAAACCCATTAAATATGCATTAGGTGAGATTGACCGCACAATTGAAACATATAAATTTGCAGCGGAAGAAGCAAAACGGTTGACTGGTGAAATGATTCCGATGGACGCTGCAAAAAATGGAGCAAACCGTTTCGGTTATACGATTGAACAGCCAATAGGGGTAGTTGGTGCCATTACACCTTTCAATTTCCCGCAAAACTTAGTTGCTCATAAAGTAGGACCTGCAATTGCAGCCGGTAACACAATTGTATTGAAGCCAGCATCACAAACTCCCCTTTCAGCATTATTTTTAGCTGAATTGATTGATCAAACAGCTTTACCTAAGGGTGCCTTCAACGTCATTACAGGTAGTGGTAGAACGGTTGGCGATGCTTTAGTAGAAAGCGACAAAGTGAAAATGATTACGTTTACGGGAAGCCCTGCTGTAGGCATCGGTATTCGTAACAAAGCAGGTTTGAAAAAAGTCGCACTCGAGTTAGGATCAAACGCTGGGCTAATTATCGACAAAGATGTTGATTTATCTCAGATCGTACCTAAATGTGTCACTGGTGCCTTCTCTAATCAGGGGCAAGTCTGTATTTCTTTACAACGTTCGTATGTAATGGAGGAATTATTTGATGAATTCATTGAACAATTCGCTAAAGCTACAAAGGAATTAGTTATTGGGAATCCACTCGAGGAAACGACGGATGTCTCTGCGATGATTCATCCAGGTGAACAGGATCGTGCCGTGGATTGGGTGCAAGAAGCGGTTCAAAATGGTGCTGAAATTGTAACAGGCGGGAAAATCGAGAATGGGGTTTTCATGCCAACTATTTTGACGAATGTATCCCCTACTTTAAAAGTCTCTTGTCAGGAAGTATTTGCTCCAATCGTTGTAGTTAACCGTATTTCCTCTGTTGAAGAAGGAATTGAAGCGATCAATGATTCAAACTTCGGTCTTCAAGCGGGAATCTTCACGAACGACATTCAGACAGCATTCAAAGCTTCCAAACAATTAGAAGTTGGCGGTGTTTTGATTAATGATATTCCGACATACCGTGTAGACCAAATGCCATACGGCGGAGTAAAAGAAAGTGGTACGGGTAAAGAAGGCTTAAAATATGCCATTCATGAAATGACTGAAACAAAACTAGTGGTTTGGAATCACAACTAAGGAGTGAACAGCATGTCCGAAAAAATTACATTCACACCATTAAGTTATACTGGCTGGGATTCACTATCTCACCTACTGGATGAAGTAAATCGCTTTAACGTGAGTAAAATTCTTGTAGTTACAGATCCATTTTTAAAAGATATCGGATTAACCAATACAGTCGTTGAACCTCTGGAGAACGCTGGATACTCTACTGAGATTTATACAGAAGTCGTACCTGAACCCCCCCTAGCAATTGGAGAAAAGCTAGTTGCATATACGCGTGACAACGAATTTGATATGGTGATTGGTGTCGGTGGAGGTAGTGCATTAGATTTAACAAAACTGGCAGGTGTATTAGCTTCGCATGAAGGTAATGTGGCTGATTACTTAAACTTAACTGGCACAAAAAAAGTAACTAAAAAGGGACTTCCTACTATTTTAATTCCTACTACTTCTGGCACAGGCTCAGAAGTAACGAATATTTCGGTGCTATCACTGGAGACATCAAAAGATGTTGTGACACATGATTACCTATTAGCAGACGTGGCGATTGTAGATCCTGCTTTGACCATCTCTTTACCACCGAAAGTAACTGCTGCTACCGGGGTTGACGCTCTGACTCATGCAGTAGAAGCTTATATCTCTAAAAATGCGAGTCCTGTTTCGGATGCACTTGCTTTACAAGCAATCCGCTTAATCAGCAATGCTATCCGTACTGCTGTATTAAACGGTGAAGACAAACAAGCTCGTACAGATATGAGCTACGGTAGCTACCTTGCTGGTCTTGCATTCTTCAATGCAGGAGTTGCAGGTGTTCATGCATTAGCTTATCCGATAGGTGGTCAATTCCACATCGCACATGGAGACTCAAACGCTGTACTACTTCCATATGTAATGGGTTATATTCGCCAAAGTTGTGAAAAGCGCATGAAAGACATTTACGATGCGATGGGCTTTAGCTCATCCAACCTTTCACAAGAAGAAGCTTCTTATAAATGTGTAGCGGAACTAAAACGTTTAGTAGAAGACGTGAACATTCCCTCCACATTAAAAGGCTTTAATATTACAGAAGATGCACTAGAAAGCTTAACGAAGGACGCCATTGAGCAAAAACGTATTTTAGCACGTAGCCCGATGCCTTTACAAAAAGACGACATTTTTGCGATATATAAAGCAGCTTTCGATGGAACGATTGTTGAAAAATAAAAGAAACTCAAATAAACACCCAACTGAGTTGCTACTCAAATGGGTGTTTATTTTATCCTTCTATACGCGATATTTTATAAATTTGATTACTCAATGGCATCGCATGAGGAAAATTATAAAACTTTGGAAGAACAAGACCCACGTAGTCATCTAAGAATTTGTTTTCTTTTCTTTCTTCGATCAATACCCTGAATTTAGCCAGTGCACTTGCTTTTAAATTATCACTAATAGGAGATATGCTAATAGTCTCTATATGTTGTATAGTTGAGGTATTAGACCGCAGTACTTGTTCGACTTCTTTTTGATAATCTTTTGAATTTGTTACTTCTATCACTAGGTTTACTACTGTTATTACTTCGATCAATTGTTTACCTCCATGGATCAAATTCTGCGTACTCTATAATATGGAACCATAATACTATGCAAAAATAAGAAAATCAACATACTCAAGGAATAAGTGTTCTTATTAATGATCTCACGTATCGATATATTATCCAATAATGTACGTATTTCTGTTAAAATGAGTAGAGTTAAATAACTAGAACTGGAATGGTGAATAAACGTTGAAAACATTTAAAAAAATGTATATCGAAATTACAAGTGTATGTAATCTTGCTTGTAGCTTCTGTCCTCCCACTGCAAGGAAAGCAAATATCCTCAAGGTAGATAAGTTTAATGAAATACTCGATCAGATCAAACCACATACAAAATATATTTATCTACACGTGAAAGGAGAACCTCTTCTCCACCCTAGAGTCGATCAGTTATTAGATGCTGCAGATGCCAAAGGATTTAAAGTAAATATCACAACAAATGGAACACTTCTTAAAAAGAATAGACATAAACTGTTAGGTAAACCAGCGTTAAGACAGATGAACTTCTCGCTCCATAGCTTTGATGGACATGAAGGTTCCACCGACCGTGAAGGATACTTAGCAGAAATCCTTTCATTCGCAAAAGAAGCTGCAGCACAAGGGGTCCTCATCTCCTTCCGCTTATGGAATTTAGACCCAGTTCATGCAACAAGCGAACAAAAGAGAAAAAACCAAGAAACATTAGAAATCTTAGAAAAAGAATTCAACTTAGATTACAAAATTGAAGAAAAAGTAGTGCCTGGAAGTGGAGTTAAAATTGCGGACCGCATTTATATTAACCAAGATCATGAATTCCAATGGCCAAGCCTACTCGCACCAGAAGATGACGGCAAAGGGTTTTGTCATGCCCTTCGAAGTCAAGCAGCAATTCTTGTCGATGGTACGGTCGTACCTTGTTGTTTAGACGGAGAAGGTGTCATTGACCTTGGTAACATAAACGATAAACCTTTCTCAGAAATTATTGAAGGAGAAAGAGCTAATAATTTGTATGATGGCTTTTCTAGAAGAGAAGCTGTAGAAGAAATGTGCAGGAAGTGTGGATATCGGAAGAGATTTGGAGCTTAATGTCCTGACTAGTGTGTCATATCTATAAAAGATATGATGGTTCCCTTCTTGTCTGCTACTATCAAACCGTTTATGATGATAACGATGCCCACTGTCATTATTTTACTTGCAGCGATGCTTGCAGCAAATAACGAATATGATAAAAATAGGCAAGCCCTCCACTCTATCGAAAATGTTCGATGGACTGGAGGGCTATTTTTATACTTAATAATGTTGTTATTCTGAAACAAGCTGCTTTCTTCTACTTACATACACTTGATTCAATATCAATGCACCAAACATTTGAATAATCGTCTTCACGATAACCTGTCCTACAATAGCAAATGGTACAGCTTCCCAAGGAAGAAAATTAGCTCCAAGTGGGCTTAAGCCAATGATGACGAAGATCACAGAATCTAAAAATCCTCCGACAATTCCACTATAAAACACACGCCAAGCCATTGGCAGCTTTAACCTTGTATAGATTTCTGTATCCGCTGTTTCAGCGATAACAAACGACAGTGCGGATGCTACTACGATTAATAATGTGTCTCCAAGCATGAATGACACTAATGCAGACAAGCCTAAAGCAACAATGATAAATAAATAAGTTTTTGCTCTTCCGTATTTATTTTGAACAAGATCTCGGAAAATGAATGTCGCTCCAATTAGGAGCGTTCCCATTGGGACGATAAACACGCCTAACTGCAATGGCGCAAATGCTGCCGTTACCACATTAGCAGTGACGATAGATATTAAATAAAATAAGATTCTCATGATGTTACTCCTCAAGTAATTTTTTATAGCTTATACGCCTCTTTTATTTCCCCAAACTAGCGTATGAAGCTGTGGTAGTACTTTGACATCCCTTAATTCCTGATCCCCAACTACCCGGTCAATTAGCTCTTCGTACTTCTTTAGTAAATGGTTAACTAAGCTTGGATTGTCTGTAGTCGTGCTATCATCGTTTCCAACTTGGAAGTAAAAAGGAATCGCCGGATATCTAAGATGGACTTGCTTGGCATACTCATAATCTTCTTCATTAAAAATGACTATTTTGAGAGAAATATGCTGCTCGCTATTTCTATTGTTAAGCTTTTCGATGATAGAAGATAGAACAGAAAAGTCTGTGGTCATTCCGGAACTCGGAGGCTTTGGTGAAATCGTCAGTTCATCGATTTCATACAGCCACTCCTGCCATTTACTCCCTTGCGTCTCCACACCGATTTTTATGTTGTTAGCTTTTAGTAGAACAATTAGTGCCTCCAAATTTCGAAGGAGTACTGGATTTCCACCTGAAATGGTGACAAAAGAAAAACCATCTCCTCCAAGACGCTTCAACTCAGCCCAAATCTCCTCTGCGGTCATTTGGACAATTAGATGCTTTCCGCTACCATCCCATGTGAAAGATGAGTCACACCACGAGCAAGAATAATCACAGCCAGCAGTTCGGACAAACATTGTCTTTTGGCCAACTACCATCCCCTCACCTTGAATCGTCGGACCAAAAATCTCCATAACAGGTACTTTACTCAACTTCCATCCACTCCCGTCTTGCTTCGGCATAGCTTGTCGGAGTTTCATACAATCTGATAAATTCTACACGTGCCCCGTTATATCGTTGGCCCTCAATCAATGCTTCACTCAACTTCTCATAGATCCAGACAGCAATATTTTCCGCAGTCGTATTCATTGGTGGGAGCGTTTCGTTTAAATAACGATGATCCAAATAAATCTCTATTTTTTGTTTCCATATTTCTTTTAAATCGCCAAAATCTATCATCAGGCCTCGTTCATCGGTATATCCACTCACCCCTAATACAGCCCGATATGTATGACCGTGCAAATTTTTACATTTACCTTCATAGTTATGTAAATGATGGGCAGCATCAAAAGTGAACTCCTTGCTCACTAAAACTCGCTTTGCATGATACTTTAATTGACTACTTTGGATATCTTCCTCTATTTTTTGGAGCTTATCGACAATTCTAAAATCACTCATGCCTTAGGACTCCTTTTTAAAGCTTAAATACTCATCAAGCCCTCTTTGTCGTAGCTTACAAGCTGGGCATTCCCCACAGCCATCCGCCATTACACCGTTATAGCAGGTCAACGTTTTTTCTCGAACAAACTCAAGCGCTCCAAGCTCATCCGCAAGTTCCCATGTTTGTGCCTTGTTCAGCCACATGAGTGGTGTATCCACCACAAAAGTATCGTCCATCGCTAAATTTAAGGTTACATTCAAAGATTTAACAAAAATATCTCGGCAATCGGGGTAGCCACTAAAATCGGTTTCACAAACGCCAGTCACAATATGCTTGGCTCCTACTTGGCTTGCTAAAACCCCTGCGAATGAAAGAAAGAGCATATTCCGCCCAGGTACAAAAGTCGATGGCAATCCACCTTCTTCCCCGTCATCTACCTGTATGTCCTCTCGGGTTAATGCATTCGGTGCAAGCTGGTTTAAAAGAGACATATCTAGAATATGGTGCTTAATACCAAGCTCCTCTGTTATGGCTTTCGCACACTCAATTTCAAGGCTATGCCTTTGACCATAATCAAAAGTTACTGCCTCTATCTCTCTAAAACGTTCTTTTGCCCAGAACAGACAAGTTGTGCTGTCTTGGCCGCCACTAAATACAATGATTGCTTTTTCCTGCTTCATCTGTAAAACTCCCTTATAACGAAAAAACGGCACCCTAAAAAGAATGCCGTTTTCTCCTTAGTTTTTTAAAGAGGGTAGCTAAAAACCTCTTCCTTCATCTAGCTAATTATTCAATTTATCCCGCATTAACGGGCAGTAAGACTCCCACTTCATGATTTAAGAAAAGTGAAAAGATAAGTGGGAGGTCAACTGCCCGTAAAAGCCCGATTGGTTCAACTAACAATCGGTGGGGGATAAAGAACACCCCCCCCCTGATTGAAGTTTCACTTTATCCCGCATTAACGGGCAGTAAGACTCCCACTTCAAGATTTAAAAGCGAAAAGATAAGTGGGAGATCAACTGCTGGCATGCGCCCGATGAAATGATCCCAGACTAAGTACGCAACATCGTGTTGCTCCTGCGCAAAGCTCGTCGCAAAATAAAAGAGCGTTTGCAACGTCTGTGTGGCCCATCGTGTGGGACACAACTAACAATCAGTGGGGGATGACGGGGACTAAAAGCGCGACGTCCATGTCGCAACGTCCCCACTAGCACGTTCTGTGCGTCGAAAAACCCCCACTGATTGAAGCTTCACTTTATCGATTATCAATTTTTTCTGGGTAAAGATCATGGTTCATCAAACGATAATCTGCCATCTCTTCATATTTAGTACCTGGTCTACCATAGTTACACCAAGGATCAATGGAAATTCCACCACGTGGTGTGAATTTTCCCCAAACCTCAATATATCTCGGATCCAGTAATTTAATTAAATCATTCATGATAATATTGACACAGTCTTCATGGAAATCGCCATGATTTCTAAAACTAAATAAATATAATTTTAGGGATTTGCTTTCTACAATCTTTTTATCCGGTATGTACGAGATGTACATTGTTGCAAAGTCAGGCTGTTGTGTAATTGGGCATAAACTAGTAAACTCGGGACAATTAAATTTCACGAAATAATCCCGATTCGAATGGAGACTATCCACTGACTCCAATACTTCCGGAGCATACTCAAACGAATACTGCGTCCCCTGATTACCTAACAATGTCAAATCTTTTAAACCTTCTTCATGGCTTCTGCCAGACATAATAAAAACCTCCTAATAACATAATTTCTAAAGAGGCACCTTTGACCAGTCTATCGCAAACATATAGGATAAAAACAAAAAAGCCATGCCCAAATATGGACATGGCGAAACGTCATGTATCCATAGTTTTTTATAGAGGGTATCAGCTATGAACCTCTCCCGACTAAGTTCGGGTACTTGTTTATGATATAGAATACTTTCTAAAACGTCAAATAAACTTTTGTATAGTTTTCTTTACAATATCCCTTCACTCCATTAAACTTTTAACGACAACACGTGTCAAGGAGGATTTTTATATGCATAACATTCAAGATATTAGAGAAACTCAAGACTTTATTATGAGTAAGACAGACCACCGTCCTGTAATTGGATTGATCTTAGGTTCAGGGCTAGGAAGTCTTGCCGATGATATACAAAACGCTGTTAAAATTCCTTATAGCGAGATTCCACACTTTGCAAAATCCGAAGCAATTGGACACGCAAACGAGCTTGTTATCGGGGAATTAAACGGGAAAATTGTAGCTGCAATGAAAGGCCGCTTTCACTATTATGAAGGATTTACTATGGATGAAGTAACATTCCCAGTACGTGTGATGAAAGCATTAGGTATTGAAAATGTAATCATTACTAATGCTTGCGGTGCAGTAAATACAAGCTTTAACCCTGGAGACTTAATGTTAATCACAGACCATATCAATTTAACAGGTGCTAACCCATTGATTGGACCAAACAACGACGAATTAGGAACTCGATTCCCTGATTTATCGGACGTATATAGTAAGGAACTTCGTAGTGTTGCCACTAAAGTAGCGAACGAACAAAATATACCATTACAACAAGGTGTATATGCTTGGTGGAGCGGACCTACTTACGAAACTCCTGCGGAAATCCGTATGATTCGTACGTTAGGAGCAGACGCTGTTGGAATGTCTACAGTACCAGAAGCAATTGTAGCTACTCATGGCGGAATGAAAGTACTCGGTATCTCTTGCTTAACGAATATGGCATGTGGCATATTAGACCAACCATTGAACCATGAGGAAGTAATTGAAGTTGCTAGTCAGGTAAAAGTTAAATTTGTAGGATTGGTTAAAGGAATTTTAGAAGAGATTTAAAAGAATATCCCTGTACCAGAAACAATTTTACATTGTTTCCGGCACAGGGATATTTATATCTTCCACAAAAGCTCTTACCTCTTCTTCTTTTGTAGCCCAAGATGTTACTAATCGAATTGCGGAATGGGTAGAATTAACCTTTTCCCATACAATAAATGCGTATTTATTTTGAAGCTCCGCAATAAGTGCATTCGGCAATATTGGAAAGATCTGATTCGATGGAGAATAAGTCAAAAATGAAAAATGAGCATTATTACATTCTTCTCTAAGAATGGTTGCCATTTTATTGGCGTGCTGGGCCAATTCAAAAAACAAATCATCCTGGAACAGCTCATAAAATTGAATACCTAAAAGCCTTCCTTTCGCTAGAAGTGCCCCTTTTTGCTTTAAATGAAAACGAAAATCTTCTTTTAAAGAATCACAACAAATGACTAATGCCTCTCCTAAAAGGGCACCATTCTTAGTCCCACCAATGTAGAAAGCATCCACTAGTGCAGGAATGTCACTTAGCTTTAAGTCATTATCATCTGAACATAGCGCTGAACCCAAACGTGCCCCATCCATATATAGTAGAAGATTTTGCTCTTTACAAAAGTCTCTTAAATCTGTTAGTTCATCTTTAGTGTAGATAGAGCCAATTTCTGTTGAATTTGAAAGATAAACTAACTTTGGTTTAACCATATGTTCATCTACATGTAGGTCCAAAACTTCTTTTACAAGAGAAGAATTCAGTTTTCCATCTTTCGTTTCTACTGATATGACTTTATGTCCAGTAGCTTCAATCGCACCTGTTTCATGTGTAAAAATATGCCCTGTACTAGCAGCAATTGCCGCTTCATGAGGTCGAAGAAAAGCGGAAATTGCCGTTAAGTTTGTTTGCGTTCCGCCTGAAAGTAGATGTATGTCCACATCCTGTCTTCCTAGTTTCAATTTCAATAGCTCGATTGCTCTTTGAGTAAAACTATCACTTCCATAACCTTCTTCTTGTACATAATTCGAATCTATTAAAGCTTGTAAGATTCTAGGATGGGCCCCTTCCGCATAATCATTCTTGAAGCTATACATTTAAATTCCCCCACTCGGTAAATATCGTTATTGCAAATAATTTTCGGATAATACTAGATTAACTATATTAAATCCTGAACGCATAGGCAATATTATGTACATCTTGAGTGTGAAGTAGCTACTCATGGTTGCATAAAAGTACTTGATATTTTTTTGCTAAACAGATCTCACATATGAAATTTTGAAAAAGATTTGAAAAAGGCACTCTGGTAAACAGAGTGCTTTTCCTTATAAATGAATAGGTCCCTCAGGTCCAACCGGAAATCCTAATAAGTACCACACGATAACTAGTATGATCCATACAATACCAAAGAAAATAGTGTATGGGAACAAAGCAGAAAGTAAAGTTCCTAAACCTATATTTTTATCATACTTTTTCGCAAATGATAGTAATAAGACTAAGTACGGTAGCATAGGAGTAATGGGATTGGTGATAGAGTCTCCTACACGATAGATTGCTTGCGTAAATGCTGGATCATAATCCAAATACATGAACATCGGCACAAATATAGGAGCTAAAATGGCCCATTTTGCGGATGCGCTCCCGATTAGTAAATTCACTAATGCAACAAAAATGATGAACAGAACGATTAAAGGAATACCTGTAATCCCAGCACTATCCAGAACATTCGCCCCTTTGATTGCGATGATTGGACCAAGATTACTAGCCGCAAAGAATGATAACAATTGTGCTGCGAAAAATACCAATACAATATACGGTCCCATCGTGCTCATAGACTTTCCTAACATATTGCCAAAGTCTTTGGAAGTTTTAATAGATTTAGAACCAATTCCATAAAACAATCCCGGGATGAAGAAAAATATCGTTAATAGTGGGACAATTCCAGCAATTAATGGAGAACCCTCTATAATTGAACCTGTTTCTGGGTTACGTAAAAGGCCATTTTCAGGAATGATTAACGCTAGTAAAATAAGCACAAAAGCGGCAGTAGAAATTCCCGCCCAGCGAAGCCCTCGCTTTTCCTCTGTAGAAACAGCTTCCATTTCTTCTATTTCACCTGTGTAAGTACCAAAACGAGGAATCGTAAATTTATGTGTAACCCATAGAGAAACTAATAAAAGAACTATAGTTGAAACAGCGATAAAATAATAATTCATAGCTGGATTTGCCACATAATTTGGATCCACTGTTTGTGCTGCAGGTCCTGTAAATCCGGCAACCAGCGTATCTGACATTCCGATTATAAGATTTGCTGCAAATGCCCCTAACGTCGAAGCATACGCAACAACTAAACCAACTAAAGGATGATAACCAAAAGCCATCAAAACTACTGCAGCAAGCGGTGGCAATACAATCGGACCCGCGTCACCTGCAGCATTCCCAATTATGGCAATAAGAATTACGCTTGGAATAATAAGCTTTTTAGGTGTCGCCATTACTGCACGCTTCATAAGTACCGCAAAGAAACCACTTTGTTCTGCTAGTCCAATACCGATCATCATGACAAGGACCATACCAAGGGGAGCAAATGAACTGAAGTTCGTGATCGAGTTCGTCAAAATATTAACTAAACCATCACCGGTCAAAAGATTAGTTGCTTTTACCGTTTCTCCAGTAACTGGATGAACAGCAGATACATTAAATAATGAGGTAACAAAAGAAGCCACTAAAGCGATTCCGCACAGGATTATAAATAATACAATCGGATCCGGCAATTTGTTACCCGCAAACTCTATTGAATCGAGCATCTTGTCAAAAAATGACCTTCTCTTTTTCTCTATTTTTTGTGCCATAGTTTCTCCTTCTTATGATGCTATTTATTTTGAGTAAGAGTTAGGGCAGTATAAACGTGGAATTTCAGCCCGTCCTTTAAAGCACTTTCATCAATGTCAAACTTCGGATGATGATGTGGATGCGTTATACCCTTTTCAACATTTCCAGCACCTATAAAAACGAAGCATGCCGGCTTTTCATCACTAAAAGCAGAAAAGTCTTCTCCACCAAGTATCGGGTCGACCCATTCAAGTTTATTTTCCGGGAAATGCTCCTCTAGGACACCCACTACTCGATCTGTAACTTCTTTATCATTCATAACAGATCCATAGCCGTACGTATAAGAAACCTCTACATCAGCTCCGTTTGCTTTTGCAATTCCTTTTGCGACTTCTATTATGCGATTTTTGATAAGCTGGCGGACTTCTGCACTCAATGTCCTAACCGACCCACCAATTTCCACTGTATCCGGAATAACATTCAATGCTTCCCCACCCGCTTTAAACTTTGTAACAGACACTACGCCCGATTCTAAAGGAGCCACTGAACGTGAAATGATATGATTCAATCCCGTTACAATCTGTGCACCAGTCGCAAGAGGATCTACTGTCAATTCTGGGGTAGAAGCATGTCCACCTTTTCCCTGAACAGTCATTTCAAACACATCGCTTGCTGCCGTAACAGCACCATAACGAATATTTATAGTACCAGTTGGAACTGTTGAAAATAAATGCACGCCGACCACTTGATCTACCCCGTCCAGTACGCCAGCTGCAACCATTTCTTGTGCACCACCTGGAGGTAATTCTTCTGCATGTTGGAAAATGAAAACCACTTCACCACTTAAGTCTTCTTGGTTGTCTTTTAAAACTTTTGCCGCTCCTAAAAGCATTGCAGTATGACCATCATGCCCACAAGCATGCATTACGCCATCATTTGTAGATGCAAATGGCAAATCTGTTTCTTCTTTTATAGGAAGAGCATCCATATCCGCTCGAAGTGCAATTACTTTTCCTGGGTTACTTCCTTTTAAACGTGCCACTACACTTGTTTTAGTAGGTCTTGATAATTCAAAGCCCCCAAAACTTTCAAGCACATCATATACATATTGAGATGTCGTATGTTCTTGAAATGAAAGTTCTGGATGCTGATGTAAATGTCTACGCCATCCAATTACCTCTTGATAAACATCCTCTATTTGTTGAAGAACCGCATTTGCTTCCATGTTATAAACCCCTCTTTCACTGAAAAAAATCTAATTACCGCTCTAATGCTTTAGCAAGTTAATACGTTATAATATATAATATTTAACTTGATATTTCAATATATTTATAGACAATTGCTAATAATTGGACACCCATTTCGAATATTTATTGAAGTTTATCCGCCTAATTTAACTACAAAGCCAACCCTCCCAAACAAGATTCTGATGTTTGCCTAGCAGGAACACTATTGTTGTACCTTAAATGCTCCGAATATCTAAGAAATTTCCCCTTATAATACCAACTAATCAACTATATTTAAACGGATTACATTGTTGAAGTATCTTTTATGTGGTAGTATCTTTTATAATTACTATTCTAATAATTCTATCAAATAGCGGAAGGTGGATTTACAAATGAAATACGGTTTTTGGTTGCCAGTTTTCGGAGGTTGGCTACGTAATGTAGAGGATGAAAATATGCCCGCTACATTTGATTATGTTAAAAAAGTAGCTCAAACGGCGGAAAGTTTAGGCTATGATATGACTCTCATTGCAGAGTTAAACTTAAATGATATTAAGGGTATGGAAGCCCCTACATTAGATGCATGGTCTACAACAGCAGCAATTGCAACGGTTACGGATAAGCTAGAAATATTAACCGCCATCCGCCCAGGGTTTTACAATCCTGCATTATTTGCAAAAACAGCATCGAATATCGACCATATTAGTGGCGGTAGAATTTCACTAAATGTTGTCTCCGCTTGGTGGGAAGAGGAAGCACGCCAATACGGCGGCGTTTTCACGGCTCACGATGAGCGCTATGCTCGAACAGAGGAATTCCTTGAGGTATTAAAGGGCTTATGGACGCAAACACCTCACTCATTCAAAGGAAAATTTTACGAATATGAAAATACGTACTTATCACCTAAACCGGTTCGCAACCAACATATCCCCCTATATGCAGGTGGAGAAAGTGAAGCAGGAAAACAAGTAATAGCTAAAAACTGTGACTCATACGTTATGCATGGTGGCACGATTGAAGAAGTACAAGAAAAAATTGAAGATATGAAAGAACGACGTTTACAACTTGGCAAAGCACCATTTGATACATTTGGGATGTCTGCCTATATTGTTTGCCGTGATACGGAGGAAGAGGTTCAGGTGGAACTAGCACGAATTCAAAATGTTCAAGAGAATAGCGCAGGTTATGCGGGCTATCAAGACTTCATTAGCAAATCTCAGCTAAATGTCAACGTTAGCTTAGAAGATTATTCTGTGTCAAACCGTGGTTTACGTCCGAACTTAATTGGAACACCAGAACAAATTGCGAAAACAATATTAGCGTATGAAGAAATTGGTGTGAATCTACTCATTCTTCAATTCTCTCCGCAACTGGAAGAAATGCAGCGCTTCTCTGAAAAAGTAATGCCAATCGTTGAACAGCTTAGATCAGCAAAGTTAGGAGCTCATTAATATGTCAAAAATTTATGTTATCCACGAAAATGATGAATGGACAATCCATTTAACAAAACGTTTAGAAGAACTAAAACTCCCTTACGAATTATGGCATTTAGATGAGGGTATTGTAGATTTGACAGTAGCACCCCCAGAAGGTGTTTTCTATAGTCGAATGAGTGCTTCATCCCATACACGCAATCACCGTTATGCACCGGAACTAACAGCAGGAGTACTTGAATGGTTGGAGTTCCACGGACGTACAGTGTTCAATGGCACAAGGGCACTGTCGTTAGAATTAAGTAAAATCAATCAGTACCTCGCATTAGAAAAAACAGGCATTCGTACCCCTAAAACAATCGGTGCAGTTGGGAAAGAGCAAGTCATAAAAGCCGCAGAGAAATTAGGGAAGGCTTCCTTTATTACTAAGCATAACCGTGCCGGAAAAGGTTTAGGCGTACAATTATTCCACTCTATTGATGCCTTAAAAGCTTACTTAAACAGTGAGCTATATGATGAACCAGTGGATGGCATTACGTTAATCCAAGAATATATCAAAGCACCAGCATCCTTTATTACACGCGCTGAATTTGTAGGAGGAAAATTTGTATATGCCGTCAAAGTAGATACATCAAACGGTTTCGAACTTTGCCCAGCAGACGCTTGCCAAATCGATGACCTATTCTGCCCTGTCGGCGAACAAGTAGAAGAAAAGCCGAAATTCGACATCATTCATGAGGTTGATTCAGAACAAATCGCACAATATGAGGCTTTCTTACAGGCCAATAAAATAGCGGTGGCAGGAATTGAATTTATCTCAGATGAGCATGGTACGGTGTATACCTACGATATTAATACAAATACAAATTATAATAGTGATGCAGAGGCGAAAGAAGGAAAGTACGGCATGCTGGAGTTAGCCAAATTCCTTGAAAAAGCATTGGAAGCACAAAAACTATCCGTGTAGAAAAAGAGCCGTTTCGAAACCTCCTTTTGGAGAATTGGAAATGGCTCTTTTAGACTCTGTGGACGATAAGCAAGCTGGTTCATGCCCATACTGAGACAATTCTTTTACTCTACACTTAAGTGTTCAAGTTTATTTAGAAACCTTATTACTCTTTTGTCCTCTTTAATTTCCAACAAATGAATACCGGTATCACCTGTGGCAAAAAAATGTTGACTGGAAATCGGTTGTTGAAGGTACGCTCTTAAAAACTGGGAAATCAATCCACCATGAGAGACCACTGCCACTCGGTTATAGTCCCGGTAGTGATTAATAATTTTTTGAAAAATCCTTTCTGCTCGAAAACGAAACTCCAACTCTGATTCTCCATTTTCAATCGGAATATGTGGAGGTCTCCCATTCGGTGGTAACGGATATTTAACGGCTGCCTCTTCCCTTGAAAGCCCTGCAAGTACACCATTATTAAATTCCATTAAGTCTCTTTCTTCTATCAATTGACACCCAACTTCCCCTTGAAGCAACAAGGCAGTGACTTTCGCTCTTTTTAATGGACTCGTTAAAATTACATCAGGAGGGAATTGTGCTGCTACATATGTAGTCATTCTTTTTGCTTGCTGCTCTCCAAGCCCTGTTAAAGGAAAATCTGCCCTTCCCTCATGCACTCCTAGTAAATCTGCTTCTGACTGTCCGTGTCTTATGATTAGTAGCTCCAAGAGGTTTCCTCCTAACAGATTCGAATTTTTAATACCTTATCTCTATCACTTTTGCAATTCATCACAGAAGCACGGCGTTTATGATAGGATTGCAATAAGTCAACGATCAGTTGCTTTACTTCCCTCTCATAACCTGCTTGCCAATTATACACATCAATTTGCCTGATATCGCCTACATGACCGTCTATATAATAATCGTACACCCGGCTTAAGATAGTTTGATAGAATTATTTTTCGAAAGTGTTGATATTCATTGGTGCACTTACCCTGTTTTAAAATTCTTCGAATAACATTTCGTTTACCATATCCATATCGAATGCTTCTTTTTCTTCCCTTTCTCGACAGTTTTAATTAGATTATAATTAGAATTGAGTAAAGATAAAACAAATGTTATAAACCTATGAAGTTAAAATTGCAGAATAAAACTCACAAAGAAACTGTTTCATTTCTCCGTGAGTTCATTCAAGCCAATTTACTGTTATTCTACTGCAACATCCGTTTCAACCTTATTCGCTCTATTGTTTTTTGCTTTTATAAAGAACATGATTGTCAAAACAACCGTTAATACGATTCCAACGTAGAAGGATAGCTCCAAGTCTAAGCTAAATCCAATCTTGGCGTTTAAGATATAGACAAAGACCATATAAGTAATAAACAGTGCCGGCACTAGCGACACAAAGTAGTTCTTCCCTTTAATGAACAAATACATCGTCGCAATCCATAGGGCAATAGCTGCAGTTGCTTGGTTTGCCCAAGAGAAGTATCTCCACAAAATATTGAAATCAATTTGCGTTAACATAGCAGATACTGCAAACAATGGAACAGCAATCATCAAACGTTTTGCTACTTTTTTCTGATCAATTTTCAAATAATCTGCAATAATTGAACGAGCAGCGCGGAATGCTGTATCACCTGATGTAATAGGTAATACAACAGCACCTAGTACCGCGATTGTTCCACCAATAGCACCTAATAGGGTCATAGATACTTCATTGACAACTGCAGAAGGCGTGCCTGTTTTGATAAACTCGCTTAATGTTTGGCCATCTAACAAACTCATTGCTGCTGCTGCCCAAATCATAGCTATAACCGCTTCCGTTATCATCATTCCATAAAATACATAACGACCTTGTGATTCTTTTTCGACCGTTCTAGAAATAATTGGTGATTGTGTCGCATGGAAGCCAGATAGTGCACCACATGTAATTGTAAAGAATAAAATCGGGAAAATCGGCACATTATCCGGGTGCATGTTCGTTAATGACAATTCGGGAATCGTATAGTCAGAGAATAGTAAAGCGACCCCAACCCCAACAGTACCGATCAATAGTACTGCCCCAAAATATGGGTATAGTCTACCTATAATTTTATCAATCGGAAGAATCGTAGATAAGAAATAATAAACAAAAATAACTGTAATCAATATCCACAATGCTACTTTACCATCCATTAATATCGCCAATAAAGAAGCCGGCGTTGTTACAAATACAGTTCCAACTAATAAAAGAAGCAACAAAGCGAAAACGTTTACAATATGTTTCGAAACATTACCCAAGAATTTTCCAGCTAACTCTGGAATATGAGCCCCTTTGTTACGAATTGAAATCATACCCGTTAAATAGTCATGTACAGCCCCTGCAAAAATAGCTCCGAAAACAATCCATAAAAATGCGACTGGTCCAAATAACGCACCCATAATCGGTCCGAAGATTGGACCTGTTCCAGCTATATTTAACAGCTGAATGAGCGCATTTTTTTGTTTATGCATCGGAACATAGTCGACGCCATCTGCATTTGCATATGCAGGCGTTTTTCGAGCATCCGTAGGATTAAAAACTTTTTCAATGAATTTCCCATAAGTAAAATATGCGATGATTAACAGTACAATTGCGCAAAAAAATGTAATCATGTGAATCCCCCTCTATTTGTCTCTCTTTCTTACTACCCCATATATTTAGTTTATGGCAAATATTCAAAAATAGGCGTTTTTCTGTTTAACATGCAAGTTTAAGAGTTTAACATGCAAATATAGAAGGATAAGAGGTTTCTACAATTCTAAGCGCTGTCGCAAATCTTTCACATAATTTCTACTGACCGAAAGCTTCTGATCCACTCCATCCAATTCAAGCTGATACGCTCCGTTAAACCACGGCGTTAATCGACTGACGTATTTCAGGTTAACGAGATACCCTTTGTGAATCCGAAAAAAAGAAAATGGTTCTAAACGACTTTCAAGCTCTTTCAACGTTGTCCGCACATCATAGTCACCGGTTTGTGTAATGATTTTCGTTACTTTGTCATCTCGATAGATATACAAAATATCCTGCGGTAAAATGTAATCGATATCACCACCTGTTTCTATCGCTAATTTGCCCAGCTTCTCCGTACTTTCAACCGATTTTGCAGGATATAATGTCTTTTCAATTCGCTCTACCGTTTGCTTTAGCTGTCTTTCATCATACGGTTTCAATAAATAATCTATAGCATTAATTCGAAAAGCCTCTACCGCAAATTGTGGATACGCTGTCGCAAAAATGAATAATGGTACTTTTTTTAACTCTGTCAAGGTTTTCGCTACTTCTATTCCATTCATTTTAGGCATCTCGACGTCTAGAAAAACAACATCGGGTTGGATCTGTAATGCCTTTAATATAGCAGCCTCTCCGCTTTCAGCCTCCCCAAACACTTGAACACTAGGAAACTTGCCTAGTAAATAAGCTAATTCCTCACGTGCATAGCGTTCATCATCTACAATCAAAGCACTGATTGGTCCCATTAGACTTTAACCCCCAATTTAGGAATTCTAAAGGAAATCACAGTTCCTTCATTCTCTTTACTTGCAATTCTTAAAGTTGCTTGGTCTCCGAACAACATTAGTAGACGACTATTAATATTGAATAATCCTACACCCGTTCCCGACTCAGACTCAAGCTGCATTTTGCCCAAAACAGCTAGTCGTTCAGGTAGTATCCCCTTCCCATTGTCTTCTACCTTAATTTCAATTTCTCCACCAAGGTCACGAACTGTCATTCGAACCACACTATTATTCTCCATATCGTTAATACCGTGGTGGATAGCATTTTCAACAATGGGCTGTAATGTGAAAGGTGGAATCTTTTCAAACAATAAATGATCATCCACTTCATACAAAATGGTCAGTCGATCTATAAATCTAGCTTCTATAATTTCCAAATAAGCTTTAACATGCAATAGCTCTTGCTCAAGTGTTATTTGAGACGCAGTTGTCCCTGTGACATTTTGCCGCAAAAAGTAGGATAAGGACGTCAGTAGTTTGCGTGCCTGATCAGGATCTGTGCGTATCAACGACACAATAATATTCATCGAATTAAATAAAAAGTGAGGATTGATTTGCGCTTGCAAAGCTTTGATTTCAGCCTCTTTTGCCAACTGATATGCATGATCAGTTTCGGCAATTTCTAGTTGGTTACTTAATAGCGAGCTTAATCCGACGATTAGTTCAATATTGTCATCCGTAATGACTTTTTCAGACGGATAGTAGAGTTTAAGTGTACCAATCGTTTCGCCCCGTTGAATTAGTGGGACAATGACCGCTGCTCCTAATTGACAACCAGGATAATCGCAGTGTATGGTGCCATCATTGACAACAACCAGCTCTCCATGTTGTATAACATCCTTGGTTTCATCCGTCCGTATCGAGCTACCTACCTTATGATGATCATCAGCTAGCCCAATATGCGCAAGGATATCCGTTTGATTGGTCATAGCAACGGCACTTGGTTGTAATTCACGGAATAGAATATTACATACAGCTTGTGCGGTAACAGTGTTCATGCCCGTGCGCAAGTAACTTAGTGTCTGATTCGCAATACGCAACATCTTCTGTGCCTGCAGTGCCATCACTTTCTCTTGTTGGCTGATCACATTATGGACAATCAGCAGAAATAATGCAGTTCCAACGCCATTTGCTAAAATCATCGGTATCCCAATGACTTTAACGAGTGTAAGCGCTTGCTCAAATGGTTTGGATATTAACAAAATCATCGACATTTGCATAGATTCTGCCAGTGCACCGATACCAAACACAGCAAGCGGTTTAAGTGCTCTTCCTTTTCGATAAAAAATGCTTGCGACTGCTCCCGCAATGATGGTGGAAAGTCCACAAGAGACAGCCGTAAAGCCACCTAATGTCATACGATGAATACCTGCAATCAGCCCTGCCCCAATCCCCACACGGTAGCCACCTAACAGACCCGCGATAACTACACCAATGACCCGCGAATTCGCAATCGCCTCCTCTGAACTCAATACTGCTGAGACACTATTAAAATGCAATGTATTTGTATCGAGCGCGACCCCAAAATACGTTCCCACAATACCAAAAAATCCAAAGAACAAAATAGCCGCAATCTCCTGCCTACGATTCAATTTATCACGATACACTAAGTTTTTAAAAAACTGAAAACGAGTCAAAATGAAAGCAACCGCAACTATCATGCCAACCCTCTCTAGCATTATAACTAGCAAGTCCAACAACGGAATCCCACCTCATTTATTAAACGGATTGGTTAAATTATACTGTAATTTTGGGAGGAGACATATCTATATTTTCAGTTATTTGAAGGAAAGCCGCCTTATGTATTCTGTCCCATTACCAGTCTTCGAACTTGAATCGATATTTGTTTATAGCTATAGCCAATGCAGTGCTCAAACATTGTTTAATTACTCCGAGACTATTTCGTCATTTGAATTATAGTTCAAACAAGCTTAGTGAAATACAACACATCGATGGCATATATACTTTATCTTTACAACCCACTTCTCTTAAATGACGTTTCAAATGAAGGCCGTGTAATGTCACGTTCAAATAAATACCATTTTCCAATCTAAGAACTCTTCTTCAACGACTATTTTAGATTTTTCATTTCTGAGCTTCTTTTCTCTATCTGATTACTTAGTAATCCTACCAATTACTATACAAAAGTTACCACAAATTGATTTCCTAAGCGTTTCTATTAAACAAATTAAATTATTCTTTATAAAAGTTTGCACAACTAAAATTACAAAGGGTGCTAATTTCCAGCTAAATCATTTATGATAATGATATCAAATATATTTTTAGGGTGAGTAAAATGAAAAAATCAGTACACGTAGTTGGAGCAATAATTGAAAATGAAAACAAAGAAATCTTTTGCGCTTTAAGAAGTCATGAAATGTCTTTGCCGAACTATTGGGAATTTCCTGGTGGAAAAATTGAAGATGATGAAACACCAGAACAAGCATTAAAGCGTGAAATAGCAGAGGAGTTTGCTTGTTCAATTGAAGTTGGTGAAAAAGTAGAAGATACAACCTATGAATATGACAAAGTGATAGTAAGACTAGAAACGTACAAAGCAAAACTACTACAAGGTACACCTCTTGCATTAGAGCATGCTGAAATGAGATGGGTAACACGCGACAACTTACATAAACTTGATTTTGCACCAGCAGATATTCCAGCAGTTGAAAAGATCATAAAACAAAATTATCTGTTCGAAAAATTTGAATGAAATGATGTGATTTAATTGGAACAACTAGTCCGCAAAATGACGAATTCTTTGCATAAGAGTTTTATAGATCAAACCAACCCCGTATCAGGAAATTTCAAACCAAAGCTGCTATCAAATAAATCACATGAGAATGTTTTATCAACACTTCTTCAAGAAATGAAAACATGTGAATCCTTCATTTTTTCAGTCGCCTTTATTACAGAAGGTGGTTTAGCTACTCTAAAAACAATGCTCTATGACCTTCAGTTAAAAGGAATCAAAGGTCGTATTTTAACATCAACTTTTTTAAATTTTAATCAGCCAAAAATGTTTAAAGAACTATTAAAACTGGAAAACGTAGATGTGCGCTTAACTGGCGTTAAAGGCTTTCACTCAAAAGGCTACATATTTGATCATGAAGATTATTATTCATTAATCGTGGGAAGTTCGAACTTAACTGATAGCGCTCTAAAGGCTAATTACGAATGGAATGTCTATTTAACTTCATTAGAAGACGGAGAAATCATCCATCATTTTAAAAAACAATTTGAAGAAGCTTGGAACGAGGCAATCCCATTATCAGAGGAATGGATAAACAATTATAATTTAAATTATGAGCAACAACCATTCGTTAAACAAGCTGCTTCAAATGTATTTCAAGTCAACACAGAATATTTAACAAACTCATTAGCTGATAGTTTAGCTATCCAACCTAATAAAATGCAAACATCTGCTATTGAACAATTAAAAACACTTCGAGCTACAGGAGCAAAAAAAGGTCTTATTATTTCAGCGACTGGTACAGGTAAAACATATTTGTCAGCATTTGATGTACGGAACTTTGCACCTAAAAAGATGCTCTTTGTCGTTCACCGAGAACAAATTCTAAAGAAAGCACTACAAGATTACCGAAAAATATTAGGTGGTCATGAAGATGATTTTGGTATTCTTTCAGGTAACTCCAAAGACATCCATGCCAAGTATCTATTTGCAACTGTTCAAACAATATCTACAAACAGACACTTACAACAATTTGCAAAGAACGAATTTGATTACATTCTAATAGATGAAGTTCACCGTGCCGGGGCAGATTCTTACCTAAATATTATTAATTACTTTGAACCAGAATTTTTGCTTGGAATGACTGCAACCCCTGAACGTACGGATAGTTATAATATTTTTGAACTTTTTGATTACAACATTGCTTATGAAATTCGCCTGCAAGCTGCTCTTGAAGAAGAAATGCTTTGCCCTTTCCACTATTTTGGTGTTACAGATTATGAAAAAGATGGTGAAATAATTGATAACGCGTCAACTTTGCAACATCTCGTTTCAAATGAACGTGTGCATCATATTCTTGAAAAAATAAATTACTATGGATATTCTGGAAAAAATTTAAGAGGTTTAA
The DNA here is from genome assembly GCF_006861795.1 of Psychrobacillus lasiicapitis. Lineage (GTDB taxonomy): Bacteria > Bacillota > Bacilli > Bacillales_A > Planococcaceae > Psychrobacillus > Psychrobacillus lasiicapitis. The sequence goes on along the minus strand of NZ_VDGH01000006.1, from coordinate 194,848 downwards.
TGTTCTGTAGTTCAAAGGATGAAGCATATGAACTTTCTAATGTTCTAAATGCACAGGGAATGAAAACTATTGCCCTTACAGGAGACAATTCTCAGTCAGAACGGGAAGATGCAATAAACAAATTAGAACGCTACGAGCTCGAATATATTCTAACAGTGGATATTTTCAACGAAGGTATAGATATTCCATTCTTAAATCAAATTGTTATGCTGCGCCAGACACAATCAAGTATAATATTCATCCAACAACTTGGGCGTGGCCTACGAAAACACGATACAAAAGACTATGTAACCATTATTGATTTCATTGGGAACTATAAAAACAACTACTTAATTCCAATTGCTCTCTCAGGCGATCAATCAATGAATAAAGATAACGTACGCCGTAGAACAGTAAACACTGATTATATCCAAGGAGTTTCAACAATTAACTTTGAGGAAATTGCAAAGAAACGCATTTTTGATGCCATCAATAACACTAATCTATCTACTTTGAAAATATTAAAGGATTCTTATATGGAGGTAAAAAACCGTCTCGGTAGAATACCAACCATGCATGATTTCATAGAGCAAAATTCCTTAGACCCCGAGGTTATCGTTGGATATTCAGAGAATTACTATGAATTCCTTTTGAAGATGAAAGAAGAATTGCCGACAATTACGGACTATGAAAAAGGTGTTTTAACGATGCTTTCAAAAGAGTTCTTAAACGGAAAAAGAATTCATGAAGTTCTATTAATAGATGCACTAATTCAAAATGACATCATTTCAAAGAACGAATATGTTGATAATCTGAAAGAATTTGGCACATATATGGACAATGCAACCATTGAATCAGTTGAAAATATTCTTACATTAAACTTCCATATTACAAATGACCATAAAAAATATGGCTCTAAACCTATCATTGAATTGCATGATGGTAGATATCAATTTAATGACGAAATTCAAACTAGCTTACTTGATCCATTCTACAAAGCCTTTTTTGAAGACATCATCGCTTGTGCACATATTAAAAACGCTCAGTATGATCCAACACGCCAACTTACTTTATATAAGAAATATTCACGAAGAGATGCCTGTCGTTTATTAAATTGGACAAAGGACGATTCTTCCACTATTTATGGCTATCGAGTAAAGCATGGTACTTGTCCAATTTTCGTAACCTATCATAAAAAGGACGAAGTAGATTCAAGTGTAAATTACGGAGATGAATTTTTATCAACCGATATATTTCGTTGGTTCACTAGAAGTAAATTAACGTTAGAATCTAATGAAGTTAAAGCAATTTTAGCTGCTGAACAAACTGGACTCGACATCCACCTTTTCACAAAAAAAGACGATGGTGAAGGATTTGACTTCTACTACATGGGGACAACTTCTATCATAGAAAACAGTCCAAAAGAAGAAGAAATGTTCGATAAAAACGGAAAACAAATTCCAGTTGTAACTATGAACATGATTCTTGAACAGCCTGTACAGTACGATATATATCATTATTTAGTGGAAGAATAAAACCCACCAATATAATTAATAGTATCTTCACAGTCACTTGACTTTGAAGATACTTTTTTGACTTAAAATTGCATAATCTATATGGGGAAATAAATCTATTATAAGTTTGTTGATAATAAGCTTTCATTTTAAAATTTCTTGGTTTTAGAAAATCTTCTTACAAGCCTCTATTTCAATTTCTAAGCCGTTTCTTATCACAGGGTCGCTTTTTAAGATAAGGAGTATCTACACGAGCTATTGCTCTTACAGATACTCCAAACCCTTAATCAATTTATCAATGAAGAGTTCTTGAGTATTTTCCGTATTATGATGAAGGTATCTTAAAATGAAAGTTGCTGTGTCGCATAAGAAGCTACTAATGAGGGCAAGGTCATTCCGTGAATTAATAATCCTTCTTTATTAATTACGATTAATTCAAATTCATCATTATCCATGTTTTTTCTAACTTCACCAGTGGCACAGAAAATGACAGAATCATTTTCTTCAGAAAAGCGCTGAATATATAGAAACAAATTACTGTATGTTGGAGCTGAAGCAAAAAAAGCTTTTTCAAATTTCACATTCATATACGTATTGTTTTTATAGATCCTTACTATTGCATTTTGCTCTGAATAATCTACACTCTGTATTCTACCTATCAACGTTCTAGCATGACCCAAGTCATTCTTCTTTAATGTGTCTACATCTCTTTTGTACAATCTCGCTTTTAATTTTGGTATGTCCTCCGTTAACTTACTAGGATCGAGATTCATATGAATAGTGAGTTGTTCTGATGTGCTTCTTTTCCTTAATCGATTATTTCTATTATTTCTTTGTCTACTTTTATCTTCTAATCGTTTTACTCTTTCCTCTTCACTCAACAATTCCAATTCAAATGCTTCTTTTTGTGATCTATTCATTTGATCACCATAAACCACACCAATTTGTACATTAGGCCTCTTACCGCTGATTTCCCCTTCTTCTTTAACAAAAAAATGCAGGCAATGCTTGGAATGTAAGCTATACCTCCAAGTTCTTAGATAACTTCTATTCCCGGACTTTGCGACAAACGATAACTTCGCATTGCACCCCTCTGTAGAGCAAAATAATTTCCTTCTATAATTTTCTATATATCCTTTTGGAGTAATGTCTTTTAATTCGAGAACAATTTCTTGACTATTATTTACATAAATTGAATCAAATATTTTAACCAATTTTCCCACCCCTTGGATCAAAATTAGATTAAAGACAATTTACTAGCCTACTATAAATTAGTAATTCGACATTTAACTGTTAATTCCTCTCATCATTAAAAGGTAATTCCTAAACAACAGGCGTGTTAGACGAGGCCCTAAGAAACTCGCGTTTTTCAATTTGCTGAAATAGAGACATACATTAGTTGATTGGAGAGGAAGGCGGCGACTCCAGCGGGATCAGTGAGACAGATGAACCATCACAACGTACCCGAAGGGGCGGTGATGGTTCATCGCTCACCCCGCGGAATGCGACCGCCTGGAACCGAAATCAACGGGTTCCACTTACTCGCTAAGATATCCTTTTGAGGACTTTTTCAGTGCCCTCTGTTAGACTAATAGCTTTTTTGAGCACTAACTATTAGATAGCATTTCCCTCATTAAAATCGCGTCCCTGTGTCAGAAACATATGATCGTCTTCTTTGAAACAGGAGCTTTTAATCTAACACTATCTACTTTTATATAGAAAATTTAAATAATTCTAAATAATAACTTTACTTTACGAAATTTATTGGATTTAATAGAACTGTACGGTAAAGAATTTATAGGGGGTAGAGAGATGAGAAATAGTTTTAAAAGAGTATATCTATTAATCTCAGTTCTAATGGTAGTTATGTTAGCTGCATGTGGTGAGGATGATACGAATACTAGCAATGCAAGTGAAAAATCTGAAGGTCCTGTTTCAGCAAAAATAGGCGTTATTTCCTATATGACCGGTCCTGGGGCAGCATACGGGGAAGCCATCACCAATGGATTTAACTTAGCCCTAGATGAGATTAATGAAAAAGGCGATGTGAAGATAGAGCTTATTATTGAAGATTCTGCTGGAAAACAAGACCAAGCATTGACTGTTGCTCAAAAACTGATGAGTTCAGATGATATTGTAGCTTTACTTGGACCAACTTTAAGCACTGAAATGAATGTTGTTGGACCAGAAGCAGACATAAACGGAATTCCTATCATGGGAACTTCTACAACTGCTGCAGGCATTCCACAGATTGGTGAGTATGTTTTTAGAAATTCGATACCTGAATCTCTAGCAATACCCGCTGCTTTAGAAAAAGCAGTGAATAAATATGGGGCAAAAAAGGTCGCAATTCTATACGGAAATGACGATTTGTTTACACAGTCGGGGTATGACACTATGAAAGCAGAAGCAGAAAATATGGGCCTTGAAATTGTAACAATCGAAACCTTCCAGAAAGGTCAATCAGATTATAATGCACAACTAACAAAAATCAAGGATCTTCAACCAGATTTGATCTTAGCTTCAGCTCTTTACAATGAGGGTGCGGTTATTATGGATCAAGCAAGAAAAATGGGAATTGATTTACCTTTTGTGGGGGGAAATGGATTTAACTCTCCACAAGTTATCGAAATAGCTGGAGAAGCATCAGAAGGCTTAATAGTTGCAACACCTTGGTTTGGTGAAAAGGATGATCCAAAAGTACAAGAGTTCGTTAAAAAGTATGAAAGTGCATATGGTCATAAACCAGATCAATTTGCTGCACAAGCGTATGATGCACTTTATATTATGGCTGAGGGCTTGAAGAACGCTGGAGAAGCTGATAGAGACGCACTTCGTGATGCGCTTGCTGAGATAAAGGATTTAGACGGTATACTTGGAAAGTTTTCATTTGATGAAGATGGCGATGTCATCATGGAACCAACCGTACTAATTATCAAGGACGGGGCATTCCAACAATTTGAGTAAGTAGGTAGGTACTTAGTATTTTGTACAAATACAGGTAAGGGCAACTTGCCCTTACCTAATTTGAAAGGGTGAAATTTCTTGCTATTAGAACAAATAATCAATGGAATAACACTTGGAAGCATTTATGCCATTGTTGCCCTAGGTTTCACTCTTGTATTTGGTGTACTTGGCATTATTAATATGGCACATGGCGAGATTTTTATGATTGGGGCTTTTATTGGGGTACTAATAACAAGTGTGTTTGGTTTGCCATTGTGGATTGCATTTCTTGCTGCAATTGGAGTCACAGTTATTCTAGGTTATATGCTTGAGCGTATTGCATTACGCCCTCTTCGCGGTAAACAGGGTGTTTCACATCTTGCTCCTTTAATAAGTACGATCGGAGTTTCTATATTATTGGAGAATCTCTCCCATCATATATTTGGGGCCGGTAACCATCCCTTCCGCCACTCTTTTGCGCAGATTCAATTTCAAGTTGGTTCTATAACCATTTATCTTGTACAAATTTTAATATTTGTCATATCAATTACACTAATGGTTGTACTCTCCTATTGGCTTTCCAAAACGAAAGCTGGGAAAGCTCTTCGTGCTACAGCTGAAAATTTAGAAACGGCAAGTCTGCTTGGTGTGAATACGAAACGAACGATAACAACAACAGTAATTCTTGCTTCTGCACTTGGTGGGATAGCTGGTATTTTAGTAGGAATGGCCTTTAACTCAGTTAACCCACAAATGGGATTATCAATGGGACTAAAGGGTTTAGCAATTATTATTTTAGGTGGAATGGGGAATGTCAAAGGAGCAATGGCAGGAGGATTACTTCTTGGTCTTGCTGAAACGATGATTGTTGCGTACGGTGACTCCGGATATCGTGATGCGATTGCCTTTATTACAATCATATTCATTCTTCTCTTACGACCACAAGGGATTTTTGGTAAGAATACGGCTGAGGCAGGAAGGTGATGATGGGATGTTAGGTGTTATTTTAAATCCATATCATTTACAAATAGTCTCTTTTATTCTTATTAATATAATTCTAGGAATAAGCATTTACATTACTCTTTCCTCGGGTCAACTATCTTTAGGAAATGCTGGTTTTATGGGTATCGGGGCTTATACTTCTGCCTTATTAACAATTAACTTTGATCTTCCAATTTTCTTAGGCATCATCTTGGGTGCAGTTGTGGCAGGTGTTTTTGGTATTCTGATTGGGATTCCTGCGCTAAGACTATCTGGAGTCTATTTGGCCATTGCTACTTTAGGCTTTGGTGAAGTTATTCGAGTAATCTTTGTTAATTGGGAATCTATTACACAGGGCTCCATTGGTCTATCTGGTATTCCACATCTAGGAAGAGAACTATTTAAGTCCTTTCAGATCACAGGATTCGACCCTGACATGCTTGGGTTAAAGAACAATCAATTTATTTATTTACTAGTCGTGTTGACCTTATTATTAGTGAACATTTTACTCATATGGTTCTTTATTAGACAAAATAAATCACGTGTTGGAAGAGCTTTTGCAGCTATTAAAATGGATGAAAAAGCTGCAGAGTCCATGGGAATAAATATTACCTATTATAAAGTTCTGTCCTTTACGCAGGGAGCCATTTTAGCTGGCTTTGCTGGTGCCTTGTATGCCCATGTAATGGCCTATATCAGTCCTGCTGACTTTGCCTATCACCGCGCAGTAGATATCCTTATCTTCTCTATATTCGGTGGTAGTGAGTTGATCTGGGGAGCGATATTCGGAGCAACGTTTATGACCATTTTACCTGAAGCTTTACGATTTATAAGTGATTACCGTTATATGATTTATGGTGTAGTCCTTATTGCCATGATGGCATTCCGTCCTCAAGGAATTATTGATGTGTCTTTACTAAATTGGTTCAAAAAGAAATTAAAGATAAAAAGGGGGGGCAGCCTTGGTATTAGAACTAAAAAATATAACTAAGAACTTTGGCGGGATCTCCGCTTTAACGGATGTATCCTTCCAGATAAATGAGGGGGAAATATTCGGTTTAATCGGACCTAATGGTGCTGGAAAAACGACCTTATTTAATGTGATTACGAACATGTTCCCCCCTACTTCTGGAGAGATCAGCTTTCTTGGTGATAAAATATCTGGACTTAAACCACATAAAATTACCGATAAAGGAATTTGTCGTACATTCCAGAATATCCGTCTTTTTTCGCAAATGTCGGTACTAGAAAATGTTTTAGTTGGTAGCCATTGCCGGAGTAAATCGGGTGTATTAAACAGTGTGTTGAGGACTAAAGCGCAACGTAAAGAAGAGACTAATTCACTTGAAGCTGCATCGGAACTATTAGAACTAGTAGGCTTATCTATGTTTCAAGACACTATCGCCGAAAATTTAGCATACGGACAACAAAGAAGGCTCGAAATTGCTAGAGCTTTGGCTAGTAACCCGAAGCTGTTACTGTTAGATGAGCCGGCAGCTGGAATGAATGAAACCGAAACAGAAAGCCTTTTTGATTTAATAAAAAAAGTACAAAAAAGAGGAGTCACCGTGCTATTAATCGAACATGATATGCCCTTTGTTATGAAACTGTGTGATAGAATTACCGTTTTGAATTTTGGGAAGAAACTTGCAGAAGGAACACCAACAGAAATTCAGAACAACCAAGAAGTTATTGAGGCATACCTCGGTGCAGAGGAGGACGATGAGATTGCTTAAAGTAAAGGGAATTGAAACTTTTTACGGAAAAATCCAGGCTCTTAAACAAGTAAGCCTTGAAGTGGAACAAGGTCAGGTCGTGACTCTCCTTGGAGCAAACGGTGCAGGAAAAACGACATCAATGAAAACTATCTCTGGATTATTGAAACCAAAGCATGGAACAGTAGAATTCCTAGGAGAAGATATTACTGGACTTAGACCCGATCAGCTTCTAAGAAAAGGAATTGCTCTTGTACCTGAAGGTAGAGCAATATTATCTAGTATGACCGTTATGGAAAATCTAGAAATGGGTGCCTACCATCGAAATGATAAAGAGATTAAAAGAGATATTGAAGAAGTAATGTCCCAATTTCCTATTTTAAAAGAACGTAAAGAACAACTTGGAGGTACACTTTCAGGCGGACAACAACAAATGCTCGCTATAGCTAGAGCTTTACTTTCCAAGCCGAAATTATTATTACTAGATGAACCTTCTATGGGATTAGCTCCATTAATTGTAGCTGATATCTTTAAAATGATTCGTGAAATAAAAGAAAATGGAACGACAGTCCTTCTGGTAGAACAAAATGCAAAACAAGCTCTAAAAGTCGCCGATTACGGTTACGTGATGGAAACCGGGAAAGTAATCATCAATGGTGAGGCTCAAAGTTTATTAGAAGATTCAAGAGTCGTAGAAGCTTACCTTGGCAAAAGATCAAGTTAATGTGACAAAAAACTCTTTTACACATCCAAAGATGCAAGAAAGGAAGATACCAATGACAAATTCTATTTCTAATCTAGAATTACCCCATTCTGTTTCACTATTAGAAAAAATGGCAGCTGAGTCTATAGAAAACGGCCCTTTTACATATGTTAATAGCGGAGCTGGTAATGAGATTACGTTAAAAGCTAATATAGATGCTTTTGAAAGTTGGCAAATCGTCCCTAAATATTTAAATGACGTCAGCATTCGGGATACTTCCTCCAAAATATTAGGTACTACATTTCTTAATTCTTTCGCATTAGCTCCTGTCGGTGTACAAAGTATCTTTCATCCAGAAGGAGAGCTAGCTTCAGCACGAGCTGCTGCCTACCACGGGGTTCCGTTTATCGCTAGTACTTTTACATCTTATTCACTTGAGGAAATTGCTACTCATCTTGGAGATACCCCTCGCTGGTTTCAATTATATTGGTCTAAGGATGAGGAGTTAGCAATTAGCATGGTTAAACGGGCAGAAAAAGCAGGTTACTCAGCTATTGTCATTACGGTTGATACATCTTTAATCGGAAACCGGGAACGAGACTTAAATAATGGATACTCTCCTCTTAAACTAGGAAAGGGGTCAGCTAACTATATAAATGATCCTGTTTTCCTAGAGAGATTCAAGACTCGCCCTTCTTCTGATGACAAGGGAGTTATAGAAAAAATAGGAGATTTATTATTCAATCCTTCTTTAACATGGGAAGACTTACGCACAATTAAAAAGCATACCTCTCTACCAATCTTATTAAAGGGTATTCTTCACGAAGAGGATGCATCTAAGGCACTGGATTACGGGGTGGATGGACTAATTGTCTCCAACCATGGTGGTAGACAACTTGACGGTTGTATCTCTTCATTAGAAGCCTTACCTCCTATTGCAGATGTAGTTCAGGGTAGAATACCGATTTTGTTAGACAGTGGAATTAGAAGAGGATCAGACGTTATTAAAGCACGTGCTCTTGGTGCTTCAGCGGTTTTACTAGGCAGACCCTTTGTCTATGGATTAGCTGTTTCAGGGGAGCAAGGTGTTCGACACGTTCTAAAGGATTTTATAAATGATATTGACACCTCTTTGGCGTTAACAGGATGCTCATCCATGACCCAAGTTAATGAGTCTATAATTCGCAGAAAGAAGTAAAACTTAAGCTACATCTTGTATAGTAAATCCAAAACCCTTCAGTTTCACTAAAAGGATTGCTAGAAAATAACTGCCATCATCGTAGTACATTCATATACAATTAATCCTATTTGACAGTATTGAAGTTTAAAATAGAAAAGATAGAGAAAGGTTCATATAAGAATCCTCCCTCTATCTTTTTTGGATTATTTCTCTATCTGCATTGATTTCAAATAATAACTTTCTCTTCATCGCGTTTTATATCTATTATGTACTGACAAAATGTTTCAATTGCTTCCCTATCTTCTATTGACAATTGCCTATATTCCTCTGCATGTTGCTCTGACAGATCTTGTAGTTCCTCGTAACTAACTTCTCTTTTTCTTACAGCACCTTCCACCTCTATTGCCTTTTGCTTCGCATCAGCTAGATTCGTAAAAGCATAGGCTAATTCCTCATCTTCTGTGGAGATGGCTACACCATCTGTATGTTTATAGTAATGCTCACCTATTTGTATAACATAATACACAACCATATTCAGTGAATCCAAGTTGCACCTTCTTTACTTTCAGAATGCTTATTTTTCATTTTTCACTTCTTCAAATTATCAATTATACACCATCTAATCCAACATGCACTGACATTATTGCAGCAGTTCTTTTGTGTATTCAATATAATCCGTAAAATATCCATCAACATTGAATGCTTTGACACGTTTCTGCTCATTTTTAGTTTAAAATATTTCATTTTGACCTCCAATATTCTTTATAAAGCATATCTGGATTATCCCTTACTTCCTGCTTTAACCCTTCAAACAATTTAAGGAATTTCTCCCTATCTCCTTTAGCTAATCTATCATAAGTACTCAGTTTATCTAATACATAATCATGATATGCATTTGAATGTCTCCCTTGATGAGGTAATAATTCATTATCCATTCATCATCTAAATTTAAACCATACTTTTTTGTTATATTCTCCATTTGAGGAGTGTATTTCTTACTTTTATTTGTTGCATAGTGGTGTTTTTGTAAAGGTTTGGTAGTACCCTTAACTCCACTCTCCTCTCTAGCCATGGAGATTATCTGATCCTTCAACCCGCTAGCATTCACAACATTATAAGGAACTTCACCAGCCATCGCAAACTGCGTACGAGGTGCGGAAGGTAATAGGTCAGCTAGTGATGCCGAGGCAATATTTGTGGCCTCGACTACTCTTGGAACAGCTGCCTTTGTGGCCGCAACCCCTGATTTTGTAAGTGAACCGACACCCTTCGTTCCTACTATTGAAGTGGCGACTGTGCCTAATGCGTAGGTTACCCAGTGGGCACGGGAATTGGCGTCTCCATTCACCATATCACGTTCGTAGGAAGTAGAGATGGCCGATTTTATTGTGTTGAATGTCTCTACCGGATTAGTAACAGCTTCTACTGTAGCTTCCAACGTGGCTTTTGGGTCTTGGAATATATCCACAATACCTGTGACAAAATCTTTTCCTACATCAAATAATCCAGTTAAAATTCCATCTTCTACTTCTAAACCAGTATCTACTGCTGACTTTTCTTCCTCTACTTCACGCAGGCACATTTCTGCTTCGTTTATCGGCGTCGTAATGGTTAACAGGGGACTACAGGAAGCGAGCTCCACCCAACAATCTTTTAAAAAAGTAAAAGGTGCCAGGCTCTCACACAACAATTCAAGATTGCATTAGAGCCTAACACCTGTTTGATTAATTAATTTTTTTGTTTGTTTCCTGTAACACTTTTTTATTCTGCTTTTGCTTTAGGTATTCAGCAATTTCTGTTTGCCCTCTTTCAATAGCAAATGCATAAGCATCCATATCTTGCATGTTTTCACCAGAGTATTTTATATAGAGATCTATACCACTCTCAACTAACAATTTAACAATCTCCAAATGACCACCATATATTGCAGAAAATAAAGGATTTCTATCTGGTTCACTAGTATCAATCACAATATCCTTGTTAATGAGATATTCAACAATATCTAAATACCCTTTTGTAGCCGCTCTTTCGAGGGCATTTGTAGAAAAGGTTCCCCCCTGTGCATTAATATCTATCCCGGCATTAATAAGAAGTTTTATTATTTCTAAATGTCCATGAGCTGCCGCTACATGTAACCAAGTTCCAAAAGGTGTCATCCATGTTAACATTTCTGGTTCTTTCTTGAGTAAATCTCTTAATATATCTAATTGATCATTTTTGATAGCACTTCTGAAGTCTTTTGCAATTTTGGTCTTATTCATTTTAGTTTCTCCTCTGATTTATTAACTTCTTAAAACCAGATACCATTTTGGAAAACCATGTTCTTTTCTAGAAATGAGTGTATACGATTCAATATTATTTTCTCCATCTGCTATATCTAGTAATTCAAAGGGTACATACTCTTCCCAAAAAGGTCCTGCATACTGGATATAAAATTCTTGGAAAGTATCTGATGCGTTTACACCTAGCCTTATTAAAGCCTACTGTACTAGATTGTTATCTTCACGTTTATATATTTCTTCTCCAAGAACTTCACCTAGCCTATCCGGCAAAGCACTCATATTATTTCCCCCTCCTAAAGCTTTTTCTTCTTTATGTATCGTTATGTCATAACAAGTAAAGTTATTTAATAGCAACATCTGTAACCTACATCTTTTTCATGTAACTCTTTATCATAACCTATCTCCTGTTCGTGAATACTGCTTCATTCAAGGTCCCAACAATGTTTTGAAAAAGCCTGTTAAATTCGTAACGTTTAGACTTATTCCCGGGGAAATAATTTATTCCTTTTCGTAAAGTCTTTTCTTTAGGTACTCAGCAATTTCTGTCATTCATAACATTTACTCCTGTCTTCTCCTTCTTGTACTAGTTACAGCTATAAGGCACATACACAATAATTTCACTAATAGGGTATGTCCTCTTCCACCCACAAGGCCAATACTTTAAAGATTTTTCATAAAAGTTATCTGACTTCCCATTAACTAATCGATTTAAAGCACACATCGTATGGCCACCAATAAAGTCACATAAATCATCTTGCTGAGTTATGAAATGTAAATTATATATCTTTTCAACAATACCTTCTACTTCTATTGATTTAACGTATTCCCAGACAGTATCAATTTCATTTGAGTCCTGAGACCAGGCAAGATTTTGTGTTGCATTGAAATCATTTAGTACCTAATAAAAGGTACCAGGTTCTAATACATATAATTGTTACAGTACCTTATGATAATGCGATTTGTTTATCATCCTATAATCTTCTGAATATTCATTAATAAATATTGTATATTCCACAATCTTTCGTTACTATTAATTTATAAAAATTATTAGGAGATGTATAAATTGGGAATTATAACTATGCATTTTCTATTTAATCTTTCCTTATTATTGATTTTATTTTTTACTTTTTTTCTATTAAATAAGAGAGTCGGTAGTATCCATTTACATAAGCGAGCAAGCTTATTTTATTTTGTTATTTCGTTAATACTTTGTTCTCTATTTTCTTATCCCATACAAAATGGGTATGTTCTAGATTTGAGGATCATTCCTTTTATATTGGGTGGTCTCTATTTGAGGTTCAGTCCTATACTAGGATTTTTGGTTATATTCTTTCGAGCATTTCATGGAATAGATGTTGGATTCTTTATAGGAGTTGCGTTTTATACCGTATTCAGTCTTTTTATATGGTATATTTCTCCTTGGTTTTTAAAACTCACTTCTAATATACGAATACTTTTTTCCGCAGGTATTACTTTACTAATAAGTGTTGGTATATTCACCATAGCATTAAACAAAGTATCTCCTGACCAATTGCTAGACATATTCATCGCCTATTTAATAGTCCCGCCACTTGGGGTTGCCATGATTTCTACCCTTATTGAAATAAGAGAAAAAAATCAACAGTTGCAACAACAGTTAGTCATCGAAGAGAAGTTGGCTGCACTAGAACAAATGGGGGCTGCAATATCTCATGAAATTAGAAATCCATTAACTACAGCAATTGGATTTATAGAGCTCCTCGACCAAGTTTCTTTAGATAGTAATAATAGTGCAAAATACCTCTCCATTATCAAAGATGAATTAGATTCTGCAGAAGGTATCATACAAGATTACTTAACCTTTTCTAAACCAATTATGGAATCAACAGAAGAATTAGATATTCAGAAAGAACTAACGCATATTTTGAAATTACTACATCCACTCGCTAATTATCATTCAGTAAAGGTTTCTACTGATTTTTCTGCCTCTGGAACTATCCAAGGAGATAAATCGAAATTCCATCAATGCTTTATTAATATTATAAGAAATTCGATCGAATCCATGCCTTATGGCGGTGCATTAATGATAAAGACGACTGCTACTCAGAACAAAATAATTATTTCTATTCAAGATACAGGAATTGGAATGAGTAAAGAACAGATTAAACGCATAGGGGAACCATATTATTCTACGAAGGGATCCGAGGGAACTGGTCTCAGCATGATGGTTGCTTACAGTATTTTACGTGCTATGAGAGTAACAATTGAAGTTCAAAGTGAGATCGGTGAAGGTACCCTCTCCCAGTTTCATTTTAAGCGGCATAAAACTAAGATAAAAAGAAGATGAATCTTTTCTGCATAAAATAGTAATGGAGGAATCATACCTTGGAATTAACAGTATATTTCTTTTTTAACCTATCCTTGTTAATCGTATTACTATTTTCAGGATTTTTATGGGCAGAAAAGTCGAAAAAGTCTTGGTCTTACCGAGCTATTTTCATCATCTATTTAATAATTAGTTTAACCCTCTGTTTTATTTTTACTTATCAAATAGAAGGCATTAATGTCCTTTTTGGTTTACGAAAAATTCCGTTCATTGTCGGTAGTTTATATATGGGATTAGGTCCTTTTTTGGCTGCATTCATTATGCTTGTAAGAGGGTTTTTGGGAATTGACTATGGTTTTTGGAGTACCGTCCTTTATTATGGAGGGTTTGCTATTCTTTTTTGGCGAATCTCTCCATGGTTTTTAAAACGCTCTCCCAAGCAACGAATTCTTTTTTCCGTAGGCGTAACATTTCTGTTCAGTTTTGTCCAAACTTTTACGTTGGGAATCTGGCACTTGCCTCACAGTAGCTTCAAAGTTTTATTTATTTTTTTAGTCATTCAACCAATTGGAGTCGGAATTATTTCTTATATTATTGAAGAAATTCTGATGACTATACAATTGCGTCAACGCACGATGAAGTCCAAACGGTTAGAGGCTGTGGAACGAATGGGTGCAGCTATTAGTCATGAAATTCGTAACCCGTTGACAGTAGCCATTGGTTTTGTTCAACTTTTGCAAAATAATGCTATTTCCAAAGAAAACCACACTCAATACCTCTCCATTATTAAAAACGAGCTGAAATCTGCTGAAAGAGTCATTCAAGAGTATTTGAATTTCTCTAATCCTGAAATTAAATCGATGGAACCTCTAGTTGTTCAGGAAGAACTAAAACAAGTAGTTCAATCACTAAAACCATTGGCAAAGCAAAATTCGGTCAAAATAGTTTCTATTTTTTCACAGGGAGAGGAGATTGAAGGAGACAAACAAAAGTTTCATCAGTGCCTTGTAAATATTATGAAAAATGCAATTGAAGCAATGCCAAACGGAGGCACATTAACGGTTGAAACGGAGAGCACACCAACAACTTTAGGTATTCTCATTAAAGATACTGGTTCAGGTATGACGCTTGAACAAGTGAACCGCTTAGGTGAGCCTTATTATTCAACAAAAGGAAGCAAGGGGACTGGCCTTGGCATTATGGTAGTGTATAGTATCGTACGTGCTATGAATGGGACAATTCATGTAGAAAGTGAAATTGGACAAGGAACGACATTTAAATTCACATTCCCTTCCTTATCACCTAGTTTTCTAGAACCTGTAGAAACAAAGGAAACTGAGAAGGAACTTGTTGGGAGTCGATAACTTGGGGTGCCAGGTTCTAATACAATTTAAATGGTTCGAGAACCTAGTACCCTAAACTGCTTCATTGTAAAATAATAAATTACTCTTTATACTCTGCTATACTGTTGAATGTTTCTATTGGATTCGTAACCGCTTCTACTGTAGCGTCCAACGTGGCTTTGGGATCTTGTAATATATCCACAATACCTGTGACAAAAGTGAAAGGTGCCAAGTTCTAACACAATTCGAGATTGTATTAAAACTGGCACCTTTGATTAATTATTTTTTTGCTTGGTCACTGTAACACTTTTTATTCTTTTTCATCCATTTTTTGCTTTAGGTATTCAGCAATTTCTGTTTGTCCAAATTCTCTAGCATACTCATAGGCATTCATATCCTTAATATTTTCGCCAGTGTACCTAATTGAAATATCTATACCTTTTTCAACTAGAAACTTAACTACTTCTTTATGTCCGCCATAAATCGCCCCAAATAATGGGTTTCTTTTTGCCAAGCTCACATCTAATTCTGCGCCTGCCTTTATTAAATATCTTACTATTTCCAAATGCCCCGCTCCTGCAGCCACTCTTAAAGGAGAAGCATCAAATACATCCCCTTTTGTGTTAACATCGATTCCTTTATGAATTAGATATTCTACTATTTCAAAATGCCCTTTCTTTGCTGCAACATGTAGCCATGTTCCAAATGGTGTCATTGAATGTAAAGATTCTGGATTATCGCCTATTAAACGCTTCACTTCATCAATATCACCAAGCTTAATAGCACTTCTTAAAGCTTTATTTAGACTTTTTTCATCCATAACACTACCTCCTATATATCTACTATCTTGTACTAGCTATATCTCCTAAATCGTTGAGAGTTTCAACAATATCATCAAAATCACCGTCTATTGCTTCAATAGCTCTTAACCTAGCCACTACTTCCTTTAAAGCATCAAGACTATGTTGTCCCGTTACAGCATTTGGTGCCCAAACGAGGTTTTCTACTCCAATTATTGGATCCACTCCATATCTTCTTAATATTTCTTGACCTTCTCGAACCAGCTCTTGCTGCTTCTGACCAAGACCTTTTTTGAATAGAATATGATGTGCATGAGGATTTATCATAGCAGAAGGTGGATCACCCATTAGCCCTCGTAGATACTTACCAAAATCTATTTTAATTAATGCTTCATCATATACTTTAGTAATGCCTAAATCAGCCATCTCTTTTCTAATCTCAGAGAGCTCGTCTACATTAAAAGTATTATTCTGAATGGCATTTTTGAGCTTATTCATTTTAGTGGAATCTACTTTCCCGTTCGCAGTTATGTCCTCAAGGTAATCACTTACAGTCTTACCCGTACCCTTAACACCACTCGCCACACTAGCCATGGAGATTATCTGGTCCTTCAATCCGTTTGCATTGACTGTGTTATAAGGAACTTCACCTGCGATTGCAAACTGTGGACGGGGTCCGTAAGGTAATAGATTAGCTAATGATGCAGAGGCATTATTTATTGCTCCGGTTACTGTTGGAACTGCTGCCTTTGTGGCCGCAACCCCTGATTTTGTAAGTGCACCAACACCCTTTGTTCCAACTATGGATGTGGCGACTGTACCTAATGCGTAGGTTACCCAGTGGGCACGAGAATTGGCATCTCCATTGACCATATCACGTTCGTAGGAAGTAGAGATGGCCGATTTTATTACGTTGAATGTCTCTACCGGATTCGTAACCGCTTCTACTGTAGCGTCCAACGTGGCTTTTGGGTCCTGGATTATATCGACAATACCTGTGACAAAATCTTTTCCAACATCAAATAAACCAGTTAAAATTCCATCCACCACTTCTAAACCAGTATCTACTGCCGACTTTTCTTCCTCTACCTCACGCAGGCACATTTCTGCTTTGTTTGTCGGTGTCGTAATGGTTAACGGGGGACTACAGGAAGCGAGCTCTGCCCAACGATCTGCCGCTACTCCAACACTTTGTAGTCTCTGCTGCTGGTTATAAGCAAGTACTTCAACAAATGCAAAGTGCTCTTGATGCCCTCGAACCAGATACTTTAGGTCATATAGTAGAGCAGTTTTTAGTAGGTGAGGTAGAGCTGGGACTTACCGAATGTAAGTGGCATCTGTTAACTCTAAAACATGATATCTCCCTTTCCTGGTCCATCAAACTCCTCCTCATTCCCTATTAGTTTTAATATTCCATTTTTTATAATAAAGGTAAAGATGGAATTTAGTGAGATTGGAAAAATGATCCTTAAGAAGTCTAAGGTTTGCAATAAAACCAATACGTATGTCACAAATCAGTTTCTATTTAGGAATACAAATACCTATCTATATATATAAGTTTTATAGTTCTTGAATATCGGTAAATTATCTCATTTGTTAAAGATAGAATAACGCCCATAATAGGGAAACAGAGCGGTAGCGAATTGAATTAAATGGCCGTTAAAATCTTAACTACAGGGCAGATGCTTTCCATCCTGTAGTGAAAAACAATAGAGCTTGCTATTTACTTAGTTCTAGCAGTTCTTACAAAGTCCATTATTTGTAAATACACTTCCAGTAAATGGTGTAATGCGACAGAGTATGCTGTGAACGCGACAAACTACTCTTCGAACACGACAAAACACATCCCGAACGCGACAAAGCGACCAATGAACGCGACAAACTGGACTAGCAGATCCGTTCAGCAAGTTCGAAGGGTTTTACCGCTCAGTTTCCCTATACCACTATTAAATTATAAACACTCTGTTCCTATGCTTCTGGTAAAAAGTTACCCACATGTCTAGGTCTTCTCTAGTTTCCTAACCAATAAAAAATTCGCCATAAACCAGCTCTCACTGATGTATGGCGAATTATAATCTTTAATAGACAGTATTGTTACTTATTCATTCTCGAAAGAAAATCTCCAAGTAAGTCATCTAAGCTTTCGGTTTCGACATTTTCCACTGAATCTTCCTCAGTGGACGCATGCTCATGTTTTACTTGCTCCCAGTCAAAATTCATCAAATCATCTTCTAGTTCGTCAGCAAGCATTTCTTGTTGAATCTCTTCTGGTTCTGTCGAATTATTTGCGTAAGGACTTGTATCAAGATCATTTTTTACAGTTTCCGTCGGCTCGGTTTGTAAATACAGGGCTTGGTCGATATCTAAAGCATTGCTGTTAAGAGAGGCGAGAATAGACATTGCCCGAACAGGATCTGACAGCAAATGATAGACAATGTTTCCTAACATAGCTTCTGAATGTGCGTGTTTTAGCCAATTGCGCTGTTCCTTACTTAGCTGTTTTGGCATTGGAATGGTAATAGTTTCTCTATCCTTGGTTAAGGAATTACTCACACCTTCCGTAACAAACTCGGCTATTTTGCTAGAAAAGTTTCTTCTCTCTGTTTCTTTTAACTTTTGCATTTGCTTTAAAATATGATCAGGAGTATCAGAAGGGAGCCGAAACGTAATAGCTTGTCCCCTTTGAATACTTGATTTCCCTGACTTTTCCATGAAATCACCCTATTTTTATACTTTTTGTATCGTTGCCTCAGCTTTTTTTGTCTCTTTAGCATTCTTTCTGACAAAATCAGAGATTAGTTTGTGATAAGCATTTGCCATCATCCAAATGCTCTCTTTTTCATCTTCAAAGAATTCGATATTATAGCCATTCAAGTTGTTATTTAACGTTTTAATATAATCTTTTAAAACGATTGACCCGCCGCCTACAAAATAGCAGATTTCTGTTTGCGAATTTTTTTGCCATACATTACGTAAATGACGATATTCTTTCTTCGCTAAGTCTAAAAGAATACGATCTGTAATATCATGAACGCTTGTACGACTACCGTTCACCATAATATGATTTCGGTCATTCTTTCTAGTGATGATATCTACAACATCTCTGCGGCTATCTAATTCCACACCATGTTTTAATCTTATTTCTTCACGAATTGACTCTAATGCTTCAGAAACACCTAGATTGAATCCTTGTGCTTTATCGTCGTCCACATTACGATTCTTAATGACTGCCACATCAGTTGATAGGCCACCAATGTCTTGAATAAGGATGCTTTTATCTACTAAATCTCTATTTATAATGTTTAAATCATTATCCATTACTAGGTTTATATAAGCTGCGAATCCTTCAGGGTATATTTTAACTTCATCAAATTTAATATTTACTTTTAGTCCTTGGTATTTAGGTGTTACTAAAAATTCAACTTGATGAACTGATCCTAAGAGCTGTGAACGGTAGCCCACGTCTTTTCCTTCTTTTACTTCACGAAGGGGCAGACCAGTACCTAACGTATAGTTTGCATCTATTACATTATTATTCTTTTTAAATAGACCTGCATTTTCTTCTCTAACTGCATCTAAAGCCAAAGTAGCAAATAACATGACTAATGTTTGATCTTCCTCTGATTTGTTACTTCCAGGGTCTAATTCAGTTGCATTATCGCTTTTTGTCGCTAAGCTACCAACACGATAAATTATATTATTTTCATTAAGGGCAGGGGAGTGTACTCTAATATGGATTCCTTCTATAGGATCCTTATCATTTAATTCCTCTATACCTATAACCGGTCTATCTTCTGTTGATACCGCAATTACATTGGGAATGTTTAGTTCATAATCCAATTTTCCAAATAAAGCTTTAACTGAGTCATTTCCTACATCGATTGCACAAACTCTTGAAGTGTTCATCAAATCATCCCTTCTTTTTATAGGTTCTACCATTTTAAGGTTATCTCACAGAGATTACTCCGTCAATCCACCAAAAGGTGTATTCAAATTGTAAACATTCCAACTAATTTTGCTTACAACATATACACTCTTGTATACTTGTAATCTATTTTGTACACATCCCTATTTAACAACATGCGTACGTATTTGTATACATGTTTACATTATTGAATACGTTATGTTTACTTATTGTATACTTGTATACACAACAGATTATTTTCTCTTTTTAAGTAAAAGTAAGCTTTTCTATCTTTATTATTTGATGCTTTTACCTCACCTAATATTATTTAAAAACAAGGGATTTTTGTGAAGAAATATCTACTAACTGAAATTATAGGATTTACTTCTCACTTACTCCTCTAAAGAAGAAATATTAGTAAGAAAATTATCAACCTCACTTTTCGCTTCCTTACAACAGAAATTATCTATTAAACACTTAAGCTAGTCGGTTTTTTTATTTAATTAGCATTTTAAGGGTGTTTTAGAGCATTTTAGCCACTTCACATGTTTTGGTATGTAATTATAATTAGAGTGGCCTTAAAAGGGCATATTTTAAGGTGAATTAGAAGGAGAACTTTAATAACACTGTCTACACGAACCAAAAACTATTAATTTTCTTCATTGATATAAAGTGAAACTGCAATCAGTGGGGGGTCTTCATCCCCCACTGATTGTTAGTTGAACCAATCGGGCTTTTACGGGCAGTTGATCTCCCACTTCACTTTCTCAATCTTGAAGTGGGAGTCTTACTGCCGTTAATGCGGGATAAACAGAAAAATCCAAGATAAGCGATGAATGCTTTTCTTGGATCTTAAGTTTCTATTCAATCATTAATATCTCTTTAATATCCTCTTCCGTCATAGTGGACAGTGCATCCTGCCCTGAGTAAATGACTTCATCGATGAGGCTTTTCTTTTTGTATTGCAGTTGCGTAATTTTTTCTTCGATCGTACCCTTTGCTATTAAACGAATGATATGGACTTCGTTTTCTTGTCCCATTCGATGCGCACGGTCTGCAGCTTGCTGCTCCACCGCTGGATTCCACCACAAGTCGTAAAGCACTACTGTATCTGCTCCATTCAGATTAAGCCCAGTTCCACCTGCTTTTAACGAAATTAGAAATAGATTTCCCTCTCCGTTATTAAAGCGATCACATAATGTTACTCGTTCCTCCGATGGTGTTTGACCGTCTAAGTAGAAATAGGGAATTCCCTCTCGGATTAGTTGCCTTCTAATTATACCTAGCATCTGTGTAAATTGTGAAAAGATGAGCACTCGTCTACCTGATATTCGACATTCCTCTAATAGCTCCATCAACTGTTCAAATTTAGCGGAGCTTCCCTTATAACCTTCCACAAAAAGAGCTGGATGACAGCATAGCTGGCGAAGTCTTGTGAGTCCGGCCAATATTCGTATACGATTCCTTTGGAGCTCCCCTTTTTTCAAATGCTTCAGTGCATCTTGTTTAAGCTCTGCCAAATAGGCAGCATATAACGCTTTCTGCTCTATTTGTAACTCGGAATACAGCATTGTTTCTTTCTTGTTTGGTAATTCCTTCAGTACATCCTGTTTCATGCGGCGCAATATAAACGGGCGTACTCGTTTTGCTATACTATCACGGCTTAATTCACTAAAGGCTCTTCTTCCTGGTAATAACTCTGGAAACACAACATGAAATATAGACCAGAGCTCATCTAATGCATTTTCGATCGGCGTGCCGGTAAGTGCAAAACGATGCTCTGCTTGAATCATCTTCACCGCTTTTGCTGTTTTGGTAAGTGGGTTTTTAAAAGCCTGTGCTTCGTCTAAGAACAGCGTATGAAATAGGCGATTCCTGTATAGCTCTGTATCCATTCGAAGCGTTGGATAGGAGGTGATTATTACATCTACACAAGCATCTTTCTTCCACAATTCAGTTCTTTTGGTTTTATTGCCATCTATCACCTGTGCTTGAATATATGGCGTGAATTTTTCTAACTCATTCTTCCAATTGTATAGGAGGGAGGCTGGGCATACGATTAGTATCGGTAAATGACGAGTGCGGGCATCTGAAAGAACCGATTCAATGAAAGCAATACTTTGAAGCGTTTTACCAAGTCCCATATCATCAGCAAGGATACCTCCGAATCTGTATTTTGCAAGTAACTGGAACCATCTAAATCCTACTTTTTGATAATCTCTAAGGACCCCTTCTAAAGAGATTGGACTATCCAACTCTAAGTTTTCAGGGTTGTGTAAGTTTTTCATTAGCTTCGCAAATTTTTCCCCCGGTTCTACCAGGTCACTTTGCTCTAAGGAGTCGATCATTTGCATTCCTTTTATTAATGGAACTCGAATTACTTCTTCCATCGTATCCGTCGTAATTCCCATATCAATAATAAAGCTAGATAAAGCTTGGTATTCAGGTGTCTCAAGTGAAACTAAGTTGCCACCTGGAATGCGGTAAAACTTTCGTTTTTCTTCAATAGAACCCATCAGCCGCTGAATTTCCTTTTCCGAAATTTCTTTAAGATCGAACTTGAACTCTAGCCAATCTGTTCGTTCCTTTACTTCGACTCTTATCCTTGGACCAATATATCCTCTTTGCACACGCATTTTCACGGCTGTCGAAGCATAAACCTGTACCCATTTTTCCATGTTACCAAGTATATGGTATAAAAAATGGTACTCCGCTTCCTCGTCATATAAAAAAAATCCACCTTCTGTTTGTGTAAAGGAGTTTTCCTCAAGCAACTCCATGATTTGCAGTTCCTTATTGCGCTGGCGTCTTATTCCTGGATAATGCGAAAATGTTTCTTCGGTTTCTTCGCATGGATTGATGACTAAATGCCCATAATGAAACTCTAATCCTACTAATAACCGGTGTTTCACTCGATCTAGGAACATCTTGATACGAAGTGGTGTTTCCCCTAGTCGTTTGGAAATGGATTCTGCAATTATCACTTGCCCGAGCTTCATCAAACCGGGAATAACTTTTTCCATAAAATGATCTATTTGCTCGTCTGATATAACGAGTTGATGTGTTCCTGACTTATCCAGCATTGCTTTCAGCTCTACTAGCCTATTGCATTCATCTGCAAGAAGCTTATATAGAATTCCTTCTGACAGTGCATAGCCGTAAGCCTTTAATACGGTAATTTGCTCGAGTCCTTTCACATTCAATTGATAGCCGGTCGTATGTCCTTCCTCAAATTCAAAGCTTAGAGAAAGGTCTTTTCCTATATGAACTCCGTCGAAAATCTGTCCACCGTGCATTACCCTAACTGCAGGTGCTTTTTCCAATAAAGGAAGTAGCTGCTCCCAATCCGAGGCGGAGATAAGTAACAGGCCTTCTTGTAAGGCGGCTTTACTTTTTATTCGCTGGCTTTTCATCAGAAATTGAAGAACTTCATCCGTTTCTCTTGGAAAACTGAAGAGCTCTGGTGTATAGATCAAGCCCGGTGCATATTCGAAGGGTTCTCTACTCTCCATTGCACTCAAAAATTTTGCTATATGGGAGACTGGATGTAACTTACGGGAACCAATACTTAACTGTATGCCGAATGTATACTCCCCCTCTGTTTGATAAACAGGACGGTAGGTGAACTCTACATGCAATGTCTGTCTTTTATCAAAATGTAGCTGCTTACCGGTAGGAGCTGAGGATTTGTTTTCAAATAGTTCTAGCATTTGTGCCGCTAAGTGATCCTCCGCTTGCTGCTTCTCTTCAATAGAGAGTAGTACGGCCGCAATATGCTGACAGTATGTCTGTACAAAGCTTATTTGCGGACATGTACAATTAGCTACTATTTTTCCACCGGGAGCTGCTTTTACCATGACATCAAAGCCATCTCCCACTTTCACATTGGCGTTAATAACTGTACTTTCTTTTTTAGCAGGGTGAAGATTTACTTTTTCAGCTTGAAAGTATGCCTTCCCCTTTTTAAATGCAGTAACTCCGCATAGTTTTTTGATTTTTGTTTCATTCATCGAAAAGTTCATGTGGTAGTCCTTTCTCGATTACTATTAGTTATCTTTTTTATGTATTTGTTCTGTTTGGTAATATCTTAGCATGTTTTGTGTTGAAACATGGAACAAGGTGAAGGTCAATTTATTTTGATATAATGATATTTATGTCAACAAATGGAGTGAAATAGATGGAAATCGTAAGCCAACAGCTTTTAAAATATGGAATGGATGCTACCTTAGTTAAATATCTATCCATAGTTATTACCATTCTTTTAATAATGATTTTCTGTATAATAGCGAACTTTATCACCAAAAAAGTAGTAATCAGGATGATTACCAAAATTGTGAACAACACTAAATTTCATTGGGATAATGTACTTTTAGAAAGAAGAGTTTTTCATAAATTGTCGCATATAGTTCCTGCAATTATAATTTACTACTTTGCTTCCACTTTTCCATCCTTTCAACATCTGATAGAAAAGGGAGCGATGGCCTATTTAGTAATTATGGGGTTAATCGTTATTAATAGCTCTTTAAATGCAATGAATGATATATATCAAACGTATGAAGTATCTAAGACCAAGCCTATTAAAGGATATGTTCAAGTAATTAAAATTATTGTCATAACGTTTGGAATTATTCTCGTAATCGCAAACCTTATGGGAAAAAGCCCCCTTCTTCTTCTAAGTGGAATTGGTGCTCTCTCTGCTGTATTCATGTTGGTTTTTAGAGACTCATTATTGGGCCTTGTTGCAGGGATTCAGTTGTCGACTAATGAT
Source organism: Psychrobacillus lasiicapitis (assembly GCF_006861795.1). Lineage (GTDB taxonomy): Bacteria > Bacillota > Bacilli > Bacillales_A > Planococcaceae > Psychrobacillus > Psychrobacillus lasiicapitis. The sequence continues at coordinate 170,428 of NZ_VDGH01000006.1, read as the reverse complement.
ATGGTTCAAGTTGGCGATTGGATAGAAATGTCTAAATACGGGGCAAACGGTGACATTATTGATATCTCCCTCAATACCGTTAAGGTACAAAACTTCGATAAAACGATAACGATGATTCCAAGCTATGCGCTAATATCCGATTCTTTTATCAATTGGCGAGGGATGCAATCTTCCGGAGGCAGGCGGATTAAGCGTTCATTAAATGTCGATGTCAATAGTATTGTGTTTTGTACAGAGGAAATGATCAGTAGCTTTAAAAATATCCATCATCTTTCGGACTATATTCCGCTTAGAGAACGTGAGATTACAGAGTATAATAATAAAAATAAAATTAACAAAAGTAATCCCGTGAATGGTAGGGCGCTTACGAATATCGGTGTATTTAGAGCGTATATTAGCAACTATCTTCGAAATCATCCTGGAATCAATCAAGAAATGACCTTAATGGTTAGACAATTAGCACCAACCGAACACGGATTACCAATAGAAATATATGCATTTACAAATGATGTAGCATGGGCTGTGTATGAGACAGTTCAAGCCGACATTTTTGATCATCTTTTTGCCATTGCCCCAGAGTTTGGAATTCAAGTATTTCAGAATCCATCTGGGAATGATTTGAAAAAACTCACGGATACATGAAGACGAGCTATTACTGTAAACCATCAGTAGTAGCTCGCTTTTTTGTTTGATATATACCAAATAGACTCTCTTTTAATAGATTAGAAACTTTCTTAAATTTTTTCTAAATTCAAGTATAAAAGTTAGATAGATTGACTATATTGTTAATAGATTATGAAATAACAAAAAGGAGGCAGAAAAATGAAGAGTCCATTTGAGTTACCAGAGCAATTACCAGAAACATTGGAAGAGTTATTAAAGTTGTTATTACACACAGTTATTGCATAGGAGAGATTTAAATAAAAAATGTTAACCGAAAACATAAAGAAGTAGATATTTCTACTTGTAGGTGTAGAAATATCTACTTCTTTGAACTTATTACATATAACTTTTCGAAAATAAAATCTGCACCTATCCCCTTCTCCCTCCCTGCTCTTCTCAATAATTCTCTTTTATTTGTTATGTCCAATTTCCAATTCCTCCTTCTTTTTTTGTTTCATCCAGAATTCAATTGGGTATTCTATAAAACAAGTAACATATCAAATCTTAAAATAATAGGAGGAACACTATAATGGCAGATAAAAAATATGTTGGATCATTCAGAACGGAAGAGGAAGTATTGCATAAGATTAAAGAGTTAAAAAATGAAGGTTATGTAGAAAATGATATTTATGTAGTTACCAATGATAAAGATTCTCTATCAATTGTTCGTGGTCAGACTGATGTGGATCTCGTATCAGCTGATGGAAACTGGTTAGACAAGTTTATAGCCTTTATGAGCGGAGATGAACCTGTTCGTGCAGCATTCCATGACATGGGCTTTACAGAAGAGGAGTCACAACGATACTACAGCGATGTCAAAGATGGTTCTTTTTTACTTTATGTAGACAAGAATTATGGAACTATTTACGACGACAAAAATATTGATTTAGGCACAGGCGCAGGTTACGTTGGTACCAATATCGATTCTACCGATACGGCTTATGTGGGGGACAATTCCCAAGAAGAACATTTGCAGCTTCATGAGGAACGATTATCGATTGACAAAGAACGCCAACTGGCAGGTGAAGTAAACGTCGATAAATACGTTGTAGAAGAGCAAGAAACAGTGGAAGTTCCTGTTGAAAGAGAAGAAGTATACATCGAAAGACGCGCGGTCGATGCAGAGACTGCGGCTGGAGAAGTATTCGATGATGGCGAGAGTATTCATATTCCTGTCATGGAGGAACGCGTTGAAGTGACAAAACGCCCAGTGGTAAGTGAGGAAATTGTTGTAGGTAAGAAAAAAGTAAAAGACACCGAGACGGTTAGCGAGACTGTTCGTCGTGAACAGGCAGATATCCACCGTACGGATGGGATTCCTAATGATCCAGATGCTATTTTAGAGAGAAATGCTTTGGATAATGACCCTTTAGAGGAAAATATATTAGGTGAAGATACATTAGATAGACGAAATAAGCTTTAATTGTTATTGGTGGTCAACCAATGATGAAAATCCCAACCATTGAAAATGGTTGGGATTTCTTATTTCAAGGAGAAGGCTTCTACTATTCCTTTCACCCGTTCCACATACGGCTCTTTATTATACGATTGATACAATTGACTAGAAAGTCGTATCGGATCACCAAAGAAAAAGCGTTCATACAACGTTTGGCGTGTGCCAAATGGACTCATAGTTAAATCCCAAGCTAGACGAAAAAGTTTGACACGATCTTCAGCATTTTCCCCTCTGGATTGTAGGTACTGGTCTAATTCCTTTCGTATAGACGACTGAAAAGCATGCTCTGTTGGAACAGTCATCAGTCCACTAGCACCTAACAGCTGAATGATTTCCGTGAATCTTGGATAAATACGTGGAAATATATTAATACCCACGAGCAGTGTTATACTGTCTGGACGCATAACCCCCCATTCATCCAACTTCCCTTCTACTTCTGATTTGATGACTAATGCTTTCATCGTTTCAAGTCCCACTATAATCTCGGCAACCTTCTCCTGCACATGCTTGTATTCGGATATATTAATCGTGTTAATAATGGACTCTGCGATGCCTAATATAAATTCAGTTTTCACGATTTGTCTCGACACCACTTGATGCAATGCAAAGGCTTGAAAAGAGCTAGTTATTTGGAAGCTGTTCGCAACTGCTGAATTATCATAATAAAACACGCGCTCCCATGGCACAAGCACATTATCGAACACTACAATACTATCCATTTCTTCAAAGCGTGAGCTCAAAGGATAATTAAATACAGAGTCTCCACCTACAAATGATTCCCTACAGATAAACTTTAATCCTTTACTATTACTGGGGATGGAAAACGCAAATCCACTCTCCTCATCCAAAATTCCTCCTGCAGAAAGGACCAAAATTTCGTCTGTGATTCCCCCTTGTGTCGCTAATAATTTTGCTCCTTTTACAACAATTCCTTCTGCGTTTCGCTCCACAATTTTTGCTACTATAGGCTCACTGTTTTTTTCAAAGTAAAATTGTGTCCTATTCACTTGTGGGTCGATAAAAGTATGTGTCATCGATAGATCGTGCTCGCGAGCATATTCATAGAATGCTAGCAAATGTTCAGGAAAGCAGTTTTTCTTACCTCTCAATAGCTCGGATGATGATGCTAGAGCCATTAAAGTCGTATTCATATAGTCCGGGCTTCTTCCCATAAGCCCATTAGTTGATTTTGCCCACTGTTGAATCATTTCTCTTCTTTTAACTAAATCCTTTTTGGTTTTAGGCTGAAAATAAGACATACCTACAAGTTCGCCAGTAGATGGCGATGGATAAGTCATAAACTCTTTTAACGAATCATCATGCTGTAAATCATACAAGGCTGCTTGGCTCTTCATAACCCCTTTAAATGCAGGATGCTCCGAAATATTACCTATCACTCGTTCACCATCTAACCATACTTCCGTTTTTAACTTATCAATCCTTTCGATGTATTGCTTTCCCGTAATCGTTGGCATACTTCCACTCCTCGATGGTACAAGCTGATTGTTTCGAATTTCCTTTGATGTATACTATTAATATTTGCCAATGATTGTTACAGAGGGTCAAGTAGGATGTTTTTTCGTATAGGAAGAAAACGATTCCTTAACCCATTTAGTTGTTCCTCTATGACTGCTTTCCTTAGTCTTGTAGTTGCTCTTTTTTCGAAATGGATTGCTCTCGACCATTTTATTCCACAGAAACAGAATCATCACTTGAAATTTTCTCAAGTAATCATGTACCTTAGTATAAAAGGGGTGATTCTAGCATGCAAAATGCAAGTTTTGTAGCTTCATGGAGTGGCGGAAAAGATTCTGCATTGGCTTATTACCGAGCAGTACAATTAGGAATGACGCCGAAAAAAGTGCTGACGATGTTTGAGGAAGACGGGGAAATTTCTAAGTCGCATGCACTTCCATTAGAAGTCGTACAAGCCCAAGTAGAGCGACTTGGCGTACCTTTATTAACAAAAGCAGCTAGTTGGGGTACATATGAGCATCAATTTACTAATGCGATGGATGCTTGCCGAGAAGAAGGAATTACACATGGGGTGTTTGGCGACATTGATCTCGAAGGACATTTAGAATGGGTGCAAAAAACATGTGCAAAGTCAGATATTGTAGCTGTGCATCCACTTTGGCAAATGACAAGAAAATCTGTTGTGGACGAGTTATTAGCTGAAGGGTTTGAAGCTTGGATCATTGTTGTAAACAAAAAGATGATGCCGGCTAAGTATGTTGGGGAAAAATTGACGCGAGAGATTGTAGAGGAACTCGAGCTTGCTGGCATTGATGCTTGTGGAGAAAATGGTGAGTTTCACACGGTTATAGTCGATGGACCAATTTTTTCTTCTCGGGTTCCGGTTATTATTGGTGAGCCAGTGCATCGAGGAGATTATGTGCTTTCGCCAGTTTCACTTGAAGAATAAGTAAGTAGTTTAGCTGATTCTATTTGTGATGAGTTTTTTTGTCGCGTTAAGGATATCTTCACCAAAAATTATTGTTTTAACAAGAAAATAATTACATTCATCTTTGGTTAAAAAGGACTTTCCATAATCGGAAAGTCCTTTTCCTTATTATCTTACAGCCTTTGCTGGGAAATAGCGTTTTTTCAATTGAGTCGACATAATTTCCAACACAATCGCTAGTAATAAGATGATATAAGTGATTAACCCCACTTCTCTCATATCAAAGTAGAATCCGGAGGCCATAAACAGTTCAAATCCAATTCCTCCTGCTCCAGCTGCTGCTCCCATTGCAACAGCTACAGAAAAGTTAATCTCGAATCTCAGGAACGTCCAAGATAACAAATACGTAAAAGTAGAGGGTAAAACAGCGTGGGTGATAATATGCCACCAATTAGCCCCTGTTGCCGTCAATGCTTCTAAAATTCCTCTATCCACTTCCTCAAATGCCTCTGAAAATGCTTTGACCAAGTAAGCAATAGAATGAAAAAGCATCCCTAGTACAGCTGCTTCGCTTCCCAAACCTGCAGCAATCGCAAAAATTAGAACCCATAAAACAGTCGGTACTGCACGAATAAAAGCTACAACGATTCGTACAGTCTTAGATACCCAGAGATTAGATAAATTGGTTGCAGCCATTAGTGCTAGAAAAAATGCAATAACTGCTCCTAGAATCGTTGCCAAAAAAGCTAATCCTAAGGTAATCCCTACTTGATAAATGGCTTCTCCCCATGTGAAATGGCTTAAAGCTGGCTCCAAAAACATGGTTTTTAAATTATAAGCCGTCTCGGGGATAGCCCTCGATATATCCAGTCCCGCATAATTGAAAAAGAAAAAAGCTAGTATGGTAAGAAGGGTTAAAACGAATATTGTACCAGCCATGACTTGCTCTACCTTATTGCCTGATTTAATCGAAATTCGACCATTTGCTCTCCGTTTTACCAAGGTTGTAGTGGCTTCCATTATAAAATCACCTTCCGTATTCTGTTTGACATAAGTTCAATAATAATGACGGAGATGACGATGACGAAAGTAACTAGTGCTACTGCACTATAGTTAAGCGTCTTATAATACAAGTCAAAGGAATACCCGATCCCCGTTCCTGTTAAAATGCCAACTAGTGTTGCGCTCCGGATATTTGTTTCAATCATAAACAAAATCCAACTGATCATTTGAGGTAGGCATTGAGGAATAACCGCTTTGAAGACGATTTGAAAATAAGTAGAACCTGTAGCTCGGAGCGCCTCCACCGCACTATGACTAGCTTCATCTATCGTTTCAATAAATGCTCTCGTTAGAAAACCTAAAGAACCTACAAATAAGGCCAAATATCCTGTCATCGAGTTTTGTCCAAAAGACAGAAGAAGTATTAACGCCCAAGCGACCACCGGAATATTTCTTGCAACAGAAGCAATAAATCGAGCGAATACACCTAATACACTACTTGTACCAGTCGTTTTGGAGCCCATTAACCCTAAAAACAATGAAAAGATTGTCGCCGTTGTTGTTGCTGCAATAGACATAAGAATCGTCTCGGCTAATTTCTCTAATATTTTCGGCAATCTTTCTAGTGTTTCTGATGTGATAGTCAAATTGGAAAATATCCACGTAATGGCATTCGGTAAAGTGGCAATCCCATGTATGATATTAAAATTTGTAATATCAGATGCTAAATACGTAAATACCAAAATAATCGCTACCCAAATAATCGTTTGCCATTTTCGCTGGCTTCGCATTGCTTTTTCATTCACGTTTAGTTGCCCCTTACACAGTGACTAGCTTTCTAGTCTCTACTGTTTTTGTCCCATAGATTTCGTCTGTATGAGCAGAAGTTAGCATAAAACTCGGACCGTCAAATACCACGTTACCTTTACTTAAACCAATAATTCGATCCGAATAACTACATGCGATTTCCACTTGATGGAGGTTGACGATGCATGCAATATTTAGTTCTTTTGTGATCGATTTTAAGTAGTCCATAATGATTTCAGAAGAATTAGGATCTAGTGAAGCAATTGGTTCATCGCAGAGCACCAACTTTGGTTCTTGAATTAGGGAACGAGCAATACCAACTCGTTGCTGCTGTCCTCCACTTAACTGATCACATCTTTTATATGCATGATCTGCAATGCCTAACTTTTCTAATAGAAAAAATGCATGTTCTTTTTCAAGCTCCGTAAATCGGTTAAATACCCCTTGTAACGTAGTTTTGTATCCCAAACGACCATGTAATACATTTTCAATAACGGAAAGCCGTGGCACAAGATTATAATGTTGAAAAATCATCCCTATATTTGTGCGCATTTTACGTAGTTCCTGTTTGTTCAAACTTCCTACATCAAGCCCATCAAAAATCACATTTCCTTCATCGATTTCAACCATTCGATTAATGCATCGTAACAGCGTCGATTTTCCTGCTCCAGATAGACCTATAATCGAAACGAACTCTCCAGCCTCTACTTCAAAACTAACATCCTTTAAAACTCTCGTTTGCGCATTATAAGATTTACCTAGGTTTTTCACTTCAACTAACGTCACGCTTTTACCCTCCTTTTTGTAAATTGGAGCATGCACGTTAATACATGCATGCTCCAAGTGTCCTTAAATATCGTTCAATTAGTTAGAAAGTTCACGGATTGGATTGAACCATGCATCTTCTACTTCTGCGAATCTTTCATTTTCTGTTTTGAAAAATAATCCTGGTTCTCCAGAGTCTTTTGGAACGAATATTTTCTCATTGTTTGCAATCTCATCCGAAGAGAATAATTCTTTTAATGTGTCATAATCCTCTTGTCCTAAAGCATCTAAGTTCGCCGCGAATGGTGCGTTTAATACTGGCGTAACAGACATTAAGATAAATTCTTTTCCAGTTACTGTGTTAAATGGTTCTGCTGCATCGTCTTTTACTTTGTATACAGATCCTACTTTATTTTCTTCTCCTTCTATAACTTCTACATAGTTTCCTACGCAAGTGTCACAGAAAGCTGCTACTTCTGAATTGTTACTTAATAAATTTACCGCTGACCCTTGGTGTGAATTTCCGAATAATACTTGTGAGAATAGCGGTCCACCTTCCATTAGATCTTCCGGTACTAAATCTTCAAAGCCCGATTTTTCGGCATAGTATCCGATAATAGATGAGGATGGGACGACAAATCCTGAAGTTGAACTATTGGAAACGAAAGACATACTTTTTTGTTCTAATGTTTCTAATGAAAATTCCCCGTCTACTTTAAAATCATCTTGTGCATCTACATTTACCGCTAACCAGCTATGGTACAATGCATCATCTAATGTACCGGATGCACCAGTAGGAACTACTAAAGGTTGTATTGCATCGTTTCCATTTTTTGCTTCTATATATCCTTGTGCTCCCATAAAAGCAAGGTCAGCATTATTATTGACCAATGTTTCAATGGCAATCGCATAATCTGTTGTTAATTGGTGCTCCACCGTTTTGCCTGTTGCTTCTTCAATTACTCGACCGATTTCATCACGGGAAGATTTCATATCTGTTCCAGACTCATTAGGGTACCAAGCAATTTTAATCACGTCATCCACTTTTGCATCTTTAGCTCCAGCTGTTCCTTCTGAGCATGCTGATAATAACAGAGCAACTACTAAAAATAGGCTAATTCCAAACCAACTTTTCTTCATTACTAATTCTCCTTTTCGCTAAATAAAATGGCAGTGCAATGTTGTAACTGACCTTACTTTTATATTGAACCACATTACTTTTTACAATTGTGGAAATTTACAGTAACTTTATAAAGTATTAACCTTATTTACACCATTTATTTATAACTTTTAAGAAGACTCGAAGGGCTAGTAATCTCACCAAGGGGGATGGGCGCTCCGTATGCGCCGTGAAAATCTGTGCCACCTGTCATAACCAGTCCATATCGCTTAGCTAAAGCTTCTACCTTTTGGTAATCGCTAGCTGTATGATCTGGGTGATTTCGCTCGATTCCCCCTAAACCATACGGTATAAGCTCGGGAATCAAATCATACGAATCTAGCTGACCGGGATGGGCCACTACAGCAAGTCCCCCATCTGCTACAATTGCTTTTACAGCATCAACCGCATCGATATAGACAATGTCCCCTGATGCCACCCCTACGCCCTTAAATAAGCTTTTATATAATTGCTTATATGAAAGAGATGTGTAATCAGCTTCCGTTAAATGACGCATAATATGCTGCTTGTAAATCGTCTCTGAAGGCTTAGCAGTTTCTATGATTTTCTCTACATCCAGTTTGTATCCCGCTTTTTGAATTTGTTTTATTTGCCATAGAGAATGGGTCTGGCGTCGTTTGAGTAAATCATCACATATCGCTCGAATATGTACTGCTTCGGGGTCATAGTTATAGCCGAGTATATGTACTTTTCGATCTCTTTTGAAGTCATACGCAGAGATTTCTATACCTGGTATGACTTCAATTTGATATTTTTCACCAAGCATACATACTTTAGATAGCCCTTTAACTGTATCGTGGTCAACAAAGCTAATTTGGGTAACATCTCGTTCCTTTGCGAGCTTTAGTACAGTTTCGACGGCTTCAGAACCGTCTGAAAAACTACTATGAACATGTAAATCAGCTTTCATGGCTAACTACTTCTTTCGTTATCGTTAGTTGTCTTGTTTGCATGTCATATACTTTGTCGCATAGACCATCCATAAATTCAATGTCATGGAAAATTCCAACTAAAGTTGTTCCTTGTTTTTTTAATTTCTCGATGATTTCTCGTACTTTTATCTTGGATTGTTGGTCTAGGCTCGCGGTTGGCTCATCTAATAGTAATAATCTAGGCTTTTTCACGGTTGCCATCGCGATATTCAATCGCAGTTTTTCTCCACCTGAAAATGTATTTGGATAACTGTCCCATAACTTCGGATCTAATTCAAAATGAGCTAGTGCTTTTTCTGCTTCTCCCCGTGCAACAGCTACCGACTCGCCCATTTCTAACAAAGCATTCGTCACGAGCTGACGGCATGTCGTTCGAGGCATTACACTTAAAAACTGTGACACATAGCCAATCTCATATTTTCTCAAATACAACATTTGTCTTTCGGAGATTTGTGCCAAATCAACTTCTCCAAAGCGTTCGGAGTCGTACATTATTTTCCCTTCGTCCGGTAAATATGTTCGATAGATACTCTTTAGTATGGTGGACTTACCGCTACCACTCTTACCGACAATTCCGATGAATTCTCCAGCTTCCAATGATAGATTAATATTTTGGATGGCGGGCATCGTTTTTCCTAAATGATGAATGGTGAATCGCTTGCCAAAATCCACAATTTCTAGCATTGCCATATACCTATCTCCTCGTTTCGTTATTTAATTCGGTAATTAGTTGTGGTGATTAAAACACCGTTGACCATTGTCGCAGTTAGCATTGGGTATCCATCTTCCATTCGTTCAATCACAAGAATGTCAGCTTTTTTCCCAACCTTTATCGAGCCCAGTTCTTCGTCCATGCGCACTGCCTTTGCCGGATTTAGTGTGACCATCATAAACATTTTGTGTAAATCATTGCCATGCTTTTCATGAAGTTCAAAGATAGCGTGTAGTAACGCTGCAGGATAGTAATCACTACACAAAATATCCACACAATCATGCGAAATAGCTTCTGCTGCTGATAAATTGCCCGAGTGGGAGCCCCCAAGCAACACATTTGGTGCACCTGCAATTGTATGCAAACCAATTTCCTTCGCTTTTTTAGCAACCTCTAGCGTGATAGGAAACTCACTAATCGTTGTTCCAAACGATTGCACTAATTCCAGCTTTTTTATATCATCATCATCATGAGAGGCAACCGCAATCCCTTTAGATAAAGCTATATCCGCGACTTCTTTTATCTTTTCAATCGTTAAAAACTCCGTGCTTTGTCGTTCAGCTATGAGCACATTTACGTCATCATCTGAAATATTGCGATACCCTTTTAATGTTTCGCGATAGACTTCTAAATTTCTATATTGTCCTTGGCCAGGAGTATGATCCATAAAAGAAAGTAAATGCACCTTACCGTCCTCAATATTCTGGGCAAGACAGTCCACTTCATCAATATTGTCTATTTCAAATCGTGCATGTAATCGATGGCGTATTAAATGCAATTCATTGTGTGTCGCATCTATTGCATCTACCATACGTTGAATATTCTTTGGATTGCGCATCGGTTTATGGGTAAACACATCTTCTTTGTAAAAAGAAAGAGAATGGAACATCGTTGTAATACCATGGCTAATCAATATTTTCTCCGCTTCCCTTAAACTAATATTGAAGTCCATCATGCTTGTCGGTCTTGGGGAAGCAACCGTTTCGATATAATCTGAATGGATATCGATAAATCCTGGTGAAATATAACCACCTCTTGCATCGATTAGCTCCGCATGAGGATAGTTCGACACTTGTTCCTGAGGGATAATCGCTTCGATAATCTCTCCTACAACCAAGACTGCTTTTCCTTCGATAATTCCCTCTTCTGTTATAACTTTTCCATTATGAATAATATACAAAGTGGTCGTTCCTCCTAAAGTAATGAATAGACTAATTGTTGTGTGTACTCATGTTGTGGGTCTTCTAACACTTGATCTGTTAAGCCTTCTTCGATAATTTTCCCATTCAACAAAACAATGGTACGGTCTGCGAGCATACGAATAACAGCTAAATCATGTGATACGACAATCATGCTAATTCCTAAATCACGTTGTATTCCTTTGATCAAATCAAGTACATTTGCTTGTACAGATAAATCTAGTCCGGTTGTTACTTCGTCCAAAAATAATATTGGTGGATTGTTTGATAATGCTTTTGCAATTTGAACACGTTGCTGCATCCCACCGGAGAAATTTCTAGGCTCTTCTTTCATACGATGCAATGGGATATGCACGTTTTCTAGTAGCTTTTTACTTGTCGCTTCCATTTGGCCAACATGTTTGTTCCCAGCTGCAATTAGTTTCTCTGCAATATTACCGACAGAAGAAAAGTTCATTTTCAAACCTTGCACTGGATTTTGATAAACCATGCCATAAACATAATTTCGTATAAAACGCTTTTGTTGCGCTGACATTTCAAATATATTTTTGCCTGCCAAGTCGGGTGTGTGGATATACGCCTCTCCCGATGAAACGTCGCTATCAAAATATAAACATTGCATCATTGTTGATTTTCCACTTCCACTCTCTCCAACAATCCCTAATACTTCACCAGGGTACAAGTCGAATGAAATATCCTGGCAAGCATACAAGGTGCCGCAACTCTTGCAAAAGTTTTTCACTAGCTTCCTAGTTTCCTTCTGCCGACACTCTATACAGCCTGTACCGAATTGCTTTTGTAGATTTCTAACTTGTAATATTGGCTCTTCATACATAGCTCTTTTGAGCCTCCTCTTCCACTTTTTTATTCAACTGATCCATACAGAAACTTGTATCATTACATTGATGAATAGTTTCTCCTGTTTGGGGATCGATTAGTTCATCTAAAAAGACATCCGTGGAATTGCATATATGACAATGCTTATCTTCAAAAGCTTCTACCGTAAACGGGTAATCATCAAAAGCAAGAGATTCTACATTTGTATAAGGGGGTACTGCATATATTTTCTTTTCTCTTCCTGCTCCAAGCAGTATTAAAGCCTCCGATTCGTGCAGTTTTGAGTTATCAAATCGCGGAATCGGACTAGGTGCCATCACGTAACGATCATTCACATAAACCGGATGATCTGCCGCAGTTGCTGTCTTGCCATATTTCATGATTTGTTCAAATAGCATGAGCCATGCACCGCTATAATCATTTTCTGCATGCATTGTCTTTGTCTTAAGCTCGCTTGCTTCCACTGGGCGAAGTGGTTCTGGCATTGGAACCTGTAAGACAATTATTTGATCTTTGGTTAGTGCGACTTCTGGTATGCGGTGCCTCGATTGGATGAGGCTAGCTTCTTCTGTTTGTTCCGTTAGCTCTACTCCGGTCGTATCATGCACTAGCTTTTTTATACTAACGGCATTTACAGATTCATCCGCTCCTTGGTCAATTACTTTCAGCACATCAGATTTTCCAATAATAGAAAGTGTGATTTGCAAACCACCTGTCCCCCAGCCTCTTGCAATCGGCATCTCTCTAGAAGCGAATGGCACTTGGTAACCAGGAATTGCTACAGCTTTTATGATGGCACGACGAATTTCTTTTTTTGAACCTTCATCGAAAAAAGCAAAATGCGTATCAGTTTTCAACTTCCTGCACCTCTTTCTTCACTTGGCGTACACTGTCTAACTTCGATTGGAACGTCACATAATGCGGTAATTTCAAATGGGAAATAAACCCTGTCGACTCCACCGAATCGATGTGCAATAAAACAAATTCCTCATCATGTGTAGGAAAGTTAGATTCTGGGTGCTCTAGACATTGGTCTAAAATACTCATGGCAATCGCCTTTGTTTCATTTTGCCCATAGCAAATGCCATAACCAATTTCAAATTGTAGTTCATATTCGTTATTGGCATTTTTCACTTGTGTCGGGACAAATGACTCCACTTCCGTTACTGTAATTTCCCCGATATAAAACTCATCCTCTGTATTCTGCTCCATCTCATTTGGATGTCCTACATAGATAGGAACAGCACCAACGCGCACTTCCCCGACAGTCGGATGTACTTGCCCATAACCTCTAAGAGAGGCATATCCTAATGATGTGACAGCACCTGTCTGCCCTCTTGTCATTACTTGCAATCGTTCACTTCTAGTGGAAGGAAATTGTAAACTTTGTTTCGTAATATCTTTAGGAACTGTGTTATCTTCTTGATGATTTTCAAACAGCCCTTCATCGCGTAAATAATCCACTACTTTAGGGAAATATTTCACTTCATCGAAAGCATCTACTTGCTGCAATTCTGTTTGGTAGTTTTGCAACCAACGCTGAATGCTTTCTGAGCTTTCATTTATCAAATCAAAATCTAATAAACGATGCGTATAATCATAGGTTGCACCTAATAATTGACCACCTGGAATATCTTTAAAACTTGCGGAAATACGACGCTCTACAAGCATAGTCTCCGGTTCCACCGTCTTACTATAATAAGGACGAGGCAATGTAGAACGATGTGCTCTCATAAGGAAAACGGCTTCTTCCATACTACCTTCTGCTTGCTTAATCGCTAGCGCCGCTAAGAAAGGTGAGTATAAGCTGCTTTCAGACATTACTTGATCAATCATCCCACGCATCGTGGACATAATAGTCTGAATTTCTATTGTTTCATTGCCTTTTAAACGCTCGTATTTTAAACGCTTAATAGAAGCATCTATTGCTTCCGTGCCACCTTTTACTGGAACGTAACCCATTAGCTCACCTCCGTAATTTCCACTGTAGTTGTACGTGGAATGCAGACAACTTGGGCATTCTCATCTGTAAAAATCAAGTCAATGCCTAGTGGATATTCCCTTGTTCGTTCGTTTCTTGCTTGCCATAAGAGTGGGCTTAAACTTGTATGTAGCCTAGCTGCATGTTGGATACCAGGACCCGTTAATGTTAGTTCCCCCGAATTGGACAAAGTAGAGCTTTCCATAATCCATATAGAGGAATGCTGTGGATCAATAAGCGTGCCATTTTTACACTCCAAAAAAGCATGTTGAATGGATTCCTCGGTATCTTCCTGCAAAACAATGATAAAATCCGCTTCGTTAATCGGTGCATATTTTGAGGATGTATACGCGGAGATTTTATCTATTAAGCTTTGTTTTCCTGAAGAAAGAATATGAAATGTCACTTCCGCATCCAAAAATGTCAACGCACTTAAGAACGTTGCATGAAAGCAAGACAGGTCAAAATCTACTTTTTTCGCGTTATCAGCTAGCGAAGAAATGGTCCCTGGTCGCGACATACTATGCAATATTTTTCTATAGACTTGCTGCAAATCATGTACTTGATCGATAGCCATACTATCCCTCCTCTTTTCGTTAAACTTCCATAGTTTCAAAGCTTACTTTCGTTTTGAAAAGCTCTGCTTGTTTTTTTGCACGTTCTTTTGTGTTTTGTTTTTCCGCTTCGATAAGCTGATCTCGCCACGTAATTGTTTCTGGTAATTCTGCTTTATATGCTGCATCGATTATTGCGAGTTGTTTGGCAAGTTCATCTTCCACGCCAACAACGATTCCTATTCCGATGCAATTACTAATCTCTACTTTTGCTTCTGTTATAAGGACTTCCCCTATATAAAATAAGGATTTTTTAGCGGATTCACGCATTTTAATCATCGTTAATCCATATTGCGGTTCTAAGATTTCTTTGCATTCATATGCATCTATTATTGTTGCCGATAGCTTTTTTGCTAATTGACCATTTTCTTGTATGAGAATTTCCGTGCGTCTTCTTCTTTTCATCTTGTTGAATCCTCCTTTGCAAGTTCATCTTAACTTGTCGCCAAGTTGTTGTGTTTTAAGGTATCGTAAATGTTTGTAAATTTTCTTAATAATTGGACTTGCATTGTTCTTTATGTTTACCTTCATGGAAAAACTAGCATATTAAAAGGGTAGTTTATGCTGTATGGGATTGTGTTTCGTAAGGAGAGATGAAGTGTCCGCCACACTAAATCCCTCAAGTTATGAAGTTACACAATAAAAATTCCTAATAAATGGATAAGGGAGACCAAACAGTTGATGAGAGCAACTAGTAGCAGTCTGAAAGCAACCAAATTATCATTAAACGAGTTAACTTGGAGTGAAACGACTGGGATTGTGAGTGGTTTTTATAAACGTTGCGCAAATGTCGCATATCGTTGCGAGTATGGCTGAATATGTTGCGCATTTATAAATCAACATTATTCCCCCTGTAATAAAGAGCAGATCTTTGCCATAAGCAAAAAAAACAGATAAAGGACACTTTCATCCTTTACCTGTTTTTGGTCAATCCATCGTAATATCATATTTAAATTTGTCGCTTCGATACATTATTTTCGTATGCTCGAGCACTTTGTTTGAAGCTACGTCGATGCAATCACTTTCCACGACGATGAGCGGTACCATGCTTTTACAAGCGAGCAATTGTTGTTCGGCGGAAGTTGGAAATGTAATGCTTAACAAGCTTTTTTTACTGGCAAATTTGTTGTAGCCAAGCTTTCGATAGTAAGCAAACATCGACTCGATCTTTGGACCATCTTCTGCGATTTCTGGGAACATCTTATCACTCACATAGGAATTGTGGATGGCAATTGGTTCTCCGTTAATATAACGAATTCTGCTTATCTTGTAGACATTATCCTCTTTATTTGCGTTTATATTTTGAAAGAGTTGTTCATTAAACACTATTTTTTTGCAGAGGATATTCTTAGTTTTTAAATCATATCCTGCTTCTTCCATTTTATCTGTAAAACTCGTTTTACCTGTGAGATGCAATTGAATTTGAGTCGATGCTTCTTTTAAATAACGACCTTTTCCTTGCACCGAGAAAATGTATCCACGTTCTTCTAATTTTGTCAGAGCATTTCTTACTGTCATTCTCGGCACTTTATATTTGGTAGTGAGTTCGTTTTCAGAAGGCAGTTTTTCACCATGCTTCATTGTTTTTGAAAAGATTTGATGCATCATGTCATCAATTATTCGTGTTTCCATATCCGCTGAAATAAGAATCTCCTCCCTGTGGATGATATCTTCTTCTATTCTACTATTGGTAGTATCATTCTTCTATCGTATACATCAATATCATACCAATTAAAACAAACACTCCAAATATAATGGCAAGTTTGCTTTTATCTGAAAAGTATAAAGCGGCTATCGCCAAAGCAAATATAATAGATTGAAGAATAATTCTTAAAGGAATGGATAAGGGAATATAAGCCTTTGGAGCAATAAAAGTCCCCCAAAAAATCGCTACTAATAGGGGTGTATCTAATCCAAGTAAACTATTTATAAACCGTCCACGATTCATATGAAAGCCCCAAAAGGAAAAGGCCGCAAGTGCACATAATTCCATTAGAAAAAACAAACCCTAAACCGTATATTGAACAAATTGCACGATTAAACCACTCCGAGTTTTTTCTCTGCTTTTCGAACATATTCTTCTAATTGTTCAGCTGGGTTAAACACTGAGCTACCGTGGCATACCTCTAGTCGTTTTGGTTTTAATTTTTCTACTATGGATGCACTTTTCACCGCTTCATCTAGAAAAGGAGTGAACATAGGAGGATGTAGCTTTCCCTTTTTGGAATTAAAAAGATCGCCCGCTAACATCACTTGATCCTTTTCATGATAATACACGACATGACCTGGCGAATGGCCTGGTGTTAAATATGGCGTTAGTCCGCCTACAGATTTCAAGTTTCCATTATCATCTTCAGAAAGAGGCTGCGTTAGCTGTTTAGGCAGGTTGTGTTCCAGTTTCTTTCGTTTGGGATATAGCACTTCACCTTCTAAATAGGGAATTTCCATTCGATGCGCATATACTGGTACTTCATGTTCAGCTAAGACCCCCTTTACCGCTCCCACATGATCGGTATGACCATGTGTTAAGAGAATCCGTTTTAAAGGTCCTGCATTCAGTTGTTTTATAAATTTTTTTATTGTATTTGCCATGAATGGCATCCCAGCATCTACTAATGTGACCCCGTCCTCATCCAAGACTACCCACACATGAATGGGAACTATCATCCACTTTTTTAAGCTCCAAATATGTTCAGAAACCTTTTCCACTTTCATTTTCATGTCCCCTTATTTTAATTTTTCTTTAAAGCCTAATAAAAGAATTTCAATGGCGAGGTCAAACGTTGGTGACAATCGTTCCATTAATACATCGAGCGGTTCATGCTGATAGGAGTAAGTACTTAAAATGCCATTTAACTGATAATAATAAATTCGGGAAATGGCCAAAAGGTGTTCATCGTTTGCAAACGGAAGGCATTCCTGAATAACTGATTTCATTAGTGCAAAAATCTCCAAGCGTATTGTGTTAATTTCCAGTTCTGGTGCTTGGATATCTACTCTTGTAGATTTTGCGTTGAAAAAGATATCGTACATATTGCGATTATTCAAGCAAAAGTAAACATATTCACGGCTAATGTCCTTTAACCTTTCCTCTGCTGATACAGTCTTTACTGCAGAAATGTTTTGTAGCTGTTCGTGTAACTCCTGCAAAGAAGGCATGGAAAGCTGATGCAGCAATTCGTCCTTATCTTTGAAATAAAGATAAATAGTTGTATGTGAACAACCCGCATCCTTTGCAATTTCTCGTATGGTTACTGCATCGTATCCTTTGTTAGCAAATAGTTGCCCCGCTGATTGCAAGATCTGTTTTTTTGTTTCTTCCGAACGTTTCTCTTGTTTATTTCTCATATAATCGCTTTCTCCTCACTTAACTAACCATTGGTTATAATATAACCGATGGTTAGTTAAGTGTCAATATATATAGTGAAGGTGGATTTCGTTAAACAGTTGCGTTTTAGTTGTAAAATCGGCGTGTTTAGTTGTAAAAGGATATTTTAACCAGTGTTTTCTTTTGCATTGATATTTAAGCACTCAAAAACCCAGAAACATTTACTAGTTTCTGGGTTTGTCTCTCATCTAGGGGTTTCTTAAAGGTTGCTTGAGATTATTTGTTTTAGCTTCTCTTGTAAATATGGTAAATCTTGCGTTGTGATGGTCATTCTAATATGACTCTCATCCATTTCAAAAGCTTCTGCTAGAAAACTTCCTATCCCCCGTACTTTTCGGTCTACTTGCATAAGTATTTCTGCAGATTGTTCGGACTGTGCTAAAAACACAATTTCTAATTCATCCAGTCTCCCTCTATACGGGCCACTCATTGGAATAAATTCAAATTCTTGAACAAATGGATAGTTCTTGCGCATCCTTTTAGAAGCCTGTTCACATTCCGCTTTCCTTAATTGGAAGCCTAGTTGTTGAACTTCCTCTAAAATTTGTTTTGCTAGTTTAGAAGGTTTAACCTCAATATAATCTTTATCCCCAGGATCCGCTGCATTTTTTATATCAAGTCCTGTACTCACCCATACTCGTGTCTTGCCAATGGTGATAGGCGTATCAACCGGAAGCTCCATAGAAAAGGGAATTACCTTCGTTTCATTTGATTTAATAATAAAAGGTTCGTTGATCTTAAGCTTTTTCACTGGGGCTACTTCAGTATATTTTTTATCATCTGATTCTCGAATATAAGTTGTATATACAGTTAAATAGATGGAGTCAATTTGTTGATCGATGTTCCCTCCGTAGACTTCCACTTCACCACTCATTATTTCGCCAGCGACATACGCTGATCTTTCAAGCTTTGTATCTACTTTGGCACCACCTACTCCGAAACTCGCAAGAACTTTATTAAAAAAAGACATCAGTAAATCCTCCCTCTAACCTTTTATTAATTTATATACGCACGTCGCAATTCAAAGGTTTCAAGAAAAGTTTGTAATCCATTACGGATACTCGAGTTCCGATTCATTCAGATATAATACTCACAGGATATGTGCGGAAAATCAATTAAGGTAAACAAGTTATCACCCTATCAGACCATAAGCGCAAGAAAAAGGACGAAAACAGTACTTCTAACTTGCTAATATGAATCTAAGGAGGTTTTATTATGAATAAAATTGAAAGATTCAATAAGCTCCATCAATCTACCGAGCCATTATTTTTAGGCAATGCATGGGATTTATTATCTGCTTTAACTTTAGAAAAGGCGGGCTTCCAAGCAATCGGAACGACTAGTTGGGGAGTGGCGAATTCACTTGGTTTAAAAGACGGAGAACTTATCGACTTCGATCGACATTTACAGATCATCCAAACAATTACTGAGCACGTCACTATTCCGGTATCTGCAGATATAGAAAGTGGTTATGGCGAATCTATAGAAGCAATTGTGCACAATGTTTTAAAGACAGCAGACATTGGTGTAGCAGGTATAAATATAGAGGATTCGTTTAAAACACTAAATGGTTTAAGAGATATCTCTTTGCATGCAAAGCTTTTATTTGAAATGAGAAATGCTTTAGAGCATAGCGGCTTCAAAGATTTCTTTATCAATGCTCGAACAGATACGTATCTCCAAAAGGAAAATCCTCTATTGGAAACAATAGAAAGAGGAAAGGCATATGTGGATAGTGGAGCAAGTGGAATTTTCGTTCCTGGTGTGACGTCGGATGAGGATATCGCAGAAATTTCATCGAAGATAAAAGCCCCGCTGAATGTTTTATCTTTACCTGGCCTAACTTCTTGTAATAAGCTTAAGGAATTAGGAGTGCGACGATTTAGCTTTGGAAATGCATTATCGGACAAAATCATTGCTTTTATGGAAATGAATACTGCACAATTATTTGCATTAAAAGATACAGCACATTTGTATGAAGAATAGACTAGAAAGGACAGGAAGTTGTATGCCGTTATGATCAATCTTACATTTGAAGAAAAGTGGGAAAAAATTATTGCTTGCGACCAGGCATATGATGGATTATTTTATACCGCTGTGAAAACAACTAGAATCTATTGCCGTCCTTCCTGTCGTTCTAGAAAACCAAAGAAACAAAATGTAGAGTTTTATCTGGACAAAGAAAAAGTAGAAGAGGATGGATTTCGTGCTTGTAAAAGGTGCAAACCAGAAGTGGATCAGTCTCCCAACACACAATTTGTTCAAAGTGTTATTACGTTCTTGATCAATCATTCAAATGAAAAAATTGTGTTGCAAGATATTGCAAACCATGTTGGAGTAAGCACTTACTATTTGGATCGTCTTTTCAAACAAGAGACCTCTGAAACACCACGTATGTATTTAGAAAAAGTAAGAATTGATAAAGCAACACATTTGTTGAAACATACAAACAAAACGAATTTAGAAGTTTGTTATGAAGTTGGTTTTCAAAGTGCATCCAACTTTTACAAAGTATTTTTGCGTTTAAAAAATTGTACTCCAAGTGAGTACCGACAGAAGGAGACCATTAAATGAGTAAACTATTTCAGATAGATTATCAAACACCTATTGGGGTTTTGGAAATTGTCGGTACGGATGAAGCAGTCAATTCTATCCTATTTGGAGAGCAAGATGTGGTAGTACACCCATTGACGGAGGAAACTCCTATGGCACTTAAAGAATGTTACGTTCAGATGGATGAATATTTTAAAGGTGAGCGACGGGAGTTTTCATTTCCTTCCATTAGCATCGGTACAGAATTTCAAAAAAGTGTATGGCATGCCTTAACAACTATTCCTTATGGGGAAACTGGATCTTATAAAGACATTGCACTAAGCATTGGAAATGAAAAAGCCAATCGTGCAGTAGGAAGTGCAAACGGCAAAAACAAGCTAAGTATCGTAGTTCCTTGCCACCGGATTATCGGTTCTGACGGGAAACTAACTGGATATGCTGGTGGCTTGTGGAGAAAAGAATGGTTACTTGCGCATGAAAGAGGCATTACTAGACTTCCAATATGATTGGGGGTCTTTTTTCTTTGATTCAGTTTCTGACTATTCTCTCTAACGGTATGGAATATGAGATATTTTAATAGGAACTGTTGGGTATCCAACGTTTTTTAAGTAATAGTTAAGGCTTCTTGCTGTGAATTCGTTTGTTCCAGAAGGACCTACTGTTATTTGCTTAATCGGGAGTTTGTTATCGTTTTGCGTCATTTTGTTATGTGTCAACAATTCAATATAAGGCAAGATAATATTATCGCGGGCACGAAATTTTAGTTCGTGCTGATAGGGCATGCTTTTGGAGTTTGTTACGATGATACGCCATTCTTTTTCTTCAGAAAACGTGGAATGCTTAAAGAGTGGTAAGAAGTACCCGATTGTTCTAGCTACTTCTTTCGGTGTATATGCTGGTTTTGTAGTATTCATTTCTCTGCTAACTAATGCGATTTCAATAATGCGATGGATAATTTGCTGTTGTAGCTGATGATTATAAATGACTTTTCGTGGAAAGAAGTTTTCTTCACTCAGATGAAAAGAGACGTCAAAAAGAGCAGCATAGTCAAAGCCGATCGATACACCATATTTACTTCGGCTGTATCCTCGCCATTGACTTAGCAAATCTTCACTTTCACAAAAAGACACGACAAAAATATCCGTATCTTGCTCCTCTAAAATAGTAAATACTTCCTCTAAATAGATGCGTCTTGGATTTTCTTTTGGAAATTCTTGTATTAAATTCTCTACAATTGCCTCACATATTTCCAAGCCATGGCTATACTCTTTGGAATCATTCATAAATTTTATATGGGAAGCCCAAAATGTCTTATTGCTAATAATCCCTTGGGCTCCTTCTAAATCCGTATAATGATACAACGCTGTTATATCTTTCGTGAAATGCGATTTGAATTCTTTACTAATGTATGGAATAAGTGATTTAGAATTGACTTGAAGACTGTTCATTTCTGTTTCAAACTGATCATTCGACATCTTTATTCCTCCATCCTTTTAGTTCTTCTGGTATCATCGGCTTTGAAAAATAATAGCCCTGGATGATTGGATCCTTACATGTAGCTACTAGAAACTCTACTTGCTCCTTCGTTTCAACTCCTTCAAATACAACTGCTAAGTCTAATGATTCTCCTAATCTTATAATTGCTTGAATAATTGAAGAATCCTTTTGGGAATGTGGTATTTCGTCGATAAACGACTTGTCGATTTTTAGGGTGGAGATCGGCATCTGCTTTAAATAAGATAATGAGGAGACACCAGTTCCAAAATCGTCTAATGCGACCGAGAAGCCTTCTTGACGAAGAACACTTACAGCTCGCATCGCTTCTGCAATATTTTTCACGAATGTTGTTTCTGTAATTTCTAGCTCTAACTGTGCCGGTCTTATATCATAATCATTTAACGTCTGCTTTAATACATCTAATAACCTCGGAGAAGTAACATATTGACCTGGAATGTTGATGGCTACTTGTCCAAAAGGAATTCCTTCAACATTCCAGATGGAAATTTGGCGACAAACAAGTTTGATAATCCAATCTGTGACGTCTTTCATTCGATCATGATTTTCTAAGATTGGAATAAATATACCTGGGGAAAGCATTCCATAAACAGGATGATTCCATCTCAGTAATGTTTCGACACCCATGATTTCATTTGTTTGCATACTAACTTTAGGTTGATATACAAGATATAGCTCACCTTTAAGCATTGCGTCGAACACGTCATCAGCAATCTCCCTTTCAAACGTATACGTGTGAATAGAGGGGTCATACATAACCACTTCATGGTTGTATTGAACGGATGGATGATTTAAAACACTTAATGCATTTGTATATATACTTGATGCTTCCTCATAATTATATGCTTTTGAAATGGCACAGGTCGCTTGAAGAGTCACTTCCTGATTTTGAATGAAAAATGGCTGACGAAGTAATTCCGCTACTTTCTCCATCTCTTCTTGCATTTGCTTTTCTTCATACATATCCCTTGTCAAGAAAGCAAAACGATTACCTTCTATTCGGTATAGGTCTACCATTTTGGAGGTGGACAGCTCTAACACCTCGGCCACATGTTGAATCAACTCATCGCCAAACTGATAATCGTACTCTCTATTCACTTTTTCTAAATCATGTAAATGCCAAATAGCTAAATGTTCCGGAAATATCGGTTTTCTTAGCTTTTGTTCAAATAAACGGCGATTCGGTAATTTAGTTAACACATCAAAATAGTTGGCCCTGTATTCTACATAACGATCTACCAAGCTAGAAAATAGTAAGGTTCCTAGTAAAACAATCATTCCAATAGCTACACTTATTGCAACCCCACTCATGTCCATCATATGCATATGCATAGAACTCGAAATAAAATCTTTAGGAACATAAAAAGTAATGGCTGCCATTCCCGTATAATGCATCGAGGAAACAGCAAGTCCCATAATGATAGCTGTTACTAGCTGAATAATTCGATTCACAACAAAACGACGGAAACCAGAAAATATATATATCGCTATAACGGAAACGATTATTGCTATGATAATAGATGTTAAAAATAAAACACTATCGTATGTATAGAATAGATCCATCTCCATCGCATACATTCCTAAGTAATGCATGGAAGATATGCCTATTCCCATAACACTACCCGCCAATACATAGGTCCAATAAGTTCTGTTTGAGCGACTAGCAATATAAAATGCTATAAAAGAAGCTAGCATTGCCGGTATAACTGAAATAATCGTTAATGGTTTATGGTAATGCATTTCCACTGGCAACGAATAAGCACTCATCCCTATAAAATGCATGGACCATATGCCAAAACCCATCGCTATAGAGGCAAGGGCGAGCCAAAAGTTACGATGAAAAAAACTATTTTTATATGCCCGCTCATTCATTGATAATGCAGTATAGGAAGCAATAACAGACATAATAATAGATAATACTACTATAGGAATAGAATACTCTCCATTTAACTCGATTAAATTGCTACTGGAAGGATTTTTAAACAAGTTCCCACTCTTCTCCACGTATATTTTTGTCTTAAAACTATAACATGTAATGGCCTCTTTATAGTTATATAGTATGTGACAAAAAAAGCAAACTACTAAAAAAGTATCCTCTTTTAGTAGTTTATAAACCTTTTTTACTATTGATACTCACTGGGAGATCTTTAAAGGGAATTTCTTAGTGAAAGGTACTATTTTCTAAGATGTAGAATTATGAAGCTGTTATTTGCCCACCATTTACATGAAGCGTCTGTCCTGTCACAAAACGAGAATCGTCGGAAGCAAGGTATACAAACGTCGGTGCTACTTCAAATGGTTGCCCCTGTCTTTCCATTGGATTACCCGCTCGCGTAACTTCATCAGCTGAAAAACTTGCCGGTATGAGAGGTGTCCATATTCTTCCTGGGGCAATAGCATTCACACGTATTCCTTTTCTAACTAAACTATTAGCAAGTGCTCGCGTAAAACCAATAATAGCCCCCTTCGTTGCCATCAAACGTTACAACAGAGGATGTATTAATAATAGAGCTACCCGGTTGTAAATATGGCAGTGCAGCCCGCGTAGTATAGAAATGGGAATAGATGTTTACTTTAAAGGTATCGTCGAATTGCTCATCACTAATATCAAGCAAGCTTAGTTGTTGAAATTGAATTCCTACATGATTACAAAGAATATCAAGCCTTCCAAATGTTTGGATAGTGTCTTCCACGATCCCAATACATTTCCTTTTTTCCCTTAAATCTCCCGGTAATAACAAACAACGTTTCCCCAATTCCTCAATTCTCTTCTTCGTACGATTTGCATCTTCCTGTTCATCTAAGTAGGAAATAGCAACATCTGCTCCTTCTTTTGCAAAGGCAATGGCCACTGCTGCCCCTATTCCACTGCCCCCGCCTGTTATTAGTGCAACTTTTCCGTTTAACTTCCAACTACCCAGATAGTTTGGATTTTCAATAATCGGACGTGGGTTCATCAAACTTTCTACGCCTGGTTGTCGCAATTGACGTTGTTCCGGCACAGTAATTGCAACATCTTCATATCGGGTAATTTTCCCGTAATTTGGATACATCGGATAGTTTTGATGGTGCTCGTTTTTATTCGCCCACGGCTATCCCCATAAAAATCAATGGTCGGGTTATTCTATGTAGGAATTAATAGTAAGGTAATGAAATACTAAGTAAACATTGAAGATGGCGTCGAATGAGTTAAATAAAATATTATTCGATAGGAGGTTCTGTATATTGCAAAGCACAACATCGAGTCAGCAGACAGAAATATTACTTATCAAGTATTCAGATGAAAAAGTAAAAGTACTATACAATTCGAATGCCACTCCATTCCTGCTTCCTAAAATAGGAGCTCGTCCGCCCTTCTTTTATAACCCTAAATATGAACAGTATTATCCTATTATATAGAGAGATGAGTGGTTCACAGCTCTAAAAAACGACCTTTCTCCATTATCGAGAAAGGTCGTTTTAGTTCAACTATTAATATGCTGTCCAACCAGCATCCGCAGTTAATACCGTTCCATTCACAAAACTAGATTCATCGGAGGCAAGGAATAGTGCAACCTTTGCAATCTCTTCAGCTTTGCCTGTTCGCGGATTTAGTGCAAGTCCTGCTTGTGTACGTCCAATACCAAATGCATTAATATTCGTCATAGAAGTACCAATATTTGTTTCCACACCACCGGGTGCAATTGCATTACATCTAATTCCTTGTGGTGCATACATAAATCCTGTGTTTTTCGTAAAACCAATTACTGCATGCTTAGAAGCGGTGTAGGTTGCTCCTGCACGTGCACCATACAACCCACCAGCAGAAGCGACATTCACAATAACACCTTGCTGTTTTTCTAAGAATATTGGCAGTACTTTGCGTGTTGCACGCATGACACTCGTTGTATTTACTGCAAATACCAGCTCCCATTTATCATCCTCGATATCACCAGCAGGCTCAAAGTTGTCCATAATACCCGCATTGTTTACTAGAATATCAACGGTTCCAAATGTATTGACTGTTGTATCAATAAGATTTTGAATATCCTCTTCTTTTGCAACGTTTGCTACAACAGCGATTGCTTCTCCTCCGCTTGCTGTGATCTTTTCCGCCGTTTCTTTTGCGGATGCTTCATTTAAATCGGAAACTACGACTTTTGCTCCTTCTTTCCCGTAAAGGGTAGCAATTGCTTTTCCCATTCCTGATCCTGCTCCCGTTACAACAGCGACCTTGTTTTGAAGTCTCATTCTTTTCTACACCCTTTCTATTTGCACTTTATTTATCAGTCCTATTGAACAGATGTGCAATAAGTTCTTACTAACATATAGTATAATGAATCTACACTCAGCCGTTCAATCAGCAAAGAGAGCAAATATTGTACCCTAATATACAATGGAGGTCTAAAATGTCTACTAAATCTTTTTACCAGGATAGAAGAATTAGAAAATCCAAGGCTGCTTTGAAAGAATCTCTTATTGCTATAATGAAAGAAAAAGATTTTAAAGAAATATCCATTACCGATATTGTACAAACTGCCGATTTAAATCGCGGTACTTTTTACAAGCATTATCAATATAAAGAAGAGCTATTAGAGGAAGCAATCGACGATGTTATTAAGGATTTAATCGATTCTTATCGAGAGCCTTATCAAGGAGTAGAGGTATTGATCATAAACAAATTATCCTCTTCTACTATTAAAATATTTGATCATGTCGAAAAGTACTCTAACTTTTATTCATTGCTAGTTAAATCTAATGTATTATTTGAATTACAAAAGAGAATTTGCGATGAATTAAAAAAACTTGTACTACAGGATATAACTAATCAGCCATTGCAACATAATATAAATGCAAATCTTATTGCTAGTTATCAGGCAAATGCAATTTGGGGTATGATAAGTGAATGGATTCAAAGTGAATTTATATACTCTGCTGCTTATATGGCGGAGCAATTATTAGCTATCCTTCATTTAAATTCTGCCAAGAACACATACAGAGAAACATAGAAAAAACTCCCGAATCGGAAGCTCTTAGGAGCATACATTCGGGAGTTTCTTTTATTCTTCTATATTATCACTTATCAAACTTGCTAATACATGCACTCTTAAAATGATTCCTTTTATCGTTAAGTCTTCGTCTGTAACGACTATTGGATATTTGGAATCGAGTACATATGGAATAATATCCTGTACATAATCATCCGGTCGAACAGTTTTTACTTCTGTAGACATTACTTCTTGTAACGTCTTTTTCTGTTTAATCCCATCAATCGCTTGGTCAATGGTAACAATTCCTTGTATTTGGCGCTTGCGATTCGTTACAAAGGCGCTTGATATTCCGTTCTCACGCATTACCTGAGTCGCCACATTCAACCCGTCTTTTAAGGATACTAGCCCATAAGGTTTTGTCATAATATGCTCTGCTTGCAGAATTTTAGAGCGATCAATATCTCGGATGAATTCAGATATATAGTTGCTCGCAGGTTTATCTAAGATTTCTTCCGGTGTTCCGATTTGTTCTACTTTCCCATTTTTCATCACTGCTACACGATCTCCGATTTTAAATGCTTCGTTAACATCATGCGTGATAAAAATGATTGTTTTTTGCAATCGATTTTGTATATCGAGTAGCTCAAGCTGCATTTCTCTTCGAATGAGTGGATCGAGCGCACTGAAAGGTTCATCCATGAGCAGTATATCTGGATCATTTGCTAACGCTCTTGCAATACCTACCCTTTGACGCATACCGCCTGAAAGCTCATCTGGATACTTGTTTTCATATCCTTTTAGCCCAACTGTTTCTAAATGTTTCTGAGCTATTGCTTGACGTTCTTCCTTGGACAAGCCGCGTACTTCAAGCCCATATTCGATATTTTCGAGAACCGTCCGATGACTAAAAAGGCCAAAGTGTTGGAACACCATTGCTATTTTTTTCTGACGATAGTATTTAAGCTGATTTTTATTGTAATCTACAACATTTTCCCCATCGACGTAAATTGCGCCTGATGTCGGTCGGTTTAACAGATTTAAACAACGAATCAAAGTGGATTTCCCACTTCCCGAAAGGCCCATAATGACGAATGTTTCACCTTCCATAATTTCCATAGAAGCATTGTAAACGCCAACGGTATGTCCTGTTTTTGCGAGAATCTCTTCTTTAGGCATACCGCTTTCAACCATGGAAATTGCCTTTTTAGGTCGCGGTCCAAAGATCTTTGATACATTTTCTAGTTTTAACTTTACTGTCATGCTGCATCCCTCCTATGTTTCTGAAGGCGCCTTGCAATTCCTCCGGTAATGCGGTCAATAATAATCGCTAAGAAAACGATACTTATACCCGCTTCAAAACCAAGAGAAATATCAATTCGATTAATCGAATATAGTACTCGTTCACCGAGCCCCTGTGCCCCAACCATTGATCCGACAACAGCCATAGCCAGCGCCATCATGGTTGTTTGGTTTATACCAGCCATAATTGTCGGCAATGCTTGTGGCAATTGTACTTTCATAAGCATTTGGCTCGTGGATGAACCAAAAGATTGTGCAGATTCAACTACTTCTTCATCTACATTGCGAATTCCTAGTTCCGTTAATCGGATTACGGGAGGTAATGCGTAGATAATCGTCGCAATAACTGCGGGTACATTCCCTAATGGGAAGAAGAATATAACAGGAATCAAATAAACAAAACTTGGCATCGTCTGCATGGCATCGAGTATCGGTCGCATTATAGTCGACATTACTTTACTAAACGCCATTCCAATACCTACTGGAATACCGATGACAAGAGATAGTACGACGGAGATTAATACGATTGAAATAGTGGTCATCGTTTCCGGCCATAAATCAAATGTACCGATTAGGAAAATAAAAAATGAAAAAAGAATACCACCATACAAGTTAGTAAAATACCAGCCTAATAAAAAGATAATAACAATAAACAACCACCAAGGAATAGCTAGAAGACCAGCCTCTAGCCCCTTGATCAATGAAGAAGAAATAACAAAAATGAAATCAAAAAACGCGTCAAAATGGGATGCTAAAAAATCGATAAATTTTTCTACGCCGTCTCCAATTGGTATTCGAACATCAGGAAATTCTGTCATAAATAGCGAACTGTATCAAAGGAACAGTCGCATTCACCTCACTTTTCTTGGATAAACTACTTCGATCATGAACTTTTATTTCAAAGCTGCTTTCACTTTTTCCGCAACTTCCTCAGACACCCAAGTAGTCCAAACATCTTCATGTTCTTTCATCCACCATTGTGCGGCTTCATCAGGATCTGCTCCATTTTCATTCATATAATCTAGTGCTTCTTCTGTTAATGCGTTGCTTGTCGAATATTTACTTAAAAAGTCAACCACATCTTTTGCTTGTGTTGGTAAGTTTTTATGTACTGCGATTACTACATCGTTCGGAGGAAATTCCGTTCCTTTTGACTCTTCCCAAGTTGCTTCATCATATGGATTATCTTCGAGTAAAGTTAAATCATAGCTAGCTGTAACCCATGTTGGTGACCAATAATAACCTACCCACGGAGCTCCCTTTTTGTATGCTCCGGCTAAATCTGCAACAATTGCAGAATCAGATCCTGGTGCTAAATAGTTATATTGCTTGTCAAGGCCATATGTTTCAAGTTTCGTCTCCAAGTGTTCACTTACTACCCAACTAGATGGTGCTCCGACAATACGTCCTTTGCTACTATCTTCGGGATCTTGGAAAATCTCTGGATACTTCTCTAAGTCTTGAACCGTTTTTAAATCTGGTGCGATCGGCTCAATGCCTCTTTCTGCATCTCCTTCTATCACGTAAGTTGGAACATATAATCCTTGCGAGTTATCATTAAAGTTTGTAGCTACTTTAATAATATTGCCGCTATCAATTGCTTTCTCATAGATTTCTTTAATATTGTCGGTCCAGACTTCCATATTGACATTAACGTCCCCTTGTTCCAGGGCTTGCATAGTAGCAGCGGTTGTTCCGCTTGTCACTTCCGTGTCATAGTCGTAGCCTTCCTCCACGATAAACTGCGCTATGCTATTATGTACACGAACACTATCCCATCCTGCATCCGCAAATTTAATCGTCTTAATACTGTCTGTACTTGCTTCTTCACTACATGCAGCCAACACGAGGATGGTGCAAAGTGAAATGAACAACATCAATTTCCTCATAAGTTTCTACCCCTATTCTCTCTTTTTAAATTAGACGCACAGTCCTATCCTCCTCTTAATACCCGTCATCAATAAGTTTAAACATACAAAACTTTTAAATTATTACACTTCCAAAATTCCCATATTTTTGGAGCATCTAATTTATAACTGTTTATGTTACTAGAGTTAAAGTTTCATTGCAAATTGAATAGTTAGAAAATTGCATACAGATTATATGTTTTTAAAGAGACAAAGACCCTTTTTCAGGACTTAAGTATTTGTTTAGTGGAAATTCTTATGTATTTCTCTTCATCCTCTTCAGGCATTTAGTTTCATTATTGAAAAATGAAGATATCGCTCTTTTCTAGCAAAAAAGGCATTCTTGAATCGTTTGATTTTCGATTCAAGAATGCCTTTAATTACACTACTCGATTATTCGGTTCTTTTTCTTCCAACACGGCTTCAATAGCTTCCGCATTCATCTGCATCATAGCCATTCGTGTATGAATACTTGCACTACCAATATGAGGTAGTACAGTTACATTCGGTAAGGTGAGGAGTGGATGATCCATTGGCACTGGTTCAACTTCAAATACATCAAGACCAGCAGCCCAGATTTTATTCTTCGTTAGCGCCTCGTATAGGGCTTGTTCATCGATAATTCCACCGCGAGCAACGTTAATAATTGCTGCTGTTTCTTTCATCAATCCTAACTCTCTTTTACCAATTAATCCTTTTGTTTCCGCTGTTAATGGAGTTAGCAAAACAACAAAATCTGATTCTTTCAAAAGTGTGTCCAGTTCTACATACGAAAAACCGAATTCTTCCTCTGCCTCTATTTTACGAGTACGATTATGATATAGAACTTTCATATCAAACCCTTTTGCACGTCTTGCTACTGCTTCACCTATACGACCCATACCGATAATTCCGAGCGTTGCACCAAACACGTCCATACCAGTGAGACCCATCGGTGTCCATGATTTCCACTTACCGGAACGAAGATCACTTTCTGCTTCTGTTACACGTCTAGCTGTCGCTAAAAGTAAGGCGAACGTAAGATCAGCTGTTGTTTCCGTTAAAACTCCTGGTGTATTTGTGACGACGATACCTCGCTCTTTTGCCGCTTCCACATCTATATTATTGTAGCCAACTGCTAAGTTACTAATTACCTTTAAGTTTGGTAGGCTATCTATTAGTTCACGATCCACTTTATCTGAAAGCATTGTCCATAGTGCATGCGCGTCTTTTGCTTCTGTTTTTAATTCCTCATAGGACATTGGAATTTCTTCGCTATGCCACATTTTTACGTCGAACTTTTCTTTTAATGGATCGACTATTTCATCTGGTAATTTTCGAGTGATAAATATTTTTTGCAAAGTTCTAACCTCCAAACGTTCTACTAATTTAAGGATGGACGAGTTAGTGAAATTTTTCAACTATATTTACTTTACTATTTTCATAGGGTATACTTGTGGCACATTTAAAAAACTACATACCGTTTTTCGCACTAGGGGTGCCCATTATGGCTGAGATGAGAGCATTTGCTCCGATCCCTTATAACTCGATCAGGATAATACCTGCGTGAGGAAGTGCGGTGACTTTCCGAGTTTTTCATATTGGATAAGTGGCTGCATCTTCACGGATGTGGTCTTTTTTTATGAAAATTTTTCGGGAGGTTTTTTTATTATGCAATGCGGTTTAAGCCCTATCGTCGGATTTCGTTTTTCGTTACATCCGATGACCAATGATTTTATTTCGGTGATTAAAGGAGCCCTTCTAGAAACGGATACATCAAACGTGTGGATGCATACAGATGATGTATCGACGGTCATTCGCGGAAAGCAAGTACATGTATTTAATGTCGCAAAAGCACTAACGCTACACGCTGCTAAAACAGGAGTGCATGTTGCGTTATCGGGAACTTTTTCTGCTGGTTGTCCTGGAGATACTGCAGGGGACGTCTATTTAGATAAAGGCGATGATGTGGCGAATGTGGATGCAACGAAGCAATATGTCTCTTCTCAATTTGCATTATATCCGATGAATAATCCGAATTATATGGATGTCATTTACCGAGAAGTGGAGCGTGCTAAAGAGCGTGGGGTATTCAATGAATCGATGCATTACGCAAGCGGTATTCACGGAGATATTCATGACGTCTTTGCTTTTTATGAAGAGACATTTACACATGCTCGTTCTGAAGAGCATAAACATTTAGTCATGACGGTTTCCATGAGTATTAATAGCCCTTCCCATGGAGGTCAATGATATGTTGAAGTCTTGGAAGTTAAAAGAAATTGTATTAATGTCTTTATTTGCAGTAGTATTTGGGATTGTCTATTTATTGTTCTTGCATGTCGGCAATATTTGGGCAGGATTTATCGGTCCAATCGCGTATGAATGGATTTTCGGTATTTGGTTTATCGTGTCTATTATTTGTATGTATATTATTCGTAAACCTGGTGCCGCTGTCGTTTCCGAAACTATCGCTGCTGCTATTGAGGTTTTGCTAGGTAATGCAGTTGGACCACGACTAATACTTTCAGGTGTTATTCAAGGGTTAGGAGCGGAAGCTGTTTTTGCAGCGACACGCTATAAACGATTTGATCTTTGGGTACTAATGCTTGCTGGTGTTGGTTCTTCCATTTTTAGTTTTGTGTACGGATACTTTTTAGGCGGATTTTCGGTGTATGGCACTGGTTATGTTGCTTTAATGCTCGGCATTCGCATATTAAGCGGAGCGATGATTGCTGGTATGGGAGGAAAAGCAGTGGCAGATGGACTATTAGCAACAGGCTCTCTTCGTGGATATGCTATTTCACGCTCGAAAAAGGGTGAGGCTCGTGCATGAGGTTATCCATTTTGACAAAGTGAGTTTTCGTTATCCAGATGAGGAAAAGTGGATACTGGATGAGCTTTCGTTTACCGTTAAGCGTGGTGAACGAATAGTAATTACCGGTCCAAGCGGTTGCGGCAAAACGACTTTACTTTATATATGCAATCGGTTATATCCAGATAATTGCGATGGTATTTTGTCTGGTTCCGTGAAACTTTTTGGGAAAAACAACTCTTCTTTTATTCCCGGGGAAATAAATCATCGCATTGCAACCGTTTTTCAAGACCCAGATTCCCAATTTTGTATGCAAACAGTCGAGGAAGAACTTGCATTCACATTGGAAAACTTACATGTAAAGCGGGATGAAATGGAGAATAGGATTCGTGATGTATTGGCACTAACTGATTTAACGGAGTTTCGATATGCAGTTATCCAAAAGCTTTCTGGTGGTCAAAAACAGCGAATTGCTACTGCATGTGCACTTATCATGAAACCGGAAGTTTTGTTATTAGATGAACCGCTTTCTCATTTAGATCCCTTTACTGCAAAAAAATATGTAGAGTGGTTAGACGAGTTACAAAAAAAATACGCGATGACAATCGTTGCCATTGAGCATCGACTCGATTTATGGGGAGATTTTTTTGAAAGAAGTATTTCATTGAACAAAAATGAAATTGCTCCTGTTTTAATAAAAAGAGAAAGCAGTAAACAGAAAAACGATTCCCTAGTCGTTGATAAGCTGCAAGCAAATACCTATTTGCAAGAAACTAGTTTCACATTAAAACGCGGAGAAGTAGCTGTGCTTGCAGGTCCAAATGGTAGCGGAAAAACGACTTTGTTGAAAGCATTATGCAAGCTTATTCCTTCTAGCGGGACTGTAGAACCTAAGTTAGTAGGATATGTTCCACAGTCTCCTGAGTTTTTATTTCTCACCAAAAAGGTGCAAGATGAAGTTGGCTTCGGTGGTGGGAATAATACGGAGGAAATGATTGCAAGATTGCAGCTACTTCCTATTGCGGACTCCCATCCTTTTGCGGTGAGTCATGGGCAAAAGCGGAGAGTGGCGATTGCTGCTATGCTTTCAGACGGTCGAGAAGTTATTTTAATGGATGAGCCGACTTCTGGTCAGGATGCGAAAGCTTTATCGGAGTTGTTTCAATTAATTGATGAGCGAGCGCGGGAAGGTACAACGTTTTTAATTGTTACACATGATATGGAATTTGCTAATTGTTTGGCTGATTCTATTTTATTAATGAAAGATGGACAGTTAACCGGGAAATTTGACGCAGACATAGTGTGGAGTGATGAGCAATTGTTGATGGACCATCATCTGCTCCCTCCAAAAGAGGTGATTCATCGTGAAAAATGCTTTGCATAGAATGAATCCTTCCGTAAAGTTTTTAGCGATTACTATTTGTATGTTCACTATGGCATTCTTTTTCGATCCTTGGACACCGTTAGTATTTTGGGTAGGTGTACTTGTGCTACAGTTCTTTTTTAGTGAAATTGACTGGAAAAAATGGCTTTTGTTCATGCTTCCTTTTTTTGTGACGGCTTTCGGTTATTTTTGGACTACACTTGTTTTTGCGGAAGACGGGTCCGGATCTGTTGTATGGTCTATTTGGAATTTGCAAATTACTGAAACACAGTTAAATCACGCACTGTCTCTCAGTTTTCGAGTATTGGCGTTTTCTAGTTTATCTTTATTATTCGCTTTGACAACGAATCCTGTGACGTTCATTTTAAGTTTGATGCAACAACTAAAACTTTCTCCTAAAATTGCGTACGGTGTCATGGTCGGTTATCAGTTTTTGCCTGTCCTGAAAGATGAATTCATACTAATTGGTCAAGCTCACCGATTAAGAGGTGCGAGCGAGGAGAAAAATACGTTACAGCGGCTGCTTGGTGTTCGAAGAATTTTGATACCTATGCTTGCGGGAGCTGTCAGAAAAGCAGAGAGAGCGGCATTTGCAATGGAAGCTAGAGGTTTTACCGGCGAACGAAGAAGTAGTTATTTTCGAGTGATTTCGATTGGAAAAGTGGACGCGGCGTTAGTTATTTTATTTTTATTTGTGTTAGTTTTAAGCTGTACGCATATATGGTGGCTTGGTTAATATAGAAATAGATATTAGCTAAGGGGTGATGAGCGTGTCATTTGTTGCTTTACTTCGTGGTATTAATTTGGGTGCCAAAAACAAAGTGGAAATGAAATCTTTAAAGGCGCTGTTTGAAGATTTGGGGTATGAAAATGTGCGGACGTATATACAAACGGGAAATGTGATTTTTGATAATATTGTTTATGATGTTCTACAGCTTGAGCATGCGCTTCGCGAAACATACGGCTTTGACATTCCAGTTACAGTTCGTTCAAAAGCAGAGCTAGAAGAGATTCAACAACATCCTATTTTTTTAAAAGACCAAGTCTATGTTATGTTTTTAGAAAATGAAATTTCGGATGATCAACAGACATTGCTCGATAGCTTAATAGATGATGAATTTGTTGTATGGCATCGTCGAAATGTGATCATTAGCCTGTCGAAAAACTATCATCAAACGAAATTTACCAATGCTTTTTTTTGAAAGAAAGCTTGGTATGGCGTCTACCGCTAGAAATCGAAATACGGTGAATAAGATAGTGATGAAAATGTAGACTGTTTCCACCTTTTTGGGGTGGAAACTTTTTTGGTTGCTTGGTATTGATTTGGTTGATCTTACTTCTAAATTGATTGCTTTTATCACCTTTTAGTTGCCCTTCTCCATTCAATGGAATAGAAAGCCCTCTGTACATTGGTTTTTCTTATGTGAATCGATAATTATAATAGATTTTTCAAATGACCATCTTTAGGTTAAGCTTAAACTAGAACAAATCAAGGGGGATTTATCATGTCATTTATTTTTAAATCAATCGATCATGTTCAACTCGCAGCTCCTAAAGGTTCAGAAACAATTGCGAGAAACTTTTTTAAGGGAATATTAGGATTTCAAGAGATTGAAAAGCCTGAGACCTTAAGAAAAAAAGGCGGCGTTTGGTTTGCGTTTGCAAATTATCAAATTCACATCGGCATTGAAGAACCTTTTGCTCCAGCCAAAAAAGCACATCCAGCTTTTCATGTTGAAAATTTGGAGGCGCTGAAAAAACATTTAACAGAAAATGAAGTTAGTTATATGGTAGATACGGATTTACCAGGGGCAAATCGGATTTATGTTCATGACCCGTTCGGAAATCGTATTGAAATTTTAGAGTGGACTTGATAATACTTATACCATAAATCCATACTCCTTCTATTTCTAACTAGAAGGAGTATTTTCAAGTTTTACTTTCTTTCTTGTTCTTACTGAACCATTCAAGGAAAAATTTGTTCCAATCCTCAGCAATAATTCGAGTGGTCCTCTTCTAAACTTCTTTAAATACAAGAAACTACATACGCATTGTATAACAAATACGCCCAGTCCAAGTATAATGCTATTTAACATACCTAGTTTTCCAAACAACCCTAAACCATAGCCGTAAAAGATAGATGTACATATGATACTTTGCATAATATAGTTCGTTAGAGAAAGCTTTCCGACACTTTCAAAGGCGAGAAAAACATTGGAATTAGAGAATGCTACAAATAGAAGGGCAAACAGAGATATGTATCCAACAGATAGAAGCTGGGCACCAACATTTAATAACATTGCAGACCAAGCATTTTCTTGTAGTAAGATACTAGCACTTTTCAATGCAAGACCGATCGGCAAGAGCACTGCACCTACTTTATACCATTTTTGTTCCTTTCGTGGTCTAGTAAACAAGTTTGCCTTTGCTGCCGCCATTCCAAAAAGAAATAGTGGTGCCGTTACAAAAGGAGCTAAAATGATCACGAAAATCATAAGAAATTCCTCTTCAAATAAAGGTGGCATTTCATTATTTCGATGATAAGAAATCTCTGAATAAGTGCCGTTTGCATAAATATTATTTGTTTTAGTTATATAAGTCGAAAGTTTTTCTTCTAGTTCCTTCGTTTCTTCCAACACCCCATAGTTCATGGAACTGGTTAAAAGGAATAAAATAGCTCCCCATATAATCAGCGTTTTTACCTTTCTGTTTATGAAGAACAATAAAAAGAAACCCATTAGTCCATAGAAAAATAAAATGTCGCCCTCCCAAATATACGTGCTATGCAATATACCAAGTACAATAAGTAGCAAGAACCGTCTGACTAAATGCCATCTTGCCCTAACTTCTTTTTTCCTTAAAGATTCCACTAGTTTGATCAGTGAATATCCAAACAAGAATGTAAAAATCGGCATGAAACTGCCTTCTACTACTATTTTTATAAATTTGTATGCTCCTGTGTCTAGATTCGACAAAGAGAAGTAAGATATTTCATCTTTTCCCCACATTCCATATTGAAATATAAGCATATTCGCTAGTAGTATCCCGAACAGACTAAGACCTCTTAAGCCGTCTATTAATCTCACTCTTTCCATTTTCAATAAAAACCTCCTAGAATTTCATATCGCTCATTTGTTAGTATAAAATAGGAAGCTTATACCAGAATGAAACATACCTTAAATAAATCTTAAATTTTGGAGTGGATATTGGTGTTAGATACGAAAATTTTAGTCGTGGATGATGAACAAGCAATCGGAGACATGGTAGACATTATTTTAAGAAAAGAAGGTTTTAACCAGATAGATGTATGCTCTAGTTATCAAGCTGCCAAATCACTTATAGCACAGAATAGGTATGATCTTTTTATTTTCGATATTATGCTACCTGATGGTACTGGTCTTGATTTAGCTAAAAATGTACGCATCAAATCTGATGCTCCTATCTTTTTCTTAACTGCAAAGGCTAACGATGCCGATAAACTTCGTGGCTTTATGTACGGAGCAGATGATTATATTACAAAACCTTTTAACCCAATGGAGCTTGCTGCTCGAGTAAAAGTGCAGATGAAACGATATATATCATCCTCACCTTCCCCTATATTAAAGCAAGTATTTGACTTCGGTCGTTTCCAATTCAATATTGCTGCAGCCGAACTAACAGTTGCTGGGAATACAACGATTTTAACAGGAAAACTCTTTCACTTGCTTCAGCTTTTTTGTGAACATCCAGGACAAGTTCTATCCAAGGAACAAATTTATGCTCAAGTTTGGGGTGAAGAGCATTTTATAGATGATAATACGATCATGGTTCATATTCGAAAACTTCGTGAAAAGATAGAAGTGCAACCTGGAAATCCTAAACTTTTGTTAACTATCCGTGGTATAGGATATAAACTCATAAGTGAGGGGCATTAAAATGGGCTTATCCACCAAAATGACCACTCGTTTTTTAGCTTATTTTTTTGTCTTTTATGCTGTATTGCTTGTTGTATCGATTGGTCTGATTGCCTATTTTATCTATGATGTAATGGAAAGTAATAGCTATACAGATATTCGTAAATTAGATGCATTTGAGCTTGAGTCTGATTTTAAAATGAATACGAATGGAACTTATCATTTATCACAAGATTTAATAGATTCGGCTCGTGAAAACAACGGCCTTGTTCAATTGGTCAATCAAAACGGCAAAGTTCTTGCTAGTTCAGAAAATAACAGGGATTGTTGTCAAAGCTACACTATTGCTGAGTTTGTAAACATGACAAAAACGAAAGAGGCGTTCGTGTGGGACCAGGGTAATGGGTTGTTTATTGTGTTTATTGAAAAACATCCTGCAACACAGCTACTATCACTAATCGTTCAAGAAAATAGCGAAAGTTTGTCAGATGACATAAAAAAGAAGCTAGCCGAAGCCGACGCTATTTTTGAAATTTATTCGCCAGAGGGAAAGAGAGAACAAGTTGTTTTTGGGCCAACAAAGCAAGCTCTTAGTGGAATCGAAATACTAGCTAGTTCCCATAATTACGCTGAAAGAAAAGAAGTCGTTGCTTCCAGGGTATTAGATAATGGAATGGTTGCTGTTGTCAGAGTCAATAATGCAAACTACAACCCTTTTGAGCCAGCTTTTATAGATGGAATGAAAAAGTTTGGAATAGGTCTTCTTTTGTTTCACCTCATTCTTTTTTTCTTCACTATATTATTTTCTTTTTGGATTGGAACACGTTTTGGTCGTCCCGTTTTGTACTTCCTTAAACGGATTGAAAAGCTAGCAAAACAAGACTATCAACCTTTAAATGATCGAAAATTACGAAACCTGAAAACAGGTCGTCTTAAGCGAAAATACCGTGTATACGAAAATATTGATCAGTCTCTTTCCGAATTGGCCGAGACGCTAGAAGCAAACGAGCGAAAAATTAAACAGACCGAAAAGTTACGGGAAGACTGGATCACTGGTTTATCCCATGATTTAAAGACACCGCTTAGCTCGATTTTCGGCTATTCTACAATGATTGCTTCCGATGAATATGAGTGGTCGGCTGCAGAAATAAAAGGTTTCGCCAAAACAATGCAAGAAAAATCAACCTACATGAATGCATTAATAGAAGATTTGACCTACACTTATCAATTAAAAAACAATGCCATTACTCTAACTAAAGTAGATGTGAACCTTTTAGAGTTTTTAGAGATGTATGTGAGTAACGTCGTTTGGAAGGATTTACAAAAACCACAAGGAAGTATAAGTGCTCAAGTCTCTATTGATCCGAAATTATTTGAACGAGTCCTTGATAATCTAGTTGGTAATGCAGTTAAACATACACCTGACGGAACAAAAGTAATACTAATCGTTGAGCAAAAAGAAGATACAGTACAGTTAATTATTCAGGACGAAGGTCAAGGGATTCCAAAAGAAGAGCTGGAAAATTTGTTTAATCGCTACTATCGTGGAACAAATACAACCACGGAAGTTTCAGGTACCGGTCTAGGACTTGCTATAGCAAAACAACTTGTGGAAGCGCATGATGGAAAGATTTTTGTAGAATCCAATCAAAATGGAACGAAAGTGACGATAACCTTACCCTCCAATAACACAAATGCAAATTAAAGAGCTATCTTAAGGGATCTTAACTTAATATAGTGGAATTATCTTATTTAAACATCGACAAAACAGCCAATCTTTGGTTGTTTTTTCTTTTTAATTTAATACATCCCCCCCCTTTCTGCTGCAGTCTGCAACGATAATTCGTGCTTGTTTCATATGAATCTCCAAGATTTAAGATACATTTAAGATTTGGTTAAGTTGGATATAAGTTCTCTCTACTATACTACTAAATAGAGAAGTGGAATCACATGCTCCGCATTGGATTAACGGTTTACCACATCGTAATTAACCAACCAGCACTTGAAGATATATTTTGGAAAATCCATAAAGGAGAAATAGAAAAATGAAAAAAATTCTTAGCTTTTTCTTTTACCTTATAGTAACCACTTTCATGTGTTATTTACTATACAATCAAATACCAACACTATTTCAACCATCAGTCGAGCTGATAGAATATTTGTGGTTTGTCATTCGAATTGTTGTCGTGATTACCTTCAGTGTAAATATAATGAAGCTCTTAACTTCAACGAATACCAACAGTGGCGATAATAATTGAGCTATTAATTGACACTAAAATAAGCGCTCCATCAGTCATCTTTAACTGATTGAGCGCTTATCTTTATCACAAATCATCAAAACCATTATCAATCGCATTTACTTTTACATATTGGCGTGATTTTTGTTCAAAGAAATCTGTTTTCGTTCCATCTATATTGTCGGCGTATGCACGAATCCATTTCATCGGGTTCTCAGCATATTCAGGGTAAATTTCATTAAGCCCTAGTAGGCGCAGCATTTTATTTGCACGGTATTTGATATAGCCCTGCATATCATCTAGATCGATTCCTTCAATATCCTTCAATACATAATTAGACCACTCGATCTCTAACTCCACGGATTCCTTAAATTGATCGTAGACCCAACCTATCATATTTTCATTATTAAGCGCTGGATTTTCGGATAATGTAGCTCTGAACAATTCGGAAATAAAGCGACCATGCTCCAGTTCATCCCGGTTGATATAGCTGATCATGGTAGATGTACCGACCATCTTATTGTAACGGGCTAAGTTGTAGAAAAATGCGAAACCGGAATAGAAAAATAATCCTTCTAATAGTGTTGTATACGTTAATGTTTTGACCATATTTTCAGTTGTAGGATTTTCTACAAATTCATTATAATATTTGATAATATTTTCGTTTCTTTTCAACAAAATCGCATCTGTTCTTCCAAAATCAAATGATTTATTTTGCTCATCTAGCGACACAACGGAGGACAAGACGTATGAATAACTTTCATTATGAACCGCTTCTTGTTGGGCAATTACCGCCATAATTGACTGGACAGATGGGTCTGTTGCATAGAGAGATATTAACAAGGCCGTTCTCGTTTGGGGTGCATCGAGTGTGGCAAGTAATCCGATTACTTTCAAATAAGCTTCTTGCTCTGCTTTTGTTAAATTAGGGAATTGTTTTACATCGCTCGACATATTGATTTCATCTGCTTGCCAGTAATTTCCCAGTAATCGCTTATATATTTTATACCAATGTGGGTAAGCGATATCGTTCCAATTTAATATCCCACTCGATTGGCCGTTAAAAATTCCTGTCGATTTATTAGGATTTCTAGGTTCTAATGTTTTTGCTTTTTCCATTTTTTAAAACTCCTTCTATCCAGTTAGTTACTGTTTTTTCTTGGCTACCTCTTGGAGATTGCTCTATTTTTAATCCTTCATATGTACTGTTATAAAATTTTCTTAACTTATCAACAGCTCCGCAAAATAAATCATTTCCACCAAATTGGGTGTCACCAGAACCAAATACATACACATTGTCCGGTTTGTAGCCAATTTCCCGTACAAAATCTTTCATTTCGTCTGGTGTGCTGCCTCTATCCCATGTAAACGTTCCAAAAAATAATTTATCGTATGTGGATAGGTCCGGCACAACGCCGAAACCTATCATATACATATCCACAATGTATCCACTTGCCACAAGCTGTTCTTTTATTAACTCCGCTACTTCCTCCGTGTTTCCGCTATAGCTTAAAAAACAAATGATTGCTCTCATTAGCTTGAGCAAGAATCACAATCGACTAATTCAACAGAAGTCGAGCGTACATAATAAGTCGTTTTAAGGCCGCTGCTCCAAGCATCTAAGTGTAAATCTAATAATTCTTTTGCTTTAATCGTGTTTTGCACGTATAGGTTTAGCGAAACACCTTGGTCGATGTGGCGTTGACGTGCAGCATTTTGTTTTAGTGTCCAATGTTGATCAATGAAATAAGCTGATTTATAAAACCATGTTGTTTCCGAATTCAAATCTGGCACTGTTACCGGAATTTTATAATCCTTTTTCTCTTCCGAATAGAATTTTTGGAAAATCGGGTCAATGCTCGCCGTACTTCCAGCTAAAATAGATGTCGATGAATTTGGAGCAACTGCCATTAAATAGCCGTTTCGAATGCCATTTGTCGCTACTTCATGACGTAATTCATCCCACTGTTCGCTCTCGTACTTGCGATTTTCAAAATAAGCACCTGTTTGCCAATCTGATCCTTCAAATAAAGGAAATGTCCCTTTTTCTTTCGCAAGTTCA
Source organism: Psychrobacillus lasiicapitis (assembly GCF_006861795.1). Taxonomy (GTDB): domain Bacteria; phylum Bacillota; class Bacilli; order Bacillales_A; family Planococcaceae; genus Psychrobacillus; species Psychrobacillus lasiicapitis. The sequence continues at coordinate 127,874 of NZ_VDGH01000006.1, read as the reverse complement.
CTAGATGCTTGGATCGTTAAGAAAGCGATTCTTTCATATAATTTATCCGCAAACTCTACCGCTTCATCGGATTCCCAGCGAATGCTATTTAAAGCAAGCAAATGATGCCATCCAAATGTTCCAAGCCCAATTCCACGATACCTTGCATTCGTGCGCTCCGCTTGTGGAACCGGAATCATATTCAAGTCGATTACATTATCGAGCATACGCACTTGGATGTTGATTAAGCGTTCCAAAACATTCGCTGGAACTGCTCGTCCTAAATTAATAGAAGATAAGTTACATACGACAAAATCACCTGCTTTTCGACGTGTCACGATAACATCATCTTCTAATTGAATCGTCTCAAACGTCGTAGCACTTTGGTTTTGGAAAATTTCTGTACATAAATTACTGCTATACACCATACCTGCATGTTTGTTTGGATTGCTGCGATTTACTTCATCACGATAAAACATAAACGGTACGCCCGTTTCTAGTTGGGAGCGCATAATACGTTTCATCAGGTCGATTGCAGGAACTGTTTCACGAGATAAGCGATTGTCATTAACACATTCCTCGTATTTTTCTCGGAATGAACCTTCTCCACGTTTCTCATCATAAAAGTCTTCTAGCGAATACCCTTTTAGTTGGCGCACTTCATGTGGGTCAAATAAATGCCATTCTTCACGTGCATCTACTTTTTCCATGAATAAATCCGGTAAACAAACACCTGTGAAAATATCATGTGCACGAAGACGATCATCTCCATTGTTCAAGCGCAAGTCTAGAAACGTGAAAATATCTCTATGCCAAACATCCAGGTAAACAGCAATTGCACCTTGACGCTGGCCGAGCTGATCTACACTTACCGCTGTATTGTTTAATTGTTTAATCCAAGGAAGTACTCCGCTGGATGCTCCTACAAATCCTCTAATCGACGAACCCCGGCTACGTACTTTCCCCATATACACACCAATTCCACCACCGAATTTGGATAGTGTTGCAACGTCTGTATTGCTGTCATATATTCCTTGCAAGCTATCGTCTACCGTATCGATAAAGCAGCTGGAAAGCTGTCCGTGAGGTTTTCCGGCATTTGAAAGGGTTGGCGTTGCTACAGTCATATATAAATTACTCATTGCCCAGTACGATTCTTTTATTTTTGCAAGGCGATTTTCTTTCTCGTCTTTCATCAATGTCATCGCAATCATCATCCAACGCTCTTGTGGAAGTTCTACGATAGAATTATCGAAGTCTTTTGCAACGTATCTGTCTAACAATGTTTTTAAAGCAATATAAGTAAATAAATAATCCCGCTCTGGAACAATAATATCGGCTAATTGTTGCAGTTCTTCTTGTGAATAAGCTTCTGCTATACGCTTGTCGTATAGCCCTTTTGCAACTAAAGCTTGTACATTGCTCGCGAACTTTTTATACACTTCCTCTGAAGTCGCTTTTCTAGTCATCGCTATTCTTTCATAGACATCTGCTAAATAGATGCGGGCTGCTACATATGTCCAATACGTTTCTTGCTCATCTAAAAAGCTTAATGCTTCTAGTGACATCGACTTAGCCCATGCAGATGTTGTTCCTTCTGGATGTTTCGCTGTCCACTTTTCATGTACTTTCACTAGTGGAGCAATGTTTGCTTCTCCAAATTCATTTATTAATTGGTGCAATAGCTCTTGTTTTGTTGTGTTGGATATTGTTGTCATATTTTTTCCTCCTTAGTTGATGGGTACACACATTGTGGGGACACAAAAAAGCGATGTCTCAAGCCTCTTCGGCTGAGTCATCGCTCAAAATTTAAAAGTAGGAAACAATAGGACAATCCCATCTGAATGATTGAGAAAGAGTCCTTCGCCTCCACCTCTCAACCCCCGAAGAAAGTGTTGCTTCGTACGACAAAAAGGCAGGTCTACTGGCTCGTGCTTCATCCTTCTGTCTTCCTTCCCACGATTGCTCGCAGTGGTTATTTCAACAGTCGTCCACACTTACAGTTGCGGGGACAGCTTCGGTATTGCACCGAATTCCCTTTTAAACCATAATGGTACCTAATTATCGTTCACATACTATATATTGTGTTTTCATTACTTATATATCCTAACATATTGTGTTTAAACCTGTACAGAGAAAAAAATAATCACAACTAAAGAATCATTTTAGGCTAATTTTTTGATTGCTTTAGCATGAGCCATTATAAAAGGACAGACACTTGAAATGTCTGCCCTCCTGTATTACATAAATACAATTACCGCTAGCACTGCGGCTAACACAAGACGATAAATTGCAAACGGCATTAATTTAATTCGCGATACCAATTTCAAGAAAAACTTAATAGAAATAAGTGCGAATACAAATGCACTGATAAAGCCTACTGCATAAAAGCCCATATCATTCATATTAATATGTTCCCAGTTTTTCAAAACAGATACTAAACTTGCCCCCGCCATAATTGGCACAGCCATGATGAAAGTAAAATCGGCTGCTGTTTTATGACTCATTCCGAATAATACACCACCTGAAATAGTTGCACCTGAACGGGAAAAACCTGGCCATAATGATAGACATTGAACCAATCCCACTTTAAATGCCTGTGCATATGTAATTTGATCCAGACTAACGATTTTCGGTTTTTTCGGTCCAAACTTATCTGCAATAATCATTAAAATAGATCCAGCTACAAGACTATATATAACTGTTTTTACACCAAATAGATTATCATCAATAAAATCTTTAAGCGCGAATCCTAAAATAACAGCAGGAAGCATCCCAACAATCACATGCAGCAAGTTGAACTGTTTACTCGATTGCTCACTATCTATCTTATACAATCCTACTAAACTAAATAATCGTTTCCACATAACAACAACTACTGCTAAAATCGAGCCCAATTGTACAACAATTTTAAATGTATTTGCTGAATACATACCTAAAAAGCTCTCTGTCTTCAGCCACATATCATCCACAATAATCATATGACCAGTAGAGGAAACTGGTGCAAATTCCGTCATACCTTCAACAAAACCTAATATTAATGCTCTTAATAATTCTAGAAATTCCATAAGATCTCCTTAGTCACGTTTTTTAAAATACCAAACAAGAAATGCGATTCCTACAACTGCTAAAATTGCATATACAATATTGGAGTAAATATCCATATACCCTACAATTTCATCCCAATTCTCCCCAACTGCTGCTCCAACCGAAACTAAAATTGTATTCCAAATAAGCGTTCCAAGCGTAGTAAACAATAAAAATAAGCTAAACTTCATATTCGACATACCAGCAGGAATCGATATTAAGCTTCTAACAAGCGGAACTAATCTTCCAAAAAACACGGCCCACACACCATACTTGTCGAACCAAGCATCTGCCTTATGAATATCTTTAATCGTCAGGCGCAAAAATTTTCCATACTTCTGCACTATTTTCTCTAAACGCTCTACATCTAAAAGTGTACCTATCCAATATAAAATGGCTGCTCCACTAACCGATCCAGCCGTTGACGCCACAATCATACCAAACTTGGTCATCAATGTTGTCGTCGTCATAAATCCTCCAAGCGTTAAAATTACTTCTGAAGGAATTGGTGGGAAAATATTTTCTACTAATATTAATAAAAATACACCCAGGTATCCAAACTGGTTCATCCAGTCTGCAATCCATGCTTCCATTATACTCCCACGTCCTCTAACTTAATGTTTACTGACCATAGCTCCGATTGGCTACCTAAACGAATAGGCGGACCCCAAAAACCAAAGCCCGATGATACAACTGCATGCAAGCTTCCTTTTTGTTTATACCCATAATCTAATTCAAATAATTTCCGAGTAAACAGATGGTTCGGCCACATTTGCCCACGATGTGTATGTCCAGATACGTGAAAATCAGTGCCCTCTTTTTCTGGAATCACTAAATTCGAAGGTGTATGATCCATCACAAACCACGGAAGATTATGTACTTTTGGGGCCAGATCCGCAAGCTGCTTTCTTTCTTTATTTGTTAAATCTTCTCTACCAGTTAAATAGAACGAATCTGCTACTACAATTGTTTCATCTAGCAACATTTTTACATTAGATGCTTCCATTTCTTCTACTAAGAGTGGAATTTTCTTGCCGTAGTATTCGTGATTTCCAAGTACCCCATAATTACCATACGTTGAAGTAAGCTGTTTCATCACTTCGGACATCCCTTTTTTCACAAACCAGATAGGATCGTCATCAACTAAATCGCCAACTAATAATACTACATCTGGGCGTTCTTCGTTAGACTTTTTCACAAAACGTTGTAAATGTGCCTTATTGGATAATAAACCAAGATGGAAATCAGATGCAACCACCACTTTTAAAGAGTTCAACTTTGCATCCTTTTTGGGCAACGTAATGGAAAGCTCGCGAACTACAGGCGTATATGCATTGTACGTTCCTATAATTATGCTCATTACAAATAAAAAGAAAACAATGGAGCCTATGATTATGAGTTGATCTGGCATAATCCATGTCGCTATTGTTGCCATTGGAAAAAGGATTATCCCATACTGCATAATAATCATCCAGTAAGACCCTATTATATGAAACAACCGGAATCGATGGTCAATTCTCGCAATCAATAATGCATATGCCATTACTGTCCACCCACTAAAGAAAATCCATCTATTCACAGAAAGAAATGCATCCAACCATATGAAGACACACCAACCCAAATAAAACACAATGGCGGAATAAACGAGGATTGCTGTTGTAATAGCGCCGATTTTCTTCATTATTCGCTCTCCAATTTTTATATTTTTCATTAGTATAGCAGATTCTTCCCTATGACTACTAAGCCTCTAGACCGATACGAAAATCATTTCTAAGCCCGTTTGGATAAGTTCGTGAAATTGGTAAGCTATAACTACAAACGAGAGGAGGAACACTCACATGAAAAAATTTGGTTTATTAGTACTTGGTATTACTGCAGGAATCGTAGCTCTTGCTAACTTAGGTTCCCTATTAGGATTAGGTGTGTCAGCGTTAATCGTATTTGCGGGGATGCACTTCTACTTAAAAAGTGAATCTACTTTCTTAAAAATCTTTTGGGCAAGCGTTGGTATTCTTGGATTAATCTCTGCAGTAGTAAACGTACCTGGTTTCTTCGGAATCTTGGCAATCGTAGGTGTCTGGTACGTATTGAAAAAATGGAACAACGAACCTGTAAGCTTTACCAAATCAGCAGTAAAGTCAGATGACCCATTTGTCAATTTCGAAAAACAATGGAACGAACTTTCAAAATAAGGAGGAAACAAACATGACATCATTATGGAATCGATTTAAATACTCAGTAGAGGCAGATTTACACAAGCTATTTGATAAAAAAGAAGAAAAAAACCCAATCACAATGCTTAACCAATACATCCGTGAAGCAGAGAAACAAACAGAGCAAACCGGAAAATGGTTAGAACGACAAGAACAATTAAAACAACAGCTTGAAAAAGAACTGGAAGAAACTACTCAAATGGTAGAAAAACGTACGCGTCAAGTAGAGCTTGCAACTACTAGCGGCGAAGAAGATTTAGTTGCTTTTGCACAAGCAGAAGTAGATGCTTATAGCGAAAGAACTGCTGTATTAAAAAACAGTATATTACAAACAACAGAAGAACTTTTCGGGTTAGAACGTAAATACGAAGAGATGAAACACAAAATAAAAGACATGAAGGTCCGTCAATTACAATTAATGGGCAAAGAAAATGTCACTCGTGCCCATCACCAAATGGATCGTGTGCTACAACCGGAACAAAAAGAAAAAAACTTCGGCACATTCCAAGAGATGGAACAATATATTGAGCGTTTAGGACAAAAGATTGAAAAAGAACATGAAGTAACTTCAATGGAACAACGTTTAGTAATGTTAGAAAAAAACGCACAAACTAAACAAGAAATTGTGTAAACTATAGATAATGATCGGAGGAGAAGTAATCTTCTCCTCCCTTTATATCTCATAACGAACAATAAGATATGTACTTAACGTTTTAAGCCCGTATCTTATTGTTTGTAAAAAAGGAGGGAAACTGTATGAAGGAAAACCAAACGAACAAGCTTGCATTCATTCTCATCTGTTTTGTTTTTCTTATGTTCATTGAGGCTACAGTTTTTGGAAATGGTAGTATTGTATTAGCCCTTCTTGGCATTGGGATGATTTACTTCAGCCTTCGTAAACAACGTCGTTTTTTATTTTGGACTGGAGTTATCTTTATGCTTATGGCTGTTTTCTCCATGTGGAGTTTGCGACTTTTACTAATGGCCATTATGTTGTATATCCTTTATAAGCTTTGGAAAAATGAACCGATACGTAATGTGGTCCGTCCATTCGGTAACGTATATGAAGAGACGCCGAATAGTATCATTCAAAATAAGTTATTTTCAGCCCAGACGACGCCTTTCCAAGCGTATGAATGGCAGGATGTTCATGTACAAGGTTTTTACGGAGAGCATATGATTGATGTGACGGAAACAGTTTTACCAAAAGGCACTTCTTTTATTTCCATTCGCCAAACACTTGGAAAAGTAGTTATTTATGTTCCATATGAAATTCCTGTGCGCCTCCATTATGCAACCATCATTGGAGAAGCGAATATTTTCGGACGAGGCGCTCAGCGCTTGTGGAACCAATCAATCGTATTAAAGGATGGTTATTTGAATGATGTGACATATGCTTCCGAGTTAGTAATCACAGTATCTACATGGATCGGGGATATCGAGGTGATTCGCAAATGAAGATATTTCTAGGGCAAGGATTTTCTATTTTTCTTACTTTATTAGCACTGGCAGCCCTTCTTTTATATGCCGTTTGGGGTTGGCCAAATGATTTTATGTGGTGGTCTTTACTGGAAAACACGTATGCGCAAATACCTTTGGGAGTCTGGATTATTGTTGTTTTAGCATTTATAAGTTTTAGTTTTTCATTGAACACACTCCAAAAGGTCCGGGACCAAGAGAAAAAGATTGAAACTGGCTTACGACCTCTGTTAGAGGCAGAAACTCCTGTACCGAAAAAGAAAAAGTACGTCTATTCCAAGCGCCTACAGGTTACAGCTAACCAATTGGAACAACTTATCTTAACGCAGCGAAAAACATTACAACGAATTACAAATGAAAAAGCGGAAGCACAAGATAAGCTTATTCAAGAACGAATCATTCAAGAAAGACAAAGACTAGCAAGAGAGTTACATGATTCCGTTTCACAGCAATTGTTTGCCGCATCGATGCTCCTTTCTACAATGGTGGAAATAGAAGAATCAAAGCACGGCGAAGCACCCAAAACATTAATGCAAACCGAAAAAATCGTACAGCAAGCCCAGCTAGAAATGCGTGCTCTATTGCTTCACCTTCGCCCAGCGGCTCTGCATGATAAAACGTTAAAAGAAGGATTAGAAGAATTACTAGTTGAGCTGCAGCAAAAAGTATTTTTCACCATACGCTATCGACTAGAAGAGGTTTCATTGCCTAAAGGCGCAGAGGATCATTTATTCCGCATTGCGCAAGAAACGCTTTCTAATACATTACGACATGCAAATGCAACAGAAGTGGATATTCTCTTCGTTGAACGAGATAACCTTGCCATCTTCCGCGTACAAGATAATGGCGTTGGCTTTGAAATTACGGAAGGGAAAAACGGCTCGTATGGACTTCAAAACGTAAAAGAACGAGCAGTAGAAATTGGGGCGACTTGTAAAGTAGTTTCAGTCCCTTCTCAAGGCACGATTGTTGAAGTGAAGTTGCCAATAGAAAAGAAAGACGAAGGAACTAAGCTTAACCTCGACAAGCAGAGAGCAATTCCCGAGAATGTAGCGTCGGATTCGAGAAAAAAGGAGATAGAAAATGATTCGAATATTATTAGCGGATGATCACGAAATGGTCCGAATTGGCGTATCTGCTTATTTACAAGCACAGCCTGATATGGATGTTGTGGCGGAAGCAGTAAACGGGCAAGAAGCGGTAGAAATGGCTTTACAGCATAAACCAGATATTATTTTAATGGATATGGTCATGCCCATCATGAATGGTGCCGAAGCAACACGTGAAATCGTACAAAAATGGCCCGAAGCAAAAGTAATGATTGTGACAAGTTTCATCGATGACGACAAAGTATATCCCGCCCTTGAAGCTGGAGCAATCAGTTATTTATTGAAAACTTCCAAGGCATCTCATATTGCGGATTCTATTCGTAAAACCTTAAGTGGCGATGCCGTTTTAGAACCTGAAGTAACAAATAAAATGATGAAGCGCATGCGCCAAGGTTCTGAACATGCCCTACATGAGGAGTTAACAGACCGAGAGCTCGAAGTATTACTATTAATGGCAGAAGGTAAAACAAATCAAGACATAGCAGACACCCTTTTTATCGCATTAAAAACGGCCAAAACGCATGTCAGCAATATTTTATCGAAACTAGAAGTAAGTGACCGAACGCAGGCTGTTATTTACGCGTTTGAACATAAGCTGGTAACACCAAAAAAATAACCTATAAAGAGGATTTATCATATGCTAATGAAAAGATGAAGTAAAGGATGTTAGCATATATGATACCTGAAGATCCAAACGATGAATTACCACCTAACCTTGGCTTGACCGTCGGGTTTATAGCGTCTGTCATTCTTTCGATTGGATATGTTGTAGATACGATCGGAACAGGCATCGCGTTATATGAAGCAAATCGAGATTATAGGACAGCTGAGCGTGCAGCGCAGGATCAGCAACAACAAATCTCAGACATACAAAATAAGCTCGATCAATTGTTAGGTCAAATGGAAGAGTTAAAGAAAGAACAAGATGGATCTAGAAACCGTTATAGACATAAAAGAGGATGACCTTATTGATAGGGAGTTCTCTTTTTTATTTTGTTAGCTTTTTAGTCGATGAAACCAATCCTCTACCTCTTTATCTGTTTGAAAACGATACACTTTTTGCTCATAAGCACTAAATTTCTTTAAAAATCGAGGCTTCATCTGGTCTTCGAAGTATTTATTCCATTGGAACATTCGACAAAATATAGAGAATGTCGGTTTATAATTCGCTTTTTCTATTCCTAGCAACTGGCGGATGTATCTTTTAGTAATTCTTTGTATGCGTTTTGCTTCAGCTAAATCTAAAAAAATTATTTGATCAGCCTCTTGCAGCCCCGCATCAGTCCAATCTATATGAACTCCTTCCATCACCCAATTCTCGTTTTTAATTGCGTCCTGTAGCAACTGGTCACGCACTTCGATTTCATTACGAATATCACCTTCCGGATGTCTAGTCCATACGAAATTATCTGTTTCAAAATGCGGAATTTGAAGCTTTTTGGCCACTTCACGAGCGAGCGTTGTTTTACCACTACCAACCGAGCCGACGATATAAATTTTCATGTGCATTTCCCCTTTTTACTAAGTATCTCAAAATGGAAAGTACTAGTATTCCAACTAAACGCTCATTTTTTCCAACTACTCTATGGAAAATTCCAACTAAATGTCCCAGAATTCCAACTAAAACTATTATCTTTCCAACTAAACATTTATAGCCTTGTATATTTACTGATAAAATGGTATTTTCAATACAAATGTTTCTAAAAGGAGGAATTTACATCGATTATCAACGAATGCCGCCTAAAATTGTTGAAGTGTACAAACGTTTACTACATCGTATTCCTAATGATGAAAGTATCTATTTCGAAATAGAAAAAAAGATTCGAGCCGCCGAAGCAGGATTTAGTGGAGAAATCTACGTCGACAACTTTATCAAACAAGTAAACTTTCCAAAGCACTTTGCTATTTTGAAAGATCTTCACATTCAATTAGAGGAAAATAGTTATCTCCAAATCGACACGCTTATTCTCACCAAAAAGTATATCGCCATTTTAGAAGTCAAAAATATCCGAGGAAAAATTTACTTTCAGCGGAATCCTAACCAACTAATTCGAGAAATTGACGGAGAAACAACACCTTTTAAATGCCCCGAACAGCAACTAAAAAGACATGTACAAAAATTAAAACTTCTATTGAAGCAATATAAAATGAATATCCCAATAAAAAGTTTAATAGTACTTGCCTATTCTAAAACGCACGTTGTACTTCCTCCACAGTACGCCAACATCACTATGGGTTGCGATATACCGCACCATATTGAAGAATACAACCAACTCCCAGATGCCATCTCAACTCAAAAATATCATCAATTACTCACTAATCTTTTATCTAGTTCGAATGATTTCATCCCTAGACCATTAGCTAAAATCTACACATTAGAACTTTCACACATAAAAACAGGATTGCTTTGTCCAAACTGTCATATTAAAATAAACAATCAAAGAAACTGTACTAATTGCAATACACCTAAGAAAATAATGCAACAACAAGCTATTGAAGACTGGTTTTACCTTGTCAAAGATACTATTTCTAATCGGGAATGTGTCTACTTTCTCGAACTAAAGGACAAGTTTGCAGCGAACTACCTGTTAAACAAAATGGATCTTCATCCGGTCAACCATCATAAATCTCGTTATTACATCATGCAAAAATTCCGAGCTTCGTCTGCTTCCCAAGAATGACTAATTAGAGCCACTGTTAAAACTAACAGTAGCTCTTTGGGGTGAAAATTGTGTTTACCAACTAAAGTGCGTTTTTTTCCAACTAACCTTTGAAAAATTCCAACTAAATGCTCTAAAATTCCAACTAAACGTTCATTTTTTCCAACTATCTCTCATCCTCACGCCAAAAAACGGGAAATCCCCCATTGGATTCCCCGCTTTTCGTTAAATCACTTCAATTTTCACTGTCACTTTGAATAAATCTCCGTCTACTTCCATTCGCAAACTGCCACCGTGTAAATCCACGATAGATTGTGCAATCGCAAGACCTAAACCAGATCCGTCTGTATGGCGCGATGTATCTGCTCGTTTGAATCGCTCAGTTAATTCATTTACATCATTGCCTAGTTCATATTTTGCAATATTTTTGATGACGAAAACAGCTTCACCGTTCACTTGATCTAAGTTGATATATACTCTTGTATTTGGGAGTGCGTATTTCAATGTGTTGATGATTAAATTATCCAGCACTCGCCACCATTTTTGTCCATCGACATAGGCCATGATTGGCTTTGTGCCGATAGCTACGCGATATTCTAGACCGGATTTATCAATGTCTTCTTGGTGTTCGGCTATGGCTTGTTGCAATAATTGGGTTAAATCGACTTTCCGTTTATCTAACTCGATATTGCCTGATGCCATTTTCGACACTTCGAATAAATCCTCGATCAGTGTTTTCAAACGCATCGATTTTTTATCCAAAATGGCAATATAGGATGCTCGCTCTTCATCTGTTATGCTTGGATTTTTTAACAAGTCTGTATACGTAATGATGGATGTTAATGGTGTGCGCAAATCATGGCTTACATTTGTGATCAGCTCTGTTTTTAATCGCTCACTTTTTGCTTGCTCGGAGTGAGAAGATTTGATAAGACTGCGTATTTCATTTAAACGTTTAGCATACTCTGCAAATTCCGATTTTCCTTTTACTTCAATCTCATTTCCAACGACGCCTTTTGCCATTTCCTCTGTTCTCACGAAGATACGGTTTAAGTACGCCATTCTCGACATTAAAACAACGAGTACTGGAATTCCTATCAATAAAGTCGCCGGTATCCACACGATCAATGCTACTGGTATCATAAGTACAAGTAATGTTCCAACACCCCAGAAGAATATGACGATTAGCATAAGTAACGTTTGAAGCCCGATAGATTGCTTCAAGAAAAACCCTTGTAATGATTGTCCCCAGCTATAAGTAAAGCTCTTTTTCCAATCTACTGTGCCAAAGCCTGCACGCATCCACTTCCATTGATATAACGTGAATGCTGTAAAAAATACTGCAAAAATAAATGTGATTATTTGCATGTCATAGTCTCTATATAATACGAAATCCTCTAAAATCACCATAGTAATAAATGCCGTCAAAATACTAATGAGGAAGAATGCTAATTTTACATCAATCGGCAACTGGCGATATTTTTCTTCCCTGCGCTTATCTCGAAATGTTTCGCTATTTTTTCTCCACAATAGAGTAAATGCGACTGCAGCTAAAATCCCTGCTACGACTACCCCATAAAACATACGTTGGTTTGTTAAAAAGTTTTTATATTCATTAGCTCTATGCCCACTCAAAATACTAGCTTCTGGAATAGCAACAGTTCCTTCAAAGCGTGCAAATGGATTCCCCATTATGTCCGTGACCAGTCCACTTTCATTCACTTGTTGATAAACTGTGCGCTTTCTTAAATGGCCATATTTACTAGAATATTCTTTTTTAAATGCGTTTTTCGAGTTTATTTCTCCGTTTGTAAAACGCTCTCCAGTTTCGACATTTTTTAACTCATATACAAAGTCCTCTTGCTGACTTAATAAATCATTTTTTGCATATTCGACAGCTTTGTAATAGTTGTCTACTTCTGCTTCTTTTTCTGCTCGAATCTTTTTTTCTACATAGCTGTCATCTGTGAAGTTTTTCGTGATGTCTGCTAACTTTTTATCGCGCTCTGCAAGTAAAGCATCATTCGGTGTTTCTACGGTTGTTGTTTCTTCTGTTGCAGCATCTGTTGCTGTTTCTGTTGTTGTTTCCCCTGTTTCACTTTGGTATTGATTTCTAATCGAATTCAATTGACTTTCTAGGTCTCCATATCGAAAGCGATATTCCTCTATTTCTTCTGGAGTCACCGTAATTTTTTTCTTCACTTCTTCTTTATCTGGCGGTGCTAACACTAATGGAACAATGGATTCTTCCAGTTCAGCCAACTGCCATTCAAAGTCATCACTATCGAAATAGCTTGTACCGATAAAGTTTCTTCCTTGTCCAATTAGTGTAAACAGACCCAATAAGGTAATTACTGCCAATGCACTAAGTAATATATTTCTTCCAATTGCATGCTTCATTCCGCAACTCCTCCTTTCATATTTTGGATAATTTGAACAAAGCTTTCTTTAATTTCGATTAGTGGCAGCCAGTTAGCTAGACAGTAAGTTAGACAAATGATGCCGCACGCAATTGCTAAAATAGACAATAGTAAACTCCATTTACTTGTCGATTTTATAGCCAACTCCCCACACCACCTTCACATATCTTGGGTTTTTCGGATCTGCTTCTATTTTTTCGCGTATTTTTCGGATATGTACCGCTACGATGTTCTCTGCGTTATAGGCAGGTTCATGCCAGACACGTTCGTATATTTCATTAATAGAGAATACTCGTCCTGCGTTCATCATCAGAAGTTCGGTGATTTTAAATTCAATTGGCGTCAATTTCACTGGTACGCCTTCTACCGTGAGTTCTTTTGCTTCTTTATTTAACATCAGTCCATCGACTTCAATGATCGCCTGTTGTTGTCCCTGATACGTACCAAGCTTTGTATAACGTCGAAGTTGCGACTTCACGCGTGCTACCAGTTCCATTGGGTGGAAAGGTTTAGTCACATAATCATCTGCTCCGACGGATAGTCCATGAATTTTGTCCGAATCCTCTGCTTTCGCACTAAGCATAATAATGGGTATATTTCTTTGCTCTCGTATTTTAAATGTCGCTGCTATCCCATCCATTTTCGGCATCATAATATCTAATACAATGACATGCACTTCATTTTCTTCTATTAATTGCAATGCTTCTAGCCCATCCGCGGCTTTCAATACGTTATAGCCTTCATTTTTCAAGTAAATTTCGATGCCGTCTCGAATGTCCTGGTCATCGTCTGTCACTAACACTGTAAACTGCGTCATTTGCTTACCTCCCATTGGCCCGCACGATGCGGGTTATGCAGCCATTGCCACAGGATGTGGCGCACTTAGGATGCCTTCCTTTTTTCTTTCTTATGTTTCTTATTGTACCGTTCATTTCTTAACATTTCAGAAGGATAATTATGAAGAATTTCTTAAGAAATTAATATGTAACTTTCTAAAAAGTAAACAGTCTAATCCTATAAAGGAGTGATTCTATGAAAAAGCTTATTTGGGGCGTGTGTTCGATTTTCATCATTTTGCTCCTGGCGAGCTGTGGAACAAGTAATGGAGATCCTGCTACAGGTGGAGACCCGCAACCGCAGGAAGACAAAACTATTTCGACTAAATTAGAAGTGAAGGAGGATGGCAATGCTTCCTTTACGATTAAAAATGATACAGAAGTTGAAAAGAGCTTAACATATCCAAGTGGACAGGAAATTGAATATCAGCTTTTAGACCAAGAAAATAATATCGTTTATACGTATTCAGCGAATAAAACATTTACGTTAATGCTACAAGAAAAAATATTAAAACCAAGTGAAGAATTAGTCATTCCACTTGAGTTACAAACAGAGTTAGCAGAAGTACCCGCCGGTTCCTATACACTCATCGCGTGGTCTACTTCTGATGAACTAAGTGAACAAAAAGAAGAGGTAGCTTATGAGTGGGTTGGAAATAAAGAGCCTGAAAGCACTGTAACAACAGAAAAAATTACTGTCTACCAAGCGGATGCAAATGCAGAATATGTAGAACCATATGAAATAACTATTGATCCTTCAGTAGATGTAGTCCGTCAAATTTTTGAAGAAATAATGGTGCTTGATGTGGGATTAATTGATTATCGATTCGAGGATAATAACACAAAGCTAATATTAAATATGGACAGTGGATTAAATAATGTACAGGGAAGTGCCGGGGAAAATATGTTCATCGGGACAATTGTACATTCCTTTTTTGATAACTTTCCCGAGTTAGAGGAAATATATTTTGAAAGGGAAGGCAAATCACCTGTTACACTTGCTCATCTAGTTGTGTCAGAGCCATTTACACGAGACCGAGTCTATACTGATTCTCCCAACTAAAAAATACTCTTTTATAACCATAGTCCACAATGCCTCTAACGTATACACTTAGGTATAAATAGCAATGTAAAATTATTTTAACAAGGTGGGCTATACATGACAAATTCTGAAAAAACAAATTTACCTCCAAAGACATGTTCAGTTGAACGATTAATTACGAAAGAATCCGATATTGAATTAGTATTACAAGGGAAGAAAACTGCTACTCGACGTAATGGACGCTATGCAGATGTAGGGGAAATAATGGATTTTAATGGTCAGTCTTTCGTTATTGACGCCGTCTATATTCAAACGCTTGGTGAGTTGACGGATGCGCATGCACAGCAAGAAGGGTTCGAATCGGTAGAAGACTATAAACAATCCATCCTGTCTTATCATCCGGGTATGCCATGGTTACCTCAAATGACTGTGTGGGTTCATGAATTCAGTCCCGTAAAGGCTTAGTCATCAATTAAACCACCTGCCATAAAATGGTTGGTGGTTTGTTTTACGTCTATTCGTTCATAATAGTATCGTTACATCCACGATTTCATCTAGTTGTAAGGTGAATGAGTTGAAAACGTCTTCCATTTCAATTGTTCTTCTGTTTATATCCACCCAAGTTACCTTTCCTAGGTGAGTATGGAAAGCTCCGTTTCGCCACGTTTTTATTTCTACTTCTACATTTCGTTTCATCGCTAATTGAATATTTTCTTGAATGATATCTAAATCCCACTCATCTAGATCTGGACGAGGAGCCTTCTTTTGTTCTTCCATGTATTCTCTAAGAAGTTTAACGTGTTCTGGCAGCATCATTGCAACCCACTTTTTGCTTCCTCGATCCCGTACTTTTGATAAATCTAGACTATCCATTGCTTTATCAAAATCCACCTAGATCACCTTGCTTTCTTTTGGACTAACAGGAGCGATTGCTAATACGTTCGTTATAAGAAATGTTCGTTTTGCCTTCTTTTTAAAGCAATATGCTTGAAAAGAGCTATCCTGCACCTTGAGTATTTTAACTCTTCTCCTGCTAATTTCGTTCGTTTTAGATAGGTATATTAATTCCACATGCTGTCCTCGATTAAAATATTTCTCTAACATAATACGCACAAACGTTCTCTCCTTTTTAATTAGTATATGAAACGTATGTTCTTTTTACAACAAGAAAATGTTGCTAATTGCATTTTATTTCACCTGTCATTCACTCCGTTGTTTCTTACTCGCAGGAGTCGAGCGGACGCTTCTCCAAACAGAGCAAACTTCCAGTCCACCACCAGTCAAAAAATTTATCATTTCTTAAATCCTAAAAAACCCTATCCTCCCTGATAAAAGAAGGATAGGGTTTTCATATACAAAGTTATTCTTCATTCATGCCGATGCAACGTTCACATTCGTAAAGGGATGACTCTACTTTTTCATGAATTTCACATCCACATTCACGACAATGCTTTGTATTTGCCTCTTGAGTAGTTGTTTTCATGCAAATCACCTCCTATAATTTTTCATAGCCTGGTAATGTGAGAAATTCAACAAATTCTTGTTCACTTATTAAGGAAAGGAAAAGCTCGGCTGCTTCGTTGTATCTTCCATTTGTATAGTTTTCGCTGCCAAATATTTTTACCAGCTTATCTAATTCTTCTTGCAAAATTTGACGTACCAAGCTTTCCGTAACTTTACGACCATCTTCTAGTTTTCCTTCTGGATGACGAATCCATTGCCATACTTGCGTTCGAGAAATTTCAGCAGTAGCAGCATCTTCCATTAAATGATTGATCGGTGCAGCTCCGTTTCCACGTAACCATGAGGCTATATATTGAACCCCTACACTACAATTTAGACGCAAGCCTTCCTCTGTAATGGAGCCTTGCGGGACTTCCAATAAATCCCCAGCTACCACTTGCACATCCTCACGTTTACGATGAATCTGATTAGGCGTAGGCATATGTTCATCAAATTCTCCTAATGCTACAGGCACCAGACCAGGATGCGCTACCCATGTTCCATCATGCCCATCGGTTGCTTCTCTACGTTTGTCTTCTCGTACTTTTGCAAATGCCGCTTCATTCGCCGCTCCGTCACCTTTAATCGGAATTTGAGCTGCCATCCCACCGATTGCCGGAGCATTTCTACGATGACATGTTTGCACGCAAAGTTGTGTATACGCTCGCATAAATGGCGAGGTCATCGTCACTTGACTACGATCCGGTAAAATTACATCTGGTTGATTGCGAAGACGTTTAATATAACTGAAAATATAATCCCAACGTCCACAGTTTAGTCCAGCCGAATGATCTCGCAGCTCATATAAAATTTCATCCATTTCAAAAGCTGCCATTATTGTTTCGATTAATACGGTTGCCTTAATCGTCCCATTTGGAACGTCTAATTCCTTTTGGGCAAAAACGAAAATATCATTCCATAACCTTGCTTCAAGATGACTCTCGAGCTTTGGCAAGTAAAAGTAAGGACCAGTTCCACAAGCTAATAATTCCTTCACATTATGGAAAAAATACAATCCGAAATCGAAGAAGCTACCTGTAATCTGTTCCCCATCAATAAGCACATGTTTCTCAAGCAAATGGAGACCTCTAGGACGAACCATTAAAACAGCTGTATGTTCTTTTAAGTTATATTCTTTTCCATTGTCTTGTTTAAATGAAATCGTTTTTCGAACGGCATCGCGCATATTCACTTGACCTTCTATCATATTTTCCCAAGTCGGTGAAGTGGCATCCTCGAAACAAGCCATAAATGTTTTTGCATCTGAATTTAAAGCATTTATAACCATTTTACGATTAACTGGTCCAGTAATTTCTACTCGGCGGTCTTTTAAATCGTCTGGAAGTGGAGCAATTGTCCAGTCCCCTTCTCGAATGGCCTTAGTTTCTTGTAAGAAATCTAATGTTCCTCCATTATCTAACCGTTTTTGTCGTTCTTCCCTCGTTTCTAGAAGCTCTTTTCTTCTTTCATTAAACAAGCGATGAATGGATGCTATGAAATCTAATGCTTCTGGTGTTAAAATTTCTCTACTTGCATCTGTTTCTTTTCCAACTATTTCAATCTTTTTAGCGGTTGTTTGTTCCATTTATCAATAACCTCCCATCCCCATGATTGATTATATAAATTGTGCTACTTCTGTAGAACCTTTCATCGCTGTCGTAGATGAAGTTCCTCCAGAAATTACTTGTGAAATTTCATCAAAGTAGCCAGTACCAACCTCACGTTGATGCTTCGTCGCTGTGTATCCTTTTGCTTCATTCGTAAATTCTGCTTGTTGAAGCTTCGAGTAAGCAGCCATTCCATTTGTTTTGTAGTCATGCGCTAGCTCAAACATGCTATGGTTTAATGCATGGAAGCCTGCTAATGTAACGAACTGGAATTTGTAGCCCATTTTCCCTAACTCCACTTGATATTTTGCAATCGTTTCATCATCTAAGTTTGCTTTCCAGTTGAATGAAGGTGAACAGTTATATGCAAGTAATTTCCCAGGAAATTGTGCATGAATTGCGTCAGCAAACTGTTTAGCTTCTTCTAGACTTGGATGCGACGTTTCACACCATATAAGATCCGCATAAGGTGCATATGCTAAGCCACGTGCAATTGCTTGCTCAATGCCCGGTTTAGTGCGGAAAAATCCTTCTGGTGTTCTTTCTCCTGTTATAAACTCTGCATCTCGTGGGTCAATATCACTTGTGACCATATCTGCTGCGTCCGCATCTGTGCGTGCGATTAATACAGTTGGAACACCAGATACGTCTGCCGCTAAACGAGCAGCAATTAAATTACGAATCGCGTTTTGTGTAGGTAGCAATACTTTTCCACCGAGATGACCACATTTCTTTTCAGACGCTAACTGATCTTCTAGGTGAACACCTGCAGCTCCAGCTTCAATCATGCCTTTCATTAGCTCAAATACATTTAATGGTCCACCAAATCCAGCTTCTGCATCTGCAACAATCGGCGCAAACCAATCGAAATGATCTTCTCGCCCTTCCGCTTGATCAATTTGATCGGCACGTTGTAATGCTTGGTTAATACGTTTTACAACCGCTGGTACACTGTTTGCCGGATAAAGGCTTTGGTCTGGATACATTTGTCCGGATAGGTTCGCATCTGCTGCAACTTGCCAGCCGCTTAAGTAAATCGCTTGAAGTCCTGCTTTTACTTGTTGTACTGCCTGATTTCCTGTGAGGGCTCCAAGCGCATTAATAAAATCTTCCTTGTGTAAGGAATTCCATAAACGTTCCGCACCTTTTCGAGCTAATGTATGTTCGATTTGTAAGGAACCACGCAGCTTTATCACTTCTTCCGGTGAGTAAGGCCTTTCAATCCCCTTCCAGCGATTCTCTTGATCCCACTCCGTACGCAATTGTTCGATTTGTTCCTGTCTAGTTAACATATTCAGCATCCTCTCTTCATTTAATTTA
Source organism: Psychrobacillus lasiicapitis (assembly GCF_006861795.1). Lineage (GTDB taxonomy): Bacteria > Bacillota > Bacilli > Bacillales_A > Planococcaceae > Psychrobacillus > Psychrobacillus lasiicapitis. The sequence goes on along the minus strand of NZ_VDGH01000006.1, from coordinate 108,619 downwards.
TTAAACTGTTAAAAACGTTACTTTTATACTGTTCCATAACAGTTCTTTTTCTTGTAATCTACTATATAACAATTATCAGAATTTTGCATAGACTTTTCGATAAACGACTATTTTTTAAGGATGAAATGTAAATATGACGGATGAACAACGAATTTTTACATGGGAGGGAAATGGATGGAAATATCGAAGGACCAGTTAAAGAAGTATGCGGGATTATTGGAAGATTGGATTCCAAAAGGGGCCTCAATCGCTATCGCATTAAGGGGAGAGTATGTTTATTACGTTGCTGGGAACCAAGACTTGCAACTCCAAAGAGGACAGAAGGTTAAGGAAGGAAGCATTGCAGAAATAGTGATGCAAACCTGTTGTAGAACAGAAGGAGTAGTGGAAGATAAAATTCTAAACGTTCCTTATTATGGTATCGCCTATCCAATCGATATTTTAGGAGAAACCGGGGCACTGGTTGTTATATTGCCTCCTAACTATTCACTAGTCCACCAAACCCCCTATCGTTTTTTAACCGGTAAACAAGAAGAAGAATGGCGGCCAATACCAATCGAAAAAATTGCCTATATGGAAAGTCTTCAGAAAAAAACATGGTTTTACGCTGGTAAAGAGCCTTACAAAACGAATATTCCACTGAAAGAACTACAACAACGACTACCCGAATCCTTTTTACGCATTCACCGCTCCTATATTGTAAATGTTTCTTTTATCGATCGAATCATACGAGATTTTTCCTCTAATTTACTAGTATTACTCCAAGATGGAACAGAACTTCCAGTAAGTCAGACCTATACGGCAGATATTCGAAATGCCTTAGGCTTTTAAGGAAAAAGAGCTATCTCACCGGAGATAGCTCTTTTTCCTATTCAACTATTAACAGGTATTTGCTTCGTCGATCTACTACCAACCGTTAGAACAACAATACTACCAAGCAGCAACAAAATACCGATCCACGAAGTTGCACTTAGTATCTCTCCAACTATAAATACTCCTAGCAATGCAGCGGTCGTCGGTTCAGCAAGCGATAGTGTTAACGCAGAGGAAGAGGGAATTTTATTCAATCCTCTTCCATATAACACATATGCCACACTCGTCGTCGCAAGCCCTAAGTAAAAGATGATTCCTACATTTCCACCGTTCTGTAGCCAGCTAACATCATACAAAAACCAAAACGGTAATAAGAAAACAGCGCTAACCGAAAATGTCATCGCCACCGCAGGAATGGCTTCTTCCTTTTGTAAAAGTGATTTACTAGACATCGTATATATAGCAAATCCAATCCCTGCAATAAGCGAATACATGACCCCAACTGGATTGATTGTAATTTCCCCTTTATTCATAAACAAAAAAATGCATCCTAGTAACGCGAAAGTGGTGGAGATTCCCCAAATTTTTGATGGTCTCAATTTTAAAAATAACCACTCGATTAATCCTGAAAATACAGGGGCACTTCCGATGGCGACAACGCTCGCAATTGCCACTCCTGTCAATTTAACAGACGAAAAAAACAATAATTGAAAAAGCGATATACAAATCGCTGCATAAATCGTTTCTTTCCAAGGCCAACTCTTAAACTTTATTTTCTTTAAAAGAATCATCGCGATTAACAATGAAAAACCACCGACCGCTGAACGTCCTGCACTAATAACGAAAGGATGCGCATTTTCTGGTAAAAACGTTTGCGCCGTCCCTGTTGTCCCCCATAAAACAGCCCCAAGTAATACGAATATGTATGGTATTACAGACAAACCCATCACCCCTCTTGAAAATTCTCATTTCACTTTCCATATAGCACATATTGAGATAGTGACTATCGTATCTTATACTTATATAGATAGGAGGCATTCCCCATGTATATGACAGTAGAAGAGACTGCGAATTATTTATCTATGCCTATTGAACAAGTGAAACGTTATATTGCTGAAAAAAAGATTCGTGCAATCTTCGATGGAGAAGACTATTACGTGAATAGTGCACAATTCCAAACACATTTAGAGCAAGTAGAAGAGTTAAAACGCCAAATTGACGAATGGCGAAACACACCCATTCCGGATGATATTGATGTGAAAGACGAGGATTAGCATTTAAATGCATATCAAAAATGACTTCGACACAAATTGTCGAAGTCATTTTTTTGTATTAAATCGTAATAAAAAATCCTGCTCGCTTACCAATAATTTCTGCGTAGTCTTCTACCATGACACTTGCAGTTGGATACATTCCCGCTCCCGGTCCTACTAATGTCAGTGTGCCGATATAATTTGTATCTAATGATACAGCGTTGTTTACTCCCTCAATCGCATATAAAGGATGATCCGGACCTACAAGTTGCGGTCCAACCGATGCAAATAGCTCTCCATTTTCGTCTTGTTCGATTTCTGCGACATGGCGATAACGAAGCCCTTCTTGTTTTGCTTTTCTAACATCCTCTAGTGAAATTTCATCAATACCAACTACTTTTACATCGCTCCAGTTTGGCTGTTTACCAAAAGCAAGCGCACTTAAAATCATCAGTTTACGGAATGCATCTTGACCAGAGACATCATTATATGGATCTGCTTCTGCATATCCTAGAAGCTGTGCTTCTTTTAAAGCCTCTTCAAACTGGCATTCATCTAAACGCATTTGCGTTAAGATGTAATTCGACGTTCCATTTAAAATTCCTTGAATTTTCTTCACTGAATTGACTTGAAGCAAATTTTTCAATGTTTTAATAACTGGAACTCCACCAGCTGTAGTTGCTTCGTACCCCACAAATACACCTCGTGATTTTGCACGTTCTTGTAGAGGAATGCTGTACTTGGAGAACATCACTTTATTTGCTGTAATAACATGACATCCTTTATCGATTGCTCGACATAAATAGCTATACGCTGGTTCTTCATTGACGATCGCTTCAAAAACTACTTGTAAACCTGGGATATTAATGATGTCCTCGAAGTTATCTGTCACTAGCACACCAGGTGTTGCTATTCTTTCTTTTGCTAAGTTATTGACAAGAATAGCGCTAATTTCAATATCCAATCCTAGCGATTTTTTTAAGTCTTCTTTTTTTTCATTGACAATATGATAGATCCCTTGGCCGACTGTTCCAAAACCTAAGATTGCTGCTTTTATTTTCGCCATACTTTCTCCTCCAACTAAATCTGCACAATTGAGCTTTTTACATATTGTAGACTATTTCAGCCCAATTAACAACAAAATTCTATCTAGAGAGGACATTTGTTTTTTCCACAAGTACTTTATCCAAAGCATTTTGTAAGTCCTCTACCGCCTCTAACCCTACAGACAAGCGGATTAGATCCTCTGTAACACCTGTTTTCACTAAATCTTCTGGTGTTAGCTGTTGATGTGTTGTAGATGCTGGGTGAATGATTAATGATTTGGCATCTCCAACATTAGCTACATGCGACCAAATTTCAATATTATCAATAATACGTTGCCCTGCTTCTTTTCCACCTTTTACACCAAAGTTTAAAATAGAGCCGAAGCCGTTTTGTAAATACTTTTTCGCCAGCTCATGAGAAGGATGATCTTCCAATCCTAAATAGTTCACCCATTCTACGCCTTCATGTTTCACTAAGAACTCTGCAATTTTTTGTGCATTTTCATTGTGTTTAGGCACTCGAAGATGCAGTGTTTCTAACCCCTGTAAAAATGAAAAAGCGGCTTCAGGGCTTAATGACGGACCGAAATCACGTAAAAGCTGCACACGTAATTTAATCGCAAAAGCTACGTTCGGTACATCGATCCCATAACGTAAACCGTGGTATGTTACGTCCGGCTCTGTAAATCCAGGGAATTTATCGGAGTTCCAGTCGAAGTTTCCTCCGTCTACTACAATTCCACCAATCGTTGTTCCATGTCCGCCAATCCATTTCGTAGCGGAATGGATTACCACATGAGCGCCATGCTTAATCGGGTTCGTTCCATATGGAGTAGCGAATGTGTTATCTATTAAAAGCGGAACTCCTACTTCATTCGCGATGGCTGCCACTTTTTCTATATCTAGTATGTTTAAACTCGGATTTCCGATCGTTTCTGCAAAGAAGCCTTTTGTTTTATCCGACACTGCAGCTCGGAAATTTTCCGGATTATTGGCATCAACAAATTTTACCGTAATGCCGTAACGAGGCAATGTATGTGCGAATAAATTAAATGTACCGCCGTATAAATTTTCTGCTGCGATTATTTCGTCCCCTGCTCCCGCAATATTCAAAATCGAGAACGCAATGGCTGCCATACCCGAAGATACTGCAACTGCTGCTGTTCCACCTTCAAGAAGCGCTACTCGTTGTTCAAAAACATCGACAGTCGGATTCATAATACGAGAGTAAATATTACCCGTTTCTTTTAATGCAAAAAGATTTTGTGCATGCTCCGTATCGCGAAACACATAAGAAGTCGTTTTGTGAATAGGTACCGCTCGAGAACCTGTTACTGGATCTGGTTGCTGACCGCCATGCAAAAGAACTGTTTCTTTTTGAAGATTTGTCATTTTGAATTCCTCCTAGAAAATAGTTTAGATGGACGCAGTGGGAAACGGGGAAAGATATTTAGGACAAACAAAAACCCCACTTCGATTAAGAAGAGGGGTGCAGTTTCGCATGTTCCTCCTCTTATCTTCCAAATTCATGTAAATGAATTTGTAGGAATTAGCACCTTTCCGAGTTTAGAACTCGGTGGTTGCCGGGCATCGCAGGGCCTATTCCCTCCGCCACTCTTGATAAGAGTATTAGATTTAGTTTTCCATCTTGATACAAAGTATAAGATTCTATGAATCTGTTCGTCAAGTGTTTTTCTAAAAAATTCTGAAACTTCTTTGATAGTTGAACGTTTAATGTATTGTAGTTATTTGACTCGGAGGTGAAATGATGGCAGTTTGGATTTTGACTATATTAATTATTAGCTACTTAGTCGGAGCAATCCATGGTTCGAAAGTTGCACAATTTATTAGCGGTGTCAACATAAAGAAGGAAGGTCTTAAAAACTCTGGTGCCTCTAACGCGGCAATTGTCCTAGGTATGAAATATGGTATTCTAGTTGCTCTAATAGATATTTTAAAAGGTGTTCTCGTTATTATCGGCATTCGCTTTTGCATACAGCAATACGGTACTTTTTCTGCTGCGGAACAGGATTTATTGCTTTATTTAGCTGGGGCTGCTGTTATTTTAGGACATAACTTCCCGGTTTACACTGGGTTTAAAGGTGGGAAAGGGACTGCTTCAATTATTGGTATTTTATTTGCTATTTATTGGCCAATTGGACTTATCGGACTTTTATTATTAATAGGTACGACTTTTTTAACGGACTTTTTATTGATTGGTGTATTTGTTTTTTATGCAGTATTTATCGTTGCTTCCATTTGGTTTGCAAAAGGAGTGGCACCTATTGCTATAGCCGGGTTTTTATTTGTCATGGCAGTTGTTTTACATATCGAAAATTTTCGTCGTCTAGTCCGTAAAGAAGAACCAAGGATATCCGCCTTCTTGAAGAAAAAGAAGCCGTCCGTGTGAATGCAATGAAGAAAAAAATGAGGTGGATCGTGCTTATTCCTTTGTTAGTAGTTGTTTCAGGCGGATTTGGTATGTGGATGGTCACGAGTAAATGGCTAGATGACGGGCTGGAGCCAAAAGCAGATGGATCCAATGAATACGCAATCGTGCTCGGTGCAAAAGTGAAGAAAGGAAATGTCCCTTCCCTTTCACTTCATTACCGTTTGGAAGCGACGCTCGCATATGCTGTAGAGAATCCCCATGTAAAACTTGTTGTATCTGGCGGACAAGGTCCTGATGAAGATATAGAGGAAGCGATCGTCATGAAAAATTTTCTTTTGGAAAATGGGATAGCCGAGGAACGAATTATCGTGGAAAAACAGTCAACTTCCACTTACGAGAATTTAAAGTTTTCACAGCAACTACTACCGGACGAGGTGGATTCAGTAACAATTATTACGAGTGATTATCATTTACACCGAGCGAAAATGCTTGCTAGTAAGATCGGTTGGGATACGGATGTTGTAGCTGCGGAAACGCCAGAAGTGGTGGAGGCAAAAGTGCGGTTGCGTGAAAGGGCTGCGCTTTTGAAGACTTATATTGTAGGGAAATGACTCCGGGCTTATGTTCGGAGTTTTTTTAGCGTTCGCAATTATTTATCTGGTTTCCTAAATAAAGTGGATAAATAAATTTATACTCTTTTACAAAAATGGGCCTACTATTAATTTTATACTCTATAAAGTATCATTGATTTTGTAAGTGAAAACTAAAAATTTTTTCTTTTCTAACTATTCATATGTTGGAATATAACTAATTAGCGTTGAATTTTTCTAATATTAGGTAAAACAAATTACAAGGAGTGACTAGTATGAAATCGCAAGTTATTCAATCTTTTGGTGAACCTTCTGTATTTCAGTATAAAGAGATTTCAAAACCTGAACTAAAACCTGGACATGTACTTGTTCAAGTAAAGGCTACAAGTGTTAATCCTATTGATACGAAAGTCCGAGCTGGTGCAGTTCCAGCCGTAGCACCGGAATTGCCAGCAGTATTACACGGAGATGTGGCTGGTTTGGTATGTGCAGTAGGTGAAGGAGTGACCGATTTTAAAATTGGCGATGAAGTGTTTGGATGTGCGGGTGGATTTAAAGGTACGTCTGGTGGTGCTCTTGCTGAGTTTATCCTGGCAGATGTTGACCTACTTGCTCATAAGCCGAAAAATTTGACGATGGAAGAAGCCGCGGCTTTACCACTGGTTTCCATCACCGCTTGGGAAGCATTATTTAATCGGGCAAAGCTAGTACCTGGGCAAGACATCCTAATTCACGGAGCTACTGGAGGAGTAGGGCATATCGCCATTCAACTAGCCAAATGGGCAGGCGCGAAAGTCTATACTACTGCCTCTTCACAAGAGAAGCTAGAGATTGGTACTCTCCTTGGCGCAGATACAACGATCAATTATCGAGAAGAAAGCGTTAACGACTATGTACAAAAGTATACAAACGGGAAAGGGTTTGACCTCGTCTTTGACACTGTGGGAGGTGAAAACCTTGATCGCTCATTCGAAGCGGCAGCACTACATGGAACGGTAACAGCCATTGCTGCTCGTTCGACTCATGACCTCTCCCCTATGCACTCGAAGGGACTTTCTCTCCATATTACTTTTATGTTGTTGAAAATATTAAATGAAGATATGCATAAACATAACGGGGAAATTTTGAAGAAGGTTGCTAAGGTAGTGGAGGAAGGGAAGCTGCGCCCACTTTTAGATTCCAAAGTTTTTACATTTGATGAAGTCTCCGAAGCCCATGAGTATATGGAGTCAGGAAAAGCAATAGGAAAAATTGTTTTGAAAAATGATTGGTAATATTATTGTTCAAAAAAGCTTCCCTTATTCGGAAGCTTTTTTCGTATGATACCCCTTCCCCCCGTATGGTTGTAATTTATCCATCCACTGATCTAACAGCTTTTCTAGTTCTTTCTTTTCATTCAAAAATTGATTTTCTGGCATTTTTAATACTTCCACTTGTTCCATTTCAAATGCTTCTTTTCCATATTGGTTCCACTCTTCTTGTAGCTCTTTATTTGTGTGCATACCATTTTCAAGTGTGAATTTCGTTCCGTTAAGTGTTTTGAAGTTCCGGGTTGAAGCGACAAACTTTTTTCCGTTTTGTTTATTGGTAATTGTATAAATACCGCTTTCTATCTTTACTTCTTTGTATGCTTGTTTCAATTCTTTTTTTCTTTCCATTTTAATCAATCCTTTTCTACTAATTTTTAACCCAGTATTCACTACCGTCGTCTTTACGGTCTAAAAATCCATATTCGATTAAATAACGTCTTAAAGTGACGAAGTCTGCATATACATTTTTGAGTACTTCATTTATCTCTTTTTCGCTGTATGACTTTTCTTGATCAAATCGCTTGATAATAACGCGTAATGTGGCTAGCTTTTGCTTTTCTTTTTTCGGAAATTTTACTAATGGACCATTAACGCCTTTTGAGAAAAATTTCTTTTCCACTTCTTCTTGCTCTTCTTTCGTTATGTTATAACGATCGTCAACCATTGTTGCATTTTTATGAAGCGGCAAGAACACTGGTGCATGGTCGTCTTTTTCCTTCAGTAGTTCCATGAGCGTTAAGAAAATTTTCGCTTGTCGCTCTTTTTCTTTTAAAACGAAGCGATGGTTTCTTATAGTGGAGCTGCTACCTATATTTAATTCGGTTTGAATTTCTGCATCGCTTTTCCCTTCATAAAATAATCGTAATAAGCTATTTTGATGATCCGTTAAACCAGTTAGTTTTTTGTTTAAACCAATGAGGTACTGAAACATAGATCCATGCTCTTGTTCAAGATGTAGCTTCATAAAACGCTCTGCTTCCAATAAAACGGACTGGTAAGGATAAATAATCCCCTTTTCTACTTTTGCACCACACACTAAACAGACAAAAGCTTCTTTTTCATCTATATAACCCGCTTTCAACTGTTCTATGTTGGCATTCCAAAACAATTCGTTATTCTCCATAATACAAACACATCCATTCATCGTTTATCATTTTACAAACATTTTATACGAACGTCTATAAAATATCAAGTTATAAATAGTTGTTGCAATATATCAGAAAATATTGAACAATAAAATAGAAAACGTTTCGGATTTCGAAGAAGCGACCGGGAGGAGAATAGCAGTGGTTACATTTAAAGACTATGAATACAAAAGACCGAATTTAGAAGAAGACAAAGCAAAGTTTAACGAGGCTTTAGTAAAATTTAAAGAAGCTTCTACTATGGAAGAGCAAAGTAAAGCAATTGAAACACTAAACACATTGCGCAATGACTTTTCGACTCAAGCCAACTTGGTGTACATTCGAGCATCAATTGATACAAACGATGAGTATTATCAAAAAGAGCGGGACTATTTTGATGAAATTAGTCCTGAAGTAGATGAACTGGTTACGGAATACTATAAAGCACTTGTAGCTTCACCATTCCGTCAAGAGCTAGAAAACAAATGGGGCAGCCAATTATTTGATCTAGCTGATTTTCAAATTAAAGCATTTTCTTCTGAAGTAATTTCGCTTTTGCAGAAGGAAAACAAACTATCTTCCGATTACTCTAAGCTAGTTGCTTCAGCGCAAGTAGAGTTTAACGGAGAGACGTTAACACTTGCTCAGCTTGGGCCTTACTCTGAATCGACAGACCGAGATGTGCGCAAAAAAGCGACAGAAGCTAGATTCGGTTTCTTCCAAGAGCATGAAGAAAAATTTGACGATATTTATGATCAACTCGTAAAAGTTCGTCATGAAATTGCGACAAAGTTAGGTTATAAAAACTTTGTGGAACTTGGCTATGTACGTATGAATCGTATCGACTACAATGCCGAAATGGTGAAAAAGTTCCGTGACCAAGTACGTGATTATATTGTTCCTTTAGCAACTAAACTATATGAACGCCAAGCAAAACGCATTGGTGTGGAGCAAATGAAGTTTTACGATGAATCACTCAACTTCTTGACAGGAAACGCTACCCCACAAGGTTCTCCAGAGTGGATTGTAGAGAACGGGAAGAAAATGTATGAGGAGCTTTCTCCAGAAACTGCAGAGTTCTTCCAATTCATGATTGATCGCGATTTGATGGATTTAGTTGCGAAGAAAGGGAAAGAATCTGGAGGATACTGTACGTTTATCGATGACTATGAATCTCCATTTATTTTCTCTAACTTTAACGGAACTTCGGGTGATATCGATGTGTTAACACATGAAGCAGGTCATGCTTTCCAAGTGTATACGAGCCGCAATATTGGAATTCCAGAATACATTTGGCCAACATTTGAGTCTTGTGAAATTCACTCGATGAGTATGGAGTTTTTCACATGGCCTTGGATGGAATTGTTCTTTAAAGAGCAAACGGATAAATATAAATTTGCACATTTAAGCAGCGGACTTCTGTTCTTACCTTATGGAGTTGCAGTAGATGAATTCCAGCACGCTGTATATGAAAATCCAGAAATGACTCCAGCGGAACGAAAAGCTGCTTGGAAAAAAATTGAGGAAATCTATTTACCTCATCGTGATTATGATGGCAATAGTTATTTAGAAGCAGGTGCTTTCTGGCAACGTCAAGGTCATATTTACGCTAGTCCGTTTTATTATATCGACTATACATTAGCGCAAATTTGTGCATTCCAGTTCTGGAAGCGTTCAAGAGAAGACCACGAGGCTGCATGGAAAGATTATTTACATCTATGTCAATTAGGAGGTTCGAAATCTTTTACTAAATTAGTAGCGGAAGCGAATTTAATCTCCCCATTTGAGGATGGTTGTGTGGAATCGGTTGTTGGCACGATTGAAGAATATTTAAATAGTGTAGATGACTCTGCATTATAATAATTGCGTAAAGGAGTGAATTATTGAATCCAGCTGGTTTTTGGGCTCGGTTTGCCGCTAGTTTATTAGATGGATTAATCATTGGAATACCTTTAACTTTTATTAGTTTCTTAATAGTGGGAAACTGGAATGAATCTCCTATTACAAGTGTTGGTAATATCGTTTATACCCTTATCGTCCCTGTTTTATGGTCCGGATATACAGTAGGCAAGAAAATCTTAGGTATTCGAATTGCAAAAGTGGATGGTACGAAACTCGGCTATGGAACGATGCTCTTGCGCGTTCTTGTAGGGGGGCTCATATATGCCTTCACCTTTGGAATTGCCCTAGTTGTCAGTGCATTTATGGTAGGAATCCGTGAAGATAAAAGAGCAATTCATGATTTCATCGCCGGAACGTATGTAACGTATGATCGACCGGAAGAAATACTAGAAGAAAAAGAACAGTTTTGAAGTAAAGGCTACCGAAAAGAGGCAATTTCGGTAGCCTTTTTGTGTGGGGTTTAGGTTTAGTTGGAAAAACGGAGAGTTTAGTTGGAAATTTGGAAGGTTTAGTTGGAAAAATGAACAACTTAGTTGTAATTGTAATTTTATGGATGAATTATTATCTGTACCTAGCACCAGTAATAATTCCGAAAGTCGAAAGAATCTGTTAAAATAGAAGTATTCGTTTTAATTTGAAAGGGGATCTCATTTCATGAAAGAAACATTAATCGAGCGTTTAACTCGTTATGCAAAAATAGACACACAATCAGACGCAGCAAGCACTACTTGCCCTTCAACGGAAGGTCAATGGGATTTGCTACATGTATTAGAGAAAGAACTTGCGGAAATTGGCTTAGAAGAAATTACTTTAGATGAAAACGGCTATTTGTTTGCTACATTGCCTGCTAATACGGATAAAGATATACCGACAATCGGATTTTTGGCACATGTGGATACGGCTACAGACTACACTGGTAAAAATGTAAACCCACAGCGTATTGATAATTATGACGGAAAAGATATCAAGTTAAATGAATCAACCGTGATGTCTGTGAAAGACTTCCCAGAGCTTTCAAACTATGTTGGACATACACTTTTAACAACAGATGGCACAACACTTTTAGGTGCAGATGACAAAGCTGGGATTGCAATCATTATGACGGCAATGGAATACTTTGTTCAAAATCCAGATGTGAAACACGGCAAAATTCGTGTAGCCTTTAACCCGGATGAAGAAATCGGTCGTGGACCACATAAATTTGACGTAGAAAAATTTGAAGCGAAATTCGCCTATACGATGGACGGCGGTCCGCTTGGTGAATTACAATACGAAAGCTTCAACGCTGCGGGTGCGCATGTCGTAACCAATGGGACTAGTGTGCATCCTGGTTCTGCAAAAGATAAAATGGTGAACTCCATTACAATCGCAACGAAGTTCCAATCGCATATGCCAGTAGACGCTGTTCCTGAAAAAACAGAAGGCTATGAAGGATTTATCCACTTGATGAATTTCAATGGGGATGTAGAGAAAACAGAGCTTAGCTATATTATCCGCGATCATGATCGTGAAAAGTTCGAAGCGAAAAAGCAGTTGTTCCTAGATACTGCCGAAAAAATTAAAGCAGAATACGGAGAAGGCGCTATTTCCGTTAAACTAGAGGATCAATACTACAATATGGGTGAGAAAATTACGCCTGTAATGGAAATCGTAGACGTCGCTAGAGATGTAATGGTTGGACTAAATATCGAGCCATTAATCATTCCAGTTAGAGGCGGTACAGACGGTTCTCAGCTTTCTTACATGGGTATGCCCACTCCTAACGTATTTACTGGTGGCGAAAACTATCATGGTAAGTATGAATACGTTTCAGTGGATGTTATGGAAAAATCTACAGAAGTTGTAAAAGGGATTATTCAAGCTTTTGAAAAACAAGCATAAGTAGGTGAATGCATGCGGGAAATATTACTGGGGATTCTTGCCTCTTTGTTTTTTGCGGTAACGTTTATTCTTAATCGTTCGATGGAAGTATCGGGAGGAAGCTGGCTTTGGAGTTCCTCCCTCCGCTTCTTCTTTATGTTACCTTTTCTGTTTATCATTGTTTCTTATCGAAAAGGGTTGGCTATTACATTCAAAGAGCTAAGATCCGCTCCTGCTCCGTGGCTTATATGGAGTTTTGTAGGCTTTGTTTTGTTTTATGCACCACTTACATTTGCAGCCGGCTATGGTCCGGGCTGGTTAATCTCCGGAATGTGGCAATTTACCATCGTTGCAGGCGTGTTACTTGCCCCATTTTTCTCAGTGAAAATAAAGGATCGGATGATTAAACAAAAAATACCAATCATTTCACTACTAATCTCATTTGTCATTTTAATAGGTATTATTCTTATCCAAATTCCAAATACAGGCTCTCTTTCTATGAGTGTTGTTTTTTTAGGTATATTGCCTGTAATAGTGGCAGCATTTGCCTACCCTCTAGGTAATCGTAAAATGATGGAGCATTTAGATGGTAAGCTGGATACATTTCAACGTGTGCTTGGGATGACAATTGCTTCCCTCCCCGCCTGGATTATACTTGTAGTATTCGCGTTATATACAGTTGGACTCCCTTCTACGAGTCAGGTTGTACAATCGTTAATAGTTGCTGTTAGCTCTGGCGTTGTCGCTACAACTCTATTTTTTATGGCAACGGATCGTGTCCGCAACCACCAAGGAAAGTTGGCTGCTGTAGAAGCAACTCAGTCGACAGAAATACTATTTGTAATTGCCGGAGAAATGATCATTCTTCATATTCCCTTACCTACACCGGTTGCTTTAGTAGGGCTTGGTATTATTATTTTAGGAATGTTTTTACATAGCTACTATACGAAGGTTTTAAATACTAGAACAGCATTAACTTCAAATACGACAGAAAAAAAAGTACATGGTTACGAGTAATCTTCCTTGTAACCATGTACTTTTTTACAGTATATATTCTCCAAGAGCCCTTTCTACACTATTTACAAAGTCGCCTCCCGCTCCCCAATCAAAGCGAAAAATAGCACCTGATCCCGCTCCTGAAGAAGCAGCATGTACTTTTGTTTTGTTCTCTAAATTATCAATCGTAATAGTCAATGAAGCCCGATTGCTTGTACGCATATAATATTTCTCTAATACGCATACTACAACCTGATGTTCGCCTATAACTCGTTCGTACACATCTATAAGCGTGCCTGAAATACTACCTTGCACGACATGTTGTTGCAAAATATCTAGCGCAGCTTTCGGTTCTAATGAAACATAAAAGTCACGTATATCCATTCGAATACCCCCATTTCCTCTTATACTTACTTTTACGTGTGAAAGAGTAAATAGTTTCTAAGAATGGAAGGAAACAAAAATGTTCCGTAGAGGCTTTTTCTCTAGGAACATTTTTTGAACGCATGTTGAAATAATCTTTATCACAGAATCTAGTAGTATCATATATTTTAAAAATATACGAATATTGTTATTTTAATCAAATATTTTCCATTTAAATCATAAAAAATTTCTTATACTTCTCTTAACACAGGCTGAAATAAAGTTGAAACTCCTGACTCGATAGCCGCTTCACTTACTGCCTTTGCTACTACCTCCACAACCTGTTCATTAAACGGATCTGGAATAATATAATCCTCTCTAATCTCATCCTCTTCAATAAGAGATGCAATTGCATGGACAGCCGCTAGTTTCATATCTTCATTGATATCAGTTGCTCTTACATCTAATGCCCCTCTAAAAATACCTGGGAAGGCTAGCACATTATTTACTTGGTTCGGATGATCAGAGCGACCAGTTGCAATAACCTTTACTCCCCACTCTTTTGCTAAATCATAAGCCACCTCTGGGTTTGGATTTGCCAAAGCAAAAATAATCGGGTCATTATTCATCGAATCGATCATATCTTTTGTCAAAAGATTAGCTACAGAAACACCGATAAATACATCTGCACCTTCCATTGCATCCTGCAAAGAACCTTTTAGATTATATGGATTCGTACTGCTTGCAATCATTGCTTTTACCGAGTTCATTCCTTCTGCTCGACCTTCATAAATAATTCCTGTAGAATCGCACATAATAATTTCACGATAGCCTAGTTGTTGTAAAATGCGTAAAATAGCCATTCCTGCTGCGCCAGCGCCGTTAATCACTACTTTAAGTGCTGGTATTTGTTTATTTACAAGCTTTACTGCATTTTGAAGTCCAGCCCCTACTACAATCGCAGTCCCATGCTGGTCATCATGAAATACTGGGATATTAAGCTCCGCACGAAGGCGATCCTCTATTTCAAAGCAACGTGGTGCAGAAATATCTTCTAAGTTAATCGCACCAAAGGTTGGGCTTAAAGCTTTTACAATTTGGACAATTTCATCAACACTTTTTGTATCCAGACAAATTGGGAAGGCATCGACATTTGCAAATCTTTTAAGAAGGATTGCTTTTCCTTCCATCACAGGTAAAGCGGCTTCTGGCCCAATATCCCCGAGTCCTAAAACAGCAGTACCATCAGTTACTACACCGACAAGATTTCCTTTTGCTGTGTATTCATAAATAGTGGAGGGGTCATTTTTTATCTCTAAACAAGGCTCTGCTACTCCCGGGGAATAAGCTAAACTTAAATCCTCCCTGCTTCCCATTGGGACCTTTGCTACTAACTCCAACTTCCCTTTACTCTCTCGATGCAAATTCAATGCACGTGTTCTCAAATCCATCTTCTCACTCACCTATCCTCTAGATTTATCAAAATGCTCCCCTTTTCTATAAGGAAGATCAGATCCACACAATTAATCTTCTTTATATTCTGAAAATTATAGACGGTGTATATTTCAATGTCAATGCTTAAGTCTTAGTGAACTTCTTCACATATTTTTTCCTATGTTTATATTTATATGTAAAATTATTCAAACATAATTATTTTAATAAATAATATTATTTTCATTAAAGGAAGTTCATAATATAGGATAGCGCTTGCTTGGTAAATTGCTCTGTTAGTGTCCGCTAGTATCTCACTGCACTATTCTCCAGTTAATGGATAAGAGCAATCAAACAGTCATTGAAAGCAATCAATTCTATTCGGAAAGCAACCATTTCTTAAAATATCCATTTTTATTTCCTGAAACATAAAAAATCGGTAACCAGTTTTGGTTACCGATACGTATATAGCACTGTCTTAACTTTGAGGGGGGTTAAGTGTGCGAAAGTCAGCCACATTTTTGGAGAAAAGTCGCTGGAAAGAGTCCTCACATCTAAGAGGATTTCTCTATATGGTAATGATAATCATTTTCATTTAAAAAGTCAACAGTTTTGATAAAATTCTGTATAATATGTATATGACTACTTTATCGAATGATCAAATCAGACAATTGAATAATTATAGCGTGTATTTAGTGCCTTCTGGAACTCCCCTTTTCCATGCTAAAAATGTGGATATTTCAATCTCCATGATTAAGCTAATCTCTGGTGCTCCGACTGATCCAATTGCAGCGTCTTTTTTCATGCGAAGGGTTGGTATGTTCATCTCGATGCAGTTTTATATGATGACGATGTATGATGAAATTTGGGATGGACCATTAGAGAGTTTAATGTTTTTTTCAACAACCGAGTATGGAAATAAAACAATCAGCACCTATATAAGGGAAGAACATTTTCGCGAGACGAGAAAAAATCGTGCAGAAGACGTTCAACTTATTTGGGAGCAACAATGCTATCCCATTATTCAACAATTGCGCTCGGCGTGTAGTGTCTCCCCATTAACATTATGGGAAAATGTCTTTGGCTATTTACTTTGGCATTATTACACTTTTTTTGACAACGGAGCTATTGCAGATCAAGCGAAGCAAGATTGGATTCTTATGCAAGATGAAGCTATTTGGACTGCCTTTACTTCTAAATCATTTTTATCTCACTATTTGAAAGGAAAAAGACCAGCTCAATTAATCAATAGTCCGGTTCGTACAACCTGCTGTTTCTCTAAAGATATTCCAGGTTTGCAAAAATGCGGTTTTTGTCCACTTTATTCCTAAAATAAATATGCATGATTGCCCCTTCTTTGGACAAAACTATGAAGGATTCTAAAAGAAGGGAGTGTATGTGAATGGCGATGAACATTGATGACCGTCTGGATGCAAAGTTAAATAGTATCAACTCGGAAGAAAAAGAAGAGATTCTTAAAAACTTTACTAACTTTAAATCTTATTTAGCAGGTAAAGTAGCAGCTGGTGAAAAAATGGGATTAAGCGAGGAAGTATTAGCTAAAGCTACTGAAAAGGTAGCTGGTTATCTTGCAAACCATGAAGAACCACGAAATCGCGAAGAACATCTTTTACAACAACTTTGGAAAAGTGGAGACAAAGAGCAACAACACGCTCTTAGTCACATGCTTTTAAACCTTGTAAAAAATGAAGGATAAAATCCGACATGATGCACAAGGACGCTTTCTTGATAATCCAGATGGCGTACGAACAACAAAAGAAAGTCTTTTTGATATGCACGAAGATATGCAAACAGTAGATCCCATTCCAGTGGAAGAACTAAACATACAAGTGCAAGATGAAGCTTTCCACCACCACACAAAAAATCGTTCATTAAGCGAAGAACGATACCCCTAAAAACATAAAACTTGCCTGAACCCCCTCAGGCAAGTTTCTTATATTAATTTAGCCGCTACTAAGCGTTTTCTTATTAGGATCCCAATAATAGCAGCCACAATTGCTTTTGCTAAATCTGGTAAAATAAACGGAAGCATTCCACCTTTAATTGCTCCATTCCAAGGCAAATCTGCAGCTAATTTTAACCAAACGGTGCCAAGCGTTAAGATTATTAATACGGCAATCATATTCGCTATAATCGCTTGTACTTTCGTATGCCCAAAACTTCCTAAATACCAACCGACGAATAAAGCAGCAGGAATAATGGCCATAATATAGCCACCGGTTGGACCCAAAACAACTCCAAATCCACCTTTCATCCCCGCAAAAACAGGAATGCCAATAACCCCCATCAACACGTATACTGCGACAGCGAGTGTACCATATTTTGCCCCTAAAATAGTTGCCGTCAACATAACCGCAATTGTCATTAACGTAAATGGAACTGGCGGTATATTAATAATTATTTGAGCTGCAACAGATATTATTGCAGCAAACAATGCAGCCACAATCATCATTTTTAAACGGTTATTTCTCATATTATTTTCCCCTTTTCCCCAAAGAGTTAACCACCCAATTAGTTTAGTTAACTAAAATTTATCATAATAAAAATGCAGCTTTCCGTCAATAACAAAAGGGAAAGCATCTATATCTACCTATATATGGAAATATTAATAGTGGTAGGTCACACAGTATAGGGAAACTGCGCGGTAGTGAATTGAATGAATCCGCTGGGATTTCCGCTTCAGGGCGGACGCTTTCCGCGGGGTGAGCGATAAGCCACCACCGACGCTACGCGTACGATGTAATGGCTTATCTGTCTCACTCATCCCGCTGGAGGCGCCGCCCTTCCCCTTCAATCCAATAAAGCAAGCTACTTCCTTCATGTCACTAGCTATTAGAGAAATATGAAACATTATGGAACAAGAGAAGATGTGATACCAATAACTTGAAAAAGACGAGCCGAGCTTTATCCTAATAAACGAGCTACTTATTTGGTGATAGACTTTTCTAATTTGGTTTAATTATTATGGAGTGGTAAACTTGATAAATTTATAACTTTGATAACTGCAGAGACCAAGTTAGCAGCCCATCCATAATGATTGAAGCGGAAGGCGGTGACTCCTGCCGGAATAGCATGAGCTGAAAGCCCCGCAGGAGCGTTAGCGACGAGGAGATTGAAGCCATGCCGGCGGACAGCGTCCGCCTGAAGCGAAAATCATAGTGATCTCCTAATAGGACAATCTACCGCTCAGTTTCCCTATACATATTGACAAGCCATAAAACTTGTAATTTCCTTAGATATAAAAAATAGAGCTCTCAATGAAATGAGAACTCTAATTATTTACCACATTTGACTAGATACATCGATTGTTTCCAATCGAACGACACCTTTTTGCATAGGAGGTGGACAGGATTTGTTGTATTCTATTATTTTTTCATTCACTTTTGTTACACGGAATTGTAAACCATCCTTTTGCCCATCAACATACTTTTGGGCTATATCTTTTAATTCATCACGAATCGCATGCTGTAGCTTTAACCAATGAGGTTTATAACCAGCATCTTTCGCTATTTTTTGGAAATGCTGAAATATGTCTCCCGAAAAATACTCATCTGGTAAGGGCTTTCCTTGCCCTTTTAAATTATCCATACCGCCCGTTTTTTCATAATTCCTAAGAATATCGCCGATTAAATCATTACTTGGTTTATTGAAATTTTCTTTTTCCATTAGCTAAAACCCTCATTTCATCAAATGAATATGTGGTGCTTTTTCTACTAAAACCTGAAAAAATTCCTCTTGCCTTTTAGGTGATATAATCACACTTCCCAATAACGCTTTTTTATAATGAATTTCTAACGCATCCATGGAAGAAAGAACTCTGTATCCAACAAGGATATTCGTCGTTGGATTTACTTTAGTTATATCTTCATACGGGATTTTGCTACGAAAAGGACCCCCGCGTACAAACAAGTGTTTTTCTGTAAAAGTATATTCAATATCAAAAGAAATCCAAACAATAAAACCAGCGCATAATAAAAATAGGATAGTAGTTATAATAACGGCGAGCATATCTCTTTCTTTCGAAAAAAATAATTCATATATTGCCGGCACAAGTGTTACTAATGCCACAACCACAATTGCCACCACGATCATTCTAAAAAAAGCTTTATCCCTTTTTGATGTAAACGACAGGTTATTATCCATTTACACAGACTCCGTAGCCGCTTCTTTAATTTCTACTCGGTGTGCATAAATATTTTTTAGTATCGCTTTGATGACCGCATAAGTAGGAACCCCTAAAATAATTCCCCAAAGTCCCGCAATATTACCCGCTGCTAAAATAATCGTAATGACGGTCAAAGGATGAATATCTAATGATTTCCCCATTACATTTGGCGTAATAAGATTACTTTCTATTTGCTGGGAAACAAGCATAATAATTGCTACATAAATCGCCATCTTTGGCTCTTGTATGAATGCAATAACAAGTGCTGGCACAAGCGCAATATAAGGTCCCAAAAATGGAATAACATTCATCATCATTCCAAATACGCCAAGCAAGAGCGCATATCGAAGACCAATCGCGTAATAACCAATGAATAGCATAACACCAACTAAAAAGCTGACAAATAGTTGGCCTTGAATATAGGAACGTAATACATCGTCAATATCAGCTAATGTTTTACGTATCCACGTTTTCTTATCCCCTTTAAAGAAACTAGCTATAAAAGGAGCAAATTTTTCATGATCCTTCAACATATACACAAGGAAAAATGGTACAAGAACGAATAAGAAAACTCCTTGGAATACATTTTGGATAAACTTGATCAATAAGGATCCGGCACCAACGGCTATCGTATCAACTCTACCCGATACTTCAGTTATTGTCTTTTGGAGAAATTCTGGAAAACGCTCTTGGTCTTCCGTTAAGAACTTCGAAAACTGCTGAACTTCTGAAATAATTTCCGGTGTACTTTCGACAAGCGCATTTACTTGTTTAGTTAATGGGGGACCAACTAATCCATAAAAACCCCATCCAACTAATCCAATTACAACAAATACAGACAGTATACTAGCCCATCTCGGAAACTTTATAGACTCCAACCATTTTAAAAGTGGTCTTGTTAAATAAAACAAAACGCCTCCTATCAATAATGGCATAAAAATTGTTTGTCCAATAATGACTAGTGGAGAAAGAATACTTTGTACTTTCATAAATAGAAAAATGATTAATAATGTCAGCAGTATTGCCACACCTATTTGAAACCAACGTTTATTTGTCACCGACGCTCACATCCTTACTTTACTCATTATTAGCATATACGAATCCCTGTCACGGAGGTTTCACATTATTATGTATCTTACCATTTTTTTCTGTAAACTAATAATAGAACCTCGCATTGGAAAGGAGAAGGGAATGGAATACTATAAGGAACTTCGAAAATTTGTTGGCCATCGTCCGTTAATACTTCCAGGATCGGTCGTACTGATTTTGAATAGTAATGAGGAAGTACTATTGCAAGAAAGAGAACCTGGCGTTTATGGCTTGCCGGGAGGATTAATGGAGCTTGGAGAAAGCTTAGAAGATACCGCTCGTCGGGAAGTTTTTGAGGA
The DNA here is from genome assembly GCF_006861795.1 of Psychrobacillus lasiicapitis. GTDB lineage: Bacteria > Bacillota > Bacilli > Bacillales_A > Planococcaceae > Psychrobacillus > Psychrobacillus lasiicapitis. The sequence goes on along the minus strand of NZ_VDGH01000006.1, from coordinate 87,965 downwards.
AACAGGATTACATATCGGAGAGTTATCACTATGTCATGTATATTCAGGTCCTGATTATTATATTGAAAACCCTAACGGAGACACTTTTTACGCCGTCACTACAGTTTATAAAACAAAAGAATATAAGGGAGAACTTTCTCCGGACGGAACTGAATCGCTTAGTCTTCAGTTTTTTGAAGCAAATAATTTACCAGATGGTATATTGTCATCCTACCGAACATTTATTGAAAACGAGCTTGGGGTTTAGATAGCCCCAAGCTCGTTTATATGGCGTTCGATACTTGTTATGTGGTACTCGCCTCTATTTATGTGCAATATGCACTTTTAGTTGTTTGCCTTTTATTGTTGTGTTTCGCATCGTTTTTAGAACTAGTGGACCTTTGCCATTTAGGATTTCTACGTAAGTGACATTGTCTTGAATTGTGATAATCCCGATATCATCTGCAGACACGCCATTAATTTTGGCGATTGTTCCAACGAAATCTACTGCACGAAGCTTTTTCTTCTTTCCGCCATTGAAATATAATTTAGTGATATTAGCATTTAATTGTTCACTTTTCGATTTTTTCAATTCTGGCTGTTCTTGCATTTTCACATCAAATGCAGCTCGATTTTTTGCCACTTCTTCTGTTGACAATGCGGGACCTGTCGGAATTTCAAAGCCGATAAATTCTTCAATTTCTTTTACAAATTTATCTTCATGCGGTGTAGCCAGCATGATCGATTTTCCACTACGGCCAGCCCGTCCTGTTCTACCAGTACGATGTACATAGCTTTCTTGCTCTAGGGGAACATCATAGTGAACGACATGCGTAATATTTTCAATATCAATACCTCGCGCTGCTACATCAGTTGCGATTAAATAACGGAAATCCCCTGTTCGGAAGTCATCCATTACTTCAAAACGATCTTCTTGCATCATGCCACCATGAATTTTATCGGCAGTGTACCCTTTTTCATCTAATATATCTACAAGTTGTTCCACTCGTTCCTTTGTACGGCAAAAGATGATGCAACTGTCGGGATTTTCAATAATTGTTAGTTTTTCTAGAAATGAAAGTTTGAGTTCCTCCTGCACTACATACTTCACGTGCTCAATATTCGGAGCATTTTCTTCGGCAACATCGATTTCAATCGAAACGGGTTGATTCATATATTTACTACTTAACTTTTTGATTTCACTAGATAAAGTGGCTGAAAATAACATCGTTGTGCGTTTTGTAGGAAGTAATTTAATGATTGATGTAACTTGTTCTAAAAATCCCATGTTCAACATTTCATCTGCTTCATCAATGACTAGATATTCGATTTTCGATACATCTAGCGTCCCTTTTTCAATATGGTCAAGAACTCTTCCTGGTGTACCCACAACGATATGGGTTTTTTGCTTTAATGCAAGCTTTTGTTTAGCAAATGGGGATTTACCATATAAGGCGAGCCCTTTAATACGCTTATAACGTCCAATGTTTGTTATGTCTTCTTGTACTTGAACAGCTAGTTCCCTTGTTGGTGTCAGCACTAATGCTTGTGGTTTGTTTTCTTCCCACTCAACTAGTTCACATAGTGGTGTTGCAAACGCTGCTGTTTTTCCGCTACCCGTTTTTGATTTCACCAAAATATCTTGTTTCTTTAGTGCAACAGGAATAACTTTCTGTTGTACTTCAGTCGGCTCTGTATAACCTAGTTGTTCGATTGCCCGTAAAATCTTTTCATCTAATCTTAGTTCGTTAAAATGCACTATGCATAATCTCCTCTTAGTTTCCAATTTTAATAACGATTACGTCTGCATCCTCTACTGCTTTTAATGCATGAATTTCTAGAGGATTTATATGAAGGATATGCCCCGTCGTTACTAGTTGTTCTACGCCTTTTACTGTAAATAATACCTTCCCTTTTCTTACAACTATTAAAACATCTTCTTTTGCATCATGCTCTTTTATTTCTTCTCCTTTTCGCAACTGAATATTCAACACTTGATGGCTGTCAAATTGAACTACTTTCGACATAAACTTCTCTTTTTCATCGAATAAGTATGGCGTTTCGATAAAGTGAAACTTCAATCAGTGGGGGTTTTTCGACGCACAGGACGTGCTAGTGGGGACGTTGCGACATGGACGTCGCGCTTTTAGTCCCCGTCATCCCCTACTGATTGTTAGTTGTGTCCCACACGATGTGGGTCACACAGACGTTGCAAACGCTCTTTTATTTTGCGACGAGCTTTGCGCAGGAGCAACACGACGTTGCGTACTTAGTCTGGGATCATTTCATCGGGCGCATGCCAGCAGTTGATCTCCCACTTATCTTTTCGCTTTTCTTACATCTTGAAGTGGGAGCCATACTGCCCGTTAATGCGGGATAATATTCATGCGTACTCCTCCCAAAAGCAATCTCTTAACCTTATCATATCCAATAATCTCTGCAAAATTAAAATTACAAAGCTCATTTATAGTGAAACTAGAAAATCGCACAAATTGTTCGCATGACTTTTTTCTATCAACAAATGTTTAATCTTAAACGGAAATATTTGTATTTAGCTCTAATAATCTCTATCACGCATTTTAATAGTTTATTTATGTTATAATAGAAGTATCGCAATTTGCGTAAAAAAACTAGAATAGAGGCAGATACATGAGTTTCCAAAGACAACCAAAAGAAGTTTCGGACTTCGTAGCAGCACGGAAAATTGATGAGAAGATCTCTTTTTCTCGTAACGACCACGAAGTACAAGGTACTATTTTCAAGATTCTAGAACACTCAGTTATTGTCGAAATATCTACAGAAGATGCGAAAAAGATCAATGTTCCTTCTAACTTAACTGTCGTATCCCATAAAAACTATACAGTGGTATAACGGTTAATTTCTTCAAGGAAAGCTTTTCCGTATTTATCTCTTTTATTTGCACCAACACCGTGCACCTCTAAAAATTGTTCTTCGGTTTGCGGACGCTTTACACACATATCTTGTAGTGTTTTGTCAGAAAAAATAACAAATGGTGGTACACCTGCTTCGTCCGCAAGTTTTTTCCGAAGTACCCTTAATCCTTCAAACAACGGATCACTTTTCGCAATTTGTTTCGTTACTGCGACTCCTTTACGCATTACTTGTCTTTTCCCCAGTAATACCTCTTTTCCTTTATCTGAAACGTATATCGTCGGTAAACTCCCGTGATTTACTAATAGGATTCCTTCTGAAATCATAAACTCCATTAATCCCGACACTTCTTTTAATGATTGATTCTTTAATATTCCATAAGTAGACAGCTTCGTAAAACCAAATTCGACCACTTTTTTATTTTGTGAGCCGGTTAAAACCTGTGCAGTAATCGTTTTTCCGAACTTCTGACCCATTCGAACAACACAGGATAATACCATCTGTACTTCTTTTGTGACGTCTTGAACTTCCCTTTCATCTGTGCAATTCGCACATCTACCGCATTCTTTCGCATCTGGTTCTCCGAAATAGGTGACGATAAACTGCTGTAAACAATTTTCTGTGTGACAGTAGTCGACCATTCCTTGTAACTTCTCAAGCTCCCCAGGAATACGTTCACGGTCCAAAGCCTGATCGATTAAAAAGCGTTGGGTTTGTACGTCTTGAGATGCATACAACACTACACATTCACTTGGTAGGCCGTCTCGTCCAGCTCTTCCCGCTTCTTGATAATAGCTTTCCATATTTTTAGGAAGCTGATAATGAATCACGTATCTTACGTTCGATTTATCAATACCCATCCCGAAAGCGTTTGTCGCTACCATTACTTGCGCTTCATCCGTTAGAAAACGTTCCTGTTCTTTATTGCGAAATGCTTCTGGAAGTCCTGCGTGGTATTTTGCAGTGCGTACACCAGCTTTATTTAATAAATCATATAGCTGATCCACCGTTTTTCGTGTCGCTGCATATATAATCCCTACTTCTTGCGCATTCTTTTTAATAAAATCTTTTAGAAACTTATTTTTGTCTTGTCCAAGTACGACAGAAAAAGTGAGATTTGTACGTGCAAATCCCGTGATCACGGTGCTATCTTCTTTAATTTGAAGCAATCTACATATATCCGCACGCACTTCTGGAGTAGCTGTTGCTGTTAATGCAAGTACAGTAGGTTCTACTTCAAATATATCTTTAAGTCTGTGGATAGCACGGTAGCTTGGTCTAAAATCATGTCCCCATTGAGAGATACAATGCGCTTCATCGACTGCGATTAATGGAACTTGGACACGCTTTAATTGATTTAAAAAGCTTTGAGATTCTAATCGTTCAGGCGCAATATAAAGTAAACGATATTGTCCGTTTTGCACTTCTTCCATTGTTTCTCTTACTTCTTCTGCGGTTAATGTACTATTGATAAACGTGGCTGAGATGCCTGCTTGCACTAATGTATCTACTTGATCTTTCATAAGGGAAATGAGTGGGGAAATAACAATTGTAGTTCCATCTAACATTAAAGAGGGGATTTGATAACAAAGCGACTTTCCTCCTCCTGTAGGCATTACACAAAGACTTGAATGACTGTTTAGCACATTTTTTATAATCGTTTCCTGTCCTTCTCGAAAGGAATCGTATCCAAAATAGGTTTGTAATAATCGGCGTGCATTGTCGAGCATCCTTATACCTCCTGTCTATTTAAGAAAAAAGGAAAACAGATTACTTTCTGCTTCCCTTTTTGTTTGTATGTTGTTGATATGGTTTCGGCTCAACTTTTTGAACATCTGATCCTAGTAATAGGTAACCAAGCCCTCCTGATAAGATACATGCACCTATTGTAATAAGAATCTTATGGAGAATTGGTACGTCCGTATGATCCTTCAGAATCCATGTAGCGAGTACTGCTACCACGATCATTATCGGAATAACTACTTTCGACTTTTTCACAACGAACTTCCTTCCTCGTACATATGTATAGTATATTGTACCATAAACAGTTCTAATAAGAGCAGAGAAAGTATACCCAACAAGGCTTCTTTGCAATATTCTAAATAAGAAAATTGCAAGTGCCTTATAAGTACAAAATCTAGTATGTTACGTTTTCGAAGGTCTTCGAGGCAACTATATTTTTCTATCTTCCCAAGTACAAGGGTTTTTAAGCACGTAAAAAGTATGTATTTCCCTATCTTTTAATTATCCTTTCTTATTCTTGAACAATAGCCGCATTTTCCAGTCAGAAAATGCAGCTATTTGTTCACTTTGTTATTGGCCTGTATAACTAACTTTTCCTGTTTCAAGTAATTCTTTCAGCCCCATAAACATTAAATTCCAACCATGTTCCGACCCATCATGATATTCTCCTAATGCTTTCTCAATATCAGATTCTGTCCAATTTTCTTCATGAGCAACATAAATTTTTTGTGTAAATGTCATTTCGCACCCTTGTGAAAGTTCTTTTAGTTCTACTGTAATCGTATCTTCTAATTCACTGAATTGAGGCATTTTAAACGTAAACACTAATTTTTGAGGAGGATCTACTTCAAGGTATTCTCCAATCGCTCGATAATCTTTTCCACCTCGATGATCGACGATTTCCCAAGTACCCCCTACTTGAGGGTTGTTTTGAGCGACCTTGTTCGTCCCCTCCAATGTGAAGAACCATTTTCTCATCATCTCAGGGTTCAACCATGCGTCAAAAACTCGCTCTGGTGCTACGTCGAATACTCTTTTCATTGTTAAAGTCGTTGTCGATAAATTGTTCATGTTATTGCTCCTTTTTTTATTTATTGTTCTTTCCTTTTCTCCTTCATTAACTCAATTTCAAGAAGATCAAAGTGTTTGCTCCAAAACTTCTCGTAAAAATGAAGCCATTCGGTTGCTTGAGATAATGATTCAGTATTTAAGCGACATATATGCGTTCTTCCGTTTATTATCCGCTCGACTAAATTTGCCCTTTCCAAAACTTTTATATGCTTTGAGATCGCAGCCAAGGATATGTCAAATGGTTCCGCCAGTTCAGAAATCGTCCTTTCTTGCGTTGCCATCATAGAAATCATATCTCTTCTCGTGTCATTTGCTAGAGCATGGAAAACTTCATTTAAATTTTCTACATTTTGATTAACCATGTAGTTAAATATAACCGACTAACGATACATATTCAACTATCTGGTTAACTATCTTTCAGTAAAATATACTGGGTATGGAGCATCTCTCCCCAAGCTAACTTGTCCAATTCAACGCATTTCTTTTTTAAAACCTCCCGATATGTGATAATAAAAGAAAAACAAACGTTGAGGATGACAATTATGCATAAAGAAATAGATATAAAAATAAAGGATGCACTAGCACAGGAATTACAAAAAGGAGTTCCTATTTTATTGAAAGAGGGTTTCCACGAGACAGACTCTTTACCTGAAGGAACAATCTTAAAATTACGCAATCCTGCTGGCAAGTTTATTGGTAAAGGTTATGTAGGGAAGCAAAATAAAGGAATGGGCTGGCTTTTAACGAATAATGAAAACGAACCAATCGATACGCAGTTTTTCCAGAAGAAAATTGCAGCTGCTATTAAAAATCGTACCGATTATTTCGATAGTAGCGAGACGACTGCTTTTCGTGTTTTTAACGGAGAAGGCGATGGGATTGGCGGTCTAACAATTGATTATTTTGACGGTTTTTACTTAATCAGCTGGTACAGTGAAGGAATTTATTCGTTTAAAGAAATGATTTTAGCTGGACTAGAAGCTTGTGTGAGTTATAAAGGAATTTATGAGAAAAAACGCTTCGATACAAAAGGTCAGTATTTGGAAGACGATGACTTTGTTAAAGGGGAACGTGGAGAGTTTCCGCTAATCGTGAAGGAAAGTGGGCAAAACTTTGCCATCTACTTGAACGACGGGGCTATGGTTGGTGTGTTTTTGGATCAACGTGACGTTCGTAAAAAGATTCGTGACGCCTATTCAAAAGGAAAAACAGTGCTTAATACATTTTCTTATACAGGTGCTTTTTCTGTTTTCGCTGCTGCAGGTGGTGCAACGAAAACGACCAGCGTAGATCTAGCAAAACGAAGCCTAAGTAAAACAACTGAACAATTTGAAGTAAATGGAATCGATGCGGAGCAACAAGATATTATCGTAATGGATGTGTTCGATTACTTTAAATATGCCAAACGAAAGGAATTAGCTTTTGATGTGGTGATCCTAGATCCACCAAGCTTTGCACGTTCGAAGAAATACACATTTAGCTCTTCTAAGGATTACACCAGCTTACTAAAAGATGCTATTGCTATTACTGAAAAGAACGGCGTCATCGTAGCCTCTACAAACAACGCAACGTTTGGCATGAAAAAATTCAAAACCTTTGTAGAAAAAGCTTTTAAAGACAGTAATCGTAAATACACGATTGAGGAAGAATTTTCTCTTCCAAGTGACTTTAAAACTTCTCCCCTCTTTAAAGAGGGAAATTATTTGAAAGTATTATTTGTGAGAGCTAAATAACAAAAGTAGTCACTTTTTATCCCGCATTAACGGGCAGTAAGACTCTCACTTCAAAATTTTAAAAAAGCGAAAAGATAAGTGGGAGATCAACTGCCCGTAAAAGCCCGATTGGTTCAACTAACAATCGGGATGACGGGGACTAGAAGCGCGACGTCCATGTCGCAACGTCCCCACTAGCACGTCCTGTACGTCGGCCCCCCCCACTGATTGAAGTTTCACTTTATCCCGCATTAACGGGCAGTAAGACTCTCACTTCAAGATTTTAAAAAAGCGAAAAGATAAGCGGGAGATCAACTGCCCGTAAAACCCGATGAAATGATCCCAGACTAAGTACGCAACGTCGTGTTGCTCCTGCGCAAAGCTCGTCGCAAAATAAAAGAGCGTTTGCAACGTCTGTGTGACCCACATCGTGTGGGACACAACTAACAATCAGTGGGGGATGACGGGGACTAGAAGCGCGACGTCCATGTCGCAACGTCCCCACTAGCACGTCCTGTACGTCGGAACCCCCCACTGATTGAAGTTTCACTTTATAAAACCTCCTGATTGTTTAGCTATTTGCTAGATAATCAGGAGGTTTTTTGCTGTTTCTACTTATTTACGCTTCATAGAGTAGTAGCTGGTAAACTTAATGTCTATTATACTGAAAATATAGAAAAGTTTTAGACAAGCAGTTAAAATTGGCTACTTGATTCTAGATTAGAATGAAATGGAATCGGGTTTAAAAGGAGCTTATGAATAATTGGAAGAGCATGTGGAATCTGTCGATTATAAAAAAATTTGTGACGAATTATATGATGGAATTTATCTCGCTGATGAAAATGGAAAGACTTTATATGTCAATAAGTCTTATAGCAGAATAACTGGATTGTCACCAGACCTTGTCCTAGGCAAATATGTAAGCGATCTTATGAAGGAAGGTTTATACAAAAATGCAATCACACCTGACATTATTAAAACCAAAAAACCAATTAATGCGATGGCGGAAATTCGTACAGGTGTAAAAGTATTGCTATCTGGTTCCCCTATTTTAGATCATGATGGAAATTTAAAAAAGGTCGTCGTTATTAACCGCGACATGTCAGACCTATTGGATATACAAAAGAAACTGATTGCATCACAAAATGAAGTCGAACACCTAAGGAACTTGCAAATAACGAATAAATTAATAGGAAAAAGCGATGAAATTCAACCGATTATTCAAATGGTTCATCAAGTGGCCAATTTGGATGTAACTGTTCTTATCATGGGAGAAACAGGAGTAGGCAAGGAAGTAATAGGAAATGAAATCTATATAAATAGCGATAGACATGACAAGCCTTTTATAAAAGTCAATTGTGCAGCAATCCCCGCCAACCTGCTTGAAGCAGAATTGTTTGGATACGAGGCCGGCTCCTTCACCGGAGCATCTAGCAAAGGAAAAATCGGTATGTTCGAACTGGCGGATAAGGGTACATTGCTTTTAGATGAAATTGGAGAGATGCCCCTTGAATTACAATCAAAGCTTTTAAGAATTATTCAAGAAAAAGAGGTTACCCGTGTTGGCGGAACGAAACCAGTTAAATTCGATGTTCGAATTCTCGCTGCAACCAATTGTGATTTATATGAACTAGTAAAAACGGGGAAATTCAGAGAAGATTTATATTACAGATTAAATGTATTTCCTATTCGTATCCCTCCCCTTCGAAATCGAATTTCAGATATTGAATTATTAGCGAAGCATTATGTAGACTTTTATAACATGAAGTATGGAAAACAAATAGTATTTGATCGCGAAGTAAATGAGGTTTTTAAAACTTATACATGGCCAGGAAACATAAGAGAGTTACAAAACGTAGTAGAGCGCTTAGTTATAACCTCAGAAAAACATAAAACAATCAATGCGGAGTTATCCAGAAACATATTAAATCTGGAGCCAGAAAGTACTAATACCCCCTCCGAGGAACTTAGTCTGAAAGAGATTGTCGAAAAAGTAGAAAGAAAGGTAATAGAAAAGGCATTAAAAGATTATGGCAGTACTAGAAAAGCAGCTGTAGCTTTAAAAATTAGTCAATCATCCGTTGTAAAAAAGGCAAAGAAATTAGGTATACATATAAGTGATTAAAAAAGGAATCAAAACTGATTCCTTTTTTAATCGCCAATACTTCTCAATTCGTGGCTTATAGTTATAATTTTAATTTAAAAACGATGAATTATTTCATCACTCTGTTTTAAATGAGAAAAGAAAGCCTTTCCCATTGCACTTTTTATAGTTGGCATGCAAATTGCATTATATTAAGCGAATAACCAATTATATAGAATGCGAGGGGTAAAGAATGGAAAAATTAATCATTACAGTAGCACCAACAGGATCACAAACTACGAAGGAACATACACCATACGTGCCATTATCGCCAAAAGAAATTGCAGATTCAGTTTATGAATCCTGGAAAGAAGGCGCAGCTATCGCTCATATTCATGTTAGGGATCATAACGGAGATAATACCCTTGATTTAGATACGTATAGAGAAGTAATTGATCGAGTGCAGGAGAAATGTGATATTATTTTAAACCTCACAACTGCTGGAGGATTAGTGAATAATGAAGAAGCAAGATTAAGAGTTTGCGAGTTAAACCCTGAAATGGCTACATTTGATGCAGGAACTATGAACTTTGGTCAAGAGGTTTTTCATAATACACCTTCCTTTTTAGAAGAATTGGCAACGGTTACAAAGGAACGTCAGATAAAACCGGAAATTGAAATTTTCGATGTAGGAATGATAGATAATGCTTTACGAATTGCTAAAAAAGGGTTATTGGAAGAACCGTTCCATTTTCAATTTGTATTAGGTGTTCATGGTGGGATGGCAGCAACCCCTAAAAACCTAATGTTTTTAATGGATAGCCTCCCTAAAGGTTCCACATGGTCAGCAATAGGGGCTAGTAAGGAACAACTAACGATCAATACGATGAGTATACTTTTAGGCGGTCATGTTCGAGTTGGAATGGAAGATAGTGTGTACTACCGAAAGGGAGAGTTAGCTACTACAAATGCTCAATTTGTAAAGAGAATAGTAGAGTTGGCGGGCATTCTAGGTAGAGAGGTTGCCACACCAGATGAAGCAAGAAAAATTTTACGACTATCCAAAAGCTTAATAAAGGGGTGACTTTGATGAAAATAGGCGTATTAGGAGTAGGTTCACTTGGAACAATTATCGGTGCACTGATTACGAAAGGAGGATATGATGTTGATTTAATAGATATCAATCAACAAAATGTAGATAAATTAAATCAAAACGGAGCAAAAATTACAGGCTTTTTAGAAGAAATCATTCCTGTAAAAGCGATTCACCCAAACCACTTAACTGAAAAATATGATTTGATATTCTTACTGACAAAGCAAGTTTACACAAAAGACTCTTTGGAGAACATTCTTCCGTTTTTACATGATGATAGTGTGGTGTGTACGTTACAAAATGGTATACCAGAAGAAAATGTTGCGGCTATTGTTGGAAAGGAAAGAACGATTGGTGGTGTAGTGGGCTTTGGCGCCACTTGGATTGGGCCGGGGGCATCGGAGCTTACAACAGAACTAGAAGTAGTGAAAAAATATGCTTTTGATGTTGGCGAACTTACTGGAGATATCACCGAAAGATTAAAAACGATTAAAGATATTTTAGAAACAGTTGGTTATTGTGAAATCGTTACTAATATTAATGGGATGAAATGGTCGAAGCTTTTAATGAATGCCACCTTTAGTGGAATGTCTGCTGCATTAGGATGCACATTTGGAGAAGTTTTAAATAACCATGACGCTATGAGAAGCTTAGCAAATATCGCCGATGAAACGATTAAGGTTGCCCATGCAAATAATGTTCAGCTAGTAGAAATGCAAGGGAAAGACTTTGAGTTTTTAGAGTTGGAAAAGCAGGAAGACATCCCTGAAAAAATGGCATTTTATGAAGAAGTGTGGGGACCTCATGCAAACCTTAAAGCTAGTATGCTGCAAGATTTAGAGAAGGGTCTTAAAACGGAAATCGATTTTATCAATGGGCATGTGTCCAAAAAAGGAAGAGAGAAAAATGTCCATACTCCTTATAACGATTTAGTTTGCGCTCTTGTAAAAAAATCAGAAGAAACAAAAGAGCTGCCTGTTTTTGCTGAAAATATAAAAGAATTTAACTTAGTGAGCGATGAGCAAAAAGCATTCAATTGAAAGAAATAAAATGTAGGAATGGGCGGGAATAAACCCGCTCTTTCCAGCTAGCTACATGAAAAGGACGGTGCGGCCCATGTTTATCGAAGTTTTTGCTATTCTCATCTCATTAGGATTACTTATGTTTTTAGCTTACCGTGGTTTTCCAGTTATAGTTATTGCTCCCCTTGTGACATTACTAGCAGTAGCTCTATCTGGAGCAGCATTATTGCCTAGTTATACAGAAGTTTACATGCCTAATTTATCAAACTATATTAAAACATGGTTCCCTATATTTATTTTAGGAGCAGTATTCGGAAAGCTGATGGAATTAAACGGTGCTACTACTGCAATTGCGAAGCAAATTATGAACATCTTTGGGATTAAGAGAGCCCTTCTGGCAACTATACTCGCATGTTCTATTTTGACTTATGGTGGAGTTTCCCTATTCGTTGTAGTTTTTGCAGTATATCCATTTGCCGCAGCAGTTTTTCGCGAGGCGGGCATACCGAAGAGATTTATCCCTGCAGTAATTGTTTTGGGTGGTTGTACATATACAATGGATGCTTTTCCAGGTACACCTCAAATCCAAAATATTATTCCGACAAACTATTTTGGAACGGATGCTTATGCTGCGCCAATAACTGGACTTGTAGCAGGGTCAGTCATTTTCTTGTTAGGCTATCTTTGGTTATCCAGAAGAGTAAAAAAAGCAAATCTAGCTGGAGAAGGTTATGGAGAAGGTCATACTAACGAGCCAGTTATCAATCCAGATGAAAAAGTGATAAATTTTTGGCTAGCAATTATTCCTTTAGCAGTTGTTGTCATTCTTAACTTTGTATTTACGAAAACTAGTTTAGCAGTTAGTCACTGGTATGCTCCTGAATTATTGCAAGAAACTTTTAATATTCAAAACTTAAGCAGTTTGAGTTCTACATGGGCACTTATTGTTGCACTTGTTGTAGGGATTATTGCTGCGTTACTCATCAATATAAAATCATTTACCGCTTCCAAGCTTTCCTCCGGGCTCACTATAGCAGCAAGTGGTTCATTATTGGCTGTATTTAATGTAGCCTCCGAAGTAGGTTTTGGAAATGTTGTCAAAACATTACCTGGTTTTGAAGTAGTTAGGAATGCAATTACAGGAGTTTCTTCTCATCCGTTGATATCTGAATCTATTGCTGTCAACGTGCTAGCTGGTGTGGTTGGTTCCTCCTCGGGCGGGATGTCGATTGCTCTTGAAGTAATGGGGCAACACTATCTGGACTTAGCTAACTCGATGGGGATCGATCCGGAATATCTTCATAGAATCGCTTCCATGTCGGCTGGTGGCTTAGATTCCTTGCCACACAGTGGTGCAACGATCACTATTCTCGTAATTTGTGGTCTTACTCATCGTCAAGCATATGGAGATATTTTCGCAATTACGATAATGAAAGCACTTGTTGCATTTAGTACCGCTGTGATACTTTCCTTATTCGTTTAATATTAATAGCCAACAAAAGAGTGTCCCACTAGACAGATTGGGGCACTCTTTTCTTTGTAAAAAACAATAAATAGCTCATTTTTGACCCCTTTTAGCTATTCGTTCGTATTAAGTAGTAAGGAGGTGCCGTTTTTGAATGATTATGAAATAGCAAATATATATAAGCAATTTAGTCCGTCCATATTTAGGTATATGACCTATTTAGTGCAGCATAGACAAGTAGCGGAAGATTTGACACAGGAAGTTTTTATTCGTTTTGTCAGGACAGGAGATGTACATAGAACACCAGTTGAAATTCAAGCTTGGCTTCGTAAAACAGCAAGAAACATTGCATTTGACTATTTGCGAAGAAAGCGTCTATTTGAATTTATTCCTTTTATACCAATCCATGAAAAATTAGTTGAGCACCCATTTTTCGAATTGGAGGAAGTTCGCGGGTTATATATTGCTTTAGGAAAGTTAAAACCTTCCTACCGAGAAGTCATTATATGGAGAAAAATTGAGGAGTTATCTATAAAAGAAACGGCGGAAATACTTAGTTGGAATGAAGAAAAAGTCAAAAACACACTAAAACGAGCAATCCAGGCTTTACGTAAAGAAATGGGAGGTGTGCATGATGAATGAAGAAAAGCTTTTCGAGCAAATGCGAAAGCTAAAACAAACAGATACAGAACAAAACACATCTATCCAAGCCATTACTGACGCAACAACAAGGCCAATCAGGAATTGGGTGGTTTCTATTATCGGGACTGCCTCTATCATAGCTATTTGTTTGTTAACTTTTTACTTAGTGACTTTGGAATCTAATACACCAGTTACTTCATCTAGCGAAAACCAAACAATTAATAAGGTATATTATTTTACAAATGGGAATAGGGATGAGCATACATTTTTTGAAAAATGGTCCCCTCTTTATTTACATGTTGGGGTTGTGAATGATCCGAAGATGCTTGAACAGTTCCAGTCTTTTCTACAAGACATGATCCTCCGTTCTAAAGACGATTATTATAATAGTTGGTATGGCAACGATTTTTCAGCGATGGATATTCTCATAATGTACGATGATGGATCAGAACGTCGATTAAAAGAACTAAGTAGTTCGTTTTTTCTTGATATGAAAACAGATGAACTATTCTACATTCCTTCTGATAATTGGCTTGATTTTTCAAGGGAATTCTTTAAAAATCCCAATGCTGCTTGGGGAAAAATCATTGGAATACTTCTATTGTTTTTCGCTCCCTTTTCGATGACATTGTGGTTTAAACGGAAATTTCCTATTATTAAATATCGTGAATGGTCGTTGAACTGGACACATCATTTATTAAACTATTTAGCAATTGTTACGATTTTAGTGGGTTTCTCGTATTGGGAGAGTAATTATGGAACCTTCCATATTGTTGTTTATACTACTATATGGCTTGTATATGGTGCCTGCCAAGTAGCATATCGATTAAAAAAGGGTGAACATATGCGCTCCATCCAGTTGACCATTATTAATCATATAATTGGAACAGTTGCTTTAGTTTTATGTGTATTTTAGATTTATTACGCATGCACAAAAATCCCAAGATGCATTATATCTTGGGATTTTATCTATTAGCATCATTCAAAATAAATCGGATAATGGGCACTACAGCGCTCGTTAAAAGTTGCCTGACATCCCGGACAGCTATCCGTCTGCATATATTGATGAATCGTTAACTCCGTCTGACAGCTCCCACATAGAATAGCCAGTTCGTCAAACTGCTCCTTTGGCCAACGTTCGATTTTATGATCGGCTTCTTCCTCGTGACATTTATAACAAGGATAATAGCGGTTACAACACTTAAACTTTATGGCAATAATATCTTTTTCGGTATGATAATGCGTACAGCGCGTTTCATCGTCCACGATAGCTCCATATACTTTCATTTACATTCCTCCTATTTTGATGACCAACACTGTAATTACAAATAAAACAGCGACCATTCCTACTACGTAATCTACTTGCTGAAATTGCAATAACTTATACGCAGTTCTTCCCTTTCCCTTACCATAAGCACGCGCATCAATTGCGTAAGTTAACTGCTCCGCACGCTGTACAGTAGTGAACAGCAAAGGAACTAGAATTGGAACATAAGCAAGCATTCGCTTTACAAACGGTAAATTACTAATATCATGACCTCTTGCTTTTTGTGCGAGGATAATCCGTTCTAGTTCCTGTAAAATTGTCGGTATAAAACGAATTGCAATTACAATCATTAAAGAAAACTGTTCGACCGGCACATGAAGTTTGGAGAGCGGTGCCAATAGCTTTTCAAGGCCACTTGCTAACTCTAATGGTTTTGTCGTTAACGTTAAAATAGAAGCTAGTAGCACGAGTAAAATAATTCGCCAGACGAAACGCACTCCATTTTGTATTCCTTCCATAGTCACTTCAATAAATGACCAAGACCAAATGACAGTACCTTTTGTGAGCAGGATATTGTAGATAAAAGTAAAAAACAAGATAAATAAAATTGGCTTTAACCCTCTCATAAAAATAGGAAATGGTATTTTTGATATCATCAAAATACCAAGGACAAATAAAGTGGCAATTACATAACTCGTAACAGTCCCAAGCATAAGAAAGCTTAGCATGATGATAAAGATACTTACAATCTTTGTCCTCGGATCGAGTCGGTGAAATACGGAATTGGTCCCGATATACTGGCCTATCAAGACGCTCTCAGACATGTAGAAGCCTCCTTGCCCTCCAAATTGGGAGAATCTTATCGAAAATTTCCTGCTCCCTACAACTGGAGATTTTAATCTTCTCTCCCGATAACTCCTCTACTATTCTTAAAAACTGGATGGATTCTGGTAGCGACATTCCTATTTTCTCTAGTAAATGAGATTGTTCCAAAAATAATGTACGGGTGTCCAACTGTTTTACTAGGCAACCTTTATGAAATACGATTACTTCATCCGAGTATTCTGCAACATCATCCATTTGATGCGATACGAATATAATCGTGCGGCTTTCTTGCTGCTGCCATTTTTTCAGTAATTGTAGTAATGCAGCTTTACTTACTGGATCAAGACCAGCTGTCGGTTCATCCACGATAAGAAGCTGTGGATTCATCATTAACACAGAGGCAATTGCTACTCTGCGTTTTTGGCCACCGCTTAATTGAAAAGGAGCTAATGGTAAAATATCTTCTGCCAGACCGAGTAGTGGCAAAACGTTTGAGATGCTCTTTGAAATTTGCTGATGAGACCAGCCTTGTTGCTTTGGTGCAAAAACAAGCTCTTTGAATACGGTCGTTTCAAATAATTGGTGCTCCGGATATTGAAAAACAAAACCGATTTCTGGGATAACCATTAGTTGCC
Organism: Psychrobacillus lasiicapitis; assembly: GCF_006861795.1. Lineage (GTDB taxonomy): Bacteria > Bacillota > Bacilli > Bacillales_A > Planococcaceae > Psychrobacillus > Psychrobacillus lasiicapitis. The sequence continues at coordinate 71,536 of NZ_VDGH01000006.1, read as the reverse complement.
CTTTAGCATCTCTTTTAACAGGCCGTTGATCGATTAAATAATCTCCATCAATATTAGTAATCAACCCTTTTAACACTTGAACAAACGTCGACTTTCCTGCACCTGTTTGGCCAATAACCGAAATCCATTTACCTTCTTCGATTGTACAACTTATATTTTTTACCGCCGTTCGATTGGAATATTTCACACTCACATTATTTAATTGATAGACCATTGTGAACGAATCCCTTCTTTCCAATTGACAGCTATTGGCCCTTCTAGCTGGAGTGTTTGATGTAAGCGAACTTCAAAAGGTAGCTGTAATTGATAGATTGTAACAGCTACTGTTTCAAAAAATCTCAATGGGTCCCCATCAAATTGAAGGCGTCCTTCGTGTATTAGTAAAATACGCTCTGCTCGTAGCGCTTCCTCCATATGATGCGTGATATGTACAATCGTCATGCCTTGATGATGTAAATCCTGCATAATAGCTAGCACTTGTTTTCTTCCTTCTGGATCAAGCATAGAAGTCGCCTCATCAAAAATAATCATTTGTGGTCGCATTGCTAATATAGCTGCTATCGCCACACGCTGCTTTTGACCACCTGATAATTGGTGCGGCATTGCATCTAAATAATCCTCCATATGTACAGCCCGCAATGAAGCTTCCATTCTCCCTTGCATTTCTTCCCTTGGAACACGAATATTTTGCAGGCCAAATAGCACTTCATCCATGACAGTCGTTGTGATAAATTGGTCCTCAGGATTTTGAAAGACGAAACCTATTTGTTGATGAATTTTCATGAGATCATTAGGATTTGCCGTATCTAATTGGTGAAACTTTACGGTTCCTTTCTTAGGTAAAAGCAATCCGTCTATAAGCTTTGCGACTGTGGATTTCCCACTACCATTTGCTCCGACAATCGACACAAACTCCCCCGCTTGAATCGTAAAACTCACATCATCGACAACGGGCTGGCCTTTTTTATAATAAAAGTGAACATGATCGAAAGTAAGCATCTATTCACTTCCTTTTCGACTTTGCCATGTTGAGAAAAATGCATCAATACTATTTTCAGTAAAAATAGGAATAGGTTTTTGCCAACGGGTCACCTTCGGACCGTTAACACCAAATATTTCACCAGTTAAATCTGCATCTTGCTGTGCGAGTAGCCCCCCTACAAAGCGGGCAACGTCATCCGTCTCGCCTACTTTCCAAAACTCTGGAAACGGCTCGTTTTTACTGGCATATTTGTTTTTTATATGTTCAATAACAGGTCTTGTCATATCTGTTAAAGCAGCTGGTGAAATAGCATTCACTCGAATGTTATAGCGCTTTAGTTCAACTGCAAGCGTCCATGTCATACCAAGTATTCCTGCTTTGGCCGCACTATAATTCACTTGTCCAATCGAGCCTCCTAACCCGGCTGTAGAGGTCATTAAAACTATGTCACCGCCACTTTCTTTCATATAGGGAAGTACTCGTCGAATGCTATAAAAAGCACCGTTCAAATGCACATCTAATACAGATTGCCACTCTTCATCCGTCATCCTTAAACATTTTTGATCATGCAAGTTACCTGCATTATGTATAAGCACATCTATGCGGCCAAATTTAGTCATCACTGCATCAACCATTTTAGTAACTGCAATTGGAACGGCCATATTAGCAACGAATCCCATCGCAACTCCGCCAGTTCGCTCGATATCTTGCAAAACTTCGTCTACTAAATCCTGTTTTGTGCCATTCACCACAACCTGATAATCTAATTGTCCAAGGTGCAAGGCTATACTCCGTCCAATTCCTCTTGTTGACCCCGTAATAATCGCTACTTTTTTCATCGTTGCAACTCCTTTACTAAAAAAGATCCTGCTGCAATCTTATCGCCAGTTCCCGTAGTAACAGCCAATTCAACACGATTCTTCACACGCTCAAAATTAAAAATGGCTTCCGTCCCCACAAAAAGCGGCTTTTGAAATTTCATCTTATATGCTGTAATCCATTGTGCAGGATGCTCCGATAAATACAATGACTGTGCTAGACCCATGATATACATGCCATGTGCAATTGGACGGTTGAATCCAGCTTTACGTGCGGCATTTACGTCTAAGTGAATGGTTGACGTATCTTTCGAAGCAATTGCATACTGTGCAATTACTTCAACTGTTATATGCTTTTTCATACGGGTCACCTACTTGTATTAGTATTGTTTCTGCTGTGACTATTAGATCGCCGTTGCATTTACAAACGAGCGTATGGGTTAAAAAAGTAAGCATTCCTTGTTTCCCTACCTTTTCTTCTACATTCGTTAACGATAATTCACAATCCAGCAACATGCCTGCAGTAATTGGTGCCATATATGAAAAACGCTGCGTACCATGTATCAGCGCTCTAACCTCTTTAAGCCATGGAATATCGAATTCTTGCCAAAATATAATTGGCATGGTGGAAGGGGCAATTAAGATACCATTCATCTTCTGTAAAGGAGCTTCTATACTTTGTGCGTACTGCGAAATCCACTCCGACGTCACATAAAGCTGTTGTTGGACCTTATTCATTCAACTGCCTCTACAAGCGTTGCAAGCCCTATTCCGCCACCAATACCCAGTGTGGCAAGCCCCTTTTTATAAGGTTTGTACAACATTTCAGCACATAGTCTTGTTATTAAAATTGCACCTGACGCACCGTACGGATGACCAATCGCCAATGCACCGCCCCCACGGTTTACCTTTCTCAGTGGAATATGAAGTTCTTTTAAAGAGGCTAATACTTGAGAGGCAAAGGCTTCATTAAACTCCACTATATCTATATCATCTACCGTTAGTTGCTGACGCTTTAACACTTTTTGCACAGCTGGTATAGGGCCAATTCCTAAATAATTTGGATCTACCCCTGCCGCTTGCGCATCTACTACTCGTAAAATCGGCTTAAGGTTCAGCTCGTCACATTTTTCACGAGACATAATCAAAATAAGAGCAGCCCCGTCATTGATCGGACATGCATTTCCAGCAGTGACCGTGCCATCTTCCTGAAATACAGGTGACAATTTCTGAAGCTTTTCCATGCTTGTGTTAGCTCTTGGGCATTCATCTTTGGTAATCCATTCTCCATTAACATAAAGAGGCATAATCTCCTGCTCAAATCGTCCAGTTTGCTGAGAATGAATGGCTTTCCGATGACTTTCCAAAGCAAATTGATCTTGGACTTCTCTTGTAATTGTGTATTTTTTTGCTACGTTCTCCGCTGCGATTCCCATATCTGGATCACCGTAGCTACTCGGTGTGAAACGAGCACGTGTGTATAATTCTGGTACTCCCATTAAGCTTTGAGGCTTAGCCATTTTCCAAGGTGCTCGACTCGTGCTTTCCACACCACCCGCTAAGTAGACACTACCTGCACCGCTTTGTATTAATCTAGCAGCTATATTGATTGCTTCTAAACCAGAGCCACATTGCCGGTCAACAGTCATGCCCGGAACAGTGACAGGAAGACCTGCTTCTAGCGCTGAAACTCTGGCAATATTCCCTCCTGGTCCCACGATGTTGCCAATGATGACATCATCAATGATACCTTTTGGCAAATCCGTTTTCGCGACAATATGCTCGATAAGTGGCGCTAATAATTTCTCCGGTTCTAGTGTGCTTAACATGCCCCCCATTTTTCCTATTGGGGTGCGTTTTGCCAGGACAATCACTGCTTCGGTCATACCATCACCTTCTCCATATAGTCTTTCATCGCCTGACGGGCTAATTTCCCACTACTTGTGTAAATAAAATCATCCACCGTTAGCAGCTGCTTTGGAACTTTATAGCTTGCTAAATAATCTCGACAATACGCTTTCACTTCTTCTATTGTTAGACGATCTGACCCGTCCCATTTTATAAGTGCTATCACTCGCTCCCCCCAGTATGCATCTGGTATCCCGAGCACCATTACTTCCCCGATTGCATGATGTTGCTGTAACACCGCTTCTACTTCTTCTGGATAAATATTAAGACCACCAGATATGAGCATATTCTTTGCACGACCCGCCAAATATAAATAGCCATTCTCATCCCTGGACATATAGTCTCCAAGCATGAGCCAACCATCTTGAAAAGCTGCCTTCGTCTCATCAGGCAAATGATGATATCCTAAAAACATCATGTCACTTCGAATACAGAGCTGTCCAATCGTTCCAGTCGGTACTTCCCGAAAATATTCATCCCTAATAGAGACTTGAACGCCTGGAAAGGGTTTTCCTAATGAGTTGGCTTTGTTTTCTTCGTCTATATCCAAATAGCTAATATAACTTGCTTCTGATGAACCATAGAATTCGTATAGCCTTGCTTCTCCAAACACTTCCTTCGCCTTTTTCTTCGATGCCTCGGACCACTTTGCTCCCGACGATATCAATGCTTGGATATGTACCTGACCCAGAGCAACCTGCTCAAGCATCGATTCAATCATTGTTGGTACGACAAATAAAATCGCATTCGGATGCTGGTTACAGAGCCGTAAAACTTCCGCAGCAATAAATTTAGGTAAAATATGAAAAGTGCCACCGCTATACAAGCTCTGCATCAAAGCAAATAAAGACAATGATTGGACGAATGGACCCGGCGCTAAAGTATGCTCCATTTCGTCGAATCCAAATGCTTCATTCGTCGCCGAAAAGCTCTTGATCCATGATAAATGAGTGCGCATATACCCTTTTGGGATTCCTGTTGTACCCGACGTAAAGCCTATAAATAATAATTCATTCGTATTATCCATTTCAGCTTCCGGCTTTAAGCTCGATAGCCAGCTGTCATAGGAACCAGTCTCTCTATCAGAAAAGGTGAAAAGCTGCATGTCACTATGTTGCGACTTTAAATTCGTTGCAAATGCAGACTCAGCAAATATTATTTTCGGCATGCATTGTTTTAAAATAGCGGTTACTTCATTTGCACTCCATTTGGGATCTAGTGGAATTGGAATACAGCCTGCATAAATCGCTCCAAGAAAAACCTCCACAAATTCTATTCGATTCGTTGATAAAATGACAATATTTTCATGCTTTAAACCATTACGCTGTAATCCATAAGCTACCTTTTTCATCGACTGTACAAGTTCTGAGTATGTACGGTATTCTTGTCCAGCTGATATAGCAATTTTGTCCGGATGTTGCATTGCCTTGCATATGAATAGTTCTGCTAGATTCATCTCTCATCATCCTATTTAATCGTTCGATATTTTAGTTATTAATCTTCTGCTCAATTGGGCTAACTGCTTTAATTTGCATAACAATAATAGCTACAATAATTGCCTTTATTAAATCTCCAGGTAAAAATGCAGTAGCACCTACAAGTCCTGCCCAAACGGATGTATTCGTAATAATCGCCATTACTGGTGCACCAATTAAACTAACAAGTACAATGCCAAAAATAAAATTAATAACGATCACTTTCCATATCTTTAACGTTGGCCATACTTTTTCTATCGCCAGTCCGATACAAAATGCGGCAATGGGCCAACTGAAAATGTACCCAGCAGACGGACCAACTAAAGGAGCTAGACCACCCCGTCCACCTGACAATAAAGGTAAACCTAAAGCGACTAATACGATAAATAAAACTAAACTAATGGCTCCCGTTTTCTTTCCTAAAAAGCTACCCGCAAGCATGACGCCCAGTGTTTGTGCAGTGACTGGCACTGGTATAAATCCTAGTGGAATTGGCGGAATCATGCCCAAAACTCCTATTAATGCAGCAAATAATGCAGCGAATACCATCTCTTTTGTTTTCATTTTCTTCCCCCGTTAATATAATGAACAATTAATAATTTTCAAAAGAAGTCGACATCTATGAATTAAATAAATCATAGCTTGAAATTCCATTTGTGTAAACATTTTTTTGTAATTGGTTAACTCATTTTAGTTAAAACATAAAAAATCCCAAGAAGAAAAACAATTCTTCTTGGGATTTTTTGTTTGATTAATGCTATTTTTATGCCTCATCGGGTGTAAATGTACGGGAAGCTAGCTCCGAATCTAGCATAAAAATTGCATTTGAATCATTTTCAATTCGCTTGATTTTATTAATAAGCGTATCGAATGTTGACTCTTCTTCTACTTGTTCATCGATAAACCACCTTAGAAATGCCATTGTTGCATGCTCACGCTCATCTAAAGCAATATCAGATAAATGGTAAATACGACGTGTCACTTCTTTTTCATGCGCCAATGCTGATTCGAAAGCATCTAAAATAGAGTCAAATTCATTATGTGGGCGTTTAAAACCATCAATTGTAGCTCTATATCCTAAATCACTTAGGAAATTATAAAATTTCATTGCATGGAAACGCTCTTCTTCGGCTTGCACTAAAAAGAAATTGGCAAATCCATCATACGTTTCTGCTGTGCAGTATGCAGCCATTGCTAGATAGGCATGTGCCGAATAAAATTCAAAATTCATTTGCTCATTCAATGCTTCATGTAATTTTTCAGATAAAATCGTTATTCCCTCCATTTTAAATGTATTGAAAGTGTAAATATCCACCTGGCAATATAAGTATACAACAAGAGGTACTTTCAATACACTCAATAGTTGACATTGATTATCATTATTAAATTTAATCAACTATGAAGATATTAAAAGGTAACTACTACGTACCATGTTCTAGATAATACAAAATAATCCATCTATTTTTCAACAAGTGCTGTTAGTACCTTAACGCTCTTCTGACTTTTCTAGCAAAAACTAGTGGATCATCATCAGCTTCGATGTTAACGTATATCAAATTGGGATTATCAAATAGCCACTCGTTGTGTATGGATGAAACAATTATTCCTTGTTTTGAAATAGAAGTAACAAAACTATCGACTTCTTTTTGCAAGAGTGCTACTCTACCTAGGCATAATGCTTGACCACGATTATCTCTAGATTCAAATGAGAAAGAAGAGGTTACTCTGAAACGTTTTCCTAAAATTTTTGCATGTATTTCATTTCGATTTATGGTTGCCACGCATTTTCCGCCCGCAAATCCCTCTTGTCCGCCGATAATTCTAGCAAACTCTTTGCAAATTAATTCATCATTAGATTCCATCTATTCATCTCCTCTCTATTATTACTAGAATATGAATAGATGAATAGATCTGAAACAGATATATATCTATTTTGTGAAAAATTTATGATGTTAAACTAACGCCCCTTTCACCAAGGAGGTTACACGTTATGTTTATAAGGTGCTAAAAAAATATTCCTAATTTCACTTTTAGTATGGAATTAATAAATCCTATTGATTAGTGTTTGAGATAAATTTTAATATTTATAGATATTATTTCTGATTTAGCCTAAATTTATGTGTTATGCTCACCAAAGAACTTAGTACCATTTACTATATTTCTCAATATCAAAAACGAAAAAAAAACCGAAAAGAGCCTCACACTCTTTTCGGGTTTTTGTTTTTTAAACTTCTGCCTGCACTTCTTCCACTGTAACTTCTACTTCTGCACGAGTCATTTTCTCTTTTCCACTCTTCAACGCTTTTAACGTTTTATGCGCTAGTGCAAGTGGTAGCTTACAAAATAATTTAATGCTTCGACGATTAATGGATTTCATATATTCGTCAGCTTTTGCTAAATTACCTTCTGCATAGTGAAACATGTCCTCTCGCGTCCAACCTTCAGGGAAGAATTGGACCCCTCGTTCTTTATCCTCGTCTTTATTGCGCAGAATATTCACTGCTTGCAAGCCTCGTCCGTATGCAATCGCTAGCTCTCGGTCTGTATCGATATCTGCATTCCACTTCCATAAGTCAGATAGCATCACCCCAACTAAACCAGCAACGTAATATGTATACTCATCCAGATCTTCTTTTGTTTTTACTTGCCAATTCTTTTCTACCCATTTAGCCATACCTTCTGCCATCTCGCTTGAAGACTCTTTTACTTTATCCACTAAATCTGCCGGACAAATTGCAAGCCAATCGCCAAGTCTTAAAGAAACCTCTGGCAATATATCTTGAAAAGGTTCTACTAACTGTTCGTACTCTTTTGTATTAAATTCTGTTGCTAACATTTTACTTGTTGCACGCAATAGTGCTTGTTTCTCCTGCGAACCTAATGCCTCATGATCCTCTATTTCATCTATTGCACGCATCACTAAATAAGCAGAGGCAACCGCTTTTTTCAGTTTTGGTTCCAAAAATGTGATCGGTATGTAAAAAGTTCTGCTTGTCTGTTTTAGCATGTCCATTGCTTCTTTTTGTAAAGTTGCTGCTTCCGGCACAATGAAGTCCTCCGTTTCACCACTAAATGTTCTTATCTCCTATTGTATCGGATTTTCATGAAAAGACAAAATGACTTCCCTTGTTCATATAGAAGAAATGTAGCCTTCTTCTACTCCTTGAATAAAATAGGAATAATGGGAAGTTGCACGGGAACACTAGACAATAATAAACATAGTAAAGGAGGTTAATACCATCCATTATTTAGATATCGGTCAAGGTGAACCTGTAATATTAATTCATGGATTAGGTAGTAAAAAAGAATCCTGGGAAAACCAATACGAACTATCCTCTAATTATCGTTTGATCATACCTGACCTTCGTGGACATGGCGAATCCGAAGAGTTTGATAATATTTCAATATCCGTTTTCGCACATGACATTTTATCCCTTCTTGCTTCTTTAGGTATCGAAAAAGCCCATTTTTGTGGACTTTCAATGGGCGGACTCGTCGTACAAGAAATTTACTGTCAGAACAATAAAATCGTGCAGTCAATGGTTTTGTCCAATACATTTTCGTACGCTCCCACTTGTTTAGGACAACTGACAGTTATGAAAGGCGCAAGGAATTTACATTCATCTACAAGCGACGAATATACAACCTATACCGCGGAAAAGTGTTTATATCGTAAAGAAACTAACTTAATCGATGCAGCTAAAAAAATGTTTCTTATTAAAAAAGTACCCTATCTCGCATCCTCTTTTTCAGCTATCAAATCTAACTATCTTCCCATCCTACCATTTGTCAGAGTGCCAACTTTAATTATCGGCGGGCAATATGACGAGGTAAATCCTTTGTTTAGTGTCCTTCAAACGAAATGGTTTATGCCAAGAGCCGAGTTGGTCATTCTCGGCAACTGTGGACATTTGCCAATTTTAGAAAAGAAACATGAATATAATCATTTACTCAATCGTTTTTTTCATAAATATCAAGTAAGCGCACTTTGATTATTAGGTGTTGAGCTATTAGGGTAGAATCGCAAGATGCACACTCCGAATCGCAAGATGCACACTCCGAATCGCAAGATACTTTTCCTCCTAAAACAAAAAGCTATCCACTATTTTTCAAGTGGATAGCTCTTTTATTTTAGTTAGCTCGTCGCTCTTTCCAAAACAACGAAATAACAAAGCTAAGTGCAAGCACATACATCGATAATACGTACGGATAATCAATATTTACGTCAAAGAGTATACCGGCAATTCCAGGGCCTATAATATTTCCTATACTCGTAAATGTAGAATTTAATCCTCCTACGAAACCTTGTGCATCGCCAGCTATTTTAGACAAATACGTTGTCAATGCAGGACGTATCAAATCAAACATTAGGAAAATAACAAAAGTCACCACTAATATAGACCAGTATGACGACACTTTAATCATTGCAAATATGAATATTGCTGATACACCCATACAAATCTGGATTAGTCTAATCTCTCCTATTTTATCTACGATCCGGTCAAACGATAAAACTTGCGCAATAACACCAAGAATACCACTCACCGTAATGATTAAAGCAATATCTTTTGGCGTAAAGGCAAATTTATGATCGACGAACAGAGAATAGACTGTTTCAAAAGCAGCAAGACCAAAGCTAGATACAAGAATGATCAGCATCGGAATAAGATAAATCGGCTCCAGTAATTTGCGGAATCCTGATTTTGCTACTTGCTTTTCTGTTTTCTTCTCTTCTATTTCTGGTCGTTTAGGTTCTTTCAATATTACTAACGAAAAAACAGATCCTAAAAATCCTAAAGCTGCTGCGAAAAAGAAAGGAAGTCTCGTACCATGTTCAGCTAAAAAACCACCAATTCCAGGTCCAATGATAAAACCTGTGCTAATGGCCGCTGCAACATATCCCATTGCTTTAGGACGTTCTTTTAAGGATGTAATATCAGCAACAAAAGCGGTCACTGCCGGCATCATGAAAGCAGCACTAACACCGCCCAACATTCTCGATATATACAATACCGTTACATCTTTCCCAAATCCGAAAAGCATCTCGGATAGTGCAAAAAGAAGCATCCCGATCACAATCATTTTCTTGCGACCAAATGTATCGACCCATTTTCCTGCTATAGGAGACACTAATAGTTGGGTGAACGCAAATGCTGCCACTAAGTAACCCATTGTAGACCCTTCTAAATGCATCTCCCTCATGAGTGTAGGCATTACAGGAATCACTAATCCTATCCCTAAAAACACAATAAACAAATTAATAAGCACTAAATATATTGTCTTATTTAAACTACTTTTTTGCATAACCATTTTCAAGCTCCTAACAATCTAATAAAAATACTTTCTACCTACAAAAATAAACCCTATAGTTACTATAGGGTCAAGTAGCTTGAATTTGTATTTTTAATTCCACTAAAAATTCATCTTTATTCGAAGCAGTGAAATTTATTGGCATCCAAACGTCATATACGATTGGTTCTATTTTTATCTGATGCTGCTCCATATAGTCCATTAATTTTTGATAACAAATTTCGTATGCGTCATCTGTAAATGCAAAAGTAATACTGAGATATTGTCCTGCTGGTATAGTGCTTATTTCTACATCTTCCGAGTTAATATGGATTTCCTTGTCTGTGACAGCATATGTAAATAAGTAGTCGTAATGGATATCTTCCAGCGATTCATATTTACCCAAAGCAAATGCACCACCATATAGCGTGTCGAATACACTTCCCATATCTTCTAGCACCTTACTAATAAGTCCATATTCTCTGTTTGGGATGTCATTTATACTTATATCGGATGTTTTTATCTTTACTATTTTTTGGGCAGGTATTTCCTTTACACAGACATGCATTTTATCGGATTCCACTACAAATGATTGTATTTGTTCCTTCTTTCGTTTTAACACTTCTTTTGTTTCGATCAGCCTTCGAAATTCCTCTTCGATTTTATTTTCTTGATCTGCCAAATAATTCACTAGTTCCTCGGGACTCAATGTTAGTACAGATTTAACTTCTTCTAAGGATAGACCAAGATATTTTAGCGATTTAATAATGTCTAAATAATATAATTGGGTATTTTGGTAATACCTATACTGATTTTTCGGGTCAATTTTTATTGGTTTAAATAAATCGATACGATCATAAAAACGTAAAGTTTGAATAGATATATTACTGAGCTTCGCCACTTCGCCTATTGTTAAGTAATGGATTTTCAAGGGATCACTCCTGTTTTCTTGCTCGTTTTTATATTTTTAAAATTCTAACAAATAAAATAAGGATACATGGTATAATAGAAAAGTAATAGAATAGGGTGCTCATGGGCGGTCAGCATCTCTTTTTTCCTATCTACTATTTTTGTTATTTACAAGAATAGGGAGAGGAGGTGTTGCCAATGTCAACTTTCGAAGCCTTAATGTTCGCTGTTGCGTTCGCCGGCTTAATTGTTTCCATTCTTACTTTTTCGAAAGAAAAAAAGTAAACCGCCCCTGAGCCACAAGCAATAGGGTGATTTACTCTTTCTGTTTGCTGATCGCCTTTGAAGCGATGCTATTTTATTATATGACTGTTTGGTGTTGACCGCACCGAGCAGTCTTTTTAATATATCCTTGCTATGTTTTTATTATACCATCTAAGCAGTGATTTTCAACCAAGTTGTCGAAACGTTGTGCCTGTTAAAGGCTTGAAAATGAAAACATCTTAATACTTACACTAAAAAATGTCGACAATCCCAATGAATTAGGGTTTGTCGACATTCTAATTTACTCTTTCTCAAGTCCTCTAATCGTTACCTCTTTAACAGGTAAGAATAGTTCTCCAGTGTCCAGATATGTTACTTCTACAATATCTCCTTCTTCCATATAAACCGCAAATGGAGCTATTTCGGAGGATACTATATAATTTTCTTTATTTGTAAGCAAGAACGAAACTTGCGTGAAGTCCCCAATACGTTCCTTGAACACGCGCGCAACTGTACCATTTACCGATTTTTCTTCCGCTTTTGAGCTGCCGTCCACTGAACTTCCTCCGCGTTGAATAGCCGTTTTATATAGTTTCAATGCTTCGTTCGGTGTGTTTCCGTATACAGATATTTCTGGATTTGCCGCTGATACGATGAAGTAGTTTTGTAAAAACCCATTAGAATCAAGTACAGGCGTTAACCAGCTAGCCTCTCCATAAAAATTGTACAGCACTGGCATTTCGCCTTGCCATTTTTTCTCGATAAATTTCTTTTCAATAATTTGTAATGCCCCTTGGGAATCCATATACGAATCTTCTAGATTGCCGGTATAATAAGTAGCTTTACCAGTTCGACCATCTGTTAATGAATAACCGAGCATCGAATCAACGCCTTCTTTTGGACTTGTAAAGTCCGTGAAATAATACATTTGACCATCTTCCCCGAAAATCGGACTAACATTTGCTTCTGTTCCTTCATCGGAAGGTAGCTTCACATCTTTCTTACCGAATAAGCTATTCATAAAACCATGTATATATTTCCCATAATAGCTATTTTGCAAACTTACCGTTTCCGGTGATACCGCTCCATCTATAAATGCCGGGACATCTGCTAGCGCATAAGCATCTGTTTGACCTGTAGCGGGGTCGACAGCAACGATTCCCTCTACGTCAAAACCGTTACGAGCGGAGATAAATTTCCCATAAGAACGAATATAATATGGTTTTCCCTCTTCATCTATTTCCAATTGCACATCCCCGTAAAATATTTTATTTGGATGCTTCATACGCATATGCCTTTCCAAGTTTTTATGGAAATAGGAAGATGGTGTGTATGCCATATCCGCTTCGATAAATTCAGGATTATCTGATGAATCTGTCGCACTCATCGTAAAATAACCCGGTGTCACATCACCATTCCACCATTTGAAAAACCCTGAAAACTCTACTGGTGCAATATAAACGTATTCTTCATTCACTTTTTGAATTTGTAAATTGCCTAATTCATAATAGCTAGTATTAGGAACTTGCCCAAATGCTTTTTTCATCTTATTCCGTGCAAATTGAGGCGGCACACTAGCAGGTGTTTTCGTTTCATCAAACGCTTCAATTTCTACTTGCCCATCCATTTTAGCCACTTCAAATTTTTCATCCGCATTCCAAAGAAACGCAGACAGCATATAGATGGCTAGCACTAAACTCCCTAAAAAAAGAACGCCTTTTGCTTTTTGTTCCGCTCCTTTTGACAAAATAGTTCCAGCTAAAGTGGCTAGCACAAGCAACGGCCATAAAGCTATCCAATTACGGTCTATATTTGTTAAATAATAGATAATCGCTAATACGATAAATGTTAAAACGGCTAAACCAATTAAAGAAGACATCATGTCTTTTCTCTTAGCTGTCAGTGGTACGACTAATAATGCAGTAATAATTGCTGCAACTGCTGAAATAATAAAAACAAACGTCATACAATCATCTCTCTTTCTTTTTTTCTACTTAACTATTATACGGATGGAAGATTGAACGGTTTCAGGAAAAATATACATAAGAAGACGGAAGGAATTTTCAGAAACATATTACAGTATTGGTTTCCATAAATGATATACTATTAACATATATATCCACTACATCATTGTAAAAAATGTTGATCGTTTGTTCGTTCAAATAGATAACCACCCTGTTTTGAAAATAATAGTCGTCATTTTATTATTCATCCCTATTTTCATTTCATCCTTTACTACTAGCCTAGTATTACTTTTGATAGCTACTCATTCCGTAAATTAATGCATATGAATGCAAGAATCAAGATCCACTAAACTTTTCTATCGACCTGTCTCTAGGTCTTTTCATCATTTACATGACTTTCCTTTTATTGATTAAAGACTATTTACTATAAGAGGTGAAATCAAATAACTTTCCATGCTAAATCCCAAAAAGGATATTTAGGTACATTATTGTTCATACCCGTTATTCAAATAGCAAATAGCTACGCAACTCATTCTTATGGTGGCTTATTCTACTTTTCTATTTTACTTGGTCTCTTCATTATTATTACATTTTCTATTAATTATACATTTATCTTTCTTGATGAGTATTTGATGTATGAAGTTTCCTTTATGTCTATTTGTATTTATAAAAGAGTGTTCCATCCTTCTCACTTGAAGAAAATTGCTTTCAAACGTTATAGTTGGGCTACGCCAGGGGCTCTCATTCATACAAAAAAGGGGTTAAATCTACGTCTTGTTCTTTTTTCATCTAATAGAATTTTTCATGAATTACTTACATTCGCTCACAAACATGACATCCCAATCTCTAAAACGAAAGACTATCAATTATTAGAAAGAAGAAGTAAATATATTTCGAAGGAGAAACTTTTATAAACACAATAACGGGATTATACATCATCATTATCTTAATGCAGTTTATTACGCTAACTAACATTACCTTATTCAACGGAGAATGGAATGGCATAGCAATGGCGTTAAGTACTGCTTTGTTTATTGCTGGCACCGCATTTTACTTGATGAATAGAAAAAAATAAGATAATCCGCTTTTTATCAGCAGATTATCTTTGAATTTGATCATTAATCTCAAGAGACTAGCTTCAATCCGATTGCTGCTCCTAATACCATCGCAATAAAAACAAGCCTTTTCCAATCCTTTGGTTCCCCGTATAAAATCATCCCTAAAATTGCACCACCAGATGCCCCAATTCCTGTCCAAATGGCATATGCCGTTCCCATAGGAAGAGTTTTCATCGCATATGCTAGAAACAAGAAGCTACCCCCAAATCCAAGAAACAGAAGAACAAAGGATTGCCAGTTACGGTCCTTATGCAATTTGGTAATCATCGCAACTCCAAACATTTCTAAAATCCCTGCTACTATTAACGATATCCATGCCATTACGATTCATCTCCTTCTTGCACTTTGTCTTTTGTAACTAATTTCAATCCAACGACACCAGCCAATAAAATAACAATCAACAATATTTTACTTAGTTTAAAGGCTTCTCCAAAGAAAAGAATTTCCGAAATAACTGTTCCCGCTGTCCCCATTCCGACAAAAATTGCATAAACAGTCCCGACAGGAAGATTACGACCCGCGGCTATCATTAAATAAAAGCTAACAACAATCGAAATAACGGTCCCTGACCAAGTCCAGAAATCATCTGCATGCTTCAAGCCAATCACCCAAAACACTTCAAAAAAAGCAGCAATATACACTTTCAACCATTCTTTGTTCACAAAAATCCCTCCAAATTATAAAATAAAAAAGCCTAGGAGAACTGTAAAAACAGTTTCTCCCAGGCTTTTATCCTTCCGTGACACAGCATAAGCTGAGCGTTTTCTCTCGGTCACGGACCAACTTACTCGTTGCGGAACCCTAGAAAACTTTTTACGTATGCAATTAATTTACATTATACACATTCCGATGGCGTATTCAAGTTTTAGCTTTTGCTAATTGTTTATTTTTTATCTTAAGATTAATAGTTTTTTCATTTACCTCGATGCCATTTCTCCAAGAAAAAGTCACGAAAATAGAAGCGATGATTAGTATTCCGCTAAGTATAAAGAAACAATAAATAATGAGACCTGCTGATACCATACCTGTAAAAAGGGCGAGTAAAACGATTCTTAGTAGAAGCCCAACCGATCGAAATAAGCTATCTACTCTACCTATTATTTCATTTGGTATTCGGTCCATTAAGAAAGAATTTCGAGCAACACGCGCTCCGCTGTTCCCTAGAGCTATAAAAAACATAAGCGATAAGTAAAAAGGAATATTTGCGATAACAATCAACGAAATAGCAATCGTATATGTAATAACGCTATATACAATTGTCTTTTCATCCCCTAGTTTCTTAGCAATAATAGGAACGATTATTCCCGCAATTACTGCTCCTACCCCATAAACCATACTTTGAATCCCATAAAAGCTCCCGGAAGCTTTTAGAACATCCGCTAAATACACAGGAAACAAGTAATTCGTAATCATTACACCGATGAATGGCATAATGGAAAAGAATAAAAACAAGAACATAGCAGGACGTTTCCACATATATATTAAGCCTTCTGCACCTTTAGATTTGGAGGTGCCCTTCGTCTCACTATTTTTAAGCCGTACATATGGAATTTTTACATACAAATAAATTGCTGCCACATAGGCAAATACATTAAGGAGCAAAATATAGTGCAAATCCCACTTTGACAATAAAATACTAGCCAACGCTCCTGCTATGACACTGGATAGCTGCCCTTGCACTTCCATTGTTCCATTCAGTATTTTATATTGGTCTTTATGAAAAATTTCCTGATTTAAAGCAAACATTGTCGGGAAAAAAATAGTGTAATACAAACTGCCAATAATATAAATGATTATATAATGCCATACCTCATAAGACAGGCCGACAAATCCAATAACTGAGAAAAATAGCAACATCACAAAGCTTGCTATATTGCTCGTTAAAAGCAATTTCTTTCGTGACATTTTATCGATTAGATTCCCGACTAACGGGGTGATTAAGAAACTAATAATCGTCATACATAATGTAACGTAGCCAAATACTGCATTGCCATTTTCACTTGATACGAGCATCCATGGTATCGTAATCATCGTAATGCCAGATCCAATTGACGAAGCAATATTAGCAAAAATTATTAAACGAAATCGTGAATCTTTATATAGACTTTTCATTTTCATGCATTCCTTCCGACGCGAGGTTCACCCGGATCCTAAGTTCTCTTCGCTAGAATTCTTATTATTCTCACTATAATTCAAATTTCTCATTTTGCATTCAGTCATACGTCTTGAGTGCACCTCATACTTTTTACTGAAAGAAGGGTTTTACAACTAAATCTAGCAAACTGTTCATTTGCCTTTAAAAAGCAAATGTGCAAGCACCTATCTCTGCCCCAATAGTAAATAGAAATAATTAGTGTTAGTGGGATGTCACACATAATAAGGAAACTGCGCGGTAGTGAATTGAAGGAAGAGTCCGCTAAGATTTCCGCTGCAGGACGTACGCTTTCCGCCGGCTTGGCTTCAGCCGCTTCCTTCGCTACGCTCAGTCCAGGGTCTTCACCTCAAGCTTTTCCGGCTGGAGTCGACGCCCTTCCGCTACAATCCATGATGGATAACGCTATCTAATAGGCGTCACTGTTTAACAAATGAAACTTCTTTAAAAGTTTTCTAGCTATTAAACGCCAATAAATGGTACAACGCTACAATACACACTGGGAACGCGACAAGCCGAGCAAGTGGAAAATTTTAAGAAAAAAATCCTAGTTAATGCTCTATTATTGCCGTCTCAATTCGAGTTAACTTGTTTTAGGAAAATTGGTTCCTCTCAGACTACAACTGGTTACTTTCGACAACTGTTTGGTCGCCCATAGTCACTTATTGGATTTGCATGGTCAAAAACTGTGGTTGATTTTCTTTAGTAAGTCGATCATAAATAACCAGTGAATCAGAATCCATTTATAGCTCTGATAACTGCCGAGCTAAATAGCAAGAAGTCTCCATTGATTGAAGCGGAAGGAGGCGACTCCTGCGGGAATCAAGCGGGACAGGTGAGACCCCGCAGTGGAGCGACAGCGACCGAGGAGGCTCACCGCCCGCCCCGCGGAAAGCGTCCTCCTGAAGCGAAAATCCTAGCGGTTACCTAATAAAATTTCTTACTGCGCAGTTTCCCTAAACTGCGCTCGATTATAAGAATTGGCTTAACTTACTTATTTTTCATGTAAATAGTTATCCATATATATTGAAATTTATGTTTCCTAAGCAGCGAGAAAAGGTTGTCCCCAGTTTCTATCGAGACAACCTTTTTCTCTATACATGATTCTTCAGACCATTATTTGCAATTAAAAAATAGCCTTGCTACACTGTTTATAACAAACACCCACAGGGTCATTTGTTCATTTTCTATAGAAAACAAGAGGTGTTATTTTGTCTAAAATGACCAATAGAATGAAAAGCGCACAGTATGTAAGTGGGCTGGAATCCATTTTCAAGTGTCCCATTTGCGACTCAATCATGAGCGTATACGAATTGCAAAGTTTAGTTTGCGCAAACAATCATACATATGATTTTAGTAAACAAGGATATATTAATATGCTTAGCCATCCGATTAAAACGAAATACGGGAATGATTTATTCGAGGCTCGCAGAAAGCTGATTTCGGAAGGCCGTTTTTTTGAACCACTAAGCAGCGCAATTGCTCAAATTATTAAAGAACAAAAAAATCCCGCATTTATTCTAGATACCGGTTGTGGAGAAGGCTCACATCTATCTTCCATATGCGATACGGTTAGTTTGGATTTAGAGATTCCTGTAACCGGAGTAGGCATTGATATTTCCAAAGAAGGTATCTTAGCAGCTGCTAAGAACTATTCGAATAAAGTGTGGTTAGTAGCAGATCTAGCGAAAATGCCATTTCAAGAGGAACAATTTGATATTATTTTGAATATCCTTTCCCCGTCTAATTATGTGGAGTTTAATCGACTATTGAAAGACGATGGCTTAGTGATTAAGATCGTTCCTCAAACAAATTATTTAAAAGAATTAAGAGAGATTGTCTATAATGAACCCGAAAAGCAAGCATACTCTAATGCAGATACAGTGCATTTATTTAAAGAAAATTTCCAAATGGTGAGTACTTCACGTATACAATATACGGTAAAATTGGACAATCCGCTCATCCATGCATTAGTTCGCATGACTCCTTTAACTTGGACAGCTTCCGAAGAAAAGTTAAAGGACTTTTTAAAAAGTGAATCCGCAGAAATAACGGTGGACCTGGAGATTTTGATTGGGAAAAAACTTAGTTGAACGGAAAGCACCTAGTAATTTGCGCACTAGGTGTTTTCTTTTTATATACTGTTTTTATTCTCATTTGAACTTGCTGGAAGTAAAGGGGATGCTTCTCCGGAATAGAAAATCCTCAAATCATGGAGAGCTCTCGTACATCCAACATATAATAATTTTGCATCCAGCTTTGTATCCTTATAATGACTTTCATCTACATCTACAAGTAACACTGCATCAAATTCCAGCCCTTTTGCTAAATATATTGGTACTACAGAAATACCACCCTCATATTTCATTTGATTGGCTTCAATAGCATTGACAGAAATTCCTGCTGCTGTTAACTTTTCATACATATCACGGCACTCGTCATCTGTCCTGCCTATTATAGCGATCGTTTTCACATTTTCATTCAGCATATGTTGTAACGTCTTCATGATTTCGGCAAATTGGTTATTCGTAGAAATAATCTTTACTTCATTACCGCTACGAAAAACAGGTATTGCAAGGCCTACTGGAATTTCAGCAGTTTTAATAATATCATTTGCAAACTCAATAATTTCTTTCGTAGAGCGATAACTTCTCGTCAGTTCAAAATAACCCGTTTCTTGAAATACTTCTTTAAAGTCGTTCCAGTCCTCAATTCCTTGAAAATTGTAGATAGCTTGGGATAAGTCACCTAAAATCGTAAAAGAATTACCCAGAGTGACCTCTTTTAATATATAAATTTGAAATGGTGAAAAGTCTTGTGCCTCATCTATCACTACATGATGAAATTTTTGACTACTCTCTATTCCTGTTAATTGATGGTGAATATAGATAAGGGGTGTTAGATCTTCTACATATAGTTGTTTATCGCGGCAATTTTTTACTGTTTCTTGAACAAGTTCTGCAGGCAAGACTTCTAATATTTCTTTTTGTTTCATCAACGAACTGTAAAATGATAGCGGGGTTATTTTAGGCCAAAATTTCATATAAGCATTTAATCTTTTAGTAGCTTCTTTTTTCAATGCTTTTTTCTCATCTGTTCCTTCGAACTTCTTCAATTCTATTTCAATCCATCGTTTTATCCGACCAACTAAACGTTCTCTACGTTTTATTAGTGGATAATGCTTATATTCAACTGTCATCCATTTCTGTATCTCTTCCGCTTTTATAACAGCATCGTCCCATACGACGAGATCTTCTTCTGGTACTAGATTTCTTACCAATTGAAGGATACTTTCTTCAATGAATGACTTAAATTCAAGTGTTCCTTTATATTTCCCAAGCATAACCTTAGTATCATTACGATTGATTTCAAAAGCTTCCTTCAGTTTTTCGTCCGTTTTTTGTAATTTCACCGCATTGTCTAATGTACGCAGCGCCCAGTCTTGAAATGTGGTTTGCTTAATATTACCTACACCCAGTTCAGGAAGCACACCAGAAATATAGTCTAAAAACAAACTGTTTGGTGCAAATACTACCATTCTATCTGCTTGTAGCTGTTCACGATATTCATAAATTAAAAAAGCAAGGCGGTGTAAAGCGATTGTTGTTTTTCCGCTTCCTGCAACCCCTTGTATCAATAGTGGCATGTTCTTCTCTGCACGAATAATATTATTTTGCTCAGATTGTATGGTAGAAACGATGTCTTTTAACTTATTATCCTTATTTTCAGCTAATTTATATAGGAGAAAATCATCCGTAGGAGATACATCTTCCCTTCCTTTTACATATGTATCCACTACACGTTCTAATTCTCTTTGACGAATGGCAATATTCCTTTTTAAATGAACATAACCTTCTATTAAACCATCTGGTGAATGATAAAAAGCCGCTTCTTCACCGCCAGTAAATGAATAAAACATACTAGCGATGGGTGCACGCCAGTCCATAACAATCGGCTTTGTCGTTTCCTCATTAGAAGCACCGACTTTTCCAATATAAATAGGCTCTGGCTCTAACTGACCATCCTCTTGAAAATCTAACCGACCAAAATATGGTTGTTGTACAGCAATACGTAGATTTTGCCTTCTAGACTCCCTCATACTTTCGAGAATTTGTTCGCTAAAATCTTCCCCATAATATACTGGAACATTCTCTAGTTCGACTAATTGCTTATCCAAAATAGACGTTGTTTCTTTCAACCTTTGTAATTCTTCTTCAAATATATCCCTCATTACAATGACTCCCTCCTAACAGTTGAAAATACAGACAATTTCTAATATATATAAAACTGCTATACAAAGTCAATAACCAAAATGTTTAGCTTTCGTCTAATAAATACCCATGACGTGCTTACATTAATGAATTTACTAAAAAATGTCCAAAAATAAAATGAGCTTAGAATACATTTTCCAAGCTCATTTCGATATGAAATAATCTATATAATGTTGATATTTACTAAAGTTGTGTTTTGGAATTAGTTGCTCCTGAGCACAATTTGGTTGCTTTTACGCCTATTTGGTTGCCCTTATCCATCTTTTTACATATATGTCCCTTTTTTCTCGTAAGTCACATACCATTCTCCGTCTTTTTGCACGATACTTGTTCCGATCCAACCATCTGCTAGTAGCTGTTGCTGTTTTTCTGTATCGGCCATAAGAATATCTAACACTTCGCCACCAATTTTACGTTCTTCATGGAGTTTTTTGTAAAAAACATAGCGCAACATATCTGCGTACTTGTTTTTCAATGCGCCGATGACCATACCTTGGCTCAGTTTATCTTTTAAGCTCGCAATATTAAATGGTGCGACTGTTGCGCATACATGTGTATATGGAGATGCATCTAATAGTTCCATTACGATAGCTCCAAGTTTTTTCTGTAAACCATATCCTCGGTAGTCGGGGTGCACATTTGTAATTTCTTGATAAACAACCTGATCTAATTGCTCTGTTTGAAGTCCAATATCGTATCCAAGATGATGTTCGTCTATTTCAGGTATCGCCAGTGCGCGAAATGCTATTAACTTATCCTCTACGAATACACCTACCATTAGGCTCTTCGAAACGAAATCTTCGTATTCTTCCTTCGTTACCGGCGATAAAAAGTCATTGTTTATTAGCGTTTCCAAAACAAGGTCCTGGAGGTGTAGAATATCTTCCACACTATCTTCTTTCAACATACGTACTACATAATCTTTTTCTCCAAGTTTGCCTGTCCATTCTTTCATCCTAAACACCACTTACTTTCGTTTGATATACAGTTAAATCATGCAGTACTGACTCATCTACATCTACTCCAAGACCCGGACGTTCGTTTAGCTGAATAAAAGGCACGTCATAATGTAGATTTCCAATATCCTTTGAGAATTTCAAAGGGCCTGTTAACTCAACACTCGTAAATGCTTTTTTCGAAAACGCTACATGGAACCCTGCTGCAGATCCAATTGAAGACTCGACCATGGAGCCGATCTGACATTCGATTCCTGCCATTTCTGCCATATGGGCAAGCTTCATCGCTGGGTAAATGCCTCCACATTTCATCAGTTTAATATTCACTTTATGTGCTGCTTGCTTCTCGATTAACTCGCGCATATCGCGAAAACCTTTTAAACCTTCGTCCATCATAAGGGGGGTGCTTGTTTTCGCCTTTACTTCGACCATACCATTGAAATCATCCGCTACTACTGGTTGCTCTAGCCAATCAAGCCCCAAATGTTCTAATTGGCGCATTGCTGTAATTGTATTTGCACTGTTTTTCCAGCCTTGGTTCACATCGACACGAATTGCGATGTCTTTTCCTACTTTTTCTCGTACCGCCTGAATACGTTTCACATCTGCTTGTACCTCAGTTCCGACTTTCATCTTAAATGATGAATAACCTTCCTTCATACGACTTTCTGCTTCTGCAGCCATGGCTTCAGGTGTGCCGATGCTTAAAACATGTGTGATTGGAAACTTCTCGTGATAGCGACCACCGAGTAATTGATAGACTGGAACGCCTAATTTTTTTCCTACTACGTCATAGCAAGCTATATCGAGTGCCGCTTTTGCAGCAGGTGCTTGATATACTGCTTTGTTCATTTTTTCATGTAGGCGTTCGAATTCCATCGGATTTTCGCCAATTAGTAATGGTGCTAATGTGTTTTTTAGCAAGGCATATGTTGCTTCCCATGTTTCACCTGTCACATGCTCGTCTGCAACTGCTTCGCCGTATCCTATCAAACCATCCTCCGTTGTAAGTTTTACGATTATCGAAGGCATATCATCGTATGTATGATAGCTAATGATAAATGGGTCTATCAGTGGTAATCTTATAGCAAATATTTCTAGTTCTTTGATTTTCATTTTATCTTCCTGCTTTCTTTACAAGTTTTTATTTTTTCGTTATAGTTGTCGTTAAATAGACGTTAATGTTTCAAAAAAAAGGGGGTTACATATGGATATCCGAATCGCAGTGCTAGGCTCTGCTAACTTTATCGACCGATTAAAAGAATTTGAACATGAGTTAGTTTCTACTCGTTTGGATTATTATATCTATCAATCGCCAGTGGATGCAACCGAAATTGTGAAAAATATTAAACCTTGTGATGTCGTCTTTTTCTCTGGTTCTCTTCCATACATATTTGCAAAAGATGCAATTGAAAGTTTACCTATACCGGCTCATTACTTAAAACAGGATGAAACGGTTATCACTACAACCCTATTATCCGTTTATTTTTCTCAACATATTCCTGTCGAACAGCTTTCGATTGATTTAATCGAACCGCTATTAATACAAAATGTATTAGAAGATATTGGGTTATCGGAACAATATCCACATCTGTTAAAAATTGATCCAACTTACGAATTAGAAGAAGTTGCAAATTTTCATGCAAGTTTATACAACGGCGGAATAACTTCTTTGGCAATTACGAGTATCCACGCTGTTTTTCATACTCTACAAGACAAGAAAGTCCCTGTCATCCGAATGTTAGATTCGAAAAGCAACATCTTAAAAGGATTGGAAGATGCGAAATCTTTGGCACTTTTAGCAAAAAGTAGATCCGCAAAAGTTGCTATTGGATACATTCAAGCAAACCAAGTAATTTCAGAAGAAATATTAAAGAAGATAGCTGGCACAATTCAAGCGAATTATGTTCCTACAGATGACTATTTATATACGTTTATTTCTACTCAGGGTAATGTGCAAATAGCCCTGGAAAGCAATATAATTGAGCATTGGTTTGAACTTGTTTCATTCCCTATCAAAATAGCGTTTGGCTACGGAAAAACAGTCATAGAAGCAACACAAAACGCAAAAGATGCTTTGCCGTATGTAACTGAGAACTCCGCTTATTTAATAAACGACCATAAAGAATTACTTGGTCCCTATCCTAATCGTCAACAGCAAGTACAACTAAAAACAAATAACCCAAAACTCGTACAAATAGCCAAAAATACAAAGTTAAGTCCAGCAAACTTATCGAAAATCATGCAATTTAGCCGCTCGCATAGCTCCGTTGAATTCACCGCATATGATTTGGAAGTCTATTTACAAGTAAGTAGGCGTACCACAGAACGATTATTAAAAAAGCTAGTAGATCATGGGTATGCCCGAGTAGTTGGAGAAGAAATGACGTATCAGCAAGGACGCCCACGGGCAATTTATGAATTCAATTTCCCTACTTATTAAGAAAAGGAAAGTTCAGTTTCATTGAACTTTCCTTTTCCACTTATGCTTTCATCACTTCTTTTTGCTGCAAAGCGACCATTTCTGATTTCGTTAACTTCTGAATGGTGAATCCAGTTATTGCATATCCAATAGACAACAAAGGAACAACATAATTTAGTATAGCGTATGGAGCGTACTCAAATGCCCCAACCCCTAACGTTCCTAATATGAACACACCACAAGTATTCCAAGGGATAAATACAGACGTTAATGTACCTCCATCCTCTAAAGACCTCGAAAGGTTTTTGGAATGTAACCCCATCTTTGTATAAGCATTTGCAAACATGCGAGCTGGCACGACAATCGAAATGTATTGTTCAGAACAAGTCGCATTAGTTGTAAAACAAGCTAGAATTGTAGATGCTACTAGTGTTCCTGCTGATTTTGCTAACTTTAGAATTTGATTCATAATTGATTGAAGCATACCAGAATATTCTAGTATTCCTCCAAATGTCATCGCAACAAGTGTCATTGAAACCGTATACATCATAGAATCTAGACCACCGCGATTGAATAAATCATCAACCATTACATTTCCTGTTTCAATAACGAAACCACTTTGGAGGGCCCCAACTGCTTCTGAAAGGCTTCCCCCTTGCACAAGCACTTGTGAGAAAGATCCTAATATTATCCCTATAACTAAAGCTGGTATTGCTGGTACCTTTAATGCAACTAGAACAATTACAGCTACTGGTATGAGTAATAACCAAGGAGAAATGACAAAACTTTTTTCTAGCATGGAGATCGTCTGCTGAATGCTCTCTTGATCAATATTGCTGTTCTTATACTTCATACCTAAAAAGCCATATACACCCAACGAGATAAGAATTCCTGGTACTGTCGTATATAGCATATGTCGAATATGTACAAATAGATTAGTATTGGTCAATCCTGCTGCTAGATTTGTTGTATCCGAAAGTGGCGACATCTTATCACCAAAATAAGCTCCTGAAATAACTGCTCCCGCAATAATAGGTGCCGGAATCCCCATGCTAAGTCCAATACCCATCCCTGCAACACCAATAGTTCCCATAGTGGACCAGGAACTGCCGATAGCTAGTGAAACAATCATACAAATGACGCAAATCGTTACTAAAAACAATGCTGGTGTTATTATTTTTAGTCCATAATAGATCATTGTAGCGACTACCCCGCCACCAATCCAGGAACCAATCGTTAAACCTACTAGCATGATAATGACTACAGCTGGTAAAGCTAGTTTAATCCCCTTGTACATCATTTCTTCGATATCATTCCATCTAAACCCATGCTTCCAAGCAACCAATGCAGCTACAGATGTCCCTATAATCAAAGGAATATGCGGCCCCTGTTCTAATCGAACTACCGCTACATACATACTAGCTATCATCACTAGTAAAGGAATAACCGCCCATCCTAAAGACATTTCCTTTTTAGTAGACACTTTATCTTTTTCTCCCATATTATTTTCCCCTTTATGAACTATTGCGACAATTCCTAATTGACGTTTAATAGTCGCTAATATGAAATAATATAGACAAATCGATGAGTCGTCAATGCTTTTTAGAACTATTTGAAAGCGTTTTCGCTATTACTTTTGCACCAATTGCAAGTGCCTCATAGTTAAACGTCATATTCGGATGATGCAACCCTGGGGTGAGATCTGCTCCAATGCCAATCATGGCAGCATTCACTTCAGGATGTCTAACCGTATAAAAATGAAAATCATCACTTCCAGAAGTAATCACTTCTTCTGCAAGGTTATCCATACCAACTGCTCCGATAATTCCTTCTCTCGTCATAGCAGCTGCTTCTTTGGAAACTTCCGCGCCTGGCGTGACGTCCTCCCATTTCCACTCTATTTCTATATCAAATAATTGTTTAATTGCGAGTAAATCTTTCTCTATTTGGTCTTTCATTTGAGATAAAACAGCATTCTTTTGGGCACGAACATCAATGGAAAACGTTGCAGTCCCAGGGATAATATTGGCATTTTCCCCACCGGCTTGGATTTTCGTTAGTTTCGCAGAATAAGCTTCAAATGGTGAAAAATAAAGGTTTTTTAGTGCCTGATGAATCGCCACTGTCACATCAATAGCATTTTTTCCTTGATGTGGACGTGCACCATGCGCATCAATTCCAGTAATTTTTCCTTCTAAAAACATCGCTGCTCCGTGATGGATTGCTGGAGAAACTTTTCCAAAAGGAAGCTCTTCAATTGGTCGTAAGTGCACGCCAAATAGATGTGTAACGCCTTCTAATGCGCCTCTGTCAATCATCGCATTGGCACCATTTCCTTTTTCCTCTGCCGGCTGGAATATAAAGCGGATACGCTTACTTAGTTTTTCGTCTTTCAGTAATAATAAAGCTCCTAAAACCATCGAAATATTCGCATCATGTCCGCATGAATGATTGGCACGAAATTCGCCATCTACTTCTTGCCAAAGTGCGTCGATATCCGCACGAACCGCGATCACTTCATCGCCTTCCCCTATTTCAGCCAGTAACCCCGTCACATCATCGAAACGGCGATAAGACACTTGTAACACATCTAGTATTTCTGCAAGCTTATTCGTCGTTTCGTATTCCTTCCAGCTCACTTCTGGATATTTGTGAAAATGATCAAACCATTGCAATACTTGTGATTCTACGTTCATCTGTTTTGCGCTCCTTATTTTTCGATAATTTCACATACACGTCCTACTTGTCCATCCGTTAACCGAACTTTTATACCATGTGGATGGAAGGATGAATTGGTTAGTAAGTCTTTCACTATACCTCTTGTTTTTTGACCCGTTCGTTGGTCTTTTTTCAAGACGATATATACTTCTAAGCCCGGTTTAATGTCTTTTCTATTTTGTCCGTTCATAATAATTCACCTCTTTTTGTATCTTATCATTTTCATACTATACATACACTGATATACAAAACAATAATTTGTTTATTTCGAATTCGTATTGACGAATTTACTCTGGTGAAGTATAGTAATTAACATTAAGAAAAATGAAATAATTTTTATCTCTCATGAAGAGTAGCAGAGGGACTGGCCCGTTGAAGCTCGGCAACCAACCATATGTTTATGTATGGAAAGGTGCTAAATCCTGCAAAACGATATCGTTTTGAAAAATGAGAGAGGACTTCTGCGTATTTTCAAAATGCTAATGAACCTCTCATTTATGAGAGGTTTTTATTATTTCTGCTACAACCAAGAAAACAACAGACAGGAGAAAAATCATGAAAAAGTATTTATTTACAGGGCTACTCATTTTAGTATTAACATTACTCGCTGCTTGCGGTGGTAAAGAAAAATCGGAGGAAGCAAATGCAGGCTTATTAAGTGACGGTGTTCTAACCGTTGGGGTAACTGCAGGTCCACACGAAGAAATCGTTGAAAAAGTGAAAGAGCTGGCTGAAAAAGATGGCCTAAAAATTGATCTACAAGTTTTTTCTGACTACGTAATGCCGAATGTTGCTTTAGCTGAGAAAGAGATTGATATGAATATCTTCCAAACGATTCCTTTCTTTGAACAAATGAAAAAAGACCGTAATTTGGATCTTGTTGATGTAGGTAAAACGGTCACTTTCCCAATGGGTATTTACTCCAATCAAGTAAAAGATGTTAACGAACTGACAGATGGTGCGAAAATTGGATTACCAAATGATCCGACTCAAGGCGGGCGTGCACTGATGCTATTTGAAAGTGCAGGTATGATTAAGCTCAAAGAAGGCCTAGATACTAACGCTACCATCCATGACATTGTAGATAATACGAAGAATTTCCAATTTGTTGAACTTGATGCAGCACAAATCCCCCGTCAATTAAATGAGGTGGATGCGGCAGCCATCAATACAAACTTCGTAATAGATGCTGGTTTATCTCCAGCTGATGACTCTATTTTTATTGAGTCAAAAGATTCTCCTTTCGTGAACATTATCGCCGTTCGAACTGAATCAAAAGATGAAGAAGTGATTCAACAATTTATCGATTTGTACCGTTCGGAAGAAGTGAAACAATTTATCGAAGAAAGATTTGATAAATCTATCATTCCTTCATGGTAATGAAATGTTGGTAATAGTATTAGGTATGTAAGAGGAAAAGGCGTAAATAATTTACCTATTACAAAAACCGAATGATTATCAATTTATCAAGCTATGTAAATATAAAATCCGAACTATTCCGAAACAATAAATTAGAGTTTCGTAGGATAGTTCGGATTTTTTTATTCACTAAAAAAAAATCGCTAGATCGCTTTCTACCAATTATTATTCTATTAATAGTTTTTATTTGTATAAAATTGGAACAGATTTTTTATTGACTAAACCATATGTAATAGTTATTATAAAAAAACAATGTCGAATTATGTCGTATAATGTTGGGGATATGGCCCAAAAGTTTCTACCAAGCCACCGTAAAGGGCTTGACTACGAGTTAATTGTAAGATGGAGGAAGGATTCAATCCTTTTTTCATATTTACATATACCTAGTCAACGCTCCGGTAGAAATCGGAGCGTTTTT
This sequence comes from Psychrobacillus lasiicapitis, assembly GCF_006861795.1. Classification (GTDB taxonomy): domain Bacteria; phylum Bacillota; class Bacilli; order Bacillales_A; family Planococcaceae; genus Psychrobacillus; species Psychrobacillus lasiicapitis. The sequence goes on along the minus strand of NZ_VDGH01000006.1, from coordinate 42,453 downwards.
TTTCGTTTAGGAAATAATTCTTTTCTTGATTGTCATCATAAAACACGAAACGATATACCAGGCATTTTATAAAGCAAAATTTAATAGGAGAGGATCGATAGATAATGAAAAAAAATATTTACTTTAATCATGATGGAGGCGTCGATGATCTTGTTTCGTTGTTTTTATTAATGCAAATGGACAACGTTGAGCTGACTGGTGTATCTGTCATTCCAGCCGATTGTTATTTAGAACCTGCAATGTTTGCAAGCCGTAAAATCATTGATCGCTTTGGAAACGGTAGGCTTGATGTGGCTGAATCAAATTCTCGCGGGAAAAATCCATTTCCAAAAGATTGGCGTTTGCATGCTTTCTTCGTAGATGCTCTACCGATTTTAAATGAATCCGGTAAGATTGACACACCTGTAGCAGAGAAAACAGCACATCTTCATATAATAGATGCCATCCATGCATCGACCGAAAAAACAACCCTTCTATTCACTGGCCCACTTACTGATCTTGCTCGCGCATTAGATGAAGATCCTTCAATTGAAGAAAAAATTGAACGACTCGTTTGGATGGGCGGAACATTTCGTGAAACAGGAAATGTGGAAGAGCCCGAACATGATGGTACAGCAGAATGGAATGTGTTCTGGGATCCCGAGGCAGCAGGTCGTGTATGGGATAGCGGCATAGAAATTGATTTAGTGGCTCTTGAAAGCACAAGCCAAGTACCACTTACAGAAGATATAAGAAAACGTTGGGCATCTGAACGTAAATATTTAGGCGTTGATTTTCTTGGTCAATGTTATGCGATGTGCCCGCCATTAGTTCATTTTACAACTAATTCAACATACTTCTTGTGGGATGTTTTGACTACAGCGTTTGTCGGTAATCCTAATCTTGTAAAAGTGAAAAGAGTTAATAGTATCGTTCATACAAATGGACCTAGTCAAGGCCGTACAGAAGAAACAGCTAACGGTCGTCCTGTAAATGTGGTTTATGACGTTAATCGCGATGCTTTCTTCGATTATATTACTCAGTTAGCAAAAAAAGTAAACTAAATTAAATATCCGGTGAACTTATAATAAGATAGGCGCCGTAGGTAAAGCAGGAGGAAGAAATGACAATTAAATCGCGCCTTAAAATAATGATTTTTCTACAGTTTTTCGTTTGGGGTTCTTGGCTCGTTACACTTGGATCTTATATGTTCAATACTTTGCATTTTACCGGCTCAGAGGTTGGACTCGTTTATAGCTCCATCGGGCTCGCTTCTCTCATTATGCCAAGTCTTATAGGGATTATTGCCGACCGCTTTGTAAAGGCAAATAAATTATATGGAATTCTCCACTTTTTAGGGGCTATTTGTTTATTTATTGCTGCGAAAGTTTCAGATCCTACTCTTTTGTTTTGGGTAATGCTTTTTAACGCAATGGTCTACATGCCGACCATTTCTTTAGGATATACCATTTCATATTTTGGTCTTGAAAAAGAAGGACATGATACAACAAAAACATTCCCTTCCGTTCGCGTATATGGAACTGTTAGCTTTATCCTTGCTTTATGGACAATAAGTCTTTTTGGATTTGAGTTAAGCAATATGCAGCTATACATTGGATCGGGAGCAGCTCTTTTACTTGCGCTGTTTTCACTTGCACTACCTGATTGTCCAACATCAACTGCCAAAAAGAATGCATCTCTGGTCAGTCGTTTAGGACTCGATGCGCTCGTACTTTTTAAACAAAAGAAAATGGCAGTGTTTTTCCTTTTTGCTATGCTGCTAGGTGCAGCCTTGCAAATTAACACCACTTTCGCTGATCCATTTATACATGACTTTGCATTAAATCCTAGCTTTAAAGATAGTCTTGCGGTTAAGTACCCGGCTATATTATTATCCATTGGACAAATTTCAGAGGTAGTATTTATTCTAGCCATTCCATTTTTCTTACGCAGATTTGGAATTAAGACGGTTATCCTATTAAGTATGGTTGCATGGACATTACGCTTTGTTCTCTTCGCTTTTGGTGAACCATCCGGCTTAGGATTCAGCTTATTACTATTATCGATGATTGTTTACGGTGCTGCCTTCGACTTCTTTAATATATCAGGATCCATTTTTGTAGAGAAAGAAGTAGATAGTAGCATTCGCGGAAGCGCACAAGGCTTATTCATGACAATGGTAAATGGATTGGGCACCTATTTGGGTGCAATCATTAGTGGTAAAATTGTGGATTACTTCACTGTTGATGGTATAAAAGATTGGCAAAATATTTGGTTAATCTTTGGAGCCTATACAATCGTTCTTGCAATTATTTTTGCCGTTAGTTTTAAATACAAACATGATCGTGATGCTATGAAAGATATAAATAAAATTGCTTGATCGTTGAAAATTAAAATCCAACTCTTTACATCCGGCGCCATGTTTATTGGTGCCGGTTTTTCTCTTTAAACAAAGCCTTTAATTAATTTTAGTAATAATTCCAGCCACTTTTTTAAGAAGAAATGCTATACATGTTGATTTCTTATAGAGGAGCTGGGTTTGGAAAATGCTTTGTGCTCGTGCTATACTGATGAAGGATTTATTTTGAAAAAAGGAGTGTTTTGAATGGCGAAAAAGGGTTATTTTTTAATGGATACTGGTGAAAAAATCGAATTTGATTTATTCCCAAATGAAGCACCAAACACAGTTGCAAACTTTGAAGAGCTAGCAAACAGCGGATTTTATAACGGAGTTATTTTCCACCGTGTTATTCCTGGTTTTGTAAGTCAAGGCGGAGATCCAACTGGTACAGGTATGGGCGGTAGCGGTAAAACGATTAAATGTGAAACTGCTGGCAATCCACACAAACATGAAGCAGGTAGCCTATCTATGGCTCACGCTGGAAAAGATACAGGCTCAAGCCAGTTCTTTATCGTGCATGAACCACAACCACACTTAAACGGTGTTCACACTGTTTTCGGTAAAGTGACTAGCGGCCTTGAAGTAGCAACAGCTATGAAAAACGGTGCTAAAATGGAAAAAGTAGAAGTTTTTGACGCTGAATAATTAAAATAAGCAGCTACCTTTAGTTAGGTTAGCTGCTTTTTACTATGGTTAGAAAGTGTGGTGAAGATAATGACACCATTATTTACAGGCAACTGGCTTGGTATTATTTCTACTGTGTGTTGGATTTTATGCTTTTATTTCCTCTTAACCTTCATTGAAAATTTGCGTAAAGGTGATGAGCGGATTACAAAGCAATCTAAGATAGCTGCAATTATTTTTTTATCATTGGCCTTGTTGTTGCCGGCTGTGTTTAACTTTTATTTATTTGTACAGATGCATAGCTGAAGCGTTTCTTTTGGAGACGCTATTTTTCATTCTTTCTTATAAAAACGCTCACCTGTTGTGGGATTATAATATACTCTCGTTTTTTCACCTGTAACAGGGTCAAGATTGACCTCTTCTGTTCGCTCAAAGCCTTCTGCCACTTTTGTTCCATGATTGCGTCTAAACCGTTTGTCGTAAATAAAGTACCCAAGCAAAATAAAAGCTACAACGGCTATAATTTGCAATAAATATATACCTACTATAACGATGATTGCTGTCATAGTTTCTCTACAACAACTGCTGTTCCGTATGCCACAATCTCACTCATATTATTACCAATCTCGCCTGAATCATATCGCATCATAACGATAGCGTTCGCATTCATAAGATGTGCATTTTTTATCATACGGTCCATCGCTTCTTTTCTTGAATCCTCTAGCATCGCGGTATATTGCTTGATCTCCCCACCAACTAAACCTTTAAGTCCTGCCATAATATCCCCGCCAAGCCCTCTACTTCTTACAATTAGACCATATGCAGGCCCTTTAACTTCGACAATTTTATATCCTTCTATTTTTTCCGTTGTCACTACTAACATATAAATCGCTCCTTTATGTCGCAAATTTTTCTTACACCTAAATTATGAATCTATATACCGCTATAAACTAAATGCGATAACTATAATTAAAATAAGCGGTCCAAATAAAACAATCCAACTTATTGGTCTCCCAAAATTAAGTGTCCATCCAACACCAAACCGCTTTTCAACTAGAATGCTAGGATCATCTTTATTGATGTAAATGATTCCACCTTTCCAATATTTATCGTCATCGACTGCGATTTTATCTTCGAGACTCGGGCTGTCCCCTTCTACCTTTAATCGTGAGCCACTCTGTCCAACCTTCACTACATAAATACCGACTCCGACAAAAGTTAGCACTAAAAAAGTAAGTGGAAGTGCGAACATAACCCAGGCAGATCCTACCTCTGGGTGGATCGTTTGTAAATGAAAATAACCCATCATTAAAGTCATTGTTATTGTCATAAATAATGCGAACCAGCTGCTATATTTTCGGAATGCTAGTTGCTGTGACACAGACGTTTTTTTATTGGCTGGATTGATCTTTGCTCCTGCAAACCTCATCCCTTCACTCATTAAAAGGAACATTCCTTGCATGACAAGTAAAATAAGTGGCATGGAGATAGCACTGAAATAGGTTTTCTCGCTAAATGCATCTGGTTGCCCAGAAGGACCCCAATGAGTAGGAATCATATCTGGCATTTGAGCGTATTTCATAAATGTGTAAATGATTAAGCCTACCGTAATTATCATTGGAATAATAAATACAATTCGTGGTATTAGCTGAAGCTTCTCTTGAAATTGCAAGTCTACTACACGCACTTCCTTTTTCCCCGTCGTCCATCCTTGCACTTCTTTAAGCCTTTTCACACGGACATGCATCACGAAATAATAACCTAACCCAATAAAGAGTATGCAAAATTGAACGCCAATACTAATAATCGATAGCACTTCTTCTGTCGGAGATTGAGTTAAAGCCCAAATTAGATAAGCTGCAAGCACAATAATTCCTACCGTTAAGACAACCGAAGTGTACCTTTTTTTATATGCTACGATAGTTGTTTCTTTTGTATATTGTTCTGGTATATATACTCCAAATGCTTCTGTTTGTTTTAGCAATTTCGGTGTGAATGCTTGTAGTATCGTGATAAAAAGTAAAATGAAGCCAAACAAAAAAACAATCATGATGTCCCCTCCTTAATGTTCTGCACGAGTTGCCTTACCATGACGACCATTTCTTCCTCTGACAGCTTTAACACTAACCCTTCCGCTATTAATGGGCGTATTTGTTCTGCTAATTTTTGTTGTTCTTGTGCTGTAGCTTTTGGTATTCCATTTGGTTGTATAATAACGCCTGATTTTGCGACGATTTGGATAAACTCTTTTTCCTCTAAGTAATGATAGGCTTTATTCACTGTATGCATATTCATACCTAAATCTGCGGCAAATGCACGAACTGATGGCAATGAGTCGCCTGGCTTTAACTCGCCTCTTGCAATTCCTTCAATAAGTTGCTGAGCTAGTTGTAAATAGATTGGAACGGATGAATTGGTTTGTATTTCTATGAACATGGTACTACCTCCTCTATTTACTTTTGTTCTACTTCTATTGTAACACATTTGTTATATATATGACAGAACAAAACATCATGTTAGGCGGTGCTACGTACATAATGGGAATAATGTGTCATGGTACGTTGAATAAAGTATCCGCTGAGATTTTTGCCTCAGAGGGAGAGCAGAGCTTCAACGCCGCTTAATTGTAACTTGGACGATCTCTTCTAATTGTTGGACAATCTCTCACCAAAGGTGGGCGATCTTCTTCGAAAACGGACAATCAAGCTAAAGCTAATAGCGCTTCCTTAAGATATATTATCCCAATTGCCTAAAGCACAAAAAAGCCCTGCCCACGTATGTGAGCAAGGCTAGTCGTTCTTTATTTCACTCTCAATACTTGTCCAATATAGATGGTGTAGTTGGCATCCAGCCCATTCCAGTCCTTAATTTGCTGGGCAGTGCTACCATACCTCTGACTTAAGGAATACACAGTGTCGCCACTCACTACAGTATGATAAACTGCGGTGCTTTTCTTTGGAAGATTAAAGCTTTTGACGATTCCATTTACATGACCTCGGGCAAGTGATTCAATAAAAGAGGACGTTTTCAATTTTGTCGCATCATTTACATTATCTATAAAACCATTCTCCGTTAAAATGGCTGGCATATTTGACTCACGTAACATGTGGAAGTTTTCTTGTTTTTTACCGCGATCATTAAAACTCACAAGCTTTAATATTTCTGCATGGATCGTATTTTGATAAGTTGTAGTAGGTGCCCCTACCCCTGGGTAAACATAGTCCTCGTAGCCAGTCCCACCACCTGCATTAATATGAACCGACAGAAGGAAATCCGCTCCCCAAGCATTCGCTGCATTTGTACGTTGTGCTAATGTTAAAGATTGATCACCGGTGCGACTCATTAATACACTTACATTATTGTACTCAGCAATCAGTATATCTTTGACTCTAGTAGCAATTTGCAATGTTAGATTTTTCTCCAGCAAGCCATTTCCTGTTGCGCCTGGATCTGTTCCACCATGTCCTGCATCAATGAATACTTTTACCATCATTATCACCTCATATTAGTTTTGAATGCTAGAAGAGAATGCTTGTCCACTAATTTAAATATTACACAGCAATCACCACCTTAAAAAAAACTGTCTAGAGTCAGCTTATTTTGGTTTGATATACTTCATTGCTCTATTGCTATCGGCAAAATTACTTGTCGTAGGGTCTTGAATAATCCCCAGTGTCGCAAATAATCCGAAAACTACATTTACAAAAGCAAATATCCAGTCTTTCATCTCCTCTGTTACATGAAAATCTGTTAACCCTGCAGCATGAGCTCCTATTAAAAGTAATTCAGTTAATATCAATAGTTGAGCGACGAACCCTGTAATCCAAATCTTATTTTTAAAACGAACTTTCCAGTTAATCTTCATACTTGCTGAGCCTCCTGAATAATTTTGAGATTATCAATTCTTTTATGAGCCTGCATGGAGCTCTCCTCTACTCGTGCCACACGTTCGGCTAGTAAGTCCATTTGCTTTTCAATCGCCTTCAAATCGATTCGAATCGATTCCACACCATTCGTAATAGCATCTAGCTTCGTTTCCATAACTGCCGTTTTTGCGGCATCTGCTTTTACATCTTTGTCGCGGTTACGACCAAATGACAGTAGTCCTATTAATAAACCTAAAACGGTGCAACCAATACCGATAAACGCCTCCATTTTGCACCTCCATCTATCTTAAGTTTTCAATAACTCTCTTCACTACTAGGTGGGTTTATACGTCAACCGTACGTCAAGAAACGAGTACTTTGACTTTTTCTTTGGCACGATCAATGTATTGTTGAATGGTTCTCTTCTTAAGATTTAGCTCCTCTGCAATCTCTGTCAGACTCATCCCATACGCCATATGCATTAAATAGCATTGTCTCTCTCTATGTGAAAGCTCTATTAAAATCGATATAATCTTCTGTTTTTGTTCTTCGCTTAGGCTAGTTTGCTCGGTGTCCAATTCAATCGTTGGAAATAAATCCATGTCTAATAACGCACGACGTTGATATATAGACCTTTTATCTGTTCCATGAAGATTTCCTGGTCTTCTTCCTTTTTTCATCCATTCCAATGCATAAGACATGTCATCTATCATGCTATTAATGATTTTGATATCTGCATTGTCTTTAGGATTCATTGGATCCAATCGTTCCTTTAGATGCTCCAGCTCTTTTCTATGGTAGGTATATTCTTTTATCAATTTATCCGCCCAATTTAACATAGGAAACTCCTCCTTTTTTATAAAAAATCCTAAAAAAAGAGGACAACAAAAGACCAGCAAGATGCTGAAATCGTTTGTTGTCCTCCAGATGACTGGTGGGACTATTATGATTGTTTATCCAATAATTAAAAATCCTCTCCCTCGTTCCATTTTACACGCACAACTTTTCCTTGATGTGTTTTAATCGTCGTATCAGCGAATGCTGGCAACTCTGTCATTTTTGCAGTATTTTTACTAATCACTACTATGCATGGATTCGGAATTTCTTTTATGTTGAGATTGATATTGCCATTTGAATCTACTTCTACGTCTTTCATTCTCATACATATCTCACCTCATCAGTTCCGTAAACGGAACAATAATAGAACGTTAGTTCTTATTTAGGAATGAATCTATCATATAACTAATAGAAACCTCTGTCAACAGAAAAGTTCCTAAAACGGAACTAATTATTTTACTTTGTTGCATTTATGGAATTATTGAGTTAGAATTCTGACTATAGATAATATGTAAGGAGATTACAGCTGTGAAGAACTTCGGAACATTATTAAAAGAGCTAAGACTGAACAGAAAACTCACTATCGAACAATTAGCTGATTCTTTAAATTCAAAATTTGATAGCAAAATTAGTAAAAGCTCTATAAGTCGTTGGGAAAACGGCGAAGCCGATCCTAAGTTAGAATATGTGCGATTACTGGCAGATTTTTTTCAAGTTCCTGGTCAGTACTTCTTAGGAGAAGACTCAGAAAAAATCTTGGATAGCCAGAAAATCGTAACAATTGCAGCGCATATTGATGAAGATGTCACGGAGGAAGAAATGGAAGACATTAAGAAATATATTGAGTTTATTAAATCGCAACGCGGATAAATGAGGTGTATATATGACGTATGATCGACTAAAAATGGAGTACCCACATATTAAAATCATTGAAAAAGCCTTACCAAAAGGTCTCCCAGGTTTATATTATGATAACGTCATTGAAATTGATAAATTCAAAGATAAATATGAAAAGCATTGTATTTTAGCAGAAGAGCTTGGTCATTATGAGACGACCTATGGAGACATTACAGATTTAAGTGATATGAGAAGTATAAAAATAGAACAAATTGCTCGAAGATGGGGTTATGAAAAGATTGTTTCTTTGGATCAGCTAATTGATTGCTACGAAAAAGGACAAACAACACTGGAAGAAGTGTGTACAAACCTTGAAGTAACTCCCGAGTATTTAAAAAACGTAATCGATTATTATATTGAAAAATATGGTCTCTTTAAATTACACAGAGAATACAGGATTACCTTTGAGCCACTTAACATTAAGAGGATAGAAAAAGAAATTTAATAAATGGAAGGGATGGCTTAAAGGCAACTCTACCTCAAAGTCACCCCTTCCTTTAGAAGAGAAAGTAAGAACATTTAATGATTAAGTAATAGTTTTCCTTTCGCGTAGTACACTTCTTTCACATGCTCTGGAACCATTCCCCCACCAGTTGCCCAGGCAATATGTGTCGCATTGTTCAGAGCAACTCCACTACTTGCAAGATGAATTGGTCCTGTCGTTCCAGCAAGTGCAGATGGCTCTAAAAAAACTTGTTCTGTATCCGCAAGTAGTGCGAGCAGTGTATACATCTTCTCATCACTGATCGTATAGCTTCCGCTTATTAGCTGTTCCATTGTTTTGCCGACAAATCCAGAAGGACGACCAACCGCTAGACCATCTGCATCGGTTTTGTTATCTAAGCCGATTTCATCTACCGCTATATCTTCATGCAATCCAGTCATCATTCCAAGTAGCATACACGGGGAGTGAGTCGGTTCAGCAAAGTAGCAATGCACATAGTCACCGAACAAAAGTTTTAAGCCGAACGCCACCCCACCAGGTCCACCACCAACGCCACAAGGTAGATAGACAAACAAAGGATGATCTTCATCTACCTTTTTCCCTTGCTGCTCTAATTGTTTCTTTAATCTGCTTGCTGCAACTGCATAGCCCATAAATAAGTCAGTAGAATTTTCGTCATCTATAAAAAAGCATGTCGGATCTTTTTCCGCTTGTTTTCTACCTTCTTCCACAGCGATACTGTAGTCGGAATCATACTCGATCACCTCTACCCCTTTTTCACGAAGCATATCCTTTTTCCATTGCTTCGCGTCGCTCGACATATGGACGGTCACGTGGAAACCGATTTTTGCACTCATTATTCCAATACTTAGGCCAAGGTTACCCGTTGAACCAACTGCAATAGAATATCTTGCGAAAAATTCTCGCATTTCTTTGTTTGCAAGAATAGCATAGTCGTCAGTTTCCTTTAATAAACCTTCCCGAATGGCAAGTGTCTCCGCAGTTTTCAACACTTCGTAAATACCACCACGTGCTTTAATAGAACCGGAAATCGGTAGATTACTATCGCATTTCAATAAAATCTCTCCGTTGAAATCTGTTTGAAATAACTCTTTCATCGCAGTAGCCATTGCTGGAATTTCTACAAGTGGGGATTCAATAATGCCATTTGATTTCGCTGTTTCCGGAAAGGCAATTTGTAAGTAGGATGCAAACCGATCTAGGCGATCGCTTGCATCCTGTACCATTTCGCTCGTGACAGATAGATTTTTCAAGGCATCTTCTGTTTTGGTTAAATTCGGATTAAACCAAATCACTTCTTCTGCTTTTTTCATTTTTTCAATTAAAGGAAATTGCTCGATTAAATTCTGTCTATTCATCGTTGTCTAACCCTTTCTACTATAAGCTATACACATGTGTTATATCAGGTGAACGTTCGTCAAATTGGAATCCATTGGCACGGTAAAATGCATCCGCTTTTGCTGATTCCGTTTTCGTTGTAATTTCATTGAACTGACCTCTAGCATGGACGAAAAGCGCATTAAAAAGTTCACTTCCAATTCCCTTTCTACGATAGGATGGTAATGTATAGGCTCTTTGTAGCCTTGCAGCTGAAGCATCCTTACTCTTCGTATTTCGATTTAATCCTCCAATTGCAACAAGTTCTTCCCCATCCCATGCACCAAAAAGCGCTTCTCCTTGTTCGCTAAATCGATTCGTACCATCTTCATATTCAGAAGCAAGTCTCGATACGAAACGATAGCCTTCTTTTTCGCTTTCTTGAATTAGTCTGGATACGTCTACTTCATTTAAATCAGAAATCTTTTTCACTTCGATTGCCATGTAAGTTCCCCCATTCCATTTTTAAAAACGAATTCCTTACTATTATTCAATATATGTAAGCAGTTTCCCTTTAAATTATTGAAAACAAAAGACATTATTACTGGTGCAAGACACTAGTGAAAATCCCTTAAGTAAGAATAAAAGCGAAAGCGCCTATGTCTGCCTGATAGGACAAATGAACATAAGCAATAATATTAGGATGTCGCACATAATGGGGAAACTGTGCGGTAGGGAATGGAATGAAGATTCCGCTAAGATTTCCGCTGCAGGGCGGACGCTTTCCACGGGGTGAGCGATGAGCCATCGCCGACGCTAGCGCGTTCGCCTGCGATGTCTCATCTACTCACTCATCCCGTAGGAGTCGCCGCCCCTCCGCTACAATCCATTAAAGATAACGCTATCTAACTGGCGTTACTGTTTAACAAATCAAACTTCTTCAGAGGTTATCCAACTATTTAATACCATAAATGGTGTAACACTACATAACATGCTATGAACGCGACAAAGTCAAACTTGAACATGACAAAACTCAGGACGAGCACGACAAAGCCTAGCAAGCGGAAGCTTTTTGAAAAGTAATCCTAATTAATGCCCTATTATTACTGCCTTCTCAATCCCAGTTAACTTGTTTTAGGAAAATTGGTTGCTCTCAAGGTTAATTAGGTTGCTGTTAGAATGCAACTAGTTGCTCTTAACATTCGTTTGGTTGCTTTCAGACTACAACTAGCTGCTTTCGACAACTGTTTGGTCGCACTTGGCCACTTATTGGAATTGCATGGTCGAAAACTGTGGATGATTTCTTTAGTAAATCGATCATAAATAACCAGTGAAACAGAATCCATTTATAGCTCTGATAACTGCCTAGCTAAATTAGCAAGAAGTCTCCATTGATTGAAGCGGAAGGAGGCGACTCCTGCGGGAATCAAGCGGGACAGGTGAGACCCCGCAGTGGAGCGACAGCGACCGAGGAGGCTCACCGCCCGCCCCGCGGAAAGCGTCCTCCTGAAGCGAAAATCCTAGCGGTTACCTAATAAAATTTCTTTATGCGAAGTAGTTTCCCTATACTGATCGGCAAGCCATAGAGCTTATTATTTCCTAACTAATAAAAAAATCCCGCATTGCTTTTGGGCAAGGCGAGACTTTGAGATTTTATACTGTTGCTTCAATAACTGCTAGTCTTTGTGCTACTTCTTCTTCGGAAAGGTTATGTTCTACTTTGTAGCGGTTACGTGGGTGTACACGGCACTCGTGTGAGCAGCTACGTAGGTATTTGTGTTCGTTTTCTTCCGAGCAAAGAATCTTATCATTACATTCAGGGTTTGCACAGTTTACATAGCGTTCACATGGTTCTCCTGTAAAATGATCTTTCCCTACAACAACATGTTCTACTTGGTTGATCGGAACAGCGATACGCTCGTCAAATACGTACATTTGACCATCCCATAATTGACCGCGAACTTCTGGGTCTTTTGCGTATGTTGCAATCCCACCATGTAGTTGCGCAACGTCTTCGAAGCCTTCTCGCACTAACCAACCCGAGAACTTTTCACAACGAATTCCACCTGTACAATATGTTAAAACTTTTTTGCCTTCGAACATTTCTCTGTTCTCTAGCATCCAGTCTGGAAGATCGCGGAAATTGCGAATATCTGGACGAATCGCCCCGCGGAAGTGTCCTAGGTCAAATTCATAGTCATTTCGAGCATCGATTACTATTGTATCTTCTGCTTGCATTTGTTCAAAAAACTCTTTTGGAGAAAGGTATTTCCCAGTTAATTCATTTGGATTGATATCGTCTGCTAATCCTAAATGAACGATTTCTCGTTTAGGACGAACATGCATTTTTTTAAATGCGTGTCCTTCTGCTTCATCTATTTTATACACCATGTCTGCAAAACGAACGTCTGCTTTCATCATGTTGATATATGCGTCGGTTTGTTCAATTGTGCCCGAGCAAGTGCCGTTAATTCCTTCATCTGATACTAAAATACGCCCTTTTAACCCAATTTCTTTACAAGCAGCAAGATGTTCTTGTGCGAATGTTACTGGATCTTCAATCGGGACATATTTATAGTAAAGTAATACTCTGTATGCATTTGTTTCCATTTTTTACTCCACCTTTTCTAATTTTGTCCACCGTACAGTATAACAAAATTAGCGTTGGTTGTTAACTATTACAATTGAATTCGCAACAGTCAGTCTTTCACTGCTACTTTACAAAGTTCTGTAAAGCTTCTTTCAAATTTTTCATTGTCTTCTTTTTGACGTTTCCTTGGTCCTTTTAGTCTTCCACCAGCTTGCCTAATTTTTTTTGATATATGGCGACTATCTAATAGCTGGTCAATATTTTCATGTGTATACCAACGTCCATTTTGATCGATTGCAAAGCCTTGTTTTGCTAATACCATGGCCGCAAGCCCGTAATCCTGTGTTACAACAATATCACCTTTTTTTACTCGGTTCACTAAAACAAAGTCCACCGCGTCAGCACCTTTAGAAACCATCACCGTTTCTGCTCCATCTCTTTGCATATAGTGGGCAGTGTCACATAATAACGTAACTTTTAAATTAAACTTTTTTGCTACCGCGATTGTCAAATCTACAACTGGACATCCATCTGCATCTACTAAAATACTCACCATTTTACGCACCTCACCCAAATGTCCTTTTTACCACATTGTATTACATATTTTCATGGAAAGCATAATGTAAGAAAAAAGCGCCCTTTACCGGACGCTTTATCGTTCATATGCTCCTAATATTTCTACTGCTTTTTCTGTGATAGACGTATCAACTGCTTTATCAAAATTAACGTCCCCACTTATTGCGCCATTTGCTTTATATGCATCATACTGCTTTATGACATCATCTAAAAACATTTTACCATCTGGGTCCAGACCCGTTACAAATACTTTTTCCCATAATGCTGGATCTTTCAAAGCAGTATGCTTCGTCATAATATCAATTATTTCTTTTTTTCCTTCATCTTTAATGAAGGCATCGTTATAGTCACGTACCCCTTTAAGGTAAGCGGCCATAAAGCGTAATGAGACATTTTTCTCCTCGTTCATAAACTGAGGCGATCCGAGTACGAGGGCAATTTGTGATTCAGGAGCATAGTCTGTTGCGTCTCCAAAACGAAGGTGTAAGTCATTTTCAATGCCTTGTGTGATAAGCGGTTCAATTTGTAGTGCGGCGTCAATCGAGCCATTATCTATTGCACCTAGCATACTACCAAAATCCCCTAGTAACACTAGCTCTACATCATTTTGTGTTAAACCAGCATGTTTTAACATTTCTAAGTAAATATATTCATCGATTGAATTTTTCGAAGAGATAGCAATACGTTTCCCTTTGAAATCTTCGTATTCTTTTATAACATCTTTCATATGATTGCCTATTACAAACGTAAAGTACGATTTTCCCGGTACATTATGTCCTTTATCGGCAATTATTTTCACGTCAATTCCCTGTGCAATCGCATTAAAGAATGATGCAGTGGATACGCCACCCGCTATATCTACTTCGCCAGATGCAAGCGCTGGAAGCATCTCATCACTATTTGCAAACTGGGCAAATTCTACTTCAATATTATAGTCTTCAAAATATCCTTTTTCTTTTGCTATATAAAACCCTGCTCCAGACGCTGCACCATCTTCAGCGATCCGCACTTTCACTTTCTTATCAAGTGGAGCCAAATCTCCTGAAGGGTTATTTGTATTTACCTCATCGTCGAATGCATCTTCGCTCTCTTTTTCTTTGGAACTACATGCACCTAGTAAAAGCACTATAGATGCAAATAGCATGAACCAACGCTTTTTCACAAGCTTCCTCCCTTATCCTCTAGACCTTTGTACTTCTTGTTGTAAATGATTCCAAATAGTAATAAATTGCTCCGCCATCTCAGCATTTGCTCGCACTTGCTCCATCGTTCTCGGTCTTGGTATGGGGACTTTAATTTCATGGACAATTTTTCCCGGGTGCGCGCTCATTAATACAATTCGGTCGCTTAGCAGTAACGCTTCATCGATGCTATGCGTAATAAATAACACTGTTTTTTTCGTTTCGGACCAAATAGAAAGTAATTCTTCTTGTAAAATGAACTTGTTTTGTTCATCGAGTGCTGCAAATGGTTCATCCATCAGTAAAATTTCAGGGTCGTTTGCAAAAGCTCTCGCAATACTTATCCTTTGCTTCATTCCCCCTGATAGCTCATTCGGATAAAGCTTAGAAAAGTTTCTTAAACCCACCTTTTTCAAATAGATATCCGTTTGCTTACGGATAAATTCCTTCGGTAAATGACGCATGTTAAGCCCAAATGCCACATTTTCTTCGACTGTCAACCATGGTATAACCCCTTTTTCTTGGAAGACCATCGATTGCAAAGGGCGAAAGTCAGAATCGGCCGAAATCGAAAATTGACCAGAACTTGGATGCTCCAAACCTGCAAGTATGCGTAATAGAGTCGTCTTTCCACATCCACTAGGCCCTACTAAACAAACAAATTCTCCTTCTTTTACTTCGAGTGATACATTTTTAAACGCTGTTACACTATTATTTTTCTTGTAAAATACCTTCGTTAAATCTTCAATAGAAATTTTCACTTCATTACTCACCTATTCACCTCCATGGGACAATTTTCTTTTGCAGCCCACGTAGGAGAAGGGAAAATAGAAATCCAAAGAAGGAAATGAGTATTAAACCAACGAACATTTCTTTTAACATAAATGCTTTGTAAGAGGTCCATATTAAATACCCGATTCCTGACGTGGCTCCCATCATTTCCGCAGCAACGATTGTAAGCAGTGCAATTGCCTGCCCCATTTGAATGCCTTCTAGCATGACAGGTAGTGCACCCGGAAATGCTATTTTGAAGAAAAAATCTTTTGGACTTGCCCCGTAATTTTTTGCAACGTCTAAATGCACTTTTTCTATATTGAGAACACCTGCAACGGTATTAATAACAACTGGGAAAAATACGCTTCCTGCAATCGTTACTATTTTGGAGAAGTCTCCTATTCCAAAGAAAATAATAATGATAGGGAGTAGTGCTAGCGTAGGTATTGGCATAAGCGCCATTACAATCGGGGATATAAAATGTCTAATTGGTGCATACAATCCCATCAGTAGACCAATGACTATCCCTGGTATAACGCCGAGTAAAAATCCTGCTGCAATTCTATACAAAGATACGGAAACATGTGTCCATAAAAGTCCGTTCGTTGCCAGTTCAAAAAATGTAGATACAATGGCAGACGGCGGTGGGAAAAATCGAATATCCAAAATTCCCGTGCGAGAGCATATTTCCCAAATTAAAAGAATTAGAATAGGTGAAATAATCGTTAATAGTTGTTTACTACGCTCTTTTACTTGTTGCTTTTTCCATTCCTGTTGCTCGGTTTCGTAGGGATCAAAAAGTCCGTTCCCTTTTTCATCGCGCATTTTTCACCACCTCTTCTCAAAATAATATGTCGTAAGTCGGGAATATGTGAAAGTCACGTAAAATACAAGCTGACGTCTATTTAAAGAATATTTCAATTTGACAAAATAAGCATTATTTGGTAAGTTTATAAATATTTTTAAGGGGAGGTAATGAAATTGTCGCCAAGAGAATTAATGTCTAATAGAGAGATGCCCTATTTCGTTATTAGTCTAATTTTCAGTATCCTATTATACATACTTGCTATCTTATCTTTATTTGGAATTGCTATTTTACTAGTTTTATTTGCATTTTTACTTTATGCCAACATGATTATGCTTGGATCCATTCGAGGAAATGGAGTACGTATTAGTGAAAAGCAGTTTCCAGACATCTATGAACGAGTGGTCTCTTTATCTACTGAGATGGGTCTAACAAAAGTACCCGATGTCTTCGTTATTCATTCGGAAGGTGCATTTAATGCATTTGCTACAAGATTTCTAGGAAGAAATATGGTTGTCATTTATTCAGAAGTATTTGAGCTTGCTAGAGAACGAGGAGAAGCAGAACTTGATTTTATCATTGCTCATGAGCTTTCCCATGTAAAAAGAAGACATGTGTGGAAGAATATTTTAATCATGCCTGCTCAATTTATACCATTTCTTTCCCAGGCATATAGTCGATCTTGTGAATATACCTGTGACCGGGAAGCGGCTTACTATATACAAAACGGGGAAGCTGCCAAGCGAGCAATTACAATCCTTGGTGTAGGAAAACAATTATATACAGAAGTAAACGAGGATGCTTTTCTGGAACAAATTCATACGGAATCGAATGTTGCCGTATGGTTAAGTGAAGTATTGTCTAGCCATCCGCTGTTACCTAAACGAGTGCAAGCTGTTGGGAATTTTATGCGAGTAGAAGGCACACCTACCTACTACTCTAACTCCACTAAAATTGCCTTGGGCATTGGGGCTCTCTTTGGTATTTTCTTTGTTTGTTATATTGCAGTCATTGCCCTAATTACAGCTGGTTCTTTAACGTATGCAAGTTTGTTTTCTGGAAGCTTATTTGATGAATTTACTCCGGAAAATGAATTATCTGCAGAAGAGGATTATTTAAGTAGCGATTATTCATTAACATTAACCCCGCTCATGGAAGCTGTTTCAAATGGAGATGACAGCACGGTTAGAAATCTCCTATCTAGCGGAGCTGATTTAGAAGAGGTGGATTCAGAGAACACCACTGCTCTTCACTATGCAATTTACGGCGACAATATAGCAATGGCAGAACTATTATTAGTTAGAGGAGCTAATCCAAATACAGCCGATGATTATACTAATGCGTTAACAGCTGCTTTGGAAGCTGAAAACTTGGAGATGGCTTCCCTTTTATATGAGCATGGAGCCAATCCAACAACCAAGGACCCGCAAGGCTATTCAGCCTTAGACATGCTCGGTGTGAGTAGCGAAGAAGATTTTTTAAATATCATTAATAATAATTAACAAAAAGGTGAGTCTAGCAATCAGACTCACCTTTTTCTATTTAATAACAAATTTTGTTTTACTATATCCTTCTTTTGCTTTCTCTACCTCTAATATAGCTGGTATGGATGCTTTAAGCTCTGCAACATGGGAAATAACACCGATCATGCGTCCTGACTTTTGTAAGTCAACCAATGTGTCAATCGCTTTGTTCAATGATTCCTCATCAAGTGAACCAAATCCTTCATCGATAAACATCGTATCAATTCGAATACTTCCTTGGAAGCTCTGTATCACATCAGCCATTCCAAGCGCTAGACATAGCGACGTATTAAACTTCTCGCCACCCGAGAGTGTTTTGACATCCCTCGTTTGACCTGTATAGGCATCATACACATCCAATCCAAGTCCACTTTGTTTGCCATGTGTTTCTTGTCGTTCACTTCGAAGCAATTGGAATTGACCATTCGACATATGCTTTAATCGCTCATTTGCAGCAGCAACGATTTGCTCTAAATATTCAATTTGCACATATCGTTCAAATGAAATCTTGAAATGATTTTGTCCGCGTAACATGTCGTACAAATCGACTATTCGATGCACTTGCTGCTCCAATCCCGCAATTCGTTCGCTTGTAGCAACAATTTTTCCCTCTAATATACGTCCTGCTTTTTCATATTCTTTTGTGCTATTTAGAGCATTTAGAGCTTGTTCGTATGTTTCTTTTAACTGAACAAGTTCTACTTCTAATGGTGCAAGCTCAACTTTCACTTTCGTAGCTAGCTGCTGTCTTCCTTCTGTTACTTGTTCTGTTAACGTATGGACCGTTTGTTTATACGCCATGCATTGCTCTTTTAGCACCATTCGTTCTTTTTCGGCTAGCTGAGCTGCTTTATATGCCTCAACCGATTCAAAAGATGCTTTTCCTAATGCTTCTTGGAAGTTCTCAAACGCTTTATCAAGTTTTTCTTTTGTTTCTTTTTCAGCTGCATCAGCATGTTCAAGCGTTAAAACTGCTTTTGTACAAGCACCTTGAGCTGACTTCAGTCTATTTTGTGTTTCCTCCCATGCATGTTCTAATGCTTCTTTTTGTCTTTTGGCCTCCAGCAATTGAACTTGGAGCTCCTGTAAACTAGAGACATGTGCCGGGATTGCTATTTTTTTCGATTCATATACAGCCTTTGCTTGTTCTAATAGCCCTTTTTGTTGTTGATAATTCATCTCCAACTGATTTTTTTCTTGTTCCAGATTCCCTACTTTGGCTAACAAATCTTTATAAGGTTGTTTTAATAAAGAGAGTTTATTTTTTTCTATTCGAAGTGCAGATACATCTGTTTGTAACTGTTTTAGTTTCCCTGTCACTTGCTCTGCTTGTCCCATATTAACTTGGAGCTGCTCTATTCGCTCTTGTAAATTTTGCAGCTGATTTTTTACCGCTTCTTTATTTGCACGTATGGTTAACCATTTCGTTTCTTGTTGCGTTAACCCTTCTTTTAGAAGTCGTAATGCTTCTTCGTTCATAGACTCTTCATGCGAATCCACGCTAGTTGTATTATGCTCCTTACTGCCGCAAACGGGGCAAGGTTCACCTGGAAGGAGTTTGGATGCTAAAATGCTCGCTTGGTTGTTCATCCACTTTCGTTCTTCTGCGTCATATGCTTCTTTCATATCTCGGAAAAGATTCTGCTGTTCTATTTCTTTTTCCATGAGTGCCTGTAATTCTTTTTCTATCGCCAAGTATTCTTGTATTACGGTATGCTGCTCCTGTAATAGGCTAAGTTGTTGGACTTTTGTATCAAGCGGCTCCACAAGGTCTTCTAGCTTGTCAATCACGCTTTTTTGCTCTGTAGCAGCTTCTTTTTCTTTGTGGAAAAGCATGGATTTCTCATCTAATTGACTTTTTACCGATGCTGTACTTTTTTCCAGCAAAAGCATTTCTCTTTTCTTCGTTTCCAGTTCCTCAAATAAAGGTACTAATCCGTTTAACTGAATTACAGCTTCAACGCTTTTCTCTCGTACTCCTTTTTTACTTACCTCCTCGTTATAGAGAATATTTACTTTCTCAAGGATTTCTTCTGCTCTAGTCATTTCTTCTTGTGCTAGTTCAAGCAACGTTTCTTTGTTTTGTACTTCCTTTTGTAGATCCGAATAATAAGTTTCGATTGTTTCTATCGTACTCGCACGTTCAGCTGCTTCTAACTGACTTTGTTTGTGAGCGTAAACTTCGGTTTGTTCTTTTAAACTTTCGAGTTGCTGTTCTTTTGTTTCTAACTCTTGGAATCTTTCGTTAGTCGCTTTTGCTTCATAATAGGCAACTTGTTTGGTTGCATGTTGTGTGTACGCCTCATTATAAGTGAATTCATCTAGCTGAATCTTTTCTGTGTAAAAGTTCGTTTCTTCTTTCAAAGCATCGACTAATTGATACGTGTTAAAGCTACTAGACTCAATCAATTCGAACACACTCGATTCACGCACTGGAAAGGAAGCTAAAATTTGCTCGGTATATCCATTTCGTGTTAACTCTTCTTTTTTTAGCTCCGCTTCTGCAATAAGTTTTTTGTCTTTCAACTTCTCACTGATCATCTTATACGGCTCTGTTTTGAATATTTTACGTAAAATAGCTTCTTTGTTTTCCGTTGGAGAAGTGAGAAGTTTTCTAAATTCACCTTGAGGAAGCATCACAATTTGGCTGAATTGGTCAAGTGTTAGTCCTATTATTTCTTCTACTTTTTTATTAATTTCCGATACGATTTGTCTCTCAACTACTGGTACCTCTCCTGCTTCCTGTAATTCGAAAAATTCATAGCGTTCGCCAGTTGCACTTTTATTACCTTTTTTCACATGTGAAAGCTGTCGTAAAATGCGATACTTTTGGTTATGTATTTCAAATATCAGCTCGACAGCAGTATGTGTATCGTCTGTAGCAAAATCACTCCGCATTATTTTCGTGTCCCGTCTATCTTCACCGCTTCCAGCCCCATATAACGCAAAACAAATTCCATCAAAAATAGTCGTTTTACCAGCTCCAGTTGCACCGGAAATAACAAATAGGCGATTGTCTTTTAACTCTGTAAAATCAATCGTCTCGGAAAACTTATATGGACCAAAAGCGGTCATTTTCAGTTGAAGTGGCTTCACGCTTTTTCTCCTCCCTCATGTTCTTCCCGAATCGTTTGGCCAAGCACCTCTTTAAATAGTTCTTCTGTTTCCTCGGTAGGCATTTTTCCGCTTAGTTCTTCATAAAATGCTTGAAACAGTGTAAAGTCATCCATTTTTCTTCGTGGCACCGTTTCACTGTCCGTAACAGTAATTTGCGAGCGAAATACTTTTCTTTCCACATGCATCGCATTCGGATAGACTGTACGGATTTGTTCCATTGGCGATAAAATAGGCGTCTCATCAAGCAGTTTTACAAAAACAAAGTCTTCACTTACTGGTTGCTTTAATATATCTTGCATATACCCTTCTACTGTCCTCATATCACGATTCGGTGTTAATAATCTC
The DNA here is from genome assembly GCF_006861795.1 of Psychrobacillus lasiicapitis. Classification (GTDB taxonomy): domain Bacteria; phylum Bacillota; class Bacilli; order Bacillales_A; family Planococcaceae; genus Psychrobacillus; species Psychrobacillus lasiicapitis. The sequence continues at coordinate 21,155 of NZ_VDGH01000006.1, read as the reverse complement.
TTTTCTATCGTTACATTTCCTGCTTCATCTAGTTCAACTAGGAAGAAACCTTTTTTATGATGCTCTTCTGAAATGGAGTATTTTAAAGGAGACCCCGCATATTGAATCGTCTCGTTTAAAACAAAATGTGCCTGGTGAAGATGCCCAAGAGCCGTATAATGAAAGTTTTTAAAGAGGGCTGCATCTACATATTCTGCTCCCCCTATTGCAAGTGGGCGCTCTGATTCACTCGTATTATCTTCTTCCTGCCCATGAGGTATTACGAATGCATGCCCTACAAAAACATGTCTTTTAGTAGGATCTGCTTGTTTTTCTATTTCCTCTATAATTGCTTTCATTGCAGTTTGATGACTTGTAACAGACTCATCCTCTAAAATATAACGTACTTGAGAAGGATCAGTATATGGGATTAAATGAAAGCAAACTTCACCGTATGCATCTTCTAATATGACTGGTTTTAGTTCTTTTGTTAGTTGACCTACTATATGTAAACCTGTTTCTTTCATCAGTTTACTTCCAAAGTTCAATCGCCCAGGGCTATCATGATTTCCTGCAATACTGAGTACAGGGGTATGCCGTTTTAAGACGATTTCTGCGAGCATTTCATCTAGTAAATTTACTGCTTCTGTAGGTGGAACAGCGCGGTCATATAAATCACCAGCGATAATAACAGCATCCGGCTTTTCTTGATCAATAGCTTCTATGAATTGTTTTAACACAAATTGTTGTTCTTCCGTCATGTATACACCTTGCACTAGTTTTCCTAAGTGCCAGTCTGCTGTATGAAAAAATTTCAATGCAAAGTCTCCCTTCGATATTCAATATGTTTATTTTAACAGATGAAAGCGCTTGTAAAATGTGGAATTATCATAAATTTCAGTGCACCTTATTGCTTGACATGGTATTATGTTTGTGGGAGGAGGATGTTTATGTCATCAGAAACTTATCAACTTACAGCCATAATTATTTATATGGTCGCAATGCTAGTTATTGGCTGGTATTCTTATAGAAAAACAGCCAATTTAACAGATTATATGCTCGGAGGACGTTCGCTTGGACCTGCTGTTACTGCGTTAAGTGCAGGTGCTGCAGATATGTCTGGTTGGTTATTAATGGGGTTGCCAGGGGCAATTTACTTAACAGGGATGGGAGAAGCTTGGATTGCTATCGGTCTAACAATCGGTGCCTACTTAAACTGGTTATATGTTGCACCAAGACTTCGTGTATATACACAAGTCTCAAATGATTCCATTACGATTCCAAGCTATTTAGAAAGCCGTTTAAAGCAATCGTCGCGATTACTACGTGTTGCATCCGGTCTAATTATTTTATTATTCTTTACGTTTTATGTATCTTCGGGAATGGTAGCAGGAGGAGTTTTCTTTGAAAGCTCTTTTGGTCTTGATTATCATACTGGTCTACTAATTGTTTCCGCCGTTGTAGTAGCATACACACTTTTTGGCGGGTTTTTGGCGGTAAGTTATACAGATTTCCTACAAGGTTTACTTATGTTCTTAGCACTCATCTGCGTACCTGTCTTCGGATTATTTTTGACAGGTGGTCTTGGGGAAACGGTAGAATCTATTAAAGCAGTTAACCCAACGCACTTAAGTCTTTTTGCAGGAACAACTGTATTAGGAATTATCTCTACATTAGCATGGGGTCTTGGTTACTTTGGTCAACCTCATATTATTGTTCGTTTCATGGCGATAAAATCTGTCAAAGAAACGAAGCAAGCTCGTCGGATCGGTATTGGATGGATGATTTTAAGTTTAGTAGGAGCAATTGCTACTGCATTAGTTGGGGTTGCCTACTATCAACAAAATCCGGAGTTGACTTTAACGAGTCCAGAGGCAGTATTCATCGCACTTGGTCAAATTATTTTCCATCCATTTATCGCAGGTCTTATACTAGCAGCTGTTTTAGCAGCTGTTATGAGCACGATTTCCTCACAGTTAATCGTTACTTCTTCTGCATTGATAGAAGATTTATACAAAGCAATCATTAAGACGAATGCATCGGATCGAACGTATGTAAATTACGGACGTCTCGCTGTACTTTTTGTTTCTATTGTTGCAGCTATTCTTGCATGGGGCGAAAACGAAACAATCTTAAAACTTGTATCCTTCGCTTGGGCAGGTTTTGGTGCATCATTTGGACCAGTTATTTTACTTTCTCTTTACTGGAGAAAAATCACTTCAACCGGCGCACTATGGGGCATGGTTGTTGGTGCAGTAGTTGTTGTAGTTTGGGGCTCAATCGATGCTCTTTCAGGCACATTATACGAAATCGTTCCTGGTTTTGTGTTATCGTTAATCGTAACAATTGTTGTCAGCTTAATGACATACAAACCAAATCCTGAGATTGAGAAAGAGTTTGATGAAACTTTACGTTTGTTAAAAGAAGAACAAAAATAAGAATGGATTACTAGCTGGCCGATAGATTCGGCCAGCTTTTTTTGATTATTGTCGATTAAATGTTCATCGATTTTCGCTACAATGGCGACTATTGAGTATGGCATTGTTCCTATATCGACTGCCTTTCTTTATTCCTATATGACACTTGTCATACTTAAGACTTGACGTTTATGTCTACTCCTAATAACAGCATACCTTTATAGTTAGGGTAATGATTCTCTTATAGGAGGAATACTAGTGAGCAGAGAAAAAACACTTGAATTACGCAAAAATGTAAAACCGTTTGAAAACTCTGAGTTGAAAAAGAGTATTATTCAACTTATTAATACAATTCCACCATTTTTTATCGTCTGGTTCTTAGCCTATATGAGTTTAGATATTTCTGTTTGGCTGACAGTTGCTTTGTCCGTAATTGCCGGGGGATTTGTTGTTCGTATCTTCATTATTTTTCATGATTGTACGCATGGCTCTTTCTTTAAAAATAAAAAAGCCAATAATATTACTGGTACAATAACAGGAATTATTACGTTATTTGCTTATGAAAAGTGGAAACGTGAACATAATATCCATCACGCAACAAGCGGAAACTTAGATAAACGCGGTGTCGGTGATATATGGATGATGACTGTAGAAGAATATGTCGAGGCTTCCCCTATGAAACGACTTTCTTACAGACTGTATCGAAATCCAATTGTTATGTTCGGTCTAGGACCTGCATTACTATTTTTAGTAAGCAATCGTTTTAATCGAAAAGATGCTCGACCTAAAGAGCGTAATAACACGTATCTGATTAACATTTCAGTTATTGTTATTTATTCTCTTATGGTTTGGTTAATAGGTTGGCAAGCATTTGCAATTATTCAAGGAACGATTCTTTTCGTTGCTGGTTCACTAGGTATTTGGTTGTTCTATGTACAGCACCAGTTTGAAGATTCGTATTTTGAAGATGAAGCAGAGTGGGATTATGTAAAAGCTGCTGTTGAGGGAAGCTCTTATTACAAGTTACCAAAAGTTTTACAATGGGTAACTGGTAATATCGGTTTTCACCATGTGCATCATTTAAGTCCAAGAGTACCTAACTATAACTTGGAAAAAGCTCATGAATCAACTCCACCTTTACAGAAAGCAACAACGATCAATCTTCGGACTAGCTTACAATCTATTCGGTTCCGCTTGTTTGATGAAGCTAACAAAAACTTTGTAGGCTTTAAAGAGATTAAACACTTACTCAAACAACAGAAGCATTCCACTATGCTACGTGCCAAAAATGCAACATCCGAAGGAAAATAAACCTTTAGCAAAAACCATTCCATTGTATCGAGGAATGGTTTTTCCTTTATAATGAAGAAAAGTGAGGTGCATTCATTGCCAAAATGGTATCAGATTTTCCCTAAGTATCCTTGGTTAAGTATTTATGCCTGGATTGTTTTTTGTATTTTTCCTTTCTTCTTTATTTTTAAGTCAAGTACACCAATAGAAATTGTCATCGGATTAGCTTTAACGATCTTATTTTTTATATCTTACCGTTTATCATTTACTTCTACCGGATGGCTTTTATATGTATGTGTAGCTGTGGAAATAGCAATTAGTGTAACGATGACCTTACTTTTTGGTTATATTTACTTTTCTATCTTTTTATCTTTCTTCATCGGTCATATACAGCATAAAGTTAGTTTTTTTATCATCTACAGTGTCCATATAGTCGCGATCATCGTAGCCGTTATTATTGGTTTTTTCATGCAAACAGAGCTTTTTCTTTCCCATCTTCCTTTTCTAATTGCTTGTTTAATAGGAGTAATTTTATTACCTTTTAACACGTATAACCGAAATAAGCGAGAACTGTTAGAAGGACAGCTAGAGGATGCCCAGAAACGAATTGCTCAATTTACCATTATAAAAGAAAGAGAGCGAATAGCGAGAGACTTACATGATACACTCGGACAAAAGCTATCACTCATCGGGTTAAAAAGTGATTTGGCAAGTCGGCTTATCGAAAAAAATCCACAGGCAGCCAAAAACGAAATTAATGATATTAACCAAACAGCTCGCTCTGTTTTAAAAGAAGTACGGGATCTAGTCGCAAATATGCGAGGAAATAAACTCGAAGATGAACTTTTTCGAGTGAAGCAAATACTTCTCGCTGCGGAGATTTCCTGTAATGTAAGCGGAACATTAGAACTAAGAAATACCCCATTACTTGTCGAAAATGTACTTAGCATGTGCTTAAAAGAAGCGGTCACAAATGTTGTGAAACATAGCAATGCTACTTCATGTTCAATCTCGATTAAACAATCCAAAAAAGACACATTACTCAAAGTGCACGATAACGGTGTAGGACTCGATATGAAAAAGGACTGGGCAAAAGGACATGGCCTTCGCGGTATAAAAGAAAGATTAGAGTTTGTGAATGGCAGTTTTGACATCCACACCAAAAACGGTACTACGCTGAATATACGAGTGCCCATTGTGATTCAACAAATAGGACAGGAGGAACAAACATGATACGAATTGTCATTGCGGAAGATCAACGAATGGTACTTGGAGCTCTAGGTTCACTTTTAGATTTGGAAGAGGATATGGAAGTTGTCGGAAAAGCGAGTAATGGAGAAGAAGCCTTGAAGTTAATCGAAGAACTGCAGCCTGATATTTGTATTATGGACATTGAAATGCCAGTCAAAAGTGGACTAGATGCTGCGGAGCAACTTAAAGAAAGCAATTGTAAGGTCATTATTCTAACCACTTTTGCAAGATCTGGCTATTTTGAACGTGCACGAAAAGCTGGAGTAAGTGGTTATTTACTAAAAGATAGTCCGAGTGAAGAACTTGCGAATTCTATCCGTATTATTATGGATGGCCGTCGTATCTATGCACCGGAGCTGGTCGATATTGCTTATGAAGGCGAAAACCCTCTTACAGAGCGCGAAAGTCAAGTGCTGGAGCTTATCGCAAACGGTAAAAACACAAAAGAAATTGCAAAAGAACTTTATATTACTACGGGTACTGTTCGCAACTATATTTCCGTGATTTTGGATAAGTTAGATGTCGGTAATCGAATTGAAGCGATCGCTAGATTTAAAGAAAAAGGTTGGTTTAAATAGTCGTTTTCCACTGCTTAAAGTATTTACTTTAAGCTTTTTTTATTTCCACTAAACTTTTAGCTCCCTTGAAGGGTATATATAAGTGAAAGGAGTGAACAAGTTACATGCATGAAGATATTTTAGAAGAGATTAAAAAAGGAAATAGAGATGCATTTCGCCATCTTTACGATGAATATGCAGGTTATGCAATACGAACAGCAAAAGCGATTACTCGTAACGACGAGCTTGCAAAAGACGCTGTGCAGGAAGCTTTTATTCGTGTATACCGCAATATATCTTCATACGATTCTACACTTTCCTTTGGTGCTTGGTTTTATAGAATTTTAGTCAATGAATGTAACCGACTTTTATCAAAAGAAAAAAAGGTAGTACCCACCGATACTTCATTAATGGAGGGAAACCCGAAGCTAACAGAGCATTCGGAAGAAGGGGTTAGCGATTTGTATGGAATTATCCAGCATTTAGCTGACTTGTACCGGATACCACTATTACTGAAATATATAAAAGGTTTTTCTGAAAAAGAAATTGCAGATATTCTGAATCTGAATCAAAATACCGTAAAGTCAAGGCTCTTTAACGGGAGAAACTTGTTAAGAGAGCAACTCAGCCTGATGGAAATGGAGGGAAACTAAGAATGGACCATATGGATGAGCGAATTAAAAAAGAGATACTCGAACATACAGAGGATTCGATAGATCAGTTAAAAGACGATATTTGGAGCCATTTAGATCAAGAACTTTTTCAAGAAAAAAGCAGACGGGAGAAAAAAATGAAAAAGAAATCCAAAGTTATTCCAATCATTATTGCTGCTGCAGCTGGGGTAATGATATTGTTTAGCACACAAACGGACACCGGAATGGCGTTCATTAAACAAATAAAAGATATGTTCGAACCAGAAAAAGAGATTATACAAAGTATTGAAGGTACAGAAGAACCAACAGATGTTGTTCTCCAAGAAGGCAAAGACGCAGAATACGTGATTTACATCGATGAAGAACGCTATAAACTTATTAAAGACGAAAATGCCGATATTATTACGACAAAAGAGCCTTTAGAAGAGAGATATCCAGAAGTTTCAATGAAAATTGAACAATTTAAAGACCTTACTCCAGAAGAGATAGTTGCTTCAAAAGAAACGGAACTTGCTTCGGAATATTCCAAAGTGACAGCAACAGAATCTGTAACTGATCCGGTAGAAGGCTATAAACTGCACGCGATCGATGGCGGCACAGAGTGGGATAGTCCCGTTACTAACGTATATGTAGTTGACAATAAAAACGGTGGAAGCTTTGTTATTACAGAAAAGTATTTTCTAGAAGCTGCAGAAGGTCATGGAGCAAGATTCTATGCAATGTTAAAGCAATTTGTGATTGTAGAATAAGTTGTATAGTTTCACTTTATTCCACTTGGGTATATACCTAATAGAACCATAATTCGAGGAGGAATACACATGAGTGGATTATCAGACAAATTCAAAGGTACTGTAAACAAAGTCAAAGGTGAAACAAAAGATCAAATTGGAAATGCTACCGATGACAAGAGGTTACAAGCTGAAGGTAAGCTTGATAAAGTCAAAGGCGAAGCTCAACAAGAATTTGGAGAATTTAAAGAACGATTGGATAGAAAAGATAATAAGTAGCTACTAGCCCCCTACAAAACTGCAGGGGGTTTATTATGTAGCTTTTAATGTGACAACAACAATTTCTGGTGTATTAAACACCCTCACCGGAAAAACACTGTTTCCTAGTCCCCTACTAACAATCATTTTTGTATCCTGCTCTTCATAAACACCTGCTGTATACTTCGGAAATAAACCTTGTCCAGGTGCAGCTAACCCACCTAGGCCAGGTATGCGAAATTGCCCTCCATGTGCATGTCCTGAAAATACGAGGTCTACTCCATTATCTACATAATCCTGAAAGGTTTCCGGACGATGCGATAGTACTAATGTGTATGCATCGGTCTTATCAAACTTGCTCAATGCATCCCCAACCAATACTCCATTCAATGGATCTTCAATTCCTACAATGCGCAACTGCTCTCCATCTTTTTCTATGGTTATCTCTTCATTTGATAATACGTTTACACCTAAATCAGCCAATGAAGCTTTAATATGATCTACATCATTTGTCGCAATTTCATGATTACCTGTCACATAATAAATAGGCGCAAGCGAAATAATTTGCTTGACTACGTCTAAACTATTTTCTAAGTCATATCGATTACTATCTATTAAATCTCCTGTCAGGAAAATAAGATCTGGTGATGCATTTCGCACTTTTTTGGCAAGCTTTTCTTGGTTTTCTCCGAATGTTGCATCATGTAAATCAGAAATTTGTACAATCTTTAATTCATTAAATGCTGTTGGAATTTTATCTGATTCTACTGTAATATTTGTTGTTTTAATCCCATAATTCCCTATATATAAAGCAATTGCTATTACAATTAATCCTACTACCCATTTTTTCATTTAATTTCTCCTAAATTATTCGGGACTCATAATTCCTACTCTATAACCAATATGTTTATTCTCCATTAATTCATTATATGCAAATAGAGCTGTATCTCCTGTTGTCGTTCGTACCGCTCCTACTGGTAACCTATCTCTTTCGATTATATAATCATTGGTCACATCACCGCTAGGCAAATACGTTGGACAAACAATCGTCCAATCTAACATGGATGTACTTAATATTTGAAATACACGGTGATGTTCTTTTGCGGCCACTTTTGATCTTTGTTTTGATTCAGATGATTCGTATCGTAGTAGCCCCGGCTCAGTCCTACTGTCCAATATTCCTGCTGTTCCAATCGTTACGATACGACGGATATTCCGATTTTTCATCGTTGCAATAATATGTGTGATAGACTCTGTTAATACTGTCGTCTGGTCGGTCCCAAGGGCACTTATCACCACATCTGCATTTTCTAATGCTCGCTCTATATCCGCTCGGTTTCTTGCGTCCCCTTGTAGGACGGTCAACCCCTCATGAAGTTGCACTTTTTCGGGATCTCTTACAAGTACTGTTACTTCTATATTGTTTTTCAATAGTAATAAAAGAATGTCTTTTCCAACACGTCCAGTAGCACCAAACAAAGCAATTTTCATTTCTACTCACTCCTTATATATAATTATAACAAATACAAAAAAAGTATCCCTGTATAGAACTACAAGGATACTTTTTCATGTCGATTTATGTTATTTCCCGGGAAATACACTTAAAATGAATTCGTAGAGATTATTAAAGCAAAAATAGCACCATAAAAAATTATAATAAGTCCAATACTAATAGCCATCCAAATAAGTGATGCACGAGCATAGTTACGACGTTTGTCAGGACTTCCAAATCCCCAGATAAAGAGCATGACGATGTTAACGATTGGAATAATCATAATAAGCATCGTAATAAGCCACTCGCCTACCGACATATCGCCAACCGGCTTTTGTTGTATATTTTCATACTGTTCCAAAATTAGTCCTCCTTTTCCTTTAATGTGTAACACTACCATTTTACTCGAAAAAGGAAGAGAAAAGACGAATTTTGTAAAAGTTTTTCTCACTTATTTAATTTTCATCAAACTCATCGGTGTCACAATTCCAATCAGTTTGTTATTTGGCTTGCCATCTTCTGTGATTAGCAGTGCTTCTAAACGACGTCCTCTCGTTACTGCTTCCTTGAAAATCTCCAATGCTTCATAAACAGATTCCTGCTTCGCGACGAATTGATGATTTTCTCTGTCATTTTCATGTGCCAGAATTTCTCCTAGAGTCGTTCGTGATCTAGAAAATTCTTTCGACTCTACCACGCTAGCCATCCACATAGTAATGCCGACTGGTGTGATCAACCCTTTAAACTTCGTACCATCATACACTGGAAATTGATTATACTTTTTATCTTTAATTACTCTTAAAGCATAACTCAAGGAATCTGTTTGTTGAAACATCGTTACATTCGTTCGAAACATGCTACCGACGGTTACAGGAGTCCTCAAAGCTGTTTCTATTTCCTCCATTTTTAGGACCACATCTTCATGAGGTTCGGCAATCGCAAACTCCATGGTCGTACGATTGTGAATGATTGCATTCCGCAGATCACCATATTCTCGCAAATCTGCTTCATATTTTCTTATTACTGCATTCTTTTTTTTCGCATAATCAATCAGTCGAAAAAATGCCATATGCTCCTGTGTTCCGATAACATCTTTCATTAGTTGATCTATTCGATTATATGCTGTAACAAATCGATCAGAATTGTGAGTTGGCATCTTTTTTCACCTCAAGCTAGTTTTTTAAATTTTGGTTTTAGAAATATTTCTTTTAGCGAAATAAACTGCCCCGAATATTAATAAAACAATTAATAATAATGTAATGACTAAACTCCATGTAAATGGTGTTTTATCAACACTTCCACTTAATACATATCCTGCATACATAGGTATTTTCCAAGGAGAAATTGTCCAGTACGCTCCAAGCAAAGCATCAATAAATTGAAAAAATAAAACGAGTGCAAGAGATACAACGGAAGCAATTGCAGTCGAAAATGCCGCACTTGAGAACAAAACAACGCTAACCACAAATAACAGCCAAACAATATACGTCCCAAGAAAGCCTATAAACGCCCCTATATCCACCGATCCAAAAAGCACATTTGTATAATATAAATTTGCTAGTAATCCAAGTATGATACTACCAATTACTAGTATGCACATCATACTGAACTTACTATACACATAGCTTGCATACGAAATCGGGCGAACATATAAAAATGTAGCGTTTCCGTTCTTCCGTTCTCTTGAAATAATTCCTGCAAATCCAAGCGTGATCACTAGCATCCCGATAAACTGGTACTGACTGACCGTAGCCATGACGATTTGCTCTGGGGTGAACTCGGGAAATGGAAAAACGGTTCCTTCCGGCATATTTCCTACTGCGTTCAGTATTTGTGGTAAATAGTAATTGGTTAAAGGCTCCGTAATACCAAACAACAAAAACACAAGGGGAATCCAAAGAATTTTAAAATTACGTACATTTTCTCGCCACTCTTTTTGAAATAATACTGAAAAATTATTCACCCTTATTCACCACCTGTAAAAAGATTTCTTCCAAACTAGCTGTTGCTCGCTCTACTTTTAACAAACTTAAATGGCTATCCGCAAGTACACGCAGTACTTCGTTCATGACTGGTTTTTCCTCTTCTAAATGGATAAAAGCAATAGAATTTTCCTGTCTAGCTGGCCAAGGGGAAATTTCTACAAACTTCGCTGCTTCCTCAGTAGAAATGAAGTAAATCTTGTACATAGGATTTGCATATTTTTCTCGCACTTGCTGCATAGATCCCTGCTCCACTAATTTTCCTTTTCGTAAAAACACTAATTGATCGGTCATTTCCTCTGCATCATTTAAAATATGAGTCGAATATAAAATGGTCGTTGTTTCTTGTAGTTCTTTTAGTAAATTCATTATTTCTCTTCTACCTATTGGATCTAATGCAGATACCGGTTCATCTAATAGTAATAATGCTGGTTTGTGCACTATCGCTTGAGCAAGGCCTAGTCGTTGTTTCATGCCCCCGGAAAATGTACCTGTTTTTTTGTTTTTTACATCTGCAAGACCTACAAACTCAAGTGTTTTTACCGCTTCCTGTTTTGCTATTTTAGGATCAACACCGCTTAACTTTGCTGCCATTTCCGTAAATTCAAGTGCCGTTAGCCAAGAATAAAACTTTGGATACTGCGGTAAGAATCCAATTACTTTTCGAATATCTTCCGTTACTTCCCCATCAAATACAATGGTTCCGCTCGTTTGTTTTAATAGCCCTGCAAGCATGGATAAAGTTGTTGTTTTCCCTGCTCCATTTGGTCCAATCAGTGCGGTTGAAGTGTTTTTCAGTAATGAAAATGTTAAACTGTCCACCGCTTTTTCTTTTCCATACTGTTTGGTTAAGCCTTGCATATGCAATAATGTTTTCATTCATTTCGTCTCCCTACAATGAAATAGATAATTGGTCCGATTAAATTTCCTAAAATAATGACCAGTGCCCACAACCATTTTGGCCCATTCGTGCTACTTACCCTGGTTAAGTCGATAATGGCAACAAGCATTAATATTAATTGAATAATTATGAACGGCAATATAAGCATCCACGGAATTGATTCTAAATCCATCCTAATTTCCTCCCTTTGTTTTCTTTCTTCTATTCTACTATATATAGAACAAAAAAGTTTCAAAATTTTTTACTTTTACTAAAATATCTAAACAAAGTTGATTTCCGCATGCTTAAAGACTAACAAGACATGCGACATCTCCTCTATCATAGGCACTTCTCCTTTTGTTCTGTTATAATGTTTCATTGGGAAGGTGGATGAACAATGAACATTTCTATTCGAAACGCACGTAAAGAAGATGCTCTGGAAGCTGTTCCGCTAATTATGGAAGCTATTGGAGACATTGCTATGCAACTAACGGGGGAGACAGAGCAAGCGAAAGTTGTCCAAGAGTTGGAGCATTTGTTTACTCGTACAGATAATCGACATTCTTATTTATATACGTATGTTGCAGAAATGGAAGGATCAGTTGCTGGCGTGCTCGTATTTTATTCAGCTGAGCAGGCTACTACTCTCGATGCAAATTTGGCAGAATATCTTTCTAATAAAAAAGGAACTACAGTTAAAATAGACCCCGAAACGTTACCTGGGGAATGGTATGTAGATACGGTTGTAGTGAACCCTACTTATCGCGGTCAAGGTATTGGTACAAAGCTTTTAAATCATGCCGAGCAATTAGTAAAAAGCTTCGGCGGCGGCAAACTATCTTTAAATGTAGAAACGGAAAAATATGCCGCTATTAGCTTGTATAATCGATTAAGTTTTGATAATGTATGTCCTTGGACAATTATCGGTGAACCTTTTTATCATATGGTAAAAACAGTAAGACCCGATTAAAGGAGAAATTTTATGAAATCATGGATTTACCCACTGATGGTCGTTTTTGCGGCCAGCTCATATGGGACTTTGTCAACAATGGTGAAACTTGCAATTGGAGATGGCTATACAGCCTCTGAAGCCGTTGCGAGTCAATATATTGTAGGTTTTCTTTTAGCTTTAATTATTTATCTTGTAACACAACGAAAGCTGCCACGTTTATATGGTGGGGGTAAAATTATAATATTAGCAGGTATCTTTACAGGTTTGACAGGTATCGTTTATGGACAAGCGCTAATTTACTTGCCTGCTTCTCTAGCAGTCGTGATGCTATTTCAATTCACATGGATTGGTACATTAATCGATTGTATTATAAGAAGAAGATTGCCGACCAGACCTGAAGTTATTTCGCTTATTATTTTATTTATCGGAACGATTTTAGCTGCTGGTGTTCTTGATGTCGATTTAACTGGAATTGACTGGAGAGGCTGGATGTACGGATTTGCTGCTGCGGTTTCATTCTCTTTGAATATGAACGTCAACACGAAACAAGTAGAAGGGATGAACACAACGACTCGTCTATTATTTGTTTCATTTATCGCAGCTGTGATGATTGCTATTTTCCAAAGTCCTGAAATTATGTGGAACGGGAAATTATTCACGGAATCATTACTATTTTACGGACTAGCTCTTGGACTACTTGGTATTATTGTTCCTATTTACTTATTCGTAATAGCTGTTCCTAAAGTCGGAGGTGCGGTTTCTTCTATATTAAGTGCGATGGAGTTACCAGTAGCCGTTATTGTTTCAGTACTTGTATTAAGCGAAGCATTATCGTGGTTACAAGTTTTAGGGATTATCGTTATACTAGTTGGAATGTGCATTCCGGCGCTCGCTGGAATTCGTAGAAACAAAAAACGACAAACTGCTTCATAACTTAGCTAAGAAAAAGAGTCTAATTCATATTTGAATTTAGACTCTTTTTGCATTGTTGCAGTTACACATAGACAGAAAAATCTACAATTCCTGCATAGGGTGCTTCGTTCTTTATCTTTTCTTCCAAATCCAACAAAGAATACTTTTGCCATTCTTCCAAATTGTTTTTATCCCATGTTTTATTAAATAGCTGATACAAAAAGATCTCTCTCAGTTTTAGGAATATAGGAATTTGTTTAACTATGTCCTCATGAAGTGAATTTTCCGTTTGATACCCCACAAGAAAATGATTCATAAATATCTGAGGAAAAGCTTTTATATCGGCATTGAAAGAGCTATGTTGCCAATATGCATGATAGAAAGCCACTGCTATATCTTGTGCATACCAATTGAATGCGCAGTCATCAAAGTCAATTGTAAAAATAGTACCATCCTTATTAATGATTAGGTTCCCCTGATGAAAATCATTATGAATCAAACCAAATGTACTTTCTTCTCTATCAAATGTATGTAGGCTTTGCATTAGTACATCGTAACGTTCCTGTAACCATGTGGACAAGTTAGCCCGAATACCAAACACATCCATATTCTCAACTGACCATAAAGGTCGGTGCATTTCCTTCACTGTAAATTTTTTTGAAAGAGCATGCATCTTTCCCAAAATCCTTCCCCATTGTTCAAATATATTTTCATTCCAATGCAATGCATTTGTTACATCCATCATGTCGCCTTTAACAAATTCGAAATAAGTCCTTACCCTCCCATTTTCCTCTTCCAAAGGCATTTCCGACATAGGAACTGCAACTTCATGTTCATATAGGAATTTCATCCATTCAATTTCCTGTAAAACCATTAGCTTTGTTTTTTTAGCATTAGATATCCTTACTACTTTTTCTTTTTCCTCCATGTAAAAAACGTCGTTATGAAACCCTCCATTAAGTCGAACACAATTTTCTCTCATCCTGCTTCCCCCTACACAAAAATGCTGAACTTCTAAAAGTTCAGCATTTTATATTCAACTCTCCACTTATTTTACATCTTCCTGCAAGAAATGGACTATACCATCTATTAAACCTTTCGCTAATGGAAGATCGGGATTAGAATAGATAGCGGTATTTCCTTCTCGATCTGCAGGTGCTTCTTTCAATACATGATTCATCTTATCTACAATAAGCAAATCCGAATCTTTCTTTGCTTCATGTAAAAGTTCCGCGTCTTTTACTGGAACTTGTATATCTGTACTACCATTCACTATAAGGATCGGTTTGTTTAACTTTTGAAGCTGTACAGCAGGATCATATTGCAGCCACGATATCATATATGGTTGAACCGATGGACGAAATACACTTTGTAATTCCGGGCTCACTGTTTTCACTTGCTCACCTTGCTTTAATTTTTCTAGAATATCATTGGATTCTTTCAATAGGTTTGCTGGCAGCTGTGCTTGAAGTTGTTCTAGAAGCACCTTATCGATAGGTCTCCCAGCACCAGCAATGGAAATGAACGCATCCGCATCAGCTTTTTGGCTAGCTACCATTCCAATTAAAGAGCCTTCACTATGACCAATTATTCCTACATGAGAAAAGCGTGCATCTTCCTTCGCAAAACGAACCCATGCAGCAGCATCATCAATGTATTGATCGAATCGCAAATCCTCTTCCTTGCCCGCTAAACTCGTATTTTTCCCAACTCCTCGCTTATCGTAGCGAATAGTTGCCACGCCTTCTTTCGCTAAATCCTCTGCAAGCATTTTCAAGCTATTGTTTTTTCCTGGTAATGCAATGGAGTTTCCGTTTCGATCAGTAGGACCAGAACCAGCAATAATGACCATTAGAGAAAAAGGTCCTTCCCCTTTAGGAACTTCTAGTTGGCCAGACATCGTTCCACCTTCTACTTTCACTTTTACTAAACGATCTTCTTCCACTTCCTCTTCTTTACTTCCCTCCCTCAATTCAAAAGGAAAGGTCTGCCCTTGCTGTGTAAAGATCCCCGTAATCTTTTCTTGTTCGACTTTACCATCAAACGTTAACTTTTGTCCTTGGATGTTCATATCAAACAATAAATCAGACTTATTTAATGTTACATTTGTTAATGGATAATCATTTAGACCTTGTACGGGAATACTAATCATCCCTTTGTCGGCTTCAAATTCGACTATAATTGGTAGTGGTTGATCAGGAATTTGAATGGAACCTTCCCATACACCTTCTATACTTTCTAATGAACTCATCTCTTGTGCCTCCTCTTTTTCCTTACTACATGCAGTAAGTAACAAAAAGACCATTGCTACTAAAGAAAAAACAATGGCTAATTTCCTCATACAAACCCCTCTGCCTTTGTTATATATACAATATAACAAAGGTCAGAAGGAGAGTAAAGAATAGAAAGCTCTATTAAGTTTTTAATAAAAAAATAGAAGCGCAGGTCACACTGCACTTCTACCTTTTTCTACTCTGAAAGTTACTAAAACAAATATCGCAAAACTGATTAATAATATCGTGCCACCTACTATATATGCAATAAGCGCAAAATTCTTATCGATATTAAATGGCTGTATGAACTGTAAATACATACCTAATGTTAGTCCAACTGCTCCTATGATTGCAGTCCAACCATGAACAGCCACAAGTTTAGGAGATTTAATTTTATACAATTTATAAAACAAACCATATACAAATAACGACAACCATCCTACTAGTAAAATATGTGCATGAATTGGTCGTAACGCATAAGACCCTGCCCCTGCCATATGAGAACCTAGATAAGCTCCCAGTAATCCAAATAATGCTCCTGCACGTATTAGTCGTAAACTCCACTTTTCTTGCATCTTTATTTCCCCCTCTTTGTAATCGTTAATAACGCTGGTAATAATAATGGTCGAACGATAAACGTATCTAATAACACACCAACTGCAACAGCAAAACCAAATAGTTTAAGCTCCATAACTGGTTGTGATATTAAAACAGCAAATGTAGCCGCAAGTATTAATCCTGCTGATGAAATAACCCCGCCTGTTTTTTCAACCGCCTTCGCAATTGCTTCTAGTTCGCCATACTGTTTTCTTTCTTCTTTCAACCTACTCATTAACATAATCGAATAGTCCACACCAAGTGCTACTAAAAATACAAATGTGTAAAGGGGAATTCGATAACTAAAAGACGTATACCCGAAGAACATATCGAAAATCCAAGTAGAGAAACCTAAAGCAGCTCCAAATGACAATAAAATAGAAAACATCATCAACAACGATGCTCGAATCGATCTCGTTTGGAATGCAAGCATTAATCCAATCAATACTGTCATTAATCCCATTACGAGTAATGTATCTCGATTATTAATCTTACGGATATCCACTTGTTTCACTGTCTCTCCACTTACTAAAACATGTTGGTCTTTTAGTTCATCTCTAATCGTTTCCACTTCATTCAAAGCTGCTTTGCTATAAGGATTTGCATTTAATATAATGGAAAACTGTGTGTACTTATCACTTTCTGAAGATGATGGCCGCAATTGACTTACAAGTGGTCTCTCTTCTAACTTCTCTTGAATACCCGCTATTACTTTCTCGTCTTTTGATTTAACTAGAATGGTCGTTGGTGCTATTTCACCTTCTGAAAATGCCTTTCCTAGCCTTGTAAAACCTTCTCTCGAAGATAACTCTTCTGGAAAAGATGCCAACAAGTCATATGAATAGACGATTGTTGTTGCATGCCATGTACCAATACCAAGTAGAAGGAGAATCGGAATTGCTACTTTCCATGGTTTTTTCGTACTTACTTTTCCTACATTTGTCCATATTCTCGTTGTTTTTTCTTTCTTTTTTGGTGTTTTTACAACTGCAAATAAAGCCGGCAATAAAGTAAGCCCTGCGACCAACATTATTATGACCGCAATCGCAAATACCGGAGCGAAATTACGATACGGCTCATATATCGCAAATGCAAGTGTTGCCACTCCTGCTAAAATTGTACCACCACTAAATAGAACAGTTTCTCGGGTTTTAGCAAGTGCTATTTTCATATCCTGCTCTTCTTTATAACGAGCATACAAAAGCAGCGAATAATCGGTAATGACCGCAAACAATAAAATCATCATAATGGATAGAGCTTGGTTTTCAATTGTAATGGATGTGAATTTACCAGTTAGACCAATCAATCTATCCACTACCCCGTACACGATTCCAGCTCCGATCAGTGGAATGATTGCAAGGATAAACGAACGATAAATAATAATTAACAGGATAAAAATAATCCCTACTGTTGCTAAAAGTAAAACTATATCAGCCTGTGAAAACAGCTCAATTGTATCACTTGCTATACCAGCTGGCCCCGTATAATAAATAGTAAAACCTGCCGGGATAATGTTGGATACATTCTTTTTAATTTCTTTCACTTGTGCGTGTATCTCTTTACTTTCTAATTGCCCTTCCAAAATTAAAGGGATAAAGAATGTTTTTTTATCCTCAGAAACAAATGAAGCACGATGCTCCATAGGTATTTGAGAAAACTTCGGTATACCAGGATAATTTTCTTCCATTAACGTGAGAATGCTTTGTATTTCCTCATCTGTAGCACCCTTATCTTTTTCAAAAACTATTAAAAGAGGTATTCCCTCACTACTAGAGAAATTTTCTTTTACTATTTTATCAGCTTGAATGGATAAAGCTGTTTCTGGTAGACCTGCATTTTTGGATGTACTTGCAACTTCTTTACTGGATGGTGCAAGAAAAGAAAGTAATCCTACGATCACTAACCAACTCGTTAATGTTATAAGCCAAGTACGCTTGTTTTTCATTTTGCTACCCCCTTTAAGATTTCCTTACAGGGGTAACTATACAAGTCGAAAGTGAACAGAAGATGAACGGATGATTACATCTTCTTTAGTTGGATACTGACCTTTGTTCCATGAGGTTCCACATTTTCAAATGCAAGAATACCATGGTGCGATTGTATGACTTCCTTTACAATAGCAAGACCTAACCCGCTTCCCTCTACTTGTGTTGATCTTGCCTGATCCTCTCGATAAAATCGTTCTGTCCATTGTCCATAGTCTGTATTTTTGTTTCCAATACCACTATCCTGTATGATGACTTGCACATACTCCGAAGTTTCGGACATCGCTATTTGTATCTCTCCCGGAGAATAATTATATTTGATTGCATTAGAAATAAGATTTTCCCAAGCGTACTCTAACATCTCTTTATCCCCCAGCACCTCTACTTTTTTCAATTGCAATTGGATGGAAATGTTTTTTTCGTCTAATAACCATCTAAATTTCATAACAATCTGTTTTAGTTGCTCATCCAGTCGATATGGTTCTTTTTTTGTTCGAGTATTTGCTTGATCGAATGAAGTGAGCAATAATAATTGCTTCATTACACCTGATAGACGCATAGCCTCTTTTCGAATGATTTCTGCGTAATTTCCATTTAACTCTCCATTTTCAAGTAAAGTAGCATATCCTTGTATATTTAATAGTGGTGTTTGAAAATCATGAGATACTCGAGCAATAAACTCTTTTTTATAACGGTCACTGGCTTCCAATTGCTTTACCATATTCCTAAAACTATCCGCCAATTGACCAATTTCGTCTCGTTGATTTACTAGAATCGGCACTTGAAAGTCTTCGTTTGCAATTTTATTAGTTGCAACGGTAAGCTTAGTGAGCGGATCAATCATCCGCTTAGCAACGATCAGCATCGCAATAATACTAATGATGATCATTGCACCAGCAAGACCCCCTAATAGTAAATGGATTTCATTGAATAGAAATTTTATATTGGGTCTTTGAAATAGTGCATACTTTTTATGATCGTACGTGAATGGAACCCCAACCGTATTGGTTAATTCATTTGAAAAGTATCCAGTTATAAACGTTTCTTTCGGAAACTCTCGCATCCCATGATATACCTCGCCATGTAAAACGTTATTTACAATAGCATCAGGCAATTCACGAACCCTAAAATCGCCGCCATAGAACTGTTCTAAGCCATCTTCATTTACGACATATATTTGGTACCCCGCATCTCCTATTGTCTGTAGAAGCGGGGTTATGCTGTCTAGGTTTGATGATTCGATAAGCCCTACTATGGAACTGGCTACTTCGACGTTCTTTTCATCATTTTTCTCTTTTAAATTTTGATGATAAAAGGTATTAACAATCATAAAACCAATTGTCCCACTGGCAAACATAATAAGGAGTGTCATCCAGACAAATTTGCTATATAAAGTTTTCATGTATGCGTTCCTTCTAATTTATATCCAATTCCCCGAACTGTTTTAATCTGTACACCTGATTGGGTTTTAGCTAGACGTTCCCGTATTCGTTTGATATGTACACTTAATGTTTGTTCTTCCCCTTCAAAGTCGATTCCCCAAACAGCTTCGATTAATTGATCACGAGTAAATACTTGGTTTGGTTTAGAGGCAAGCTTTGAGAGTAATTCAAATTCTTTTAAAGGTAAAACGAGTAATTCTTCTCCTATTTGCAGCTCGAAGCTCTTTCTATTGATCAACATATTTCCTACTTGTATATTGGCATCACTTGTTTTATCATATCTTCTTAATATTGCACGGATGCGGAATAACAATTCTTTTGGTTCAAATGGTTTTACTAAATAATCATCTGATCCTGCTAAGTAGCCTTTTTCTTTATCCTCTAAGCCGCCTTTTGCTGTTAGTAATAAAACAGGGAAGTCATATTGCTCTCGAATAATTTTAGTTAAAGTCAAACCATCCATCTCTGGCATCATCACGTCCACTATTGCAAGGTCAGGCATTTCTTTTTCGATTAAAGCTAACCCTTCTTTTCCATTTCTAGCTTTCACTACCCGATATCCCGTATTCGATAAAAAGATAGAAATTAACTCTAACGTATGTATATCATCATCTACCGCTAATATTCCAACCATATTAGAGCCTCCTTTTATACCTTATTATGTCTATCAAAAACTGCACGACAACATGCACATCTTAATACGTAATTTGTCTAATAGCAAGTAACAAAGGTGATGAAAGCAATGCAAAAGAATACTTTCTACCCCGCTGTGGAAAATGAAAGTCATTACATGAAATGTCACACATAATAGGGATAGTGCGTGTTAGAAAATAGAATGAAGTGTACACTATGATTTTCGCAACAGAACGCGAAAATTATATAGGTATCTCATGCGCTCGTATATCTTTGTTATACGCTCCTAAACATACGCCTTGCGCTCCTTAAAACTGTTTATGCTCATACTGACGTTTCATGCGCTCATATAGACGCCTCATGTGCTCGTATATCTTTGGTTGTTATCTGCTCCTAGCAGAAGTCAAATACGGCAATTTCGGCAAGCTTTAAGACATATTGTCCCTATACTACGTTCAATTTTATAAATAACATAACCTACGTATATTACTTGTGATAAGTTATCTACATATATAGAGTTTTTATTATTTTCTAAGCACAAAAAAGCCGCTACCGAATAAATCGGTAACGACTTTTATATTTGCCCAGCGACGTCCTACTCTCACAGGGGGAAACCCCCAACTACCATCGGCGCAAAAGAGCTTAACTTCCGTGTTCGGTATGGGAACGGGTGTGACCTCTTTGCCATCATCACTAGACGATGAGTGCTTGTTCACTCAAAACTGGATAAACAGACATTTACTACAGATAAATACATTTGGTTAAGTCCTCGATCGATTAGTATTCGTCAGCTGCACGTGTCGCCACGCTTCCACCCCGAACCTATCTACCTCATCGTCTTTGAGGGATCTTACTTACTTGCGTAATGGGAAAT